>JAJCZM010000001.1 GCA_029262375.1 Deltaproteobacteria bacterium
GTTTGGGACAGCAACACCGGGACCGCCGCGCTTTATGACCTGCAAAGCGACCCCCTAGAGCTGAAAAGCGTCGCATCGACCCATCAAGCCGATGCCAACCTGCTTCGCCACGAAGGCGAGCAGGCACTCGCAGAGGCGCAACGCGCGGCCGAACGCTTCGCGGCCGACCAACGTAGCGTCGAGCTAAACGAGCGCCAACGCGAGCGCTTGCGCGCACTTGGTTACATCAACTAAGCTCTCAGTTTGAGAATCCTTAAAATCACTTTGACGCGCGTGATGCTCAGCATCGTCGTCGTCGCAAGCACCGGCTTGGGTGCCCCCGGCTGCACCCGAGACTACGGCCGCAGTGTCGATACCCGCATCAGCGACGTGCTTTACGGCCCCCTCGCCGCACGTCCGTTGTCTACCGCCCACTACCCGCGCGTAGAATTCGACGACGACTACCGAGTAGTTCTGCGGCCGGTGGCGACCAGCGGTGCGGCAGATACGCCGCCGGTCGCACCCGATACGACTCAGATCCGTGCGCCGATCGCGATACCCGAAAACGCCGTGCTCAAGTTCGAGTTCGGCTCACTAAACATCGGCACCGACACTGCTAGTACTTCGTTCAAGGTTGACCTGGTTACCGAGGATGGAGGAGTTCACGGGATTTTCGAAGACGTGCTAGAGGTTCCGCCGAATGACAACACCGCTTGGGTCCGTGCTGCGGTGGATCTACCGAGGGTCGAAGGAACCGCCCAGTTAATTTTTGAGACCCGTGCCACGAACCCCCGGACCCGCGCGTTCTTCGCGGAACCTGTCATCACCGTACCGGCCACCAAACAGGCACGCCCTAACGTGGTTCTCATCTCGTTGGATACGCTACGCGCAGATCATCTCGGAATCTACGGCTACGGCCGTGACACAAGCCCGGCACTAGACCGATGTTTCACGTCGGAGGGAGCCGTCGTCGAGCACGCATACTCGGCGGGTGCGGATACTATCCTCGGACACACCGCGATGCTGACCGGAATGAATCCCACTGCAGCGCTTGTCGGCGATCCACGTTTCATTCAGACCGACGCCCTGGTGACGCTTGCCGAATCGTTGCGTGCCCGAGGGTATCGCACAGCGGCGATGACAGAGAACGCAACGTTGATGCCGCGCCAGGGGTTCCCTCGCGGCTTCGACGCTTATTGCGAGACAAAGGGAGGCCCCCACGCCGATCCCGCCGGTGGAGAGATCGAACAAACCTTCGAACGCGGGCTTGCGTGGCTACGCACCCGCCCACACGGTCCGTTCTTCCTCTTTTTGCACACCTACGAGGTGCACTTCCCCTACGACCCGCCGCAGAGTTACCAATCGCTGTTCCCGACGCGCGTGGGCGCACCGAAAATCGAACGTCAGCGCGATGATTACGACCGCGAGATCCGCTATACCGACGACCGTACGGCTGCACTGATCGCCGAAATCGACCGGCTCTCTCCGCCGCGTGACACCATCCTGATTATCACATCGGATCACGGCGAAGAGTTCGGCGACCACGGTCGTCACGGACACGGATCGCAACTCCACGAAGAGATCGTCGGGGTGCCGATGCTCATACGCGCAAAGGGACGTTTGCCTGAAGGAGTGCGCCGCCAAGGGCCGATGGCGCTGATCGACGTTATGCCGACCCTACTCGAGTTGCTCGGCATCGAAGTGCCCGACAGCACCATGGGACGCTCGGTCCTCGCACACCTACGCGACGGCACAGCGCTCAACGCGGTGCCGATCTTTCACGAGGCACACACGCCGTGGGCGGTTACATCTGAATTCCGGCGTGATGAGGATTGGCTGCCGCCAACTTTCGCGGTCACCGAGTATCCCTTGCGAATGATCAGGATTCGTACCGAGAAAAGCTACCGCTACGAGATGTTCAACCTCGAACTCGATCCGGCCGAGAGTTCAAACCTTTACAACGTCGCCTACCCGAACGAAGCCGCACGGTTGCAGTCTTTGCTCGATGGCTACTTCGCATCCGCGGAGACCTACCAGGCCGATCTGGTCAAGAACGCGCGCACGCGCGCGAACGAAAAGTCCTACACTCTGGAAAACGAGCCCGACCCGGAACGGCTCGAGAAGCTCAAAGCGCTCGGCTACGTGAACCCCTAACCACCGAGACGACGGACTGGCCTCAAAAAAGCACTCCCGGTGCGAGAATTCCTGCCGGGTCGAGCACCCGTTTCACCTCGCGCATCGCATCGACACCCTCGCGACCGTACAGCGCCGGCAACAGCTGTTTCTTCGCTTCGTTGCGGCCGACCCCGTGTTCGGACATCGGCGAGCCGTTCAGGCGTATGGCGGCGCGGCCGATCTCGCGCAACGCTTCGTGGGCGCGTGCCATCTCATCGGCGTTAGTCGGCAGAAAATTGGGGTGGAGGTTGCCGTCGGATATGTGCCCCCAGATCGCTACGTCTAGGCCGGCCTTCTCGGCAATCGTGCGGTAGGCCGACAACGACTCGGCCAAGCGCGCGAACGGGACGATGACGTCGGCCGCAGCCTTCGAGATCGTGGGATCAACCTCACGGCTAAACTTGCCAATACGCGCGTTGACGGCTTCGGGCACGGCCTCACGAAGCGCGAACAAGGCCGCGCGCTTGGCGTCCTCGCCGGGCAGCGCAGCCAGCGCCGACTCAAATAAGTCGCGCTGTTCGAGGATGCGGCAGAGGCGTAACAACGGCGTGTCGATGGTCTCGTCTTCGAGTTCAGCGATCTCGTCGAAGGCTTGTTCGAGCGTCATCGACGCATCCAGTTCCAGCTGTAGGAGGATCGCCGCACCGCTGCCTTGCGCAATCGCGAGGCCGAGGCGGGTATCGGCGCCTTCTTCGCACACCAGTTCGAGCGAACGCGCATCCAGGTACTCGATCGCCGCGATATCAACGGCGCCCACGCTTTCGCAACCGCCGACCGCCGCTTTGCGCAACTCTTCGGTCAGGCTCAGCGCCTCGCCTTCGTCGTAAACCGGGACCAGCACCACAAACCACTGCGGAATCGGCGACACCAAACGCAGCGTTACCTCGGTGACTACGCCCAGGGTTCCCTCGCTGCCGATAAACAGGTCGATTAAGTCCATGCCGGGTTGCGAGAAGTACCCGGCTGAGGTCTTGGGGACATTCGGCATCTCGATCTTAGGCAACTCGACACGGAGAATTTCGCCTGCGCGGGCCCCTGCTCGCTCGATCTCGAAAAAGTGCTGGTGGTGGGCGAAGGCCTCACCGCGGCGCAGATCGATCACATCACCGGCGGCAAGTACCACGGTGATCGCTTCGACCCAGTCACGCGTGGTGCCGTATTTGAAGGTCGCAGCACCGGCTGCGTTGGTCGCAACGGTACCGCCGACGGTCGCACCGTCGTAGGTCGGCACCGGCGGATAGTAGAGGTCTTCGCCGCGCAGCACCTCTATGAGTTCGCGCAAGACCACTCCGGGACCGACCGTCACCGTTGCACCCTCGGGGGTTATCTCGACCAGCCCGATCGCCGCCATTTTCGCGGTTGATATCAGCGTCTCGCCGCGCGGCGTTGCACCGCCGGTCAGCGAGCTTTGCGCGCCGGCGACGAGCACCGGACGGCCCTCGGCGAGAATCGCCGCGACGTCGGCTTCGTTCTCGGGAAAGCAGACCTGCGGCGTTTCGCCGCCGGGATAGTTGGCGGCATCGGTCAAGAACGGCGCGATTTCATCAGCGTCGTTCAGCCGGCGGAAGTCACCTGCGGTGGTTTTCGGCACCCGCGCACGGATGCGATGAGTCGGAGGATCAGCCATGAAACTCCAAGGTAAGGTTGCCGGCGTCGTTTACAATCAGGCCGCGCAACGACCCGCTTCCAATCTCTGTGCCACCCGATCCGACAAGCGCTGCGCGCGCCCACACCGCGGCGTCCTCGGGCTCGGCAAACACCCGTGCGCCGATCACCGCGCCGAGGGCGGGATCCAACGCCGGGCTTACTACCGCCAAGCGTACACCGCGAACCTCGGTCAGGTAGCGAAGCTTTACCGCTTTGTGATCGCCGAGCCGGTAGCCGCGCTGATCGACGATCTCGCAGGCACGCGCGTGCGTAGGCGCGGCGCGCAACAACTCGACGAAGTGATCGATGCCGATGCCGTGCGTGCAGGCAGCATGGAGAATCATCACGCCGCCGTCGCGCACGCCGGCTTCGGTGTTCTTGATGCCCTTGTCGGCCTGATAAAAGTCGCGGTCGAGCGGCGCGGCGACGCGGGCAACAACGAGATCGGCCGGCGCCGACCTGCCTACAGCAAAAGCGCGCCGTACCGCGGGGAACAATGCTTCGAGCGCTGCGAGCGGACTCCCTGCCGCGCAATCGGTTATGCGTCCGTCTACCACAACCTGATTGAGCGCGAACAAGCGTGCGCCGGATGCCTCGATTGCCTGCAACGCGCGGCACACGCCTTGGTGAATCGGGTTGCCGTCCAGGCGCAGCCCGCCCGCGTTGGGTGAGAGTGCACCTTTGTGGTTCTCCGTGAGGCTCGCCATCGACATCACGCCGACCGTCAGTGTCTTGTGCGCGCCGGTGGCTCCGGCAAAGTAATGGGGCTCGACGCTGCCGCAGCCTAGAATCGCACCGCCCGCGCACAGCCAGCGGTGCAAACCGAATGAAGCGAGCTCGCCGAGGTTTTCCGGGTCGTAGGCGTCGTGCCAGGCTACCTGATCGAAACGGCCGCGATGCACCCCGAGAATTCGTCGCTCATGCGCGTCGCGCTCGTGCGCGTCCGAGCGGTGACTACCGGCGGCAAACAGTAGACGAAAACGCCTCGGCACCGCGCCGGAGTGCGACCCAGACGCGTCTACCTCAGCGAACACCGCATCGAGAAATGAACCCGTGTCGGTAAAACGATGTGCATCGTTGACAACAATCGTTACAGGCCGGGGCTCACTGGTCTTGGCCGCATCGGTGTCCGCGGCTGCCTCGGCGAGAAACTGCGCGAAACCGCCGGCGCACAGAGCGGCGCGTTGCGCGGCGACCGGATCTCCGGCATCGACCCCGGCGCCGGACGGCGACGGCGAGACCTCTTCGAAAGAACACTCGGGAAGCAAACGCGCCCAGATTCCGCCCGAAGCTAACACTGGCCGAAGCCTACCAATCGTATTCCGATGACTCTAGCCGCTCGGCTACCGACGCCTCGACGACCGCAGCCGGCAGACGCGGCGCGCGTGCCACGCTCCAGATACGCAGGTGCGGCAGGCAGGCTGGAGGCTGGGATGCTTCAGTGGCCGCGGGTTGGTAGGCCGGGCACTGCACCAAGTTGCCCGGCGCCAGTTCGGCCTCCGATATCGCAGCGGTCAGCGTCAACCAGCCTTTGTGGCCGGCGACCGCACCGTTGGCAAACGCGTAGTGCAAAGCTTCGCCTTCTGCCGCCGAGATGGCAACCGCAGTGTCGCCAACGGGATCGGCGCTCATGGCGGCGATCAACAACTCGTCTTGGTCGGGTTCTGTCAGCGCGACCCTATGACTGCCGAAGTCTTCGTCGGCGATCACCGGCGTCAACTCACTGATCAATTCAAAGCCGCTGTTGCCGCCGTGATTGAGCAGCTGGTCGTCAGCCTCGAGCATCACGCCGTTGATGAGCGCGCTGGTGGTACGAATACGCACGCGCAGCGACGCAGCCTCGGCACACCCGCACACGCGCAGATGCCAACCCGGGGCGCGTTGCGCGTTCTCGGTCTCGAGTAACGCACGGAGCCGCGATGCTTGGTCTTTATTCTGCTCTGCCAAATCGTTGCTTTCGCCTGGATCGGCGGCCAGATCGAAAAGCTGTTGGCTACCGGCGGCATAATCAACCACCAGCTTCCAACCGCCGTGGCTGATAGCGGCAAGCCGCTTACCATCGAGATCGAGCTGCGCGGTTTGCGCAACCGCGCTCGAGTTGAAATCAAGGAAATCGCGGCCCTCAACCACCGGTGCGATATTGAGTCCGAGCAGCCGCTGAATCGTCGGCGCGACGTCGGCCATCGAAACTTCGTCGGCGATCTCGCTACCCGCGAAACGGTTGCCCGGCAGTTTGAGAACGCCGGGCACGCGCAGCACCGAATCATAGAGACCCTGGCCGTGACCTATCGCTGCGTGATCGAGAAACTCTTCACCGTGATCGCTGGTCACGAAGATGATCGAGTTATCGTAAAGACCCTGTGTACGCAGATAATCAAAAAAGCGGCCCAGTTGACGGTCGGTGTCGCGAAGCTCGGCGATGTAGCGCTGGTACTTAAACCACACCTCGGCGACTTCCATGCTCGAGACGCGGACCGGGAAAGACTCGACCAGTGCTTCACTGGCTGAGACGAAACGCAGATCCACGAGCGGCGGGGCATAGGGCGCATAACCGTCGGCCAGATGGATGTAGTAAAACGCGGGGATGGCTTCGCCGCTCGCGGCTGCCTCGTTCTCGAAATCGCTGCTCTCGCTCTTGCGAGAAGCGGCAGTACGGTTGCGAGCCACGGCGCTTTTCACCAACGCAAAGATTTCGGAGGAGTCGGACTTCTCCTCGGCCCACTCGTGGATACCCGCGTCGAGGAACTCATCGAAGCCCTCGCCGAAACCCCAGTCGGGCAACACGTTAGGCGTCGCCGACCACGCCCCGGTGAGATAGCCCGCACGTTGCAACGAGCTCTGCAGGCTCGGAAGCGCCGGGTCAAGAACGTCAAGACGATCGAGCACCCCGTGCGTCGAAGGCCGCGTCCCCGTCAGTAGGCTCGCGACACTCGTACGTGTCCACGACGAGGAGCCGCGCAGATTCTGCAACACCACGCCGTCGCGGGCGAGCCGGTCGAGTGAGTCACCGACGGGCATAGCGGGGTTATAGGTCAGGAACGCGTCGCGACGGGCGCCGCCGATGACAATCACGAAAACGGAAGGACGCTCGCTCGGCGTTTCTTTGACGTGAACCGGCGCCGACATCAGCAACTCGGCGTCCTCGGAGCCCTCAAAACGCACGCTGACCTCGGCGTTTGGGTAATCGCGCGCAACCTCGAGTGTGCACTCCCGCCAGCCGACCTCACCCTCGGCCGTCCAGTTCTGCCGACACACACTCGGCTTGTCGCCGAGCAGGCGCGCGAGGACTCCCTTACCCTGGAGCCGGACCTCGGCGACACCGAATCCTGCGCCGGGCGGATCCATCGCCAAATGCAGCCGCACCACGCCCTTGCGCAAAGCCCCCAGTGGTAATTCGCGTGTGCGGTCGGACGAAGACACGATCCTGAAGGTCGGACGCGAAGTGGCGCCGGCACGGTTGCTTGCCTGAATGTAACCGCGCTTGCCGGCAAGCGGGCGCGAGACGTCGGCGTCGGGGCCTTTGCAGCCGGGGCCGCCAAACAGTGCCGCGGCGACAAGTGTGGCGCAGAAAAAGGCCGCGCCGGGTCCGGGCGCAGCAGCACTCATGGCTGAGGCGGCGGCCGCAGGATTCGCCGGTTTAAGCATTGCGCACATGATAGCGGTTTGTGGGACGGGGCGCATTGATCCGGAAGGTGGTCGGGAGCCGGTGGTAGCAACACCTCATGGGGTCGGGGGTCGTAACTAAGAACTATTGCGGGTGTTGCTGTGGATCCCATCCTGACCGCAGCGGCTTGCCCGGGGGGGTCTCCGCACCGAGGGAGTCAGGTCGACTGAGCTTTGCATCCATCACAGATGCGCGAAAGTATCGGTCGCACTGATGACACCGCAACGACTCGCCTGTGCATTTGCCTGCATCTTGGTCGCGCAGATGGGTTGCACGACCGCTCCTCCGCCGGACGTCATCTTGATCACCCTCGACACCACCCGCGCCGACCGTCTCGGCGTCTACGGCTATGAGCATCCGGTCTCGCCGCAGATCGACGCGTTCGCCGCAGAATCAGTCGTCTTTGAACGCGCGTGGTCAACCTCATCGTGGACGCTTCCTGCACACGCATCGATGCTGACCGGCAAACATCCGACCAGTCACGGCGCACACAACAGCCTGGACGGCGGAGACGTAAACCTGGGCCAAGCCGTCGCCGGTGAGATGTTTGCGGAAGTCGTCACTAGTAAACTCTCGGATGCCGAGACGACACTGGCCGAGCTGCTAAGCGCCCGCGGATACAACACGGCGGCTTTTGCCGGCGGCCCATGGTTGGCGCCGCCGTTCGGTCTCATGCAAGGCTACAACACCATTGACGCCGACGTCGGTGAGTTCGCCGGGCGCTCAGCAGCGGAACTCAGCGATCGCGCAATCGAATGGCTCGATACAGTCGAACCGGGGCGCCCGCTGCACGTGCTGATCAACTACTTCGACCCACACTTTCCCTATGCTCCGCCTCTACGTTTCGTAGAGCTCGCGCGTGGTGGGGCTGAACTGACGCCGGGAGAAACGCCGCCGCGTACGGCGCCTCCGGTGTCTGAAGATGGCGGCGTCGGCTTCTATCCCTACGGCGCCTGGAAGATCCCCGAAGTGTACGACGGCGAGATCCGTTTCATGGACTACCATATTGGGCGTTTTCTCGACGCGCTGCGGGCCAAAGGCCGCTACCGGGATGCCTTAGTCATCTTGGTGGGCGACCACGGCGAACTCTTCGGCGAGCACGGCCAGACTGGGCACGGACGTTGGCTCTACGAACCGTTGATGCGAGTGCCGCTGGTGGTGCGCTTCCCGGGTGGCCGCGACGGCGGCCGCAAAACGACCGAGCCCGTCTCTGTCGTAGACATCGCAGCTATCGTCGCCGGGATTACCGGCATCCGGCTGCCCGAATCGAGCGAGGCGCAAGAGATCGGAAAGCGCTCGATCGTTGTCGCCGAGTGGTTTCGCGATCGGTTTTCGATCAATCGGATCGGCGAGAGCGTCAACCGTGATCTCGTTGCAGCCGTGCGTTGGCCGTGGAAGGTAATCAAGAGCAGCAGCGGTTCGACCGAATTTTATAACCTGGGTGAAGACCCGGGCGAGACACGGAAACGCGAGACTGGCGATGTACCGCCCGAGCTGGACACAGAACTCAGAGCCGCGCTGGCTGGATTCAAAGCGCCCGCCAATCCGGAAGCGGCCGGACGCGTAGATCCGGCAATCGGCGAACGCCTGCGCTCACTCGGATACACGGAATAGACCGTAGATGTATAAGAACAAAAAAGTCATCGTTGTGATGCCTGCGTACAACGCGGCCGACACGCTCCAAAAGACTTACGACGAGGTAATGGCGCAAGGAGTCGTCGATACTGTCATCGTCGTAGACGACGCGAGTTCCGATGCGACGGCCCAACTCGCCGCAACACTCCCGAACGTCCGTGTACACAAACACCCGCGCAACCGTGGCTACGGTGGAAACCAAAAAAGTTGCTACAGGTTGGCGCTGGAAGAAGGCGCCGATGTCGTCGTCATGGTCCACCCCGACTACCAGTACACACCGAAGCTCATCCCCGCGATGGTTTCGTTGATAGCAAACGGCGTACACCCCTGCGTGCTGGGGTCACGAATCATCGGAGGACACGCTCGCGGCGGCGGCATGCCTCTGTGGCGTTACGTAGCCAATCGTTTTCTGACTTTGGCGGAAAACATCATCTTGGCTTCAAAACTCTCCGAGTTTCACTCCGGCTATCGGGCTTTTTCTCGCGAGATCCTCGAAACGCTGCCGCTCGAAGCAAACTCCGACGACTTCGTCTTCGATAACCAAATGCTGGCCCAGGTGCTGTGGCACGGCTTCACCATCGGTGAGGTCAGTTGCCCTACCCGCTATGCGACCGACGCCTCGTCGATCAACTTTCAGCGCAGTGTGATCTACGGATTGGGTTGTTTGCGTACGGCCCTCGAATACCGCCTGGCGGCGTCACACATGCTGACTTCCAAGCGGTTTCCTGCCGGTCGCCGGTTGAGTCGAGCGTGAGCTTGGGACTAAGCCGCTTTGCGCGCAACGCAGATGATGGTTCCGGCGCGGCCACTCAGTCGCAGCACTGCGCTTAACGGGATCGCAAGTGCCATCAACACGGGAAAGAGCGCAACGAGTCCGGCACGGCTGGCGGTCGAGAGGTCGCGATGCACAGCGGGGTTATTGCGCAGGCAGTCGTACAACCTGTTGTGACGAAAACCCACACGGTTCATCGCGCTTTGAACCAGCCCGAACGGATCCATCTCCCACTGCCCGGTGCTTAAACGTTCAATTGTAAAACCTGCATCCACCAGTAACCGTCGGAGAGTCTGCGGTGCGAACTGAAAGATATGTCTGGGTAGGTCGAGATGAAACCACTGCTCACCGGAGAGCTGCGCCTGAACCGACGCAAAGTTCGGTACCGCGAGCATCAAAGCACCACCCGGTTTGAGCGCAGCAAAAGCAGAGCGCAACGTTTCGTCGGGGTGTCGGGTGTGTTCGAGAACGTGCCAGATGCTGATCAGGTCAAAACCCGCATCCGCGTATCTGCCCGGCGTTAGGTCACCGACATCCACGGGGACATCGGCGTAAGAATTCGCCGCCGTTGCCGCAGACAGCTCGGTACCGCGAACGTCATAGCCACGCTCACGCAACATGCGTAGAAACAGCCCGCGTCCGCAGCCGACATCCAAGACCGCACCGCCGCGCGGCATGAGCTTCGTCGCCATACGCACACGTGCCGAGCGAAACAAGCGAACGCCCCACTCGACGACGGGCATAAAACGCTTGGTCGGCTCGCCGTAGGCCTCTTCCTGCGCCTCGTCGAGCTGATCCTCGTCGCGCGCCTGGGCTTGGTAAACCAACCCACAGTGGCTGCAACAAACCAACGGCCAACGCGCAGCGGGCCCCGCTGCGTCGGGAAACTGCGGCTGCACGTCGTGGCGATGACAAATTGCACAGTCGACCTCGACTGCGGGTTGAGGAGCAAGACTCATCTGAACGGATGACTGTAGCCGATCGACGCGAAGATCGCACCCAGCCCATCCGATCGGGTTATGGAAGCGCGTCCCGTGGCAGGCTATGCTTGCACTTCCTTGTCGGGACCCGCCGCCGCGATGAACCTCCACACCAACCCAAGCCCAGCTCAGAGCCCGTTCCCTCGTATGAACGGTTCCGACGTGGGAGCGGTCGGCGCACTTCTGGCCGTCTTTGTCCTCACGCGGCTGCTTTGGCTGGCGCTCCACCCGTCCAGCGCGGTGTACTGGGAAGAGAACTACCGCTGGATCGCCGCCCAAGAAATTCTCTCCGGAGCGCTGATCCCAATCCAGGACTACCAAGCCGACCACTACCAAGGCGGTTCGCTGGTCATGATTTTGATGACCACGGCACTGTTCAGCGTGTTTGGGAAAAGCGTGCTCGCGATGAAACTGAGCGCGGTAGCCTTCTCGTGCGTAACGCTCTCGCTGGTCTATGCAGTCGGCCGCAGCTGTTTCGATCGCACGGCGGCGATCATCGCATCGGCCGCCTATATCGCCGGGCCGCCTCTGGTCGCGTATTGGGGGTTGGTCACGATGGGCAGCCACGGTGAATCGATCGCGTTCAGTTTGGCGCAAATTTTGATACTCACCGCGATGCTGCGCGGGTGGCGTACCCCCAGTGCCTGGGCCGTGTTCGGGTTGTTCGCGGGGCTCGGCCTTTGGTTTTGCTACACCACCGGTATCTCGATCGCCGCCTGTGGACTCACCTGGCTGTGTCTGCGAGGCGTGCCGTCGTTGCGCGAATTAGCGACTGCAATCGCCGGAACTGCAGCAGGAATGCTGCCTTGGTTTTGGTACAACGCTACGCACGGCTTCGTCGGCCTCGGCCGTGTCTACGAGGTGTTCGGATACGGAAACCCCATCGATCCGTGGATCGACCAGACCCGAAGCGAAAAGCTCACCAACCTGCTCGCCCGCGATTGGCCTGACGGGCTGGTTCTTCCCTTCGGCAACCTGTACTCGCCCGAGGTCTTCGGGGTTTTAGCAAAGTGGGCTTACGTCATACCGGTCGCAATAGGGCTGGCGTACGTGGGCGCACGGGCGATCGCAGCGCTGCTGACAGAACGCCGCGACGACGGCATCGTCTTTGTCAGTTATACGGTTTGCTTCCTGGCTGTATTTCTCGGCTCAAGTTTTACGATCGTACCGGTCGAAGACGCCGTCACCTACCGGCTGTTAGTGCCTCCCGCGGTGATCTTATCGATTGCCGCGGCCGGAGCTGCGTCGGCGGGTATCGTCGCCGGCGGCGCACTGCGTACGTGCGTCGCTATCGTGACTGTTGCCGCCCTACTGGGTTCGGCGACAGCGACCCTCACGTTTGCGAGCCACCCTATGTTCGAGGGCCGTAGAATCAGAACGGACATGGGCTACGTGGTCCGCGGGCTGCTGCTACACAGAAAGCACGAGCCGAATATCAACGGTGCACTTGCCGATGCGCGGCTCGTCCAAGATCCCTACTATCGCCACAAAACACTTCACGGTGTCGGTTGGGGTATGGAGTTCCGCTTTGAGAGCGATGGCAACCTCTCAGCGATAGAGGAGATCGCGCAATCACTCCCTCTCGAAGAACGGCAGAGTTTCCTGAGCGGAGCAGCAGGCTGGGCACATATACGTCTGCAACAGATTTCAGAACGCAGCGAAAACGGTGTGTTGCGTCCCGGTGAAGACCGAATCCTGCAAAACCTTGAACGGTTACGCGCGTACGGCAAGGAGCAGTGGAAAACGATCCCAGCCGAGGTGCGCAATCGCTTTCACAATCATCCTGACCAAAAAGCCGCTCGAGCAGCTGCAGCCCTAAAAGCCACAGAAAAGAAACGAGTATCCGAAGACTAATTCAGGTAACCGAGAGCGCGTAATCGATTCTCGTCCTCACGACGCAAACCGCTCGCGATTGGCGCGGTGACGGAAAGCTCGGTCGCAAGTTCATCGATGCGTGAGAGATGCGCGCGCAACCTGTCCGGGTGTTCTTGCGAAACATCGCGCGTTTCGCCCGGATCAGTCGCCAGGTTGAACAACCACGCACGTTTGCTGCCACGAGCCCGGATGGCTTTCCAGTCACCTTTCTTGTGGGTCTGGTAGAACACCTCGGAGAGATACAGTTCATCCTTGGCGAGTGGGCCGTTCTGTTGTTCTCCGGTTCCATCACCGGCTCCAGCGATTTTTCTCACCAAACTGAAGATGTCCTGCGTTCGGATAAGCCCGACGTCCTCGACCAGTCCAGAGGGTCTGACAATCAGTGGGACGTGAAGCACGGGCGTGAAGGACGGATTGCCGAAGTGGCGTTTACCGGGCTCTATCGCATGCCTCTCGCCGAGGGCCTCTCCGTGGTCGGAGGTGAACACGACCGCCGCATCATCCAAAAACCCTCGTTTGTCGAGTTCGGCCATCAACCGGCCAAAAGCGCTATCAAAACGCTCTACAGCGGCGCTATAGGATCGAGCTGAAAGAAACCAATCGTGAACATCCAGATAGTGCACATACAAGAAAAGTTTTTCGTCTGCCGCTTTCTGAGGAAGAGCGGCTAGCGCAGCTTCATTCACATCCTTCGCCGGTCGACCCCTCCCAGGCAAGAGGCCGTCTTGCGGCTGCCCCCCAGCACCTTCGCGTAGCCATTCACGCCCAATCTCCAGCCACTGGTCAAAACCGCGGTCGAAACCGGCCGGGCGAAACAGCAACTCGTTACTGACTACACCGATCGTTTTGTAGCCGGCCTCTCTCAGGCGCTGTGCCAAGGTGGGCAAGGTGTCCGGAACACACTTTGCCGACCCCGGCGCGGATGCCGCCGACGCCGATGCGAAGCGCGCAAGTCCACACCACGTGGACCCGTTCCACGCGACCGCTTCGGCCGCGGTACCGGACTCGATACTCGGGGTGCGGCCGGTGAACATCGCACCCATGGACATTGTGGTCTGGTGAAAAGACGAACGTGCGTTGCGGAAGACTGTCCCCTGAGAAGCGAGGGCATCAATGTTCGGGGGCGCTGTCTTCGCGCCGTAGACCGAGAGTCCATCGGCCCGCAGGGTGTCGACAACGACCAGGACCAGCACCTTTGGAGCAGTAGGCTCAGGGGCCGTACCACCGCGGCAGCCGACAACCTGAACTACCGCAGCCAGGACGACAACCGTCGCCGCGATTCGCGACGCATCGAAACAACGCTTAGGACGCATACTGTGGGTGCGGCGTCGACCGCCGATTCGATACTCGTAGCGCGGAGTCACGCCTGCTACGAGACCAAAGCACGTACTAGATTGCAATTCTCGGTCAGAACTCTGATCGTCGACTGCCCAGTGTCATCGAGTCGTTAAGAACCCGGGCCCATCCAACGGCGCGCACTGTGCGAACCCCAAAGCAACGCGAACGCGAACAACCCTACCAGCGGATACCAGGCACCAGACTTACCGGAAAGGGCCGCCTCAAGCATAACCGCCACCGCCACCCCGGAGGAGACCAGGTAGATTCCGGGCAACAATGGGTAGGCTGTCGCACGGTACGGCCGGTCGGCGTCTGGCTTACGCGCCCTGAGTACGAACAATGATGCGACGGTTAGCGACCCAGTGATAAGCATCGTGAGGCTGACCAGGGAATACAGTTGCTCAAAACGTCCGCTGAGAATTAATCCGCACGAGATTACCGCTTGAGCCCAGAGTGCGCGATTCGGGACCCCGGTCCTTGAATTGATCGTGCCTAGAATAGGCCAACCTGCACCGCGCTCGCCCATTGCGTATGCCACGCGGGCCCCGCCCATGACGGTAGCGTTTATGCTGGCGAGCAGAGCGGAGGCGATTAACACGGTGGCAGTCAATCTGCCCGGTTCCCCGGCGAGGATCCCGGCTATCGCAGTCCCAGCCTCCCCGACGCCGAGCAACCCCTCGATACCAAGCACCCGAAGAAACCCGAAGCACAACAGCAAATAGAGAACCGTGATACATATCGTGCCGGATATAAGCGCGCGCGGGATGTTGCGCTGCGGCTCCGCGACCTCACCTGCAACGTAGATTACGTTGATCCAACCAGAGTATGCGAAATACACGGCCATATATGCCGTCGCCAACCCCTGACGCGTCACAGAGATCGCAACCGGGGATGCGTCTGGGAGGGGTAAACCAACACGACCACGAGCGATTGCCGCCGCTGCTAACACGAGCATCGCCGCGATTGGCGCGATTGTCAGTACGCTCTGCGTACGGACGGACGGCTGTGCACCGAGCGTGTTTAGAATCGTGAGAGCCGGCACCAGCAACAGCGCAGCGAACTCGGCCCGCGTAACGGCGTGGCTCCACGGAAGCGAAAACATCTCGACCGAAAGGTCGGTACCAAGCAACACCGGAAGTTGATAGGTACAGACACCGACTGTCATCACCGCGATCGACCCGCTAAAGATCGCACCAAAGAGAATCCACCCGCTGGCGAAGGCGACCGAAGGCCCGAAGGCCTCGTTTTGAATCACGTAGTCACCGCCGGCCCAGGGCATCATCGTGCCAAGCTCGGCGCAGGCAACGGCACCTGCAAGTGCGGTGACGCCACCGAAGGCCCACAGGGCCAAGAACAAGCCCACGGAATCGACATGAGCGGCAACGATTGGAGGTGAAAGGAAGATGCCGATTCCGATCATCGAACCGGCAACTAGGGCGAAGGCGCCTAAAGCGCCGATGACGCGCGGCTGCTCGTTTGCGGCCGCGGCCGTCTTACTTTCCACGCTTCGGCGCGAAGTACCAGTTTACCTTGTCGTGTTCGAGGTACTGGTCGAGACGCTCGTACCCGTGAGACACAAAGTACTTGAGAATCTCAGGGCGCGCAGGTGCGTATGCTTCAATACAGACCAGCTCGGGTTTATGCTTTTCGATGCTAAAGCCCGCAAGGGCTTCAAGTTGAGCCCCCTCAATATCCATCGACAAAAAGTCGAGCTTCTCGACTTTTTGCGTTTCCAGAATGCGATCGATCGTGGCCGTCATCACCGTTCGCTCTTCGTAGGGGCCACCGGTCTTGTCCACCATTTCCTTCTTGGCCGACGAAACCTCCCACCATCCAGCGCGGTAGAATTGATCCTCAGTATCGGAGTGGTCGGTAACCAAAAAGTTAAGGAACGTCGCATCCGGCCGGTACTTCTTCCAAGTCGTCGCATACTCAGCTACGGCGTCAACGCCGATGCCCTTCCAGCCCAAGTGCTTCTCGAGATAGTAAGTCGTACTCTTCTCTCTCGGCAAGGCGCACCCAACATCAAGAAAGAAACCGTCCCGTCGATCTTGGAAAAAGTCCCGGATCACGAGTTCTTCTCTATACTGCGAGTAGAGTTTCTTCTCGGTGTTTACGATATCCTTACGCGCCGCCGCGGGAGAGGCCTGCGCGAGATCAGCGGCCACCCCGTCGCCCCCCTTTGGAGTCTCTTGCGTCGGCTCTGAACAAGATACCAGCGCAAGGAGAATGATCAGTGTGCTAACTGAAGCTATCGGGTTTCTTAGAGAGGTGTGTATCATCAGTGGTTGCTACCTTCGCTTTCCTATTCCGATTTGCCAGCGCAGGGGCGTGCCTGCGGCCGTGAGCCGACGTCATCCTTGTGTTCGATCATGCGACCGGCCCCAGGGACAGTATCAAGCCTCCTGGCGTTGGGTATCATGATCATTCCTGCGAACAAGCTTCGGCCGACGCCGTACAGACTGACACACGTCACCACCAATCAACAACCAACCAAATAACGCGACACCTTTTGACCTAGCAATCTACGGCTAAATTCAGCCACGATGACCGATCCCACCAGCCCAGCCGCTAGGAGTGCGCCAATCCTCAGTAGAGGGCTCAAATCCAAGACGACCGGTTTTAGGAGATTGATGAATACGACATGGTAGAGATAGATCGTATAGCTAGCGGAACTCAGGAACACGACAAGCCCCGGCGGTCGCGCACCTCTAGTGATTGCCGCGATGAGCGCGATCACACTCAGGGAATATGTGCTTCGCACCAGAACGTGTGCTGGCCAGGAGAGTTCCACAGCATAGAGGGAGGATAGAGACACGAGGAATACGGTAGAAATGATAGCCAGAGACAAAGCCGGTGCTTTCGCATACGCGGCCTCCAAAGCCGGAAGCCTGAAGCGTGTAAGCCAACCACAAAGGAAGTAGAGAAAAAAGATCGGAGGGAACCGGAGCAGCCAAAAGATTGACACCGTCGGCCGGAGTGCCGGATCGACCGCGGCTCCACAAAAGTAGACGACGAGTCCGCCGAAAAGGAGCGCAGACATTCGGTATGTAAGGCGCGACAGAAGAGGCAGAGCCAGAACCGCTATCGTCAGATCGAAAACATAGTAGTGGACTCCGTATACGGCACCGAAGCCGACCCTGAACGGAAGCGACTGCTTGAAACTGACCGGAGCGATCCCGAGCGCGATCGCCATCCCCACTACGACGAGGTACGGAGGCAATACTCGAAACAATCTTGAGAGAACCTCGGAGATTCTCAGCAGCCGCTCTTTGTTGTAGAGAAAGCCAGATACGAACAGGAAGGTCGGCACATGGAACTGGAGCCACACCGTGCGCACCAAGCGATCAACGGCCGAGAACTGCGAGTCCCAGACGCCGGGCCCCGCATGAGTAAACATTACAGCAACGATAGCGACCGCTTTCAGCCAATCAACGGCCGGATAGTTGAGCGTCGCACCTCCCGATTCGACTCCGTTGCTGAAGCTCACGTCCCCCGGAGCCTCGCTTCGACACGGGCTAAACCCGACCTTTCGCGTACGGACTCGGCTATCTTCACCGCGACTACAGCGCCGCCAGCAAGCGCCGCGAACATGACCCAGCGTGTCCAGAACGCACCGTACTCGTCGGCCCATCGGCTCAACCGGCTCATGCTTATGAGGTTGTGAACCAGCAGCTGACCAAGGTACATCCCCCACGAATGGAGCCCGCACCAACGCAGCCGCGAGGTAATAGGCCCGGCTCCTCGCATGAACCCGGCGATGGCAGCCAGGCACAGGAGCGTTAGCGGCAAATCAAGGAAGTTGGTGCTTCCATTTCGCAAGGCGGACGGGTCAGAAGCCGTCAGGTAGACCAACAAGCCAACAACGTACGCACCTGCTACGGCCAGCGAAGTCGTCGTGCTCCGCCACGGCACTCCCAAACCCGCGAGGAGCATCCCTCCAGCGACGTGCCACAACACAGCAGGTGCGAACACCCAGTAGTAAAAGAACACATCGACGGGTGCCGAATCGCGCAGCAACATGCGAACTGCATCGACAATCTCTAGTGGATGAGCGGTGCAAAGTGTGGTCACGGCAGCCCCGACCAGCATCAAAGCGACCGCGCCGATCAACCTGCGTAGGCCCATCAGGATCGGGAAAAGAGCCACGAATTCTAAGATCAATGTAACGAACCAGCCGGTGCCGACCAACGGCATGTAGCCGAGAAATGAGAGCGCCACAGCTCCGGGGTTCTCCAAGGGGAACGGATTCCTGGAAGCGACTTGCAGGCACCAGAAAATCATCATCGCAGCCCAGACCGGCACCATCAGCCGTACCAAACGCGAGCGCAGCCATAAGATCGAAGTCGCGCCCCAGCCTCGATGCGAGTTGCGCTCCCACCAAAGAACCGATGTAAAACCGAACAGCACCAGGAAGATCGGGACCGCTCTGTTCACGACCAGTTCGAAAACCAGGGTGCCACTTAACGGTTGTGCGTGAATCATGCAGACGAAGAGAATCGCAACCCCCTTAAGGACGTCAATCTCCTCGATACGGCCGGTCGACTTGCACACGCGGTCCGCACCCAATATTCCCGATTTACTAGTCATGTTCTTATGATCGTCGGAGACGCCGACCGCACACAAATGCTGCTTAACCCCCTTAAAGTTCTACCAGTTATATTCGGACTCGGCATCGGGGCGTCCTGCGTTCTATCGGGGTGTCGGCTACTGGCTGCTCCGCCCTCGCGCGCCGTCGAGTACCCCGCCATTCGTTTTGTCGATACCGAATACAGGCTAACCTCAACTATTGATTTCGGCATGGGCCCGTTGCCGGGCGGCGGCACCGTCACCAACAGCGGCCTCGGCACATCCGCTTTCCCGACAGCATCGATCGCAGACGATACGCGCTTCGTGCTCGCCGCGCCACAGCGAGCGGTTGCATTGTATCAGACAGGACGCGAGATCTCAGAAACGGCAGGCGTGGTGTTTTCAGGCAAGCGCCCCCCCAAACTCGGCCCCCCCGCGCGGCTACTAACTCTCCCTAAAGCCAAGATCGGTAGCACCTGGGTAGAACTTCCACCGATCATTCTGACCGCCGACCAGACCAAAGACACGATCACACTTCGCCTCGACTTTCCGTCAGAGGCCGCCGGGAAACGAATCGATGTCCACGTAGACAGCTTCCGCGCCGATTGGACGGAGACTGTTGTATACGAGACCACGGCAGTCACGATTCCTCCCCAGGCCACCCTTGCCCTCGCGATCGGTGTGTTGAAACCGTCCGTCCGACGAGGCCCCGTCGTATTCGGCGTAGAGATCTGCAACGGGACAAGCTGCGAGGCGCTTTTTGAACAAACTGTTGCGCCCGACGCCCCCGACCAATGGATCGACCGAAAGACCGATCTCGCAGCCTACGCCGGTCAGGATCGTCGCTTCGTTTTCAAAACTACGCACCGCCCCGCGGCCGAAGGTGGAATAGCATTTCCGGTCGTCGCCAATCCCACCGTTTTTACAAGAAAGAAACTGGGCCGCGGCAAGCCCAACGTCATCCTTTTGTCAATCGATACGCTCCGTGCCGATAAGCTCCCGCTATACGGCCATCACGAAAACACGGCGCCGTTTATGACCGAGCGGTTCGGAAGCGGCGGTGTGGTGTTCGAAGAGTGCGTGGCCGCCGCGAGTTCGACCAGCCCTTCGCACATGTCGATGTTCACCGGGATGCGGCCGTCTGAACACGGTCTGACCACCGGGCTTGAATCACTTCCTGCTTGGATCGTCACGCTACCCGAGATGATTCGCAACGCGCACATGGAAACAGGGGCAGTAACCGAGGACGGATGGCTCGGCGCTCGGCACGGTTTTGGACGAGGAGTGAATTCGTATACGGAAAACAAGAGCCCGAACATCATGGCGCCCGTCGGCCAAGTCGATGTAACCTTTGATCGCGCGATCGAATGGCTTGAGAACCACCACGATAAACACTTCTTCTTATTCCTCCACACTTTCCAAGTACACGACCCTTTCTCTCCGCCCGACCAGTACCGTTCACTATTCAAGACGGCACACGATGAGGCAGTAACAAAAGATTCCCCGGCAACGGACCACGACTTGGTCGCCTACAAACAGGAGATCCGCTACACCGACGATGAGCTCAAACGACTGTTCGAGACGCTCGACAGACTCGGCCTGACAAGCAGCACCGTGTTCATCCTTACATCGGACCACGGCGAAGCGTTTCTGGAGCATGGGTTCTACGGTCACGGCGCGCACCTCCACCAAGAAGTTACGCACGTTCCCTTACTTATGACGGGGCCAGGCATTGATGCCGGCCGTCGTAATCGTCAGGTTGTCGGCCACATCGACCTCCTGCCTACGATCCTCGAACTGCTCGAGATCGACGCGGCCTACCCAGCTCGTGGCCGCAGTCTGCTAAGTGCAGCCGAAGGTTTGGGACACGACGCGGCACTGGACGGACGCTATTACTACACCGAATCGTGGAGTCCCATCGCGACCCTCGGCGGAGGAAGAGTCGTACCGTTTTATCCACCCGGACTTTCCGTCCGCTACGCCAATCGCAAACTGGCCCGCTATGGGCGCGGAGGAGCGATGCGATATGAGTACTTCGACCTGGGAACAGACCCGGAAGAAGATGCAGATTTGTACCCTGTCGCAGCAGTGACCGCTGAGGACCTAAAACAAAAACTCGACAGTTATCGCGCCCGAATGAAGAACGCGCAAGAGGAACTGTTTGCGTCCGTTATGGATAAAGCCGAAGCGGCCTCAGAGCGACAACAGCTGATCCTCGACCCAGCCCAAGAAGAAAAACTCCGCGCGCTCGGCTACATCAACAACTAGCTCTGCAAACGTGCTCAACACCGGCAACCGACGCTCGATTCTGATCATCACGTTGGCCTGGGCCGCCGTGATCGCGCTGATCGGCCCAAGCGGCGATTTTCCGCTTAGCGACGACTGGTCCTACGCCCACTCGGCAAGAAGGCTCTTCGCCGACGGCGAGATCGAGTTTCTGCCGTGGACGGGTGCGAGCCTGATTCTGCAAACCCTTTACGGCGCCGGCCTGTGCAAACTGTTCGGCTTCTCGTTCGATGTTCTGAGGGCATCGACGCTGGTGCTGGCCTGGCTGGGCACAATTGGACTCAGCCTGCTGCTGCGCGAGGCCGGCGTGCGCGGGCGGCTTGCAACTTTAGCGCTGGTCCTCTTCGCGCTGAACCCGCTGGTCTTGAATCTGTCTTTCACCTTCATGACCGATGTGCCCTTCGCTGTGGCCGCCATCTGGGCCGGCTTGTTCTACCTGCGGGGCCTGCGCAGCGGACGTTGGCCCCAACTACTCATCGGCGCGGTGTTCGCCGCGGCCGCGGTGTTGATCCGTCAGCACGGCGTATTCATCGGTGCAGCTGCGGCCGCGGCCGCTCTAACGACCGAGCCTTGGCGCGAGCCTGCACCCGCGAGCGGACACGCGGCCGGCACGCTCACGCCGGGCCGACGTCTGGCCAACGCTTGCGCAGCCGGGCTTTTGCCGGCGCTCGCCCTGGCCGGTTACTTCGCGTGGATCTACGGCCAAGAACTCGCCCCGCAAGGCTTGGACAACAAGATCAACGAAGCACGCGACGTGCACATGGTGAGCGTCTTAAACGTCGGCTTCAGAGCCATTGTAACGCTCGCGCTGATGCTGATGCCCTTCGCCGCTGCCTCGATGCAACGCATTTTCCGCGCACAGCGACTACGCACCCTGCTGTTCACCGCCGTCATAGCGATCCCTGCGCTTTTCGTTTACGCGCGCGAACACGCGCTGATGTTCTACCTGCCCAACGTCATGTTCGACTTGGGCCTCGGCCCGATCGCATTGCGCGACACGCAGTTTCTCGGGCTGGCGGTACCGTGGGCCGTCGGCCGCGCACTTTTCGTACCTTTGACGGTCGCCTCGTGCGTGGCCGCCGTCGTGCTCGGATCGGTATGGACTAATGCGCTCACGCGCCTGCGCGAGCCGAGCGTCGGCTTTCTGGCGCTCGCCACCACCGCGTTGTTCGTGGGTAGCCTGCTGCACACCTACTACTACTTCGACCGTTACCTGATCGCGGTGCTGCCGTTCGCGATCGCGCTTACCGCGGTGCTGTGCAGAGGCGAGCGCGTAAACCTGGCCGTGTGGCTAACAGCGGCGATGATTGCCGTCTACGCTGTCGCAGGCACCCACGACTACATGACGTGGAATCGCGCACGCTTTGACGGCCTGGAGCAGCTCGGGCGAAAAAGCGTGCGGCCGATCTGGATCGATGGCGGCTTTGAATACAATGCGTGGATTTTCGCCGCACGGATGCAGACCTGGCCGACCGACAAAGAGGCCCGGCGCGGCCAATCCATCGACAAAAAAAGCTGGTGGTGGGTCGTGCACGACGACTACGTCGTCAGCTTTCGCGAGCTGGCCGGATACCGGATCTACATGCGTAAACCGTTTAGCCGTTGGCTGCCGCCCGGACGCGGCGAACTGCTGTTCTTGGTACGCGACCAACCCAAGGTCGCG
>JAJCZM010000002.1 GCA_029262375.1 Deltaproteobacteria bacterium
TTCAAAAGCGTTTCAAAAACCGTAGTTTGATAGCGCATGGCTTGTCTCCAATCGGAGTCTCGATTCAGTTGATTCTTTGCAAAACCAGTTGAATCCAAGCCATGCGACTTGTCCATCAAATCTAAACCGGACAGCAGTGGACTAGATCGCGGGATCCATCTGAGTAGCAATCTTCCGTGGACACCGCCATAGCTTCTTGTGTCAAGCCACGGTGTGACAGGAAGAATAGTGTTCACCCCAATCTAAGATCTGACTCACAAGGGCAGCGCGTGCGTGTTTTTCACTTCATCGAGCACAAAACTCGACGAAATATCTTTGACGCCGGGAAATCTCAAAATCTTGCGCATGGCGAGATCGCCATATTCGTCCAAGTCTGAAGTCACGACTTTTACCAGATAGTCGAAAGCGCCGCTCATAGCATAACAAGCAATGATCCGCGGTTCGTCCTCCACCGCTTTTAGAAACCGTTTGGTTTCCGTTTCAGAATGTTGATCGAGATTGATTTGAATATAAGCGACGACATCGAAACCGGCCTTTTTTTGATCGAGGAAGGCGCCATAGCCTTTGATCAGGCCGGTCTCTTCCAACTGACGCACACGACGCAGGCTCGCTGATTCCGATAAACCGCCTTCCTCAGCCAAGTCGACATTGGATATGCGGCCATTGGTTTGCAGGGCCATCAATATCCGTCGTTCCGCCTCATTAATCGACATTGCAATAATCCACCGAAAAATAGTATCTAAATGGCGTAAAACGCCAAAAAAGTCGCCTGTATAGGAGAGATAGACGAGATCTGCACCAGAATCAATGCCATAGTCTGCTCTGAATCGATCACCTCAAAGAGCAGACTTAAATGTCCGAGCCAAATACTCCTTCCGCGCTTGAATGGATCGGGCGCATTGCTCCGTACAAACCGGGGCAATCGGTGATCCCTGGTTGCGATCGCACGATCAAACTCGCTTCGAATGAATCCGCGCTCGGGCCGAGCCCACGGGCTATTTGTGCCGCGCAAGAGGCTGCGCGAAGTTTGATGCGTTATCCCGATGGCGGTTCGCAAGACTTGCGGCGGCAATTGGCCGAACGATGCGGGGCTGAAGCAAATTGGGTGTTATGTGCCAATGGATCAGAAGAGGTTCTGATGAACTTGGCACGCGCTTATGTCGGCGTGGGGCAAGAAGTGTTGTTCTTTGCGCAAAGTTTTCCACTCTATGAAATCATCGCTCATGCTGTGGGAGCCGTGCCCGTTATCGCACCAGTCATCGGGTTTCAACCTAGCGTCGAAGATCTCCTCGCCCAAGTAACCGACAACACGGCAATTGTTTTTCTTGCCAACCCCAACAACCCGACAGGCGTTTGGCTCGACTCAAGTGAGCTTGATCAACTGCGCCAAGGTCTCCCCGACAATGTCCTGTTAGTCCTTGATGCAGCTTATGCGGAATATATGGATGACTTGGACTACGCGGATGGACTTGAGTTTGTGAAAGCCCATCCAACAAACTGCATCACAACGCGCACTTTTTCAAAGGCTTATGGATTGGCGGGCCTGAGGGTCGGGTGGGGCTTTGGTCATCCCGGTCTATTGCGGCCCCTTAACGCTCTGCGCGGTGCGTTCAATGTCAATTCTGTGGCGCAAGTGGCAGCTTTAGAAGCACTGGGCGATAATGCTCACCTCGCTAAAGTCGTCGAACATACACGGCACTGGCAGGCCGAGCTTATTTCTGTTGCAGCCGCCAATGGGTTTACCCAGCCTGACCGTATCGCCGGGAATTTTCTGTTTCTTGAAGGGTCAAGCGATACCGGAGGCGTGCAAGCATTGGATGATCATTTGCGCAGTGCAGGGATTTTGGCGCGCTGCATGCCGGGTCTGAATGGTATCCGCATTACTATCGGAACAGAACAAGAAAATGAAGTGCTCATAGAAGCTTTAAAAACTTTTCACACGTAGGAGCGGGAATGAGAGCCCGCTCAAATTGAAGGACGAGAAAATGGCAGACCTTTTTGAAAATCCACTCGGTACGGATGGTTTTGAGTTTGTTGAATATGCGGCACCCGATCCAGAGATGTTGCGCTCTTTGTTTGAACGCATGGGCTTTCCCGCAACCCATCGCCATCGCTCGAAAGACGTCACGCGCCACAATGTCGGTGATGTAAATTTTATCATCAACGCTGAACCTGATAGCTTTGCGCAAAAGTTTGCCAAGGAGCATGGGCCTTGCGCCTGCGCCATGGCCTTCCGCGTGAAAGATGCCGCTTTTGCTTTTGAGGAAGCGGTGAAGCAGGGTGCAACACCGGTTGAAGAACCCATCCGACCGATGGAATTGAACATTCCGGCCATTGAAGGCATTGGCGGATCGCGGCTTTATCTCGTTGATCGCTACGGCGAGCAATCGATCTATGATGTCGACTTTGTGCCTATCAAAGATGCCAAGCCGCTTCCCAACATTGATTTCTCGGTCATTGATCACCTGACCCACAATGTGCGCCGTGGCAATATGGAAAAATGGGCAGGTTTCTACGAAGACGTGTTCAATTTCAGAGAAATTCGCTATTTCGATATTGAAGGAAAAGTCACCGGGCTTGTGAGCAAGGCGATGACCAGCCCATGCGGGAAAATCCGCATACCGATAAATGAATCATCCGACGATAAATCTCAAATCGAAGAATATATTCAAGAATATCAAGGCGAAGGCATCCAACACATCGCGCTCGCGACCGGCGATATTTTTGAAACGGTCGATATTCTGCGCGATCGGGGAATTCAGCTGCAAGATACTATTGATACTTATTTCGATCAGATCGATGAACGCCTGCCGGGTCACGGTGAGGACGTTGAAGCACTTCGTGCGCGCCGCATCCTCATTGATGGCGGCCCCTCGCAAGGCGGCGGGTTCCTCCTTCAAATTTTCACTCAGAATGTTATTGGCCCGATTTTCTTTGAGATCATTCAACGCAAAGGCAACGAAGGTTTCGGCGAAGGAAACTTCCAGGCCCTGTTTGAATCGATTGAGCTTGATCAGATCCGGCGTGGTGTGGTCAGCGCTGACGCCTAATAGAAAAACGCTGGCACATCACAAGGGCACTCTCCACCCCCTCCCAATGTCATACCGTGGCTTGACCACGGTATCCATCTGAATCACGACTTTCCGTGGATCCCGCAGGAAGCTTTTTGTCAAGCAGCGGGATGACGTTTTTGGAGGGTGAGCGGGAGGTTTGGGTTCACACCATTTGTCCGCAATAATTACGCTTTTGCACGTGAGGCTTGAGCCCGCTATAAGCAGGTGAAAGCTGAGACGAACTGAGAGGCAAGCAATGTCTAGTGCTGCGAAAGACAAAAAGACAAGCGCCGATGGCGGCACCACCGATGTCACCCAACTTGTCGATCTGTTGGATTTAGAAATCATTGAGGTCAATCTCTTTCGCGGCATCAGCCCGAATGATTCCTGGCAACGCG
This sequence comes from Deltaproteobacteria bacterium, assembly GCA_029262375.1. Classification (GTDB taxonomy): domain Bacteria; phylum Desulfobacterota; class Binatia; order UBA1149; family SPBQ01; genus JAJCZM01. Next base: position 3,452 of record JAJCZM010000002.1, read on the forward strand.
TTTTTGGTGGCCAAGTCATCGGCCAGGCGCTGGTGGCCGCCGGTCGCACCGTGGAGGACCGCTTGGCGCATTCGCTCCATGCTTATTTTTTGCGTCCCGGCGATCCCAAGACACCGATCATCTATGAGGTTGATCGTATCCGCGATGGCAAAAGTTTTACCACCCGCCGGGTGGTGGCCATTCAACATGGCCGTCCGATCTTTTCGATGTCGGTGTCGTTTCAAATCGATGAAGGCGGGTTGGAACATCAATTTGACATGCCCGATGTGCCAGGTCCGGAAGGCTTGAAAACCGAACAAGAACTGCGCGTGGAAATGGCGGAAAAAATTCCAGAAAGCTTTCGCGATCATTGGACGCGGCCGCGTCCGATCGAAACGCGGCCCGTGACGCCGCGCGATTTTATGACGCCCGGATCTTCTGAGCCCGTGCAGCATATCTGGTTGAAGGCACCGACAAAGCTTCCCGATGACCCGACCTTGCAGCAATGTGTCTTGGCCTATGCCTCCGACCTGACGCTGCTCGACACGTGTCTTCTGCCGCACAATATCAGCTGGTGGAACAAGAATTTGCAGTCAGCCAGTCTCGATCACGCGATTTGGTATCATCATCCGTTCCGCGCCGACGAGTGGTTGTTGTATTCACAAGACAGTCCCGCCGCATCCGGCGCGCGCGGATTTAACCGCGGGTCGATCTATTCGCGCGATGGCAGGCTTGTCGCTTCTGTCGTTCAAGAAGGGCTCATTCGCGTCCACGACTGACCGTGATAGAACAACAAGAGGTGCACTATGAAACTGGCAACATTTACCGAACAAGGCCGCACCCGGATCGGGATCGTTGACGGCGACGGTGTTATTGATCTGTCGCGCGCCGCGCCGGACTTGCCGACAGATATGAAATCCTTCCTGGCCGCCGGTGAAGCTGCCTTGAAGCAAGCTAAAAATGTTCAAGAAAATCAAGATGCGCACATCCCATTGTCAGATGTAAAGTTAGAAGCGCCTGTGCTCAACCCTGGCAAAGTGTTGGCCATCGGCTTGAACTACGGCGATCATATCGCCGAGACGGGACGAGAGGCGCCGGAGCATCAGATCTGGTTCAATAAACAATGGTTCTGCATCAACGGACCAAGCGGCGACGTAATGCTACCCTCCGTTTCGCCGGACCATCTCGATTACGAAGCCGAGCTTTGCTTTGTCATCGGCAAGCGTTGCAAGCATGTGCCGCGTGAGCGCGCCCATGAAGTGATTGCCGGTTTCATGTGCGGCAACGATGTTTCGGTGCGCGACTGGCAATTGCGCTCACCGACCATGCAAATGGGTAAGTCGTTCGATACTCATGGACCAACGGGGCCGTGGATCGTCACTCCCGATGAAATCGGTGATCCGCATGCGCTCGATATAAAATGCTGGGTTAATGGCGATCAGCGCCAATCATCAAACACCCGCCATCTGATCTTCGATTGTTACGATCAGATCGCGCATCTCACCCAAGCCTTCGAGCTTCATCCCGGCGATGTCATCTTTACCGGCACGCCTTCAGGTGTGGGTGTGGCCATGAAGCCTCAAGGTTTTGTCAATGCCGGTGATATTGTGCGTATCGAGATTGAAAAGATCGGTGAGATCGAAAACAAGATCGTGCCGGAAAAACCTGCCACGATAATCGAGTAGGGCGTCCTCGTGCCGCGCAGTCCCGACACGCACAAAAACATCGAACGCGCCGCGTTGGCGCTGTTTGTGTCTCAAGGGATCGATGCCACCACAACGCGCCAGATCGCCCAGGACGCTGGGATCTCCGAAGGCGCCATCTATCGTCATTTCAAAAGCAAAGATGAACTGGCCTATAATCTGTTTGAAGGGGTGCATTTGCGGCTGGCGGATTTTTTAGAAAAAGCCTCAAACGAAGCCCGCACAATTCCTGAAAAAGCCCGGGCTATTGTCACCGCCTATTGCACAATCGCCGACGAGGATTGGCTGTTGTTTTCGTATCACCTGCGCTTTCATCATCAGTTCTTGGCAAAATTTGGTAAGCGCAAAGAAAATCCGGTTAGCATTGTCGAGCAAGTGATTGCCGATGGCATGGCGTCAGGCGATATTCCGAAGGGCGATCCGCATTTGTTGACCGCCATGGTGCTGGGGCTGGTGTTTCAAACGGCCGCCCATATTTCTTATGGCCGGGTCGAGGGTAAACTCTCAGACTATATCGATCCGTTCACGGATGCGGTTTTACATATTCTCCGGGTTTGAAAATTTTGAATATTATGTTGGAAAGTCGGTTTGTAGCACCATAGCAGGATCGGTCATCTACCTACGTTTACTTCCCCAGAAAATGCGAAGCATTTGTCTGGGGCCTACTCGCTTTTCATTTGAGTGCAGACTTAGCGGTGTTCAAATGAACTGAAACACACAGATTGACCTCATACGGGATACCTCGCAGAACGGCCATTGGACCTCAGACAAATGCTTCGCATTTTCTGAGGAAGCGGTTTGGAGTAGGTAAAGACCACTATGTCGCTGTCGATCTTCCAGAATGACGTTGTAGTTTCTACTGGGTATCCACCCCACAGATTGTCATCCTGCGGCTCGACCCACTGCTGTCCGGTTTAGATTTGATGGACAAGTCGCATGGCTTGGATTCAACTGGTTTTGCAACAAATCAACAGAATCGAGACTCCGATTGGAGACAAGCCATGCGCTATCAAACTACGGTTTTCGAAACGCTTTTGAAAGAACTTCCTCGCCACCGTTTTGACCGTCTTGTGACCCACCACAACAGCGACTACCGGAGCCGGTGCTTGTCGAGCTGGCGCCACCTTGTGACGATGATTTTTGCCCAACTGAGCGGCGCACAATCGCTCCGCGATCTGGAACACGGTCTGAACTCTCATTCCAATCTGTTTTATCATTTAGGCCTTGAGCCGGTTCGTCGTTCGACCCTTGCCGATGCCAATGCTCAGCGCTCATCGGAATTGTTTGAAGATGTTTTTGGTCTGATGTTAGGACGCTTGCAAGGACAGTTGAAACGGCAGATGAAGGAAGGTGCTGAAGTTCTGCGTTTGCTGGATGCGACACTCTTGCCGTTACCCCAAGGCCGGGCGTTATGGGCGCGCAGCTGGAAAGGTAAGAAAGCCGCTAAAGCCCATGTGATCTATGATCCCCTCACCGATACACCGGTCTATTGTGCTATTGATGAGGCGCGGGTCAGTGATATTACCGAAGCAAAAAAAATCCCCCTTGAAGCCGGAGCAACCTACGTATTTGACCGTGGCTACTACGATTTTGGCTGGTGGGCCAACCTGTCGGCTCACCGATGTCGGTTTGTCACCCGATTGAAGAAAAACTCACCGACGAATGTTATCAAAGAACTCCCCGTGACGGCAGAGCACGTTCATAGCGACCGATTGTTCATGCTCAACACCCGCATGGCACGGTCTCGTCGGAACCCCTACCAACGGCCCTTGCGGGAAGTTGTCGTTCGTGCCGACAATGGTAAAAAGCTTCGGTTGGTGACCAACGATTTTGAGGCACCGGCTCAAGAGATCGCAGACCTCTACAAGATCCGTTGGCAGATTGAACTGTTCTTCAAGTGGGTCAAACAAAACTTGAGAATCAAGCGCTTCCTTGGAACATCCAAGAATGCAGTAAAGATCCAAATCGCAACCGCTCTCATCACTTATCTACTGATCAGGATGGCTAAGCAAAAAGCGCCAAAGGGGCTCTCAATGCAAACCCTCTGCCG
>JAJCZM010000003.1 GCA_029262375.1 Deltaproteobacteria bacterium
AAACCCGGCCAAACTCCAGCGCAATATCCTCGCCGTCGTATACGTAGCGCGTGACGGTTGAATCGACGTCCTTCTCGATTCGGCGGCCCAGCGCATCGTAGGCGTAGGTGACAACCGTCGTATCTGGCCGGTCGATCTGGATCAGCTGGTTCTGCGCGTCCCAGCTGTAGGTGGTGACGTCGAACGGCGGCGCCTTGTCGGTCTTTGTCGCGAGGTTGCCGTTTAGGTCATAGGTATATGTGTAGCCGTCGTCGCTGTTTAAGCGGTTGGCGCCGTTGTGGCCGTGGGCGGCCGACAGGTGAGAGGCCGTGCGGTTGCCCACTGCGTCGTAGTCATAGGATTCCGGCGCGGCGCCCGTTCCGCCCGTCACCAGGCGCTGCAGCTCGTCGTAGGTGTAGCTTTTGGTGTCGGCCAGCTCCGCAATTGCGGCGATGTTGCCCGCTGGATCGTAGCTATACCCGAACACAGCCAGGTCGGTCACGCCGTCGTCGTGGGCAAGCGCCATTAGTCGCCCGGTCGGGTCGTAGTCGTGGTCGGCGGTCGTCCCGTTCGGGAACTGGATCAGGTCTGGGCGCCCCGCGTTGTCGTAGGTTAGGTCGATCTGCTGGCTGCTTGCGGTGATGAGCTGGGCTAGGCGGCCGGCACCGTCGTAGTCATACGTTGCGCTACCGCCGAGCGAATCGGCAAGAGAATCGCGGTTGCCTACCGCATCGTACGTATTCGTCAGCACCACCGCCGCCTGCGCTCCGAGATCGACGGTCGTCGCCGTCAGCACTCGGTTGTTGCCATCGTACGTGAAGATTGCGCGGCTGTCGCTGTCTTCGGCCTGTTCGAGATTGCCGGCGGGGTCGTAGGTGTAGTCGATCGTGTTGTCGGGGGTGTTGACGTCGGTCAGGCGGCTTAGATCATCATAGATCCGCGTGAGCACCTGTGATCTTGGGTCGGTGGTTTGGATGAGGTTGTCGCGGCTGTCGTAGTCGAACTGCCATTGCTGCACGAGGTCGTTCTCGCGTGTTATCTGGCGGTCGAGTTCGTCGTACATGAATGTGGTCGTTTGTGCACGGGCGTCGGTGAAGGTCTCGACGTTGCCGTTGTCGTCGTAGGTGAAAATTTGTTCGCCGAGCAGGGCGTCGACCGATTTCACCAATTGATTCGCCGCGTCGTACTCGAAAAGGGTTGCTTCGAGCAAGGCGTCGAGAACTCCGACGAGGTTACCGTTGTCGTCGTAGGCGAATGACGTGGTGCCAGTGAGCGGATCTTGGATCTCTAGGACTCGGCCGAGTTCGTCGTAGTCGCGACTCGTGATCTCGCCGGTTCCTAGTTCCGTTTCGTCGAGGTTGCCGGCCGGGTCGTAGCGGAAAGTCGTCGTGACGCCCGATCCGTCGGTTACCGTGAGCGGGCGGTTCATCGCGTCGTAGGTCGTGACGGTGGTGCGTTCTTCCGGTGTAAGCTCGCCTTCGATCACTTGCTCGATGTTGCCCGCCGTGTCGCGGACAAATCGTGTCACGTTGAGTACTGGGTCGGTGATCGTCTCTATGTTGCCGTCGCCGTCGTAGGTGAACGCCGTCGTCTCAGTGTTCTCGTCTTGCGATGTCAGCACCAACCCCTGCCCGTTGTAGGTCAGGTTGCGTTCGCCCAACAACGGGTCCGTAATCTTCACGGGATTGCCAAAGGCATCATAGATAATCGTCGTATCTTTCAACGCAGCATCGGTAATCTTGGTTACTCGGTTGAACACGGTCTCGTACTCGAAGGATCGACTACGTTCAATCGGCGTGCCAACGGCTTCGGTGATCGAGAGCACGTTGCCCTGTGCGTCGTAAGTCAGGTCGGTGGCATAGACGCGCGGGTTCACGATCTGTGTGATTTGCCCGTTTTTATCGCGAATGGTCTGTGTGATGCGCATGAGGTCATCGGTACGCTCTGTCGCAGCGCCAAATGCGTCGGTGCGAAATACAGTCGTCTTGTCATTGCCATCGGTGAACGACGCCGTAACGTCGGCCGCGAGCACCGGCGGCGCTGGGTTGCCGCTCGTGCCTATGCCCGAGGCTATGTCGGGCAGAGCCACGGTGGCGCCGGGCGAGACCTCACGGTCGGTTCCATCGGCGCGGTTGGCGCGAATGTTTCGGCCGGCGAAATTGAATTCGTAGGTCGTGTCGAATCCACGCTTGTCGGTTTGGCGGATCAGACGATGGCGGTAGTCGTAGTCGAAGCTGCGCTCGCTTAGATCCGGATCGATGATCTTCGTGAGATTCCCTTCGCCGTCGTGCTCGAAGGATGTCGTGCGGCCGGCCGGGTCGAGAACGGTGGTTAGCAGGCCACCAACGTAGGTGAACGTCGTTTCGAGCAGAGCCGGAGCCGGATCAATGATCTTCTCGAGTAACCCGGCGCCATCGTACTGAAACGTGGTCGTGTTGAGATTGCGGTCGACGACCGCGGTCAGGCGACCGTTGGCGTCGAAGTTCGATTCCGTGCCGTCTTTTAGGCGACGAGTAAACGTGCCGCCGCCGGTGTCGGTGAGCGTGGAGAAGTCGCCATTGGTCGCTATGAACGGCCCAGTGCCGCTGGAGTTGTAGAGGATTTCGATCGTTCCCGGGCCGAACGAGCCTTCGTGCGGCGCGATCACATCCAGGGCACCGTCGTTACTCACATCTGCCAAGCAAAGATCGTGAGCATCGGCAGTCGTTGTTAAGAACGAAGAGCGCGTGAAGGAGCCGCTGCCGTCACCGAACAGGATCGACACGATCGAATTCGAGGTGATCATGGCGATATCTAGATGGCCGTCCAGGTCGATGTCTGCCAGCTCGACCTCTTCGGGGTTCGCACCGCTGGGGGTGAGCACTACGCTGGACCAGAACCCTTTTGAGTTGGACAAGCCAGCCAGGCCGTTATTGATGAACACGGTCACCTTGTCATCAGCCCCTACGGTAGGCCCGGTCGCTACGACATCAAGTCGACCGTCTTCGTTGAGATCGCCGGTTGCCAAACGGCGAGCGTCGTCGACACTAGAGATCGTGATCGCGGCTGAGAAAGCGCCCGCGCCGTCGCCCATTTGGATCACCACGCTGTCATCCAGCGCTGAGAACAGATCGACATCGCCATCGTCGTTCCAATCGCCGACGGCCACATCGTAGACGTTACCGCCAAGCGGGAGAGACAGCGTTGATGGAAACGCGCCGGCCCCATCGCCGAAGAACACGACCAGATGCTGGCCGCCTTCGTTCGAAACAACGAAATCGAGGTTCGTGTCGCCATCGAAATCGGCAACCGCCACGCCCGATGGCGATGCCGAACTGCCAACGTTGTCGGGTACCGAGAGTGTTCCCTGCGAGATAAAGCCGCCCGCACCGTCGCCGAGCAACACGAACGCGCGATCGAAGTTCGCAGCTTCACCCACGACGACGATGTCGATGTTCGTGTCGCCGTTAAAATCGCCCAGCTTCGCATCGGCCGGTATCGCTCCGAATGTCTCAGGGGTGCTGACAGCAAAACCGCCCGCTCCATCGTTGGTGAGCAGTCGCAGCACACCGCTGTTCGCCGACTGACGCATCACCAATACGTCGTTGTGCACGTCGCCGGTCACTTCGGCCGCCAGCACGACCTGCGGGAAGTCACCGATTGAACGAACAAGGGCGTCGTCGAACGCTCCCGGTGCGGCCCGTGCGAACGCCACCATGTTGCCGTTGCCCTCGTCGACAACAACGGCGTCGCCGGTCGCCGACTGGTAAAGTCTCTCGACACCCTCGATCGACCACCCCGCTCCAAACGAACTGCTGCGCTCGTTGCGAATGACCATCGAACCGCCGAGATTCGTGCCCGCGCTATTGGCACCCGTGTGATTGCGTAGCTGCAGGCGCGCAGGGTAAATGCCTGTCGAAGTGGATGCAGCGTCGAACTGTAGCGCTGTCGTGATGATCGTGCCTTCGCTCTCGGCGGAGGTGTCAAAGAAGAATCGAGTCGAAGCACCGGCGCCACCGAGATCCAGTTTCAAAGAGAGCGCATCGCTTGAGGCGGGCACGGCCACACCGGTGTCGAGGATCGGCTGCGGATCGGCAGAAAGACTTCGATAGTTGAACTTTAGGCTACGATCGGTTTCGAGCGAGCGGTACGCGGCCGTGGTGTGTTCTTCGCTCAACTCACCGGAACAAACGGCGGTTTCTGAGCCGCTTGGACAGTTGGTCGCCAAGTTGATCAGCGCCTCGGCACCTGCGAGCGCGTCATCAACTAACTGTGCGAACACCGCCAGAAACGCATGCCAATCGTTCGCTCTGATGCCACCATCGAGCTGATCGATCGTCATTCCAGTAGGATCGACCTCGCCGCGACCCACCGTCGTAAACTTGCCCGAGCCGGGGTCGAGCGACCAGAAGTTCACAATCGTCCCAGGATCAAACCCCTCGCTATTCGCGAAACTGATCGACGCCGGCGGATCGTAAACAACCCCCACCGGCTGAATCGTGATCAGCGGCGCAGGGCCCAAGAAGTCCGGGAGCGTGGCCGGTGCCAACGCTTCGGGCACTTCCGAGATCGTGATCGGACCGGTGTAGTCCGTACCGTTGGGGTTCTTCGCACTAAAGGCAGGAATCGTCAGCGTGATCCCCAGAGCAGTGTTCGTCACCTCCGTCGGTAACGCCGGGTCGACGAGCACAGGCTCATCTTCGTCATTGATGCGCGGCAAGAAGAACGGCCGCGAGATCACATTGTCGGTGGCGGCAATGATCGTGATCCCTTCGCGAAAGCCCGCGTACGTGGCGTCATCCGGCCCGAGCTCGGCCGTCGAAGTATCGATGTCGAAGACCTGCTCTCCCGAAGGAATGCTGCTGAGCGTGAAGTCGCCGTTGCTGTCACTCGTGGCACTGATGCCCGAATCAATGATCGAGACCGTGGCACCTTCGATCGGCGTCTCGGTGCCTAGCACGAAATCGTTGGTGTCGAGCAAGCGGCCGCTTAATGCAGTCGTACCTGTGCCGGAACCGACCGTAATCGTCACCAGCTCGCTGTCGCTCAATCCTCCGTCGCTCGCCGTGAACGTCACATCGACGCTGCCCACCTGCGCCGCGTCGGGCGTGAACGTGAACGCGCCGGTGACGGCGTCGAAACTCGCGTTGGCTTCCAGCGGTAGGGGCCCGGCCGACAGTGTGACGGCCTGCCCGTTGGGGTCGCTCGCGGAGATTGTCAGCGCTAGCGACTCGCCGAGCGCTATGCTCTGTGGACCGATCGGATCGAGCACCGGCGCATCGTTGCTGGCCGTCACCGTCACGCTATCGAGTGGGCTACTGAGCGCGTCATCGTTGACGACAAGCTGCGCGATGTAAGTACCAACAAGGTCAGCCGTGAACGTCGGCATCTCGGCGCTAATGCTGGACAGCGTCGCTGCGCTGCCAAACGGAACCACAACCAGTTCCCAAGCGAAGGTGAGCGCGTCGCACGTATCGTCATCCGAAGACGCGGATCCGTCTAACGTAACGGGATCCCCCGGAGACACCGTCTGGTCAGGTCCTGCATTCGCCTCGGGTGCGCGATTTTCTGCGGTGACGACGACCTGATCCGGAAAACTGACGTCGAAACCATCCGATACGAGCAACTCGGCGGTGTAGCTCCCTCTGCGATCGGCAGTGAACATCGGCATGGAGGTGGTCGCACCGCTCAAGGTCGCAGAGCTGCCTGCGGGCTTGTCAGTCAGCGACCATTGGAATGAGATAGGCGCGCCCTCGGGATCGGATGAGCCAGTGCCGTCCAACGTCACGACCTGAATACAATTGGTCTCCTGATCAGGCCCAGCATCAGCCGCCGGCGCCAGGTTGTCCGCGTCAGCGCAAGTGAAATCCGCTGCACCGTTGTCGATCGTATCGCAGTCGGCTACCACACCGCTCGCGGCGCTCATCTCACGACACGCGCGGCAGCGCATTCGGTCGGGAATACATGCCTTGAGTCCTTCTATATCGGCGACGTGGCCGTAGCTCGGACAGACGTCCGCATACCCAACGAATAGCGCGCTGAGGTCGGGCCCACCTGTGCACTTGTCGAGCTTCTTCCCAAGCTGGACTTCAATCTTGCCGATCTTTCCCCGAGGATCGTTGGTTAGGCTATCGACGAGACACGTCTCATATTCGGCCACGTTATCAAGCGTGTTTGGCGCTGCTGCACGGAGACCTTTCTTTACACAATTCGACACTTCGGAAGTCATACGCTTGTCTAGAAGGCCAACGCGCTTGGTCACATCGCGAACGCACTTCCCGTCGGGACTCGGCGGGAATGCGACATCCAGATCTGGCCCGAACGCATCTGCAACGGCCGCAAGTGCTTCTGATTCGTATGAGTCGAGTGCGGTCATACTATCCACGAACCCGAAATCAGGCAGTTCGGCGCAAGCCTTGTCGATGTCCCCGAGCCACTTGTTGTACGATTTTTGTGTCAGGCCGTTCGTGTCCGTCTCGAAACAGGTCTGCAGCGAAAACCCGACCGGCGGACTATTCTTGAAGTTGGTCTTCGCGCACTTCTCGATCCTTTTGAAAAAGAGTTTGCCATACTGCGGACCGCGCTTCGTCGCGATCTCCAGACAGCTTCGTTGGTCAGCCGACTGCAACTGCGCTCGGGCCAGACCTGACCACACAAGGCAGAAGAACAGTACCACCACGAGCTGTAGCGCCATGGAACGAGACACGAGTGAGCTAGATGTTTTCATGATTCTCTCCGGTCGAGTTCTACGGTTGCCCAGACACACGCGCCGTAAACGCGCAGCACGGACGGGGGCAATCTCAGAGGCACGGGCCGCATTCGAAATCAGCGGCGGGCTCGGTCGAGATGACGGGCGGGTTGGAGAACTGCGCCATTCGCCCGTCGGTGTTGGGCTCGGCATCGAGACAATCGTACGCCGTCCACCCTATCGTGCAGGTCGGGGCATCCACGGTGCAGGCGACATTGGGCTGGAAAGCGCAGAAGCCATCTCTTGCAGCGCCGGGATCAGTGGAAAGCGTGATCCGCGGCAACGTCGACACACCGTCGGTCGCAGAAACGTCGACACTGGCGAACTCGCTAACACGCAGGCTGAAATCGCCGAACCCCAACGGTGCAAGAGGGTTCTTCGCGCCACTAAGAGACGCCCGGCCGCCACCAGGACTCGACATGTTTATGACCGCTCCGTTTCCCGGCGCCAGGCCCTGCATGTCCAGCTGGCACCCCGAAAGCAGCACGCTGCCGCCCTGGCTAGAGAAGCTCTCGGTGGTTAGATCGCCACGACTCTCGATCACGGCGGTTGGCGTCAGAGTAAGGTCGTCGTCACTTGACCAAATATGGATGCTGCCGCCGTCGCCGTCGTAGCGTAGCCCGTTGGATTTCACGGTTCCGCTTACGACTACTGGGCCGGTTACAATCTGCGTGGAGATATCGCCACCGCCGCCTTCGCCGGCAGAAACGTCGATTAAGCCATTGATCTCCAAACCGCCACATCCTGCCGCCAGGATGACCTCCCCGCCTGTGGCCGTGCCGCCATTGGATCCTCGCCCACCGTCCGCGTAGATCTCGCCGTCAATGACCATCGAGTTATCCCCCTCGAGATAGATTATTCCGCCATCGGACTCGTCATTGTCTCCGTGAGAATCCACCGTGCCGCCGCTCTCAATGATCAGGTCACCGTCGCGGGCGTACAGCTCAATCAGGCCGCCGCCGAATCGACGCCCGATAGCACTGATCGTCGCACCAACGATCACACTACCCCCGCTAGCTTCGATATAGATGTCGCCCCCTATGTTGACATTGTCCGAAGTCCCGCCGAGCTTGCCGTCGGTCTTGATGTTACTGCGGAGCGTGGCCGTGCCCTCGACCTGTACAAACAGCTCTCCGCCATCGGCAGACTCCGTCGTGCCAATCATGTCGATCCCAGGACCGTTATCCATGATGAGATCGCCGCCAGCCTGTATCTCGATGGTACTGTCCCCACCCTTGTTCCGCGCTTGGAGTCGCCCCTGAACGTCGAGAGTACCGGTAAGAGTCAGATCGAAACCGACTTCGACGAACTCGCTCTCTACTGCCTCGATTCGCTTGAACTTGTTGACGGTCAGGTCGTTCGCGATCAGCTCGAAACGTCCGCCGGTGACCTTGACCGTCGCCTTGACGACGATGTCGCGTCCGCTGCAGTCGACCACAGAGCCCGGATCAATCTGTTTTTGTGACGTGATGTTGCACACGCCCGTCGGCGGGCAAATGTCAGCGCAGGTTGTGACCGCCGCCGCGTCGCGCGAGACACCGAAGACGAGCAAGGAAACGAACAGGACGAGTACTGCATGACGGCTATGCGCTAACGTCATCGGAAGATCTCCTTCGCCACTGCGGCGATTTCGTTGCGCTTGGATCCCGGCAAGGCGAAGCGCATGGCAGGTGCTATGTCATGAGCGTTACCACCATGCTGACTTGGTCAACAAGACGGTCGGTAAAACTAGTTCGCGATCGGGTAGTCAGAAATGGCGACGTGCTACCTAGGACTTCAGAACACGCGAACGGCTAAGGGCGCGTTCTCGCTAGGTGCAGCGACCGCAATTGTGATCGAGGTCACACGTATGGCTGCGTGACACGCCATACCGTTGGTGCAGTCAGGATTCTTCGTATCGTAAGTCGTTAGGACGGAGCATTGGGAGGGGATTCGCTTGTCGATAGACTCCGGCTGCTTGTCACCGTCATCGATGCCTAAGACTGTAGGACCACAGCGCGGTCGAAGCACCGCGCTCGCCCTTCGTGTTTCACAAGTTCGCGAAGAGTCCGTTCTCGAATTTGCGTCGAGCGACAAACCTGCGCCTCCCTGAATCAAGACGGTCAAGGTGATGCCCGGGGCGAGCGCGAATCCTGCGGTGCCGGCGACAGCGCATACGCGGATACGATGATCGCTGACGTTAGAGAAGTAGGCTGATCGACGATGCGGCAGGGCATCCTTCAAAATGAGCACGGACCGGGTTCGTCTCTTCGCACCGAATCGAGGCTCCCCCTGACAAGCCCGCGGGCGCTGTCAATTTGATCGACTCGTCGGCAGAGTGGCGTTGCGCTGTCCTCGTGGACTCTCCCCAGTCGGGACGCTAGGAGTCTGTGATAGGCAATCACCAGCCGCCGGAGTGCCGACAATCGTCGGTCTGGCGCGAACTACGCGTGACGAAGGAGAGAACGACTTGCCGAATTCGCCTAACCACCCAACGAACCCTGATATTCGCCTGCTCGACGGCGATTGGTACGCAGCCGATCCCCATCCGCAATGGCGCTGGATGCGCGAGAACGCCCCGGTGTACTGGGACGAAGCGGGGCAGGTCTGGGGCTTGGTCAGCTACGAGCACGTGCTCGGCGCGTCGAAAGATCCGGCCACGTTCTCGAACGCGAAGGGCATGCGCCCGGACGCACCGTTCATCCCGTCGATGATCAACTTCGACGATCCGGAACACAAGAAGCGTCGCAACATTGTGAACAAAGGCTTCACGCTCGGGCGCGTGCAAGACAAGGAAGCGCGCATTCGTGAGATCACGGTCGATCTCATCGAGCGTTGCCGTGCGCGCGGACGCTTCGACTTCGTGATGGACTTGGCCGCTTGGCTGCCGCTCATCACGATCGGCGACATGCTGGGAGTGCTGCCCGAGGACTATCCGTCTTTGCTGCGATGGTCCGACGATCTATTGAAGGGCACCGGCGCGATGACCGATGAAATCGCGATGAACGCAGCCACGGCGTTTACCGAGTACAACGAGTATCAGGCCAAGGTCATCGAGGATCGGCGTTCCAAGACACCGCAAGAGGATCTCGTCAGCATACTCGTGCATGCGGAGATCGACGGAGAGCGTCTCGACGACGAGAGCATTCTGCAAGAGTCATTGCTCATTCTCATCGGCGGCGATGAGACGACACGTCACGTCATCACCGGCGGCATGTACGAGATGTTTCGAAATCCTGAGCAATGGGACCGTCTGGTCGCCGATCCGTCGCTCATGCCGACGGCGATCGAAGAAATGCTGCGTTGGGTCTCACCCATCAAGAACATGTCGCGCACGCTGACCCGCGACATCGAAATGGGTGGGCAGAAACTGCGAGAGGGCGAGAAGGTGTTGCTCTTCTATCCGTCGGCGAATCGCGACGACGCCAAGTTCGAGAACCCCGATACTTTCGACATCACACGTCACCCCAACGAGCACATCGCCTTTGGCTGGGGCGCGCACTTCTGTCTCGGTGCCAGCCTCGCGCGATTGGAACTGCGCGTGATGTTCGAAGAACTGATCGCGCGCATGCCCGACCTTCGGCTCGTCAATGAAGACCGCCCCGAGATGCGGGTGTCGAACTTCATCAGCGGGATCGAGGGGCTCGAGGTCGAAGTCGGCGGCTGAGAGCTGCGTCGTTCGATCGGGCGCTCAGATCTTCGAGATGACGTCGTCGGCGAATTGTTTCAGACAGCTTTGCTTGTGTTCGAGCGTTTCCGGGTCGGGCCCCGGAGCGTAGGCGTCGCGGAATCCGACGATTGCGTCGGTTACGCCGAGGTCTTCCAGCCGCTTTACGCCGTCCACCGAGTATCCGTCCATCGAAATGACGTGAATCTCGAAGGGCTCGTTCGCGCGGCCGTACTCAGAACGCCATGCGCCGAGTTTCGCGAGTAGATCTCCGAGTTCTTCCTTCCCGCCGCCGTGCATCCAGCCGTCGCCTATGCGTGCGGCTCTGCGAAGCGCGGCGTCGGAGTGTCCGCCGATCAAGATCGGAAGCGGCTGCGAAGGGGTGGGGCAGATCTTGATCTTCGGAATGTCGTAGAACTCTCCGTGGAACTCATAGAACTCGCCGGTGAACAGTCCGCGCATGACTTCGATCATTTCGTCCATGCGCTTACCGCGTCGTTTCCACGCCGTGCCGGTGACTTCGAAATCTTCCGGCCATGGGCTCGTACCAACGCCGAGTGCGAGACGGTTGCCGGTGATCACGGCCGTGGATGCCGCCTGCTTGGCCGCGAGTACCGGATGACGAATCGGCAGTTTGATGACGAAGGTCGTGAATCGAAGCGATTTGGTGACCGCGCCCATCGCGGGGATTAGTGAAAACGGTTCGATGAACGGCTTGCCTTCCAGAAACTCTCGCGTGCCGTCGGAGTTGTAGGGGTACTCGGTGCTCGACTCGGCGGGGTAGCAAATCGAGTCGGGCACGATGAACGACGACCATCCGCTTTCTTCACACGTTCGAGCGAGCGGCAGATAGAACTCCGGGTTGATCATCGATTCGGCGTACGAAAAGCGCATGTTGTTCTCCAATTAATCGGAGCTAATACGAGTAGCTCAAACGACGGGCACCGAGCGGTGTCGTCGGGCGCAGTGTAGCGAATCCGCGTTGCGAGGCCAGCCGATGACAGTACAATACGCGCGATGAGTGTCGTGGTCCGAGAAGCCCGTGAGGAAGATGCCGAGTTCTTGGCCTGGGTGATGTTGGCTGCGTCGCAGTCTCACGTCCCGCGCGGTATTTGGGAATACCTGTTCGACTGGCCGGCAGACAAAGCGCTCGAGTTCTGCGCGCAGATCGCCGTCAGTGAAGAGCCACACTGGAACCAATACGAGAGCTTCTACGTGGCCGAAGTGGACGGCGAGCCGGCGGCCGGTCTGTGTGGTGCCGATCCGACGACCCATGGCCTGGCTGCATTCCAACCTGTTCTGATGCGTGTTGCAGCCGCGCTTGGAATAGACACCGACGATCCACGAGCGATCGAGGGTCGTACGACGGCCATCATGTCGATCACTCCGGACTATGTAGACGGGGCCTGGATCGTCGAGAACGTTGCCTGTCGTCCCGAGTTTCGTCGGCGCGGCTTGATCGACCAGCTGCTCCGGCATGCGCTCGCCGCCGGGCGTGAGCGCGGTCTGCGCGTGGGGCAACTGAGCGTGTTCATCGACAACATCCCTGCATCGGCGGCCTATCAACGCGTCGGCTTCGAATTCGACGAAGAACTGCGTAGCGACGTGATCGAGCGCGCGCTCGGGTTCCCCGGAATCATCCGGATGTTGTGTCCTCTGGTATGAACGACGTGGCGCATTCGGTTTTGCTTGCTGCACGCGGCCGATTATTGTCGCCGGCGAGGCATTGACGTTTGGCCACGGCGTATTCACAAGGATCGGCAGACTCGGGCAAGTCGGGCAAATCGTCCAAGCCGCCCCAGCCGGCCGAGTTGGCCGGCGAGTTCTATCGGGAGCTGTTTGATCTGTCCTCCGAGGCGTTGCTCGTTCTCGGGCTCTCGGCTTCCGGCGCGGTCGATCGAATCATCGCGGTCAACGATGCGGCCTGTGCAGCCATCGGGCTTGCGCGTGAGCAGCTCCTCGCGGCGTCTGCGGACGACTTCCAACTAACGACGCGCCACGAAGACGAACGCTCGGTGCACGATGCGCGAAGCAACGCGCGTCTCACGATCATGCTCGGCGACGCACGCAGCTCGCCGGGAGCGATGGACGTAGCGGTGCGGAATGCGTCCATCGAAGGTCGCGAGTGTCTGGTCGTTGGCCTTGCCGGCGAGTCCGGCGAGGCCGGCGAGGCCGGCGAGTCCGACGACGCTCGGCGTGAAGCGAGCGATGCGCTGCGCAAGAGCGAATACAGTCTCTCGTTCGCGCAACGTCTAGCGTCCATAGGTAGCCTGGAGTGGGATCTCGTTTCGAACGTGGGCACCTGGTCCGACGAATTCTATCGTATTCTCGGCATGGAGCCCGGTGAGGTCGAACCGGGTCTCGGTGCCTATCTGCACTTCGTACACAAGGATGACCGCGCGTTCGTGCTCGACGGCATCACGGCAATGCATGAGGCGGGTGAAGGGCGGCGCGTTGACGTGCGCATCGTGGCGAAAGATGGAACGGAGAAACTGGTCGAGTCGACCAGCGATCTCATCAAAGACGACAGCGGCCGCGTGATCAGACAATTCTCCTCGATCCAGGACGTGACCGCGATCCGCTCGTTGCAACATCGCGTGCGGGTCAGCGAAGACCTCATGCTGAGGGCCCAAGAACTCGCCCACCTTGGCACCTGGATCGCCGAGATCCCGGGAGGCAAGGCTGTTTGGTCCGACGAACTCCACCGCATCTGCGGTGTTGAGATCGGGCAGTGGGACGGCAGCGTCGAAACGTTCCTCCGCGATTTCAGTCACCCTGATGACGTCGAGGCGACGGCCGCCGCCTGGTACAAGATGCGCGATACGCACGAGGCGCAGGAAGTAGAACATCGTATCATTCGCCCATCGGGCGAAATTCGTTGGCTGCTGACGCGCGGCGAGGCCGTCTTCGATGAAGCAGGCAAACCGACACACGTCCTCGGCGCAGCGTGGGACATCACGGATCTTCGCGAAGGTGAAGAGGCTAGGCGTCACAGCGAAGAGCGGCTGGAACTCGCCGCTACGGGTTCCAGCGATGGGCTTTGGGATTGGCCCGACCTGCGCGAAGATTACTACTGGGTGTCGCCACGATTCGAGGAATTGCTGGGCTACGCCACCGGTGAACTGAGTACTTCGCTCGGGGCCGGCGCTGAGCTCGTTCATCCCGAAGATATGGACCGCGTCGTTCACGGGTTCGAAGCCCATCTGGAATCCGACGTTCCCTACGATGTCGAGGTGCGCATGCGCACAGTCGACGGCGGCTATCGCTGGTTCCGTCAACGCGGTCGTATCTACCGCAGTCCGGATGGCACGCCGCACCGGATGGCGGGTTCATTGCTCGACATCGATGAACGTAAACGCGCGGACGAGCAGCTCGTCGCGTATCAGGAGCAGCTGCGCGCCTTGGCGGAAGCGGTTTCCAAGGCCGCGGAAGGCGAGCGTCGCCGCATCGGTACCGAACTTCACGATGGCGCGATCCAGAGCCTGGGCTATATGCGTGTAAAACTGGCCGAGTTTCGCGCCGGATTGTACGGCAGTGAGCGCGATCACGAATTGCTCGCCGAGATATTCCAACTCGCCGACGACACTATTCGCGAAACGCGAGCGCTACTACAGGAGCTGAGCCCACCGGTGTTGTACGAGCTCGGGTTCGCGCCGGCCGTCGAATGGCTCGCCGAACGTGCTGAAGATCTTTACGGCTATGCCTGTCGCGTTGATTGCCTCGGTGTGGACATCGCGTTGACGCGCGATACCGAGGTCGTATTGTTTCAGGCCGTTCGCGAATTACTCACCAACGCAGGCAGACACTCTTCGGCGAAAAACGTCTCGGTTGTCGCGCTCAGCCGCAATGACGAATTCGTCGTGCAGATCAGCGACGACGGGATCGGGTTCACACCCGAGCAAGAGTCCGCAGTGCCGAGGAACACTGGTGGCTTCGGTCTCTTCAATCTGCGCGAGCGTCTGCGCGTGCTCGACGGTCGCCTCGAGATCGAGTCCCAGGTCGGTCAAGGCGCCAAGGTGGGCTTGCGGGTTCCCCTGAACGAGACGACTCTCGATCACTCGCGAGGGGCTTAGTCAGTTCGACCGGGCATCGGACGATCGGACGATCAGATGCTCAGTTCGCCGATGGAAAGCCCGGGCCGCCCGTCGGGCAGTTGGCGATCGGCGGGTTGCCGCCGGCAACATAGTCGAGGAATCGCTCCGCGATCTTGCCCCACGAGAACTGATCCACGACGATACGCCGAAGTTTCTGGCGATCTTCCTTCGTCATGTCGTGGGCCTTCTCCACGAGAGCCGGCAGCTTCTTGCGGAGATCCTCCACGCAATCGTCGGGGCTGATACGAATCAGCTGCATGGTCGATTCGTCGAGATAGCCGGCAGCGGCAGCGACGACGTCGGCGAGTCCGCTGAAGTCGGTTACGGCGCTGAGCACTCCGCAGGCCATTCCTTCGATGGCGACCATGCCGAAGGCCTCGGGCATGACGCTCGGAGTAACGATCAGATCCATGAACGGCAAGATTTGCACGACTTCTTCGTGGTCGAGTCGACCGGTGAAGTAGACGCGCGAGCGAGGGTGGGTAGACGCGATACGGCGGAAGTATTCGTCGTCCTGCGCGGCGAAGTACTCGCGCGCGGGTTCGAAATAGGGGTCGGTTGAAAGCACGGTGTCGAGCAGATTGCGGCCGCCTGCCGACAGAGCCTGCAGCATGAGCTCGTAGTGTTCACGATACTTACCGAACGCGGTGACGGTCAGCGTGGCTTTCCTGCCGGATGCGAGCAGCTCTGCGAACGCGACGATCAAATTCTGCAGACCCTTCTGCGGGATCAGCTTGCCGAGAAAGTAGATGTTGACGGTGTCCGGATCGCGTAACGCCGGATTGAACGCCAAGCCGTTCTCTATGAACGGTGCTTCCGGCAGCGTGTAGTCGTAGTGCGTCTGGTTGTCCGCGATGCATGATTCGAGGATGTCGCGCGGACGGCCGGCGACCAGTGATTCCAACTTTTCCATCAGCTCGGGTTTGAGCGCGTTGCAAGCATCGATTGCCGATAGCGAATCGGTCAGGTGCTGCTTTGCTTCATGTTGATCCGCGTCGAGCTTGAAGATGTTGACGTCAACGCCGCAAGGCATCAGGCGCAATTTGTCCGAGACGTCGAGATCGGATTTGTCGAAAAGTCGCTCAATTTCGGCCTGTAAGTAGTGCGACCCCACGAGAATGTTCTCGGCGCCAGAAAGGCCCTCCACGGCGAGGTCGAAGAAGCGCTGCTGGCGCTTGACCGCGTACTCCACTGCGGAGCCGTGGATGTAGCTGTAGTAGGGGACGCCGAGGTCGGCGCGTTGCACGATTGCGGGCGAGCATACCGCGTGGTTCGTGAAGATGATTTCGGGTCGTTGCTCGGCGACGATTTTCCGCAGCGCATCGACGTTGCGAGAGACGTAGCCCTCGACCTCTTCGTCGCTCATCGAGACGAGTGTCTTCACCTGGGCGAAGCCGTCGTAATCGTCGTGTACGTAGACCGCGAGCAGGTCGCCGATGTCAGGCTGAATGACGGTGCAGCTTCCCGGGTTGCCGCGATCGTTCGTCACTTCGATGCCCGCACGAACGCCTACGAAGCGATCGACGAAGTCCATGGATCCGGCCATCGGATCCTGACAGACGACGGTGACGTCGTGCCCTTGCTGTACGAGGGCGCGGGCCAGGTTGTTGACGTAAACATTCGAGCCGGTGCCGCGAAGCAGATAGCCGTGCCAGATCAGTATGCGCATGGGGGATGTGAACTCCATCCCTCATTCTAGGAAGTGCCGCGCGTCGCGACCGATAAAACCGAGCGAATCTACTCTTCTTCACGCGCAACCGCGCAAGTGCGCACGCACGGCGCATGGCGGTCTTTGGGGCGCGCGGCGTTTGCCGGCGTGACTATCCGGCGGCGGCGTCGGCTGCCGGGTCGGCCGGGCCGAGGAACGATTCCATGATGCTGACGGTGTCGTCGTATCGACCGTGGAGGAAGGGCCGGAGCCATTCTCCCGGGACGCTGCGCAGCACGGTGCCGTTACTGTTGGTTCGGCCTTCTTCGTAGTGCACGCTCACGATTCGTTTCACGGGAATATCCGCGACCGGGTCATACGGTGAATCCGTCAACTTGATCTCGGCGCCGTCCATGTCGTGGATCGCCGTCATCGCGTGTTGCCACTCGAGGCGAACCAGAAGGGGGTCTCCGTCGAACGTTCGCTCGCGATCGCAAGACGGTAGCGCCTTGTAGCAGTATGCGTGCTTCGTGAAGTCTTTCGCGCCGAGCGATTTGCCGATCTTGCCGCTCAGCTCGATGTAGGTGATGCCCTGGCGCGTGACCTTCGCGGTCACGTTGTCGCCGTCGCTTTCGAAATCGATATCGCCGAGCTTCTTCGGCTCGCCGTAGGTTTCGCGACCGCCGACGACGGCGCCCTCGGTCGTCATCGGCATGGTGAGCAGGTAGAGCCCTTCAACGCCTTCGTAGGTGGCCTGCACGCCGAATACGGCCGCGCCGATCGAGATGTCGATGCCGGGGCGCACGTGCATCGTGATGTCGGAGACGGTCACGCCTACGTACGGATCCTTGCTAGGCTCCAGAGGTTTCGGGAGCACGGCGGCGATGATCTCAGGATCCGTCTCGTAGACGGCGCGGATCTGTCGCATCGTGCTTGGCAGGAATTCGGGGTTCTGCTCTTCGGCTTTGCGCAGTTCCGCTTCGCTCTTTACCCAACGTAGTTTGCCCATCTCACTGGTCTCCTTTTTCCATGCGAACGTTCATCTCGGCCACGCTCGACCGCAACCCTATCTCTTGTCGCTGATGGCTTCGCCCAAAAACTTCGCGGCCGCCTTGGCGCGCGCGCCGAGTGGGTAGCCGTCGAGGTAGGCCCAGTCGAACATCAGTACGTAGAAGGCACCGAGGACCATCTCGGTGATTGTTTCTACGGAATGGCGTTTCGATACGTCGCCGGCCGCGATGCCGTCCTTGATGAGAATGCCGAACGCGTCGTGTAGGCGACGCGCCTGTTCGGGTTCGGTGCCCACCTGATGGGCGACGTGAATGATCTCGGTCACCAAGTTGCGGTGCGTCGGGCCGCTGTTCGCGGTCTCTTCGGCGACTTGGTCGAAGAAGTGCGCAATCTTGGCGGCTGTGGACCCGCGACGCTTCGCGGTCTCTTCGATGCGGCCGACGAGCCGACCGACGAAAGCCAGCGCGATGTCGCGCAGTAGATGCTGCTTGGTCGGGAAGTGATTGAAGAAGGTCTTGTGCGCGACGTCGGCGCGCTCACAGATCTCGGCGACCGTCGTTTCGGCCATGCCGCGTTCTTCGAACAGAAGCATTGCCGCTTCGAGGATCCGCGTTCGGACTTCCAGTTTGCGGCGCTCGCGTCGCGAGAGCGGTTCCTGTGGGGAATCTTGCAGGGGAGCCTGCAGCGGAGCCTTCCGCGGATCCTTGACGGGATCCTTCTGCGGATCCATGACGGGATCCTTCTGCGGATCCATGACGGTACTTTCGACCATGCTTCATTGGGTATACCGACCCATAAAAGTATACGCAAGTATACCTTTGCACTTGGCTGTACCTATCTCGTCGTGTCAGTGCGTGGCAAACCGCCGGTGCGTGTGAGCTAGCCGCCGGCCGGGGTTAAGAAGATCGGCGACGACCACGCCCGCTCTTCGTTCAAGGCCAGGCAGTCGTCGTCCGGCGGCGTTCGGTAGTCGCCGTAGCATGGCGCGGCTTCAATACAGTTGCCGTCTGCGTCGCGACGACAACGCACGCCGTCTGCATTGATCGCAGGCGTCGGCGCCTGAATCGCTCGGGCGTAGTAGAGCGCCTTGCGACCAACCGCTTGGAACTGCGCGTCCTCGAATTCTACGACGCAGCCGTCTTCTTTGCCTGGGCACGGGAGAATCTTCCACGGATCGTCGATCAGGTCGGCGATCGGCTCGTCCTTGTAGGCTTGCGGCCGAATGCGCACGATCTCGACTCGCGTGATCAGCCGTCGTGTATTCCCCGGATTGAAGCACTCGCCGTGACAGACCTCTTCGATGCGTTCGCCGGTGAGCGCCTTTCCGGTGAACTCGGGGCAGCCGGGCAATTGCTCGCGCGCGCCGACCGCGCGTACCTGAAAGCGCGGCACCCCTGCCACGGTGGCATGCTCGCCCATCACGACCGGTCTCTCCGGATCGCTGATCATGTCGAACCATAGCAAGATGCGGTCTCCGCTGGTGCCGTAGACCTCGCGACGCGCCAGTGCATCCCACACGTCGTCACGGGTTCGGCTATGTGCATGAACCGCTACCAGGCCGCCGGTCATGAAAAACGAGGCCTGTCGCTCGAAGTCGGTTGTCTGCCAAGGCTGGAGATCGCTCGTCGCCGGATCGTAGGGGAGTGCTTCTTTGGTTGCCGGACGAGCCTCGGTCGCGTTGAGTTGCTCAAACCACTCTCTGGTCGGTGCACCGAAGGCCTCGGTTGTAAATTGCCGTTGCACTTCTTTGTAACCGGTGCCCGGGCGCGCGCGATGATTATCGCTGGAGGCCATGAATCCGAAGTCGAAGTTGCGCGGCGTCTCAGAGGCGCCGGGGGAAGCCGGGTTGCCGGGGGTACCAAAATCCGACAACGCCATGATGTACTGCACTGCGCCGCGCGGGCGATAGTTCATCGATCCGTTGAAGCAGTCGGGACACGACCCGCAGTCTTTCCAGTCGGCGAGGCTCGCGCCCGGAATCGTCGTGCGGCCGGCCAGCGTGCCGGATTCGAGAAAGATGCGCTGCGCTTCGGTGACACGTCGCTCGCATTCCTCACCCGGCTGTTCGCAACGCGAACGAATGATTTCGCCGGCGCGACGACAGCACGGCTCGTACGCGCCTTGTTGCGGCGGACAGACAGGGGAGCCGTCGGCGTCGAAGAGGATCTCTTTGAAATTGCGATACTCTTCGGAGTTGCCGTGGCCAGAGTACACTTCGATCAGTCGCTGCCTGTTCGGGTCGTGCTGAGCGCCAACGAGCTGCTTGTCCCAGGCCGAGCCGCGCGGCGTGTAGATTCCCCAGGTAGTCCCGTGTGGGATGACCATCGTGTCGTGGCCCCATTCGTTGAGCTTGCGGAACAGGACCTCCGGCGTGGCAGCGTCTTCCATGCAGTCGAGCGGTAGCTCGCGCGTATCGACATTCTCATCGCAAAGCGTGGCTTGGCGGGTTTCGTCCTGAAACTCGATCAAGTTGAAGTAGCGCTGGCGATTGCCCCAGTCGCCCAACAGCAGCCTGAGCGAATCCGAAAGCGGCGGCCGGCTGCGCATGGCCCGGGCCGTGAAGCTTTTTGAGTGGATCGGCCGTGCAGGGATCTTGTCGTCGTCGAGGTGCTTGACGATCACATTCTTGTGGCCGTAGTGATTTCCGGGGTGGGTTCCAACCTGTGTCCACTCCCAACCGAGGAACGAAACCAGGTCGGGGTGCGACTGGTCTCCCACGAGCGCATCGCACTGACGGATTGTGTCTACTGTCTCGGCCCAACGCTCGGGCGTTAACGATTCGGCGTGGTCGGTCATGCTCCAGAAGTCGAGACCGGAACAGTAGCGGGCGTAGTCGCAGGCATCGGCTACCGGCTTGGCGCCTTCACCTTGAGAGAACGGAAGACTGAACATGAACGCGTCTGCAGAGAACGTCGAGTGAACGTGTAGGTCTCCGAACAGAATGCGCTTGGTCGGCGCGCCGGCATCGGCACTCTCCGATACAGTGCGTGCTGCCGTTACTTGCGTAGCGGATCGTGTGGCAACGACACTGGGGGGAAGGGCAGGGCCGGTGATCTTGCCGGGGCCTTCGTGCTCGCCGCAAGCCTGGAGTGCGACCAGTGCGCAGCATGTCATGGCGACGCGTGTCGGTAGCGCGGCCCAGCCCGTCTGGCTCCTGGTCTTGCGCCTGGTCTTGGGCCTGGTCCTGGGCCTAATGCTGCTCATTGAATGCCCCCCTCAAAAAAGAATCTCGGTTCGCGGAATTGTCCGGCGGTCGCGTTCGATAAGGTCGAATCGCGCGACTATACCGACGGGCAGTTGATGCGGCAACGCATTTACGGAGCGCGTTCGTCGGGCAGGAGATGGGCATGGGCAATCTGGACAAGCTGGGCAATCTGGGCAAGCCGAGTAAGGACGGTTGGTTGATCGTCGGGGCGGCGGTAGGGCTCGCGGTCGCGCTCGTGAACGTTGCGGGGCCGCGCGACCAGACGAGCGCGACCCTGTCGCAGTCGACGGTTGCATCGGTGAACGCCGTGGCGATCCGGCGCGAATCCTTCGAACGCGCACTCGAACTGGTCGCAGGTGACAAGCGCGACTCGGCAGCGCCTATCGTTCCGATCGAAATCCTCGACCGTCTGGTTGATGAAGAACTTCTCGTTCAGCGTGCCGTCGATCTCGATCTCGTCCGTTCGGACGCGGCGGTACGGCGCGTCCTCGTGCGCGCGATGATCGACTCGATCGTACTCGAGGCCGAGAGCGAACCTCTCGATGAACGCTCGCTCCAGGCCTACTACGACGGCAACCGTGGACGCTTCGCGTCGCATGCGACGGCGCGCATCGAGCGCGTCGTCGTACACGACCGAGGCGACGGCGACAATCCTCGCGCCCGAGCCGATGCGGTGGCAAAACTTCTTCGCGCCGGTGCGGACGCCGA
Organism: Deltaproteobacteria bacterium; assembly: GCA_029262375.1. Lineage (GTDB taxonomy): Bacteria > Desulfobacterota > Binatia > UBA1149 > SPBQ01 > JAJCZM01. The sequence continues at coordinate 21,019 of JAJCZM010000003.1, forward strand.
CCACGTACGCCGCAAGCACGGTGACCGAGCGTCGGTGCCGTTGCCGGCCGGGAAGCTGTTGCTGACGGAGCTTCGAGAATATCTAGGGCCTGACGGCGCCAAGGCCGTCTCGGAGAGCAGCGCCGGAGCTGTGCTCGGCCCCTTGTCGGCCGACGGTGGCTACACGGTGATCCGCGTGTTGGAACTGATGCCGGCTGCTCGTCCGCAACTCGAGGACGTCCGATCGCACGTCGCCGCAGCGTATCGCAAAGAGCGCGTGGATCAGGCCCTGCGTGACTATCTTGCCCGTCTACGCGCACGCGCTGCGATCGTCGTCAGCGACGACCTGCGCGCAGGTGGTCGCTCTTAGTGCGGGACTTGCGAACACCGCGCGGATTTGTCGGCTCTTCGCGGCGTGCCGGGCTTGCCGGTCTTCTTGCCGGTTTTGCCGGCCGTGCCGGGCTTGCCAATCTTCTTGCCGGTTTTGCGATCTGCATGGCATTCATAGCGACGTTCGGCGCGGCGAATGCCGATGCGCATACGCGTAGCCAGTCGCGTTCAACGTGGTGGCTCGACGGAGATCACGTGTCCGCCGTGTTCGCCGGCTCGGCGCTTGATGTGACGCGCTTGGGCGAGATCGCGTTCGACGATCTGCCACTCGTATACGCAGACCATCTGAGCGACACGGTCGCGGTGCGTCGCGGGGATGTCGAGTGTCGTCTCACGAAGGCGCCGACCGTGCTCCCTGCCGAGCCAGGGTTTGTTCGTGCTGAGTTGGCACTGGACTGCGCATCCCCAACCGGAACTCGGACGGACTCGTCGTGGGAGATCGAAGTGCGCACGTTTCTGGGCGTTGCGTCGTCGCATCTACACATGGCCGCTGTGCACGTGGGCGATGCGGCGCCGCTCGATCTGCTTTTCAGCGATTCGGTGCGCGTGCGGGCTGTTTCTGCGCGGATGTCTCGTGAGGATGGATCCGCAGCCGTCGCGTCGAGTTCGCAGGCAGCAACAGGCGCACGTCCCGCAGCCGCCCTGGACGGCTTCTCGCAGTACATCTCAATGGGCTTCAGCCACATCGCGAGTGGCTGGGATCACCTTGCGTTCGTCGCAGTGATGTTGCTCGTGTGCCTTGGTGGCAAAGACCGAGAGCCGGGCGTCGGTGCGAATAGCACGCGCGGCTTGCTCGAGCTGGCGATGGTCGTCACCGGTTTTACGTTGGGACACAGCCTCAGCTTGGCGGCAGCTACGCTGGGTGTGATCGAACCGAACGCCGCAGCCGTTGAAGCCTTGATCGGCTACACCATCGCGATTGCGGCGTTCGAATGTGCGACCGACCGGTCCGCGAGGCCTTGGCGCCTCGCGATTACGTCTGCCGCGGTCGGCCTGGTGGCTGCGATCGCTGCTGCGCGTGCGGGAGCCTCGGGGGTCGCATGGGCCGTCGGCGGGCTCGCTCTGTTTTCGTTTTTCTATTTGCCGGCCTGTGCCGTCAGCGAGCGTCCGTCGCGGCTGCGCGTCAGTCTGACTACGGCGTTCGGACTAATCCATGGCCTCGCGTTCGCCTCGGTATTGATCGACATGAAACTGCCTACCGCTCGGTTGGCGAGTGCGCTCGTCGGTTTCAATGTCGGAGTGGAACTCGGTCAGCTGGCCGTGGTGTTCGCCGGCGCGGCGGTGGCCGCGGTCATGGCGCGTATTCCGGCGCTCCATCTGCGCACTGCGGCACACACGGTTGCGTCGAGCGCCTGTGCAGCGCTCGGTGTTTATTGGTTGTTTTCACGTTGCCTCCAGTAGTTCTAGGTTCTCTATGATCGTGGTCACGTGGTAGATTCGCGGTGTGTGCGGCGGTATCGGTGCGAAGAGTGGGCTCAAGTGTACTCAAGTGTAGTCAGATGAAGAATTGTAGACGGTTCACCGGTGCGCTGTCGTTCGTCGTCGGGCTTTTGGCGTGTGCCTGCGTCGGTTGGGCGGCCGAGCCGAGCACGGCGCAAGATATTCACTGTCCGGACGGCACGGTGATCGAGCGCCGTGCGGACGCGGAGGGCCCGTCTGCGTGGTGTCACACCGCCGACGGTACGCCGCATGGACTGCAGGTGGGTTGGTACACAGTCGGCGGGCGCCGGTTGGAAGCGCACTGGGTGCAAGGCCTCAAACACGGGCGTTCGTCGAGCTGGAACGAGGAAGGCAAGCCGCTCGAAGAAGCCGACTGGGTGGGAGGACAACTGCACGGCACCCACACCCTCTGGTACGACGGCGGCGGGCGTCGTAGCGCCACCGACTACGATCATGGCCGGCGCAATGGCCGTATCGTTTTGTGGGATGAAGCCGGCGTGCAGATCGTCGAAGGGCGATATATCGACGGCCGAAAGCACGGCGTATGGAGTTTTCGCGGACCGGGTGAGCGTGCGTCCCAGGCGGCGCTCGCGGTCATGATTGACGGCGAAGACATGACGCAGGGCTTGCTCGAAAGCCCACCAACGGACTGCGAGTCTTGGGCCGACGAGCCTTCGCTGCGTCGTAGTGGGTACCTCGCGATTCTCTCGTTGCTTTCGTTGCGCGCCGCCGCAGATGACGCCGCCACAGGCGAGGGTGCCGATGGCGTTACCGGCGCTGCCGCAGCCGACAGTGCCGATAGCGTTGCCGGCGCTGCCGCAGCCGACGGTTCCGACGGCGCTCTCAGTGAAACCTCCGAGTTTCCGGTGGCCCGCTGTATTGCCGAGAAGTGCGAGCGAATGAGCGCGCATATCGACCGACTATGCACAGCGCGTCCCGACGGGTTCGTCGAAGCGATCAAGCTCGTGACGGTGGATCTGGCGGTCGGATGCTCGAACTGAATCAGTGCAGCCCGTAGAGACTGGCGACGTTATCGTGCAGTATCGCTTGGCGCTGCGCGTCGGTCATCCCTTCGGTTACGGCCTCGGCGATCGATCGTGAGTTCGGATATGTTCCGTCGCTGTGAGGGAAATCCGTCGCCCACAAAATGTGTGACAGATTCATCGCATCTACGACGTACTTGACGCTGTAGTCGTCTTGGAACGTGACGTAGATGTGTTCGTCGACGAACTCACTTGGCGGACGATCGATGCGCTGTCCGTCGAGCCAGAAACGGTGCCGCTCCCAGGCATGGTCCATGCGCGACTTGAAATGCGGTACCCAGCCGGCGTCCGACTCGACGAGCACCACCTTCAGTTTCGGATGACGCACGAACACGCCGCCGAACACCATCATATTGAGGATGTCTTGTACTCCGCGGATCGTAGTGATCTGCGTGATGATCAACGGACCGCGCACGGCGCCGATGTCGCCTTTACTGGTCAGAATGTGGAAGCTCACCGGCATGCCGAGATCGACGCAGGCTTCCCAGAGCGGGTCGTAGTAGGGGCTGTCCCAATCTTCCTTGTCGGGATTGCCCGGCAACATGACGCTGCGGAATCCCATTTCTTTGAGCTGCTGTACCTCGGTGACGGCCTCTTCCGCGGTGCGTGCCGAAGCCATACCGACGCCGAGTAGGCGCTGAGGGTCGGTTTCGCAAAACGCTGCGAGCCAACGGTTGTACGCGTCGAAGCATGCCTTCTTGTAGTCGATGTCGGGGTGGTTGCAGATGACCATGCCGACGCTCGGGTAGAGCACTTCGGCGGTGACTCCCTCTTCATCTTGAATGCCCAGCCTGGCCTTCGCGTCGAAGCCCGCGGGATGAATGTCTTCCCAGCGCGCGGGTTTGCCGAAATCTTTCGGATCGCGCCCCGCGGTGCACACAAGCCCGATCGGGATGTTCCACTCGGAGTTGGGGATCGAGAGGATCGCTCCCTGGCGCTCGTCAAAGTGGGCGCGCGGGCGGGCATCGCGGAATCTGGGATCGATGTCTGCGTACACCGATTCGTTCTCGGCGATGTGCGAGTCGGCGGAAATCAGGCGTTGGTCGGCATCCATACGCCAAAATCTAAAGGCGGGCTGCGCGCAACGCAACGCGTACGCTATTCGCCCGTGCAGACTTCCCAGTTCTGGCCGACGATGCCGGAGCCGAGCACGTGGCTGCTGTCGCACGTTGAAAGCGGGTCGCGAAGCGCCGGCTCTTTGCAGGCGGCGATGTCGGCGCAGGGTTCGGTGATCCCGCAAGCACCGTCGGTACCGTTGCCCGTAACCTGAGTACGAACGAGCTTGATGCGGCGTGGTCTGTCGATGCAGCAGCAGTCGGGGCCGGTCGAGAAGTAGTCCCCGCCATGCACACCGAAGAGTCCGTTCCCCGTGATGGTCGAATCGGTGGCCTTGATGCGGTCGATGCGAACGCCGCTACCACCATTGCGCTCGATCACCGAGTTCTTGATGCGCACGTTCGAGAAGTCGGCGACACCGTGGCCTCCGTTTTCTTCGATGATCGAGTTGTCGATACGGCCGCGTAGCTTGTTGTACGGGTCGATGCCGCTGATCCCTTTGCCGGAGTTGATCCATACGTGGCTGTTCACGATGCGGAAGCGGCCCGCAGGCGCGATGCCTACGTTGTCGTTCGCGAACACGGTGACGCCGTCGAGCACGAGCTTGTTGTTCGCCAAGATGCCCTGGCTGATCGTCGCCGAGATCGCACCGGGACCGAGGATCGTGCATTTCCCTTTTTGATCGGTCACGCCGCCCGATCCGCAGACGATGCCGCGAACGCTGCCTCGAATGGTGAAGCCGTTCATGTCGAGCGTTCCCTTCTCGATCACGACTCCGTCCTGCAAGGGCCAGCAATCGAGGTCGCCCACGAGCAGTGCGTCGCCTGAGACGACCTGACCGCAGGTGGTCACGGGAATCGGCTGCGCGTGCGCGGGCAGCCAACCGAGCGCGATGACACAGCAGACGGAGCTTGCGATACCGCGCGCGCGTCGTCGCAGGCTATGGGGGAAGATCGGTTGCTTCTTCACGGGCTACTCCGTCGGTTCGCGCTGTTGCGTTGGCAGCATGGGCGAGTCGATGCATTCGGAGCCGCGAGGCCCGATCGCGATCCACGACGACGATACCGCCGCGAATCCACTATTGGCAAGAGGGCAATAGCGCGTGAGCGCGCGTGAGTAGGACCGCGATAGCGCGAGAGCGCGGCTAGGAATGCCCCGCCTCTAGCTGAAGTCGGCCTCGCTGTGCGACATGATGCGGTCGAGCCACCACTGAGGGGCGTTGCCGAGTAAGGTCTGTAGGTCCCAGTGGTCGCGCCAGATCTTGATCTTGCCGTCTGAGACTTCCATGACGGATACAAACGGATTGCGTACGGTCTCGCCGGTGTGGAAGTTCCAGGTCTCCGTGTGCTCGGTCATCACGATGTTCCCCTCCGCGATCATGCGGTGGGTCTCGTGACCGAACGATTCGATGCCGTCCAGCCCGATTTTCAGCCGCGCGATAATATTGGCCGTGCCGTCGGCGCCTTCGTCGGGAGCCGGCACGTCTTCGTAGTGACTTTCGCCATCGAAGAAGCGTGCCGTGGCGTCCCACTCGCGTTCGTAAAGGGCGATCCAGAATTGTTCGACGAGGGTTTTGTTCTCTTGTGCGGTACTCACGTTGGTTCTCGTGCTCCAAGATTGTGTAAGGCTACTGCCAGGCTGCTGCGATAGGGCTGTATTGATACTGCGTTCGTCTAGCGCGATGTCAGTCCGACCAATAGCAGGCGCGTTGGGCCGTGTCTCGCGTCACGGTGACAGGGGGCGTGTCAGACCAAGTCACGTTCGTACACAGGATTCGTTTCGTCGAAGAGGCTGGCCATGCGTTTTTCTACCAGCGGCTTGAATTCGGGGTGGGGGAGGATCCAGAACTTGTCGGCGCGCAGCTGATCGAAGACGAACTGCGCGATCTGATCCGGTTCGCTACCGGCGGTGATGCCGGCTTTTACAGCGGCCGCGAATGCGTCGCCTGCCTCGCCTTTGGGGCCCTGCGTCGGCAGCGCTTGCGGCCGCACCCGTTCAGAGTCCGCGATCCCGGTCTTGACTGCGCCGGGGCAGAGCAGCGACACGCGCACCTGCGACTGCAGAAGCGCGAGCTCGTGATGGGCGGACTCTGTGATCGCGAGCACCGCATGTTTGCTCGCCAGGTACGGAGCGATGAACGGTCCGGCGATGAACGCCGCGACCGATGCCGTGTTGACGACGTGCGCCGGTCCGCCCTGCTCGATCAGTCGTGGGATGAACGAGCGCATGCCGTGGATCACTCCCCAGAGGTTCACACCCAGCACCCATTTCCAGTCGTCGATAGAACGCTCCCAGCTCAGACCGCCGAGCATGACGCCGGCATTGTTGAATACAACGTGCGCGCCGCCGAACTCCGACCACGCGACGTCGGCCAACGCGTCAACGGCCGCGGCGTCGGATACGTCGGTCACTTGGGACACCACGCGGTTTCCTTGCGCCTCGAGCAGTCGTTGTGTTTCGCCGAGCGGTTGTTCGTCCACATCGGCGATCACGACCGCCATCCCCTCGGCGCCGGCGCGCAGGGCGAGCGCACGTCCGATACCGCCGGCGGCTCCGGTGACGACTGCGATCTTTGTCTTGAAGTTCTTCACGATGGTCTCTTCTGGGCTGGTGCCTGTGTGTAGCGGCTCATGGCCCTAGGGGCAGGTTCCGCCGTTGAAGCTGATTTGGCCGCTGTTGCCGCCTTCGTCCGTGCAACTGAAGTCGTTTGCCGAATTGCCGCTTCCCGAGAGGACCGAGTTTGCCAGGCGAAGCGTCGCCACGCCGACATTGTTGATCGTCGTGTTGTTCATGTTCAGGATCGCGAAACCGCCGAGCGTGGCACTGCCCGCGCGGACGCCGTTGAGCGCCGTATTCGAGATCGTGCCTCCATTGACGTTGACAGTGCCCAGGTTTCCGGTGACCACGCCCAGGACCAGGCCTTCTCTGCCGGTATCGCTGATGTTGACGTTCGCGAACGTGTAGGTGCCGTCGGCCTCGTCGATACCGATGCCGTCGTTGGTGGGGCCGTCGATCGTTGTCGTGCCGGCGACAGTGAACGTGCTCGACGGGTCTCCCGCATCGAGCACGACAATTCCGCTCCTGCTGGTCGGGCCCACGAGTGTCGAACCGAGCGATGTGACCGCATCGAGGGTGATGTCGAACGACGACAGCCCGTGCAGCGCCAACGCCGGTCCGCCCGTGGAATGAATACTGTTGGAGCCGAACATGTTAACGACGTTGCCAGGTATCGCGGCCAAGCCGAGACGACCGAAATCGTCCAGCGTGCCGTCGGTGGTTACGTTGACGTTCGTGAAATTGACCGTGCCGTCCGAATCGATCAGGTCGAGCGCCGCGTTGCCGGTGCGTTGATTCGTAACGGTAAGGTCCGTGAAGCTGCGCGTGCCCGAGCCCAACCCAACGAACAAAGCGGAGAAGCCCGGATTGTCGATCGAGGTCGGTATGTCGACCGTCACATCACCGTCGACATCGAACAGGTTAAACGACGAGCCGGTCGTATCGGTGGCCGTGAGCGTGTTTCCGCCGCTGCGCGAAAGATTGATTGCTGAGCCGGCCGCACTGGCGTCAACCGAAAGCAGTCCTTCGCCGCCGGTGACCGACATGCTGCCGGTGTAGTTTATGGTCGCCGACGCCGCGAGGTTCGTAACGGCGAGCCCGTTCGCCGTTGGGTCGGTGATATCCACATCCGTCAGGTCGAGCGCGCCGTCGCAATCGGTGAGTGCGATGGCGGACCCGCCCGCGTTGGCGATATTCACGTCCGATAGCACTGCGTTGGTACGCGCGGTTGCCGACACGGCGTCGCCGGCGGTGTCGGCCACGTCGAGGCCGGTCACTAGATTGTCGTCGGCGAGTGTGACGGCGATGCCGCTCGACGAAGTCAGTGTCGGAGCCTGACCTGGGGTGACTACGGTGGTGCCGTCGACGGCGAGCCCGGCGCGCTCACCGATCAATACCTGTTCGCTCTCGAGCTCGAGGCTGACATCGTAAGCGGCCGAGTGATGGAAGACGAAAATAACGTCGCCCGGTTCGTCGAAGTCTCCGTCTCCGCCTGCGCCGTTTATCGGTGTGAACGTGTTGTACGGAGCGGCCAGCGAGCCGTCCCCGCCGGGCGCGGCGGCCTGATCGATATGCCAAATCGCGCAGACCGCACACAGCGGTGCGTCACCGAGTCCTACCGCGTGTCTGAGCGCCAGCAGCGCGTCACTCGCGACGCGCGCTCCCGAGAGGTCGAAGTCGCCGCACGCATGCCGCTGATTGCCACCGTGGCTGTGCGGCCGTGACGTCGGCGCGGCCATGAGCGGCAGCGTGGAGCCGAGCGGCAGCGTGGAGCCGACAAGCGGCGCGGATTCGACGACCGCGCCTTGCGGGCAGGGCGGACAAAGAGGTGTTGCCGGCAGGCCGACGGCGGCCCGAAGTACGATCAACGCATCGGTGGCGACGATGGCGCCCGATCCATCGACGTCGCCGCAGAGGTCGGTCTCCTGCGCCGACGCCGGGAGCGGCCGGACGGCGGCGCTAGATGCGAGCAGTAGCGCCAGCAGCGCCGCAGCGAAGCGGACGCGCGCAGGTCGCAGCCGCAAAGTCGTGGAGTCAGTCAGATTGGCAGGTTTCGATCGGGGTGTGTACATGGCGTATCATCCCAGTTTAAGCCGCCAAGTATCGTAGGGGAAGCCGACTCGGTTGCTGTTCCATCGGCGCGCGCGCGTGCTAGTTATGTGCACCGCGGCCGATCGCCAAGCGATGCCTGAGAGCAAGGAATGACCCAGCGACCCTCCGATCTACGGCTAGATGATCTGGCCGAGCCGCGCATCGACCCCGATGCGCGCGCGATGATGGCCGCCGCCGTCGAAATGACGGGACCGGTCGAGCTTTCTCGCGACGCCGTCGCGGCGCGAGCGAGCAGCGAGACGGGCCTTGACGATTTCGGGCCACCCGATGCGCTCGACCGACTCGATCTGATCACTGGCGCGCTGGGCGAGACGGGCCTGAGCGCCTTCGGACGGGTGAGCATGTTTCTCATGCTCACGCAGATGGCGAAGAACCGGCTGCTTATCGAAGATACGCTCAAACGACATCCCGAGATTCGAGACGTCGCGATCGAGGCGCCGATCGTCATTGCCGGGCTGCAGCGAAGCGGTACGACCCGTCTGCACAACCTTCTGTCGGCCGATCCGAATCTGCGGAACCTTCCTTACTGGGAAAGCCTGGAGCCGGTTCTTGCGCCGACGGAATACAAAGAAGGTGGTGAGGATCCGCGTGTCGTTCGCTGTAAGATGGCTGTCGACTTTCAAGACGCGGCGATGCCGCACTTCAAGCGCATGCACGAGATGACCGTCGAGCACACGCACGAAGAGATCCAACTGATCGCCAACAATTTTTCGAGCATGCTGTTCGAAGCCATCGTGCCGATGCCCGCGTACCGGGATTACTACAAGGCGACCGATCAGACGGCGGACTACGCGTATCTCAAGACGGTACTGCAAGTACTCACGTGGACCACCGGCCGGCAGCGCGCCGCGAACGGCACGAGCGATAGCGGCGATGCGAATAGGCTGAGCAAGAACACAAGCAAGAAAGTCAGATGGGTGCTCAAGTCCCCACAACACCTCGAGCAGTTCGGCCCATTGACGAGTGTATTCCCCGATGCGACGTTCGTGCTCACCCATCGCGATCCCGTCTCGGTGATCGCGTCGGTGGCGACCATGAATGCGTACACGCTGCGGATGCACGAAGATCACGTAGATCTCGAAGCGGTAGGGCGCTATTGGGCCGATCGAACGCAGGACATGCTGCGCGCCTGTGTGCGAGACCGCGATTTGCTGCCGCCGTCGCAGTCGATAGACATCCCGTTTCATGAATACATGCGCAGCGATATGGAGGTCGTACGCCGGGTGTATGCACTGGCCGATCAGCCCCTCGGCGAAGCGTCGCTTGCCGCCATGGCCGATTACCAAGCGGCTCACCCGCGTGGCCGCCACGGGCGAATTGCATACAATCTGGGGGACTTCGGCCTCGACGGTCATGCACTGCGTGAGCGTCTGGCATTCTACAGCGAGCGCTTCGGGCTCGAGAACGAGGACGCAGCGATATGACGAAGGAAGCAGCTGGCTTGACGAATTCCGCCGTACAAACGACCGAGCGGGCGGGTTGCCGCATCGCCTACGAGACGATCGGCGATGGACCGCCGATCCTGATGTCGCACCCGCTCTACACGAACCGTGCGCTATGGAGTCTCTTCCACTTCGTCGAGGAACTCGTCGATAGCTATCAAATCATCGTCTATGACTCGATCGGTCACGGTGCCAGCGAGAAGCCGCGCGATGTCGCGCGCTACGCGCAGGCCGAGCGCGCCGCCGATGCGGTTGCCGTGCTCGATGCGCTCGGCATCGAGCGCGCGCACGGAGTCGGGTACTCGATGGGCGCGTGGACGATGGGGGCGGTGGCGGCCCTTCATCCGGAGCGTTTGATGAGCGTGACGATCGGCGGCTGGGATGCCTACAAGGGCGCGCACGCGCCGAAGGCGGAGACGAAACCGTCTACGATCGTTCGTAGCTTCGACGACAGCACGAAGTGGTTCCTGTCGTCGCCGTATACAGCCGGCTTCTTCGAGGGCGCGGATCTCGACGCGCTGCGAATTTGTCACGACGTGTTGTTCGATGAGCAGGTAGACGTGCAGCGAATCGCGGCAGCTCCGATTCCAAAGTTCATTTTTTGCGGTGGCGCCGACGTCTTCATCGAAGGCGCTCGGCGGTTGGCGGACGAGATATCCGCCGATAGGTTCGATTGCTTCGACGGTGCAGATCATCGCACCGCCATCGGGATCGCACCAGCGCGTGCGGCGCTCGCTGATTTCCTGGCGTCGGTTTGAAGTAGGATTGAGTCCTTCGCTGCGGCGTGGACTACTTGCGTGTGCCTTCGCCTGCCTTCGCACACTGCGAAGTCCCCTTATAGTTGCGGTATGGTGGCGTCGGTGAGTATCTTAACCCCCATGCAGCGGCAGTGCCGAATCTGGATGCAGCTCCTTGGAGCTGCCTGGCTGCTTGCAACGGTGCAGCCGATGCTCCCACTCGACGGGGTTGGCCTGCATGCGCACTCTGTCTCGCACTTCTGGTCACACGGGCATCTCCATAAGGTTCTGAGTCATCACGACGAGCCGCGGGCGAACCGTAACGCACCTCATGTCGCTTATGGTGACATTCATTCTGACGCCGACCACCACCACGCTGATGAGCACGTTACTCACGATGTCAGCATCGATACACCGGTAGGCGTCTCGACTCAGATGGCTGGCGCAAGTGTTTCACTGGTCGGCGGGCGCTTATCCATCTGCGATCCTCCCCAACCTACTGTTCAGCCGCATTCAACCCGCCCTCTGAGACCGCCAACTCCTGTCTCGCTTCGCACCACCGTACTGCTGATCTGATTCTCAGAATCAGCTCGTTAGGCGCACTGACTTCTCAACTTGGGAGTCAGCAGGCCTATCCCTATCGATCGATCCCCACTGGGACTGTCACGACCGAGCTGAGTTCTCGACCGTTGCTCGTGCGACGTGCGGGTTCGTGGCTAAGCGATGGTGCGAATGTATTCATTGAAGAACGCTGCGGTATATCTGTTTCTTTTGAAGTTTGGCGCCGCTCTTGCGGCTGCTCCCGCTTGCGCACAAACACCTACGGCGCTTGCCGAAGAGCCAGCGGGCGTACTTACGCTCGCGCGTGCCAGCGCAGCAGCGCTGGCGAGAAGCCCCGCCCTCGAGGGATTCTCCTGGGAACTACGCGCGAGTGAGGCGCGTGTGCTGCAGGCCGGGCTGCGTCCAAACCCTAACCTCGACGCTGAGATCGAAGATGTCGCCGGTACCGGACCGTTCAGCGGTACAGACCAAGCCCAGACAACCCTTCTACTCAGCCAGATGTTCGAACTTGGAGGTAAACGCGCGGCTCGGCGAGACGCCGCCGCCGCCGGGCGGGATCTGACGGAGCGCGAGTACGAGATCAAGCGCGTCGACGTGCTGGCCGACGTGGCCGAGAAGTTCATCACGCTTCTCGTGATGCAGAACGAAGTTGCGCTGACTCGCGAGACGACGGTTCTCGCCAAAGCTGCTCTTGCCACCGCGCGCCGGCGGGTCCGTGCCGGGACGGCTTCGGCTATAGAGGAAAAGAACGCGCTGGTGGCGGTCAGCCGCCATCGCATCAACGAAGAGCATGCGGATCATGAACTCGCGGTTGCGCGTGCTCGCATGGCTGCGACCTGGGCCAGTACAAGCCCGGCTTTTGAGCGTGCTGAGGGACCGCTATTTCATGTCGTTCCCGTTGCGACTTTCGAGGAGCTAGCAACGCGACTCGCCGCCGCTCCCGAGCAAGTGCGTTGGGCTGCGCAGCAGCAGCTACGCGCTGCTGAGGCGCGTCTTGCTCACATACGCCGAATACCCAACGTCACTTTGGGGGCGGGCGTGCGGCGCTATGAAGGCTCGGATGATTCGGCGTTCGTATTCGGATTGACGCTCCCTCTGCCTCTTGCCGATCGCAATCAGGGGCGCCGTGCCGAAACCAAGGCACGTGAGCAGATAAGCGCGGCCGACGGGCGGGCAGCCGGAATTCGCCTGCACACGGCCCTCTTTGCCTTTTATCAAGAGCTCGTCCACGCGGCGACAACGCTGGGGAGTCTTGAAAGCGAGATCGTACCGCTGGCTTCATCTGCCCTCGATCTCGCTGAGCAGGGCTTTCGCGGTGGGCGCTTGTCGTATCTGGAGCTTCTCGATGCCCAGCGGACGTTCGTAGACGTGCGCCGAGAGCGCATCGAGGTCGCGGCAACCTACCAACGACTCCTACTGGGAATCGAGCGTCTGCTCGGCACCCCCGTTCACAGCACCAGCATGACCGCTGCGCAGGATTCATCCGAAGCGATTACGAGCCATCAGCAGTTAGTGCTCGGTATGCAGCAGCGACTGCGCCAGTCGACTGACAACGCCGGCACCGCTCTGGGCTCAGAAAAAGGTAACTCCCAATGAAAAAGAAGCATCACTTTGTTCGTGTGCTCGTCCCCGTTTTTGGTGCGGTTGCTCTTTTATGCCTCTACGCGGCAACACGCGTTGCGTCGGAAGCGGCGGCAGTTGAACGACCGGCGGAGGCGACGGCAGATCCGGTCAAGGGACCACACGGTGGTCGATTACTCGTCGATGGCGATTTGGCCGTTGAGGTCACGATTTTCGAGCGCGGCGTCCCGCCGACGTTTCGCGTCTACGCTTTCGAGCAAGACGAACCGCTCGACGTTGCGCAGGTGACTCTGACTATCGAGCTCCAACGTCTTGGGGGGCGTCTGGATACCTTCAAGTTCAAAAAGGAAGCGGACTATCTCCGCGGCAACGGGGTGGTTGAGGAACCGCACTCCTTTGATGTCACCGTGATTGCCGAGCGACGTGGGCGCAGCCATCAATGGACGTACCCGTCCTATGAGGGACGGGTATCGTTCACACCCGAAGCCGTAGTGAACTCAGGACTAGTCGTCGAAACCACCGGCCCAGCGACGATAGAGCGCAGGCTTACTGCGTACGGCCGCATTGTCCCCAACACCGATCTCCAGGCCGACGTCATTCCGCGTTACAGCGGCATTGTCATGGCCGCGCACAAAGCGCTCGGCGACACTGTCGCCGCTGGGGAGCCGGTGGCCGTAGTTCAGAGTAACGACAGCCTCCAGTCCTACGAGGTCCGATCGCCCATAGCCGGTACGATCGTTCGCAAAGACATTCGGCTGGGCGAGTTCCTACCGGAAGGTCGGATCGTCTACCGCGTAACCGACAGCAGCACCGTGTGGGCCGACCTGCACGTCTACCGGCGCGATTACGCGAGTCTTCGGCTCAACCAGCCGGTGACACTTCGCGGTGGCGAAGACCTGCCTGAGACCACAGCGACGATAAGCTACCTCGCGCCCTTCGGGGCCGCGGCAACCCAAACTCTTCTTGCGCGCGTTGAGTTGCCGAACCCCAACGGCGAGTGGCGGCCCGGTTGGTTCGTTACCGGCGAGATTCTCGTTGAGCGGGTCGATGTGCCGCTAGCCGTCAGAGCTGAAGCACTGCAAACGTTTCGAGATTGGGATGTCGTTTTCGTGAATGACGGCAGCTTGTTCGAGGTGCGACCTCTCGAGCTCGGTCGCCGCGACGCCAATTGGGTGGAAGTCCTGAGCGGCATCGACGCGGGACAGAAGTACGCCGCAGGGAACAGTTTCATCATCAAAGCCGATATCGGCAAATCCGGTGCAAGCCATGACCACTAGTCGATCGAGGCCAATCGGAGTCCGGGAATCATGATGCTCGAACGAATAATCGCATTCTCCCTGCAGCAGCGCTGGCTTGTCATGGCAGCTACCGCGGGTGTGGCGGCGTTGGGCGTCTACAACTACCAGCGTCTTCCCATCGATGCCGTACCGGACATCACCAACGTCCAAGTGCAGATCAACACCGAAGCAACCGGCTACTCGCCCTTGGAGTCTGAACAGCGCATCACCTTTCCGGTTGAAACGGCACTCGCTGGTTTGCCGGCTCTCGACTATACGCGTTCGATCTCGCGTTACGGGCTCTCGCAGGTAACGGTGGTGTTCAAGGACGGTACCGACGTCTATTTTGCACGCCAGCTTATCAGCGAACGCCTACAGGAAGTCTCCAGCAAGCTCCCGCCCGGTATCGAGCCCGCCATGGGGCCCGTCTCCACGGGACTTGGTGAGATCTATATGTTCAGCGTCGAGAACGACCCTGAAACACGGCGTCCCGATGGACAGCTCTATAGCTCTACGGAACTGCGCACCATCCAGGACTGGATCATCAAGCCACAGCTGCGCAACATTCCCGGTGTCATCGAAGTCAACACGATCGGCGGTTACCTCAAGGAATACCACGTCACGCCGTTCCCGAAAAAACTGATCGCCTATGGCCTGACGTTCCGCGACATTACCGATGCGCTGACGCGCAACAACGCCAACATCGGCGCCGGCTACATCAATCGCAACGGAGAGCAGCAGCTGGCCCGGGTGCCGGGGCAGGCCACTGGAATCGAGGACCTCGCACGGATCGTCGTCGCCTACCACGATGGTGTGCCGCTCTACATCGATGATGTCGCCGATGTCCTGATCGGCCCCGAGATGCGTAACGGCGCTGCCACGAAGGACGGCGAGGAGGTCGTTCTTGGTACCGTCTTCATGCTCACCGGTGAGAACAGCCGCGACGTCTCCCAGCGTGTGGCGGCCAAGTTGGTCGAGGTCAACCGTACCTTGCCGCCCGGCGTCGTTGCCAGCACCGTTTACGACCGTACTACGCTGGTCAATGCCACGATTCGCACCGTGCGCAACAATCTCGTGGAAGGCGCACTGCTCGTCACCGTGGTGCTCTTCCTGCTTCTTGGCAACGTTCGCGCCGCTTTGGTGACTGCGGCGGTGATTCCGCTGTCGATGCTTTTCACGATTACCGGAATGGTATCGGGAAAGGTGAGCGGCAACCTCATGAGCCTTGGAGCCATAGACTTCGGTCTGATCGTCGACGGTGCCGTCATCATCGTCGAGAACTGCGTCCGCAGGCTCGGCGAAGAGCAGCGCCGTCTCACTCGCTTGCCAACCCAAACTGAGCGTCTCGCCGTCGTGCTCGACGCTACCAAAGAAGTCATCCGGCCGAGCTTCTTCGGTGTCTTCATCATTATGGTGGTCTATCTACCGATCCTGACCCTCAGCGGTATTGAGGGGAAGATGTTTTACCCGATGGCGTACACCGTTGTGGCCGCTCTCCTCGGCGCGCTCTTGTTGTCCATCACCTTCGTGCCGGCAGCCGTAGCGATCTTCTTTACCGGGCATGTTGCTGAGCGAGAGAACCTACTCATCAGGGGAGCCAAAGCCGTCTACGTGCCGGTTCTGGGTTTCTGCTTGCGCTTTCGCGTTGCTGTCGCCCTTGGAGCGATCACGCTTGTTTTGCTCAGCGGCTTGCTAGCAACGCGCCTGGGCACGGAGTTCATCCCGAGCCTGGACGAAGGAGACGTGGCTCTACATGCCCTTCGCATTCCGGGCACCAGTCTGCCTCAAGCCATCAAGATGCAGCACGTACTCGAACGCCGTCTCAAGAAATTCCCCGAGGTCAAAACGGTTTTCGCTAAAATGGGCACCGCCGAGATCGCGACCGACCCCATGCCGCCGAGCGTCGCGGACGGTTTCGTGATCATGAAGCCTCGATCCGAATGGCCGGATCCCCGGAAACCCAAGGCCGAACTCGTCAAGGAACTCGAAGCGGCGCTTCTCAAAATCCCAGGCAACAATTACGAATTTACGCAGCCGATTGAGATGCGCTTCAATGAACTCATCGCCGGCGTTCGAAGCGATGTGGCCGTCAAGGTGTTCGGCGACGACATGGAGGTTCTCGAGCAGGTTGGCAGAATGATCGAGAGTGTACTCGAGGCCGTACCGGGAGCGTCCGACGTGAAACTCGAGCAAACCACAGGCCTCCCTCTGATGACCATCACACCCAATCGTGACGCGCTCGCGCGCTACGGATTGAACGTCGGTGACGTGCAGGATGTGGTCGGGGTTGCCCTCGGCGGCGCTACTGCCGGCGAGATGTTCGAAGGCGACCGCCGCTTTGATATCGTCGTGCGCTTACCCGAACACCTGCGCACCGACCCCGATGTACTGCGTCGCTTGCCGGTACCGTTACCCGAGGACGTCGGCTCCGTGCGTCTGGCCGGCGTGTCCTCTGCTCCACCTTTCGTACCGCTGAGCGAGGTCGCCACCATTGCCGTTGGCTTGGGCCCGAACATGATCAACCGCGAGAACGGAAAGCGGCGTATCGTCGTTACGGCCAATGTGAGGGGTCGCGACCTTGGCTCGTTCGTTCACGAAGCTGAGCAGAGTATTGAGAATGGGGTCGAGCTTCCGACCGGTTACTGGATAAGCTGGGGCGGACAGTTTGAGCACCTCATTTCTGCAACAGAGCGCCTTCGACTTGTCGTCCCGGCCGTGTTGGTGCTGATCTTTGCGTTGCTCTTCACAATCTTCGGCTCGGTCCGAAACGCGCTGCTCGTATTTAGCGGGGTGCCGCTGGCGCTGACCGGTGGCGTAGCGGCGCTTTGGCTACGAGGCATTGCCATTTCGATATCAGCCGGCGTCGGCTTCATCGCTCTTTCCGGCGTCGCCGTGCTCAACGGCGTCGTCATGATCTCGTTTATCGACAAGCTACACACCGAAGGGGCACCGCTCGACGAGGCGATTCGTCAGGGGTCGCTCACTCGCATGCGACCAGTGCTTATGACGGCGCTCGTTGCCTCGTTAGGATTCATTCCGATGGCTCTGGCTACGGGGACGGGAGCCGAGGTCCAGCGTCCCCTCGCCACTGTTGTTATCGGGGGCATTATATCCTCGACAATACTGACCCTTCTGGTCCTGCCCGGACTGTATCGGATCTTTCACAGGGAAGACTCCGGCGTGGCTTCAAGCGAAGGTGCCAAATGAGTTCGCGATCGGCGGGGGACGTGGGTCGCGTGATCGTCTGAACTCGGGAGGCGGAGCTATGGCCAGACCGTATCAACGCGACAGCTCCGCCCGCGCCGCGCCTTTCTGGTACTCTAGTGGGACCGATGAGCGTCTCACCGACTACCATCCGCATTGTACTGATACTCGCGAACGCCTACTTGCTGGTGTTCTCGTTCGACGCCGTGGCCGCGCTCGCCGATGCAATCATCGGCGGTGGGACGATGACGGATCCTTCGCTGTGGCGTCGGCCGTTCATGACCGGAGTGCTCAACGGCGCGTTGCCGATGATCGTTCTCGTGGGCGCATCCCCGCTTCTGCCCAAGCGGGCCATTCTTCTGCTGATGGTGTTTCTGTTGTGGGCTTGGTTCGGCGCGCTGCCGATCGGCGTGAGCATGGACGAGGCCGATGCGGCGCTCATCGTTGCCATGGTCGAGATGGGTGTGGCCGCGACAACGTTTCTTCTCATTCGTCGTGCGAATCATGGGGCCGGCTGGCTGATCGACGAGTCGACCACCGGACGAGCGCCGTCGCATGGACGCTACAGTCTCAAATATTTTGCCGCTGCGGCCATCATCGTTCCCACTGCGGTTTCGCTGATGACGCTCTTGTATGCGGGCGCGGTGATCGTGCACTCGGCGGGCGGCTTCATCCGATTCGCCGCTGACGGCGTCTACGCAGAGGAGCGCGAGTACGCGCGTGGCGACAAGAGCGTACACCTGATTGGCATGGTGCACGTCGCCGACCGATCGTTCTACGAACACGTGTTCGAGAGCGTGCCGGCCCAGCGTTCGGTGATTCTTGCCGAAGGCGTCTCGGATCGCACGAACGTATTCCAAGGCGACCTCTCAGCGGTTGGCAGGCTGGCTGAGGCAAGGGGGTTGACCCATCAGACCGCCGTGCCGATGCCGTCACACATTGCGATCGAATACGCCGACATCGATGCGGGCGAGTTGTCAGAGAACTCGGTGGAGTTCGTGAACGCGCTGATCGCGGCGCTCGATTCCGGCAGCCTGATGGCAGGCGCCGAACAACTACGACCTTACTACCAAGCGACTCGAGTAGATGATGCCGTCGCGGCCGTGGATGAGCTGATTGAATTGCGCAATGCGCGCTTGCTCGATCGACTTGCAGAGGCATTGGGTCGCTACGATCACATCGTCGTGCCCTGGGGAGCTGCACACATGCCCGGCATCGAAGCCGGCGTGTTGAACCAAGGATTCGAGGTGGTTGCGCGCCGTCCCCGCCGTGTCTTCGGTTTTGTTGACGCGATTGCCGTTGGGCGCTGAACACTAGCCGAAAACCAGCGGAGTTGCGGATTTGACGGTTAGTCAAGTCCACGTGACTTGCCGGCCTTGCAAGCTGCGCAATGTTGGGGGCATGCTTGCGGCAAGCCATGAAGTACACACAAGCCATTAGGCCTTCGAGATCGCGTGAAGCAGGAACCTCCACCTCGGTTCTCTGCGTGACCGCGATCGTTTTGTCGATGACGGTTGCCGCGTGTGCCGCGAAGAGACCCGCATTTTATCCGAATGCTCGAACGGAGTCGGTCACTAGCGCGCAGGCGCAGCTCGACATCGATCAGTGCATCGCTGAGGGAGAGGCGGCCGGTTACCAGCGAAGCGGTGCGCGCGATGCCGCGATCGGTACGACTACCGGTGCTGCCACCGGCGCAGCGATCGGCGCGGCGACGGGTGCCGTCCGTGGACACGCCGGACGAGGTGCAGCCCGCGGCGCTGCCGGTGGTGCGGTCGCTGGTTTGTTGCGAGCGATGTTCCGCACGCGTGAGCCTGACCCGATCAAGAAGAGCTACGTCGAAGCGTGTCTGGGCGAAAAGGGATATCGTACGATCGGTTGGAACTAGTTCCGACCGATGCGCGCGCACTCGCTCAGTAGCCTTCCCCCGGTCGTCAGCCTACGGTTGTGTTCGACTTTCGTAGGCATTGTCGTGGCGGCTTCGCTTCTAGCTGCACTCGCGATCCCTGCGCACGCGGCGTCGGCCGGCAACGCAACCGATAGCGAAATGGCGGAAGCTCCACACGTTGATTTGATGTCCGACTCGGTGGTGCTTCTGCACGGGCTCGGTCGTAGCTCTTGGTCGATGTGGATTATGCAGCGGCGACTCGAGCGGGCGGGTCTGCGCGTCGTGAATATCGGCTACCCTTCGCGCACGATGCGGATCGACGCGCTCGCGACGTACGTCGCGCAGCAAATGGAAGACGCGAGCGTTCCGCCGACCGGCAGACTTCATTTTGTGACGCATTCGATGGGTGGCATCGTCGCGCGTGCTGTCATTGCGAAGGCGCGTCCCGAGAATCTCGGTCGCGTGGTGATGCTCAGTCCGCCCAACAACGGCAGCGAGATCGTGGATCGATTCTCCGGTAACTGGCTGTTTCGCTCGGTGATGGGGCCCGCTGCGGTGGATCTCGGCACGGCGACGCATAGTGCGCCGCGTCGTCTCGGGCCGGCCGATTTTGAGCTGGGCGTCATCATGGGCACACGTAGTCTCAATCCGATCGGCTCTATGATGCTCGATGGGCCCGACGACGGCACGGTCTCCGTTGCGAGTGCAAAGCTGGACGGCATGAGCGGGTTCCTTCTCGTGTCGGCATCGCACACGTTCATCATGGCGAGCGGCGACGTTGCGCAGCATGCGTTGTATTTTCTGCGCCACGGCCGGTTTCGTCAGATCTGACTCCGCTCGCCTCGGGCTGATTGGCATCAGCCATCGCTCTCTTGCTAGACTCCTCGCCAATGATCGTTGAAGCATTGACCGGTAAGCGCCTTCCTCACGGCCGTCGCGAGGGCCTGCGTACGCTGCAAGAAGAAATTTACGCTGATTCGTTCGAGCGCATCGTACTACGGCCGCTTGGTGCGACGATCGGTGCGGAAGTCGAAGGAGCCGATCTGTGCGGTGGCCTCGACGACGCGACCTTTGCCGAGATCGAGCGCGCGTTCTTGGCGTACAAGGTTTTATTCTTTCGCGGGCAGCCGATGAGCGCGCGCCAGCATCTCGATTTCGCGCGTCGGTTCGGCGAACTCGAGGAGCATCCGTTTCTCCCGAGCGGCGATAGCGAGGAAGTCGTGCGCTTCAGTAAGGACGAAAACACCGTCGGCATAGAGAATATGTGGCACTCCGACGTGAGCTGGCGATTGGAGCCGGCGCTCGGCTCGGTGCTGCGGGCACGCGAGGTGCCGGCCGTCGGCGGAGATACGTTGTTCTCCGATATGGTCGCCGCCTACGAATGTCTGCCGGAAGACGTAAAGGAAGCGGTCGAAGGCATGACCGCCGTCCACGACTTCGCCCACAATTTCGGCCTGGCGATGTCCGCCGAAGATCGCGAGAAGTTTCGCGAGCAGTATCCGCCGGCCGAACATCCGGTCGTTCGTACGCATCCGGTGACCGGCAAGCGGCTGCTCTACATCAACGCGATCTTTACGAGTCACATTGTCGGGTTGGATCGCGAGACCAGCGATGCGGTGATGGATGCGCTGTTCGCGCAAGCGGCCATTCCCGAGTTTCAGTGCAGGTTCCGTTGGGAGCGCGATAGCGTCGCTCTGTGGGATAATCGTAGCGTGCAGCACTACGCCACGAACGACTACTGGCCGCAGGTGCGCGTGATGGATCGCGTCTCGATCGTCGGCGATCGACCTCGCTAGGCGCGGCCAGCTCGTCGCGACCGCGTTTGTGGTCGCCGTCGCCTGCCGCTCGTTAGCGACCGTCCGACAGGAGTCGTCGCCGGTCTTCGAGGCTTGCTTCCCGCTCGGCCCCGTCGTGGCTGCGGCAGTCGGCGCGCCCGACCGCCTCGCAGCCTCCCGCAACGCAGCTGTTGAACGTGCATGGATCGGCGTCGTCGCAATCCGCGTCCGCGCGACATTGCGCCTCGCCGCAACCGGGGATGGCTTCATGAACGCAGCCCGCATCGATACAGAAATCGAACGTGCAGCTGCTGTCGTCTTCGCAGTCGAGATCGGTCGCACACGCAGGGGCGCCACAGCCCGGAACACCGACGTACTCGCAATGCCAGTCGTTGCAGCGCCCTTGTAAGCACGGATCATCGGTCGAGCAGTCGCCATGGCCATCGCAGGTGTTGTCGTACTCCGGGCACTCCGGAGCCGCGATTGACTCACAGTGTCCTCGTACGCAGTGATCTTGCGTGCAGACGTCTTCGTCGTCGCAATCGCTGTCCGATTCACAACCACCGATACAATCCCTGAGCGGAAAGATCATGCACTCGCCCTGAATGCACCGCCCTTCACGGCACGTTTCTGTTTCTGCGACGATGCACTCGGCATCGGTCGTGCAGCCGCCACACGCCAGCTGCGCCGCGAAGCGACACGAGCCGGACTCGCAACCGTCGTCGGTGCACGGATCGCCGTCGTCGCACTCCGCGTTGATCTCGCACTCGTCGCACGGGTCGATGGGGACGGCTAGGCAGCTGCCGGCGACACAACGGTCGATTGTGCAGCGATCTGTGTCGTCGCAGTCTGCGTCGGTCACGCAGCCGGCGCTGCACTGGTCTACGCGCCGGTTGTGGCAGGTCTCGGCTTCGCATCGATCCTCGGTGCAAGGTTCGCCGTCGTTACAGTCTGCGTCGTCCGAGCAGTGGTTCGGCGGGCACAGCGTCGGAACGGCGTACGTGCATTCACCGAACATACAAGCGCCTATCGTGCAGCTGTCGCCGTCGTCGCAGTCGGCGTCGTTGAGGCAACCGTCGCCGCAATCTCCATCTGTCGAGTGCGTACAGGCTCCGGCATCGCACGCGTCGAAGGTGCAGATATTGTCGTCGTCACAGTCCGCGGCTGTCACGCACCGTCGTAGACAGCGATCGGCTGCCTCGTCGCAGCTGAGTCCATCCGGGCAACTCGACACGCCGATGCAGATGCCGAACGTGCAGCGGTCGTCGAGTGTACAGCTCACGCCGTCGTCGCAGGCGCCGGTATTGAGCGACCAAGTGCATGCTTCCGCGCTGCATACATCGTCGGTGCAGGCGTTGCCGTCATCGCAATCGGTATCGACGACGCAAGGTTCGACGCATTCGTCCAGGCGGGGCGAGCACTCTGCGCCGGACGCACAATTCGTTGTAGACATACATACGCCTTCGACGCAGACGTCATCGGTACAAGCGACGTCGTCGGTGCAAGGTGTGCCTGTCAATGATTCATTGATACATCCCGTCGCGGTGCACTCGTCGAGCGTGCAAGGATTGTCGTCATCGCAACGGCTCGTGCCGTCTTCCGGTAGGCACCAATCGCTGACCGAGCACTCTTCGCAGTAGCGGTCGGCGCCGTCCCAGCCTTTTCCGCCAAGATGACGGACGTGGATCTGTTCGATCTGAAGCGCGCTGAGGGCGCTGTCGAAGACTAGTATCTCGTCCAGTCTTCCGATCATCGAACCGGCATCGGCGTCGCCTGCGAGCAGCAACGTTCCGAGCCCCTGTTCGATGAGCCGACCGTCATGACTGACGGTATTCTCGAGTTTGCCGTCAACATAGACCCTCAGTGCTGCGCCGTCGTAGACGCCGGTCAATTGCGTCCATCGGCCATTGTCGGGACCGGAGCGCGACTGCGCGATTCGATGGCCGGCCGTTGTTTGGATCTCGAATTCGAAACGATCGTTCGGGCGTTCTCGCTGACCGTGTCGCAACACGAAAAGTGGCGCGGCGACGTCGTTGCCGCTGCGTAGCTCGGCGATTACTGCCGATGGCGTTCCTTCTTGCGGCGCCATGTCCCAGCGCAGCCAGGCCATTATGGTGACTTCGTTGGTGGGCGCCGACTCCGGTGCAACGCGTGCCTCGATCCTACCGAACGGCTCGGTCGTCTCACCGGCCCGGCATAGTAATCCTTCTGCGACGCGAGCTTCACCCATGACGGTTGCGTCCAGTGTTTGCGAGGCGCTGTTCAAGATGGGTGGTTCGGTCCCGGGCCATTCGCAGGCGTCCATTCGGTACTCGGCGATCGGAGCGTCGGCCTCGCCATCCAAATTGATGACGACACGGACGACCTTCACCCCGCCGCGGCCCGCGGCGACGATCAGGTTCTCGCCGGTGTACCAGACGTGATTGATCGATTCGACGCCGTTGAAGGTCAGTCTTCCGTAGTAGTGCATGCCTACCGGGGATTCGCTGTCGGTGGTTGCAGGGTCCTCGTCGAGTATCGCCACATAGACGCCGGCACCGCCGTTCGACACGAACGCGACACGACCCACGATCGAGATGGCGTTGCTGACGACGGCCCGCCGTTCGATGAGCGTGTCTGCCGGTAGCTCGGGAATGTTCAGTCGGCCGAGCAGGGCGCCGGTTACCGTACTCAGGACGTGGACGCCCGCGCGACCGGCGGCGATGAAGGCCTTTCCGCCGACGAGCTGTACGGTAGACTTGGCCTCCGGGGCACGCGCGCCGTCGAATGAGAACGTTCCCAGCGGGGCGAACGTGTCTTGGTCGAATGTGGCGATACGGCCGGGGGTGCCCTGCACGACGACGATCTTACCGTCGTCGACATCGACCCAGCGTGCGTCGTCTAGCAAAGACGTCGCCTTCACCGATAGGTCGGTCGGATCCAGTGCGAACAGATGACCATGATTGCCGGTGGTTGCGTAGATCGTCGACCTGCTCACCACGCTGCTGTTGGCGGCGTAGCTCGATAGGGAGCGGCGGCGGTTACCGGCCAGTGTCAGGTGACCCGCGCGCAGTTCGAGGACTTCCATTACTGCCGCTGCGTCGAACGACTCGTCGGCGCTCGATGTGGCAATGTAGACGGCATTACCGTCGCTGGTGACGTGATGCACGTCGGCATCGGAGAATAGCGCTTCTGAGCGGAGTTCGGGGACGGCTGGGTCCGCGAGGCTGAAGTAGTCCAGCCCGCCGAGCTTGGCCGGGCCGGCCATGTTGTACGCGACCAGAAAATGGCTATTGGTCGCACCCGGATGAATCGTCGTCGCCTGTAGGCGACGGCCGGCAACCTGCGGCGCTGCAACGTCGGCGACCAGATCGAGGCTAACGCTGATGGATGCGTGGCCCGGACCGGCCTGCTCGATAGGCAGCGCGATATTGGGTCTTGCTATCTTGTCGGAAAGAATCCTGCGGTCGTTGATGATGCGGATACGGCCGGTGGATTCGTCTTGCGGCATCACGCCGACAGGGTCGAGTTTCAGCGGCTCCCACGTGTAGTCGACATTGTCGTCGAGGCGTTGCGGATCGTTGATGATCTCGACGCGATCGTTCTCTTCGTCTTGGGCTGCCGGTGGGGTCGGGCAGTCCAGTTTTGCGGCATTTCCCACAGCTCGCATCAGCACGCCGAGGGCGTCGGCGCTCGAGACCTGTCCGTCGTTGTTCACATCGCACTGCCAAACCGAGCAGTTTTGAACTCCGATGGCCGCGCTGAGGGCGCCGAGCGCATCGGTCGCATTGAGCGATCCGTCGCTATTCGCATCGCCGCAGGGGGAATCGGTCTCGTTCGCTGGTGCTGGGGAAACCGTTGCGAATACTAGCGCTACGAGTGCTGCACTCGCTATGGCGAACGCCCAGCGAGGCCCGATCGAGGCGTGAGCGGGGATGAGTTTACCTAGACGAGGTTCGAGCGGCTGCAGCTTCACATAGTGGAAATTGCAAGATCGAGGCCAGGCGCGCACCTTGCGTGGGCGCGCGGTCGCGTGCGCGCGGCAACGCGACGGCGCGACGGCGGGCTGGCCATCCCATCGTAGGCCCGGCACGATGGGCTACAGGAGGGACACTGCGATGGTACGAATCTTCTTGGCGTTGGCCGCCTTGGTCTGGACGCCCTATGGCCTCTATCTCATGTTCGCACCCGGCGCGCTGGAAGGGCTCGCGGGAGTAGCTGCCACCAGCGCGGCGGCGACGACGGAGCTGCGAGCCATGTACGGCGGACTACAGACGGCCGTTGGTGTGCTTTGCGTGGCAGCGCTGGTGCGCGAGCGATTTGCGCCGGCCGTGCTCGCCGTCAGCGCCGTGCTGACCGGTGGCTTGCTGACCGGCCGTCTGGTTGGAGCGGCCATGGATGCCGGTGCGCTCGACGACTACAATATCGGTGCGCTGTGTTTCGAGGCAACTGCCACGATCTGCGCGGCGTTGCTCGCTCGGCGTGCGGCCGACGCAATAGATTGAACCTGTTGCGGTACGCCTGTTATTCTTGGCAGGAGTACTACGCGTCATGCCCAAGCTTCTAGTTTTTCAACACGTGCCCTACGAACTGTTGGGGACCCTCAATCCTCAGCTCAAGGATGCCGGATTCCGGATTCGCTACGTGAACTTCGGTCGTGAGCCGCTCGCGCGTCCCAGCCTGGACGGCTATCAGGGGATCGTCGTGCTCGGCGGTCCCATGAACATGGACGAGACCGACGCGCACCCGCATCTCACGACCGAGGTCGAACTCGTGCGTGAGGCGATTGCTCGTGACATGCCTGTGCTCGGGATCTGTCTCGGCGCCCAGATCATTGCGACGGCGCTCGGCGCCGGTGTACGCAGAGCGCCGGAGAAAGAGATCGGTTGGTATCCCGTCGCGCCCTCGGATGCCGGATGCTCCGACTCGCTGCTCGGCTGTTTCGACGGCACCGAAGAGATCTTTCAGTGGCACGGCGACATGTTTGAAATCCCCGAGGGGGCGCAGCACATCGCGTCTTCGCCGGGGTGTCCCAACCAGGCTTTTCGCTATGGCGAAAATGTCTACGGGTTACAGTTCCACCTCGAGGTAGACGAGGCGATGATCGAGCGCTGGCTCAACGTCGAACATCACAAGGCTGAGATCGCGGCGCTCGGCGGTCAGATCGACCCGGAAGTCGTGCGCGTGCAGACCAAGGCGAACATCGAACGATCCAGTGCCTTGGCGCGGCGGGTCTTCGCCGGTTTCATCGAACTGTTCGAGATGCGCGAAAAGAAACACCACCTTCCTTCTCGCTGACTCTTCTCGCCGGCAGCAGCCATGACCGATTGCGATTCCCAGCATTCGACCGAGCGCGACACGGTGCGCCGCGCGCGTCCGGACGAGGCGGACGTCATTTCCGAACTCGCGATGCGCTCGAAGGCGTACTGGAAGTATCCGGAGTCTTCGATGCGGGTGTTTCGCGACGAGCTTCGCGTGACCGCGAGCGAGATCGCCAACGGTGAAGTGTATGTTGTCGGCGGGTCGAGTCCGCGTGGGTTCTACTCCCTCGAAACCACCGAACAGGGAGACATGACTCTAGGCCATTTGTTCGTCGATCCGCTGCATCTGCGCGGCGGTTATGGCGCCGTGCTGCTCGCACACGCTTGCGAGCGCGCACGCGACCTCGGTCACGATACGCTCGAAGTGGTCGCTGATCCGAATGCCGAGGAGTTCTATCTGAAGTTCGGCGCGCACAGGGTGGGCGAGGTCGTATCGAGCATCCCCGGGCGCTGCCTGCCGGTGCTGCGCATGAAGACACAGTAATGGAAGCGCAGTAGCCGTGGTGCGTACGCAGCGCCCTAGTAAACGCGATCTCGAGGACGCACGTGACGCGACTCTTCCCGATGTCATCGCGCCCAACCTGGACGTCGTCTTTTGCGGGATCAATCCCGGTCTATACTCCGCCGCGGTTGGCGCGCATTTCGGGCGACCCGGAAATCGTTTCTGGCCGACGCTACACGCAGCCGGATTCACCGATAGGTTGCTCGACCCCGCCGAGCAGTCGCTGCTTCTGGAGTACGGCTGTGGGATCACGAACGTCGTCGCCCGCACGACCGCCAAGGCATCGGAACTTGCCGCGAGCGAATTGCGAGAGGGAGCGGAGCAGTTGCGATTGCGAGTCGAGCGATACCGACCGCGAGTACTCGCCGTACTTGGAATCGGCGCGTATCGAAGCGGTTTCGGCGTGAAGAATGCGGTTGTCGGTCGGCAAGTGTCGGATATCGGCAACACCACGATATGGGTGTTGCCGAATCCGAGCGGACTGAACGCGCACTACCGGCTTGAGGATCTGATCGCCCTCTACGGTGAGTTGCGCGCCGAACTGACTTCCAGTCAGTGACTAGCCGGCGGTAGTAGGATCGGGAAGACCGAACTCGTGGGCCGTCGAGCCATTCGATGCCGACGCCAGTGAATGCGACGCCGCGTCGGCGCCACCATTGATTGCGGCTACGACGCAGTACCCCGTGTAGCTAAGAAAGATTGCCAAGAACCCGTACAAAATAACGAAAAGTGCTGTCATGTCATCCACCTCACCGATCTGGGTTTGCCAGATCCATGCCAGTGCGGGCCCTGCTTCGGACGGCATGAACAGCTGTGTGTCGCGCCGGTGTAGCTTGCTGGGGCGACTCGCCTATTTGCCCCAACTTGCGGGGGAAAATGCGCAAACGCGCGCCGCGCAGGGCGCCATCGCGGGCGCTATGATTGCTGCGAGGCGGCGAGTGTTTGCGCAAACGTCATGATGCGCAGCGGCAACACGTCGTCGCATTGGCTGAAAAGGTGGCACTCTGACTACCGACGAATCGTCGTCAGTCGTTGTATTCGAGTGACGGAAAGAACTCGCCGCGACCGGCTAGCGCCCTTTGAACGTCGGGCTCGTTTTCTTGAAGAAAGCGGCGAACGCCTCGCGTACGTCGTCCGACGCGATCGTGACAGATTGGGCCATGCCCTCGTACTGCAGCGCTTCGTCGAGGCTCATCGAAAATGCGTTCGTCAGCATGCGCTTTGTGAGTTGGAGTGCGAGAGGTGGAGCTTGTGCCAAGCGGCCGGCCCAGTCGTGGACAAAGTCGTCGAGCTCGGCGTGCGCAACCACACGATTGACGATACCGATACGGTCGGCTTCCTCGGCGGAAATCACATCGGCGAAGAACGCGAGTTCCTTCGCACGGTGCAGACCGATCAGTCGCGGCAGTAGCCACGAGCCACCGAGGTCTATGGCGAGGCCGCGCCGATGGAAAATCTCGGAGAAGCGTGCGCGATCCGACGCGACAATGAGATCGCAACCGAGGCCGAGGTTCAGGCCGGCGCCGGCCGCAACACCATCGATCTTCGCGATGGTGGGGAAGGGCATGTGATGTAGCGCCAGGGCCATATGCGCGAAGTAGTCCATGCGACCGAGCTGATGCTGCACGCCGTCGTCCTCGGCGCCGAGATCGGCGCCCGAGCAGAACTCGCCGCCGGCGCCGGTCAGGATCATGGCACGCACCGAGTCGTCGTGTCCGAGCTCCGTGAACGTCTCGAACAGCTCGGTCCACATTGGACCGTTGATCGCGTTCTTCTTTTCGGGGCGGTTGAGGGTGACGGTGACGATATTGCGATCGTCGCGTTCGAGAATAAGCGTTTCCAATCTACTGCTCCTGACTCCTGCCCGTGGGCGAATGTCCGAGCATTGTGCCCGAAGATCGGGCTGAAGCGACCGAGTGCGTTGTGTCCGTCACCGAGGATCGACAAGCGGTCAGGGCGCGGGATCTTCGATGACGACGTAGCGATGCTCGATGCGGTCGCTAGATACTTCGACGACACGGATTCCCGACTGCGCGCCGCCCATCGGACGGCCCACGGCGCCCGTCGTGATCATGGCCATCTTACCGGCGTGGCCCTCCGCGTTGCGGTGGTAGTGACCGGCGAACACGGCGGTCACCTCGAAGCGTTCGAACAACGCCAAGAGCCCCGCGCGTTGCTCGATAGGAATGTTGAAATACGAGCTGGGTTCGTCAGGTTCTGCTAAGAACAGCGGATAGTGCATGAAAACGAACAGCTGGTCGGTGGGTTGATCGCGTGCGATGGCGAGTTCCGCACGTAGCCAACGCATCTGTGCTTCGGCCTCGTCGGGAACCGCATCGGGCGTCCTCACGAGCGAGCTGTTCAGCACGATTGCGTGCGTCATCTGGTGACGGAACGAGTACCAATCCTTCCCGAACGTTGCGCGATACCAGGCCAGAGACTCGGGCGTCGGTTTGTTGCCGACGTCATGGTTGCCGGGCATCAGATAGAAGGGCACTTCGTCGGCGAGTCTGTCGCGAATGCGAAGGAATTCTTTCGCTTGCCCCTCGTGACCGGCCACGTTGATCAGATCACCACACATTACCGCGAAAGCCGGGGAGTAATCGCGCGCACGCTCGACGGCTCGCTCGAAGAGCACGGTCTCACGACTGAACGCATCGCTGTTCCATCCTCTACCGAGCCACGCGATCAACAGCGGAGTACTGAAGAAGCCGAACTGTGTGTCGGCCATATGAATGAAGGTGTACGAAGACGCGGCGTTGTTGTGCTTGCCCTGAGTGCCGGGGCGCTCGGTACTGGCCATCGGGTGCGCAGGCTGGGCGACGCGCTGCGCGACTGCCTGCGCGTCGGCGCGCGCCGACAGTAGCGCGATACTCGTCAAAGCTGCGGCGACGGAAGCGTAGCTATGAAGTTTTCTCATGTGCGTTCCCCCGCCTGGCGGTATTGGTGCGGCCGGAGTTTCGGATCGCTGCAGTTTCTCGTCATAGCCACGACGGGCCTACGGGCAAAGGGGAAGGTTCACGACAGCGATCGGGTCGCAGGACGCGGCATCCTGGGGCACGAGGAGCGACCTGGATCCTACTCGCAGATGCCGGTTTCCGGCACGCACTCGGTGCCGCCGAGCGTGCACTCCGTAATGGTTCGCGCTTGGTTGCACGTTCCGAATTCGTCACACGCCGCATGCTCGCAATTGTTGAGTCCGTCGTCGACACACCTGACGCTGGAGTTGGGCGGAGCGGGGAACGGGATGCAGTTTCGGTCGGTGTCGCACGAGTACACGGTGCACGCTTGCGGATCCGGGTCGAGGCATCCCGTGCCTTCCGGCTCTGCTTCGAAGAACTGGTCGCATTCGCCTGCGCCACACTTCGCGGCATTGCAGTCGGCGCTGTTAGTGTCCACGCAATCGGTGCCGTCGGGTTTCCATTTCGAAACCAAGTCCTGGACACATTGCCCCGCGCCGTCGCAGGCAGGCACCGTACATTGATCGCCGTCAGTGTCGGTGCACTTTTTCACTTCCGTGCCGAAGGGTTTCGTACCGAGGCAGTCTGCATTGCAGCACCAGTCCGGACCGATGTCAGTGCCGTCGTCGCAGACTTCGAGGCCTTCTATGCGCCCGTTGCCGCACAGGTTGTGTACGGCGGGGCCACACACGAGGCGCGGTTTGAATTTCTTCATCTTTCTCTGCGCGAACTGATCGATGAACATCGTGTCGTCGTCGAACGGGATCCCTCCCGTGCATTTGATCCTATAGCAGATGCGATCTTGCGAGAGCGGTTCCGGCGTCGGCAGCATGATCGCGTCGAAAGGGGTGCCGTTGACCGTGACCATAGACTGATTCGTCACTTCGAGTGCCACGGGTACGCAGGAGAGCCTGAACCCTCCGGCAATCTTACAGTTCTCGGTTCCGAGGTTCGGGTCGATGCTCTCGAGATCCCACCACGGCGGCTTGGGCCCGCGGATGTCCGTGTCGTCTTTCATCTTGTCGCATTTCAGGTGTGTGAAGCGGGGCAGAGTCGTCGTGGTGGTCGATGTCGTCGTGGTGGTGGTCGTCGTTGTGCACGTGGGGCCGTTCTCACTGTTCACGACGTGGGTGCAGGTGCCCGCACCGTCACACGTGTCGTCGGTGCAGGCGTCGCCGTCGTCGGTGCAGACCGTGGATGCTGGATCCAAGCAGGTATCCAGCGTGTCGTCGCAGGTGTCGGCGCAGTCGCTTCCCGCGGCGCACGGATCGCCGACATGCGACGAACACGAGCCGCCGGCGCATGTGTCGAGGCCGTTACAGAATAGGCTGTCGTCGCAAGCTGAGGAGTTCGGCGTGTTCGCGCATTCGAACTGAGCGTTGCAGATGTCGTCGGTGCACTCGTTGGCATCGATGCAGTCGGAGTTCTGCGTGCACGTCGGTGGCAGCGTCGTAGTTGTTGTTGTTGTTGTGGTGGTGGTTGTTGTGGTGGTCGTTGACGTTGTTGTGGTCGTCGTCGTCGTCGTCGTCGTCGTTGATGTAGTAGTCGTCGTCGTGGGCGCCGGCGCGAAAGCGCGAACCTCGATGCCTTTGATTGCCGGACTCGCGATCGACGTTTCGAAGTGAATCTTCAGTCCATTCCCGTCACTCACCGTGATGGTCGCTGAACGTACGACTGCGCGGGCGCTACCACCGGCAGCGAGAACCTGGTCGAAATCATCGTACACGAGCGTGTCTTCGAGGAAGATGTCGAAGACGCGTCCGTTCGGCATCGGCGTGCCGTCGAACGTGTTCGCGAAGAACAGATTCACGAGATACTGGCCGTTCGGGACGTCGTAAGTGTAGATGAGATCCGGGTCCGGATCTTTATCGCTGTGTTCGCATTGGAAAATGTCTTCGGTCGATTCATCGTCGCAACCGAAGATATCGACGATACCGTCGATGACACAGTTCTCGCCACCGCCTTCGAGATTGCATGTGCTGGCCTTCGGGGCTTGGTTGTAGCCGAAGTCGCCGACCCAGAGTTCGCCGTTACAGTCCGTCTTGTTGCCCGAGCATTCTGCCGCGGACACGTTCGCGTTCACGCGAAGCTGCACGCCGGCGGTCGCATCGACGGCTGCCGGTCCGTAGCATTGGTTGCGCGGTTGTAGCGGGCAAGGATCGCTCGCGGCCAGTCCGTCGTTATCGGGGTCGGGGCACTCTGGAGTTACCGCGCCGAGCAGCGCGTATGAACAGCGCGAGGTACCGAGGTCGCAGGTGTCTATCGTGCAAGCATTCAGGTCGTCGCAGCCGCTATCGGAAACGCAGTGCTCGTAAGCAAAAATTTCGTGGATCGTCGTGCTGCCGCCGCCCGCGCGCGGCGAACCGCCTACGAGGTAGATCCTCGGCTGCACGCCGTCGGCGGCGTATGACACCGGTGCACCGAAACCTTGGCGCGGCGAGGGTAGGTCGGTCAGTTGTCGCCAGCTGTTGCCCGATGGGTCGTACTCGTGCACGGAGTTGAAAGCGCCGTCGAACGGTCCGTCTCCTTCTCCGCCAAAGATGAGGATGCGTCCCTGCAGCACGGCAGATGCATAGCCGCCGCGTGCTTCCGGCAGCGGCGCGCCGACAGACCATGTGTCGGTCGCGATATCGTAGATGTCGTTGTCGTCGTAGGTGTTCTCCACCGCCGAATCGAGACCGCCGATGACGTAGAACTTGCCGTCGATGATCTGACCTTGCGCATGATCGCGATTGCGCGGCATTGCCGTCAGGCTCGCCCACGAGTCGGCCGCGGTGTTGTAGACCTCGAACACGTTGACGGCGATCTCGTTGATGAGTCCGCCTGCACAATAGATGAACACGCCTTCGGCAGCGCAGGCCAGCGCGCCGCGTGCCGTCGGCATCGGTGCGCGCGTTTGCCAGCCGAGGCCCGCGTTGGCCGGATCGAAGACGAGCACTTCGTCGAATTGTTGGCCGACGCCGTTGCCCAGCCCTCCGATGAGGTAGATCTTGCCTTTTACGACGACGGGTTGGGTATGGTTGCGCGCCGTGGGAAGCCCGACGCCGTTGCTCCACGTATCGGTCAGCGGATCGTAGATCTCCGTGGTCGCCGATTGCTTGCCGCTGATTACGTAGATCAAGCCATCGTGTTCGACCATGCCGTGGTGGTTGCGAGCAACCGACATCTGCGCGCCGCGAAAGTACATGCCTTCGCCGAGACATGTCTGCTCGGCGGCGCCGCTGTCGGCGGGGCAAATGTCGCACGCATCGCCAAGGCCGTCGGTGTCGGTGTCTAGCTGGGCCGGGTCTGCGGTGTTGGGGCAGGTGTCGGAGTCACCGACGCTCGGTGCGTTGAAACCGCTACCGACGCAGTATCCGTCTGAATCGACATCGTTGCAGCCGTCGGTCGGACAAACGTCCGAGACGTCGCAGATTTGATCGCCGTCGATATCCGAGCAAGGCAGCGCTGCGCTGAAGAGCGTGGAAGCATGTGGCGCGGGCGACACGTAGCCGAATCTCGGCGGGGCGGGGAAGGTTCGACCGGTGCCGAACAGTTCACTATGCGCGCTGGAATCGGTCGGAACCGTGACTGCGAGCAGAGTCAGGAAAATGAGGGCTAGTCGGCTCACCAAACTTCTCCGGCTCATTCGCATATGCCGGTCGCCGGCACGCACTCCGCACCGGGGAGCGTGCAATCGGTGACGGTGCGCGCTTGGTTGCACGTTCCAAACTCGTCGCAGGCTGCATGCTCACAGTAGTTGAGACCGTCGTCTTCGCACCTAACGACGGAATTGGGCGGAGCTGGCAGCGGGATGCACGTGCGGTCGTCATCACACGAGTAGACGGTGCACGCTTGCGGATCCGGATCGACGCACATTGTGCCTTCAGGTTGCGGCTGGGCCAGCTGGTCACATACGCCGGCGTTACACGCGGACGCATTGCAGTCAGCATTGGCTGCGGTGTTTGTGGCGTCCGGACAAGCCGTGCCGTCGGGCTTCCATTTCTGGACCAGGTCTTGGACGCAGTTGCCCGCACCGTCGCAGGCGGCGACTGTACAGGTCTCACCGTCGTTGTCCGGACATTTGGATACGGTCATGCCGAAGGGCCTGGTGCCCAGGCAATCTGCGTCGCAGCAGGAGTTCGGACCGTTGTTGGCGCCTTCGTCGCAGACTTCGAGGCCTTCTACGCTTCCGTTGCCGCACAGGTTGTGTACGGCGGGGCCGCACACGAGGCGCGCTTTGAAGCCCTCCAGTTTTCGTTGAGCGAACTGGTCGATGAACTGCGTGTCGGCTGCGAACGGAACGCCTCCCGAGCATTTGATTCGGTAGCAGATGCGATCTTGTGAAAGTCCTTCCTCCATCGGCAATAGGATGGGCTCGTAAGGAAGTCCGTTGACGGTTATCAGCGAGGGATCGGGGATGCGGCTCGCGACGGGTACGCAGACCAGGCGAAACCCGCCGGCAACCTTGCAGTTCTGAATCCCGAGATCGGGATCGAGGCTTTCGAGCTCCAACCACGGCGCTTTCGGACCACGGATGCTGATGTCGTCTTTCACCTTGTAACACTTGAGGTGCGTGTAGATGGAGAGCGTGGTCGTTGTCGTCGAAGTGGTGGTGGTGGTGGTCGTGGTGGTCGTCGTCGTCGTCGTACTCTGCGCGTCGGCGGTTGGCGCCAGTAGGACGAGCGACAAGATGGCCGCGAATACAGCGAATGGAGATCGAGAAGGTTGGATAGGCCGACCGAGGCCGTCCGAGTTGCTGATACGTCGCATATGAAAGCCCCTCACAGCTTGTCGAGTCTGCCAAATCCTCGGCCGCCTCCCGGTCGATCTCGTCGTGGTGCCGGTGCGTAACGATATCTAAAGGGATGAGTCGTCGAGACGTCGAACTTATGGATTCATAACATTCGTGCTGACAGAAAGTCTATCTTCCCTTAGGCAAAAGCTGACAATGTGCACGTCCGTGCATGTGGCGACGTCACGGGCCGCGGCCGGCACACCAACATGGGGGCGGGAAAACCTGTATGCGTGTTCGGGGAACGATTAGTTGAGATTGGTGTCTGTGGGCCTGGTCACATTTGGAAGTGCGATATGGCGTCTTGCGCCGCGCGCTCCTCGGCGTGCTCGAATCCGAGACGGCGGCATGTTGGGAGCGTAGGTGGGGGGCAGCGACGAGCGCCGCATCGAAAGTTTCTAAATCCATTCTCCTGAGCGAATCTGTGAGCGCCGTGCCAGTTGCCCACATCGAGCCGATCGCCGGGCCCACCATTGCAACCGATCCGCTCGCGGTGACTGCGGCACTCTGCGCCCATCTCGAAGCGTTGCCCGGCTCGGCAGGCGTGCGTGT
>JAJCZM010000004.1 GCA_029262375.1 Deltaproteobacteria bacterium
ATGTGAGTGGGGATCAAGATATGACCAAAGCTGTAATGACCTTAGCCGTGGTTTTTTTGTTTGCCATGATGGCCGGAACGATGGCCGGTATTTAAAAGTTATCTGACAGAATTTAAGTTGCTTTGAATTTGTTGCGTTGAACAGAGGCCGCCTTCCCAGGGCGGCCTTTTTTGTTGTGGTTTGGCTTTGGACGTTAGCTTCCGTGGTGTGACAAATAAAATCTATTTGCGATCCGATGAGATGTATTTCCCCAGCGCCACGATGCTCAAGACGATCAGGACTAAAACCAGCAACCAAATGATACCCATGCCCCAGCCCATGTCATGCATCACGATCCTTCTCCCTTATATTTTCAAAACACAAATATTTTGGTAGCGTCGATTGTTTTTGTAGCAAGTTCGTCCATGTTGCTGCGTGTTGCGCCATCCATACTCTCACTATCAGAAAGGCCGCGTGCATCCATACAGGTGCCGCATAAAAGTACCTGGCCCTTACCGAGGATGATGCGTTTTAGCATGTGTTCCATATTGTAATAGCCATCGGGTGTTTTCTGCCCCCTCCGCGCCGCGATAACGGCATCGGCCATTAGAAACACGGAAATATGGATGCCAGGATCAGCTTTGTGAAGCGCTATGACTAACCGCAGCGCATTATAGCAACGTTCCGTCCCATAAGGCGGGTCGTTTAGAATGAAAAGGTAGTTCACAAATCAGCCCCTAAAACTTGGCTGCCCTTATTTACTCTTCTTCTGAAGTCTTACTTGTACCGTCTTGGCCGTCGTCTGATTTCACATGCATCATACAAGATTGCATATGCTCCATCATCTGCATGCGCATTTTCTCTTGATCGGCCTCCTCCATGGGAGCCATCTGCCCCATACAGGTGCCCATCTTCTGCATCATGTTGTCCATCATTTCTTGCTGCATGTGACCCATGCCTTTGCCGTGATGAGGCATGGTTTTGGTCGTGTCTTGCGCCAGCGCATAGTTTGTCGTCGAGAAAGACAGAGCTACGGCTAAAACGCCTGCTGCGAAGCCATTCACTTGTTTTGTTGAAGATTGTGCACACATAGACCGATCCTTTATTTGATTGGATGGGCAGGTACATCAAGACTGATTTCGCCCGCTGATCAGCCGACTATATTTATTATAACCGATATATGTTGAGAGGCATTGACCAAGATCAAGGGGCGATTGCGCCGTCTCGAACCACGGCGATGAAGGAGGAATTTAGCAAGACCGCATGGCCCCTGCGATCAAGTCGCAGGGTGACGATTGGGGTGTGGATGACGCACTGCAAACATTCTTAATGCGCCTCCGCTCCTACTCAACCATGGTAGCCCCTTCGGGTGGTTGAGAAGGGAAGTGGAGAAGTTACCTACCAAACGTTAGTGTCCATCCAGCGCCGAATGCGGGTCGGTTACACCCGCCTTCATCAGGTGTGTCTTTTTTGAATCGCGCGTGGGTTCCGCCAACGGTAAATTTTGCCGTTGATAGATGAGTCCAACCTTCTGCGGCACGTCGAGCCAGACAGGCATTTCTTGATGCTGCGTCCGAGCAATAGTCTACTTGAATACGTTTATGAGTTCCCAAATCTGTCATCGCCGCATCTCCACTGTTATTGAGCACAAATCGCTTCGGCTTTGGCTCGTAAGACGGGATCTGTTGTTAGAAAATCGATTAGATCGTCGACGTTATTTTCAAACGTAGTGACCATTTCCACAAGATCCGAGTCTTCCTTTAGCTTTTCGCGTTTAGCATCGTTTTCCAAGCAAGGTCTCAATGCTTTTGCACTGGAAGAGTTTTCCGCGGCCTCGATCAACTTCTGTCCGTAAAGCCGCTGTGCTTCTTCCCGAGATAATCCTTGAGCTTGTAAAACAGATACGGGATCTTGCGCAGCATCCGCTCGTGCTTTTTCCGAGTCTGCACGTGCCTTTTGAGCTGCTAGTGCTTCTGCGGAACTGGGTTGCACTGAGACGAGTTGGGCGGCACTTGGGTTGGCACCCAGCCTTTGGGCGGCAATCCCAGTTGCGAAGAATTGAGCGATGCCGAGACTAGCGCCATCCTTGCCACCGCCTCTTACTTTGGCGCCCAAGCTGGCGAAGACCGAATACGTGTCCAATTCAGCATTTTTTCCGCCGCGATCAGTGTTTATACCGTTGGCATAACCCATAAATTTACTACTTGTGTCATTGGCCGTTATTGCTTGTGACGGTGTTCCATCGACGGCGGCGTTCAAAGCGCTATCGTCCGTCAACGCTGTGGTTTTGGTTTTGCACCAATAGTAAGACCCGATGAGCATGATGCTGTTGGTCTCACAGTTTTGTTCATTCATCACCAGCGGCATCCAGACCGCTTCTCTCCGTTTGTAACCGATGGTGACATCCGGAATGCCGCCAGCTTCAGCAGCCACACCAACATCGACCCCTACTTTTGTTTGTGTGCCGAATATCAATACGTTGTTGTGTGGCACAGCGCAGGCGCTTACAAGGAGTCCCGTGCCGACTATAACAGCGGCAGGTTTGAGTCCTGAATGATACATGGGTCCATTCCTTCCAAGATGTCGTTGATCAACGTGACAGCTTCACTGAAGTTCTCATTGGGGTGAATGCGGATCACGAGCGAGCATTCCAAGGGAACCTCTTCGCGTCTGGTATATTTTGCGCCAAGGCCGATCCCGGCACCTTCATTAACCGGGCCTGCGCGGCGATCGGATTTAACCCAAAACCCGAAGTTCGTCACTTCAAGAACGCGAATTTGTTGATTGTCTGAATGAGTCAGTGGACTGATGGTACGCGTATAACCAAATTGATGACGGACAAGCTGGCCATCATCTGTATAGGTCACACATGCGCATATACCGGACAAAGCAAGAAAGCTCATCGCTATTTTAGCCCATGCCACGCAAATGCGCACACTTTTGTATGATCTCGGTTCGATGTGCCCCACCTCTGTTCTTTGACCAGCGGCGCGTGCCCTGCTCCGCTTTCCCAAAACACCCATACATAGCACAACGTGAAAATTAGTTGATCACACACTCTTTATAAGAGCAAGAGAATTAATTACCTCTACTCTTATTACGGTGTTTATGATGATGCTGGCTGGTGGTCTGAGCGGGGCTTCACCCCTCAATCCACATCGAATATTTTGCCAGGGTTTAATATACCTTTGGGGTCGAAGGCCTGTTTGATTTTGCGCATGAGGGCGATTTCGTCGGCATTGCGCGAATAGGATAGATAGCCTTTCTTTTCCAATCCGATGCCGTGCTCGGCGGAAACAGAACCGTTCCGTGAACGGATGGCATCATAGATGATTTCTTCGACCATGTGATGGGTATCTAGACCTTTGTCGCCGGGGGCCACGATGACATGAAGATTGCCGTCGCCCAAATGGCCGAAGATCATGACTTGCGGGTTATCAAAGGTTTCGTCAAAGCGCCTTTTGATCTCGCTGGTATAGTTATCCATTTGAGCAATGGCGAGGCTCACATCGAAAGTAAACAGCGGTGACAATTGCCACAGCTGCAAAACGTCGTCGCGGATATGCCACAGGGCATGACGCTCACTTTCGGATTTGGCGATGACCGCGTCGGCAATCAATTCTTGTTCAAAGGCTTCACCGAGTAATTCTTCAAAGTCAGTCGCATCTTTTTTCGGATCGGCGCCCATGGTTTCTACTAACACGTAGTAGGCTTGGCCATAGGCGATGGGTGGATTATGCGGTGTCATATCGCCAGTGATGAATTCATAATAATCAGACCACAGAACCTCAAATGAAGATAAGGAGCCGCTCGATTGCCCCTCCATATAACTTAGAAATTTGGTCAATGTTTCAAAATTGGGGATGGCGACAAAAGCGCAATTTTCGCTCTTTGGTTTGGGGCGAACACGGAGTATCGCCCGGGTGACGATGCCCAGCGTACCTTCTGAACCAATTAATAAGTGTTTGAGGTCGTAGCCGGTGTTGTTCTTGAGTGCCTTGCCTTGGAGCGGTAATATCGTGCCATCGGCCAGAACGGCTTCAAGGGCGATGACCATGTCGCGGGTCATGCCCCAACGCAGAACCCGGTTGCCGCCTGCGTTGGTCGCGATATTGCCGCCAATGGTCGCGGTGCCGCGGGCGCCTAAATCGAGGGGGAACATGAGACCATGCTCCTCGGCGATTTCTTGGGCGATTTGCAGAGGCACACCGGCTTGCACTGTCATTGTACGACTGGTCGGATCGATCTCCTCGACGGCGCGCATGCGTTCAAGCGATAGGCCCAGCTCATGGCCAGTGCGGCTTAAGGCTTGAACGAGGCCGGTGCGACCGCCTATTGGGATCACTGGCTGTCCTGCGTCATGGCAAAGTTTCATGGTGGCCGCAACTTCTTCGGTGGACGCGGGTCGGGCGATCCAGCCTTCGCTGTCGGCGGGTCCGGCAAAGGCGGCTTCTATGAGGCCAGTCTCGCCGAGGACTTTTCTCAGGTCCTCTAATAGTGCCGGCGCGATATTTCCCATGGTCAAATCTCCCATGTGTAAAGACTATTTTCTTATAGGGCGATTTGGCCCCATTCATGTAAACTTTATCACATTTAGACACCGGAGGCTGTCAGTCGCAAGACATTCCGCCAAGATCCATCTTGACAGCGATAGGTTTTTCCTCGTTCAATGGCCCCAGTTGAAATGTCAGTCCATTATATTCGGATCGGCACATCAGCGTTTTCGGAGAATGTATCGCTTCCGATGGAAGTGCTCCGCTTGGGGGAACTTTGTTGTGCGGTCTGCCATTTGGCAAACCGGAGTTCTCTTGTGCGTGAAACGATTTCCCCTTCGGGCGATCTGTTAAAGATAAATCCAGAGTTGGATGTGTCGGAAATTGCCAGGACTTTTGGTAAGTTTCGCCGTGTTCACATTCCCGACATATTACCGCCGGAGGCGGCAGACGCCTTGCATGTGTGCATGCGTGATGAGGTGCCATGGCGGGTGATCTTCAATACCGGCGACAATGTTTATGATCTCGATGAGGCAACCGTCGAGACGATCCCGGAGCCGAAGCGGCTAGACCTTTCGCGCGGTGTGGCGGCCCAAGCCCGCGATCAATTTCAATATATCTATAATTCCTACCGCATTGATGAAGGCGCTCATAAAAATCCGGATGCGGATCTTTTGGTCCATGATTATTACCATTTCATCAATAGCAAACCGTTTTTGGAATTCATTCACCGGATCACTGGGATCCCGACGATCGTCTATGCCGATGCCCAGGCGACGCGTTATATGCCGGGGCACTTTCTGACCATGCACGACGATGACGTGTCGGGTAAGCATCGCCGGCTAGCCATGGTGTTAAATCTGACGCGCAATTGGAAAGCCGATTGGGGCGGGACGTTGCAATTCATTGGGCCTGATGGCCATGTGGTCGAAGGTTATATTCCGACCTACAATGCGCTGAATATTTTTGAAGTCCCGCACGATCATATCGTCAGCTATGTGACACCATTTGCCGGCGTGCCACGGTTTTCGATTACCGGTTGGTTGCGCGAGCAGGTGCCAGAGGTGCCGGGTGGTTAGGGGGGTTAATTGAGCACCATCGAGATCATCAATCCCCCGTCTCTTGAGAATTCAGGATTGTTCTTCGACTGTTCAATCAGATAGGTGACAAAATTCGAAATATTCTCTTTTACGGCACCTTCGTTTGCAAGCTGAAGTCTCTTTGCACCATAGAATGAATCGGAAAACTGCGCGGTATATTCCGCATGAATGATTTTATCAAAAATGGTTTTTTGATTTTTAGTATCGACCAATGTGTATTGGACGTTTGTTTTGACTGTAAACGACGCTCCGAAGAATGGTTGTTCAACGCTCAAAAGGCTTGCTTTCAAAGTGTAGTGTCCACCTTTTTCTGACAGTAAGGTATGCAGTGCCAAGCTCTGGCGGAGTGCCTCAGAAAACTCTTCGTTTCCAATCTCTGACTTCCAAAGAGGATTTGTTTCTTTGCCTCCGCCAACTTCAGCAAGATCAATAGACTGATGGATCACACTCGTGTCATCTATTATGTTTGAAGATTGAACTTCAGCGACCATTGCACCGGTCCTAGCCGCGGATACGCAGGCTGAAAGGCTGAATATTATTGCTATGGCGGTCAGTAATTGTTTCATGTCATCCCCGAGTTCAGTCAATTGCACCTGCAGTATTAATAGGTATAGTTGTATTGATTGGAAAGTAATTTTTTGGGGGCTCGCTTGAAGTGTTTTTCGTTTGTTCTAATTGGGGTTTTGCTGTCCTCTTGTGGAGGGCGCGTGACTGACCCCGTGTCCGAAAGAAGGGCCCATGATTCGTTTCTCACATGTAATCATCTGATTGCGGAGCACTCGGTTAATTTGAAGCGAATGGTAGAACTTGACAGTGAACGCCAATTCGAGAGTGCCAATAATGTGGGTATGCTTCTTGTGAGTCCGCTATTTATGGATTTATCGGATACGGAAAAAAAGGAGATTGCAGCATTGCTCAAGCGCAATACCGAGCTGGAAAGGCTGATGATGTCGAAAAACTGTGAAGCCCTAGATATCGGGCGCGATGCAGAGGGTGATAACAGTTAGGGTTTTGCCACTAACCCCATAATCTCGTCGACCGCCAGTGTCGGCGTGGTTTTGCCGTTCTTGATTTGTGTTTCAAGACCTTTGATTTTTATGGCAATCGATTTGTCCTCGGTCAGGAGCGCGCGCAGGCGATCATTGAGCATGGCGTGCATCCATCGGATCTGTTGGGCGATGCGTTTGTCGTTGAACTCTCCAGCAATGGTGAGCTTGTCGCGGTGCAGTTTGATCTGATCCCAGATCTTGTCGAGGCCGATGTTTTCGAGCCCCGAGCAAGTCACGACTGGCGGCGTCCAGTTTTCCGATAGCGGCGTCATGATGTGGAGCGCGGTGGCATATTCGCGCGCGGCGGCTTTAGCGCGCCGTTCACCGTTGTCGCCATCGGCTTTGTTGACGGCAATCATGTCGGCGATTTCGAGCACGCCTTTCTTGATGCCTTGCAGTTCATCGCCGGCGCCCGGTAACATCAGTACCAGGAAGAAGTCTACCATATCGGCAACCACGGTTTCTGATTGGCCAACACCGACGGTCTCAACCAGGATCACGTCAAAGCCGGCGGCCTCGCAGATCAGCATGGTTTCGCGGGTCATGCGGCTGACCCCGCCTAAGGTTCCGCTTGCGGGCGAGGGTCGGATGAAAGCATTGGCGTCGGTGGCCAGCGCCGCCATGCGAGTTTTATCGCCCAAGATCGAGCCGCCCGAGCGCTGCGAGCTGGGGTCGACGGCGAGCACGGCGACTTTATGGCCCGCTGCCGTCAGCATTTGGCCGAAGGCCTCAATGAAGGTTGATTTGCCGACGCCGGGCACGCCGGTAATGCCGATGCGATGGGCGCGACCGGTGTCGGGCAACAGCTCTTTCAAAAGTGCTTGCGCTTCGGCCTGATGGGCTGCCTTTTTTGATTCGATCAGTGTGATCGCGCGTGCGAGCACCGTCCGGTCAGCGGCGCGCACGCCATCGGCATAAGCGTCGAGGGAGAGGCGTTTGGTTGTGGCTGGTTTGGCCATTGGCGCGGCAGTCTCCCGTGGCCCTCCTTCGAGACGGCGCTAGCGCGCCTCCTCAGGATGACGTTCCCTAAATAGCGTCATGGTGAGGGTGTCCGAAGGACGCGTCTCGAACCATGGGCTGTAAACCGGGGCTTTTGCTCTGGCTTACTCTCTCCTGTTACACTCGGCGCGCGTGAGGGGCAAGGGGCGTGGCTGACCAAATGTTTTTGTCACCCCGTGGCTTGACCACGGGGTCCATAATGCCTTTCAGATTTCCGTGGATTCCGCGGTCAAGCCCACTGGTGTCCGGTTTAGCGTTAACATTTAGAAGCTCCATGAGATTTGGTTTGTTTGAAGGCGGTAGGAATGTGGATCTGGCGGTGGCTCGAAGAGCTTTGCCCATGGTTTGCGATGTGTGAGGTTCGCTCTCATGAGCCGCGTGAGGCTTTGCATTGAGATCTGTGACGGCGCTTTTTCTTTTGCCAAGCGTATCAGAATGAAGGCGATCATTGCAGTGGTGACCTGAATGCGCACAGCATTGAGATTAACGCCGAGAAAGCGTTTGATGCGCAGGTTTTGCTTGATCCATTTAAAGAACAGTTCAATCTGCCAGCGAGTTTTATAAAGGGCGGCGACTTTGCTGGCGGGAGCCGCCAGCAGGTTAGTCACAAGGCGTAGCTTGCGGCCCTGATCATCTCTGACAATC
The DNA here is from genome assembly GCA_029262375.1 of Deltaproteobacteria bacterium. Taxonomy (GTDB): domain Bacteria; phylum Desulfobacterota; class Binatia; order UBA1149; family SPBQ01; genus JAJCZM01. The sequence goes on from JAJCZM010000004.1 coordinate 8,266, forward strand.
ACTTCGCGAAGAAGTCCCTGGTAGGGGTTCCTGCGAGAGCGTGCCAACCGTTGTGACAGCTGTATCGTCTGATCACAGAGAATGTTTTCCCCTTTTGCCGGACGCTTCTCGATCACTTCATATCTACTGCTGGTCTTGAGGCGTGTCACAAAATGACAGCCCTTACCGGCCATGGCTGCCCACCACGCAAAATCCACGTAAGCCCTGTCAAATACATAGGTCGCGCCCGCCTCCAGGGGGATTTTCTTGCCTTCAATGATGTCATTGATCCGCCCAGGCTGGACCGTAAAGTGAACCGGTGTATCGATATCCGGATCATAGACGACATGCGCTTTGGCACCGGTTGTCTTTTGCCAACATCCTGCCCATGACGCCCGGTTTGTCGGCAGCGGAAGAAGGGTCGCATCCAAAAGACGAATGGCATCGCCCAGCGCCTGCATGTCACGTTTTAGGCTCCGGCGAAGCTGACCTTGCAGGCGCCGCAGCAAAAGGCAAAACACCTCCTCAAACAGCGCCGGGTCCCGTGAGGCATTGGCGTCGGCAAGAGTTGAGCGGCGCACCGGGCCCGTGCCCAAATGATAGTGAAGATTGCCGTGACTATTGAGGCTCGTCTCAAGATCCCGCAGCGACATCGCGCCTGACAATTGCCCATAGATCATCGCGATAAGATGACCCCAGCTCGACAACCGACGGGTCCGGTAATCGCTGTTGTGGTGTGCCACAAGCCGGTCAAAACGGTGGCGAGGAAGTTCTTTCAAAAGGGTTTCAAAAACCGTAGCTTGATAGCGCATGGCTTGTCTCCAATCGGAGTCTCGATTCAGTTGATTCTTTGCA
>JAJCZM010000005.1 GCA_029262375.1 Deltaproteobacteria bacterium
CATCTGCGCAAAGTAGTGACGGAATTCACTGAGCACTATCATTTGGAACGCAATCATCAGGGTCTTGAGAATTGCCTGATCGATGGTCGGCGGAGCGATCGCACTCGAACAGGGATGATACGGCGTAATGAACGGCTCGGCGGAACCCTGAATTATTACTATCGCGAGGCCGCGTGATGGTCGGCCGAATTTTGGAACAGGACGCGAGCGAGAACTGGGAGCTCTCGGTTACCGGCCTCAATCTGTTCGATAAGCGACATGCCGAATTCATCGAAAACGCTGGTACTGCGGCGCCCACACAGGTGGAACGAAGCGTCTACGGTAAGGTGACGTGGCGGTACTGAGAAGTTCGCTCGAGCGCATGACCAGCTGCTATCGACGGTACGCGGCCGGGATTCCGCTCGCATGTGGGTTGTTCCTCATTGCGACGACGGCTTGTGTCGGCACCGCGCAGGCGGCGACGGATTGGTCGGCGCAGAGGGAATACGGAATCAAGGCGGGGATCATCTACGGCTTGATCCAGTTCACCGACTGGCCCGCCAAGGCGTTTTCGAGCACGTCCGATCCAATCGTCGTCTGTGTCTTTGGACGGAGCGAGTTTCCCGTCGCCCTCAAGGAAACCATCGGTCCGCGTGCCCGTGACGGCCGTCGGGTCTCGATCACGTCGGTCATCGAGAGCGATGAATTGCCTCGTTGTCACGTGGCATTCATAGAACCGTCCCATGCCGATGGCGGCGCAGCGATCATCAATGCCCTGAAAGGCTCCGCCGCCTTGACGGTGGGCGAGGGCGAGCCGTTCGCCCAAGCCGGAGGCATGGTTTCGCTGAAACAGAAGCGAACACGAATCACGTTCGACATCGCCTTGAAGCCCATAAAAGCGGAAGGCCTGAACCTGAGTTCCCACGTACTTAAGCTCGCGGGCACCGTGCGTCAGGATTGAGGCGTTGGTAGAAGGCCTTGTGACGTGGAGCCATTTCGCGGTAACGTTAACCCGCATTGCCGCAGTCGGCCTGGACTAACCCGCCAGTCAGGCTGATTGCGGGCGTAGTGCTCTGGGGCGGGATCGGAAACGACACTACGTGACTCTGATGTGCTAGACAGTGGTGGTGCGCTAGATAGCAGCAATCCGTACAATGGAAGAGTTGCAAGCTACACGCTCAAGCGATCCAAATTCGTCTGACGGGGAACACCCGTGGTCATGACTGAGGGCGGGATATAGGCAAAGAGCGGTATGGTTCGACCAACCATCGAGACAATCTTCCGCGATCCTACGTCCGATGTGACCTACCACATTCTGGCCTACCGACGTCTTACTCCCGAAGAACTGGTGGCCATCGTGGAGATCTACGGCCCCGTAGCCGAGAAGAAACCAGAATCTGAGCGGGAGGTCACCATCGTCTCGGCGATCGGCTGTGAGGAATGACCCGTGGTCTTCTATCGGTACCGGCTGTCGGGGAAGGACCGTGGCGATTGAGATTGTTGTTGGCGAACGCGAGCGCATGACGATACCCAGCCCGCAATAGCTCCAAAACTGACGTTTGGTTCGAAACCGGTACGGAGTAACCACGATTGGCAGGAGCCGAGCCACTCGGATCGGTCCCAAACCGGGTGCGGTTTGCAGTATGTGGGCAATCCGATGTTCCCTGGACTCGCAAACCAGTGACGCCTGAGCTTGCTCCTTGAGCTCGCGTAGAAAGTCGTAGTGCTCGTAGAGTCTTGCAGCAGACGTGCGAGCCGGCGCCGGCAACTGTTGCAGCCATCGCTCGCGGCCCCGCTGGCAGTAAACCGAGCGACCCGGAGTCGCCACGCCTCGGGAGCGATAGATGCTCTTGATCCGTGCCTGCACCCGCACCAGGTCTCGCGAGATCATGGCGTGAGTCCGTGCAAGCTCGCGAAGCATCGTAAACTGGCGGGGCGCCTTGAAGATCCTCTTGTCCAACGATCCCACGCGTAGCTTTTCCGCCAGCTTGTAGGCGTCGGAAGTATCGGTCTTCTGTCCGCGACTTTGGGTCACGCCCGCAACGACGAGTTCGGTGACGTAGGGGCTTAACGTATCCTGCAGCCAGGCACTCTGAGTCCCTTCCTCCAAGACTAAGTGCTTGCGGCCTGGAATAATCCGAATCGCTTCGATCAATGCCCGGCCATTGGTCTCTACAGGAAAGTCCTTGAGCCGCTTTCCAGTATGCGAAACGACAGCCAACGTCGTGCTCGCTGCGTGTACGTCCAATCCGATATATCGTTCCATGGGTGGTGCCTCCTCTCGTTGGTGATTGTTTGATCTCCAACTCGAGGATCACCGATCAGTGATCGACGACAATTACTTTTGCCGGTCGACGACAATTAGAATTGCCGGTTCCCGAGGGATCAAGCGTTGCGATTTCAGTGAGTTAACGGGTCCGTGGCGTGATGATCACGGATCAGCAGGTCTTCGTCCTTCGTCGTCGCCTCAAGCGGGGTGTTACTCAGGAGGCTGCCGCAGCGGCCGCGGGTATGAGCGTGCGTAGCGCGCGCAAATGGAAGCGGGGGGCGTTGCCGTCAGGGGCCGATACGGCTCGGGGCTGGCGAACGCGACTCGACCCCTTCGAGGACGTTTGGGAATCCAAGGTGGTGCCATTGTTGAAGCTGGATACGCATCGCCGCCTGGAAGCGACGACGATTATGGAGCATCTGCAATCGCAGTATCCGGGGCGTTTCGAGGAGGCTCAGCTGCGTACGCTGCAGCGGCGTGTTCGCGACTGGCGCGCTCAAGAGGGGCCGCCCAAAGAAGTGTTCTTCCAGCAGGTGCATGAGGCCGGCCGCGAAGCGGCCGGGGATTTCACTCACTGCGCCGAGCTCAACGTTACGATCTGCGGCGAGCCCTTCGACCACCTGCTATTCGACCTCGTGCTCAGCGCCAGCTCTCGCACGGGCACGATGATCGCCTACAGCGAAAGCTACGAGGCGTTGGCTGCGGGACTAGAGCGCGCGTTCCAAATGATCGGCGGTGTCCCGGCCGTTCTGCGCCTCGACAATCTTTCGGCCGCTACCCACAATCTTCGAAAGCAAGGCGGGCGGGCGATCAACGACCGGTTCGCCGCCGTGCTGGAGCACTTCGGTTTGGAGCTTAGCCTGATCACGCCGGGCCGCCCCAACGAAAACGGAGTTGTGGAAAAGCGCAACGATCGACTCAAGCGCGTGCTCGACCAAGCCTTGATCTTGCGTGGCTCTCGCGACTTCGATGCGACTGCGACCTACGAAGCTTTCATCGACGAGGTCGTAGAGCGCAGGATCAATCGCCCAAACGCGACCAGATTTGAGGCCGAGCGACCGCACCTGCGACCGCTGCCGACGACGGCGTTGATTTGCTACACAACGTGGAAACCAAAAGTGCGTCGCTGGAGCACGATCCGTGTCAATTCAAAGACCTATTCCGTGCCGTCGCGACTCATCGGCCACACGGTCACCGTGCATCAGTACCACGACCACCTTGAGGTCTACTACGCGGGGCGATTGGTGGAGTCGTTGCCGCGTGCGCAGGGCAAGGATGCCCACGTGATCGAGTATCGGCACGTCATCGACTCGCTCGTGCGCAAGCCGGGGGCGTTTCGTCGTTACCGATATCGCGAGGAGTTGTTTCCGACACTCCTGTTTCGCCAAGCCTACGACCGGCTCGTCGATCTACACGGAGACCGCGCCGACGTGGAGTACGTTCGGATCCTCCACCTCGCCGCTCGGACGATGGAATCCCAAGTCGATGCAGCTCTTGGTGACCTGCTCCGAAGCCGGGAGCCGTTCGACTACAAGCTCGTCCAGAGCGGCGTAGAGCCTCCGGTGTTCACGGTGCCGACGATTACGATCCCCATGCCGAATCCGGCTGCGTATGACTCTTTGCTCGAAGTCAGCGTGGGTGCCCGATGAGCGCCAGCGTTTCCAGTCCCGCCGAGGCGGTCAGCGCGAGGCTTCGCCAATTCAAGATGCCGACCGCTGCGCAAGAGATGGTTCCACGCCTGGTCGCCGGGGACCTCGAGCACGCATTGCCCGTGGTTAGCGAAGTACTTGAGGCCGAGGCGCGCCACGAGCGTCGCGTTACAAGGCTGCGCCGCAGCTCACGCCTGCCCGCGACCAAGACGTTCGACTCCTTTGATCAGGACCGAATCCCGATCGCATTGAGACAAAAGATCGCCACCTTGCGCGACGGCGCGTTCTTGTCGGCCGCGACGAACATCCTGGCGTTTGGTTTGCCCGGAACCGGCAAGAGTCATGCGCTTGCAGCCTTGGGACACGAGCTCGTGATGGCGGGCCGGTCGGTTCTGTTCGCTCCGACCTACGAAATCGTTCAGGACCTGCTGGCTGCAAAGCGGGACCTGGACCTTCCGCGAAAACTACGCAAACTCGACAACTTCGAACTCATCATCCTCGACGACATCGGTTATGTGCAACAGAGCTCGGAAGAAGCCGAGGTCTTGTTCACGCTGCTCGCGGAACGTTACGAGCGGCAATCGATCGCACTCACGAGTAATCTCGTTTTCAGCGAGTGGGACCGCGTCTTCAAAAACAAGATGGCGACCACTGCGGCGATCGACCGCCTCGTCCATCATTCGGTCATACTCGAATTCGACGTGACCAGCTTCAGAAGCTCGGAAGCCAAATCAAACAAAAGGAGAAAAACATGACGACAACTACACGACCTTTGCCTTCAACCGGCAAGGATAGTTGTCGCCGAGCGGCAGAAATAGTTGACGTTGATCATTCGACCAACGACGCCTCCTCGATAACCTGTGTCGCGAGGACTTCGAGACGTTTATCCATCGGGTGTTCTGCGAGGTGGCCCCAGCGCGCCAGTTTCAGGCAAACTGGCACCTAAGTGCCATCTCTCATGCACTGGCGGGCTGTGCTCGCAAGGAAACGAAACGGCTGATCATCACGCTGCCGCCGAGACACCTCAAATCGATCTGCACCTCGGTGGCGTTGCCTGCATTTCTTCTCGGACATGACCCCACTACGCGCATCCTTTGTGCGAGTTACTCTGCAAAGCTCGCTGCGAAACATTCGAGTGATTGTCGGCGAGTCATGCAGTCGGCGTGGTACGGTCGCGTGTTTCCGAAGACACGGATCAGCTCAAAGAAGAACCAGGAGCTGAACTTCGAGACCACGCGCCTCGGCTACCGCTTTGCCACTTCCGTGGGCGGGACGGTGACGGGGCGCGGCGGAGACTTCCTGATCATCGACGATCCGCTACAGCCTGAGGAGGCCCTGTCGCAGGAGCGTCGCGGTGCGGTGAACGACTGGTTCAGTTCGACGCTGTATTCGCGGCTGGACAACAAGAGAGAGGACGTGATCATCCTGATCATGCAGCGGCTGCATGTCGAGGATCTGGTCGCGCACGTGCAGCTCATCGAAGACTGGGAGGTGCTTGATCTGCCGGCCATCGCTGAGGTCTCGGAGCGGGTGCCACTCGGAAGTGGTCGATTTCATGTCCGCGAGCCCGGCGAGGTGCTTCACCCCGAACGCGAACCGTACGAAGAACTGATGCGGATGAAACTTCGGATGGGGAGCTACAACTTCTCGGCCCAGTACCAGCAGCAACCGATCCCGCCGGAGGGTGAGATCATCCGCCTTGGTTGGTTCAGGCACTACGAGAGGCCGCCAAAGACGAACCCGGGCGACATGGTCGTTCAGTCGTGGGATACGGCATCGAAGGGGGAGGAGCTAAGCGACTACAGCGTGTGTACGACGTGGCTTCGTAGCGGAGAGGATCACTACCTGCTCCATGTCGCCCGTGAGAAGCTCGGATACCCCGATTTGCGGCGACGTGTGATCGAGCTGGCCCGGGAATGGGCGGCCACGACGATCGTGATCGAGGACAAGGGAACGGGGACGGCGCTCATCGATGACCTTCAGCGCGATCGACCGTCGGGCGTACGCCGACCAATCCGGTATCTACCAAAGGGTGACAAGCTCACACGCATTGCTGCGCATTCGGCGACCATTGAAGCGGGGCACGTTTTGCTCCCGACCAAGGCCTCGTGGCTTGCCGACTTCGAAACCGAAGTGAAACTGTTTCCAAACGGTCGGTACGACGATCAGGTCGATAGTATATCGCAGTATCTGGGATGGCTCGCTGAGCGCGACCGCAACGCATGCTGGATCATCCACGACCCTGTGTGAGAGTGACTTTTGGACTGGCTTCGTCGGCCCACGCAAGCGTACATGGACGCCGTGGGGACAAAGTGGCGATGAAGCGAAATGAACTGGACGTAAGGGACATCCCTGGCATGTCGAAGGAGGAATTGCTCGAGCACTGGGCGAAGCTTGCGCGAAAGCCGCCACCGAAGATTCGATCGAAGCGGCTGCTCGTGTACGCGGTGGCCTGGGAGCTGCAGGCTCGGCGCGAAGGCGGGCTGGTGGGCGACACACGCCGCCGTTTGGCTGCCAGCATGGGTGAGGGCGGACCCTCACGGGCAAAGGCGCAGCAGCGGCCGATTCTTCGGCCACAAAGCCGTTTGGTGCGTCGGTGGGGCGGCCGAGACTACGAAGTCGTCGTACTGCCTAAGGGATTCCTTTACGAGGGGCGGACCTATCGGAGCCTCTCGCAGATCGCGCGAGAGATCACCGGAACCCGCTGGAACGGACCCGCATTCTTCGGGCTGCGAAAGCCCGCAGCGGAGGCCAAGAATGCCGCATAGCAACAAAACCCGTCGCTGTGCCATCTATACGCGCAAATCGAGCGAAGAGGGGCTCGATCAGGAGTTCAACTCCCTGGATGCGCAGCGCGAGGCGGGGGAGGCCTTCATCAAAAGTCAGGCGCACGAGGGGTGGAAGCTCGTGCGGCGCCACTACGATGACGGCGGATTCTCTGGCGGGAATATGGAGCGCCCGGCACTTGCGGGCCTGATGGCCGATATCGAAGCCGGGCAGGTCGAGACGGTCGTCGTATATAAGGTAGACCGGCTTACCCGGTCGCTTCGGGACTTTGCGCGGCTGATCGATCTGTTCGATCGCAAGGGGGTTTCGTTTGTTGCGGTGACGCAGCAGTTCAACACGACGACATCGATGGGGCGCTTGATGCTCAACGTGTTGCTCTCGTTTGCTCAGTTCGAGAGAGAGGTCACGGGGGAAAGGATTCGCGACAAGATTACAGCGTCGAAGAAGCGCGGCATGTGGATGGGCGGCGTGCCGCCGCTCGGATACGAGGCGAAGGAGCGCAAGCTTGTTGTTGTTCCGGGCGAAGCCGGTCTTGTCCGCAAGGTCTATGCGCTCTACCTAAAGCTCGGTTCGGTGACCGGAGTCACGAATCGGCTCCACGACGAGCGTATCCGAACGCGGCGGTACACGAGCAGGGCCGGGCGAACGACGGGAGGCCGGCCGTTTTCGAGAGGGCACGTCCAGCGCATTCTCACCAATGCGATCTATGCCGGCTACATCGCGCACGCGGGCGAGCGTTACGAGGGAGACCACGAGGCGATCGTTGATGCGAAAACGTGGAACGAAACGCAGGAGCAACTCACCGGTCGCCGAACGAACGCAGGAGCCGAAGCGCGCACCGAATTTACGGCGCTACTACGCGGTCGACTGTTTGATGATGCGGGCAACACGATGAGCCCTGTGCGCCAACGGCGCCACGGTCGATGCTACAGCTACTACGTCAGTCAGGCGTTGATACGCGGTCGGGCCGGCGAGGCTGGAAGTGTCCGACGAGTACGGGCGGATGAGATCGAGAAACTCGTCGTCGGTGCGATCCGAGATCACGCCGCCACTGATCGCAGGTTTGCCGACGCGGTGAGGATCAAGTCTCCGGCGAACGCGTCGGACGCCGAGCTGCTTGAACCGGTATCTCGCATCGTCGTAAGCGATCGATTAGTGCAAGTAAACTTTGCCGAAGCAGGGACTGAGCAGGGCGCGGTGCTTCCCTTGGGGATCGAGTACCAGCATGTCGAGGCCCACGGCGGGACGAAGATCATCTCGGTCGGTGCCGATCGCGAACACGGAGCCGGCCTCGATCCGTCACTGATCAAGGCCGTCGCCCGAGCCAACGAATGGCGCCGTCAGCTCTTCGAAGGCGAAGTGGCTTCCGTCGCCGACATTGCAACGAAAGAGAATCTCCAGAGAACCTACGTCGGTCGCATCCTGCCGCTGGCATTTCTTGCTCCCGACATCACGCGCGCGATCGTCGACGGCCGGCAGCCGACCTCGATGACCATCGATCGCCTTCGCGAGCCCGTTCCGATGGATTGGAACGAGCAGCGGTCGATGTTTGGATTCCCGACCCGCTAATCCACGCCGGTAATCACCAGAATTCGTTCCAACCTCAGCGACGATCGCCGTGATCGTCGCGATCGGTACTACGCAAGTGGCACCGTGGGAATTGCCAACAGAGAAAAGCGGTCGAAACTAGAGACCTTCGCGTGAAGAGAGGATACTGCAGAGAGAGATCGCAGCGCTCACGCCCGCACGTGCCGGGCAATTCGCCCGAAACAAACGTCACCGTAGGTTCAAATCGGACTAGGTGGCGGACCGGTTGGGATTCGAACTTACGGTATCGCGCGCGCAAGCAGCGGAAGTTGGGGCTTTTGCTAAACAAGTGCGCAGCTTCCGCTAATTCCACTGGACTTCTGCCCGCAACGAAGCGGTACTGTCATCAGGTCGACCGACGAAGAGGTCTCCATGAGCTAGCCGCCCCGAGCCGCTTTCGGCCGGGGCTCGGGCTGGTGGGAGCGTCGCGAACACGGCGCCCCGTAAGGAGGCTCACCGATGTTAGATTCTCAGGCTCAGGCCGGCGCGGAGACCCACGCAGGGGGGGAACCACCGCGTGAGACCCTGCCGGACACAAAGCCCGCCATTGATGTGGACGCGAGTCTCCAAGCACTCGACGACCTGGACACGAAAGGACTTCGTGCGTTGTGGCGTAAGCTCTATCGATCGAATCCGCCCGCACGCACCCGGCGCGACCTGCTGGTGCTGGCCGTTGGTTGGAAACAGCAGGAACGGGCACAAGGCGGGCCGAGCGGCGCGACGAGGCGCCGCTTGGCGAACCTATCGAAGACCTTGGAGGACGACGGCGATCTTGCTCGCAGCCGCGCGGTGCGGCTCAAGCCCGGCGCGAAGCTTGTGCGCGAATGGCACGGGGAGACCCATACCGTGATTGTCACACCAGACGGGTTTGAATGGCGAGGCCAGGCCCATGGCTCGCTCTCGGTGATCGCGCGCGAAATCACAGGAACGCGCTGGTCGGGGCCACGATTCTTTGGCTTGACCGCGAAGAGCAAGCCCGCCGGCATGAAGGAGGGAGCCAATGGCTAAAGGTGTAACAGCTGTGGCTGCAGTACGCTGCGCCATCTATACGCGCAAATCCTCGGAGGAAGGCTTGGAGCAGGAGTTCAACTCGCTAGATGCACAGCGCGAGGCGTGCGAGGCCTATGTGAAGAGTCAGAAGGCGGAGGGCTGGATGGTGCTGGCCGAAATGTACGATGACGGCGGTATCTCGGGAGGAACCATGCAGCGGCCCGCGCTCGTTCGACTACTCGCTGACATCGAAGCCGGAAAGGTCGATGCGGTCGTCGTCTACAAAGTCGACCGACTGACGCGCTCGCTGTCGGACTTCATCAAGGTCGTCGAGATATTCGATCGCAAGGGCGTGTCCTTTGTCTCGGTGACACAGCAGTTCAATACGACGACGTCGATGGGGCGTCTCACGCTAAACATGCTCTTGAGCTTCGCGCAGTTTGAACGCGAGGTCACCGGGGAGCGCATAAGGGACAAGATCGCCGCGTCGAAGAAGAAGGGGATGTGGATGGGGGGCGTCGCGCCGATGGGTTATGACGTCAAGGACCGGAGCCTGGTGGTGAACCCGCGCGAAGCCGAAACGATCGGTTCCATCTACCGACGCTACGCCGAGTTGGGATCGGTTGCGGCGCTTAAAGAACAGCTGGATCAAGATGGGATCACGAGCAAGGTGCGAATCGATCGGCACGGGTGCCAGACCGGCGGTCAATCATTTTCGCGCGGCGCGCTGTATCTGATGCTGAAGAACCCGATCTACCGAGGAAAGATCGTCCACAAGGACAGCTGCTACCCGGGACAGCATAAGGCGATTATCGACGAGGCTCTGTGGGATCAGGTTCAAGCGATTCTTGTCACGAACCGGGTCGATCGCAACGACGGCGCTGGAGTGAGAGAGCCGAGCCTTCTGGCCGGCCTCGTCTATGACGGTTCAGGTGAGCGGATGAGCCCAAGCCATGCCAGCAAGAAGGGAAAGCGGTATCGCTACTACGTGTCGCAATCGTTGATCAAAGCGACCCGAGAGAAGGCTCCCGAGGGACTGCGCGTCCCCGCGAGCGATATCGAAGAGCTGGTCAGCGAACGCTTGCAAGCATTCTTTCGAGACACGGCACAGCTGCACGCGGCCTTGGAGCACGAGGCCGCCGATGCTCGAGAACTGGAGGGTTTGATCGCGCGAGCGCATGCGCTCAGCGACGACTGGGCCAGCATGGATCGGGTGCATAAGCGTCGGATTCTAGGAAACCTGGTCGCTCGGATCGTGGTTAGACGCGAGACGATAGAGATCAGCACGCGAACGGCGCGGCTCGCCGGCATTTTGAGGTGCCGGGACGATTGGCAAAAGCTCGATGAGCGCACGCGCGATGATGAGCCAATCACGATGCTAGAGATTCCGGCGCGTCTACGGCGTGCAGGGCTTGAGACCAGGATGCTGATCGACAGTGCGGGAGGTGGATCGCGCGGCGAGCCGGATCGAAGTCTTCTTCGACTGCTCGCGCTGGCGCACCGCTACAATGAGATGTTCACCCGCGGCGGTCGCTCGATCTCGGAGATGGCAACGGAAGCGGGTGTAGCCCGCAGCTACTTTACGCGCGTGTTGCGCCTGAGTTTTTTGTCTCCCGACATCACACGCGCGATTCTCTCAGGACGTCATCCGAGGGAGCTTACGGCGGTCGAACTAACGAGCGACTCGCGCATCCCGGTTGCATGGGAAGAGCAGCGTACCGTGCTGGGCTTCAACCAATTTCCTAAACGATAGATAGCAAGCGAAGGCACCGCCGATCGTAGAGCCGAGCGGTGTCTTGATTGTCGCCGCCGAAGCACGTTGCGAACGCGCGAACGTGTTGTCGTTCGCGCGCACATCACAATGCGAACGGCACCAGTTGTACTGCAACAAGAGACGTTGGCGACACACGCGCGCGTGACGCGGCACGAGCGCGTCTCTACTGACCGGGACGAGTGTTGGTGAATGCGCTAAGCGGCGGAAATGAGGCGAGAATCCGGCTGCCGTCGAGGGCGAAACCCCTGCAATATCAAGTACTTGCAGGGGGTGGCGGAGAGGGTGGGATTCGAACCCACGGTGCCTTTCGACACACACGCTTTCCAAGCGTGCTCCTTAAGCCACTCGGACACCTCTCCCCAAAGTCGATCCAGACGATCCGACCCGATGGCCAGACGGAGCAGGCTATCGGGCGGGCGCCGTGTTTTCAACGATTTCGTGCCTCTGCGTAGCGGCCCGAGCGACCTTGCCGCGGGGCGTGGCCGGTGATACCCCCACGGGGAATACGCCGTCATCGGCGGTCTATTTATTCCCATGGGATATGAAGTCGTAGCCCGCCGTTGGCGGCCTTCCACCTTTGCCGACGTCGTCGGCCAGGACCACGTCACGGGCACCCTCGCCAACGCGCTGGAGCGCGATCGTGTGGCCCATGCCTTCGTTTTTACGGGCATTCGCGGGGTCGGTAAGACCACGGTCGCGCGCCTCATCGCCCGCGCCCTCAACTGCCAGAACCGCAAAGGGGTCGAGCCCTGCAACGAGTGTGGCCCCTGCAAGGACGCGCTCAGCGGCTCGTCGCTCGACATCATGGAGATCGACGGTGCCTCGCATACGGGCGTCGACGATGCCCGCGCTCTGATAGAGAACGCGCAGTATCAGCCCTCTGGCGGCAAGTTCCGCGTCTACATCATCGACGAGGTACATCGGCTCAGTGGCCAGGCGTTCGATGCGCTTCTCAAGCTCATCGAGGAGCCTCCGCCGCACGTCAAGTTCGTGCTCGCGACGACCGAGGCGCACAAGATTCCGCAGACGATCCTTTCGCGTTGCCAGCGCTACGATTTTCGTCGTCTCACGCGCGAAGAGATCACCAAGCAGCTCGCGGCGATCGTCAAGAAAGACAAACTCAAAGTCGACGGCATGGCGCTCGATCTACTCGCCCGTGAGGGCGACGGCAGCATGCGCGATGCGCAGTCGTTGCTCGAGCAGGTCGTTGCGGCCTGTGGCGACAAAGTAGACGGCGACGATGTCTCGCGTGTTCTCGGAATTGCCAGCAGCGAACTGGTCGCAGAGTGTGTGGAAGCCATTCTCGATAGCGACGCCGCACGTATCGTCACGATCAGCGATCGCGTTCGCACCGGCGGCTACGGTGCCGAGCGGTTTCTATCGGCCGTTCTCGAGATGCTGCGCCATACGTCGGTCGCAGTGGCGGCCGGTACGCAGGCGGTTGCGAGCATTCACGGCGACACGGTTGGCGAACTGGTCGACCGACTGCGCGAGAAGCGCTCGCAACTCGATCTTCAGCGCATCTTCGATGTCTTGCTTCGTACCGCCGGTGACATTCGACCGAGCGGCATGCCCGAGCTGGTCCTGGAGATGGGGCTCCTCAAGGCTGCGTCACTTGAGTCGGTGGACTCCTCGGCTGAGATCATCGCGCTACTTCGCGGTGGCGTAGGAAGCGGCCCGGCTTCTTCGCCTGCGCGTGGCGGTGGCGGCAGCGGTAGTAGAGGATCTTCCGACGCGCGGCCTTCTGCGCGGCCGTCTGCGCAGACTGGCGCTCGACCTTCCGCGTCGGCGGCGACTGATGCATCAGCGCCGCGTGAGCGGCAGGCGAGTGCCGATAAGCCGCGCCAAGCTACCGCGCCGGTCGCATCGAGGCCGTCTTCCCAATCGGCGGCGCCGAGCGGTTTTCCCCAGCCGGCTACGCCGAGCTATTCGGATGACATGCCGCCCGATGCACCGCATCCCGGTGGCGGCGTGTCCACGTCCACGCCCACGCCCACGCCCCGGCCAACGATCGCGAACAAGACCGTTGCGACGGCCGAAGTCGGTGCCGCGGCGAGTGAGCAGTGGGAGAGTTTCCTCGGCGAAGTGCGCACGCACTGCGGTTTCGATCTGTACGTTGCGCTGAGCAACTGTGACGTTACGAGCATGACCGAGTCCGTGCTCGAACTTCGCGCCACGATCATCAGTTTTAAGAAGAAGCTCGAAGCAACCGAGGCGATGTCTCGGATTCTCGAGGTCGCAAACAAGTACTTTGGCCGCGATATGGAAATCCGGTTTGTCGATGCGCCGAGTGTGCGCGATTCGCGCGATCCGAATGATTCGCGCGATCCGACGGCCGCTGCGCCCGCTGCCGGCGACGACGCCGATACAATATCCGTCGCGAAACTCGAAGCGGGTCGCAAGGCGAAGCTCGAACAAGACGCCGCAGACGATCCCTCGGTGAAGGCCGCGCTCGATGTCTTGGGCGGTCGTATCGATCGGATCTCGCGCGTCGAAGACTGACTACTTAGGTACCCAGGAGTTATCGAAATGTCTCAACCATCCATGATGGAGATGATGAAACAGGCTCGGGATCTTCAGAAGAAGATGAAGAAGATCCAGAAGAAGGTCGAGAAGGCCGAGATCACCGCGACCGCCGGCGGCGGCATGGTGACCGTGGTCGTCAATGGCAGTCTGGAAGTGAAGAGCATCGCCATCGAAGACAGCGTGGTTGCCGGTGGCGACGCGCGCATGATCGAAGACCTCGTGCTTTCCGCTACGAATGCCGCGATCAAGAAAGCGCAAGACATGATGGCCGACGAGATGAAGGATGCCACCGGCGGCATGAACATCCCCGGTCTTTCGTAGGCCGGCGAGGCGACACGTTGGCATACACGCCCTCACTAGCACGGCTCATTCAATTGCTCGCAAAGCTCCCCGGTATCGGAGAGAAGACGGCGGCGCGCCTGGCGTTCTTCGTTTTGAAGAGTGAAGGCTCGTATGCGCAGGATCTTGCCACCGCGATTGCCGATGTGAAGGCGAGCACGCGTTTTTGCTCTCAGTGTCATGGGCTTACGGAAGACGATCCGTGTCCCATCTGCGACGACTCCGAGCGCGATCAAACAGTGCTCTGCGTCGTGGAGGAGCCATCAGACGTCATCGCGGTCGAGAGGACTCACGGGTTTCGTGGGCGCTATCACGTGCTGCACGGCGCGATCTCTCCGCTCGATGGACGCGGCCCCGAGCAGCTCAAGATCACCGAACTCATCAATCGTCTCGAGCCGGGCGAGGTTCGCGAGATCGTCGTCGCGACCAACCCTACGGTAGAGGGCGAAGCCACGGCCGTATACCTCGCGCGGTTGATCAAACCATTGGGCGTAGAAGTCACGCGCATCGCCCACGGAATCCCCGTAGGCG
This sequence comes from Deltaproteobacteria bacterium, assembly GCA_029262375.1. GTDB lineage: Bacteria > Desulfobacterota > Binatia > UBA1149 > SPBQ01 > JAJCZM01. The sequence goes on from JAJCZM010000005.1 coordinate 14,432, forward strand.
GCAACCTCGAATACGCCGACCAAGTTACCATTGGTCGTGCTATCGAGGGGCGTCGTACAATGTGAGGCGCGGCCGCCGGAATTTCCTAAGCCCCAACCGTGAACAAACTCGATGAATTCCTCGACCTTCTAAAAGCACTCGGTCGCCAGCCCAGCGTGGTTGGCGCCGAGCACGCGTTCTTCAGAGAGATCCAACGAGAACTCGAACTGCGTGGTGCAAGAGTCACGTGGTACGAGGGCGTGCTCGTCGCTCAGGGGCGCGAACCTGAATCGGGGATGTTCTCAGCCCACATCGATCGGCACGGGTTGATCTGTACCGGTCCCAACGAGTTCCAGTACGCCGCGTTCGTTGCAGGCAATCGGTCGGACCTGCTGGGCAACTCGGTGTCCGAGAGCATGATGCAGCGGGTGGCGGATCGTTTCTCGGGCGTTGCGGTGACGGCGTACGAGCCGTGGTCGGGGTCGTATCGAGGCGCGGGCGTGATCCGCAATTCCTATATCTGCCCGCACCGCAAAAACCTGATCTTCGATGTCGACAAGCTCGAGTCACTGGTCGCCGGAACCCCCGTCGCGTTCGCCGATCGCTTGAAGGTCGAGGGCGGCGTCATTACCGGGCAGCTCGACAACGTGTTGACCACCGCACTTCTGGTCCACATGTTCAGCTTGGGGTTTCAGGGGACGGCGTTCTTCACTGCCGAGGAAGAAGCCGGCCGCAGTTGGCGCTATCTGCTCGAGTGGTTCCGTCGCTTCGGAGGTTCGACCAACGAATTGATCGTGGTGGACACGAGCCCTTACCCGGACATCGAGGCGAGCAGTAGGCAACAACTTGTCCTGCGCCGCAAAGACGCCAACGCGATCTTCAGTGACAGCATCACGACCGAGCTCGAACAGTTATGCGTCTCGCTGCAGATTCCGTACTCCTTCAAAGACGTATACATCGAGCAGCAGAACTTGGTCGCGGCTTCGGAAGGCCGAACGACGATGTCGCTCGGCAGTACGGAGATGGGGCGCATCGTCGCAGCGTCCAGTGGGGGCGTCGATGGGACGACGCTGCAGATTCCCACCACGGGGTATCATACCGTTGCGGAGTCCGCCTCTCTGTCTGCATGCGATGCGTTTCTAAAAGTCGCGATGCGCGTGTCTGAGAAGCGCCGCTAGCGAGCCTGCCGTAGTCACGGCGTCAGGACCGCCGGGCAGGGCCGGTTCACAGAGCGCGCGCGGCGACAAGCCCGCGTTTCGCACAGGTCTCCATTGACTCGCCCGCATGCGAATAGTAATCATTCGCATCTGTTGAGAAACGTCAGTGAAAGTAGAGGGTTGTGGCTCGATGAAGCCGCATTCAGGCGAGCCTGCCAAGCTGCGGGCCTTGCCGATACGCCGCAGCGCCGGCTCATCTACCGTGTTTTGGCCGAGAGTTTCGACCATCCCACGGCCGAAGCGGTGCATCAGCGCGTACGCGCGCGCGCACCGAAGGTTTCGCTGGCCACCGTATACCGAAACCTCAAGGCTTTCGCCGATGCCGGCATGGCGGAAGAGGTCGCGGTCGGCGGTCACAGCGCACGCTTCGATGCCAACAAGATGCCGCATCAGCACCTCGTGTGCCGATCCTGCGGCGAGGTACGCGACTACATCTCTGACATCGGCCGAGAACTGCTTCCGAGCGCGTCGCAGCTCGGTGGATTCGAGGCGGACTCAGCGAAGATCAACTGGTTTGGAATCTGCGCGCTTTGCGCAGACAGATGAACGACAACGAAAGGAGACGATGAGATGGCAGATCTCAAAGGAACGAAGACCCACCAGAACTTGAAAGACGCTTTTGCAGGCGAGTCGCAGGCGAACCGACGCTACCTCTACTTCGCGAAGCAGGCTGACATCGAAGGCTATCCCGATGTTGCCGGTCTCTTCCGCGACACCGCCGAAGGCGAGACCGGCCACGCGCACGGGCACCTCGACTACCTGAAGGTTGTCGGAGATCCCGCGACCGATCTGCCGATTGGCGATACCGAAGCCAACCTGAAGGCTGCGGTTGCCGGCGAGACCCACGAGTACACCGATATGTACCCCGGCATGGCCAAGACGGCTCGCGAAGAGGGATTCTCCGAGATCGCCGACTGGTTCGAGACCTTGGCGAAGGCTGAAAAGTCGCACGCCGGTCGCTTCGGCGAAGGCCTGAAAGAAGTCAGCTAAGCGTTTCCGCTACCCAGGTCCGGCTGCTCGATCTTCGCGGCAGTCGGACCTTCTTTTTGTGTCGCGGGATCGAACGCCGCGCGGGGTATCTGTAATGGCAATCATCAAGGCCGAACCCACAACGGGCCTGAGCTACGCCCCGAACGAAGAACTATATTGGGAGCGCGAAGCGCTGGACCAAGAAGTCGAGCGGGTGTTCGACATCTGCCACGGCTGCCGCATGTGTTTCAATCTATGCCCGTCGTTCCCGTCGCTGTTTAATTCGGTCGATGAGCATGATGGCGACGTACGCAAGCTCACACGGGAGCAGACCGACGAAGTCGTCGATCTCTGCTACCAGTGCAAGCTTTGCTACGTGAAGTGCCCGTACACTGAAGATGACGGGCACGTATTCAACCTGGACTTCCCGAGACTTCTGCTGCGCTACAACGCCCAGCGGGCGAAGCGCAAGGGCATTGCGCCGCGCGAACGCATGCTCGGCAACCCGGTGGCGCTCGGCAAGGCTGCCTCGAAGATCGCCGATCTTGCTAACTGGGCGAACAGTGTGTCGTTTCACAGACGCATCATGCAATCGCTACTCGGAATTCATCGCGACAAGAAACTGCCCGAGTTCAGCAAGAAAACGTTTAGCGGCTGGGCCAAGTCGCGCGTGTCGAGCGTGCGCGCTACCGACGCATGCGAGGTCGTGCTGTTCCACACCTGCTTTGTCGACTACAACGCGCCCGGCATCGGGCGTGATGCGGTCGAAGTGCTCGAGCGCAATGGCGTGCGCGTGCTCAGCCCCCCGCAAACCTGCTGCGGCATGCCCGCGATGGACGGCGGCGACGTAGATTTCGCGCGCCAGCAGGCCGAGCGCAATGTCGAGACACTCACACCCTACGTCGAGCGTGGTCTCAATGTCTTGGCGATCAATCCGACTTGTTCGTACATGCTGAAGAAGGAGTATCCTGAACTCGTCAGCCCGCCGCTCATCGATAACGCCAAAGCGCTTTCCGCAGCAACACGCGATGTCTGCGAGTATCTGTTTGAGCTGAAGAAGGCCGACGAATGGTCGCGCGAGTTCGCGTCGTCGCCGGGCGAGATTGCGTACCACATTCCGTGTCATCTGAAGGCCCAGAACATCGGTTTTCGCTCACGCGACATGATGAAGACTATCCCCGGTGCGAAGATTCGACTCGTCGATCGCTGCTGCGGTCACGACGGTACCTGGGCGATGAAGACTGAGAACTTCGAGAAATCCATGGAAGTCGGTAAGCCCGCGTTCGACGAGATGGGCGAGGGCGGCATGATGGTCACCGATTGCCCGCTTGCGGCCGTACACTTCGAACAGGGGACGGGGACGAAGCCGCTGCACCCGTTGCAGGTGCTGGCGCGCGCATATCGAGGCGAGGGCTACCAAGATGTCGGCGGTCCGCCGCCCGGACTTCCCGAGCCGGAGCAGGTATGAGAAAGATCCAGCCTTCCGACATTCGCCCGACGCCGGATTACGAATTGGATCGCGAGCGCGTGCGCGCGAGCCTTCTGGAGATCAAGCGCGATCGTCGCATCGCCGTCGGCGCGAACATGACGGTACTCTTCGAAAACCGCGACACGATGATCTACCAGGTCCAAGAGATGATGCGTGTCGAGAAGATCACCGATCTCGCCGCCATCAAGCACGAGATCGAGACGTACAACGAGCTCGTGCCCGGCGATGACGAGTTGGCGGCGACGATCCTACTGGAGTACGACAACCCCGCGGAGCGCGATGATCGGCTCGTGGCGCTTCTCGGGTTGGAGAACCACGTCGAGCTACGAGTCGATGGCCATGCGCCGACACCGGCCGAGTTCGACCTGCGCCAAATGTCTCCGCACCGCATTAGCTCGGTGCACTACACGCGGTTCGTGCTCGGCGCGGAGCGGGCAGCCGCCGTCCGCGCCGGCGCCGCGATGTCGCTTGCGACCACACATCCCGAACTCATGCTCGAGGCGAAGTTTACTGCAGCCCAACGTCAGGCGATGATCGAGGACCTTACGGCCGACTAGCGACTTAGCCCCGGCAGCGACGACGGTTGCTGCGAATCTAGCACATCTCTGGTCTTTCACCCCGGCTCCAATGGAGAGACGCTCTCGGACGTACCAATGCGCCGGAGGTCTCCAAGTGAATAGTGTCTTGCCGAATGGTCTCATATGTGAGACCATCGCCACGTAGTTGATCCTCGTCTCTGAGGCCTGTCGACGTGAACTGCGAAGTATTCCCGGTGTGCTTCGAGGTGATCTTGCCGACGCTCTTGCTCGACTTGAGGAATCGCAGACCCTGTCGATGCCGTTGTCGCGACCAATGCCCGGTATCGGGCCCGGCGTACACGAACTGCGACTGCGGGACCGCAGCGGTGCGTACCGAGTCATCTACGTTGTCGTTTCGCCGGGAACGATTGGTGTGCTGCACGCGTTCAAGAAGACGAAACGAACAACGCCCAAGAATGTAATTGCACTCGCGCGACGACGATTGAAGGGAGTCCGAGGATGACCAAGCGCTCTAGTACGAAACGGCTGGCGGAAGACTTAGGTATTCCGAAGAGTCGCGCCGTCGAGGCAAGAATGAAAGCCAAGCTGGTCGGGGCCGTGATCGCGGAAGTGAAGCGGTCCGGAGTGACGCATGAAACGCTAGCGGAACGCTCCGGACTCTCACGCCCGACGGTTACCGGCATCTTATCAGGGAGCCTTCAGAAATTGTCGCTTGGGCGTGTGCTGCGACTCGTGGAAGCGGCGGGGCTGGAGGCGGAGGTGCGGGTTCGTAGGGCGGCTTGAAGCGGTTTGAGGCGTGGTTCGTCATCACAACAAGAAAAGGCCGGGTCGCTTGGAGCGACCCGGCCTTTTTGTTGATGGGCTTCGTCGGGTGGGGGCCTTAGCTAGTTAGGTTCGAACTATGAGTGACCTTGCCTCTCGCGCTCGCTGGCTCGCACTCACTCTCGTGCTCGCCGGCACTCACTCCCCGCTTGCTTTCTTTTGTTCGGTGTCGCGGTTTGGCCAGACCTGCATTGCTAGGACGTCGTCTACCGATTCGGGGCGGCGCACCATCGTGATGTCGCCCGAGTCGGTCACCGCGTACACAGCTACACGAGGTCGCGTGAACTGGTTCGAACGCGCGATGCTGTAGGCACCCGTGTCGAGAATCGCCATCGGCGAGCCTTCTTTCAGGTCAGGTACGTCGCGTTTGAAGAAGTGAACATCCTGCGTCGCCAGCGTGGGACCAGAGATGTTGTAGTTCTTCGATTCTTCGTTCGGCTTGTGACCCGGCCAAACGGTGCGCCATTCCGAGAAGAAGAGATTCTCCGGAAGGTTGTTGATGCTGACGTCGGTGAAGAGCCAGTCGTTCTTGATGATCAGGACCTTACCGACCGTCACGCACGCGTTGCTGACGATGCAGCGACCCGGCTCGATCGAAAGTTGCGGGCTGAGTCCCGTCGACTTCTTCAGTTCGTTGTACTTGCCGGTGATGGCCTTGCCGAAATCGTAGATCGAGCTGGCTTGGACGTCGATGCGGTCGAATTTTTCCAGGATCTTCGCGATACGGAATCGGCGAGAGATGCGCAGGTTGCGCATGGACTGTGCCGGGTACCCGCCGCCCATATTGATCTCGTTGATTTCGATGCCGCGGCTCTTGAAGCCCTTGGCCAAATCGAAGATCTTCTCGAGCGTCAGAACATAACGGTTCGGGTGGAACACCTGCGAGCCGATGTGCGTCATGATGCACTTGAGGTTCAAGTTCTCGAACTCGTTGATCTGGCAGCCGACTTCGAGCGCCTGATCGATCGGTAGACCGAACTTCTTACGGTACGTCGCGATGACCTTGTCGTAGTACGGCTTCGAAAGAACGGGATCGATGCGAATACCGACGTCGAGTTTGCGTCCCATGCGGCCGGCGACTTCGTTGACGTCGCGGGCTTCGGTGAGCGACTCGATGTCGATCATATGGACGCCCCATTCGAGCGCCGCTTCGATCTCTTCGATCGACTTGCAAGGCCCGTCGAAGACGACCTGCGACGGGTTCATGCCCGCTCGCTTGGCAAGCTCCATGTCCATCGCGCCGGAGATTTCCGCGCCGGCGCCCATCTCTGCAAGCGTGCTGAGCACGACACTCTCGAAGTTGCCTTTGACCGAGTAGTAGATGCGTATGCCGCCGTCGGCACCGGAGAACGCTTCCTTAAACTGCTCGAAGTTTTTGCGTATCTGCTTCTGCGAGAGAAGGTAGAAAGGTGTCGGGTAGGACTCCGCAAGCTCCGCTACATCATATCCGTCGAACGTCGCGACGCCGTTGTCTTCCCAGGTAAAACAATCATTACCATCCGAATAGGCCATGTATCCTCCTCAAATCGCAGCTACTTTGCCCGTGAGCCTTCCGCACTTCTCTGCAATCGCCGAGAGTGCTTGCGAACACCTCATGTTGGTAAGGAAGGGGGTGTTGTGGGGGCGCGGGAAGCTGTGTGGACCCTACAATTGTACGGCATCCGCTGAGCGTCAAGTGATCGACCCTACTATTCATGGGTGCGTACGGGTTTGGACGGTCGCGTGGCATCGTGGCGATACAAAACGGCTCAAACACACCCACCTGAGGGGATTCGACATGAGGGACGGCATGACGTCGTTCATGCCCATTGTGTGCGGCCTACTGACGGCACTTACGCCACTAAGGGGGGTAGGTCGCGCAGCGGTTCAGTGTCGTCCGAGTCGCCGACCGGCGGCGCCCAGAAAATCCGCCCAAGCCGACGGGCGTGCGTGGGCGGGGTCTCGAAATCGTCGCCAGTCGGAGGCGACTGTTGCCAGCGCACCGGCGAGCAAATCCATGCCCAGGCCGGGGCCGAAGCCTTCAGTGCCGGGTCGAAACGCCAGCGCGAGATACGCGAGCGCGCCGCGCGGGGATACCCATCGTGGTTTCGATTCAGGAGCTGATCGGACTTCGTGTTCACCGGTCGCCCGTTGGTAGGCATTGAGTGCGAGCGGAAATCCGTTGCGCGCCGCGAGGCCGTGCCACAGCCATACGCGCGGGTTGGCATCGAGTACTTTGAACTGTCCGTCTCGTACGTCCCGTTTGAACTCTACGTCGCAGATGCCCGAGTAGCCGAGTTCGCGCAGCAAGGACAAAGCAGGTTCTACGATGCCCGGATCGTCGATGGTCTCGACGATCAGGCCGTCTCCGAACGGCACGGGGTATTCGCAGCGCTTGCGCGCGCAGAACGAACCGACCAGTTCGCCGTTCTCATCAATCTGGAGGCCGACGCTCACGAGTTCTTCGAACGGCCCGGGAATGTTTTCCTGGACGACGACGGGAAAGCCGGCCTCTGCGATCCGGACGGCCGCATCGATCGCGGAACCCGTCATGGCCTTCGAGCCCCCGGTGAGCGAAAGGAAGGTGCGCATGCGACCGTCCGCGCCGGGCCAGTATCTGCACGCAGGTTTGATGATCCAGGCGTTGGGGTCGTCGAGTGCCGCAATCGTTGCGGGATCGTCGCCGAGTTCGAACGAGTGGAATAGGGGGGTGCCGATACCAGCGCGCTGTGCGGCTTCGTAGAGACGGCGTTTGTCCAGCACGTTGGGAACGATACCCGGGGCCGAATACGGGTAGACGAGACGGCTGGACAGGCGCCCGTGCTGAGCGTCAGCAACGAGCAGGGCTGCATCTTCGGTGGGGAATAGAACCGGCGGCGCGCCCTGCGCTCCCGCGAGCCGGTATACGAAATCCGCCCAGCGCGGTGCGTTCTCATAGAAGTTCGGCGCGGGTAGAAACTCGGCATGTCGCGAGTTGGCTGCGGGTCCGCGGCGATGGCCTAGAACCAGGCAGCGGATGCCGGCGGTACCGAGTTCACGGGCGGTCGCGAGTGCAGCGGGATTGTCGGGGTAGATGAAGGCCGGCGCGCGTCCGGGCTGCGCAGCGGTCATGACTTCTCTTCCGTCTCGGGAGCGACACCGCCGGTGCGAAACGTGGTCAGTGCCTGTACGCGCCTGAAGAACGACGAGTCGCCGGGACGCTCGGCGAGCATCTTCAAGAAGGCTCGTGCGGGCGGGAACGCGAGCCCCGCTTCGATGAGCGGATGGAACATGACGTGCTGGCGTACCGGCTGCCGCTCGTAGCCCATCGCGAGTTTGAACGCATCGAGGCTGTCCAGTTCTTCGAGCCCTTCGATACCGAACGTAATCTGCGAGATATTTCGCTCGACGAGAACGTCGTGTGTGAGCGTGTAGAGCAGCGCGTTGTTGGGGTAAAAGCGCAGCGTGTCGTTTCTCGAGCGCGCTTCGTAAAACTCACAGGAATCCTCGAACACCATGATGAGTAGGTAAGCGGCCAGCGTGTCTTCGTGCCAGGCGCTCCAGATCTCTATGCCGTCTGTAGCATCGGCTGCGTCGAGCAGCTTGTGCCAGCGCTCGACGCCGTAGCGATCCGCACGCCCCTGGCGTGCGACCGTGTCGAGGAATGCCTGCTCACCGGCGGTTTTGAGCTCTTGCCCGGTGATGCGACGTACTTCGTTGTTCTTCAGCCCACGGCGTACCTTGCTACGCGTGTTGCTCGAGAACATCGAGAGGTCGTAGTCGGCGCCGCTACCCATCATCTGCCAGCTCTCACGTCCCACTTTCGGGTCCGATGTGATGTAGCGGATGCCGAGAGCGCCCGTTGCGCGCATGGCTTCGTTGCCTTCGCTGCGCGAGACGCTGACGGCTTCATGGGTGGGCACACCGAGTAGGAAACGCGGACCTGCCTCGTACCACGCGGCATTGGCGGTGCGATGGACCTTGAAGCCACTGGCTCGAAAGAATTCGAGAAGGCCGTCTGTATCGAGAAACGCGGTCACTGTGATCGGCGTGGGCGGCGCCTGTGCGCGCCCGAGTCCTTCAGTCTAGCACCATCGTAGCGGTTAGCGTGCGGGTGTGAGGCCGACGCCATGCCGTTCGCCATCGTTCACGCACGAAAATGCGATGCTTCGGTGGCAGCGGATGTCTTCAGAGCGGGCGGCCGCCGGTCTCCGCCATGGCCGGTGAGGTGGGGAGTTGCGATTCTCCCATGAGGAACGCATCGACGGCGTGAGCGCATTCGCGGCCTTCCCAGATTGCCCAGACCACGAGAGACTGGCCGCGTCGAGAGTCTCCGCATGCGAATACGCCCGGTACCGACGTGGACATGTAGTTCGGATCGCACACGATGTTGCCGCGACCGTCGAATTCCAGACCGAGGTCCGATGCGACGCCTTGTTGCTGCGGGCCCAAGAATCCCATCGCGAGCAGCACGAGATCGGCAGGTAGTTGTTGCTCGCTACCGGGAATCTCCTGCATCTGCATGCGGCCGTCGTCGCCCTTCTTCCACTGCACTCGGACCGATTCGAGCGCCGTCACATGGCCGTTCTCTCCGATGAAGCGCTTGGTCGAGATCGCGAACTCGCGGTCGACGCCTTCCTCATGCGAGGTCGAGGTGCGCAGGATCATCGGCCAGTAAGGCCAGACGGGCGGGGCGGTTCCGCGTTCGGGAGGCTGATCGAGAATTTCGAACTGCACGACTTTCTTTGCGCCTTGGCGATTCGACGTGCCGATGCAGTCGGAGCCCGTGTCGCCGCCGCCGATCACGATGACGTTCTTGCCGTCGGCGCGCAGCTCGCCTTCCTTGGGAACGGTATCACCGGCGACGCGCTTGTTTTGCTGAGGGAGGAAGTCCATCGCGAAATGAACACCGTCGAGCTCGCGACCTTCGAGAGGTAGATCACGCGGCAGCGTCGCGCCGATCGATAAAACGACGGAATCGTAATCATTCTTGAGCTGCTCAGCCGTGATGTCGACACCGACGTTACAGCTGGTGCGGAACTCTACACCCTCGGCCTGCATCTGCTGGACGCGTCGGTCGATTAGGTGCTTCTCCATCTTGAAGTCCGGAATGCCGTAGCGCATCAGACCGCCGACGCGGTCAGCGCGTTCGAACAAGGTCACCGCGTGGCCGGCGCGAGCGAGTTGTTGTGCGCAGGCCATGCCGGCGGGTCCGGAGCCGACCACGGCAATCGTTTTGCCGGTCTTCCGCGCTGCCGGTTGCGGCTTGACCAGTCCCTGTTCAAAGGCGTGATCGATGATGTTGCGTTCAATCAGCTTGATCGTCACGGGATCGTCGTTGATGCTGAGTACGCACGCCTCTTCGCAAGGGGCGGGGCAAATGCGGCCGGTGAATTCGGGGAAATTGTTGGTCGCGTGGAGCGCGTCGATCGCGTCTTCCCAACGGCCTCGGTACACGAGGTCGTTCCAGTCGGGAATCACGTTGCCCAGCGGGCAACCGTTGTGGCAAAACGGGACGCCGCAATCCATGCAACGCGCACCCTGAGTCTTGAGCTGATCCTCGGAGAGTTCCTCTTCGAACTCGCCATAGTGTTTCAGCCGCTCGTCAATCGGGCGCTTCGCGGGAAGCTCCCGCGCGTACTCCATGAATCCTGTTACTTTTCCCATGCTCCGCTAGTGTTTGGGGTTGTAGCCCCGATCCAGGTCGTTCCCGTTGGCTTCGGTCAGACTGATGCCCGGCGCGAGGGCTCGGAACCGCTAGCCGCTTCGAGCACCTTTCGATACTCGGTCGGATAGACTTTGATGAACGTGTGTTTGGCCTTGTCCCAGTCGCCGAGGATCCGCTGCGCCAGCGCGCTGTCGGTGTACTGCTGGTGGCGAGTAATGAGTTGCTTGACCTCGGCCTCGTCGGCGTCACCCGCGAGCGGGAACAACTCGACCATTCCCATGTTGCAGCGTGACTTGAAAGAGCCATCTGAGTCGTAGACGTACGCGATGCCGCCGCTCATCCCAGCCGCGAAGTTCCGGCCGGTTGGGCCAAGCACAATCACGTGACCGCCGGTCATGTATTCGCAACCGTGGTCGCCGACGGCTTCGACGACGGTGCGTGCGCCGCTATTGCGTACGCCGAATCGTTCGCCTGCGCGCCCACGAATGAATACCTCGCCATCCGTCGCGCCGTAGAGCGCGACGTTGCCGATGATGATGTTGTCTTCGGCGACGAATCCCGCAGTTCTCGGCGGAACGATGACGACTTGGCCGCCAGACATGCCTTTGCAGAAGTAGTCGTTGGCGTCACCTTCAATTTTGACCGAGATGCCTTTCGCGAGGAAAGCGGCAAAACTCTGACCGGCCGAGCCCGTGAAGTTGATGCCTATCGTGTACGGCGGTAACCCGTCGGCGCCGTGCACCTTCGTGATTTCGTGCGAAAGGATCGTACAGGTCGTTCGGTTGGTGTTCTTGATCGGCAAGTCGATCTGAACATTCTTCTTTTCCTGGATCGCCGGCTGCGCGAGTCGAACGAGCTCATGGTCGAGCACCGTTTCGAGACCGTGGTCTTGGGTTCCGGTTCCGCTAAAGCCGACGTCTTTGCCTACTTCCGGTCGGTGAAGAATGGCGGAGAAATCAAGCGCGTGCGCCTTCCAGTGATTCTTCGGCAGGTTCGCTTCGAGTCTATCTACGCGGCCGGTCATCTCGGAGACGGAGCGGAAGCCCATGAAGGCCATGATCTCGCGCAGCTCTTCGGCGATGAAGTACATCAGATTGATGACGTGCTCGGGCTGGCCCGCGAACTTTTTGCGTAGTTCCGGATCCTGCGTGGCGATGCCGACAGGGCAGGTGTTCAGGTGACACTTGCGCATCATGATGCAGCCCTCTGCAACCAGCGCCGCGGTTGCGAAGCCGAATTCGTCGGCTCCGAGTAGGGCGGCGATCGCAACGTCGCGACCGGTCTTTAACTGACCGTCGGTCTCGACGCGGATTCGGCTGCGCAGATCGTTCTGCACGAGTACCTGCTGGGTCTCGGCAAGTCCGAGCTCCCAAGGAATGCCGGCATGTTTGATCGAACTGACCGGCGATGCGCCGGTACCGCCATCGTGGCCGCTGATCAGTACGAGATCGGCTTTGGCCTTGGCTACACCGGCCGCGACCGTTCCGATGCCGACTTCCGCGACGAGCTTCACGGTGACGCGGGCGCTCGGGTTCGCGTTTTTCAGATCGTAGATCAACTGAGCGAGATCCTCGATCGAGTAGATGTCGTGATGCGGAGGCGGCGATATCAAACCAACACCTGGAGTGGAGTGCCGTGTCTTCGCGATCGTTGCGTCGACCTTGTGGCCGGGCAACTGGCCGCCTTCGCCCGGTTTCGCACCCTGAGAGATCTTGATCTGGATCTCGTCGGCGTTGGTCAGGTAGTTGATCGTCACGCCGAAACGGCCCGATGCCACCTGCTTGATCGCACTGCGTCGCAGGTCGCCGTTCGCATCCGGCGTGAAGCGTGCCGGGTCTTCGCCGCCTTCGCCGGTGTTCGACTTGCCGCCGATTCGGTTCATCGCGATGGCAAGCATCTCGTGCGCTTCTGCGCTGATCGAGCCGTACGACATCGCGCCAGTCTTGAAGCGTTTGACGATCTCACTGACGGGCTCGACCTGATCGAGCGGGATCTTCTTGTCGCCTTCTTTGAACGCGAGCATGCTGCGCAGGGTGCACAGGTTGCGCGACTGATCGTCGACCATCGTCGAATACTTGGTGAACGTCGCGCGATCGCCTGTACGTACGGCGTGCTGCAATTTTGCGATCGTTTGCGGGTTGAACAGGTGGAACTCGCCGCGGCGGCGCCATGAGTACTGTCCGCCCGGGTCGAGTAGATGGTCGTCGGGGACCTCAGGGCGATAGGCGCGCTTGTGGCGCAGCTCGCCTTCCGTCGAGATGACGTCGAATCCCACGCCGGCGATCCGAGAGGGCGTCCAGGTGAAACAACGATCCACGATCTCGGAGTGCAGTCCGATCGCTTCGAAGATTTGCGCGCCCCGATAGCTCGCTAGCGTGGAGATGCCCATCTTCGACATGGTCTTGAGCAGCCCCTTGCCGATGGCCTTCGTAAAGTTGGCGACCGCTGCGTCGGGATCCTTCCCGCGGAGTTCATCGTGGCCTGCGAGTTCGCGTAGCGAATCCATTGCGACGTACGGATTGATCGCACTGCAGCCGAATCCGACGAGCAGACAGAAGTGCATGACTTCTCGCGGTTCGCCAGACTCGAGGACCAGGCCGGTGCGCGTGCGCATGCCGGTTCGAATCAGGTGGTGGTGCACAGCGCCCACAGCGACGAGAGAGGGGACCGGCAGCAAGTCTGCGTCTGCACCTCGATCCGAAAGAATGACGATTTCGTAGCCGTCTTCGATCGCTTTCGACGCGGCGGCGCAGATTTCATCGAGCGCTTTCACGAGACCGGCCTTACCCGAGCCGACAGGGTAGAGGATAGGGATCGTGGTGCTGCGGATCCCGTTGTGATCGACCTCGCGAACGCGAGCGAGTTGCTCGTTCGTGAGGACCGGCTGATCGATTGCGATCTGGCGGCAGTGCTCCGGCGATTCCTCGAACAAGTTCGATTGTCGGCCGAGCGAAAGATTGAGGCTCATGACGAGCTCTTCTCGGATCGGGTCGATCGCGGGGTTCGTGACCTGCGCGAACAGCTGCTTGAAGTAGCTGAAAATGAGCTGCGGCTTGTCCGACAGGCAAGCCAACGGAGTGTCGGTGCCCATGGAGCCGATCGGCTCGGCGCCGGCAAGTGCCATCGGGGTCAGTAACACGCGGAGGTCTTCGAGCGAGAACCCGAACAGCTTCTGCGCCGTCTCCAACGCGTCGCCCGAAAGGTGGGCCTGCGGCGACTCGGCGACCGGCAGCGATTCTATTGATGATTGGCTCTGCTCTAACCACTGCGCGTACGGTTGGCGCGCTGCCATCGTCTGTTTGAGTTCCGTGTCGTCGAGGATGCGCTTCTGCTCGAGATCGACATAGAACATACGGCCGGGCTGGAGCCGGTCCTTGAGTACGATTTCGTCGGGCGGAATGTCGAGTACGCCGGTTTCCGACGCCATCACTACCAGACCGTCTTTCGTGACGCAGTAGCGCGAGGGGCGCAGGCCGTTTCGATCGAGTACCGCGCCGATCGAACGTCCGTCGGTGAAGCCGATCGATGCCGGGCCGTCCCAGGGCTCCATCAAACAGCCGTGGTAGCGATAGAACGCCGCCTTCTCAGGCGACATCGATTCGTGCTTCTCCCAGGCTTCCGGGATCATCATCATCGCCACGTGCGGCAGGGAGCGGCCGGTTTGGTAAAGCAGCTCGAGGCCGTTGTCGAAGACGGCGGAGTCGCTCTGCCGCGGTTCGATGATCGGGAGAAGTTTTTCGAGCGAATCGCCGAACTTCGGAGAATCGAAGAGGCGCTCGCGTGCGGCCATCCAGTTCTGGTTGCCGCGAACGGTGTTGATCTCACCGTTATGAGCGAGGTACCGGAGCGGTTGTGCGAGGCGCCAGGTCGGCATCGTGTTGGTGCTGAAACGCGAGTGCACCAAACAGATGGCACTCGTGTAGTCCGCGTCGGTCAGATCGGGGAAGAAGCCGCCGAGCTGTGTGGACATCAACATGCCTTTGTAGACGATCGTCCGGCACGACATGCTGCAGAGATAGGCATGCTCGTGGACGATGCCGCCGGTAGCGATGAACTGTTTCTCCGCAACGCGCCGCGCGATGTAGAGCTTTCGTTCGAGGTCGTCTTCGTCGATCTCGGAGTCGGACGTGACGAACACCTGCTCGATCGCAGGCTTGGTCGAGAGCGAAACCCGCCCGCAGGACTTGTCGTTGGTCGGCACGGGGCGCCAACCGGCGACCGTGAGGCCGGCCTCTGCGATGCCGCTTTCGATGATCGCGCGGGCTTGATCGTGTTCGGCTCCATCGGGGGGGAGGAAAGCCATGCCGACGCCGTACTTACCGGCGGCGGGAAGCTGGATGCCCAGCCCGGGGCATACTCGCGCGAATAGCCCGTGCGGGAGGTGGGTAATGGCTCCGGCTCCGTCGCCGGACTCTGGATCGCAGCCGCAGGCACCGCGGTGTTCTAGGCGCTCGAGTACCTCGATGCCCTGTTCGACGATCTTGTGGGTACGCTCACCACCGATATTGGCCACGAACCCGATACCGCAGGCATCGTGCTCTGTGGAGGGGTCATATAAGGACGTCGATCGTTTTTCGGTCGGTCTCATCAAGTGTGTGGGCTCCTTGCACCGGGCGAGGTCCGCCCGCGGAGCGGCCCGCAAACCTAGAGGACTTGAAACCTGATGTCAAATACGCAGGTGGCGAGTTAGGGCGTTCGTATTGCAAGAGTGGCCTAGATCGGCCAGTATCGATCCGTTGGAGGCTTGATATGGCCAAAAGTGCCCCCGGAAACCTCGATGAACAGGAGCAGCGCATCGTTAAGGCTCTAGTGCGCAACCCCCGGATCTCAGACAACCGCCTAGGCGACGAGAACGATATCCCGGTTCGCACGGTTAGTCGCAAGCGATCGCGCCTCGAACGCGACGGTCTGCTCCGCTATTTCGCCGAGGTGGACATGAGCGAGACGGGTACCGGGCACTTCGCCTGCCGTCACCTGTACATCATCAAGTTCCGGGTCGGGATCACCGTCAAGCAGATCCAGCGTGAGGTCGAGAACGAGCCGCATGTCGTGACCGTCTTCACCAAGTCGATCTATGCGTCGCACATAGCCGAAATCGATGGCCGTGTGGCGCTCGTCATGATCGTCGACGGTAGGAACGACGCAGACATCGTCGAGCGCTTCCAGGAGGAAATCGTTCCCGCGCTGCAGAGAACCCACGGCGACGACAGTATCGAGGCCATCGAGACCATTCGCCTGCTGGCGCCCGTGCGAATGCTTCGCAACTATTTGCCGGCGGTGAATATGGAACGCGGGCGATTGAAGGATGACTGGAGCATCGACTCTATCTTCGTTGGCTAGGCCGCGTCGGTGGGCCGGTCGCAGATGGGCTGCGGCGGAGTTACACTGGTTGATGTGATTCGGACCGTCTCCACTCTCGCGATTCTGGTGTGCGCGGCGGCTGCGGGGCTCATGTTGCCGGCGTCGGCGCCTGCGCGCGATTCCGACGCCGATAGCGACCTATCGAGGCTCGAACGACGCCGCCAAGAACTCTTCATTCCCGACGAAGTGCTCGACCCTTCGTTTCCCGATCTCGTAGTAGAGGAGCCCGTGGGCCTACAGGGAGACGGGAACAGCGACAGTGTCGTCGAAGAACCGCTCGATCCCGATAGTGAAGAGGACGCCGTCGAGCAGCAGGTCATTGCCGGTGAGCGCGTCGATGAGACCGATCAGGCGATGAACCGCGATCACTTCGATGAATCGACGACGCCCTTCAAACCGGCACCCGAGGCGCTCGGTGAGGAATTCAAGGATCCCGTCGAGTGGTGAGATGTCGTCTCGTTGTTGCGGCACTCGTTGTGCTCAACGGCTGCACGTCCGCGAGGTCGATACCGTCCGTGTCTGCACCACCGATCGTGATTGCTTTCCTCGGCGATAGCCTCACGCGCGGGGCGCAGCTCGATGTCGCGGATCACTATCCCGCCTTACTCGAGCGGCGCTTTGCCGAGGTCGGTATCGCCGTTCTCGCTACGAACGCCGGACATCCGGGTGAGACGACGGTCGGGGGCTTGGCACGCATTGATGCTGAGTTGGAGACGAATCCGGATGTGCTGTTCGTCGCGCTCGGCGTGAACGACTACGCCGCTGGAATTGCGAGCGCCGATAGCGAGCGTAGTTTGAGTGCGATCGTAGAGCGCGCCTCCCACGCCGGTGCCATCGTCGTTCTCGCAGGCGCTACACTCTCGGTCGCAGGCGAGACACGTTCACGCGCGTCGCAGATCGTAACGGCAGTTGCTCGGGTCCACGGGACCTGGCTCGTCGATGATCTACTAGAAGGCGTGGCCGGAGTGTCGGAGCTGAATCTGGCCGACGGCATACATCCCAATACGGACGGACAGCGTCGGGTCGCCGAGAATGTTTGGCCGGTCTTGTTTTCGGCCGTCGTCGAACTGACGGCCGCGCGTCAGAAGGAGTAGCGCGCGGTGGCTTGCAACATGTCGTTGCGATCGAAGCCGCCGAACGTGCCGCCCGTATCGCCATCGTAGGCGTGACCCGCGAATAAGTTGTACTCGAGCGAGAACTTCACTGCGTCGCGGGGTTCGTAGTCTACCCTGGTCTGCATCCACCAGTTGTCGCCGGCTAGGTCATAGATGACGAAGAGCCACGGCTTGATGGTGTCGTTTCGGTAACCTGCTGAGAGACGCATGCTCAACAGGTCGCTGTCCTCGGCCTGCGCAAGTGCCGGGTGATCATCTATGACGTGCTCGTGGACGAACTGGAACGACGCCTCGGCTTGCTCCCAATAGGGAACGTTAGGCTTCATCTCCAATCCGAGTAGGCCGCGCCATACATCGGTCTTGACGCGCAGGCCGTCGCCGATCAGCGAGAGGTCGACTCCGAGTGTCGGGTTGGTGCTGAGATAGCGGTTCGCTTCGTATGCCGTGTCGAACTTCAACAGGTAGTCGCCCACCGGCGCTACCACGTTGGCGGTAAAGAGGTGGAATCTCTCGATCGTGGGCGTGACGCTCGTGAGTGCTGGGCCGCCCGGTCCGACTCCAATCGACTGGAATAGCGACGGTCGGTCGTCCCACGACCAGAGATAGCCGACCGACCAGTCCGCAACGATCGGATGTCCGCTGAAGCGGATGCCCAACTCCGAGTTCTCGAACGTATTGTCGGGTTCGTCGAGCGATTCCACGGTAGCGCCCGCCCCGGTGATGGTGTCTTGGTCGACGAAGGCCCAGGGCGAGTCGGCGTCAGGGAAATCGGGCGCTTCGAAGTGCGTGATCCACAGGAGCTGTAGTTCGCTTCCGCCGGAAAAGTAGTAGTCGGCGAACACGCCGTCTACGCCGAGGCGAATCTCGTCGAACTTAGGAATGATGAAGTTGCCGAAGTCGAAAGGGGAGACTTGGTCGGAAACGACGACGCCTTCGGACTCGCCCCACGCAATCTGCACGCGCCCTATGCGCAGATCGAGATCGCCTAGTCCGAACTTGAGATAGGCCTCTCGAATGCGACTACTCGATCGTGGGCTGTCGTCGATGAAATCGGCACTGTCGAACCAGGTGTCGATTTCTAGGCGATACATGAATTTGCGACTGACCTTATCGGTGAGCTTCAGGTTGATCGTCTGGCGATGGAATATGACGTCGTCCATCTCGGACGTGCGAGCGGCGATAGATTCCTGGAGGTACCCGTCGAAATCCATCGCAAGCGCGGGCGGCGCCGCGCCGAGTACGAGTGCGAGTGCGACGGCCCAGGCCGATGGCGATGCCAGTAAGAAAGTTGCTGCGGCTCTGAGCGAGTGCAGCGATGCTCGGGTCACTGCCGCATGTTCCTTTGACTGAAGATTTCGGGATCGACTTTCACGTCCAATTTGAGATCGCGAATGTCGAGAACCGTCTTATGTTTGGTGATGAAGTTCTCCATCATTAACTTGTGCGCGCGCGGGCGGGGGTCTTCCGGGGTCGTCGGCTTGATGTCGGATGCAACCAAGCGCTTGGCGAGGCGATTCTTCTTGTCGTGGTATTCCGCCTTGCGCACGATGAAATCGCTGGTTCCGTACCAAGCTACGGTCTTGCTGTAGCCGGTCTCTTCGCGCTTCTTGTCGTTGTTGGCTACCGCCTCGACCTTGTAGCACTCCACGCCGTCGACCGATTCTTTGCCTACCAGCGAGTAGTCCCAGTTCGTCAGATCGATGTTCTCCATGTCTTCGTAGGTGAAGTCGGAGCCCATGAAGTAGTCGGTCTTGTTGGACGACAAAATTCGTTTGACCTTCTTCAGCGCGGGGAGGTAGAGCCACGTGTCGTCGTCTTCTTGGTCGTAGTCGTAGCTGAGTAGGGTCGTGTCCTTGACGTCCGAAGGTTCCAAGAAGCGCGAGAATCGATGTTCTGTGTCCTCGTCGATCTCCGTCGACCAGCCTTCGATCGTGCGCACGCGTGTTTGTCCGCGCGAGTTCTCCAGCGTCATGGTCATCGTTTGCGATTCACTGGATGCGTTCGACGCTCGGTCCGCGCGCCGCACGATGTCGATGCCCGTCAGCGGTGTCTCAGATTCCGGTTCTGCGTCGGCGTAGGGAACTGCAATAGCGATCATCAGGGCCGCTGTGGTCAGTGATGCGGCAAAAGGAAAGAGTCGCGACATCGTTGATTTCCTCGAAATTCTCAATCGATCGGTCCTAGACATAGATGCCGCCGCCGAAGCTTCGATCCTGTCGGATCATTACGTTGACCACGGCGGGTTTGCCGCTCGCGTATGCGCGTTCGAGTGCGGGGCGGATTTCATCAGGTTCGGTAACGTACTCGCCGTGACCGCCTAGCGCTTCGACGACTTTGTCGTAGCGGGTCGGCCGTAGCTCGGTGGCGACCATGCGGTCTTCACCGAAGATGTTGATCTGAGGGCGCATCATTTGTCCCCAGGCCGCGTCGTTTCCGATGATCCCGACGATGGGCAGATTGAAACGCACGGCTGTGTCGTACTCGAACCCGTTCAACCCGAAGCTACCGTCGCCGTAGATGATCAGTACGCGTTTGTCGGGGTGAGCAACCTGCGCGGCGAGCGCGAACGGCATGCCGACACCGAGGGTGCCGAGCGGACCCGGATCCATCCAGATACCGTCTTTGGGTACGGGTACGACCTTGGCGGCCTTGGCGACGATGTCGCCACCGTCGCCGATCAGAATCATGTCGTCGGTGACGAAGTCGGCTATCTCCTTGCACATACGTTGCGGATCTATCGGCACTTCGCTCGACGTGAGTTGTGTCGCGAGTTTCTCTTCTTCGGCAACTTCCTTGGCGCGCCATTCTTCGACGACGTGACTCCAATCGAGCGTGACGTTCATCGAATCGATCGCTTCGATCATGCACTCGAAGGTCTCGCCCAGATTGCCGACCAAGCCAATGTCGGCGGCTCGGTTTTGTCCGATCAACGTGGCGTCAAGGTCGAGTTGAATGATCTTCGCGGTCGCAGGGATCGACGCACCGAAGCGCATGCGGAAATCCAAGAGTGAGCCAGCGAGGATGACGCAGTCGGTGGCTTCGAGGTAGTCGCGTCGAGTGCGGTTGAAGAAGTATGGCGAATCATGAGGGACAGTGCCGCGCCCCATCCCGTTACAAAAGCAGGGGATCTGCACCTTCTCGATAAATCGATTGAGCGAGTCGGCACCGTTCGACCACTTCACGCCGGTGCCCGACATGACCATGGGGGTTTTCGCGTCTTTCAGGGTCGCGATCGCTTGCTCTACCAAGCGCAGGTCGGGGCGCGTCCGTGCCGGCGCCATCGGAGTGGGGCAGCGCACTTCGCTCTCGTCTACCTCGCCGAACAACACGTCCATCGGGATCTCGAGATACGATGGGCCGGGGTTACCGGCGAGCGCCCAACGGATCGCTTCTTCTACGTATTCTCCTACGCGTTTCGGGTCGTAACATGCTTCGGCCCACTTCGTGATGGGGCGCATGACTGAGATGTGATCCATCTCTTGGAGCGAGCCACGCCGCAAGTTTTCGAGCGGCCCTTGTCCGCCGATCACCAAGATCGGTGAGTTCGCGCGCCACGCGTTGGCAATACCGGTGACGCCATCGGTGGCACCCGGGCCGGCGGTAAGAATGGCGCAACCGGGTTTCCCCGGATGCAGGCGCGCCCATGCGTCGGCCGCGTGCACGGCGGCTTGTTCGTGACGCACATCGACGATCTTGATGCCTTCGTCGAGGCAGCCATCGTAGATCGGCATGATGTGGCCGCCCGACAGCGTGAATACACACTCGACCCCGGCGTTCTTGAGTGCTCTGGCGGTGATTTTTCCTGCGTGCATTTTCTGAATTCCCTCGCAATTGCTCCGGAAAGCTTACCTCGGCTGTGGCGCCAAGTGAAAGAACGGTGGCGCGCGTTGACTGTGTCGGCGGCCCTGTTACGGTTCGCCCCGAATCGTTGGAGCCCGATCGAGAAGGCTCTTTACGGGAAAGAGGTGCGAAGCCTCTACTGCCCCGCAACTGTAAGGGACTACGAACACCGCAACCGCCACTGAACGTGAACTCGTTCGGGAAGGCGCGGCAAGTAGGACGACTCCCGAGTCAGGATACCGCGACGATTCGTTGGACTGATGTATCTCTCGAGGGGAGAGATTGTCCGCTTCGGCGTTCACTATCGCCTCGAGAGATCTGACCAGGTTCGGCGCGGGCCGACCAGGAGACTCTCAATCATGAAACATTCTATCCTCGCCGGTGCATGTGCACTGGCTCTCACACTTTGTGGCGCCCCAGCGGACGCTCAGTCGGTCACGACCGCCGCCGGTTGGATCTACAGCAACCAGACGATCGGTGACCTCGTGCAGAGCTGCGTTCAGTCCGGTCCCGCGGGAACCTTCGTCGGTATCGGACCGGGCTTTACGGGGGGCGGGCAGAGTGTCTTGTTCGTCGATGAAGCCGGTGGCGAAACACTGGTCGTCGGCGGACTCAACAGTATCGGTGATTGTGTCTACGACGCTGCAACCGACACGCTCTACATTACCGACAACGCGCTCGAAGCTGCGGGGTCGACGACCGGTGACACGGTGTACGAGATCCCGGCCGCATCCACTGCGACCGGTCTTGCCGCTGAGGATCACGAACTACTGCCCGCAGGCAGTATTGCGTCGGCGTCCAGTATTGCGATCGATGCGGCGGGTGACCTCTATATTACCGATTCTACCGGTGCTGGTGCCGGGAACGTCCGCAAGATTTCGGGCGGCGTGATGACGCCGTTCGCGAGCGGATTCGAGTTCACGGGCGGAATCGCGGTGGATGCACTGGGCGATGTGTACGTTGCCGATTCACTGCCTTCGTTCGAGAGCCAGATCAGTCGCTTCGATACATCGGGCACGTTCTTAGGCGTCGTCTCCGGACCGACGTTCGGGCACGGATCCTACGACCTCGTGTTCGACGCCGACGGTCAGCTGATCGTGACGGGATTGTTCATCGGTGACGTCGTAAAGGTAGACACAACCGATGGATCGCAGTCGCTGTTGGCTACCGGTTTGACGTTCGCAACGGGTGCGGAGCGCTCAGAGTTTACCGGTCGGGTGCAGGTGCTGTCGTCGACCTTCGTGCCGGAGATCGAGGACTTGCGTATCCACAAGTTCGTATCGATCGACAAGCTCGTCGCAGGCAAGGGGTCCCAGAAGACCGAATGCATGTCGGAGTTCTACGGCGTGGAACTTGTGCCGGTGAAGCCCGGCAAGAAGGCCAAGCTGGCGATCTGCGAAGACGGTGCGGCCTGCGACAGTGACGGACTCGTGAACGATGTCTGCACGTACCCGCTGGGACTGTGCCTGAACGTCGACGACATTCTCTATCCCAAGTGTTCTGCGACGCAGGTCTCGTCGGTCGCGCTCAAGAAGGCCAAGCCGGCCAGCGCTGCGCTCGATACTGTCATCGCCTCGATTGCCGTCGCTATACCGGTGACGCAGCCGGGATGTTTCTTCAGTACGGGGTTCGAAGTGCCCGTGAAGATCAAGAAGAACGGTACCAAGAAACACGGACAGGGCATGGTGAAGATCGCGGTGGAACGCGATGATGCGAAGCCATCGAAGGATGTCGATGTGCTCACGATGCGCTGTCTCCCCGCGGCGCTTTAGGACTGTCGTCTGCGGTCGCGGGGCCGGCTTTGGCCGGGGTCACCCGCGGCCGCGGATCAACACCGAGCTGAAGAAAAGGATAACGGCGGCGAGTACGATCGAGCCTCCCGCCGCAATGTCGAGCCAATACGCTCCGGCGAGACCGGCCACGCCGCAGGCCGAGCCGAGCCCGGCAGACAGCACGATCTGACTGCGAAAGTTGTTGGTCCACAGAGCCGCGGTTGCCGCCGGTACGACGAGCAAGGCTTCGATCAGCAATACGCCGACGAGGCGCACGCCGATGATGACCGTCACCGCGACCAGAACGAGCAGCAGCGAGTTCAGCAGGTCTACTGGACGTCCGTAGGCGCGCGCGACCTCTTCATCGAATGCGATGAAGAGCATTTCACGTAGGGCGAGTACGATCGTCGCCACGACGACCAGACCCGCACCGGCCAACAACCACAGCTCCGTTGTACTGAGTGCGAGGACGTTGCCGAACAAGTAGCCGAACAGATCCTGCTGGTAGCCGTGGTTCATGCTGAACAATACGATGCCGAGCGCCATCGATCCTGAGAAGAACACGCCGATCACGGCGTCTTCGCTCAGATCCGCACGCTTGCGGACAACTGCGATTCCCAGCGCAACCGCGATCGCGAAGATCCCCGCGGTGATGAGTGGGTCTATCCCCAGCAATAGCCCGATGGCGACGCCGCCGATTGCCGAGTGTGAGATGCCCACACCGATGAACGCCAGCCGACGCAGGATGATGAAGAATCCGAGTGTGCCGCACACGGCACCCACGAGAATGGCGGCCAGCAAGGCCCGTTGCATGAATGCGAATTCGAGCACTAGTGGTCGTGATCGCCGCCACCTTCGTGGAGGGCGAGCTCTCCCGCGAGGAAATTAAACTCGCAGCTGTAGGCTTCGCGGATGGCGTGACTATGAACAACATCGTCGGGGTTGCCGTGAATGTGCATGTGGCCGTTGATGCAGATCAACGCGTCGGCTTCGCCCGCGAGTGCGACCAGATCGTGAGAAACGGCGACGATCGTCAGGCCGAGGTCGGCCTGCAGCTGTCGCAACAGGCTATAGAAGTCGTGCTCGGCCGGAAGGTCCAGACCAATGGTCGGCTCGTCCAATACCAACAGGCGCGTGCTGGCACACAGGGCCTGTGCGAGCATGGCGCGTCGTTGCTCGCCGCCGGAGAGTTGGCCGATGTTGCGAGCACGCAGGTCTGCTATCCCGACGGTGTCGAGCATGTCGTCAACCTGTTTCCAGTCGGCGCGACGAGGGCGGCCGATCGGGCCCAAACAACACAGGCGCCCCATCATGACGACGTCGCGCACTGTCGCCGGGAAGTTCCGGTCGATCGCGTGTCGCTGCGGTACGTACCCGACGCTGTGCGCTTCACGCCCGCGCCTTGGCCCGGACGAACCGAAAAGTTCTATGTGGCCGAACTTCGGTTCGATCAGTCCCAGGATGGTCTTGAGTAGAGTGGTCTTACCGGCGCCGTTCGGCCCCACGAGGCCTACGAATTGTCCGGCGGGAACGTCGAAAGTGATGTCGCGCAAAACGCTTCGACCGGCGACATCCACGCACACGTTACGAACACCGACGACGGTTGTACCCGGCGCTGGTCGATTGGCCGCATCCGTCTCTATGATCGATCCGTCGCTCATTGCGAACCTTGCGATCCGTTCGAACCGCGCGTGCCTAGCGCGAGGGCGCGGGCGAATGCGTTGGCGTTGTACTCCATCAGTTCTACGTACCCTGCGCGTCCTTCGGTGAGCGGTGACCCGATAGGATCTACGAGCACCGTGGTGCCGTCGAACTCGGCTGCAATAATCTCAGCCACACGGGCGGGCAACTGCGGCTCGATCAAGATGGCACGGACGCCGTGTGCACGCGCCGCGCGAATCAGCGCTGCGATCGCGCGCGGGGTAGGCTCTTCGCCACCTGCTTCCTCGAGAACTCCCAGTTCGTTGAGGCCGTAGCGCTCCGCGAAAGGGCCCCACGCGTTGTGGAAGGCAATGTACTCGGTAGCTCGCGCACCTGCCAATATGGCGCGAATGCGCCCATCCAGAGCGCGTAACTCTTCGGCCAGCGCCTTGCCGCGTGCACCGACGATCGCTGCATCGACGCTGTCAAAACTCGTCAGCGCATCGACAAGTGCGGGAAGGAACTTGTCGGCGACGAACGTCGGATCGAGCCACAGGTGAGGCGAGTGGGCGTGCCCGCCATGTTTATGCTCGTGTTCATGCTCATGTTGATGCCCGTCGCCGTCGCGATGGACTGACTCTGCGTCCGCTTGTGCGAGCTGGGACAGTACAACCAAGCGAGGGGTGGCCTCGGATGCATTGCGTAGTCGCTGTGCCCAGGAGTCGAGGCCGCCGCCGACGCTGACGAACAGGTCACACCGTGAGATGTGCACCATGTCGCTCGGCACCGGGTCGTAGGCGTGCGGCGATGCACCCGGAGGCAGCAGTGTCTCGACGTGTACGGAGTCGCCGCCCAGCGAACTGACGATGGCGGCCAGCGGATGAATCGTGACTACAATCTTGACGGGCTTGGCGGTGTTGGCCGGGGCGCAGTAGCCGGGCGATGCAAGCAGAACTACCGTCGAGCAAGCGAACAATAGCCACCGGCCTATCATCTCAGGATCCTGAGATTGATCTTTCCTCGATCGCTCGGTTCGAGGACGTAGGTTTCGATGTTCGGCAGCAGACGTTCGATGGTCTCGAGATAGAGGCGTTGCTCGGTGATCCAAGCGGAGTGGCCGTGCTCGGCTGCCAGGGCCTCGAATCGCGCAGCGCGCGCGCCGGCTGTCGTGACGCGTTCGTGGCGATCCGCATGGGCGGTCGAAACGATTTGCTGAATTTCACCCACGGTTTCCGCTTCGACTTGTGCGGCGTACGCGTGTGCTTCCTGAATCATGCGCTCGCGATCGCTGCTTGCGTTTTGCACCTCTTGGAACGACGTCCTCACGCCGCCCGAGACCGGAGGCGCGAGCTCCTGAAGGCTGATCGACTGAATTCGGATACCGGTGGCGAGCTCGTCCAGTATTTCCTGCATGCGCGCGTGTAGTTCGATGCCGATCGCCTGACGTCGGCCGGTAAGCACGTCGTCGACACCTTCTCCAGCGAGCATTTGGCCCGTCGCACGCTCTCCGATTCTACGAAGTAGTTGGCGCGGTGTCGCGTGTGTGAGCGTGAAGTCGTCGAGGCTGGCGATACTATACTGAACCGTCAGGCGCGCGGTGATCACGTTCGTGTCGCCGGTGAGCCACAGATCACTGGTAGGTGGATCTCCGGTGCGTTCCACGAACCGAAAACCGATCGGCATGATGAAGCTCGTCGCGGTTTGCTCGACGATGGTGCGTCCCAGCGGCCACGGCGCGTTCCAATGAATGCCGGGTAGTACACTACGATCCACCGCACGACCGAGCCGAATGGCAACACCGCTCTCATCCGACGCAACGCCGTAGAATCCCGTGGCCGCGTAGGCGCCGAGGAGAACGGCCGTAACCATCCATTTGGACGGCTTGATCATTTCTGGGCTCCGGATGAACCACCACGGTCCGGCCGCGAGGCGCCGCGCCATGAGCCGGGCGCTTTGCGGGTGAGTAGCTCGAGGAAGGGTGAATCGGCGGGCAGTACGAGAGTCGTCTTGTCGTTGAGCACCTTCTCGTAGGTTTCCAGCGTGCGTAGGAATCGGAAGAATTCTTCGTGTCCCCGATAGGCCTTCGCGTAGATGCGCGCGGCCTCCGCCTCGCCGGAAGCACGCGTTCTCGTCGCATCGGCCTCGGCGGTTGCGAGCGCTTCGGCGCGCACACGGTCGGCTTCCGCTCTGATCTTCTGTGCTTCGGCTCGCCCTTCGGATCGGTATCCGCGCGCGATGCGCGCACGCTCGGCGCGCATGCGTGCAAAGACGCTCTGAAGATTCTGGTTGGGGAACATGAGTCGCGTGATCCCGAAGCCTTCCACAGAGATGCCGTACTCGTCGTTCGCTACCGGGATGCCCGCTTCCATCACACGCCGTTCGAGCGCGTCGAGACCGCTGCGCTCGGTGTTGTCGGAGACCAGATCCTTGAAGCCTACCTCGCCGAGCGAACTGCCGAGTTCCGACTGGATCAGCGCGGACAGTCGAGCCTCGGCGAACTCACGTGTTCGCACCGCCGTAAGGTAGAGTAGGGGGTTGTCGATTCGCCAGGAAACATAGGTGGTTACGACGATGTTCTTCTTGTCTTTGGTTAGTAGCTCCGTCTCGCGGGTTTCCGTCAGTAAGACGCGTCTGTCGAACCTGGCGACACGCTGGATCGGCGCGGGCGCCTTCCAGTGCAGCCCTGCCTGCGAGTAGACGGCGACCGGCTTCCCGAACTGCGTGACGATTGCATGCTCGGTTTCGTCGACGACGACGAACGACGTCGCAAGCATGAGCAGTGCAAGTAGCACCGCTGCGATATCAAAGAGATTGCGTAGTCCGGCCATCGTTACCTATTTCTCAGCGTCCGGAGCGATCTGCCAGTCCGTGGCTTTGTCAGCCGCTGGTGGCGAGGGGAGTAGCGGCAGTTCTCGGTTTGCGCCTATCCACACATCGACGTCTCCGCCTTGCGTGTCGCCTGCGTGAATATACTTACGGGGTCGGCCAAGCATACGCTCCATCGATTCGAAGTACAGACGCGTCTTCGTCAGCCATGCAGCCTTGTCGTGTTCGGATGCGAGTTGTGTGAACGCCCCGGCCTCGGCGTCGGCCACCGATGTTGTTCGCGTACGCTCGGCCCGTGAGGCGCTCGCGACGGCTGAGGCTTCTCCTTGTGTGGCAGCTGCGGTTTCCGCGGCGTAACCGGCCGCATCGTGGATCTCGCGGTCTCGATCCTCGATGGCGCTGGCGATGTCGCGGAACGAATCGTGAACGTCAGCGGGCGCGTGGATGTCGAGAAGACGCACGTCGGTAACCGCACAGCCCAATTTCGCACCGGTCACGCGCGCGCCGATGCGCTGGTGCAGCCGGGCCTCTACGGTTCGTCTATCGGTCGTGTAGAGCAGATCGATGCGTCGCCCACCGACGAGGTCGACGAGTTCGCGCCGCGCAATCGCGCGTACCACTTCTTCGGCTTGCATCGTGGCGAAAGCGAATCGAACGGGGTCATCGATTCGGTACTCTACGACTGCACGTAGATCGATGATGTTCTCGTCGGCGGTGAGATAGAACGCACGATTTCCGATCGCGGTACGTCGACCATCGGCCGCTCCGCGAAAGCCTACCGACACGGCCTGACGCTTCGTCGTGTCGATCGCTCGCCCGCGTCCGATTGGGCGCGGTGCGTGCAGATGGAGCCCCGGCTCCAGGTCGGCGGCGGTGATCGCACCCAGACGTTGCGTCACGCCGACATGGCCCGGCGGTACGACGAGTACGGTGGTAGAGGCTATGTAGATGCTCGCCACAATCGCGGCACCCGCGAGAGCGCGCGGCGTGAGCATACGCCGCCATTGGATGTTCGCGAGCGCAGGCCCGATGCGTTTGATCTGATCGGTTAGCTCGGTAACGCCGGTGCGGAATCCCGTTCGAATGAGGCTGCCGGCCAATAACGCGACGAATATGATCGCCGCGCCGTTCTTCAGATAGACCATGTAGTAGGGATCCGGACTGTCGATTCCGGCGAGTACTGTCTGTCTGAACGCGTCGCCGCCGAACGTATCGACGGCCAGGCCGGCCGCGAGTGCGACGCCGATGATCGATCCGAGGTAGATGCGCAGACGCCTGGCGCCGAGCAAGCGAGCGACCACTGACATCGTCGCGGCGTTGGTCGCAGGACCCACGAGCAGGAACACGAGGGCGGCGCCTGGCGACAGTCCCTTTGCGATGAGGGCCGCCGCGACCGGTGTCGATGCGCTCGCACACAGGTAAAGCGGCACACCCGCCACGACCATCGCCAGCATGGGTAGCAGGCCGCTCTCCCAACCAAGAACGCGCGTGAAGAAATCGTCAGGCAGCATCGCCGACAGGATGCCCGTCAGTACGATGCCGATGAACAGCGAGAATGCGATTTCGTCGAGCAGCGTCGCAAATCCGTAGCGAAGGATGCGGCGACTGTGCCCGGTACCGTCGCTGTCGACTTCGGCGCTCGGATCGTGGCTGGTTCCGTCGCCGTGCGTGTGGGCTTCGGTGCCGCACCCCTCGGCGTGCGCGATGGCATCGTCGTTGTCGTCGTCGGGAAGCGCGATCGATAGGATGCCGGCGACCACGCCGGTGAGTACCGCGACGGCGGGGCGTACGATCGCCATTACCGGGCCGAGAAGTCCGTAAGTCAGAGCGATCGAATCGACGCCCGTTTCCGGCGTTGAGATCAGGAACGACAACGTCGACGAGCGCCCGGCACCTTTGTCGCGAAGCGCCGCGGCGGCTGGAAGCACGCCGCACGAACACAATGGGATCGGCGCACCGAACAACGCCGCCAAAATGACGGAACGGGGACTCTCCGCGCCCAGATGCCTGCTAATCGCATCTGTGGGGAGAAACTCGTGAAGCAGACCGGCGATGAAGAACCCCAGCAGAATGTAGAGGGATCCTTCGTAGAGAACCGTGCCCGTTTCAGAGGCTATGGAGATCAGTAGTTCGATCGATTGCCCCTCTTTCTAGCTACGGCCGAAGCCGCCGCTCACGCTGATCGCTTGGCCAGTAATCCAGGAAGCCTCGTCCGACGCGAGGAAAGTGATGAGGGGCGCGATGTCCTCGGGGCGTCCGAATCTCCCGAGCGGGTAGAATCGGTCGGCGTGCTCTTCCATCTGGTCGTCGACCCAGGGGGTCATCGGCGTCTTCGTGACGCCGGGGCACACCGCGTTGACGTTCACCTGGTATCGGCCCATCTCCAGAGCAAGGCCGCGGGTGAAGGAGATGACCCCACCTTTGGTCGCGCCGTATAGCACCATGCGTTTTTCGTTTGCCTTCCCGGCCTCGGATGCGAGCGAAACGATCTTGCCCGAGCGTCGTTCGATCATGTGATCGACGACGGCGCGGCAACAATTGATGACGCCGCGGAAATTGATGTCGATCAGATCGTCCCAATCGCAGGGCTGCGAGTCTGCGAAGAATTGCATGGGACCGCCGATGCCGGCGGAGTTCACTAGAATATCCACTCCACCGAACACGTCGACGGCATGGTCGGCGGCCGCCCGGCAGGCATCGTAGTCGCGTACGTCGAGAGTCACAGTCTCGACCTCACCACCGCGCGCGCGGAGCTCAGCAGCAGTCTGGCTCAGAAGATCTTCGTTGAGGTCGGCGAGCACGACCTTTACACCATCACGTCTCATGTACTCGGCCGTCATGCGTCCGAGTCCCGACGCGCCGCCGGTGATGATTGCTACTTTGTCTTTTAGGCCGAGGTCCATGCGTGGTGGAGTTCCTTAAGAAACTCCACCACGTAGCACTTACTGCGAACTGTGCCTAGACGGCGTTCTTGCGCAGCCGTTCAATACGGTACGCATCCGCGGAGGAGCCGCGAGGGGGCAGGGGATGAACAGCCTGTGGGCAGGCGATGGCGAAAATTGCCAGGCCCGGTTTCTTCTATTCCTCGACGGTGCCTGGAATCACGGCTTCGGGGCAGAACAGGAACGTCGGGCCGTGTTCGAGGCCGACGATGACACGCAGCAGTCGCAGTACATCGCTCGTGTTGATGAAGCCGTTGGAATCGACGTCGCACAACGCCAGGTCGCAACTATTGAGGCCGACCGCAACACGAAGGATGTACAGTGCGTCCTTGATCGACGGAGCGCGTCCACCGGTAGGTGCGCCACACGTCGTATTGGCAATGCAGTACTTGCTGCAGATGTCGCCGAAGCCGCCTTCGTCGTTGCCGTCGTCGCAGGTCTCGAAATCGTTGATCACACCGTTGCCGCAGTTTTTCGTCAGCGGCATGCCGTTGTCGAGAACAGCTACGAGTTTGCCGTGATGGGTCTCGAACAGACACTCGACCAACGCCGTGAGTGCGAACGTACCTTCCGCGACGCCGGCGCATTCGTTCGGGAAGCCGAGTGCCGTGAGATCGACTCCGCCGCAGGTGTTGGCCAATTCGCGAAGCACTTTATCGTGCGCGGCGAGAATGGCGTTGTCGGTCGGCGTGTGTCCGGTACTCGGCGCAAAGCGGTCCGCTTCGGCGCGGCAGTCTACAGAGAGGTCGATATCGCGGCTCATCTGCTTGAAGGCGCACTCCGAACGCGCGGCGAGTTCATTGACGAAGAGCTTCGAGCCCTTAGTCGAAATATCTCTCTGGCAATTGCGCGCGGGATTCGCGACGACGGAGTCGAGCGCGGGTTGTTCGATCGCGATGAGTTCATCGACGACAGCGTCGGCTTCGTTGCGGGTGCAGGATTCCAGATCGAATGCGGTGAACGGCGGGCCATCGGGGTCTTCGCAGGCTCCGGGGAAACCGAGCACACTGAGCTCTACCGCGAGACAACCGGACGTAATATCGGAGAGCGTTCTGGTCTGGGCGGCGCGAAGCAGCTCGTCGGTTTGCTCATCGCCCGTACCGTCGTCAATGGAAGCACGGCAGTCGTTCGCGAGCGCGATGTTGCCTTTCATCTGCTCCAGGAAGCAGTCGTGACGCGCGTTGAAAATGTCACGCACGTAGGCGTTCGAAGACTCCTTTACGAGTCGCTGGCAGCGTATTTCGTCCAATGTGAAGAAGGGGAGCTCATCGATGGCAGCGGCCTGCGGCGCACCGGACGTGAGGCCGTAGGCGCACACGCCGACGAACACACCGGCAAATGCGGCGGCCGTGCGGGGGGCAAATGGGGCAAGTCTGGCAAAACGAGAAAGCATGCGTCTCCTCAATCGGTTTTCGCTGCGCACAATGCGTTCGCTGCGCGCGGCGTTCCATTTGGCGGCTCCCCTGAGAGGGCTCGCCATCGGCGGCTGCCCTTGTGAGGATGCCGCCATCGGTGGCTCCCCTAAGAGGGTGTCACCATGGCCGGCAAGCGGAAACGTTAGCCCGGTTTTTCGAAGGCCGTCAAGGACGCGAATCCTCTGATCTCGCGCTGTTGGCGTTCCAACGGGTTTGACATCACTGGCCGCGCAGCATTCGTAATGCCGTCGGCGCAGCGCATGTATTAGGCTGTATGGACTGAGCGCGGCTGCAGGCGCAACACAGCCCCCCATAATGGGGGGGAGGCAAGCTCGTGACCCCCGACGAGATCCGCGAAAAGCTCAAAGAAGTTAAGTATCCCGGTTTCAGCCGCGACATCGTGTCGTTCGGAATCGTGAAAGAAATCGATGTCGATGCGACGCGAACCCAGGTTCGGCTGGCCATCGTCACCGACAACCGTGACGTTGCGCTCGAGATCGTGCAGAACGTCGAGCTCGTGCTCGGTGGCGTCGAAGGGCTGCCCCCGCTCGACCTCGTCGTCGAGAAGCCGCAGGCCGGCGAACAGGCGGCTGCTGCCGAGAAACAACCCGAGCGAGGGCCCAAGGGCGTTCCCGGCGTGGCACGCATCATCGCCGTGGCGAGCGGCAAAGGCGGGGTCGGGAAATCTACGGTCGCCGCCAACCTCGCGGTGGCGTTGGCCAAAGCGGGCAATCGCGTCGGCCTGCTCGATGCCGATATCTACGGCCCGAGTGTGCCCACGATGTTCGGGCTCGCAGAGGATGAGCGCGCCGGCAGCGATGAAGAAGGTCGGCTCATTCCGATCGAGCGTCACGGCGTGCGTTTGGTTTCGATGGGCATGTTCGTGTCCGACGGCGCGCCGCTCATTTGGCGCGGCCCGATGCTCACGAAAGCACTTTCGCAGTTCACCTGGGACGTTGCGTGGGGCGAACTAGACTACCTCTTGATCGATCTTCCACCCGGAACCGGTGACGTACAGATGACGGTAACGATGCAGATCGCGCTCGACGGCGGAGTGATCGTCACTACGCCGCAGGATGTCGCTCTCGCCGATGTCGAGCGCGGTGTAGAGATGTTCCAGCGTGTCAACGCGCCCGTACTCGGGGTCGTTGAGAACATGAGCTTCCACGTCTGTTCGGGGTGCGGCCGCGAGGCGCACATCTTCGGCGACGGCGGCGGGAAGCGTATGGCGGAAAAGTTCGGATTGCCCTTCTTGGGCGCGATTCCACTGTTGCGCGGGATTCGAGAAAACTCCGACGCAGGCGTCCCGACGGTAGTCTCCGAGCCCGATGGCGATGCGGCGCAAGCGTTTTTGTCGGTGGCCGAACGTTTGGTGTTGTCGCTGCCGGGTAAGGAGGTGGGCCATGCCTGATCAGCCCAGCCCCAATCAAGCGCCCGCGCCGACGAAGCTCGAAGGCGTTGCGCGTGTGATCGCGGTGTCTAGCTGCAAGGGCGGCGTAGGCAAGTCGACCGTTGCCGCCAATCTCGCGGTTGCCTTAGCGAAATCGGGAATGCGCGTCGGTCTCGCCGATGTCGACATTTACGGCCCTAGTGCGCCGATCATGTTCGGTGTCGATGAACGTCCCGGTCCCGGTGAAGACGAGAAAATCCCTGCTGTGAAAGCGCACGGGATCTCGCTCATGTCGATGGGATTCTTCCTCGACGACAACGCTCCCGTCATCTGGCGCGGGCCGATGGCCATGAGTGCTACGCGACAGTTCCTGCGCGGTGTCGAGTGGGGCGAGCTCGATATTCTCATCGTCGATTTGCCGCCCGGCACGGGCGACATTGTTCTCACGCTTTGCCAAGAGATTCCCATCGATGGCGCGCTGGTCGTGACGACCCCGCAAGACGTTGCGCTCGCCGACGTAACACGTGGAATCGCCATGTTCGGGAAGGTCAACACTCCCGTCTTAGGCGTGATCGATAACATGAGTGCCTATGTCTGCCCGGATTGCGGCACGCGTGACGAGATCTTCGGTGCACGTCGCCCCGACCAGTTGGCGGCTGAGCTTCGGTTACCGTTGCTGGGCGAGGTGCCGATTGATATCGCCGTGCGCGAAAGCGGCGATGCCGGCGCACCGATCGTTGTGTCTTCGCCGGATCATCCCGTGGCGAAGGCGTTCATGCACATCTCGAAGCACGTCATGGATGCGATCGAAAAACTCGACGATGCCAAGCGCGCTCCCGAGCCGGTAGAGATCGCTCAGGAGAAAGAACGCGAAGTCGTGCGCATCAAATGGAGCGACGGGCTGCTCACTGAGTATGCCTTGTCCGGTCTACGCGGTTGGTGCCCGTGCGCGGGCTGTCAGGGCCACGGCGGTGAGCGACGTTTCGTCCCCTCGGGAAATCCCCGGCTGCAGCGCGTAGAGGCCGTCGGAAACTACGCGATCCGATTCTGTTGGGCGGATGCGCATGACACCGGAATGTACTCGTTCGACTATCTGCGAGAGCTCGCAGAGATGGACGAGTGTAAGCCTAGCTCTTAACGGCTCGGCTCGCATTGGCTCGGCTGGGCTCACACCTTGGGCGCCACCCACCACGGGTAGAACTCCGGCATGTCGCGCGACGGGCTGAGTTTGAACTCCGGCTTTCGCTTCTCGAGGAAACTCATTACGCCTTCTGCCGCGTCCGCGTTGCTCGAGGTCCACAGCACACACTTCGAATCGATCAAGTGAGCGGTCTCAGGATCGTCCACCGCCAGCCCGTGCCATAGCATTGCCCGCGACAGCGCGATCGAAACGCCGGATGTGTTCTCGGCAATCTCTCGAGCCAACTCGTTCGCCTTCGCGAGCACTTCACTGCGCGGCACGACGTAGTTGAACAATCCGGAGTCTTTCTCGGCGGTGGCCGGGAAGACGCGACCGGTGTAGCAAAGTTCCGCGGCTTTCGAGATGCCGACGATTCGCGTGAGGAAGAATGACGACGCCGCCTCGGGGACGATCCCGCGCCGGGCAAATACGAAACCGATCTTTGCATCGTCGGCGACGACGCGCATGTCCATTGCCAGCGTCATCGTGATTCCAATGCCTACGGCGTGTCCGTTGATGGCCGCGATCACCGGTTTGCGCATACGGTGGATCGCCAGAGTGATCTGGCCGCCGCCGTCGCGATAGTCGCCGAGTCGCACGCGTTCTGCGGTGCCCTCGCCGACGAAGCCTGACTCGCCCCCGGAAATGTCGGCGCCGGCACAGTAGGCCTTCTCCCCTTCGCCGGTCACGATCACGACGCGGACGTCATCATCGCCGTCGGCGCGCTCCAGGTTCGAGACGAGCTCATGTCCCATACGAGCGGTGAGCGCGTTCATGGCCTCGGGGCGGTTGAGCGTGATCGTTGCAATTTGGTCGACGACTTCGTAGCGCGTTTCCTTGAGTTCCATGGCCGCGAGCATTGCCACGGAAGTGGGATTGTTGCCAATCCGTGGCTCGCGTTTGTCCGTACCCCGTGTTAGCCGAGGCCGATCGTGCCGCAATCAGTCGCCGGTCAGATGCCGCACCGTCCTCGACTCGCGCGCCGGCACCCACACGAAAGGAGCAGTACAAATGAAGACCAGCAGTGAACGTATTTCGATCGATGTAGGCGGCGACGCCATGGGCGCCTATGTTGCGAAACCCGAGGGCGACGGTGCTTGGCCCGGCGTGCTTGTGTTCATGGAAGTGTTCGGCATCAACGAACACATTCGCAGCGTCGTCGATCGCGTTGCGGGCGAAGGCTACGTCGTGCTGGCCCCCGACCTGTTTCATCGCAGCGCGCCGGGGATCGAGCTCGGCTATGACCAAGAAGGCTTGATGGAGGGCGTCGGCTTGATGGGGCAGGTGACCGCGACGCAGGCGCTTGCCGACGTTGCTGCGTCGATCGCTGCGCTTAAGGCGCGCGGCGACGTTTCGGGCAAGGGCGTCGGTGCGATGGGCTTCTGCTTCGGCGGACACATTGCGTATCTGAGTGCATGCGAGTTTCCGATCGCGGCAACCGCCAGCTTCTATGGCGGCGGCGTCGCACAGGGAGCGCCCGGCAATGACGGCAAGCCGACGGTCGAGCGTAGCGATCAGATCAAGGGGCGAATCCTCTGTGTGTTCGGCGAAAATGACGATTACATCCCGCCTGCCGATGTCGAGAAGATCAGGACGACGCTCGGTGCGACCGACGTCGCGCACGAAATCGTCGTCTATCCCGGCGTCGGACACGGGTTCTTCTGTGATGTGCGCGCTGACTACGACGAGAAGTCGGCCACCGATGCCTGGGGAAAGGTGAAGGCGCTGTTCGCTGCCGAGCTTGCTACTTGAACTACCGCTCATCAACTCGCATGCCGCATTGCCAAAGCGGAGCACCGCGTGCAGATTCGTACGCACAAGCGGTTCGCCCGGCTGGGCACGCGTCTGTATAATCCGGGGAAGAGGGCACACTCAGTGCCCGAGTGCTCTACGGCGTACACCTGCGACGCCGTTTCATAAAGGAGGAACCGATGGTGGTTCACGCCAAGTCGTTTGATGGAAATTTGGCGAATGCCGTATGGGCGTTCGCGTTGGTTTTGATTGCGGGAGTCGCGTCGTCAGCGATTGCTCAGACCGTACAGACGGTGCCCGGTGCCGGGCCGGCCGTAGTGGCGCCGGCGGATGACGCGCAACGCTTCAGTTCCGAAGGG
Organism: Deltaproteobacteria bacterium; assembly: GCA_029262375.1. Classification (GTDB taxonomy): domain Bacteria; phylum Desulfobacterota; class Binatia; order UBA1149; family SPBQ01; genus JAJCZM01. Next base: position 50,666 of record JAJCZM010000005.1, read on the forward strand.
CTTACCGAGTTCGCCGTCCCCGGTGGCGGTGTGGCCGTCGATCTGGAAGGACGCTTCAAGCATTACCTGGTCGCGCATACAGGGCCCGACGGTAAGCTCCACGTCGGCTGCACGCAGGATCCGGGGTCCGAACACACGCATGCTCCGGCAGACGAAGAGGTGAGTGAGTAATGCGGTCTAGAATCGTAGTCGCATTGGCGGCCATCTCAATGACCGTGTTGGCTCTGCCTACGCCCGGCGATTGTGCAAACGTCGTGATCAACGCGTTGGCTGGTTTCGACGATACGACGCCGGCAACGCCGATCGGCGGAAATAGCGGAACGACGGTCGGTGCGCAGCGGCAGATCGCGTTTCAGCGCGCCGGCGATATCTGGGGCGCTCGCTTGGTGAGCACTGTCGATATCACCGTCGATGCAAGCTTCTCTTCGCTCTCATGCGGACCGACGAGCGGAACGCTCGGCGCGGCCGGCCCCAACTTCGTGAACATCAATACGACGAATGCGCCGATGCCGGACGTCTGGTACGCAACCGCTACGGCCGACGCGAACGCAGGTTCGAACCTTGTCACAACCGGGGCCGATATCGATGCGGAGTTCAACGCGAATCTCGGTCAGTCCGGCTGTCTAGCTGCGTCGGCTTGGTATTACGGTCTCGATGGCAATCCCACCGATGGCGAGATCGATTTTCTTACGGTGTTGTTGCACGAACTGGGACACGGCCTGGGCTTTCTCACTTTTGTGACGACATCCACCGGTGCGAAGTTCAACGGCTCCAACGATACCTACATGGTCAACCTCGAAGACCACAGCACGGGCAAATCGTGGCCGAGCATGAGCAACGGCGAGCGCATGGCCTCTGCGATCGATGGAACGTCGAACTCTACCGGACTGCACTGGCTCGGTGCCGAAGTGAATACCGAAGGCGCGCGCTCAGGGTTTTCGGCTGAACTCGACACAGGGGTTGGAGCCGGCGGGCACGTTGAGATGTACGCGCCCAATCCGCTCCAGCCCGGATCGTCGGTGTCGCACTATGCGACGACGCTCAGTCCGAACGAGCTGATGGAGCCCAGTTACACTGTCCCCATCCACGAACTCGAAATGTCGCTGCGCTTGATGGAAGACATCGGTTGGCCCACCCCGACGGCCTGTGGGGACGCAGATCAGAGCGGATCGGTCGTCGCGACGGATGCATTGATTGCGCTACGTACGGCAGTTGGTACGAGCGCTTGCATGGAAAGCGCTTGCGACGCGAGTGGTGACGGTGCCATTACCGCCGGCGACGCACTGCTCATACTCGTTGCTTCGGTGAGTAGCGGCGATCCGTTGCGTTGCGGGTTGAGCGCTACTTAGTACTCGATCCGGAGAAACCGATCCGATGCGGGCTCGGGCCCGAGCGAGATCTCTAGAGAACTGTATGTGATCCCCGATTGTCCAACGGCAATCGGGGATCGCTTATTGGACCGCATGCGATGCCAGTCATTCTGACGATAGCGACCGCTCACGAGCGCGAATGCTTGGAGATCACCGACGATACTTGGGCCGTCGGAAACGTTGCCTGTTGAAAACGGGGACCTGCTGCTCGGCACGTGGCAGGGCGTGATGGTCGTGGAACTTGACGGTCCACGCGCGCGGCGCGACATCGCGGTTACCGTCATCTCTGAGTAGCGGTCCGAGCCTGATCAGTCGGGCACGACGACAACGACGTCATTGCCTTCGACGAGAACTTCCAGCGGGCGCAAATGCTGGCCCAGCGGAGGTCCGTCCACGCAAAGTCCGGACTCTATCTCGAAGCGTGCACCGTGTGTCGCACACTGGATGTAGCAGCGGTCGCGCGAGAGAAAGCGGTTCTCTACCCAATCCATTGTCATCGGAATGTGGCGGCACTCGTTGCGGTAGGCGTACAGCGTGCCGGCACGCGAGATGAGGAAGCCTTCCTTGCGGTCTTCTCCGTCTGTGAACGAAAACTTGACGGTTTCGCGATCGCGGAGATCGGCAGCGTTGGGAACGACTATTCTTTGGGGCATCGAGTTAGCCCGAACTCCAGCCTGTTACGGCAGTTGCTCGAACCCGTTCGTTGCATTGGTGCCCGCTTGGCGCAAACGCCCCGGACCGCCGATGCCGGCTGTCTCGTTGACGGCGGCAGAGCCGGTCGCGCTCAAACAGAACGACGCAACGGTGCGAACGTTGGTGGGGTCGCCTTTGCCGTTGAGCGTATCGCCGCCCTCGACTCCGAATAGCGGGCACTGACGGAAGTCGCTCACACAGATGCCGGCGCCGGGGATATCGTCGGCGTTGCCGAGAGTACCGTCTGAGCCGGCCTCGCAATTACGAGCTAAGTCGCAGCTACCTTCGCAGGATTCACCCGTTGGGCATTCGCTGGCGGTGATGCACGGATCGCCGCTCTTGTTGCACGTGGCATCGCAGGATCCGCCGGCCTCGGCGGACGTGCACTGACGGAACGATTCGGCGAAACCGCCGCAGTGGTAGGTCGGTGGTCCGGCTGCACAGACGCCATCCTCGGGGTCGCCGGGGTCTGCCATGCACAAGGGCACGCAACGCCCGGCGGGACAGGCGTCCACGCAGGCGCCCGAACCGCAGTCGGAATTTGCCACGCAGGCGTTCAGCTCGAACGCGGGGTCGCCGGTGCAGTGGGTCGGGTTGTCGGAGCAGGATCCGCCCGGGCAATCGGTGTCTTCGTCGCAGGCGCTGCCCGCGTTGACGCCGCCCGCGCAGCTGGTGAAGTTCCCGCCCATGTTGCCGCCACCCGTTGCGCATCCCTGGCCGAACTCGGTGCCGGCGTTACAGGCGGTTGCGCAAGCATTGGGTCGGGTGGACGCGCCGCCCGTTGCGGCGCAAGGGCAGTTGAATAGTTCGAAGCCTGGTGCTGTACAGGCCAGCGAGCCCGGCTCGCCTACGAATTCGCTTGTGCGGGGCGACCAGCTGATCGTGAGACCTTGTCCGGTGATGTTCTGTCCGCTCGACGGCGGGCAGTCGCTGGAGACGGCACCGAAGATGCCGTTGACCGCTTCGATTCGACACCCACCCCCGGCGTTCTCGCCTGCACTACATATAGGACTTAGGTTGCACTCTCCTGAGGGACAGTCAGGACTCAACTCGCCGCAGAGCTCGCCGCCGCCGCAGTCGCTGTCGAAGCGGCACGCACTCATGCTGAACGTGCAGCGCCCCAGGCAGGCTTCTCCGTCGAGGTTGCCGCCATCACAGAAGCCGCCGCACACGGGGCAAGGCGTCGAGGAGGTAACTCCCAAGTGGACGCGTGCGAACTGTTGCATGTCGATCTCGTGCTCGCCCGTGACGATGTTGGTCGTCCCGGTCACATTCTCGCGGTACACCGTGACGGTGCATGCGCCGAGGCCTCCCGTCGACGACGGTGTCGGGGCGCCGTTGTTGATCAGGCGGCATACTTGCGCGTCGTCGCAGCGGCCGCGACAGGTAGCTCCGGCGGCACAATCAGCCTGTGAGGTGCAGGGGTTCAAGGGGGTGTCGAAGAAGTCGAAGCAGCGCGACGTACACTCGCTCGAGTTGGTGCAAGTCTCACCCGCATTGTCGGAGAACGCGTCGCACACAAAACAGTCGGCGTCTTCGTCTACCGAGTCGCCGTCGCCATGGTCGTCGCACCGAGTGCCGCTCATGGTATCCCATTCGCAGCGCGGGATCTGTACACCGGTGAGCGTGCAGACGGGATCCGCGCTATTGCCGCTGCAAGCGGCGCCGTCCATGTCGTCACAATCGCATTCGCTCATCTCGGCGATGAAGCCTGCGCCACCGGCGATGCGTAGATCGTGGAACGCGCCTTTCCAACCGATATCGAGGTCGACGAGATTGCCGTCGCCGAGGAATCGCAAGCGGGGCGGATTGTTGCAGGTACATTCGAAGACGTCGCCGGGGGGAATACATCCTCCGGGGCAGGCCGAGTCGTCTGCGCCATCACATTCTTCACCGATGGGGAAGAACGGGTCGGGTCCTTGGTTGACCATGTCGTCTCCGCATACAGCTACAGGCGGAAACACAGCATCGAGTAACGAAGACGGGCCGTACGTTCTTTGCGACGGGACGTCCTGGCTGTCGATGATCTCGCCAGCGGCGTCGATGACGCATGTGGCGACGTCCATCGTCGTCATCATCGCGCCCGGCCCTTGGCCGCACACGTCAATGCTCGCCAATACTGACGGTGATGCGCAGCGCTTCTCCACGGACGCGCGAAGCTTCGTTTTGACCTTTCCTGATTTCGAAACGGTTTTCGAATCTCTGAATGAGCATTGGCGGGGGTCGCCCTTCGTCTTCCCCTTCGCGATGTTGCTGCGGCATTTGATCACGCCCTTGTAGACGGTCGAGACCAGCTTTTGGCCCGACTTGCTGATCGCCGCCAGGCAACGCTGTACGTCTTTGCCACCGAGCACCGTGCCGTCAATATTTCCATAGATCGCGTCCAGTAAGTTTGCGCTCGCTTGCTGGGTGAGGATGGACACGCAGTCGGCGAAGTCTCTGCGTGTCGTGATGGGCTTGCCGATCGCGAGTTCGCACTGCGCGCCGGGAAAACCAAGACTGGTCATGTCGAATGGAAGGTCCTTCGCGCCGGCAGTGCACAGCTCGTTGATACTCCCGCTCGCAGGACACAGAGAGTCGGCGATGCATTCCGCTCCGGAAATCGAGCACGTGCTCACGCAGCTCTTCTTGATCGTATCTTCGAGCTTGGAGACGGCGCCGTCGATTCGGCTTTGCGTGCTGCTATCGGGGCAGGGGCCGGTGCTCTTTCCGTTGATCACCGAGTCGCGGCAGCGACTCATGTCTCGCAGATACGTTCCCGCGAGCTTGGACGCAGCTTTGGCGAGCTTGCCGGCACACTTGAGTTCGGTCTTCGACAAGGTGGTCTGAGCCGATACCGGCGAGACCAACGAGAGCACGACTGCGATGGCGGTGGCGAACTGGAGGTATTTTGCGGGCGTAGTCACGGGCTCCCAGAGTCTATCCGACAGGAAAATCAGCACTTTCCCACTGTTAGCGAAGGATAGCCTTGCCCCGAGCGCAATGTCCATGCCCCTTTTTCCGCATGCGGTAGCGTATGTTGTGTTGCCCAATTGAGGCGGGGCTGCGCCGCGGGCGTTCGTTCATGAACGCCGCGGTGTTGGAATCCCTAGGCAAATTAGCTGCTTACGGCACGCGTAAATGACGCATTGGGGTACAATGGAGGTGTGAAACGCCGCGCGCGCCCGCTCCTGATCTATGACGGTGCCTGCGACTTCTGTCTGCAATGGGTCACGCGTTGGCGCGAGATGACCGGCGACAAGGTCGAGTACCAACCCTTCCAAGAAGTTGCGCACTTCTTCCCCGACATTGAACTGGACCGTTTCGAGTCGGCGGTGCAGTTGCTCGATACCGACGAGACACTGTATTCCGGCGCGCATGCGGTCTTCCGTTTGCTGACGATCAGCGGCAGCAACCGCTGGAGATTCGTCCGTTGGCTCTATGATCGTGTCCCGGCGTTCGCTCGGCTGACCGAGAATACCTACGCATGGGTTTCCGCGAAACGCGGTTACGCCTCGCGGATTACGCGCGCGCTATGGGCGGACGAACTGCAACGGCCACACTACTTCATCGTGCGCTGGGCGTTCCTGCGTGGCCTGGCGCTGATTTACTTCGTAGCGATCGCGTCGATATGGCGACAGGTGCAGGGGCTGGTCGGAAGCGAAGGCATTCTCCCGGCGCAGCAAACGCTCGATCGTGCCGCGCAGCAGTTCGGCGCGTCGCGCTTTTGGCACTTCCCTACGTTGTTCTGGCTCAACGCGAGCGATGCTGCGCTCAATCTACTATGTTGCTTGGGTTGCATCTTCGCACTCGGCTTGCTCATGAATCGCAAGCCGCGTTTCTTCGCGATCGGTTGCTGGCTCGTTTACCTGTCGCTGTACACCGTCGGCGGAGTCTTTCTCAGTTTCCAGTGGGACATTTTGCTGCTCGAGACGGGGTTGCTGGCAATTCTGCTCGCACAGACCGACCTACGCCCTCGCTTCGAAATGGAGAAGCCCGTCCCTCGCAGCCTAATTTTGTTGCTGCGGTGGTTGCTGTTCCGCGTGATCTTCATGTCCGGCGTCGTCAAGCTCATCAGCGGCGATGCTTCGTGGTGGAACCTGAGCGCACTGGCGTACCACTACGAATCGCAACCTCTGCCGTTGGCGACCGCTTGGTTCGTTCATCACCTGCCGATGTTCTTCCACTGGATCGGAGCGCTGTGCGTCCTGGCGATAGAACTTCTACTGCCGTTCCTGATTTTCGCACCGCGCGGCCCGCGCGCGCTCGCAGCCGTGATCTTCGTGTGGTTTCAGCTGCTGATCATCGCGACCGGCAATTATACTTTCTTCAACTGGCTGACGATCCTGCTTTGCTTGACGCTTCTCGATGACTCTTACTTGTCGCATTTCGTAAAGCCGCACTATCTCGTGAGTAGGGTGGGCCGACGCTACGCGGCCGAACTCACGCGCCGTGACATCATGATCGGCGGCACGATCGCCGCGTTGCTGATTGCGTTGTCGAGTGGCCACATGATGGGGCGATTCTTCGGTTACCGGAATCTCCCGACGCCGGTACGCGATGCGATCCTCGTGACGAACCCGCTGCATCTGACGAGTTCCTACGGCCTGTTCGCCGTCATGACGAAAGGGCGGCGCGAGATCATCTTCGAAGGCAGCAACGACGGAAAGGAGTGGAAGCCTTACGAGTCACGTTGGAAGCCCGACCGCATCGACAAGCGGCCTCGGCTCGTGGCTCCCCATCAGCCGAGGTTGGATTGGCAACTGTGGTTCGCGGCGCTATCGGACTACCGCAGCCAACCCTGGCTGACGGCGACGATGCAGCGATTACTCGAGGGATCGCCTACAGTACTCGACCTGTTCGCCGTCAATCCGTTCGTGGATGAACCACCACGCTACGTGCGCGCGATGATCTGGGACTATCGCTTCTCTGAGCCGGACCTATCGAGTCCTAACTGGTGGGTTCGCGAGAACGAACGACCGTACGCCCCCGTGCTCAGTCGGAAATAAGATCGCTCTCTGCATTTCTACGTGGCCGGCGCGGGTAACTCAGCCGTTGCTAACCGCCGTGCGCTCGGATAAACGCCGCGGTAGCAAAGGAGAGTGAACAGTGAACATGGATCTCGAGACCGTAGATCATCTATTGACCACGACGCGTTCGGTTCGAAAGCGTCTCGATTTCAGTCGTCCGGTCGAGCCGGAACTCATCGAGAAGTGCATCGATATTGCGTTCCAATCGCCGACCGGATCGAACATGCAAGGCTGGCGCGTGATGGTCATCACCGACCCCGAAAAGCGACGCGCCATCGCCGACTACTATCGTGCCGGTTTCAAAGCGTACGCGGCGCCCGATAGCCCGTTTCGGGTCGAGTTGCCCAGTGGCGACCTACGCGCCGAGCAGCAGGACCGCGTGATCGATTCGGCGACCTATCTCGCCGAGCATCTGCACGAGGCACCCGCATTCGTGTTGTTTCTGATCGAAGGACGCGTTGAGGAGGGGCCGGTGGTAGCGCAAGCGTCGATCTACGGATCGTTTCTACCGGCGGCCTGGTCGTTCATGCTTGCCGCGCGTGCGCGTGGCTTAGGCTCGGCTTGGACGACGATCCATCTTTTCTACGAAAAGGAAGTCAGCGAGCTGCTCGGCGTTCCGCCCGAGTTTACCCAGGGCGTGCTGCTGCCCGTCGCGTACTTTACCGGGAAGGACTTCAAGCCTGCCAAGCGCATAGACCCGCGTACGCTGACGTCGTGGGAGAGCTGGGGCAACGCACGAAGCTAGCGTTTTTGAGTCTTGCCGCGCGCCTGCACGTTGCTGCGGCGCGCGGCGATATCCTCGGGTGACACCGTGCGCGCATGCTCCTTGGAGCGCGCAGACTCCATTGCCACCGCATCGGCGAAGTTCATCGCGTAGCCGTCGTCGATCACGCGCTTGTAACTGCGCATGACGTCGGGTTCGCACGATGCCATGTCCTGCGCGAGTGCGCGGCAAGCGGGTAGCAGTTCTTCCGGCGCAACGACTCGGTTGACCAGCCCCCAGCGCTCGGCCTGCTCGGCATCGATATAGTTGCCGGTGAGCGACAGCTCTTTCGCACGACCAATCCCGATGAGCCGCGGCAATCGCTGACTCAGGCCCCAGCCGGGAAGGATGCCGACGCGTGCGTGCGTGTCGGCGAATCGAGCGTTGGTTGATGCGATGAGTAGGTCGCAGGCAAGCGCGATCTCGAATCCGCCAGTCACCGCGACCCCACCGACGGCGCCGATGATTGGTGACGGGTACGCTCCCATCTGTCGCACGACGTCGATTTCCGGTGGATCTTCGTCATTGCCGCCGCTGATGCCGGTGACGGAAAGTTCTTTGAGGTCCAGACCCGCTGTGAAAGCGTCTCCCGCGCCAGTGAGAATGATCACCGGCGGCCGGCGTTGACCGGCCAGTTCGTAGAAAGCGTAGACCAGAGCTTTTCGCAGATCTCGCGACAGCGCGTTCTTGCGCGAAGGACGGTTGAGCGTGAGCTCGGCAACGCCGTCGTGTTCATCGACCAGTAGGACGGAATCAGACATGTGGACCTCCCCAGGCGAGCGATGCTAACGAAGTACTGCGTTTGCTACCAGCGTGTACCTTCCTCTGCTGCTTGTCTGCGAGCCAGCCGCCCTTCATTGTGTGGGGGTGGCTCCGGCGAACATTCCAAAGAACTTCGTCAAGCGCGTTCCCGAAGGCGACGAGCGCGAGCGGCTCGTCTGCGAGCAGTGCGATTTCATTCACTACGACAATCCACGAATCATCGTCGGGGCCGTGTGCACTTGGCAGGGGCGCTATTTGATGTGCAAGCGTGCGATCGAGCCGCGCAAGGGGTTCTGGACGCTGCCCGCAGGGTTCATGGAAGTGGGGGAGCCGGCGGCAGATGGCGCGGCCCGCGAAGCTTGGGAAGAGGCGAGGGTGAAGCTCGAGATCGACGGACTTCTTGCCATCTACGATGTGCTGCACGTCGGTCAGGTGCAGCTGATCTATCGCGCGCGGCTACGCACGCCCGAGTATGCGGCGGGCCCTGAGAGTCTCGAGGTCGCGCTGTACGACTGGGACGATATCCCGTGGGACAACCTCGCGTTCCCGACGGTGCGTTGGGCGCTCGAGGCTCATCGCGAACTGGGCGACCGGCCGCTGGCGGCACCGTTTACCAATCCCGATCGAGATCTCGGCGGCTCTTCGCCCGAATAAATCGTCTATCGAGCGCAAAGCGGTTGAACCGCGAGCCCCGGACCCGGAACATGTCTGGTACTCGTGATGCTTCATCGTCTGTCTGAGTTCTGGCGCGTCTATCTAGAACGACGTGTTCTCTCTGTGTTCGTCCTCGGTTTTTCCAGCGGGCTGCCTCTGGCGCTCACGTTCGGGACCCTGACTTTCTGGTTGAAAGAAGAGGGGCTCACCAACACGAGCATCGGACTGTTCGCATCCGTTGGCACTCCGTATTCGCTCAAGTTCCTGTGGGCACCGCTCATGGACCGGACACTGGCACCGTTTTTCGGCAAGCGCCTCGGGCGCCGCCGCGGTTGGCTCGTGACGACTCAGCTCATTTTGATGGGGGCGATCGTCGCGTTGGGCAGCACGCAGCCGGGCGTGAATGCGCAGCTGACCGCGCTACTCGCCGTCGTCGTGGCTGTCTGTTCGGCAAGCCAGGACATCGTCATCGATGCCTATCGCGTTGATATCCTCGACGACGATCAGCAAGCTGCCGGCGCCGCGGCAGTCGTCTTCGGTTACCGTATCGGCATGCTCGTCTCGGGGGCAGGCGCGCTGTTCTTGGCTAGCTACTTAGGCTGGTTCGAAGTCTACGCGATCATGGCGGGCCTGGTGACGATCGGCTTGGCCGCTGTTCTTCTCGGTCGCGAGCCCGAGTTTGTGGCTACCGCAGAGAGTCTCGCGCTAGAGCAGCGCGCAGATGCGTACATGGCCAAGCGGCCCCATCTGCGAGGATCAACGGGAAGAGCGATCGCGTGGCTTTACGGGTCTGTCGTATGTCCGTTCGCTGAGTTTCTGACGCGCTACGGACGAATGGCGGCAGCGATTCTGCTCTTCGTGGTGCTCTACAAGTTCGGAGACACGCTGGCAGGCGTCATGACGAGCCCCTTCCTGCTCGAAACCGGGTTTACGAAGACGGAGATTGCGACCGTGAGTAAGACGTACGGGTTGGTGGCATCGCTGGCCGGATTCGCGGTCGGCGGTAGCCTGATGAGTCGCGTGGGAATGATTCGGTCACTATGGATCTGCGGCATTTTGCAGTTGCTGACGAACTTCGTCTTCGCGCTGCAAGCCATCGTTGGCCATGACCTGGTGATGCTGTCGGTGACGATCGGGTTTGAAAATCTTGCCGGTGGGATGGGGACGGCCGCCTTCGTCGGTTACCTGAGTAGCTTGTGTAATGCCTCGTACACGGCGACGCAGTACGCATTGCTCAGTTCGTTGTTCGCCGTACCGCGAACGTTACTGAGTACCTCTGCCGGCTGGCTGGCAGATCAGATGAATTGGATCGAGTTCTTTTCGCTAACGGCCGCGGCAGCGATACCTGGACTCATTCTGCTGGCTTTGTTGTCGCGACACTCTGCTGCGTTCGTCGCAGCGCGGGAGCCGGAACCCGCCGCCTAGCTGTCCACGCGCGTCTACCGCCGCAGGTTAGGCGCCCGGAGAGGTCGCTACGACCTCGTCTAGCTCGTCTACGAAATAGCCCGAATTTCCGAATGCATCGTCGCAGGCTTCTTGCGTGATGGTGTGACCCGGGGCGATGCGGATGACGGCTTGCTTCTTGTCGAAATCGACCTCGACCGACTCGACGCCGTGAATCGTGCGCAGCGCTTCGGCAACGCGTGGTGCGCAACCGGTGGGGCAGGTCATGCCCTCGACGTGTGCGACGTAGGTTTTACCCATCGTTGCGTCCGCGAGATCGATCACGACCTCAGCTTCACCGTGGTGGGGGTGGGCTTCACTGGTGGTAGCGACAGTAAGCAGTGTGCACACTCCGAGAGCGGTTACGGCCACTGCGAGCCAAAGAATACGCGACGTGTTCATGCCGTCAGAATGCGGCGAACCGGCCCGGGACGCAACCTTGCCGCTTCGATTCTCGCGGGGCGTCGTGTACGAAAAGGGGTCGGTCGTCGTGTCGGCGAAGGAGTCCCAATGGGCAGTTTGACGGGAAAAGTCGCGCTGGTAACCGGCGCAGCATCGGGGATCGGACTGGCTTGCGCCGAGCGTTTTGCCGCCGATGGCGCAACCGTCGTAGGGATGGACCTGTCGGAGGTAGACGCGGCGTCTTGGGCGCGCGTGAACGAACTAGCCTCGGCGACCGCGTTCCACACCGGTGACGTTGTCGATGAATCGCGTGTCGCATCGATCGTTGCCGACACTGTTCGCCGTTTCGATGGTCTCGACATCCTCGTCAATGCTGCCGGGGTAGCGGGCGGCGGTGCCGTTCACATGGTCAGCGCCGACGAGTGGGATCGTACGATCGACATCAACCTCAAGGGTACTTTCCTGTGTGCCAAGTACGCGCTCGAGCCGATGCTGGAGCGCGGCGGTGGCAGTATCATCAACATTGCCAGCGTTGAGGGCATGGAAGGGACCGAAGGCGGCAGCTCCTACAACGCCTCCAAAGGCGGGGTGATCCTTTTGACCAAGAACATGGCTATCGACTACGGTCGGCGCGGGATTCGAGTGAACGCCATCTGCCCAGGTTTCATCGATACGCCTCTACTACGCTCTGTGTTCAACGGCGAGGGCATGCAGGACTTTCTCGACAAGGTCATCGACGCGCATCAGCTGGGACGGCTCGGAAAGCCGTCGGAGATCGCATCGGCTGCGTCGTTCCTGGCCGGCGACGACGCGTCGTTCATCACCGGCCATTCGCTCGTCGTTGACGGCGGCTTCCATGCCGGCAAGCGCTTCGGATTCTCGAAGATGATGGGGCTCGAGTAGCGGCCCGGCCGCACCGAGACGACCGACACCTTGTCACTTTCCAACGACAGCGGTGATAGCCTGCGAGACGGTCTGCAGGCAACGATGCCCGCAGAATGGGAACCGCATCGTGCCGCATGGCTGGCGTGGCCGCACGATAAGCAATTATGGGGCCCTGAGATCGCTCGCGTCGTGGATGAGTTCGTCGCGCTCTGTAAAATCATCGCGAGCGACGGCAACGAACGTGTAGAACTCCTGGTGCACGAATCGAGCGACGCGACGATCGTGCGAGAGATTTTCGACGGCTACCGCGTCGAGATTCATCGCGCGCGCTACGGCGATATCTGGCTTCGCGATACGGCCCCGGTATTTGTGCGTCGCGGTGCCGAGCTCGCTGCCGTGGCCTTCCAGTTCAACGGTTGGGGCAGGAAGTACGAACTCGACGGCGATACCGAGGTTGCGACGACGGTGGCTGGTCTCGCTGGAGCGTCGCTGCATCGACTGCCTTGGGTCGGTGAAGGGGGCGCGTTCGAAATGAACGGCGCGGGCCTGTGTCTGGCGTCGCGCGCGTGCATTCTTTCGCCGTCGAGAAATCCGGACCTGAGCGAGATCGATATCGAGCGTTCGTTGCGGGACGCTTTCGGTGTGGAGCGTGTCGTCTGGTTCGATCCGATCTTGATGGGCGATCATACCGATGGCCACGTCGATACACTCGCGCGTTTCGTCTCGCGCGACACCGTCGTGTGCGCGCGGTCGAGTGCGCATGACGGACCGAATGCGTCGGCGTTGCGCGAAACGCGCGAGACCTTACAAGCAGTCGGTGGGTTGACGGTCGTGACGGTGCCGTCACCGGGCGCGGTGACGGGCGACGACGGATCGCTGCTGCCGGCTTCCTATCTGAATTTCTACATCGCGAACGACGCCGTGGTCGTGCCTACCTATGGGACCGAGTTCGATGACCAGGCCGTCGCCGTGCTCAGTGGCTGTTTTCCCGAGCGACGTGTCGTCGGTTCGTCGGCACGAGCCATTCTCGACGGCGGCGGGGCATTTCACTGCATCACGCAGCAGGAGCCGCGAGTATGAGCGAACGCGTACGGATCGCCATCGTGCAGGCTGCGCTGCCCGGTGAGCGCGACGACAACCTGGCACTAGTGGAGCAGCTGATACGTGCCGCGGCGAGCGATGGCGCGAACATCGTTGTACTCCCCGAGCTCTTCGATGGCCCGTATTTTCCGCGCACCCGCGACCGCGCGCATCACGAGCGTGCGTTGCCGCTCGACGGGCACCCGACCGTTGCTCACATGCAGTCGCTGGCGGCCGAGTTGGGAGTGGTTGTGCCGGTGTCGTTCTACGAGCGCGACGGTGCACGACTATTCAACAGCGTGGCCATGGTCGATGCCGACGGCGCCGTCCTCGGCGTGTATCGCAAGAGCCACATTCCGTCTGGGCCGGGCTACGAAGAGAAGGACTGTTTTGATCCGGGAGACACCGGCTTTCTCAGCTGGAACACGCGTTACGGATCGATCGGCGTGGGCATCTGTTGGGATCAATGGTTCCCGGAAGCCGCGAGATCGATGGTACTCGCCGGTGCTGATCTGTTGATTTATCCGACGACGATCGGCAGCGAGCCCGAGGCTCCCGAGGTCGATACGAGCGGCCCGTGGCGCCGAGTCATGCTCGGGCATGCGGTAGCCAACGCGGTGCCGATCGCTGCCGCGAACCGGGTCGGCGTGGAGGGCGATCTCACGTTCTACGGGTGTTCCTTCCTCGCGGATCACACCGGCGAGCTGCTCGCAGACTGTGGCCGTGAGAAACAGGAGGTCGTGGTCGTGGACATCGATCTGGAAGCCGCTCGCGCGTATCGAGCCGCTTGGGGGCTCTTCGGCGATCGCCGCCCCGAACTGTATCTGCGACTGCTTGCGCAGGTGATCGAGGACGAAGAGGAATGAGCGATGACCGAGAGGCGTAAGTGTCGCTGGACAGGACTCCCATGCGCGTCGTAGTCAGCGGTGGAACCGGTCTCGTCGGGCGTCGACTAGTCGCGTCGCTGGTGGCAGACGGTCATGAGGTCGTGGTCCTGACGCGCGACCCTGCGAGTCTGCATGGAGAGCTACCGCACCGAGTGAGCGTCGCGGCTTGGGACGCCGAGGCGGGAACGCTCGCGCCGCGGACCATTGCAGGTGCCGACGCCGTCGTTCACCTCGCGGGGACCGGCGTCGCGGATAAGCGATGGTCGCCTCGGCGGCGTCGCTCGATCCTGCGGTCTCGCGTTGGTGGCGGCGAGGCGATTACGGCGGCCATAGCCGCATTGCCCGAGTCCGATCGTCCGCGCGTCGTGGTCGGCGGATCCGCGGTCGGCTACTACGGTGATCGTGGCGATGAGCTGCTTCGTGAGGACGCCGCGCGCGGCGACGGATTCCTTGCCGATGTGTGCGATGCGTGGGAGCGCTCGATCGTCATCGACGGTGTGCGCACCGTGTCGCTGCGTATCGGTGTCGTGCTGGCGCGCGGCGGCGGTGCGCTCGCGCGGATGTTGCCGCCGTTTAGGCTAGGGGCGGGCGGTCGGCTTGGAAGCGGCCGCCAATGGATGAGCTGGATCCACGTGGACGATCTGGTGGCGCTCATCCGCCATGCTATCGAAGAACCCGCGTTGTCGGGTGCGGTCAACGCGACTGCTCCCGAGCCGGTGACGAATGCGGAGTTCACCAAGGTACTCGGGCGCGTGCTGGGTCGGCCGGCAATTATCCGGGTCCCGGCTGTCGCGTTGCGTGTTGCGCTCGGAGAACTCGCCGGCATGTTGCTCGGCGGCCAGCGCGTCGACCCCGCGGCGGCACGTGGCTCCGGGTTTACCTGGCGGTATCCGGATCTCGAGAGTGCGCTGCGTGATACTGCGGGCGATTCGACGCGCGAACTGTATCGCGAGCAATGGGTGCCTCGGCCGATCGACCAAGTGTTCGAATTCTTCAGCGATGCCTACAATCTCGAGCAAATTACGCCCGACTTCATGAACTTTTCGGTGCTCGGGCTCGAACCGGAAGCGCTAGGTGTCGGCACTACGATTCGGTACAAGCTGCGCCTGCGCGGTCTGCCGATGCGATGGAAGAGTGTGATCGAATCGTGGGACCCGCCGCATGGGTTCGTCGACCGACAGCTGACCGGTCCGTATTCGTTGTGGCACCATACCCACGAATTCGTTGCGCGCGACGGCGGCACGCTGATGATCGATCGCGTGTGCTATCGTCTACCGCTTGGTGCTGTAGGTGAACTCGTCGCAGGGGCGATGGTTGATGGCGATGTTACGCGTATCTTCGACTATCGATTCGAAGTGATTCAGAAACTCTTCGGCGCGAGCCGGCCTACTTAGCGCCGGCAGCGAGGATCGCTTCGAAACGTTGCTCGACCAGCGGCAGCAGGTCTGGGTGAGTGAGGATGTAGAGCGTGTCGTTCTCGATCGCATCGACGACGCGCTCCGCGATCTGCTCGGGCTCCAGGCCGCTCGTCAGTAGGCTCGTGAGCATCTCCGCCATCTCCGCGCTGGGCAACGACACGGAAGCATTCGACGGAGCGTTGCGCCCGCTCTCGCCGATTCGTGTGTTCACGAAGCCGGGGCACAGCACGGATATGCCTACCTGATTGTCCGATCCGGCATACTCGCGTGCAAAAGTTTCGCTGATCGCGACGACCGCATACTTGCTCGCGTTGTACGGCCCCATGGCTGACTCGGCGGCCAGACCTGCGAGCGATGCTGTATTGACGATGTGCGCGGGGCGTCCGGCCTGACGCATGCTCGGTAGAAAGTGATGCATGCCGTATATCACGCCGTTGAGATTCACTCCCAAAACCCAGCTCCAATCATCCAGGGTCAGTTCGTGGAAAACACCGGGGCTGCCCACGCCTGCGTTGTTGCACAGGATATGGGGGGCTCCGAAGCGCTCCAGAGTCGCCGTTGCCAGGGCGGCCACGGAGTCCGAGTTCGATACATCCACCTCGACTGGCAGAACGTCGACCCCTGTGGTGCGGATCTCGTCGGCCGCCCGGTCGAGAGCATCTTTCTCGATATCGGCGAGTACGATCGAGACGCCGCGCTTCGCAAGTGAATCGGCGATGGCCCGTCCGATACCGCTGGCGCCACCGGTGATCACGGCGGTTTGTCCGGATTCGATCTTCATGTGTGGTTCTCCTTGAAAAACTGCGGAATCCGCTGCGTTGGCCGTCGTCGCGCCTGTGCGAATAACCGACGCAACGGCAATCGGCAATCGGGATATGGCGGTCGGCGTGCGTTTTGCGCAGGCGGATCGACGCAACAAGTATTCCTACATTCCCCGAATCGGGGCAGTATACTGTTCGTTGTGGTTCTATAAGGCGTCTGCCTGGGGAGGAGCACGCGGCGTCTGCTGTGTGCAGCGGAACTACCTCCCAATCGAGAGCCTCAGGCGCAACAAAGAAGACGGATGGAAGTGCTCATGCAAAAATTTCTAACGTTCACGGCGTTGATTGCCGTAGTGGGTCTCTCGGCTTGTACCGGACAACCTTCCCCCGCGAGGGTTTCAGAGCCGGTATACGACTCGGCTGACGGTCGATCGCTGTATATGGACAAGGTCCCGGCGTCTACGCGTACCGTGCTGCAAAAAGACTATGCGATTGGCGCGCGGCGCGTGGCGGCCTCGGGGGAGCGGATGCTCTCGGTAAAAAACTATACGGTCAGCGATCGCGTCGTCGGCGCGACTGCCCTCGGCGACTTCGAGCAGCGCTGTTCCGGGCCGAGTGACTCCATCGTGCGCTGCGAAAACGGATCCATGGCGTACGTTCGCGGGCAGTCAGGCGAGCGCTTCTCGGTCGGTGGTGCGATGCGCCAAGGCGGCAATCTCTACTACCTGGTCGCGTTCGATGCGGCTGATCACGGTGTCATTTATGCCGCGGCCGATGCCCGCGGGCGACTGAAGCCGAGCGGATATTTGGCCAAAGGAGTCTCGAACGCTGAGATCACCGAATTAGGCGTTCCGTTGCTGCCGGTGGCCACGAAAGCGCCGATTGCGAGCGAGGGGTCGCTGTTTCGGTTCGAGGTGGCCGAAGAGATAGACCCGCTCGCACCGAACTTCCAGCACTACTCACTCCAGTACGATGGAACGACTTACGATCACCGCGGCATGGTCTACCACATTCTTTATCGCGAATATCGACGCGACGGCTCGAAAACTCCGCTGTTCGAACAGAGCCTGGCCTTCGCTGGTGAGACCTCGACCATCGACGTCCTCGGGTTCCGCATTCGCGTACACGACGTCAGCGACAAGCAGATCGTCTACACCGTTCAGCGCGACTAGGTCTGAGCGGCTCGTGTGTCGTTGGCCCGCGGTTCGCCCAGCGGGTATACGCGTCGCATGACCAGTCGCATCACTGTTCGGCCGGCGACCGAGGATGACGTCGGCTTGATTCTTAGCTTGATCGGCCGGTTGGCAGCCTACGAGAAACTTTCCGATGCCATGGTGGGCAGCGAATCCGCGCTGCGCGATCACCTGTTCGGCGCCCGCCGCTACGCCGAGGCGAACATCGCCGAACTCGACGGTGAGGCCGTTGGCTACGCGCTTTTCTTCCACACCTACAGCACGTTCCTCACCAAACCGGGTATTTGGCTCGAAGATCTGTTCGTGATGCCCGAGGCGCGCGGCAAAGGACTGGGAAAGGCGCTGCTGGCCGGTCTGGCTGCCACAGCGGTGGAGCGGGGCTGTGGTCGTCTGGAATGGTCGGTTCTCGACTGGAACGAGCCGTCGATCGCGTTCTATCGGGGCTTGGGCGCTACGCCCGTCGATGGTTGGACCTCCTACAGGATGACCGGCGGGCCGCTCCAGGCGTTGGCGACGTCCGCAAATGCTCCCGGGTGACACGGGGGGCGTCGCTCCCGTATAATCATTGAAGGCCATCAACGTGAAGGGATACGAGAAATCGCATACGGAACTCGAGCGGATCATCGACAACGTTGCCGACAGCTACAAAGCTGAGCGCAGCATCGACAATCTCGAATCGGCGGCGCTTCCGAACAAGCGACGCGTCGAAGAAGCGCTCCTGCATCTACAGCATGTGATCTACATGGGTTTCTACTCGACGCGGTTGCTCAATCCCGTCAATCTCCGTCAGAGCATCGGCGAGCATATGTACGATGCGTACGACGCGCTGGTCGAACAGATCGCGCGCGCCGTGGCGTATGAGAGACGTGGCGGCGGGTCGCCGAATAGCGACGATCAACGTTGGAGTGAGAAGGTCGTCCTCGAGGTCTTCGAACAGATTCCTGACATTCGCAGTCTTCTCGCACTCGACGTAGAGGCTGCGTACAAGGGCGATCCGGCTGCGGGCGGAGTGGAAGAGATTATCTTCAGCTACCCGGCGATCGACGCGATCACGCTCTATCGAATCGCCCACCTGTTTGCGGTGCGAGAGGTTCCGCTAATCCCTCGAATCATGTGTGAGTACGCACACAGTCAAACCGGCATCGACATTCACCCGAGTGCGCGAATCGGACGAAGTTTTTTCATCGACCACGGGACCGGAGTCGTGATCGGTGCGACGGTGATCATCGGCGACAACGTGAAGATCTATCAGGGCGTCACGCTTGGCGCCGAGTCTTTCCCCTACAATGCCGACGGCGAATTGGTGCGCACGACGAAGCGGCATCCAACGATCGAAGACAACGTGACGATCTATGCCGGCGCGACCATCCTGGGCGGCGCCACCGTGATCGGTGCCGGGTCGTTGATCGGCAGCAACGTATGGCTGACCGAGTCCATTCCGCCGAATACGCGTGTCGTTTACGCGACACCGGTTACCGGTGAACCGGGACAAAAGGTCGAGCCGGTGCGCCCTCACGGTCGCAAAGCCGGCTGATTCATTTGCGTCAGACGACATCGCCTCCAATATGGGCGCGATGTCCTTAGACGAACAACTCTTCCAACCCACACCCGAACACGCAATGCTGCGCGAGACCGTGCGGCGATTCACGCAGGCCGAAGTCGAGCCGCAGGCCGAGGCGTTCGATCAGTCGGGCACGCTCAATGTGGATCTGCTCAGACGTTGCGGAGAACTCGGTCTTCTCGGCCTGACCGTCGCCGAAGAAGACGGCGGTGCCGGCATGGACGCGGTCGCGGCCGTGATCGCTCACCACGAGCTGGCGAAGAGCGATCCGGGCTTCACGCTGGCCTATCTCGCGCACTACGTCTTGTTCGTGAACAATTTCTATAACGCCTCCGATGCCGCTCAGCGCGAGCGCTATCTGGCCAAAGTGTTGTCGGGCGAATGGATCGGCGCCATGGCGATGACCGAGCCATCGGCAGGGACCGACGTTCTAGGCATGCAGGCGACGGCGGCGCGCGACGGTGACAACTACATCGTCAACGGCCGCAAGATTTTCATCACCAACGGCTATGAAGCTGACTGCGTGCTTACGTACGCCAAGGTTGAAGGCCGGATGACGGCGTTCGTCATCGAGAAGAGCTTCCCCGGATTCACTACGAGTGAGCCGATCAAGAAGATGGGCATGCGCGCCTCGACAATGTGCGAGCTCGTCTTTGAAGATGTCGCGGTTCCGGTTGCGAATCGGCTCGGCGAAGAGGGCGGTGGTGTCACGTGCATGATGCGCAACCTCGAGATCGAGCGTCTGTGTCTCGCAGCCATGAGCCTCGGTATCGCAGACCGTTGTCTCGACGAGATGGTGGCATATGCCTGTGAGCGTAAGGCTTTTGGTGCGCCGATTGCCGAGTTCGGTCAGATCCAGAAGTACATCGGCGAATCTTATGCCGAAACCGAGGCATCGCGAGCGCTCGTCTACTACGAGGCATCAAAGGTCGGTCCCGGCAGCCGCAATCGCCTGGGTACGGATGCTGCGAAACTCTTCGTTGCGCCGGTAGCAAAGCGCGTCGCCGACAACGCCATGCAGGTGCTCGGCGGCTACGGCTACACAAACGAGTACAAGATCGAGAGATTTCTACGCGACGCCAAGCTCAACGAGATCGGCGGCGGAACGCTCGAAAGTCATCAGAAGAACATCACGCGTGACTTGACGCGCGACAAACTCGCGCGCGGGTAGCGCGCGGAAAGGACAAACCCGATGGCACAACCCGACAGTTCGGATCGGCTCTTCGACATCATGTGGAGCTGTCGCGCGATGCGCAGACTCAAGCCGGACCCCGTGCCCGAGGAGACGCTCAAGCAACTCGTCGATGCCGCGATTCACGGCCCGAGCGGCAGCAACGCGCAGAACTGGTCCTTCATCATCGTGCGCGACCCTGCGTTGAAGAAAAAGATCGGAGATCACTGGAAGAAAACGTGGGATTTCTACCACGCGACGATCGCCGCAGCGCCGGCCCGTCCGGGTGAGGACTTGAAAGCGCGCGAGCGCATGGCCGCCGCCGGCACCTACATGGTCGATCATATGCACGAGTGTCCGGCGATCATCTTCGTGGGCGTGCGCAAGGATGACGTCATGGCTCGAGTGACGAGTTCACCGAGCTTTGCCGGCAACGTCATCAAGTTCTTCGGCTTCGCAGGCTTGCTCAAGATCATCGCGAACATGTCGAGCACGCAGACACAGGCGGAAGCATCGACGGCCTATCCCGCGGTGCAGAACCTCCTGCTCGCGGCACGAAGCCTTGGGCTCGGCGCAGTGCTGACGACACCGCACCTGTTCATCCCCGGAGTTTTCGAGAAGCTTCTAGGGATCCCTAAGGAGTTCACGCTTTACGCCGTCATTCCTGTCGGTTACCCGAAAGGGAACTTCGGCCCCGTGAACCGTCCCGACCCAGGTGAGGTGATTCACTGGGATCGCTACGGAGGCTGACAAAGCGTGTGCCGCAGCGCGTAATATTATTTGCCTAGCCGGCCTGATCCGAGCATGATTAGCGCTGCTTACCGAAGCGGCCCATCGACCGCTTCGTCTCGGCAGCTATCATAGTTCGAGGCGCCGGCAGGCGCGGCTCGGCCGCCGAATCCACAGGCGACCGAGCATCCGATTTTCTAGGAGTTCAAACGAGCATGTCCGACGCAGCGATCAACTGGTTCAAGACTGATCTACGATCCCATCAGTTCACTCTGTACGAACACTTCAAAGTTCACGAGCTCTTCGACGCCGAAACATACGGCGACTACTTCGCGCACCTGTCGCGCGAGGATTGCGACGCGGTGCTCGAGCAGTGCTATCGATTCTGCAACGAGGTCACCGGTCCGCTCAACGGCGTCGCTGATCGTCGAGGCTGTAAGCTCGAGGACGGCCAGGTAACGACTCCCGACGGGTACAAAGACGCCTGGGACCAGCTCTACGCGATCGGTTTGCCCAACTTTCAGATCGGACTGGAAGCGGGCGGATTTCAGGGGCCTACTTCCGTCGGCGTGGTGCTCGGGGAAATGCAGGGCGGGGCGAACGTCGCGTTCACCATGTATCCGGGGCTGACCCACGGTTCGATGGAACTCATCGAGCACTTCGGTCTCGAGAAGGACAAGAAGCTTTTTGTCGAACCGATGATCAACGGTCGTTTTGCGGGGACGATGTGCTTGTCGGAGCCGCAAGCCGGTTCAGACGTCGGCGCACTCACGACGAAGGCCGTCAAGATCGACGGCAATAAGTACAAGATCTCCGGAACGAAATGCTGGATCTCCGGCGGTGACCAGGACATGAGTGAGAACATCATTCATCTCGTTCTCGCTCGCGTTGAAGGCGCTCCCGAAGGTACCAAGGGGATCTCACTGTTCATCGTTCCGAAGTACCGTGTGAACGATGACGGTAGCGTGGGCGATTCGAACGATGTCATCACGGCCTCGATCGAGCACAAGCTCGGGATCAATTCATCGACGACGGCGGTTTTGAGCTTCGGCGAGAACGACGGTTGCGAAGGCTTCTTGGTCGGCGACACCGAGAACGTCGGCATGAAGCAGATGTTCCACATGATGAACGGCGCACGCATTGCCGTCGGCGTCCAAGGGCTCGCTGTCGCAGCGACCGCGTACCAGAACGCTCTGGCTTACGCGCGCGATCGTAAGCAGGGATCATCAGTCAAGGCCTTCAAGGATCCGAACGCTAAGCGTGTTTCGATCATCGAGCACTCCGATGTGCGTCGAATGCTGATGGAGATGAAGTCGAAGGTGGACGGCATGCGGGCGCTTTGCACGTATCTGTCCGTACACCAGGACAAGGCGACGGCGCTCGATGCGAAGGGCGATCACGACTCTGCGGTCTATCACAGGGGCCAAGTCGACCTGCTTACCCCTATCGTCAAAGCATACTGCTCTGACCAGGGATTCCGCGTCTGCGAGACGGCGATTCAGGTTTACGGTGGTGCCGGCTTCGTGCAGGACAACCCCGTCGAACAGTACCTGCGTGATGCCAAGATCTTCTCGATCTACGAAGGCACTAATCACATTCAAGCCCTCGATTTGGTCGTACGAAAACTCCGCCACCGCGATGGCAAGGACTTGAACGACTTCGTTGAAGGGTTGACCGAGTTCGTTGCGAAGTACTCGAATGACCCCGCGTGTGGCGAAGAGATCAAACTCCTTGCCGAGGCCGGTCGCGAGATTCAAGAGGCGGGTACGACGATCATTCAGTACATGATGACCGGTAAGCTTGATCAACTTACGCTCTGTGCGAGTCCGTTCCTGGAAGCGATGTCGCACGTCACGGTGGCCTATCTGCTACTTGACGCCGCGATGGTCGCCGAAGCCGCACGCACGCAAGATGACGATCAGAGCCAAGAGGAGTTCGATTTCTACGCCGGCAAGGTCATGGCGGCAAAGTTCTATGTCAATTTCATCCTGCCGCAGGCGTTTGCCGCATCGAAGGCAATCAAGTCGGGCGACCGAAGTGCCTTGGACGTTCCCGACGCCGGCTTCTCTTCCGCCTGGTAGAGAGCCGGCCCGGAAGTGTCGCAAGAGTTATTGGACGAGATCGTCGGGCTCCTCGATATCGAGGAACTCGAGGTCAACATCTTTCGCGGTCACAATCCCGTTGAGGATCGGCCGCGGGTATTCGGCGGGCAAGTCGCGGCGCAGGCGCTGGTAGCGGCGGAGCGCACGGTGCCCGAGGGTCGCACCGTTCATTCGCTGCACTCGTACTTCCTGCGTCCCGGCGACATGAAGGCCCCGATCGTGTACTTCGTCGATCGGATTCGCGACGGCGGCTCGTTCGTTACACGCCGCGTGGTGGCGCACCAGCATGGAGAGGCAATCTTCAACCTCTCGGCGTCGTTCCACAAAGAAGAGACCGGACTCGAGCACGCACTGTCGATGCCTGCAGTGCCCGATCCCGAATCACTGCCGACTGCGCGCGAGCGCATGGTCAACATCTACGGCGACAAGGTCATCCCACGTTTGCTGCGCGATCGACCCGTCGACATCCGCTGGTGCGATGAGCCAGGGTGGAAGCCGCAGCCGGGGCAGGAGCCGAAGGGCAATATCTGGATGCGCGCCGACGGCAAGTTGCCGGACGATCCAAGCGTGCACCGCGCGGTACTCGTGTACTGCTCCGACTACACCCTCATGGAGACGGTCATGCGCCCACACGGGGTGCACTGGATGAACTCCAACGTGAAGATGGCCGCGAGCCTGGATCACTGCATCTGGTTCCATCACCCGATGCGGGCCGACAGCTGGTGGCTATACTCCCAGGATGCGCCGGCGGCTACGGGTGCGCGCGGCTTGGCGCGAGGGTCCATCTACACGCGCGATGGTCTGCTCGTAGCGTCGGTGGCGCAAGAAGTGCTTCTGCGAATCGGCGACTGACCGTCGACCGTTCGCAACGGCGACTCACTGTCGCCTAGGGGGCGCCAACACCGACAAGGATGCGATTTCGTTTCGTCTCGTTACCGCGATGAGCTTGCCGACGAGAATCATCGCTGCGACGAACAGTCCGAGCGTCAATCCGATCCAGATGCCACGCACCCCCAGTGATTCGTTGCCGCCGAACACGACCACCATGGGAGAGGCGATGATCCAATAGGCGATAAGATTCGCCGTCATCGTCCAGCGCGTGAGACCGGCACCGCGCAAAACTCCCGCGCTCACCACCTGAATGCCGTCGAACAGTTGGAATGCTCCCGCAATCACGATGAGCCTTGCCGCCAGATCGATTACCGCTTGGTCGGCCGTCATCACCCGTGCGAACAAGTGTGGGATTGTCCACATCGACAGCGCGGAGACGGTCATGAAGCCGGTGCCGATCGTGAGAGAGGCTTTTGCCGCTGCGCGCAGACGCTCGGCGTCGAGAGCGCCGATGGCGTTGCCGACGCGTACGCTGGCAGCTTGGCCCACTCCCAGCGGAACCATGAACGTTAGTGCGGCGAGTTGCAGCGCCACATGGTGGGCAGCCATTTCGACTGCGCCGATGCGGCCGGCGAGAAGGCCGGCCAAGGTGAAGATGCCAATCTCGGCAACCATATGGATGCCGATCGGCAGCCCGAGGACGCAGATCCTCGCGACGACCTTGCCGTCCCAAGTGCGATACGCGACGCCCGAAAGCTCGGCGGGGCGCGGCTCTTGGCCGACGGCCAATCCCAGTAGGATCATGTGCAGCGTCGTGGCGACGGTCGTCGCGAGCCCCAGGCCGGTCACTCCCAGCGCAGGCAGGCCGAGCGCCGGTAGTCCGATCCGAGTCAGTCCTTGATCGCCGAAAATCAGCGTCCAGTCGGCACCGAAGTTGAATAGGTTCGCGATGATCGTCGTGATCAGCAGCGGCATCACCCGATGCACGGCTTGCAGGTAGCCGCGCATAGCCGTCATGACCAGCAACGGCGGCAGCGACCACAGGCGGGCGTCGAGGTAGCGCCTCGCCTCGGTCGCGAGGTCGGGGGCGATTCCGATTGACTCCAGGCCGCGCGCGGCGACGAACGTCAGGAGCAGCAAAGGAACGGACACCAGCAGCGCCACCCACACGCCTTGCCAGAGCTGACGGCGTGCTTCGCCATGACGCCCGGCTCCGATGCTCTGGGACGATAAAGGGTCGAGCCCCATGACGATGCCGGTCCCGAGGAGGCTTCCGAAGAAGAACACCGTCGCGCCGAGTCCGGTGCCGGCCTGGGCGAGGCTGTCTATCCTTCCCGACAGCGCCGTATCCACGACCGCCATCAGTTGTGTGCCGAGGTTCACGGCGACGATCGGCCACGCTAGACGGATCAGTGCGCGCCATTCGTGATGAGGGCGCTGAGATATGGCCGAGGGCATAGCTAGCGTCGCAGTGCGCTCGCCTTGCCGACGATGACCTTCGTCTCATCAGGCTTCTCGACCCAAACATCGAGATGAACGCGCGTCATGCCGGCTTCTGCGGTCTCGCCCGTGACCTGCGCGCGGGCGGTTGCGATCTCCTCGCCCCACAGCACGTTCACGAGCCGCACGTCCATCTGTCCGCCGGCGAGCCAGCCGTTGCCGAACTCAGCGGTCAGCACTTCGGAGATCAAGCAGATCGGCAGCATGCCTTGCACGACGATGTCGGGGAAGCCCAGCTTCTCGGCCTCTTTCTTGTCGTTGTGGTAGTTCTTGATCGGACCCGAAAACGCCATGCACATGGGCTGGCTGATCGTGCGCTCGAGCGGCTCGAGAACGGCACCGTCACCGCCTCCGATATCGAAACGACGTGCCGCGGATTTCTCGCGCTCTTTGTTGACTGCGAACCCGGAGTCGCCCTGAGCTTCCGTCAGTAGGAAGCTCTGATGCGTGACGCCTCGGTTGAGAAGTCGGCCGTCGCCGCCGAGCACCCATGTTTCTTTGACGACGTATTCGCGGTTGCGTTTCACGTAACGTTCGCGAATGAACCCGCGCGTGGTGACCTGTTGGCCCGGCGTGATCGCCGAGTACAGATGCCATTCTTGGCGTGCGTGCAGGTTGCCGATGATGTTGCGTAGGTACCAATCGAGGTTCTCGTAGCATTCCGAGTGCAACAGAAGCGCGGGCGCGTAGTCGGTATAGCGTGATGAACCGACGGCCACTGCTTCGCAGTATCTCTCGATGGCGTCGCGCTCGATCACGAGTGTTCGGCCGCCGAAGTCGCGACCCACAAAGACGGGTTCATTGTGGAAGTTCATGATGTGCCGATGGCCAGAGTCACCGGCCGACACAGATTAGACAAGTAGGATGCGCCGGAGGCAACGCCACGCGCAGGAACTTTCGAAATTGGCCGAACTTGCCCGAACTTGCCCGCACGGTAGGCCGACCACTCACCTCAGTCCATATATCCGAGCGAGCGTAGTTGGGACTCGAGTTCTTTATCTTCAGGCGTCGCTGCCGCGGCCTTTCCGGCATCGCCTACGCGCCGTGGATGTAGCTCGAGCCATGTCGCCAGCTGCTTGGCTAACGGTTTGGCGTCGGCGCTGTCGCCGAGTGGATTCGTCTCATTCGGGTCGTTGGTCGAGTCGAAATAGGCCGTCTCGTCGCGCGTCGTCCATTCGATGTATTTCGCATCAGCGGTCGTCAGTGAGCGGACATGACCTTTGCCTTGCCCGTGCTCCTCGCTTCTCTCGGTCTCGCTGACCGCCAGCCCGACGTCCGAGCGGCCGCCCGCGATGAACTGCGCGAGAGAAGGGCCCGGTAGCGCATGATCGCGGATCCCCACCAGATCGAGGATCGTCGGCGCTACGGTGACCGAGCCGGGGATCGTATCGGGAATGCGCCGCGGTTCGATGCCGGGACCGACGAAGAGCAGTGGGACGTGCAGCACCTCTCGGTAGAGCGTTGTTAGATGGAAGCACCGGTCGTGTTCGAGGAATTCCTCACCGTGGTCAGAAAGAAACACGATCAGCGTTCGGTCGAGCAAGCCGCGCTCTTTGAGATAGGCAACGAGCTTTCCGACGTAACGATCGCCGCGATGAATCGCGCCGTCGTACTCCGCCTTGTAGCGACGAACGCGCGGGCTGTCGCGCATCTTCTGACAGAAGCTGCGTAGCCCGCGCTTCGGCGGTGACTCGGCCAGTTCAAGTGAGAGCCGATCTACCGGATCGGTCAGGTACGGCGTGTGCGCGTCGTAACCGTGCCAGAATAGAAAGAAAGGCTCGCTCATCTCCTGTTCGAACCAAAATTTCGTATCCTCGAGGTTGTCGCGGAAGTACTTGCCGTTGGTGCGATAGGTCTCGAAGCCGTTGTCGAATCCGAACGCTGCCGCGACGTTCACACCGCCGGTGAACGCAGCCGTCTGGTATCCGCTTTTGCCGAGTACGCCGGCGAGCGTCGGTACTTCAGAGGGCAGACGTGCCCGGTCGCGAAGCGCCTTGTATCCGTGCTCCGACGGATAGAGTCCCGTGAAAATCGACATGTGCGCAGGCCGCGTCCACGACGATTGACTGATCGCATTCTCGAACAGCACCGACTCGGTCGCCAGCGCGTCGATGTTCGGTGTCGTATTTCGCAGCCCGTATCCGTAGGTCCCGACGTGATCGGCGCGCAGCGTATCCATGGATATCAGCACGACGTTGCAGCCCGGGCAGGCTGGATCCGGGGGCGATACCCCCGTGTTGCAGCCCGAGACCAGCAGCGACGCCGCGACCAGTTGGATCGGCGCAGCGAGCCCGAGCCGGGCCGCCATTGTGCGTAGGAGAGCAATCGATAGCGCCATAACCGCCGATCATAGCGGGCGCTCCTGCCTTTGGCAGCCGCCAGGCGTGATGGCGTTGTTTTCCGATACACCATGCCGTAGATTTCCCACTCTACGAGCCTCCCATCGGGACGCCTAGCCTATGCCCAAACCCAACTACCTCACGCCGGAGGTCGAGCAATTCCGCGATGCCTTTCGTGCGTTCGTCGCGGCCGAGGTCGCGCCCCATGTCGACGACTGGGAGCGTCAGCAGGCAATCCCGCGTTCTTTTTGGAACGCGATGGGGGAGCAGGGCTACCTATGTCCATGGGTCGAGGAAGCCGACGGCGGCAGCGCCGCGGATTTCGCGTACTCGGTCGTCATCTGCGAAGAACTCGGTCGTAGCGGTGCGATGGGCATCCAGACGGCCGTCTCGGTTCACGCTGACATTACCGTTCCGTATTTGGCCGAATTGGCGCCACAGAGCATGCGCCGCGATTGGCTGACCCGCTGTACCAGCGGCGACATGGTCACGGCGATCGGAATGACGGAGCCCGGTTGCGGTTCCGACCTCGCCGCACTGCGTACGACCGCCGTGCGCGATGGCGACGACTACATCATCAATGGTCAGAAGACGTTCATCACGAATGGCATCGCCTGTGACTTGATCCTCGTCGCGGTACGAACCGATCCCGATGCGATGCCTGCGCATCGCGGCATCAGCCTGATCGCCGTCGAAGCGGACACCCCCGGGTTCGTGAAAGCCCGCCAACTGGAAAAAGTCGGCCAACACATCGGCGACACAGGCGAACTTTTTTTCGAAGATTGTCGAGTCCCGCGTGCCAACCTACTCGGCGAGGAAGGCAAGGGCTTCAGCTACATGATGCGCAATCTGCAACGCGAGCGGTTGATGATTGCCATCGCGGCGCAGACGGCCGCCGAACAGATTTTGGACAAAACATTGCCGTATGTGAAGGAGCGCAATGCCTTCGGCGCCAGTATCGCCTCGTTCCAGCACAACGCGTTCAAGATCGTCGAGCGTGCTACGGAGATCGAACTCGGCCGCACGATGATTGACTCGATCATTGACGAATTCATCGCGGGGGAGGACATCACGCGACGTGTCTCGATGGCAAAATGGTGGATGGGGGAGTTGGCCAATCGCGTCGCCTACGATTGCGTCCAGTTGCACGGCGGATACGGCTACATGCGTGAGTATCCCGTTGCGCGTGACTTCGTAGACGTGCGTGCCATTCCGATCTACGCCGGATCGAGCGAAATCATGAAGCTCATCCTTGCACGCATGATGGATCTCGTAGAGTAGCGACGCAGGCCCAGCCCGAGCGATTGAACGCGGGAACAGGATCGAATGAGCAGATCAGGAATTCGCAAACCCGGAAAAGAAGATCCCAGTCGCGCGAAGCGTGTCGCCGACTACGGGTACAAGAAAGAGTTTTACCAAAGCGGTGAAGTCGCCGACGACTATGACTTCCACCGTTGGGGGAGCCCGGAGCGCGCCAAGCGCAACCTCGCCAAATGGAAGACCATTCTCGCGGCACTCGCCCAGACCGAGGGCGTGGGCTCGATATTGGATCTGCCGTGCGGAACCGGTCGTTTCACTGATCGTCTCGTCGAGTGCGGATATCAGGTCGTCGGTGGCGACATTTCCTTCGAGATGATGCAACAGGCGCAGAAGCGGATTGGGCCCATGAAAGGGCTTCTGGGTTTCGTTCGAGCCGACGCCGAGCACCTTCCGTTTCCCGATTCCTCTGTGGACTGCGTGATGTCGATCCGGTTTCTCTTCCACGTCGATCCCGTTACCCGGGTGCGTATGCTTCGCGAGATGGGACGCATCTCCAGCCGATGGCTGATTCTCGACTACCGGCACAAGTACAGTTATCGCTTCGCGATGTATCGGCTGCGCAAGATCTTCGGATTGGCGAAGAATCCGTTGGTGCGTGTTTCGCGCGCGCAACTCGAACAGGAGGCCCGCGACGCGGGACTTAAGGTGAAGGCCGTTTTGCCTGTTGCCCGCGTGTTCTCGGACAAGTGGGTTGTCCTCTGTGAAACTACGTCTTAGGCATCGGCGTCGTCAGGACTACCCCGAAGGCGGTAGTGGCGGTCTGAGTCTGAGTGCGTTCGGTGATGTCGAAGTACTTGGAAAGCTCGGTGAGGGCGTAACCTGTGCGGTGTACGACGCCCGATGGAAGGGGCGCGACGTCGTACTGAAGCTCTACAAAGCGGGTGCGATCGAGCGGCATCACCGCCTCATGGGCGAGGAACTCGTCGAGTTCGAGTGGAAGCGAAACCGCGCGTTCTACGACGCACCGGGACTGCGCCCTTACGTTGCCGAGCCTTTGGCCTACGTCATGGGACCTGGGGTCGCCGCGTTCATCCAGGAGAAACTCGAAGGCCGCCTCTATTACTTCGACTATGTCGATCGCGGTAGCCCGGACGAAGAACTGTTCGAGCACGTAAAGACGATCGTTAGACTGGCCCACGAAGCGCAACTCTACGACGTCGATCTGCACGCCGGCAACATGATGGTCGTCACCGGGGACGACGGACGCCCGCGTCCTATGCTCTTCGATTTCAACTTCATCCCGTTCTACATCCATCCACCGAACCCGTTGGTCGCCATCCTTCTCAAGCTCGGTGTAATCGATCTACGTTCGCGCGATTTGCGTAAGCTCAAGAATTTTCACGACTTCCGCCGCTTCGAGCGCAAGGTGGAGCGCTTCGCGAATGTCGATCGCTGACGGACGATGCCGGTAGCTCGCACGATCGACGGCGCCACGCCGCGCAATCCACGCTTGGACGCGTTGCGCGCGTACCTCTACGGATTTCCGCTGCGCATGCTCGTAAAGCAACCGTTGGCGCGCAATCGTCCCGTCTATTTCTGTTCTTATCCTAAGACCGGTCGCACGTGGCTACGCTTTCTGCTGAGTCGATATCTCGACGACGTTTTCGATTTGGGGGTTGACGCGAATCTCACGAACATGTTCTCGATCATTCCGAATCTTAGCCTGCACCAGCGTCGTGGGTTGGCGAATTTCAAGCTACGCGGCGACAAGCGCGCCCCGATGTTGTTGGCGAGTCACGATCCCTTCGACAATTCGCGTTTCGCCGTCGGCACCGACGTGCTGCTCATGGTACGTGGAGCGCACGACGTGATCGTCTCGAGCTATTTCCATTCGACGCGTCAGCGCCGTGAGTCCGAGCGTTTTCGCGGGACGCTGTCCGAGTTCATAGAAGATCCTTTCAAAGGGGTTGCGCGATTCACGCGCTACTACAACGGATGGGTCGAGCAGCTCGCCAACGGTCGCTCGTACGTCACGAGCTACGAGCGACTCGCGACGGACACGCCGAGCGAGGTCACCTCGATACTCGAGTTCCTCGAGCTCCCCGTCGATGTCTCGGCGATCTCACGTGCGCAAGCGGACGCGTCGTTCGGCGCGATGCAGTCACGGGAACGCGACGAGGGCATCACGGGGCAGAAGTACGATCGAGCCGATCCCGAATCCTTGCGTATGCGTAAGGGAAAGGTCGGCGGCTATCGCGACTACTTGGATGGTCGCGAGATTGCGCGCATCGACACGCTTTGCCGTGAACAACTGACGCCTCTCGCGCGACGCGTGTTCGACGAGAATAGTCTGATGATCGGCGGCTAGCGCTTGCGTTTGGTGAGTTGGACCATCGCGGAAGCGAGCATCTCGCGAACGCGTTCGTCGTCTGCGTCGCTCCAGTCGTGATCGCTCACCATCGTCGGCCGAATAAGACTGAACCCCAGTACCGCGCTGAGCAGCAAGGTAGTGATAGCGGGTACGTCTTCTCGCGCCCCGGCAGGCGCTTGTTCGCGAAATGCACCCATCATCGCGTTAAACGCGTCTCGGTCCGCTTGGAACTCATCCGTTACCGGCTCACCGTCGAGCAGGCCCGTTAACAGGCCCCAGGCTGCCAGTCGCGGAAATGCGGGGCGGCGCGAAGCGATATCGAACACGGCGTGCACAGCTGGAGCCTCGCGACTCCAGAAGCTTCCGTCTGCTTGGGTGCGGCGAACCTCGTCGCCGAGCTCTTTCAGGCTGCGTCTCAAGACAGCGCGCAGGAGGCCTTCTTTGCCACCGAAGTAGTGATGAATCAGGCCGAAGGAGATGTCGGCTTCGCGCCCGAGTTCGGCCAGCCCGAATCCATCGGGACCTTTCTCTGCGAGCAGTTTCTCCGCCGCGTCGAGGATGTCCGAGATCGTTCGTTCTCGATCTCGACGCCGTCGCGGTGCCGGTCGTTTGCCGTCGCTTTCGCCGGGGCGCTTCGTCTTGGAGTCGGCTGTATTGCGTGGCGGCGACATAGGTGGCCTCGCGAGGCCGAATCCATCGACCCGGCCTCGCGTGCGTTGTTGAGGTCTAGCCCAGGCAGTGTTTGAGCGTTGCCATGGTCGAGTCGCCGATCGCGCGTAGCACGTCGGCACCTTCCATGTTGTTGATCGCTGCCCAATTGTCGGCCACTTCTTCGACGGAGAGTTCCCTGCCATCGGCAGGCTTGATCGCCCAGCCTTGTGAGCGGACGGTCTCGAGACGCCATGCTCCGCCGGCTCCGACCTCATAGACTTCACCGTTGGCATCGCAGCTCTCGGAACACAGGTAAACGACCAACGGTGAAACGAGATCCGGACGGATCAATTCGTGAACGTTCTCGGGCATCAGGCTCTCGGTCATGCGGCTGATAGCAATCGGCGCGATGATGTTGGTCTTGATGTTGCGCTTCTCGCCTTCGATCGCAAGCGTTTGTCCGAAGCCGACGAGACCCATCTTTGCCATCGAGTAGTTGGCCTGACCGAAGTTCCCGTAGATCCCCGATGCTGAAGCCGTCATGATGATTCGCCCATAGTTGGCGTCGCGCATCGGTCCCCAGGCGGCCTTCGTGACGTTG
The DNA here is from genome assembly GCA_029262375.1 of Deltaproteobacteria bacterium. GTDB lineage: Bacteria > Desulfobacterota > Binatia > UBA1149 > SPBQ01 > JAJCZM01. The sequence goes on from JAJCZM010000005.1 coordinate 83,102, forward strand.
TATGCGCCCTTGACGTGCACGGCGTAGACGGCGTCCCACTCGGCGTCCGTGCACTTGGCGAAGCTGATGTCGCGCAGGATGCCCGCGTTGTTGATGACGACGTCGATCGAGCCGAACGCATCGATCGCGGTCTTCACCATCGCCTCGGCTTGCGCCGCATCGGAAACCGAGCCGTAGTCCGCGACCGCATTGCCGCCTGCTGCTTTGATCTCATCGACGACCTTGTCGGCCATCGCGGAACCGCCGCCGGTACCATCGCTCGCTCCACCGAGATCGTTGACGACCACGTTTGCGCCGTGTTTCGCGAACAGAAGGGCATGACAGCGGCCCAGTCCTCCACCGGCACCCGTCACGAGAACAGTGCGACCCTTCAATCCAAATCGATCATCCGACATTTTCTAAACCTCCAGTAGCGAACCATAGCGCCAATGCTTGTCTGATTGGCGCGGGAATATATGCAGGATCTTGCAATAAGTAAAGACGCGTGACACAAGCGCCGAGTTCTTAGAGTTGCGCGCTCGCCGCACGGAGGCGAGGCGAAGGAGATTCGCGGCAATGGGCGAAGCATACATTCTGGACGCGGTGAGAACGCCGCGGGGTAAGGGCAAGGCGTCGGGTCGGCTCCACGAGATTCATCCTCACGAGTTGTTGGCGTCGTGCTTGAAGGGGCTCGAGCAGCGCGTGGACTTCGATCCCGGCCATGTCGAGGACGTCGTCGCCGGCTGTGTGAGCGAAGCGGGCGAGCAGGGCGGTCCGATCGGCCGTTTCGCCGTGCTGTGCGCCGAGTGGCCCAACGAGGTGACCGGTGTTTCGCTCAATCGCTACTGCGGCTCGGGCCAGCAGGCTGCCAACTTCGCAATGATGGGCGTCGCGTCCGGCTTTCAGGACCTTGCGGTCGGCGGCGGTGTCGAGAGTATGTCACGCGTGCCGATGGGATCGGACAAGCACGGGCTCGACGGTCACAACAAACACCTCGGCGAACTACACCCGATCGTTCCGCAAGGGATCTCGGCGGATCTCATCGCGACGATCGAGGGGTTCACGCGCGGCGATGCGGACGCGTATGCCGTCGAGAGTCAGCGCCGTTGCAAAATTGCGCAAGAAGAAGGGCGCTTCGACAAGAGTATTCTCGCCGTGCGCGATGCTAGTGGAGAAGTTGCGCTCGACAAGGACGAGTTCCCGCGTCCGCAGACCACATTGGAAGGTTTGGGCCAGCTCGAACCGTCGTTCGCCGCCATGGGCGACTACGTGCGCAAAGGACAGTCGCTAAGCATGGACGAGAAAGCGCGCAAGCGTTACCCGGAAGTTGCGAAAATCAATCACATTCATCATCCCGGAAACTCCAGTGGTATCGTCGACGGCGCGTCGGCTCTGCTCGTAGCATCGGAGAAGTACGTCAAAGAGCATTCGGGTGTGAAGCCGCGAGCACGTGTACGCGCGATGGCCACATGCGGTGACGAGCCGGTCATCATGCTCACCGCGCCGGCGCCTGCCTCGAAGGTCGCGCTCGACAAGGCCGGGATGACTTGGGACGACATCGATCTGTTCGAGGTGAACGAAGCGTTCGCTGCGGTTGTATTGAAGTTCCTGAAGGAATCGCAGGTTGATCCCGAGAAGGTCAACGTCAACGGTGGCGCGATTGCGCTCGGCCATCCCCTGGGAGCGACGGGTGGCATGTTGATCGGCACTGCGCTCGACGAACTCGAGCGACGAGACCTCAACACGGCGCTGATCACGATGTGCATTGGCGGCGGCATGGGCATCGCCACCATCATCGAACGCGTCTGAACCCGTCGCGCCGAACGGCCGCTGGTTCGCAGCGGCGGTTCGGCGCGTGACGCGGCGTCGTCAGGCGGCGTACATTTCGGCCATCAGCGTGAACAGTCTCGCGACGTCGGGACCGCCGCTTTCACCCGACAGTTCTCGGTAGATCGTGTCGACGTTCACGGCGATGCGTTCCTTTTCGCCCCAAGTAGTGAACTGGCCGAGCGAAATGTCGCGTGCGGCTTCTTCCACGGTCATCCCGGCCTCGTGGCGCTTGCGCGCTTCCACTTCGACATACGCGAGATAGTCTCGGACCGCGCGCACGCCGTTCTTGTCGGTCACCGGTCCGTGTCCGGGGACGATCGTCTCCAAGTCCAGGTCGAGCATCAGGTCGCAGGCCTTGATCCAGTTCGCGAACGGCCCTGCCCAGACGATCGGCGTGCCGTCGATGAACAGAATGTCGCCTGTGTAGATCGTCTTTTCGCTGGGCACGTAGGCGAGTACGTCGCCGCGCGTATGGGCGGGCCCGACTTCTATGAGTTCGACCTTCGTGCCTGCGACATCCACGTCGAGGCGTCCCTGGAACGTCTTCGTGGGGGGCGTCAAGGTGATGTCGTCGAACTTGAAGGGGCCGAAACAGACTTTCATGAAGGCACCGACTTCGCCGGCCTCTTCTCCGGCATCGACGAAGGCGCCGAGGACGGCGGGCTCCAGTTCGCCCATTTCTTCGGCGCACGCCGACGAGGCGATGATCTCGGCTCCCTCGACCAACTCGTTGCCCCAGCAGTGGTCGCCATTGGCGTGTGTGTTGACCAACGTCGCGATCGGCGCGTGCGACGTCACGCGTTTCATCGCGTCGAGCATCTCACCCGTCAATTGTAGGTCGAACAGCGTATCGACGAGCAGTGACGTTCCGTTGCCTTTGATCAAGCCCGCGTTGCTCCAACCCCAAGAGCCGTCGGGTTGAAGGTAGGCGAAGCAGTGATCACCGAGTTCGTGAAGTCCCTTCGTGTATTCCCAAGCTGGCATGTTGCGGTTGTCGACGTTCTTCCAGACTAACTCAAGTGGTATTAGCCAGCGGTCTCGCGTCTAATCGCTCCATCGACAGTGAGGAGACAACGATGGACATTGGCTTGATCTTGGGAGCCGGCGACGGCCTGACCTTGGACCAGACGATTGCGAAGACTCAGGCGGCTGAGCGTGACGGCTTCGCCACCGTGTGGGTTCCGAATATTTTCGCGCACGATGCGCTGACCGTTCTGGCGCTTGCCGGCCGCGAGACGAAGAGAATCGAGCTAGGGACCGCGGTCGTGCCTACCTATCCGCGCCATCCGCACTCGATGGCTCAGCAGGCTGCGACGGCAAATGCCGCAGCCGGAGGCCGCGTGGTACTCGGTCTCGGTCGAAGCCATCAGGTCGTTATCGAGAGCATGTTCGGGCTCGAATACGACAGGCCGATCTCGCGCATGCGAGAGTACGTCAGCATCGTGCGCGCGCTCGCGGACGAAGGTGCGGTCGCGCACGCCGGCAAGAGCTACAACGTGAATGCGCCGCTCACGCTCCCTGATGGTAAACCACTCAAGATCATGGTCGGTGCTCTGATGCCGAAGATGCTCGAACTCTGCGGTGAACTCTGTGACGGCACGCTGACGTGGATGACCGGGCCGAAACATATCGCTTCGTCTATCGTCCCAGTGATGCGTGCGGCGGCCGACGGCGCGAAACGTGTCATGCCGCGGGTGGTCTGTTCGTTGCCCGTGTGCGTGACCGACAACGTTGACGCTGCGCGCGCTTTTGCCGCAAAGCAGTTCGAGATCTACGGAACGCTACCGGTCTATCGAGCGTGTCTGGATGCCGAGGGTGCAGCGGGCCCGGAAGACATCTCGCTGATCGGCACTGAGGATCAAGTACGCGAGGGCCTACAGCGCGTTGTGGACTCCGGTGCGAGCGACTTCTACGGAGCCATTTTCCCCGAGGACGGTAAGTCCGCGGAGTCGTACTCGCGCAGCTACGACTTTCTCAAGAGCCTCGGCGGAAAAATGTGAAGCGCGCCTGCTAGTCGATCTCTCGCACGAGAATGAAGTAGCTACCCAGTTCCTTGTCGTTGCGCGTGGCGGTTCCGATGAACACGTCGCGCGCAACGCGTCGCATATAATCGACCGTACCATTGTAAACGAATCGAGATAGGCGATAGGTATTCGGCCGTATCGGCGGCCAGTTCGGCACACGGTCTTTCGGTAGCTTGCGGTAATCGAATGCTGTTCCTCCGAGTTGGTTGCCGGTCGTGTCGTGCACGACGTAGTAGCCCGGGCCGATCAACGCTTCGATCGTCGTATCGTTGTAGCCCCAGAGCACTTCGCCGGCCTGTTCCTGGTCCGGTCGACAGCAGATCTTTCGGAACTCACTGAAGGCGGGGAGAGAATTCTTCCCGTGAAACACGACCTGCTTCATCGCTGCATAGTCGCTGGGGACCAGATCACCGGTTGCCAGCGGCGGCTGGCTCGCGGCTGCCTTCCACAGCGCGCCCTGGACCCGGCCGCCCGACAGCGTGCGCGCCGCCATCACGGCGTCACCGATCGCGAGGCCATCGAAGATCTCGGCGACCACGGCCGCGTCTGGTTTGGGCTTTTGCAGTTCCGCTTTGATGTCTGCCTGTGGAGACGATGTCTGAACCATTCGTTCGCTACCCCCGTTTGAGTGGCGCTAGGCGGCCCCGGAAAGCACGGCATCATAGCAACGCTGGGCCGGCGGGCAACATCGAACCGCGCAATCGTCGCGATCACGTACCGGTCCTCGCCGACGCCAGCGGAAAGCTGTGGACCCCTCAGCGGGCCTTGAGTAGACTCGATCTAGTGACTTCTCCGCAACGCGCGCCTTTTGGCCGATTGCCTGGACCTGTTGCAAAATCGATCACACGGACTCTGAGTCAGGTCGTGTCGGTATTGCGACCTTACGAGGGAATCTACGATGTCGACGTCGACGCCCGTGTTCTGGCGACGATGCTGCGCTTCGTCCCACACATGGCCGCGCCGGTGCGTCTGAGCTTCCCGCTCGGCCTGCTGCTCGTCGAGTTCGGTGCTCCGTTTTTCGGCTTCGGAATGACGCGGTTTCGTTCCATGAACCGCGCCCGAGCCATCTCCTATTTGGAGCGTATCGGCCGTGGTGCCGAACCTTTCCGAATGCTCTTCGATGGCCTGCGGGTCTTGGTCTTGGTCGCTTTCTATCAGCAACCCGAGATTCTGGCGGCGCTCGGGGTTGACTGGGCCCCGCGGGCTGAGGAACTGATTGCACGGCGCGCCAAGCTCATGAACATGGAACCGTCGCTCGCAAACCCGCGCAACGCCGGAGTGGCGCGAGCGGACGCGTCGCGTGCCGATGATCCGACGGGGACGTCGTCGTGAATAACGGAGCTGCCGACATATTGCTGCCGCCTGAATTCGGCATTCGCTACCAGAACATCGAGGATGGGCAAAAGATCGGCGCTCGCAGCGTCGTGCGTAAGTACGACGCCGACGTCGTCATCGTCGGCAGCGGCGCGGGCGGCGCGCCGGCGGCACGTCGTTTGACCGACGCCGGGTTCGACGTCCTGATCCTGGAAGAGGGAGAGCTTCATACCACAGAGTCCTTCTCGACCGACCTCATCGAACAGTCCCTCAAGCTGTATCGGGATGCCGGCAGTACGATGATCGCCGGGCGCCCGCCGATCATCTTTACAGAAGGTCGATGCGTCGGGGGATCCACCGTCATCAACGGCGGCATGTCCTGGCGTACGCCCGATCGCGTGCTCGATCACTGGAGTCGCGATCTAGGTCTCAACGAGACGGATCCGAAATCGATGGAGCCGTATTTCGATGAGGCAGAGCGCATCCTCAACGTGGAGTTCCAGAACGAAGACACGTTGGGCATGAACGACAAGCTGTTCGTGCGAGGCGCGAAGAAGCTAGGCTGGGAGGTCCAGGACAACCCCCGCAACATGAAGCGCTGTGTGGGGCTGAATAACTGCGGCATCGGATGCCCGACGGGCGCCAAACAGTCGATGCTCGTGACCGAGGTTCCGCGTGCGCTGTCTGCCGGAGCCCGCATGGTTACGAGCGCGCGCGCGACCAAAGTGTTGTTCGACGGCGGCCGCGTGAGCGGCATCGCCGGACGGTTCGTAACGCCTCTCGGTCGGCGCCTCGGTCGCTTCGAGGTGAGAGCCCGCTTGGTCGTATTGGCGGCGGGGGCTCGCTTCACGCCCGGCATTCTCAAGCGCAGTTGGCTACGCAATCCCAACATCGGCAGCGGCTTGCACACGCATCCCAACGCGAAGGTCATCGGAGTCTTCAAGGACCGGATCGACCCGACCCGCGGCACGCATCAGGCGCACCAGATCCATCACTTCTTGGAAGAGGGCCTCTTGTTCGGCTACGCCGCCGTTCAACCGGGGCTACTCGCCGCCACGACCCCCGGATTCGGGGAAGAGCACGGGCGGCGCATGGAACTGTATCACCACATGCTGACTGCAGGTGTACTCGTCGAGGACACCGGTGAAGGCAAGGTCGTCATGGGGCCGGATCTGCAGCCGTATATGCGTTTCACGCTCGACAAGTCGGACGTCGAGAAGGTTCATCTCGGCGTCCGATTGCTAGCCGAACAGATGTTCGCTGCGGGTGCCTACAAAGTCTTCCTGCCGTTCGCTGAGTTGCCCGAACTCAAGAGCGTCGACGATCTCGGTAGAATCGACGCACGAAAGCACGTGCGTCACGATATCGAATTGATGACGGTGCACATCATGAGCAGCGCACGAATGCGCAAAACTGCTCAAGAGGGAGTGTGCGACTCAGCGGGGCGCGTGCACGATACGCCGGGCCTGGCGATCGCCGACGCCAGTGTCATCCCTTCGTCGATCGGAGTGAATCCGATGGAAACGATCGTGGCGCTTGCGTTGCGCAATGCCGATCGCTGGATCGACGATCTGAAGCGACGCTAAGACTCGGTGCGGCGCCGACGCGGCGTTGCCGACCTTCTAGCGCCCGCCGGCGATGAGCGATTGTACCGAGAACCACTGTTCCGGCTGCGTGCTTTTCGCCTCAGGGCCGAGATCGATGTACCAGCCGGGCTCTTCCTGAAAGGCCAGTCCTGGAATAGATACGCGCGTGCTGTGGCGCAGCTGTGTATCCACGACCGAATAGGCATACGCGAACATGCGAACCTCGTCGTATTCGAGATCGGCGCGCGGGTTCGGTTTTGTGTCTGCGCGGAAGCTAATCTGGACGTTCTTCCAGAGTTCGTCGTTCCAGTCGTACAGATCGGAGGTTCCGATGATGTTCGTCTCTTTGTCGACGTAGATGACGCGCTTCGAGAAGGCATAGCCGGGCAACTTGGATTTGCCCTCGACCACGTAGGTGGACGGTCGTTCCTCCCACACTTCGCAGAACGTGAGGCCGCCGTCGCCCTTGCAGGGCTGGGCAGGCATGCGCTTGCCGTGGATCGATGCGAGCATCGGCTTCTCGCCAAGAAGGCGCCATTCGAACCAGGGGATCTGTCCTGCGTAGCCGCCGTAGCTGTCGATATCGATGTCCTGTCCAAACAGCGCATCGCTTCGCTGTGAACTCGAGAGTCGACGTACGCGGCGAAGCAGCGGGAGGTACAGCCACGTGTCGTCGTGGCGCTCCTGGTCGAGATAGCGATAGCTGATTCCGCCGACGCCTTTGAGGTCGAACGGCTCGACGAGAGGGTAGAGGCCGGCTTTGTAAAAAACCTTGTCGTCGTTCGGTAGGATTTCGTGGATGGGCTCGTGCTTGAGGCGGCCCTGGAAGCGGAGGACGCGGAACCACTCGGGGATGAAGTGGCGTTCGACCAGGTACAGCGGATTGCCTTTGGCATCCGTCGTCATCGTGCCGGTGTCGGCATCGAAGTATGCAAGGTCCAGCGTCTCGCTGAAGTAGTGCGTGCGCTGGAAGTTGTACATGATCTTGGCCGCGGCCCGCGGATCATTGTTGTCGACATTGGGGAACGGCATGCCGGCAACCCAATCGATGAGTTCCAGGTCATCGGCGAGCTTCACCTGCGCGGCGTACTTTTCGGTCGCGTCGATGTAATCCTGGGGGACCGGGATTTCCTCGTAAGGAACGATCTCCAAGTCCATGCCGTTCAGCACGCACCACATGATGCCTTCGGGCACGAGTCCCTTGACCTTCTCGGCATTGACCTTGGTGATCTTGTCGCCTGGAACGACATCCGCAGCGGCGTTCGAGGTGAACGCTGCAATGCTCACGCAGAGGCAGGCCGCCGCTATCGCGACTCGGCGGATCGCTTCAATTCTGTTGCGTATCATATAGTGGCTCATAGACTGTCACTATTTCTCCGGTGCTCAGATTTGGCAAGAACTCAACTGGCACGTGCGGACCCCCGCATACCCAGCGTTGCTGCGAGCCCAAGGAATAGCAGATTCCCCGCCCATGCTGCCACCGCCGGGTGCATGGCTCCGTTGCGCCCCGCGGCAATCGCCGCCGCCGCAGTAAGCCAGTAGCCCAGGGCCATGGCCATACCAATCGCGATATTGAGCGCCAGGGAAGGGCGGCGCCGCTGGCGAATGCCGACGACGTAGCCGACCAACAATGTTACGACACCAGCGAACGGCATCGATACCTTTGCGTGCAGGTCGGTGAGAAACTGGCTGGCATCGAGGCCACGGGAGCGGAGCGTACTGATGCGGTCGAGAAGCTGTAAGAAGCTGAACGTGTCGCTGCGGCGCTGTTTTCGCCGCAGCGCGGTAGGCGACTCGTCGAGCACCAACTCACCGTCGGCGAGTGGTCGCGAGGTCACGGTGCCGTCGGTCTCGATCGTCTTGACCATTCCCTCGTTGTACTCCCAGGCGCCGTCACGCCACACAGCCGTATCGACCTCGATGACGCGCTGAAGTTCGAAATCGTCAGTGGCCTCGTACAGCGTGAGGCCGTAGAGCGCGTTCCGGTTTGCGTCGAAGTAGCCGACGTTGAAGTAGCCGCGTTGGCCTTGGTACCACAACGAGACGGAGTTGTAGTCGCCACGATCATGCTTCTTCTTGATGACAATATCCTTGATAAAGCGGGAGGATCGGGCGGTTCCCGGGACTACCGTTTCGTTCCAGATGCCCATGCCGAGGGTGAGCATACCGGTCGTGACCAATAGCGGTAGTAGGACCGCCGACGGTGATACACCGCACGCGTTCAGGGCCAACAGTTCGTGGTGTCTGGCGAGGTAGCCGAGCGCGAACAGCACGCCGAGGAGTGTCGCGAGCGGATACACTTCGGGGATGATGCTCGGCGCTTTCAATAGGAAATACGCGAGCATCGTGTTGCCTGCGGCACCGAGTTCACTGAATTCACCGATGCGATTGAAGAAATCGATCGTCGTTGAAAGCACGACGCCCAAGGCCATGATCGTGCCGACGGCAGTCAGGTACAGGCCGGTAACGTATCGTGCGACGATTCCCATGGTGGTTGGTGTGGCTCAGGACTTGGGTCCACGCGAAGCCAGTTCTGCTTCGGCGCGTTCGAAGTCCTCGAGAGTATCTATAGATACCACGGCTTCATCGATGATGACGGCTCCCGAGCGAGCTCCGAGCAGGCTTTTCTGTTCGAGCAGGCATTCGCGCGTCAACGCGTAGGCGGCGCCGTTGCGATGATAGACCGGGGTCAGTTGCTGGCGTGCAATGATCGCCGCACCGTCGGCGGCAGCGTACGTCAGTTGGCCGTCGTCCACCACCAGCTGTTTCTTCGGGTGATACTTTAAGTCTGTCGGCGAAACAGTCCAGACCGCGTCCAGATCGTCGGATATCAGCCTATCGACGGTTTCGGTGACCTGTTCGGCCGTACGCAGCGGGGAAGTTGGCTGAAGCATCACGATGACGTCGTAGTGTACGGCGTCGATGCGCTCCATCTCCACGAGTGCATGGGTGAGTACGTCGATGTCACCAATTCGGTCGCCCGAGAGCGACTCCGGGCGTCGGAAGGGGGCTGCGAGTCCACAGCCTTCCGCGACCGTAGCGATCTCCTCGTGGTCGGTCGAGACGACTGCGCGGTCGAACCAGCCGAGCGCGGTCATGAGCTCAGCGGTGTGAACGATCAGAGGACGGCCGCCGGTCGGGTGGAGGTTCTTGAGCTTGACGCCCTTGCTGCCGCCGCGTGCCGGGACCACGCCCAGTATTCGTCGACCGCCGCGCATCAGAGTGTTCGAAGCGCGTCGAGGGATGTGCCGCCGGCCGGGTCGATGCCGATCGCGCGCTGCTCAGCGTTCGAGCGAATGGCGGCTGCGATGACCAGCATCGTATCGAGTCCGCGTTGTAGCGATACCGGCGACTGTTCGGCTGCCTTCGGGTCGCGCAGAACGGCGTCTATGTGCTCGATCTCCGCCCGGAAGTCGTCGGGACGAGACTTCGCGATCAATGTTTCTTCGATTGCCCCGTCACCGCGGCGAGTGCGGATCGCGTCGTGACCACCGTCGCAGTTCACTTCCCATTCGACGAAGCCGGTTGTTCCCTGCACGCGCAACCATTTCTTGGCCGGCTCGGTGATCACGTCCTGTACGATCGTGCCTACCAATCCTGACTGCGAGCGCACGCTCAGCTGGGCGATGCGATCGTAGCGAGCGCCGTCTGTCTCGACCATGTCGAGCACGGCTGAGACTTCGACGATGCGGCCTTGATCGGTCAAGTGAGCGAAGTGTTGCCAGATGTTGATGGCGTGGCTGTGCTCGCCAACGGCTCCGCCGCCGCGATCTGTGTATCCGAGGTAGGTGTCTTGCGGACCGGCTAGCCACGGGTGCGCGCCGAATATTCCCGCCCAATGCTCGCGTGTCTTCGAGCGAATCGTGCTGATCTCACCGATGGGATTGTCCGCAAGCCAAGCGGCAGCCAGTTGGGTGTTCTTTGTCAGAGTGTGGTTGTAGCCGACGCCGATAAAAGTGCCGGTGCGCTCGGCCGCCGTCACCAACTCGCTGCATCCACGCATGTCGGGCGGGCACAACGGTTTCTCGATCATCATGGCGCGAGGGGCGCTGCGCTCGAGCTGATCCAGGGCAATGGCCATGTGCGTGTCCGGGGGTGTGCCGACGATGACCACCTCGAACTCGTCGCCGGCGACGTCGCCGACCGCGGCAAGGCGAATTCCGTCATCCCAGGCGCCGTAGCGCGCCGGGTAGATTTCGCTGCGCGTGCGCTCGAGTGCCGATGCGTCGAGATCGCATATCGTGACCTGCCAGCCGAGTGCGCGACAAGCGTGTGCGAGGTGATTACCGATCGAGCCGGCGCCGAAGATCTTTACTCGAGTCTCGCTCATTGCCTTCCGTTGATTCGCCGTGCTCTCAGCCGGCTGCTAGTTCGAAAACGTTTTCGCATATTGCACGCGTGCGCACTCGTTCGAAGCGTCCCAGTATCGAACCGTACGTTGCGATTTGGTTGCGGACTTCATCCAGTGTCGCGCCGGGGAACATGTGGCGCAAATACTTAGCGTTATTGTGGTGGCCTGGAATGTGAGCTTCGACGCGTTGTACCGCTCCGCGCAGTGTCGCGGCCACCTTCGCTACCGCGGTGCCGGTTCTGTCGAGCTGTTTGGCGCCGCCGCCGCTGCCGGCGAATGCCTCGATTGCCGTTACGATGCGCTCGCACGCCAGCGGACCGTCGACCGACGCGATGTAGCTGCGGATCAATTCGCACTTTCGTGCTTCGTCGGTGGAGTTCTCAGTGAGACGTCCGCCAAGATGAGCCGCCGTCAACTCGAGCAGGCTGTCTAAGTTGTACGCCCGCGTGCTCATCGCGTTCGGCAGATGAAGATCGAACTCCTCGCTGACTTCCGGCTGGAACGCGATCGCCTTTTTGCCCAGCACGTACGCTTCGATCGCGGTCGTGCAGCCATTGTGAATCAGCAGGTCGGAAGCCAGGATCCAGGGGACGACGTTGCCTTCGTGCACGACGCGTACGTTGCCGAGACCGGAGGCGATCTCGTTCCAGGTTTCGCGCTTTTCGGACGGGTGCGGGCGAATCACGACGGTATGGTCGGGACAGGCACCGGCTAGCGCGGGGATCATTTGCCGGAAGTGGTCGAACAGGACTGACTTGTGTGCGGCGAGTCCGAGGTCGAGGTGTTTGCTTACGTCGGTCTCGGGGCTCGCGTCGCGAAGCTTCTTCGCTTGCCTGCTCTGACCTGGGAAGTAGTGGTTGAGTCGGCTGAAATTCGTGTTGATCAGTACGAACGCGCCGTACTCGTTTCGTAGACGTGAGACGGGGTCGTCGAACAGCGGGCGCATCTCGCTGCGCAGCAGATCGACGCGTGCATTGCCGGTCTCGTAGATCGGCGCACCGTGGTAACCGTTGAACTCGCGCCAGATTCGCGCGTTTTCACTTCCCCAGGCCAGCAGCGCGTCCGCTTTGCGCAGCGTAGGAGCGGCGACTTTGTGGTGTAGGTAGGACTCGGCGGAAGCGTAGACCAGTCCTTCTTCGTCGCCGCAGACGATCGTATGCCCTAGTCGCTCGAGCAACTCGTACATCAGGAGATTTCTGCTCGTGAGGCTCTTCGAGAGATAGATCGATGGCGGCAGCGAACCGGCGCGTACGTTGATCGCCTTCTTGGATCCGACGATGACACGATGACCTCGTTCTGCCGCAAAACACGAGAGCAGCAGTTTGGCGTCGAACTCGCGTGCTTGCGTTTCGCAGGGGATCGTCAGGTTCATCGCGGCAGCGGCCACAAAGCCGAACTACTCGCTGCCGGCAGCAACGCGGTCCTTCTCGGATTCGGAGTCGGTGAAGTATCCGAAGACCGGAGCGAGTCGGGTACGAACCAAGTCTTCCATCTGGCGGATTTGGTCGTCGTCGAAGTAGTCGCGATAGCCGCCGACCTTGCCGCGGCGTACCTTGAACGAATCCGGGTCGTCGGGGTTACGGGCACGCAAGCGCGAGTTGTTGAAGAAATCGTCCTTCTCGAGCTTTTTCAGATTTTCGAAGTCTGCGAAGTCGACTGCCTCTTGGATTGTTTCCGGCTTGAAGGGCGCGCCGAGGAACGACGCGACGGCGGAGAGGCCGTCGAACGGTTCCGCGCGCAAGTCCTCGTAACGCACGCGTAGCACGTGCTCGACCTTGCCGAGGCTTTCATTCCAAGAATTGAGGTAGTCGATGATGGACGGGATGCCGACGGGGGCTTCCATGACGAAGTCGAACATCGGCATCGCTTTGTCGATACCGTACAGATCCACTTTGCTCTGATTGGCACGCTTGGTGGACTGGAAGTATTCAGAGACGGCAACGTCGCAAGGGTTTCGCACGAGAAACAGAATGTCTTTGCCCGCGCATCGACGAGCGTTCCCGGTTCGCTCTATCTCCTCTCGCAAATAGTAGCCGTGCGTAAATAGGACCTTCGGGATGTCCTCGTTCTGAGCATGGAAGTTGTCGAACTCGAGAAGTTGCGCTTCATCCAGCGCGTAGTGCGCCTGGTACATCCGCGAGATCATCGCGCGCAACCACGTTCTGCCGCTCTTCGCGCGCGAAAGGACGACCGCGTTACACTTGTTCGCGCGGCCGAGCTCTTTGCGTCCACGCCATTGATGCATGACGCGGTTGCGAATCTGTTTTCCAATCGAGGCCATGTCGTCTCTCGCGGGCTACCAGCTCTTCAAGATCGTCTTGCGCTGCATCGGGTCGAGCTCGCGCACTTTCGGATCCTTGTAGTAAGAGTCCCCGATGATGTGTGTTGTCGAGACCTCTTGGACGATCGCGCCGCCGACCGAACTGAAGCCGTGCATCGCGCCTCGTTCAATCAGGAGGTTGTCTCCCGCTTCCATCTGGACGCGGTTGCCGTTGAGGTCGATCTCCAAATCGCCCCAAAGTAGTCGGAACGTTTCTTCCTTCTTCTTGTGCGCGTGCATCGGGTGAGACTGACTCGGGAGAACGATCAGTAGCTTCTCGCAATATTCGCGATTGACCAGATTGACGATGATGCAGCCCGTCTGTCGGAACTGCTCCATGCCGTAGTGGTGCGATATTTCGATCGAGTAGTCGTCGCCGAGTACGATGCCGGCTTCGTAAATCTGCCCCTTCGCATCGTGCAGGATGCCGCGCAGCTGGCTGATCGCATCGGCGTTCGCACGCTCTTCGACCGCCTCGCCCACCGCATAGTCGCGTGACGCGACGATGTTGGCGCGCACTTGACCGAAGTCACCGCTGGTCAACTGGCCGTTCTGGCAGGGCATCGCGAAGAACACGTTGTCTTCTTCGACGGGTTCTCCCTTCTTGATCGCGCGATTGGCGTATACACCGCGCTGCAACGAGCGCAGTGAGTCTACTTCGGCTTGTCCGATGTGCTTGCTGCCGTTCTCGCCCGAGATGTCGCGTGCGCGCTCAGAAGCTGCGATCCAGCGATCTGCTTGTTCGGGGTTCATCGAATAGCCGTTCAGCTTGATGTCGTCGGTGGGAACGCCGAAGTGACGTTCCAGGAGGCGCGCACCTTTGCTGACCGCGGCTACCGCGACTTCTGTGTTGTCGGGATCTTCGTGCCCCGAGTAGCCGACGTCCACGTACGGATAGCGTTTGATCATCTTGCCCATGAAGCCCATCGCGATCTGATCGTGCGGCGTCGGGTAGATGGAAACGCAGTGCATGAGCGCGAAGGCCGGGACTCGTTTGCGGAAGAAGCTGACGAGATTGTCGATCTGGACGATGTCGAGCCCGCCGGTCGAGGCGATCACGGGCTTGCGCGCATCGGCTATTGCCTGCAGCAACGGCCAGTCGGTCGCCGAGCAGCTGGCCACCTTGATGACTTGCACGCCCAGGTCCAGGCAGGTGCCCACCGACGCTTCGTCGAACGGTGTGGCGACCGGAACCAACCCGGCGTCTTTGATCGCGTCGGTCAGTTTCCGGAAATCGTCTTTGTCGAGCTTCGTCGACATGAACCGCGGGATGTGCGGCATGTCGTCGCGTTCTTTGAACTCGTCGTGCACGAAGGTATCCAACTCACGGAACTGGAGTTTTACCGCCGCTTTGACTTTTTGGGTTCGCGCAATTCGCGCTGCTGCATCGATGATGCGCAGGCCATGCTCCACGCTTCCTTGATGGTTGTTGGCCATCTCGAAGATGTAGAGGTTCTCGAGCAGGTCGTTCATGTCGCAGTTGCTCCGGAAAGCAGATGTTCGGGCCGGATAGGTGTCCGGCGGAAAAAGGCGATCATATAGGCGCCCTCAGTGATTCCAAAACGTTGCCTGCAATGAAATCGGCCGACCACTCGGCCTTTGAAATCGGCGGCGTGCGCGGGCTTTGGCATCGGCCGCGTGCGCGGGCTGTGGCATCGGCCGCGTGCGCGGCCTTTGGCATCGGCCGCGTGCGCGGCCTTTGGCAGGAACCGCGCTAATAACCGTCGGCCGGTTTGCCGCGGGCCCAATCCAGCGCGCGCCGCGCGACGCCGCGTTTGCGGGAGTTTATCGCGACGATAAAGACTTTGCGGAAATGCCCCTCCGGGCAGTTGATCGGCCGCACTCCATGCCAGGAATTCCCGCGACGTTGGAACAGCAGGCTGCGGTTGCCCGACGCGTCGCTGGTGGTCGCCGAAGGGAAGTCATCGAAGCCCGGTGACGAACGACGAGAGAAGCGGCCTTCGTCATCGAGAATCAGCGTTTCGCCGCCCCAGTCTTCGCACCAATCGGCCGGTGTGTTGAAGTAAAAAATGTGGGATCCCAGCTTGTGCTCGGCGTCGCAGTGAGGCGATACCGAGCAGCCATTCGGCGTGTAGTGCCAGTGCAGCGACAGTCCGACGAACTCCCGGTCGAACAGACTGCGCAGGAAGGCCGAATACTCGGGACTGAGAATCTCGCGCGTGAAGCGCTGCCACGGTTCGGCGAGCTCGATGTCGGGTCGGTAGTTCAGCACGAACCGATCGTGGCTGGTCTGGCCATGCGATCGCTTCACGCCGAAATAGCGATCGAACGTCGACACGTCGGGCATGGTCTCGAGCAGTTCGTTGAAGCCCTCGTCCGTGATCAAGCCACTTGGATTGATCCACGGGTACGGCGTGGTCTCAAGGAAGCTCTTCGCGTCGAGCTCGGCCATGCGGCCCCATTCGAGATAGTGCGTGACACTCATGAGGCGGTGGCGGCGTGCTTGCGCGTGTCGTCGTCTGTTTGGCTCGTGGACTCGACGGACGTCCATCCGAGCAATCGGCGAACCTCGCGGGCGGCGCGATCGGCTTCGTGTAGTCCGCCGCTACGCCCCTCGCTTACCCACTTGGTGTCGAGGTCGTCACCGAACGGTCGCGCCAAGCCCAGTTCGTAAAGCCCCTCGTAAAACGCGTTGAGATCGCGCGGCGGATTGATGATGCCGCGCTCGAGTAGGCGAGCACAGACGTACTCGAGACCCTGCTGCGGTCGGACGGTGCCTTTCTTGCGCTTGCGCGGGCGCGAGTACGCGCGTCGCGTGATGCGCTCGGAAAGCCATTCAATCGGTGAGCGGTGCTTGCGCGGAAGCGCGTATATGTACATCGGCTTCCCGACGGCCGCTGCTTCCGCGAGCATCGACTCGCTGTCACCGGTTACGACGAGTACGTCGGCGGCGGCGAGATACCCGAGGTAGGGATTTTCGATGGCGTCGGGATGCCACTTGTGGACGTGCGCGTTCGGCCCCAGCGCTTTTTCGATAGCCTGCGTGGCGGCGTCGCCGGTTCGTCGGCTGTTGACGACGGTGATCGAGCCGCCTGAGCGCTGCGCGAACGTCCGAAGTTTGTCTCCGAGGTCGCGTGCTGTTTCCGGCGGGAGGCTGTGTTGATGCGTCGGACCGCCCACGAGGGCGACGATGCGCGGCGATGGCTTGTCGTCGAGAAGGTCCGGCCAACGCTTGGCGGCGTCGGCCAGTCGTTCCGGCGTGACCTGGCTGAGCGGCGCAGCGGTTTCGATGCGACGAGGGTGGGGCGGTAAGCGGAAGTGCTTGCAGGTCACGACAGCGTCGAAGTGATCTGCCACGTTGCCGCCCTTACGCCCGAGCTGCACGAGTCGTGTGCGTCCGCGGCTGTGTCGGCGAATCCAACGCGCTACCGGGACGGTATGCCAGCCCGTTGCGATCACCAGATCCGGCCACGGCGGTGTCAGTTGGCTGGAGCGGTCGCCGAGAGGATCGGCCAATGGGTTATCGAGAAGGCGATCGGTGATCAGACTGAGCCACGTGAACGGTACCGGTCGCACTTCGTAGGGAAAGCCCAACGCCTGCGCCAAGCCGACGGATTGCGTGGTGTGTCCCGGTTTGTGGTTCGTGAGAATCCAAACTGTCGGTGGCGCTCCGGTTCGGCGGCCGCCTTCGATGACGTAGGGTGCGCCGTCGTCGGGGCGCTCTGAGAATATCCAACGTAGCTTTTCGTGGTGCGCCGAGGCGTTCTCGACTCGATCCGTCCACCACTGCTCGGTGCTTCGGCGTCGTCCGGGGCTTCGGCTACGTTCGCCGCGTCGCGCGACCGGGTAGAGCGACTCTCGCGTGACGACGTAGAAACAGCGCGAAGCCCGTTTCGACAAGTCGTTGAGCAGCCACGGGATGTCTTCGTCATCGAATAGTTCGAGGCCGAAGCAGGCGACCAGGTCGTAGCGCTGCCCGCTCGGGCCGTCGGTCGATGTCGTCGGGTCCCAGCTTTCGTACTCCACCGAGCCGTTGAGTAACTCGCGCGAAGGGCCGGCACCGCTGACGGACACGATCAGGACCGTGCGTGCATCGTTTTGGCGGATCAGGTCGGCGACACCGGTCGCGGATTCGGGCGCGATCGCCTCACCGCGCGACGGCAACTCCGCGCAGGCACGCAGGTAGGAGTCGGACGGTTCATCGAGCGTGAAGATCGCGAAGCCGCGTTCATCCGCCGATCGTTCGAGCTTCTCCCAAACGCGTCCAACGGGATTGTGTTGGTAAACGTACTGCTGCGGGAACGGTCGCCACGGTTGCGTATGGATGGTCGTGAAATGGATGAGCTTCGAGCGGCCCTCGGCGTATTCCGTATCACGGGCATTCCAATGGCCGTCGAGGCGACCCCAGCAACCGCCGTGCGCCCGCGCCTTCGCTTCTACGCGTTTGCGGCGCCATCGCTTCGCGCGCTCCGGTGTCCAGATACGATTCATCTTCGCGCAGTCGATGAGCATCACCGAAGTGTCTCGATCGTTGATCGAGAGGAAGCCGTGATCGCCCATGTCCGTGTCGAAGAGCTGTGCCGGGTCGGCGAGATAGATCTGATCGACGTCGTTGTAGATTGCGCGCCCGCTGGTACCTGCGAGTTCGGGAATCAGGAAGCGGTAGTTCGTGAAGCCCGTGAGCCATCCGCGACGATCAAAACCCGCGAGGTCCTTCATGAGGTGGATCTCGTAGCGACGTGAGCGGTCTCGAACTCGTTCGATCGACCAAACGAAGACACGCTCGGCCCGGTACTGGCCGGCCTCGCTGCCCACGAAGATCCGTACAGGAGGCTTCGTCGAGGCGACCTCGCCTCCGGCGGCGTCGATGGCCGGCAGGACAATCGTCTGGGGAGCTTCGCGCCCTTCGCCCAGCGTGGTGGCGGAGGCCGGGAATGTTCGTGCGAGGATGCGCGCCGCTGACGTCAAGGACATGCTGGTCTCTGCACTTCGGATCGCCGGGAAACCGCGCGATCTCGATAGGTTAAGTAAAATACCCGGCGGTATCGAAGGTCAAGTCGGCTGCGCTCAGTGCACTCGGCGAAGCTTCGGGAGCTCCGGCGGCGGAGACGGCCGTGAGGTCATTTCATGAATAGCGCCGTCTTCGAGTGAATACACCTTGTCGGCCGCATCGAGCAGGGCCGGCTGATGAGAAATCGCAAAAATGGTCATGCTGCCGCGCAGGCGACGAATCGTGTCGTAGATCGCGGCCTCGCTCTCGGCGTCGAGGGCAGCGGTGGCTTCGTCGAGGATGAGAAGGCGCGGTTTGTGCACCAGCGCGCGCGCCAGCGCCAAGCGTTGCCGCTGGCCACCTGACACGAGGGCGCCGCGTTCGCCGATCGTCGTGCCCAGTCCCTCCGGCAGCAATTGAACAAAGTCCCAGGCCCCGGCTTGTCGTAGGGCGTCCTCGACGTCCTCATCGCTGAGTGCGGGGTCGCCGAGGGTGACGTTGACGAGCACCGATTCGTGAAGCAGGAAGCACTCTTGCGGCACGTAGCCGATCTCGTTTCGCCACGCCTTCAGGTCGAGCTCGCCGAGAGGTTCACCGTCGATGAAGATTTCGCCGCTCTGTGGACGAACCAGGCCGACAATCATATCGGCGACCGTCGTCTTGCCGCCGCCCGAAGGTCCGACGAAGCCGGTCAGCTCACCGCCGCCGATGCGAAGCGTGGCATCGGCGAGAATCGTTTTCTCTTCATAGGAGAAGGAAACGTTCTTCAGGAAGATCTCGCTAGCCAAGCGCGGCGGCGTGCGACCCTCGGTGGTTTCACAGGCGGCCTGCGATCGATCGATCGTTTCGCGAAGCGACCAGAACGCACTCTCGCAGGCGACCATGCCCTGATACTGCTTCTGTACTCGGTTCAAGTTGATGAGCGCACGGGCGAAGAACAGTACCAACAGGAAGACACTCTCGAGCGGTAATCCGAAATGCACCAGCGAGATGTGCAGACCCAGAGAAACTGCACCGACGAGCAATGGTTCTTGCAGTGCGCGAACCGCTTCCTTACTCAGGACCTGGCGACGTAACGCTCGGTTGAGTTGCTCGGTTTCGGCTTCCAGCAGGGGACCGACCAACTGCTCGCGTGCCATCGCCTTGAGCGGTTTCACGGCGTACAGGACGTCGGTGAGCCGACTGAGCAAGGTCTTCAATAGCTCCGTCTGTTTGATGCCCGCGCGCCGAGTCATGCGAACTAGACCGCTGAATACCGCAACGGTAAACGCGCCGGCGGCGGCGGCGCCGACCGTGGCCTGCCATGAAATCAACGTTCCGAGCGTCGTGTAGAGCGTGGCTTGAATCGTCAGTGCGACGATCGAGGTCCCGTACAGGTAGGCCTCGGATGCGCGCGTGGCTTCGGTCGCGAATGCGTTGGCGAGCGTGCCGACGGGCTGACGCGTGTAGTAGCCCCAACGAGCCGCGAGAAGTGCGCGCAGGAACTCGAGCCGTAGGTCGGTCGCCACATGCGCGACTGTGTAACCGATTTGCCGTTGCGCGAGCAGTACCAGGCCCGCCTTGACTGTTACCCCGCCGACGATCAGCGACAGCAGTAGGCCGACGGTAGGGGTGATTCCAAGCGCTTGCAGCCCACCGCGCACGATCGTTTCCAGCGGCGTCGGTTCCGCGGCCGAGGCGGCTACCGCAGTTGTACCGGCATCTGCATTTTCAGCGACCTCACCCACCATGCTCAGCAGCGGCAGCAGTGAGGAAAAGCCGATACCCTCGGCAAGCGCGGCGAGCAGCAGGCACACCAGCATGATGAGGCTTTGGGTCGGGTAGGCGCGGGCGAATACGATCAGGAGCTGCATCGGCTCGGAGTATGCCATGTTTTCGCGCCAAGCTTGACCCCCGGCCCCGGGCCGTCCATTAGTCGGCACGGTGGCTGTCGAGATCGCCACCAAATTGGTAAATTTTGAGCGACAAGGGACAAAAATCCGGGCACGTGCACCGATTCGACCGCGCCGACGCGCCGGGTGCAGCAGGTTCGATCGACGTGCTCGTGTTGGCGGGGCGCCGTCGAATGGAAGGGTTCGGCGGAGATCGGGCGCCGCACAAAGCCCTGCTCGACATTGCCGGTGTTCCGATGATCGCGCGCGTGCTCGCGACCCTCGCGTACTCTCCGAGCGTCGACCACATCACGGTCTCGATCGACGACGATGAGGTCGTCGGCGGGTTGGATATTGCGCGACAGCTGAGCGCTGCGGGGCGGCTTTCGGTCACTGCGTGCGGATCATCGCCGGCCGACAGCGTGGCCGGGCACCTGAGAACGAGGGCTAGGGCCGGGCGAACCGTTCTGGTAACGACTGCGGACCATCCGCTCCTGACCCCGGATGTCGTAGAGCGTTTCCTGCTCGACGTCTCGAATAACCGTCTCGACGTGACAGCCGCGGTTGTGTCGGCGAGCACCTTTCGTGCGCGCTATCCCTCTCAGCGGCGCACTTTCATACCGTTTCGCGGCGGTGCGTATACGGGAGCCAACCTCTTTGCGTTTCGAGTGCCCGATGGCGCATCTGCGGCGGAGTTCTGGCGGCGCGTCGAGACATACCGCAAGACACCGTGGAAAATGGCTGCACTGTTCGGGCCTCGCGTGTTGGCGGAGTTCGCGCTGCGCCGACTCGATATCGAAACGGCGATGACTCGAATATCCGATGTCGTTGGGTGCACGGCCGGTGTCGTCGAACTCAACGAGGCCGATGTTGCCATCGATGTCGATAGCGACGAAGACGCGCGCATCGTCGAGGAGATCATGCGTCGGCGGGAGGCCTCGTAGCCCCACCCGAGGCGTGATGGCCGGGCCCGTGTCTTGGTCGGTGGGCGGCTTGGACGCACCGCCTTCCACCGCTAGCATCCGAGTATCGCCTAGGCCCCGCGAAAACGAAGAACAGATGCGCATCGGAGTGATCACCAACCTGAAGGCCGGCCGCGGCGCGCGCGATAACGAGCGCGTGCTCGAGCTGCTCGCGTCTCACCCCGACATCACGAGCGTCGTTACCGACCGCTCTACCAACATTCGCGATGTCGTAACCGAACTGGCCGCAAAAGAGATCGAGCTGCTCGTCGTCAACGGCGGCGATGGAACCCTGCAACGAACCTTGACTGAAGTTCTCGAGGATCCACAGTTCGAGCGCATACCTACGATTGCGCCGCTGCGCAGCGGACGCACGAACTCGAGCGCGCGTGATCTCGGGATACACAAGAGTCCGGTTCTGGCGATGGACCGCATCATCGATTTGTCCAAGCGCAACGCGGTTGGTGCGAATTGCGTACGCCGCGACGTACTGCGGGTCACGCTCGACGCCGACGGTGCTGGGCGCGATGTTCACTGTGGAATGTTCTGCGGTTTCGGCGTGATCGACCGCGCGATTCGCCGCACCCACGATCGGTTTCCCGAAGGGCGTGCGCAGGGAGCGTTCGGTGGCGCGATGATGGCGGCGGGCCTGTTGTCGTCGCTGGCGTTCGGCCGCACAGATCCGATGCTCGAGCCGGATGCGATGCGTCTGCGATTCGACGACGAGCCGGCCACCGAGGGGGACTATCAGCTCGTGATTTCATCGACGCTCGAACGCGCGTTTCTAAATCTCAAACCTTTTTGGGGAAGCGGGCCCGGGGCTGTTCGTATCACGACGATCGAGGCCGGCGCGCCGAAGATCGCGCGCAGTATCGTGCGCATCGTTCGCGGTCTGCCGCCTTCATCCAACGGCGAGGTGCCCGGCTACGCGAGTCGCAATGTAGACCGCGTCGAGATCGACGCCGACTGCGGCCTGACGATCGACGGTGAACTCTATCCGCCGCGTGCTGGTCGAAAGGTTCTCCTGCAGGCCGTGCCGAACGTCTCGTTCATGAGGGGCTGATGGAAAGCGGAATGTCGCAGACTCAGCAGACTTCGGTTGGCGGCGATCCAGGCGCCGAGTCGGTTGCTTCGCCGCGCTCGTTGGCGGAACTCGTGAGTAGGGAAGTCGACGGGGCTGCCACTCGAGAAACCGACATCGTGGTTGCCGAGATTCGCAGACGTCACGGCTCGGCCGTGCGCGCGGTGCTCTACTACGGATCGTGTCTGCGAAAGGGCGACGCTTCGCAAGGCGTGCTCGATTTCTACGCGGTTGTCGATGGTTATTCCGCCGCCTACGAGCGTACCGCGCTTGCACTGACGAACGCGTGGCTGCCGCCGAACGTGTACTACGTTGAGTTGGGTGAGGGCGATCTCACGCTGCGAGCGAAGTACAACATCATCAGTGCGGCGGATTTCAGTGCCTGCGCACGGGGAGAGTCGCTGCACGCCATCGTGTGGGGACGGTTTTCTCAGCCTTTCCGAATTCTGTACGCACGTGACGCGCAGGCGCATGGCCATGTGATCGAAGCGGCAGTCGATTCGATTCGGACCATGATGGCGCTGGCTGCCGACCTGGAGCCCGATGCTGCGTCGCGGCCGAATGATGAAGCCACAGGGCGCGTGCTCTGGTCTCGAGGTCTACGCGAGACGTATGGCACCGAACTGCGAACGGAGAGTGGCGGTACGATCGATGCGCTCTACGACGCTGCACGACCGCGCTACGATGCGGCAACGCAACTTGCGCTGGCTGAGCGTGCCGCTGGTGGTGGTGCGAAACCGCCTTCGGCATGGTCCCTGCGAAAGCGTGCTGCCAAGTCGCTCTACTTTTTTCGACTGCTCAAGTCCGCGTGGACGTTCGGCGAATGGCTGCCCTATGCGCTGTGGAAGTTCGAGCGGCATACCGGCAAACACATCGAACTGACGCCCGCGCAGCGACGGCATCCGCTGATCTATGGTTGGCCGGTGATCTTCCGCGTTCTGCGCGACAAACAGTTGCGTTAGGCCGCGTCGTTTTCGACCTTGTCGAGAGGGCGAGCGTCGGACCCATCGTCCTTCAAGCAACCGAGATACTTGAACGGGTCCGATAGCACGCGGTTGACTCCGTCGATACCGAACCGGGCGTTCAGGCCGTCGTCAATGCGCTCGTCGTAACTCCACCGGATGTGGATCGTCCGGCGCGCCTCGACGACGCCGTCTACGACCATGGGGCGTTCTTCGATCTTGCCGATCATCATGAACAACGGGCAGTTACCCCACTCGTAAAGGTGGTGGAAGCCCGCGCCCATGTTGAGGCTCCCCAAGTTGGCAACGAAGATACTGGTGTAGAGCGGGTCGTGTTCGATGAACCTCCCCGGAAGCAGATTGTAGTAGTCTAGCGTCTTCAGGCCGGTGACCCCCACGCGCAGAAGCGGGCGCGGCAGCGCAGTCATCAGATTGAACTCTTTGTCTTGATACGTCTTTGTCTCACTTCGCTCGATGCTGATCTCTTTGTTGAGCCGGTCGCACAGCGTTCGCAGCGTATCGCCGGTCTCGAGTCTGACTTTGACGGTGGCCAGCTTCGCCTCGGTATCGAGTTGCTTGCGCTTCATGCTGAAGCTGATGGTCGAGTCTTTGCGTTCGTAGAGGCGGTGGCCGCTTGAGAATCGGTTCATGCTTGGGTTCTCGGTGAGCGACGCGAACGCGGCCGCGACGAAGCAATGCGTGATATCGACCGGAAACAGCGCCTGAGCCTCGGCGAGATAGCGCTCGAGCGGTTCTGCGTCGAGGTAAACATCGAAGTACACGACGGCCTCGTTTCGAGTCCGCATGATGTGTCCCATGATTGATCGATAGGGGTGGGGGGCCAGCATCCGGCCGTCCGGCCGGCTGTGTTTGGCGTGCGCAGCCGCCCAAATCATAACGAGGATGACAATGTAGGGTAGCAAGCCGTGCATGATCGAGATCGTACTCCGCGAGAGGATGAGCCGATTTGGCCGCGAAAAGATAGCGGAGCTCCCCGCGGCACGGAAGCGCATCGGCAACGAATTTTGGCCGGCTATCGGTGCCGCGTTGGCTTCGAGGGAAGGGCGCGGCGGCATCGACCGACCGGAAGTGGCCAGCCAACAGAATGAGACAGCCGTCAAGTGCAAGCGGGGCTTCCCCCCCTGCTGCTGCGGGCAGGACTTGCACGTGTAGCCCTTTCTCTAATAAAGGTTTAGCAATGCCCCCTAGTACAAGTAGCTCTGCAGCCAGCGCGCAGCGGATTCCCAGGTCCGGGCGCGATGTATTCCAGAAGTGCAGGGACTACGACCTCGCTAACAGCATTCGGCGCGAGGGCGTGTACTCGTACTACCGCGGCATCTCCTCACCGCAGGATCCCGTCGTCACGCATAACGGCCAGGAGGTCGTCATGCTGGGGTCCAACAACTATCTCGGGCTTGCGAATCATCCCGAGGTCAAGGACGCGGCGCAGGCAGCCATCCGTGACTTCGGCACAGGTTGCGCGGGCTCGCGGCTATTGAACGGAACACTGACGCTTCACGGACAACTCGAAGAGCGACTCGCCGAGTTCATGGGGAAGGAAGCCGCGCTCACGTTCGCTACCGGCTTCCAGGTGAACCTCGGCGTTTTGTCGTGCCTGCTCTCGCGCCACGACATCGCCTATCTCGACAATCTCGATCACGCCTGCATCGTCGACGGCGCACGCCTCGGTTACGGCAAGATGGTCAAGTTTTTCCATAACGACATGGATGATCTGGCTGGTCGCCTGGAGCGATCTCCCGACGCCAAGGGCCGCTTCATCGTGGTCGACGGCGTTTACTCGATGGAGGGAGACCTCTGCGACTTGCCTGGGCTGGTCGCTCTGAAGCAACAGTACGGTGCGCGTCTCATGGTCGACGATGCGCATGGCGTCGGTGTGCTCGGAGAAAACGGCCGCGGAACCGCAGAGCACTTCGGGCTCGAAGACGAAGTCGATCTCATCATGGGCACGTTCTCTAAGTCGTTGGCCACGGCCGGTGGCTTCATTGCCGGTGACCGCTACGTCGTCGACTACATCGCCCACAACGCGCGTTCGCAGATATTTTCGGCCGCTTCGCCACCGCCCTGCGCAGCATCGGCACTTGCCGCGCTCGAGATCATCGAGCGCGAACCGGAACGCCGCGCGATGTTGTGGGACAACGTGTCGTACATGTTGCGCGAACTCGCCGCGCTCGGTTTCGATACGGGCGCTTCCGACTCCCCCGTCATTCCGTTGGTAGTCGGTGATGACTGGGTCGCATTCCGAATGGTGTCGCGGCTGCAGGAAGAAGGCGTGTTCGCGAATCCGGTAATCACACCGGCGGTACCGCCTGGTCGTGCGATGGTGCGGACGTCGTACATGGCCACGCACACCAAAGAGCATCTCGATCGAAGCCTCGAAGCGCTCGCCAAGGTAGGGCGCGAGTTCGGGGTCATCTAGCCCGGGACATGACGCCCTCAGCGATTGCCCCGAATTCGAAGTCGCTCGTCCGTATTTCTCAGCCCGTGCGCGGGCGACCGCTTCATCGTTTCTTCTGGAAGAAGCTCCGGCTGCCACGCCGCGTGGTGCACTCGGCGCTGAGCGCCGCGAAGTTCGCCGGCAATCCCACCCAGGTTCGCATGCGCCGTGCGCTTGCAGCCGATCCCGACTCGACCCGCGAGGCGCTTCGCAGGATCGATCGGTACCAGGGATTCGCTCGGTTCGGTGCGGACGAGGTTCCCGGCATTGACGCAGTGATCGAGCGATGCCGCGGCCTGTTCGAAGCTCGGCGCGAGGAACTCGGTGAGCAGGCCTTCGTTTTCAATCCCAACAAGTTGTTCTTGCTCTCCGTATTGGCCGGGAACGAGTTCTGCGCGTACGCCGACCTACTGCGATTCATGGTCTCACGCCCCTTCCTGGATACGGCGACCCGTTACCTTGGCGCGGTTCCGTTGCTTGCCGGCGCAAACCTCTGGTGGTCGCCACCGAATCAGACTGCGGCATCTAGCCAGTTGTTTCACACAGACAACGAGGACTGGAGCCAACTCAAAATCTTCATCAACGTCTTCGATACCGGTGAGCAGAACGGGCCGTTCACATTGTTGCCGGCCGATGTCTCGCAGCGCGTTGCGACCGAGAACCGATATGTGACCGGTCGTCTGTCGGACGAGCAGGTCTTCTCGGCGGCTTCTTCCCCCGATCAGCTCGAGCGCCTGGTAGGCGAGGCGGGAAGCGGAGGTTTCGTCGACACGTCGCGGTGCATGCACTTCGGTAGCCGCGGAAATTCCGAAGACCGGCTGCTGCTCGCGTTTCAGTTCATGCGCTTCGACTCGCCGACCGAGTCGAGTTCTTCGCTGACCGTGCCACCCGAGGTGATTGGCGAAGTAGCGGATCCGCTTGCGAAGCTCGCGCTCGGGCTCGAGTAGACTCCGTCCGCAAATCGCGTCGGCTTCCAATTTCAGATATTTTCCGGGCCGCCCGTTGTGACAGCTGCACTTCTACATCCTAAGCACTGGCCGGTATGGATCGGCCTCGGTCTACTGCGCATGGTTTTGTGGTTGCCACTATCGGCGCAGCTGGCAATCGGCCGTTTTCTCGGTCGCATTCTGTATCTTGCCGGCCGCAAGCCGCGCCACATCACCGAAGTGAATCTCGAGCTCTGCTTTCCGCAACGCTCGGCTGCCGACCGCCGCCGGTTGATGCGCGAACACTTCGACGCGCTGGGGATGGGGGTCATCGAGTGTGCAATGTGTTGGTGGGCCCGCGATGAGGACCTCGCTCCCATCACCAGAGTGGACGGTGTCGAGCACATCGAGCGCGTTCGCGCGGAAGGACGAGGGGTGCTGATACTGAGCTGTCACGCCACCTGCAGCGAGCTCGGGTTGCGGCTACTCCACAAGGCGGTGGGCTTCGATGCCGTGGTCTACAAGCCGCTCAAGAATCCGGTACTCGACTTCATCAGCACGCGGTATCGAAATAAG
The DNA here is from genome assembly GCA_029262375.1 of Deltaproteobacteria bacterium. Lineage (GTDB taxonomy): Bacteria > Desulfobacterota > Binatia > UBA1149 > SPBQ01 > JAJCZM01. The sequence continues at coordinate 110,290 of JAJCZM010000005.1, forward strand.
TGCGGTCCGATGGTCGCTCGGAAAGATATTCGTGAGGCGATCCGTGCAATGACGGACGGTGGTACGTGTTTGTGCGTAATGGATCATGCCGAGGGGTCGCGGAAGTCGGTGTTGGTCCCGTTCTTCGGCGAGCCGAAGGCAATGCCTACCGGTCCGCTGCGGATGGCGGCCATGACGGGCGCCGCGACGATGCCGGTCCTGATGGTGCGCGAGCCCGGAAATACTGGATATCATTTGACTCTTCTTCCGCCACTGGGGGATTTCCCTAGCACCGACAGCGAGGCGGATGCCCTTCGCCTGATCCGGGTGGTGGAGGACCAGGTCGAGCTAGCACCGGAGCAATACTCCTGGGCCCATCCTCGGTTTCGCAAGCGGCGCGGCGTGCTCGCGAGCCCTTATCGCTTCTAATGTTGAGCGATTGCACGGGGTTGTGCCGTGCGAAGTCGGCGCGTGGGACTATAACGCGTTGACAACTTCAGGTATCTTCGGCATCAGGACGATGAATCACTAAGTGGGGTAGTGACGGCTGTGGGGATTCTTCCAGGGCTGCCCGCGAGACGAACGTAGGCACGGCTCAATAATTGAAACACCAATCTGAAACGACCGACCAAGCGGCTTCACGCGGCTTGGAATTGCGACCGGTATCCTTGTACCGACGATTTTCTGCGCAGCTCGAGCCGCGTTCGGAGATCTACTGGCTCGACCTCGTTACATCGGTAACCGTTGGTTGGGGTGCGTTCGCTTGGGCGACCGCGCTAGCGCCGTGGAGCGCGTTGAAGATCGTCGCGTTGTTCGTGTCGACGTTCGCGCTGTACCGCGCGATCCTGTTCATCCACGAGCTCGCCCACATCAAGCAAGGCGCCGTGCCCGGTTTCGAGACCGCATGGAATTTGCTGATCGGTCTACCGCTGCTCGCTCCCAGCCTGATGTACGTCGGCCCGCACACCGACCACCATCGCCGAAAGATCTTCGGTACGTCTCTCGATCCCGAGTACGAGCCGATCGCACGGTGGAGCCCCATCAAGATCCTCTGGTCGGGCTTCTCGATGTTCTTCGTGCCTCCGATTCTCGTTCTGCGCTGGGGGATCGTCGGTCCGATTTCTTGGCTGGTTCCGCCGCTGCGACGCCTGCTGATCGAGCGCGCATCTACGCTGCTCATCAACGGCGCGTATAAGAGGCGCATGCCTACCGACAGCGAGCGAGAGCGGTTCTTGCTCGGTGAGGTTGGTGCGGCTGCCGTTTCATGGGCGATGATCTACGTCGCCTGGTCGGGCATCGTCGCGCCGAGTACGGTCATTCAGTACTACTGCATTTCCGCCGCCGTGCTGATGATCAACTACGCACGGACGCTAGCGGCGCATCGCTACGAGAACGACGACTCTGAACTGGACGACATCGGTCAGCTTCTCGATTCCGTCAACTTGATGGGTGGCTCGTGGCTCACGATGATCTCGGCACCGGTCGGGTTGCGCTACCATGCGCTTCACCACTTCATGCCGGCCCTTCCTTACCACAGCCTTGGTGCCGTCAACCGCGCCTTGCTCGAGGAACTTCCCGCCAGCTCTCCGTACCGCAACACGCAAGAGAGTGGGATGATCGTGACGCTTAGGAGTTTATTCGCGACCGCATCGTCGCGCGGGCACATCGACCCCGGCGATGTGCACCACGTCGAAGAGACTGCCGGCAACGCGGGAGGCCTCGAGAGTTGAAGCCCGCGGGAGCGTACACAGTTACCGATCGGCCCAATCCTCACGTCCGCCGTGCTCGCGACATCATGCGCGCGCACCCGGAAGTGAAAGACTATTTTGGTGTCTACCCGTTGACGGCGTTGTGCATCATCGGCGTGGTCGCGCTCCAGCTCGGCATTGCCTACATGCTGCGTAGTGCGAGTTGGCCGATCGTGCTGGGGGCGGCATGGTTGGTCGGTGCTGTGGCCAGCCACTCGCTCTTCGTTCTCATCCACGATGCAGCGCACGATCTCATCGTGCCCAGCAAGGCCTGGAACAAGTTTTTCGGAATTCTCTGCAACGTCGGACAGGGCATGCCGACGGCGATGTCGTTCCGAACTTTTCACTTGCTGCATCACTCACATCTCGACGAGTACGACTATGACGGCGATCTAGCATTCGAGTCGGAAGCTCGTTGGGTGGGGTCGAGCCCAGTGCGTAAGGTGCTGTGGTTCGTGGCGTTCCCAATCATTCAGATGTTTAGGCCGATGCGAATCAAGCGGCCGTTTCTCGACGGCTGGTTGGTCGTCAACGTTGTCGCCATCGCGGCGGTGGACTACGCGATCTGGCTCACGTGCGGTAGCGCCGGGCTTGCTTACGTCGTGTTGTCGATGATGTTCGGCGTCGGGTTTCACCCGCTCGGTGCGCGCTGGGTGCAGGAGCACTACAGCTTTAACGACGCGCAAGAGACGTACTCCTACTATGGCTTCGTCAACCGCGTGGCGTTCAACATCGGCTACCACAACGAACATCACGATCTGGTGAAGGTTCCCTGGGTACATCTCCCGCGCATCAAAGCCGCGGCGCCGGAATTCTATGATCAGCTGTACGCGCATCGGTCCTACTGGCGCCTATTCGTCCGCTTTCTATTCGATCGTGATTTGACGCTGTTCTCGCGGGTCACGCGCGATCGTCACGGTGCTGATTCTTCGGCGCCTCCCATCGAACTACGTAACGCGGCCTAGTACGCGGTTGCTGCGGATCTTCGCGTGGACGTGCAAAAACTGTCCGCAGCGGCCATAGTACATGCAGGCGGTTCGGCCGCTGACTGTCCGGCATGGCACGCTTTCGCGATACACTTCTCCTCTTCCGCGACCTCATCAGCAGGGCCGACGCGGATATCAATCTACCGGCCGCTGCGCTTGTCATGGCGCGAGTGCATTACCCCAAACTCGACATCGAGCCACATCTGCAGCTGTTAGAAGAGATCTCTACCGAGACTGCAGAGCGTTTGCAGGCTTGTGAGCCCGCGAACCGGCTCGCGACGTTGACGGAGATCGTGTTCAGTGAACTCGGCTTCGAAGGCAACACTGAGGACTACTACGATCCGGCCAATAGTTGTTTGAACGATGTGCTCGAGCGTCGAACCGGCTTACCGATCTCTTTGGCCGTCGTGTACATGGCAATCGCTGAGCGCTGCGGGCGCCCCACAGAGGGGGTCGGTTTTCCGGGGCACTTCATCGTGCGCGATATCGAGACCGGTATCTTGCTCGATCCTTTCGGCCTGGGGCAGCCCGTGGGCAAGGACGACTTGCTCGCGTTGCTGCGACACCAAGGTGTGGAAGATCCGCAATGGAACGATGACTTTGTCACGGCTGTCGGTCAACGTGACATTCTCGACCGCATGCTCAACAACCTACGAAACGCGTATCAACGACGGCTGGATCCCGAGCGTATAGAGGAAGTCGAAGCGTTGGCGCGGACGCTGGGCGAAGTCGGGGATGAAGGACCCGGCACACTCGTTCAGTAGTAGAACTGCTCGCCGGTGTGCGGCGCGGCATCTAACGCGGAGCGATCACTCACAGATCGTCGATGTGGGAGTCGTGCGCTGGCACGCCATCGAATCGGTCACACCACCTGAGACGAAGGCGCAGGCGTTTACCATCGCTGCAGTAATCGCTTCCTCTTCGCTGGCGGCGCTGACCTTACGGCACTGCGTGCGTCCGCGATACTCGATGCAGACCTCGCAGGTCGTAGCTCCTGCAACCAGGCTCTGTGCGACGACGAACGCCATTACCCCGAGCAATCCGAGCGTTCCTATGAGGCCCGTGCGACTGACGCCGTGAGGTTGTCGTGCTCGAATGCGCATGCTCGGACAATAGCGCGCGCAAGGGCGGTGGGGAAGCGGTGGTAACGCGCGCGCGGCGTGGCTAAACCATGAAGCATGGCGTCCGTCGATCGACATTCCTTGCTCGAAGCACTCGTTTCAACTGATCGCGCGCGCCTGGTCGAAGCGTTGTCTGTACTGGCCGCCGGTGATTGCCCGCTCGATGAGGAATTGGCAACTGCTTCGCTGGCGTTTCTCGGTGCAGCCGATAAGCAGCTCAGCCGTCAGGCTGCCGGTGCCTTGTCGCATGCGATCGGCGACACCCGCCTCGAGCCACTGCTGCAGCGTGCGCTTAGTGACGGGCCGCTGTTACTGCGCTGGGGAGCCGCGTTCTCGTTCGGCCAGGCCGGCATATACGACGTCTCGGTCGGTGAGGCGGCGCTCGACGCACTCGCAGCCGAAGATGGCGATATTCGCTGGGCCGCAGCGGGCATTGTCCGAGAGGTCTGCGCGCACGAGCCTGAGTTCATCGGGCAGGTCGAAACGGCGGCGAAATCGGGCGACGGAGAACAGCGGAAAATGGCTCTGTACTGTTTGCGCGACCTCGGGCACCGGCGACCGGACGTCTATGTGGCCGCTCTCGGTGCGCCGACGGTTGGTACCCGACAGGCGGCCCTATCGGGGCTGCAGGCGGCAGGGGAGGCCGATGCACGCACTGTGGACGCCGTCATACAGCGGCTCCGGGTTGAAGACGATGCCGGGGTGCGACGCAGCATAGCCATCGTGCTTGGGCGCATCATGGGCGATCATGTGGGTGCCTCCCAGGCTTTAACGGCAGCGGCACAGTCAACCGAGGACCGTGACTTCAAGAGAGCCGTTGATCTGGCCCTGCGATCACACTGATTTTGCTCATCTTTCCAGGCAACTTTTGCTGTTGGGGCGGGCGGTGAACGCGATTCCATATTATGGAAACTGCATTGACTAGCCCTCCGGCACGGGAGTATGTCTCGCCGTATGGACGGACATCCTGATCGCCAATCGCCTGGCGCCGAGCCCAAGGCAGCCGTTCCCGCGGCAGCCGTTCCCAAGGCAGCCGCCGCCCCTGCGCCGGCAGCAGAAGCCCTCAGGAATGGCCCCGACCTGGGTGGCGCCATCGAGATCATGGTTTCTGAGACCGGCGGTGCACTCGCCGGGGTAGGCCTCACGCACGCGCAGTTCGTCTTGCTTCTGGCCGTCAGCGAGTTTGAGCCGGTCGAGCCGGATCTACTCGGTCGCATCATGGCCGTTGGAGAACGCCGCGGGCAGGGGGAACTCCAGCCGCTCGTCGAGAAGGGAGCGGTCTGCGTGAACGTCGACGATGCGGGCGCGACGATTGTCGCTACCACCGCTCATGGCCGTAACCTACTTCAACGCGCGATTCCGTTGTGGGAGGCCGCGCAGGATCGGATTCAAGATCGCCTCGGTGTCACCCGCGATCTGCCGAACCTCGGTGCGGAGTCGAAGAAGCCGCTGGCGATCGGTTAGTCGCGCGCGCGTTTTCGATCAAGATACTCGCGTACGATCGCGGGATACCCGTCCCGGTACGAAGGATAGCGAAACTCGTATCCTATTTCCCGTAGCAGCGCGTTCGAGCAGCGCTTGTTGCGACTGCCGATTTCGCCGTCGGTGGGCGGTGCCAGGCTGATTCCGAGACGCTCGGCCAACCAGGAAATCACGTCGTTTCGGTCAGCCGGGTCGTCATCGACGCCGACGATGCACTCGGGCGGCGACGACAGTCGTAAGAGATGGCGAATCGCGCCCGCACAGTCATCGCGGTGGATTCGGTTCGTGTAGGACGGAGCGGCGGTGAGTGTCGCCTCGCTGCGATCCACCCGTTCGATTAGCGCAGTTCGCCCGGGGCCGTATATCCCTCCGAATCGAAGCGAGGTTGTCGTCAGCCCGGATTCTCGCGCAACTTGCTCGCTTTCGAGCAAGCGACGCCCCGAGAAGCGCGTGGGGGCGGTAGCAGAAGACTCGTCGACCACTTGGCCATCCGATTGCGCGTATATCGACGTGCTCGATACCAGCACCAATCGTCGCGGGGCGTGCTTGATAGCGGCTGTTTCGCGCAGGACGCGACGCAGCCCTTCCACGTAGATCGTTCGATAGGCCTCGTCCGACGACTCGTCGGGGGCGGCGGTGAACACTACGGCATCGAGACTGTTGGGAAGTCCCTCGAACGGGCGATTGCCGGAAAGATCGCCGACTACCGCCTGCGCATGCGTTGCGAGTTTGGTGACGTCGCGGCGTAGACCGAAGACGGAGTCACCGTCTTCGATTAGTTGCGAAGCGAGGGCATTGCCGACGAATCCGCAGCCGGCGATGAGGATCGAAGCCAAAGCCTATGTATCCTTCTCAGCTGGCTCAGCCGGCTCAGCCGGCTCAGCTGGCTCAGCTGGCTCAGCCGGCTCAGTCGACAGCGCTGCGCCGATGCGCTCGTCGATGACGGCCGTCATCTCGGGCGAGGTGCCGACGGGCTCGGCCAGTCGCCACGAAAGTTGTGGGTGCTTCGCCGCAGCTTGCGTGCACAGTTCCGGAATGTCGTGGGCCGCGTGTCGGCCGAGCGCTAAGAAATAAGGAACGACAACGACGTGCGCGACGCCGCCGGCTGCCAGCGCGTCGAACGCTTCGGAGATGGTCGGCCGCGCCAGTTCCATGTGGGCGTGCGCAACACGTGCGTAGCGGCCGCCGTCGGCCATTGCTTCGGCGCGCACGCGCAGTGAGTCGTTGGCCGCTTCTACTCTCGATCCGTGATCGACCAGGAGTACCCCGATCGGTCGCTGCTGCGATGTTGGTGTCGGCACCGTGGTAGATTATTCCAGTGCTTCTTTTCGTGAGCGTCCGCGATAGTAGGGGCGACCGCGAGCCTGCCAGTCTTCATACAATTCGAAGAATTTCTCGCCCATCGGGTCTATTCCGCGGACCGGCATGCTGCCGCGCCTGACGGTGAAGTCGTCGGGGGATAACTCGCCCGCGCGAACGAAATGGCGTTCCGCTGCGTCTTCGTGGCCTGCCTGATGTAGGTGCCACGCAAGCGTGAACTCCGTGCGCGCCAGCTGCTCGTCGTGGGTGGGTAACATCAGTCTCGCGCGGACCTCGTCGCCGGAGTACGGAAGCGTTCCTTCGCGAACCCACGCGCGCAGCTCGTTCTTGTGGATGTCGGTGTCCATTGCGTGAAAGTCTTTGAACATGTCGCTGGCGAAGACGGGCTCGTTCGGTCGCACGATGCGGCCTTGCTCGTCGATCCATACAGCCGTCGGTATGTTGACCATCGAGTAGAGCTCGGCGACGACGTGCTCGGTGTCGATCAGGCTCGGGTGCGTGGGTTTCGCTTCCTCGATGTACGGCCTGGCATCTTCAGCCGCGCGATCGAGAGCTACGGTGATGATCACGAAACCATCGTCGGCGAGTTCTTCGTACAGTTGCTGCCACACGGGCAGGTCGTAGCGGCATCCTCACCAGCTCGCATGCGCCACCAGGAACACCTTCTTGCCGAGGTGTTCGCTGAGTGTGTGCATGCGTCCATCGAGGTCTGGGAGCGTAAAGTCCGGCGCGATCAGGCTCTCCATGCTGTCGGCTCGGCTGGCCGCCGCCGTGCCGAGTGCCGCGGTCGCGCATTGCAAATCGAGCGCCAACGGTCGACCAACGAGCGTCGCAAAAGTCGCCAGGTCCACCGCACCGTCGACCAGCAGATCGCCCGACGCGGGCACCGGGTAGCATGCGCCATCCTTGCAAAGCCCCTGCGGCTTGAGTTCCCAGCCGAGCGCTCGCGAGAGCGCGTCAGGAGTCAGCGTGATGCGATCACCGGAGTCGGAAACGACGGCCTCACGAGGAACCCCTTTGTCGAGAATAGTGAACTGTTTCATAGGCGGTCACTGTATGCGTGAAGCGTGGCTGAAGAAACGGCAGGTCGGCAGGGAAGCAGGTTAGCAGGTTAGCAGGTTAGCAGGTTAGCTGGTTAGCTGGTTAGCAGGTTAGCTGGCGGAGTTGTCGTCGTCTTCTTCGTTTGGCCGTGCGTTATTGCCGCTCAGCGCCGCTTCGACGATGCGGAACTCCTCGACTGGGTTCCCGCCGATGAGATGTTCATCGATGATTCGGTCGAGAACGGCGGGGGTACAGGAGTGGTACCAAGTCCCGTCTGGATACACGACGGCAACCGGACCGGAGGCGCAGATACGAAGGCAGTTAGCCTTCGTGCGGAACACCTCGCCGCGGTCGAGTTCGAGCTCGCTCAGTCGCGACTTGAGGTGTTTCCAAGCCTGTAGGCTTTCCTCTTTATCGCAGCACTTTGCCTCTGACTGGTCGCAGCAGAGGAAAATGTGGCGCTTGAGCCGACCGATCCCGAGGTTCCTTGCCGTGCGTTCGAGAAACTTGGTGTCCGACATGGTCAACTCCGCGCTACTGCGGGCGCTCCATCGCACGAATGATGTCGTTGAGCTTGATCTTGACGGCGGCGTCATCGTGCAGATCGCGTACTTGGGTCAGGATGTCCCCGGCATACTTGTACGGGCGCAGCACACGTCCGAGCGTTTCGGAATCCATGCTGATGAATCGTTGCGACTGGCCGACGTTTCCAAGCAGGCGCTCTCGAACGTACTTCGCCGCACGCTCGCGCGTCGCCGTGTTCTCACTGTTGAACGACGAGCGCAGTAGTGCCGGCGGGATCTGGAACGCCGGCGCGGGGCGTTGTTCGGCCATGCTATCTAGGGCGGCGCGTAGATCGGTGGGAGGGGTAAGCGGCGCGCCCGAGCGGTTCTGGCCGATCACACGCAAGGTTGCTACTCGCGTCTCTCCCTGTGGGCCGGCTCGCAGGCCGACGAAGTAGCTTTCTTCTTTGAGGAGCCGCGGCAGCAATTCGTGCAGAGCGATCTTCTCATAGCCTGCGACAATCGGACGATCTTCGGCATCGAAAGAGAGAAGATGCACGCCGGCTGACGCACACAGGTCTTCAATAACGGCCTGCAGTGACTCGCTTCGTCCCGAAACAGTCGCGATTTGACCCTCGTCTACGACCACTTCCACTTCTTCCTGTGCGGATAAGTGGCCGGTGGTGATCGTCGCATGGATGAGCGTCGGCACGAGCAAGAAGAGCACTAGAAGGCGCAGTTGCATGAGAATTCAGGGCCGACAGAGGGGTCCGGCGCAGAGCCAGTGTAACGTGAAATGCCGCCCATGGACACGTTCTATGGATATGCTGCGGCGGGGCGCTTCGCGAGTGCGTTTCAGTGGAGCTCAGCCTGCAAACGACTTCTCACCGTGCCGAGATCTCCGGTTTCGACCGCAACGCCGCCGCGGTACGCGATGACCTTCTGCTCGAAGGGGGATATGCGCTCCCCCGCGCTGAGGATGCCGACGAGATTTAGCGGATCGGCTGCCGAGACGAGTACCGGTCCGCCCTCGGCTTTGTCGCGGCGGACACGACGCAGCAGGTCGACGGCGTCCGGCAGGGCGAACTGCTCGCCGACGAAGCCGTCAACGAAGCGTCCGCCTCGAACGATTCCGCAGGCCTCGAGTCGCCGAAGTTCATATAAAGTAACGCGCCACGGGAATCGGCGCGACTCGCGCACGCATAGATCGCGAAATACCACGCCATATCGATGCAGCAATTGTTGGACGAATGCGGCGGCGGCCTCTCCGCTGTCCGGTTCGACCGCGTCTGTGCTACGCATGAGTGACCAGCGGCCGACGGGCATCACGCGACGCGGCTTTCGACCGGGCAGCGCGCGCAGGTGCGGTGCCAGACGTACTCGACGTCCTGCGTTACGTTTCTCGGCCGGAAGCAGCAGCGTGCGTAGACCGGCTATCCCGTCACCGGTGACGAGACCCGATGCGACCAGTTCCCAGAGTGCTTCTTCCGTTTCGGTGGGAAGGCCGCCGGTCGCGCGCGCGATGTCGGAGAGAAACGTCGCCCCCTTCGTCTCGAGGTGCTCGTAGACGGTGCGCGCCGTCTTCGAGATCGCCTCGAGCCAAGCACGCTCGGTTGGCAGCGGTTCGAGTAGGGTGTCGCTGTCTTCACGCAAGAAAAACGCGAGTGGAGCGGAGCGAGTGATCGTGCGGCGCCGCTTGCGCGCCGCTCCTTCGTCTATGTTCGTCGGCGAAGAGAACGACAGGCGCCCCCAGGCGATCTCGCCTGCAAGGCACAGTTGTTCGAGCATGTCGGGGTCGTATTTGGCCATGCGCGCGGGCAGTACGTCGCGCTCCCATGCAGGGCCCGGCAGCTCGAGACCTTGCAGTTGCGCGATGACGTTGCGTAGCCCGTCCTTTCCGTGCAACTGCGTCCCATCTGCAACGTGGTGCCAGCGCAGTAGGAAGCGCATGAAATCCACCGCGGAGACCGGCTCGATTTCCTTGCGCAGCGTTCCGATGGTCAGACGATGGATGCGTGCGAGCAGACCCCGTTCGCACCATTCGATGTCGCCGGTTTCCGCAGTGAAGCGCCCTTGCAGTATGACGCCGTCGAGTTCCAAACGTGCGAGCGTCGCGTTGACGCGTGCTTCCTCGAGGCCCAGGCGTGCGGCCAGCGACGTGACGCTGGTCGGTCCGAGCGACTCCATCCAGCCTCTCAGGATTTCCTTCAGTGCCGTATCGGGGTCGTTCGCGAACATCTCGGCTTCGTCGCGGTCGGCGACGAGTGGTCGCGAGCGCTCGACGCGTACCGGCTCCGGATCGAAGGTGACACCGGCGATGGCGCGCCGGACGACATCGGCGCGTTCTGCAGGGACCCATGCCTCATGCGCCGTGGTCGCCGAGTCGGTACTCGAACGGTTGGCAATGTCCCCGCATGCCGGAATGTCCCACCGTGCCAGCACGACGCGATCCGCCGCGCGCAGCGACGCGAGCGCATGCGCAACGAGGCTCGAGTCGGTTGCAGGATCGGCGACCGGCAGCACGGCGAGCGTGCACAGCACGTCGTGCAACTCATCGGCGTCGCGGATCTCGGGCCACGCTTGGCGTCTGACTTCCGCGATTGCTGCAACGTCGAGCGCGCCGATTCCCGAAGCGAGATCCGGATCGAATCGTCGCAACGTGACGGCGCGTGCGCGGCGTTCCTCTAGCGGTGCGTCGTCGAGGAACGCGTAGGGGTTCGCATTGAGAATCTCGTGCGACAGCGGAGAGGGCGAAGGTGTTTCGACTGCGATCGTCTCGATGGCGCCGCTCTCCATGCCGGCGAGAAGCGCCTTGGCGCCGTCCGTATCCATCGCTTCGCGCAGGCAATTGTCGATTGTCTCTGTCACCAGCGGATGATCGGGAGGGTCTATCTTACCGACGCGATTATCCTGACAACCCAGCTGGGCCGGGAAGATCGCCGAGAGTAAGTCCTCGGCACGCATGCGCTGTAGCGCGATCGGGACGCGCTTGCCGCCCATGTGGCGCAACATGGCGAGCGAGCGAGTCGCGTTCCAGCGCCAGCGGTTCGTGAACATCGGCGATTGCAGCGATGCCTGCACCAAGTCGGGCTCGATCTTGCGCTCGTTGGTCATCGAGAAAATGTTTTCAAGAGGGAAGCTGTGCTGCTCCCCCAACGAAAGAACGACGCCGTCGTCGGTCGCAGCTGCTTGTAGCTCGAAGTCGAAACTCACGCAGAAGCTCTTTCTCAGCGCGAGGCCGATCGCACGATTGATGCGCGCCCCGAACGGTGCATGCAGAACCAACTGCATGCCGCCGGCTTCGTCGAAGAATCGCTCGGCAATGACCTTTTGTTGCGACGGGAGGCTGCCGAGTACTGCGAGCGATTCGCGTACGTAGCCGATGATCTGTTCGGCGCCGGCTTGATCGACGTGCGTTTCGGTCATGAGCCAGTCGGCCAGCGCGGTGAGGTCGCCCAGGCGAGCGGCAACGTCCTCGCGCAGTCTCGCTACTGCATCCGACAGTTCCGGAGTGCGTCCCGGCGACTCGCCGACCCAGAACGGGATCGTCGGTGGAAGTCCTTCGGCGTTGGTGACGCGTACACGTCCGGCCTCCACGCGCTGCACGCGCCAACTCGAGTTGCCGAGCTGAAATATGTCGCCGGCCAGCGTCTCGATCGCGAAGTCTTCGTTGACCGTTCCGACGAAGGCGTTGCTGCCGTCCTCGACGACGTCGTAGTCAGCCATGTCGGCGATGGCACCGCCCGAAGTGATGGCTGCCAGTCGTGCGCCGCGACGTGGACGCACGCGCCCGTTCACGCGATCGTAGTGCAGGTGGGCGCTGCGTCTGCCGCGTCGTGTGGAGACCCCCTCGGCGAGCATCTCGATAACATCATCGAAGTGCGATCGCGCGAGGTCTCTATACGGATAGGTTCCGATCACCATGTCCCAGATCTCTTCGACGTCCATCTCTTCGGCCGCGACCTGGGCGACGATCTGCTGGGCGAGAATATCGAGTGCGTTGCTCGGAATGACGAGGCGGTCGAGTGTGCCGCACTCTACGGCGCGCACCGCCGCGGCCGCCTGTACGAGTTCGTCACGCGTGAGCGGGAACAACACGCCCTTTGGTATGGCGCCCAGAAAATGCCCGGAGCGACCGACTCGCTGCAGAAGCTGTGCGATCGATCGCGGCGCTCCGAGGTGACACACGAGGTCGACATGGCCGACGTCTATCCCGAGTTCGAGGGACGCCGTTGCGACGACTACCGGTATCTCTCCGGACTTCAGTCCTTGTTCGGCACCGAGTCGGGTGTCGCGAGAGAGGCTCCCGTGGTGGGCGCGGACTTTGTCCTTTCCGAGTCGCTCGGTCAGCGAGTGAGCAACGCGCTCGACCATGCGCCTGGTGTTCGTGAAGATGATCGTCGTGCGGTGCTCGCGCACGAGTTCGACCATGCGGTCGTATATCGATGCACGTAGCTCGTGGCTCGCGATCGGCCCCAGCTCGTAGTCGACGAGTTCTACCGACAGGTCTATCTCGCGGTGATGCCCGCTATCGACAATGCTGCAGTCCGGGCGGCCGTCGGGCAGACAGCGGCGTTGGCCGATGAGCAGTCGCGCGACGTCGTCGATCGGGTTCTGCGTTGCTGAGAGCCCGATGCGTTGCACGGGTCGCTCGGTCAGACGATCGAATCGCGCGAGCGAGAGCGCGAGGTGCGTGCCCCGTTTCGAATCCGCGACCGCGTGAATCTCGTCGACGATGATTGATTCGGCCCGCTTGAGAATCGCGCGACTCTTCTCGGCGGTGAGCAATATGTAGAACGACTCGGGGGTCGTGATGAGGATGTGTGGTGGTCGCCTGATCTGACGCTGGCGTTCGGCACTCGGCGTGTCGCCGCTTCGCACGCCGACGCGCACTTCGGCCGGGTCCATGCCGGCCGCACGGGCGAGATCGTGAATGGCGGCGAGCGGGCCGCGCAGATTCTTCTCGATGTCGTTCCCCAGCGCTTTCAGGGGAGATACGTAGACGACGTGGATGCGATCTTCGAGCATCCCGTTCTCGGCCTTCTTGAACAGACTGTCGACCGCCCACAAGAACGCAGCGAGTGTCTTGCCGGATCCCGTCGGGGCGGAGATCAGCGTGTCGCGCCCTTCCGAGATGGCTTTCCAGCCGTCGAGCTGGACCTGCGTGGGGCCCGCGAAGGCGGTCTCGAACCATTGCCGCACGACGCGGTGGAAGCCGATGTCTTTCACCGGCTACGAGCCGTGACGGTCCCGGTGGCCTCTTCCCAAGCACGTCGCACCACGAAATCCGTGTCGATATGCATGATGAGGGGAATGACGAAGTCCGACATTCCCGTGTTCTTCGTGAGCGTCGTATGGGCAAGGGTGTGTTCGAGCGTCCAGCCTTCGGCGGCGGCGTGCGCACCGATCACCGCCAACTCCGCGATGAACGCGCGATACGCAGCCAGGCCGTCCCGGTCGGTCGCGGGTCCGTGTCCGGGGATTACGCGATCGAAGTGGAGCTCGCTGACTCGGTCGAGAGTGCCCGCCCAGTCGCGCACCGATCCGCCGGCTTCCAAATCGATGTTGGGATATCGGCCTCCGAACATGAGATCTCCGGTGTGAACGACACGGTCGTCGACGAAGAGGACGACGAGGTCGCCATCGGTGTGACCGCGCCCTGCGTGCAGCATGCGTACGCTTTTGTTTCCTATCTGAACCGTTCGGTCGTCGTCTACCGTTTCACGCGGGAGGTAGTCGGCGTTTTCGTCCCAGAAGTCGGGCTCGGTGGCGAGCAGGTGCCGAACGGTTGCGGACGTCGAGAAGAAGCGCGTATCCGCCGGCATGGCCGGGTTCCCGTGCGTGTGATCGAGGTGGTAATGCGTGTTGATGACCATGACGACCGGCTTGCCGGTCAGATCTTCCGCAAGCTTGCGCACGCGTTTGCCCTGCATTGTGAACGTCATCGAATCGACGAGCACCGTCCCGATGTCCGTTCGTAGAACTCCCACGTTGCCGCCGAAACCGTAGATGGCGTAGACGTCATCGCTGATCTGTTCGTGCGTATAGGTCGTCACCTGATTGTAGAACCAACCGCCATAGCCGGCGGCGGCCAACAAACAGACGATCAGCCCAATAGTAATGCCTCTTCGAATCATTCCATTCACTTCCACTTACTGCGCGTTGTCAGCTTGCCTCGGCTTCATCTCGTTTAGCTTGTCTAGCTTGCGGGTGGCCACTGCGACTGCCTGGGGTCGGCATTTTACGGAGCCGCGTTGCGCGTGGAAAGTGTTGGCGAACAAAAACCGAAAATAAATGCCGTATCGTCGCGTTCGCGTCTTGTGCCAGCCACCGGCAGGCGTCAAAATCTGCGGTAGATCCTCGAATGCTTGCTCACCGCCTTCACCATGCATCTTTCCCAGTGCGCGATCTCGATCGCGCGAAGCATTTCTATGGGGACGTACTCGGTCTCGTAGAGATCGAACGGCCGGATTTCGGTTTTCCCGGTGTCTGGTACTCCGGTGGTGCCGCCAGCGGATGTGAGGTGCACCTGATCGTTCCCGATGATGGCTTCGGCGATACCGGTGCGCCGCCGTCGGGGCTCAATCCGATGGCCGTCCACACGGCCTTTGCCATCGATGACTATGACGAAGCGGTTGCGCATTTCGCGTCCCATGGGATCGAGGTGTTCGGCCTCGGCCGCGATTCCGGTCAGATGTGGGTCAAGGATCCCGACGGCAACGTCATCGAGTTGATCGTGCCACCTGAAACGAGCTTGGAATAGAAGATGAGACGCCTAGTCGCGGTCCTGATCGTATCCGCTTTTTTGCTCTCGTTCTTCTCGTTCGTTTTGGCTGCGCCCGCCGTCGCGCAAACGACAGCCGATCGCTGTGCTGCGTCGAAGTTCAAGTCCACCGGAAAAAGCGCGCTGAAGGCGCATCTGTGCCATGCCAAGGCCGCCAAACAGGGAGTTCCGGTCGATACCGCCTGTCTCATCAAAGCCGCCGACAAGATGGCATCGAGTTTCGGCAAGGCGGAAGCGAAGGGGGGCTGTGTCGCGCCCGGGAACTTCGCAGCGGTTGAGGCGATCAACGATCAACTGACGGCGGACAACGTGAGCGCGCTCGTTCACTCAGGGGACGCTCAGAGCCAGGCCTGTGCGAGTTCTAAGCGTAAGGCGGCCGGGAAGAATGCGTCCGCCTTCTTGAAGTGCCGTTCCAAGGCCGCGAAAAAGGCGGAGCTGGTAGATCCGGTATGTCTGTCCAAGGGCAACGCGAAGCGCGACGCCGCCTTCTCGAAGGCCGAGGCGAAGGGCGGCTGTGCGACCGGAGGCGATTCCGGTGCCATCGGTACCGCGGTAGACGCCGCAGTGACCGCGGTCGTGGCCGAAGTTCTGGCGTTTTGTGGGGACGACATCGCGGGGCCGACCGAAGCTTGTGACGGCAGCGATGATTCCCTGTGCTCCGGCCTGTGCGATAGCGGCTGTAACTGCAATACCGTGTGCGGCAACAACATCATCGAGGGCCTCGAAGAGTGCGACGGTACCGACGATGCCGTTTGTCCGGGCGAGTGTCTGAGCTCCTGTATCTGTCCCGGTACCTGCGGGAACGGAGTCGCCGAAGTCGGCGAGGAATGTGACGACGGTGGCAATGTCGGCGGCGACGGCTGCACCGACGATTGCCGGTTAGAAGACACGTCGGCTCTGTGCGCCGGTGTGCCGAGTACTTCCGGTACCGCACTCGACATCGAGTTGGTCGGCGTGTTCTCATCTCCCGTGCACGTGACGGCTCCGCCACTGGATCCGAGTCGTGTCTTCATCGTCGAGCAGGGCGGGGTGATTCGAATCGTCAAAGACGGCGTCGAACTCGCGACGCCGTACCTCGACATCGACTCCATCGTACTGACGGGCGGCGAGCGCGGGTTGCTCAGCATGGCCTTCCATCCCGACTACGAGAGCAACGGTCGTTTCTTCGTGAACTACACGCGCGAGCCCGACGGCGCGACGGTGGTTTCGCGCTTCACGGTGTCGGCCAACCCCGATATTGCCGATGACGGCAGTGAGCAGGTTCTCATCGTGATTCCGCAGCCGTTTTCGAATCACAACGGCGGTCAGATCGCGTTCGGACCCGACGCCATGTTGTACCTGGGCATGGGGGACGGCGGCGGCGGCGGCGATCCGCTCGAAGCGGGGCAGGACGACACGACCCTGCTCGCGAAGATGCTGCGTTTGGACGTGGACGTTGACGTGCCGCCGTATCATGCGGTTCCCGGCGACAATCCGAACGCCGGCGCCGGGCTTCCGCTCGGCCTGATCTGGGCGAAGGGCGTGCGCAACCCCTGGCGTTTCTCGTTTGATCGTCTCACGGGCGACATGTTCATCGGCGATGTCGGACAGAACGTAGTCGAGGAAGTCAGCTATCAACCCGGCACCAGCAGCGGCGGCGAGAACTACGGTTGGAACGATATGGAAGGCTCGGCCTGCTTCGATCCGTCCTCAGGCTGTCTCACCGCCGGGCGCGAACTGCCGATAGAGGAATTTACGCATTCCGAGGGCTGTTCGATTACGGGCGGTCACATGTATCGCGGCTGCGCGTTACCGGACCTCGCCGGTACCTATTTCTATTCCGACTTCTGTGCAGGATTCGTTCGCACGTTCGAGGTTGTGGCCGGCGTTGCGATCAATCAGGCCGACCGTAGCGCCGAGGTGGGTACGTCCGGCAGCGTGTCGACGTTCGGCGAAGACGCGCGCGGAGAACTCTATATCGCCAATCTGGGTGGTCAGGTCTATCGCGTAGTTCCCGACACTCCCTGATCGTACGAGTTCACCACTCGCGTCGCGACCCTTGTTGCGTTAGAAGAAGCAGCTCGGAGCGTTACGAATGGATGAGTTGAGCGGATTCAGATTGGCCGTGTTCGGAACGGTCGTGATATTGGCCGGATGGGCCAGTTGGTGGGCTAAGATCAAGGCGATGACGGTTCCGCGCAATGCGATCGTCTATCAAGCCATCATGGCCTCAGGGGTGGTGCTCATCGTGATGGGAATGAGCCGTGGCGCAGGAGTGCCGGGCGGTCTGCTGGGCATGGTCGGCCTGCTTGCAGGCGGCATGTATCTGGTCACCTCTTTCATCAGCGGACTTCCCGAAGAACCCCTTGCTGTCCAAATAGGCGAGCGCATTCTCGACTTCGAAGCGACCGACTCCGCCGGTGAGCCGTTCTCGCTGTCTTCTCTCGACGGACGACCGTTCCTTCTCAAGTTCTATCGAGGACACTGGTGACCATACTGTGTCGCTGAGTTGCAGCGATGGAACGCATTCAGGGATCATATCGAGGGACTCGGCGTCACCATCGTGACGATCAGTCCGGACACGGTCGCCGAAGTGGCGGCCATGAAATCGAAACAAGGCTTCGGCATGTGCATGCTCAGCGATGAGTCGCTGGCCGTGAGCACGCTGTACAACGTCAAGCACGAGAAGGCGATAGCGGGCGCGCCGGGGCGTAAGATCATGCGTCCGCTGGCGATCCCGACGGCCATTCTGGTTGACGGCGAGGGAATAGTCCGCTGGATCGACCAGACCGACGATTATCGTATTCGGTCCGACGCCGACCGAGTTCTCGACGGGATCAAGCAGGCGCTACCAGCCTGAGTCGTTTCTTTGCTCTTTGGGGGGCACTCGATTGAAGCAGTGGCTCATCAGAATTGTAGCTTCGCTGGCAGCGGTCCTGCTGATCGCAGTGGCGGTCATCCGCCTCATGTTCGGCAGCGGTGACTATCTCGAAGATAGAACCGGCGAACCTTTGCTGCCTGCGTCGGCTCTCGAGAAGGTCGTAGACCTCGATTTTCCGCCCGGCAACGTTGCTGTCTCTGCGACCGGCCGCGTCTTCTTTACGCTGCATCCCGACGGTCGTCCTCCCACAAGCGTCATGGAACTCGTCGATGGTGAGCCCGTGCCGTATCCGAACCGCGAATATCAAAAGCGCGCGCTCGCCGTCCCATACTTCCAAACGGTTTTGTCGCTGCGCATAGATCGCCAGAATCGTCTCTGGACGCTCGATCACGCCGAGTTCGGTAGCGGGCATCCGCGCATCGTTGCTTTCGACTTGACGACCGATGAGATGGTCCACGAGTATGCTTTTCCGCGCGCAGTTGCCGGTGCCGGTTCGATGCTCAACGATTTTCAAGTTTCGCCCGACGGCAAGACGATCTACATCGCCGAGACGAGCCCGCTGGTACATCGCCCCGCGCTGATCGTTTACGACGTCGAGCGCGGCGAGAGCCGTCGGCTCCTCAACGAGCACAGATCGGTGCTGCCACAGAACTATGTGATCAAGACGTCGGAGCGCGAGATGATCATCTACGGTATCTACAACATGCGTATCGGGGTCGATTCCATCGCGCTCGATAAGGCGGGCGAGTGGCTCTACTACGGACCCGTGAGCGGCGATACGTTGTTTCGTATCAAGACGAGCGATCTGGCCGATCAATCGCTGGCCCCCGACGAACTAGCGGCCCGCGTCGAGGACTATGCGCCGAAGACGCTGAGCGACGGCCTGACGATGGATAACGCCGGCAACGTCTATCTGTCCGACATGGAGCACAACGCGGTCGTTCTACTGCGCGCCGATCGCACTCTTCAGACGCTGGTGAAGGACGAGCGGCTCCGATGGCCCGATGGTTTCAGCTTCGGACCCGACGGATGGCTCTATGTCACCTGCAGCTCGCTGCAACACATCCTATTCAAAGGACGTAGCAGCCGTCGCGAGCATGCGCCGTATCAGATCTATCGCTTCAAGCCCGGCTACGACGGGATTGCCGGTCACTAGTACGGTCGTGCCCGAGTAGTCCGGCTCGTCATTGTTTGAGGTGGCGTACCAGCCACTCGATGCGATCGTTGCCCCAGAATTTCTCACCGTCGACGACGAAGAAGGGGAATCCGAAAACACCATCTTCCTGCGCCTCGGCGTTGGCTTGTTCGAGCGCCAGCGCATACTCGGGGGCGTCGAGAGCCTGAGCGAACTCGTCTGTGTCTAACCCGCAATGTGCGGCAGCAGCCACGAGTACGTCTCGATCAGAGATGTCGCGCTCCTCGAGCCAACGGGCACGGAAGATCGCGCGCCGGAAATCCGGGCCTAGCCCTTTGCGCTGCGCGTAGAAAAATCCACGACAGGCAGCGCCCGTGTCCGCGAATACGCCCGGCTTCATGTCTATGCCGTACGCGTCGGAGAAACGCGCGACGTCGTTGTGCATATAGGCCAGGCGCTCCTGTGAAATAGACGGGGGGCTGCCCGACGAGCTCGGCGAATAAACGGGTCTGCAGCTCAAGGCTGCGTTGCAATCGGTAAGTGCTTCTTCGATTCTAACGTTCGCGAGGAACGCGTAAGGGCTGTTGAATGCGAAATAGAACTTGACGGTCTTCATGGAAGGGAACTCCCTTTCTCAAGTTGTATGTTCGCGGCGCACCGTGGTGCATATGCACCCGGGGGAACTCTGTCAACCGGAGAAAGGGACGTGGCGCGGGCGTCGTCGCTTATGCGGCTCGCGTGAAATCGACTGCTGCTTGCAGGTCTTGCGACAGGCGCGAGGCGCGGTCGGTGCCGAGACCTTCGCGCACTCGACGTTGTGTCTCTTCCCAGAACGGCAGTGTCTCTGAGAATTTTGCGCGCCCGGCTTCTGTCAGCGAGATGAGTTTGGTGCGCTTGTCGGTGCCCGACTTGATTTGCACGAACCCTTCGCGCTCGAGTGGACGCAAGTTTCGCGTGAGCGTCGTGCGATCCATGACCAGGTACTCTGCCATCTTACTGACGGGGATAGCGCCTGTGCGTCGCGCCACCATCAAGATGGGAAACTGCGTCGCGCGGATTCCCGTCGTTCGGTAGGCTTCGTCGTAGAGTTGTGTGATCGCGCGCGCGGCTTGTCGTACGCGCAGACAGTGGCAAGGCGCCGATGCCGCGATTCGTTCCAGCTCTCTATCTTGCTGCGCTTCCGCAGGTATTGCTTGTTCAGGTATTGCTACGCTCATCACACGTCAAAAATATCCGTGTACTCTTCGTGATGGAAGGGGGCGCGACGTTTCATTGGTACTTGTCATGGCGTCGTCGTACACCTTTTGGGGGGAAGCGTATTGCGTATGTTACTCGATCACATTGTTCTTCTGGTTGCCGACATCGATGCGGCATTGGGTTTCTACGTAGACGTTCTTGGGTTGTCCCCAGAGCGTGTAGACGAGTTTCGCCGGGGGAAAGTGCTGTTTCCGTCGGTGCGCATCAATGCCGATACGTTGATCGACTTGTTGCCGGTTGCGAGTGCGCCTGCGAGCGCGGCGCAGAACATGGATCATCTCTGTCTCAATATTGAGTATTCTCACTGGCGGGAAATCGTCGAGGGACTGCCGGCCCGCGGCATCGAAGTAGAAGCAGGGCCGATGACTTTGTGGGGGGCGCACGGTGATGCGATCGCCGTTTACATTCACGATCCCGACGGAAATCGCGTCGAGCTTCGCTACTACGGCGACTGATCGTCGCTTTCCATGCTACTGATGCGCGCGCGCTTGGCGAAGATGGCGTGCGAAGAACGCGAGCGCGCGCGGCCAAGCATCCTGCGCTGCGGCTGCGACGTACATCTCGGCGCGCGCATCATTGAAAAACGCGTGCCCGGCGTCGGGGTAACACATCACTTCTGTCTCGTGCACGACGCCGTCTAGAAGTACTTCAAGTTCGTTCACGTGTTGGACGGGGATCAGCGCGTCGTTCGCGCCGAAGAGTCCGAGGAAAGGGCAGGTGAGCGAGCCGACGTTGTCGAGCGGGTCGCTCAGTTTCTGATCGGTACGCTTGGCGTGGCGCAGCATTCCGTACCAGCTCGCGCAGGCGGCGAAGCCTTCCGTCTCACATGCCGCCATTAGTGCGTACTGGCCGCCCATGCAGAAGCCCGTGACCCCGATGGCATCGCTACACACGTCGCTACGTTCCGCCAGTGCTCGGCGACAGGCATCGAGATCATCGAGAACTCGGCGGTCCGAGAGTTGAGCCATCCAGTCGATCGCACCGGGCATGTCGACGATCTGCGGCGCTCCTTCTCGCGAGTACAGATCGATGACGGCGACGAGGTAGCCTTCGGTCGCGAACCGCTGTGCTACGTCGACGAAGTGGTCGTAGATTCCCCGCACATCGGGGATGAGAATGATCGCTGGGTGTGGGCCGGCGCCCGCGGGTGAGGCGATCAGCATCCGCAGTTGATCCCCGTCGCGCGAGAATTGGGTCTCTTCTAGCATTGGGCGATTGTCGTTCGTCTTGTGGCCTCGGGCAAGCGCGTACGGGGGCGGCCCATCGGCCCGTCGGCCCATCGGAAGGCACGGCGTCGAAGCGTTGCACGGGTCTCGCGCCCATCTACACTGAGTCCGTTGGTGATCAAGTGATGCTTGAAGAATCGGAAATGTTGACTCCGCCTATTGCCGTCTATGAACGGGTCATCGAGGCGTCGATCGAACGTGTTTGGGAGAACGTACTCGACTGGGAGCATCTCCCCTGGCTACACAGCGGCTCGTTCGCGGACATCGAACTGCAGCACGCCGATGAAAACGGATGGCGCGCGCAGGTGCAGCTCGGGCCGCGCGGGCAATCGACACCCGCGACCATCGAACTGCGCATCGACTGGCCCGCTTCGCGCTACACGACATCGACGCTTGAGGGCGTGGGCGCGGGCGGCAGCATCGTAACGACACTGGAGGCCGTTTCCGAGCACGCGACGTCGATCAACGTTGCGTTCCTCGTCCCCGATATCTCCGAGGCCGACGCAGCAGGCGTCGGCGCGATCTATCTCGACCTGTACCGCCAACTGTGGGACGAGGACGAGCAGATGATGCAGCGCCGACAGCGCGTGCTCGACGCCCGTGCGCAGGCGGCGCGACCTATCGAACTACCCGACAGTGGGCTACGGCTCGGGCGCGAATCGGTCATACGTGCTGCGGCGCCGATCCTGTTGACGTTTGCCGGTCGCAGCTATCGCATTGTAGAAGTCGAAGGTGAGTTGCTCGTACACGACACGGTGTGCCCGCATCTTGGGGGGCCGCTTGGGGGGCCGCTTGGGGGCCCGCTCGGGGAGCCGCTAGGCGACGCTCCGATGGACGGTCCGACAGTTACGTGCCCTTGGCACGGCTATCGGTTCGACATTCGGACGCGTGCAGGTCTGGAACCTGATTCCGCGTGCGCACTGAAGCTTGCCGTCGCACCGGGGATCGAGATCGATGCCGTCACGGAAGAGGTGCGACTTGTCGCGCCGTGAACCGATACGCCTCGTCCATCGTGGCGAAGTAGGAGAGTCTCATGAGCGATGAACTTGCCCGCCTGGATGCCACCGCGCAAGCCGAGTTGGTTGCGCGCGGTGAAGTCGCGCAACACCATCTCGTAGATGCGGCGATAGAGCGGGTTGACCGCGTCAACACCGAACTCAATGCAGTGATCACGCCGTTGTTCGAGCGCGCTCGCGAACGCGCTCGGTCCGGTGATGTGCAGGGGCCGTTTCGCGGCGTGCCCGTGCTCATGAAAGATCTCGACGCTTGCACTGCCGGAGAGCCGTTTCACTGCGGCATGAAGCATCTCAAGGACCTCGGCTACGCTGCGGATCACGACAGCTACTTCTACAAGAAGCTCTGTGACGCGGGTTTCATCTCACTCGGGAAAACGAATACGCCCGAACTGGGGCTCATGATCACCACCGAGCCGGCGGCCTACGGACCGAGTCGCAATCCTTGGGACACCGATCATTCGACCGGCGGTTCGAGCGGCGGCTCGGCGGCTGCGGTGGCCGCGGGATTGGTACCGGTTGCGCACGCCAGTGACGGCGGCGGTTCGATCCGGATCCCCGCCAGCGAGTGCGGGCTCGTCGGTCTGAAGCCATCGCGAGGTCGTATCTCGCTCGGACCGGACTACGGTGAATATTGGAATGGTGCGGTGACATCGCATGTGGTGAGTCGCACCGTGCGAGACTCCGCCGCGATTCTCGACGAACTCGCCGGTCCGATGCCGGGCGATCCGTACACCGCGCCGCCGCCGCGACGCGCGTTTGCCGAAGAGGTGGGTGCACCCGTAGAGAAGTTGCGCATCGGATTGATGCCGGCTCTGCCGGCGGGAGCACCCGGTCTGTTGCATGCGGACTGCCTCGCGGCGCTGGAAAATGTCGGGCGCGCGCTCGAAGGCGAAGGGCATCACGTCGAGATTGCGCATCCGGGGGCGCTCGATCATTTCGACGAACTGACGTCGCACTTCCAAACCATTGTGTCGAGCTGGGTGGCATCCTCACTCGATGAATGGAGCCGCGTTACCGGTGTCGACATCGGCGCGAGCAGCGTCGAGGGCGGTACCTGGTTGATGGCGGAGCTGGGCCGACAGATCAGCGCGGCCGAGTATGTTACGACTACAAAATGGATCGGGTCGTACACGCGCCGCATGGCTGCCTGGTGGCACTCGGGCTACGACCTCCTCGTGACACCGACGATGGCGGACCCGCCGCCTGAACTCGGATATTTTACCGCCGGTGACGGTGACGATACCTTCGAGGTGTTGTCACGAACGCTGCGCGCGATTGCCTTCACCATGCCGTTCAATCTAACGGCACAGCCTGCCGTTTCACTGCCGCTTCATTGGAGCGAAGGCGGCCTTCCCGTCGGCGTGCAACTGATCGGCGAGATGTGGAACGAGAGTTTGCTCTTGCGTGTCTCGGCCGAGCTCGAGCAACTCATACCGTGGCAGGGGAAGCTGCCGTCGGTACACGCCTGAGGGCAATGCCGGCTAGCGGAAAACCTTAAAGTAATTCTTGAAGATCGCCTTGACCGTGGGCGTGAGCTTTGTGCGGCGCCAAGCGTCGGCGGCTTTCTTCACGACCTCGCCCTGAGTCGGGTAGGGGTGGATCGTCGCGGCGATCTTCGAAAGGCCGATGTCGGCCGTGATCGCGAGCGCTAACTCGCCGATCATATCTCCGGCGTGCTCGGCGACCAGTGTTGCGCCAACGATCTTATCGCTGCCCTTCTTCGTGTGGACGCGCAGAAAGCCTTCGTCATGACCCTCGAGCCGCGCGCGATCGACGTCGGCCATCGGAATCGTCAGCGTGTCGACATCCACACCGGCGGCGCGCGCGTCGTGTTCATACATACCGACGTGAGCGATCTCCGGACTCGTGAACGTACACCACGGCATGACGAGCTTGTCGGCGCGCGCCCGTCCGAAGAACAACGCATTTTGAATGACGATGCGTGCCTGCGCGTCGGCGGCATGCGTGAACTGGTACTTCGAGGCGACGTCGCCGCAGGCGAAGATCTTTCGATTCGTCGTGCGCATGCGTTCGTCGACGACGATGCCGCCGCGGTCGGTGTCTACGCCGACGACATCGAGGCCCATGCCGTCGGTATTCGGGCGACGCCCGACAGCGACGAGCAACTGGTCGCATGCAAGATTTCCACTGTGCGCACCTTCGTAGCGGACGTGTGTCGCTGCTGGGTTGGCGCTATCGACGCCAACGATATTCACACCGGAGACGTAGCGCACTCCGTCGCGTTTGAGCGCCGCCTGCACGATCGCAGCGGCATCGGGATCTTCGCGCGGCAGCATGTGCTCGCCGTTGTCGAGGATCGTCACTTCGGATCCGAAACGCGCGAAGGCTTGCGCCAGCTCGCAGCCGATCGGGCCGGCACCGATCACGCCTAGTCGTTCCGGCAGTTCGGTGAGTTCGAAGACGGTTTCGTTGGTCAGGTAACGCGCTTGGGCAAGGCCTGGAATAGGCGGCGCCTGTGCGCGTGCACCGGTCGCGATGACGGCGCGTTTGAAGCGGAGTTGCTTGCCATCCACCTCGACCGAGTTCGGGCCCGAGAAGCGACCGTTACCGAGGAAGACGTCGATGCCGAGATCGGTAAAGCGAGCGACGCTGTCGTTGGGGCTGATCGCTGCACGTAACGCACGCATGCGCTCGGCCGCACGCGCGAAGTCGCCGCGGCCGTCTGCCACCGGCGCGCCCATTGAATGGGGCGAATGGTCCGAGTCGTGCGAAACCGCGCCTCTGGCTCGTTCGTCTGGGCCGGCTCGCCTCTCTCGACCGGCCCCGCCTGCGGCGTGCCACGCTCGCGCAGCACTGATGAGAGCCTTTGATGGTACGCAGCCGACGTTGAGGCAGTCACCGCCCATGAGGTGCCGCTCGACCAGTGCGACGCGTGCGCCAAGTCCGGCCGCACCAGCCGCCGTCACGAGACCGGCAGTTCCGGCGCCGATCACGACCAGGTGGTAACGCGATTGCGGTTCGGGGTTCGTCCAATCGGGCGGATGCACGTTAGAGACCAGCGTCGCGTTATGCTCGTCGTCGGGGAGAATCGTTCCAGGTGAGCGGTTCATTGCGTGGCCTCCGCCAACGCCTTGCGAGCGATGCGTGTGATACTGATCGTTACCGCCACGGTCGCAGCGAGGCCGACCACGAGTAAGCCCCACTCGGCGGTCGAGCGCGTGGCCGCTTCGCCACCTGCGGTTGCGGCGACGTCGCCGCCGAGTGATCCGAGGTATACGTACATCATCGTAGCCGGAATCATTCCGACGGATGCGATCAGGTAGTCCCGGAATCCGATGTGACTGAGCCCGAGTGCGTAGTTGAGCAGATTGAAAGGGAAGACGGGGGATAGTCTGAGCAGCAGTACGATCTTGCGGCCTTCCGCAGCGATCGCTCTATCGACGGCCGCGAATCGCTCATCGTCGTGAAGTCGGCGTTCTACAGTGGAGCGTGCGACGTAGCGTGCGATCAAGAAGGCGATCGATGAGCCGATGACGGCTGCCACGAATACGTAGAGCGTCCCCGCCAGTACACCGAAGATCGCGCCGGCTCCCAATGTGAGTAGTGACGCGGGTACCATCGCTACGGCCGCCAGTGCATAGACGGCAATGAAACCGACCGGTCCCCAGGGGCCGAGACCCTCGACCCAGATGCGCACCTGGGGAACGTATCCGCCGGCCCAGCGACCGAGCGCAAGCAATGCGATGGCCGCGACGATACCGGCGACGATGCGTCGCGCGTTGGGGCGGGTGTGTTCGCCTGTTGCTGTGTCCTGCGTTGTCATGCAATCGGTCTCGACCTTGGTTTCATAATGCAATACGCGTCGTGCGGCGAAAGGTTAGTCGTGTAAACGATCGTTTGCCGGTTTTCTTCGGCTCCGATACCAAGACGGGCGCGCGGCCAAGCATCTTGCGCTGCGGCTGCGACATCCGATCATGAACCTGAGTTATAGCGAAGAATACGAAGCGTTCCGCCGAGAAGTGCGGGCGTTCCTCGACAAACATTGGACCGAAGCCGACCGCGAGAAAGCCGGTGAGGCGCCCATCCTGGCGATGCCTCGCAAGCAGACGGAGCGCGAAGCGGCGTTCCGCGCCAAGGCTGTCGAAGCCGGCTATCTGTATAAGAGCGTTCCTCGAGCCTACGGCGGCTCGGAGCAGCCGTTCGACGCATTCAAGTCTACGATCATCGTAGAGGAATTTCGTGCGGCGAAGGCGCCGCGAGAGATTCCGGGGCAGGGCGTGGCGATGCTCGTACCGACGCTCGTGGAGCACGGAACTCCTGAGCAGAAGCAGCAGTTCATCGCTCCGACCGTAACCGGCGATCTCGTGTGGTGTCAGGGCTACAGTGAGCCCGGCGCGGGTAGCGATCTCGCGTCGCTGCGCACCAAGGGCGAACTCGACGGCGATCATTGGATCGTCAACGGTCAGAAGATCTGGACATCGAACGCGAGCGAGGCCGACTGGATGTTTGCGCTTGTGCGCACCGAACCGGATGCGCCGAAACATCAGGGCATTACGTACATGCTCATCGAGATGGCCACGCCCGGTATCGAAGTCCGCCCGCTCAAGCAGTTGAACGGCGGGACCGACTTCACCGAAGTCTTCCTGGAAAATGTGCGCGTGCCGAAGAACAGCATTGTCGGCGCACGAGGCGAGGGCTGGCCCGTCAGCCGTTCCACGCTCAAGCACGAGCGCGCGTTCATCGGCGGTACGGACTACGTGCGCAAGACGTTCGACGGTCTGGTGATGCTCGCGCAGTTCACGAACCTACGCGGAGAGCCCGCGATCAAGAACGATACCATTCGCACGCGACTCGTGGAGCTGGAGGCGCGCCTGATCGCGGCCGAGTTCCACGGCAAACGTCTGCTCACCATGTCGGGTAAGAAGCAGGACACCGGCCTCGCAGGTCTGATCACGAAGAATGCGACCAGCGAATTGCAACACGACCTGGTCGATCTCGCGCTCGATATCATGGGCGATTGTGCTGCGTTGGCGACGGGCGAGGAGAAAGCTCCATTCTCGGGAATGTTCGTAGACGCCTACATGTGGACGTTCGCACTTCTTATCGGCGGCGGCACGACGAACATTCAGCGCAACATTATTGCGGAGCGTGGTCTCGGCCTACCGCGTGACCCTGCGACGAAACGTTAGCGAGAGTGGAGCGAGGACGCCGATC
The DNA here is from genome assembly GCA_029262375.1 of Deltaproteobacteria bacterium. Taxonomy (GTDB): domain Bacteria; phylum Desulfobacterota; class Binatia; order UBA1149; family SPBQ01; genus JAJCZM01. The sequence continues at coordinate 137,923 of JAJCZM010000005.1, forward strand.
GGCGGCGAGCGATCGCCGACGGCACATCAGGAACAGCAATGGATTTCGGGCTTAGCGAAGATCAACAACTATTGAAGGCGACGGTCGCGCGGTTTCTTGCAGAGCAGTGTCCCACTACGCGGGTGCGCGAGGTCATGGAGAGCGACACAGGTCACGACGCGCAGCTTTGGGCGGGCCTCGTGGAGTTGGGCATCGCGTCGCTCCCGGTTCCCGAAGAGTACGGCGGATTGGGTAGCGAATTCTTGGACCTGTCGCTCGTCGCCGAGGAACTCGGCTATGCCGCTACGCCCGGCCCGTTTCTCGGTGCCGCGATGGCCGTGATCGGCTTGGTCGCCGGCGATGCGCAAGAGCTGAAAGCGCGTTGGTTGCCCGAGACGGCATCGGGTGGATCGCTCGGGACGGTTGCGATCGGCGAGGCCGAGAGTGTTTGGGATCCGAGCGGGCTCAAGACGTCTGTGAGTGACGGAAAACTCACCGGCCGAAAGCCGCTCGTTCCATATGCTGCCGTATCAGACTTCATTCTCGTTGGCGCTCGCGAAGGTGAAGAGAGCGGATTGTGGTTGGTCGAGGCTGGTGCTTCCGGCATGCAGATCGAGCCGTTGTCGGGAAACGACATGACGCGACGTCTCGATGACGTCGTATTCAATGCCACGCCGGCGGTGCGCGTCGGCGGACCGGACGCACTCGCACGATGCCTCGACGCCGGGCTGATTTTGATCTCGGCCGATGCGTTCGGCGGAGCGCGGCGTGTACTCGAGATGACGCGCGACTACAGCCTCGAGCGCGAGCAGTTCGGGCAGCCGATCGGGGCTTTCCAGAGCTACAAGCACCAGCTGGCGGACATCGCCGCCGAAGTGGAGCCATGCATGGCCCTGTATTGGTATGCAGCGCACACGGTGGACGCGTTTCCTGAGCAGACCGCCAAGCACGCGGCCTTGGCCAAGATACGGTTGGGCGAAATGTTCAACCGGGTGGCGTTTCAGTGCACCGAGTTGCACGGTGGTATCGGTTTTACTTGGGAATACGATCTTCAGCTCTGGTTCCGCCGGGCGTTGTTCGACAAGGGGTTCCTCGGGGAGGCGGCGTTGCACTGCGACCGTGTTGCCGAGATGGCCGGCTGGTAGGTACGCCCCCGAACGGACTTTTCGCCGCGCGGTTATAATCAGCGACGTTCCCTTGGTACTATGCCGCGATCGTGCAGTGCTTTAGCTGCCAGACCGAGAATCCGGACCGCGCCAAATTCTGTATGGATTGCGGAGCGCGCTTCGGCGTCTCATGCTCCGAGTGCGGCAGCGCTCTGCCCGAGAACGCCCGCTTCTGCATAAACTGCGGCGCGCCGGCCGGGGCTGAGCAGGCTGCGACGCCTGCCGCTACATCGTCGCAGGCCGAGCGAACGATACCTACACCGCAGTCCTACACACCCCACCACCTCGCGCGTAAGATTCTTCGTTCGAAAGCTGCGCTCGAAGGTGAGCGCAAGCAGGTAACCGTTCTCTTCGCCGACGTGACCGAGTCGATGCGATTGGCAGAAATGGTCGATCCTGAGACCTGGCATGAAATTCTCGACGGGTTCTTCTCGATTCTGTCCGGCGGCATTCATCGCTACGAAGGCACGATCAACCAATACACCGGTGACGGTATCATGGCGTTGTTCGGCGCACCGATCGCTCACGAGGATCACGCGCATCGCGCTTGCTACGCAGCGCTAGGTCTCAATGAATCGTTGCGAGAATACTCCGACGAGATCCGGCGGCGCCACGGTCTCGATTTCTCGGTACGCATTGGAATCAATTCCGGTGAGGTCGTGGTCGGCAGGATCGGCGACGATCTGCGCATGGATTACACTGCGCAGGGGCACACCGTCGGGCTTGCGGCGCGCATCGAAGGACTCGCTGCTCCGAACACGACGTACATCACCGAAAACACGGCCGCACTGGTGCGCGGCTACTTTCGACTACGAGACTTGGGGGCGTTCGAACTCAAAGGTGTGAGTGGGACGACGGGAGTGTTCGAGCTCGAAGGTCTCGGCGATGCACGAACGCGGCTCGACATATCGAAGGCGCGGGGATTCTCGCGCTTCGTGGGCCGCGAGTCGGAGATGCGCGTTCTCGAAGACGCGCTGGAAATCGTGGCCGGCGGCGGGCGTAGAGTGCTTGGGATTGTCGCCGATGCGGGCTCCGGAAAGAGCCGCCTCTGTTACGAGTTCCTGGAGCGATGTCGCGCGCGAGGGGTTCGCGTACTCGAAGGCCACTGTCTCGCTCACGGAGAGATGATTCCGTACCTTCCGGTTCTCGAACTCCTGCGGGGCTTCTTCGAGATCAAAGACGGCGACTCCGACCGTGCCGCACGCGAGAAGATCGCCGGTCGTGCGCTTCTCATGGACGATTCTCTCAAGGAGTCGCTACCGCTTCTCTTCGATTTTCTCGGCTATCCGGACCCCGACCGACCGGCGCCGCAACTCGAGGCCGAGGCACGACGCAATCAGCTATTCGGTGTGCTCGGTCGATTGCTACAGTCGGTAGACGATCACGAGCCGGAAGTCGTACTGGTTGAGGATCTGCATTGGATCGACGGGGCCAGCGAGTATTTTCTCAAGGGCTTGGTCGAATTGCTCGGCGCGGCGACGAAGACGCTGCTGATCGTCAATAGCAGGCCGGGCTACGACCGTAGTTGGCTCGAGATCGACGACTACGAAGAGATCGCGCTGGCACCGCTCGACGGAAGTGCGGTCTTGGAAATCCTGCGCGATCTACTCGGTGCAGATCCGTCCGTTCGCGGTTTGGCAGACCGTGTGCGCGCCGAGACGGCAGGCAATCCGTTCTTCGTTGAAGAAGTCGTGCGCACGTTGATCGAGACCGGCAAGTTGACCGGTGAGCCCGGCGCGTACTTGTTGTCGAATCCGTACGACGAGATTGCCATTCCTGCGACCGTCCACGGGGTGTTGGCGGCTCGCATTGATCGTCTCGAAGACGAACTCAAGGACGTGCTCGCGCACGCCGCCGTGATTGGTAAACGCTTCGACGAGGCGTTACTCGCTGAGGTGATGGAGCCGGCGATCGCTGACCTCGGAGTGGCCCTGGCACGACTCGAAGAAGCAGGCTTCGTCGAGCAGACCGCCGTTGCGCCGCACTCGGAGTACGCGTTTTGCCATCCGCTCACTCAAGAGGTTGCCTATCGCACACAGCTCGGCGAGCGTCGCAAAGTGATTCACAAGCGGGTCGGTTTGGCGCTGGAGGACGACTGTCGCTGCGAGCGTCCGGAGGAGAGCGCCGCGCTGCTCGCGCATCACTGGGAGCAGGCCGGCGATACGCTCAAGGCCGTGACTTGGAGTATGCGGGCGGCCGAATGGGCGACGACGAGAGATGTCGCGGAGTCGCGACGCCATTGGCAGAAGGTCATGGAGTTGCTCGACGGTTGTACGGACTGTGATGACAGTTACCAGGCCGCGATCGCAGCACGCCGTGCGCTCATCGAAGTGAATTGGAAGCTCGGTGCCGACATTGAGGAAACGCGTCGGCTGTTCGAAGAGGGGCTGGCGCTGGCGCATGCGCGCGACGACCGAACGGTTGCGGCCGGGCTCGAAGCCTCGTTCGCCATGGCCCAGCTCTTCGTCGGGCGTGTCGAAGACGGACTGATGTACCTGGAACGTGCGGTCGAGACGGCCTCGAAGTCCGACGACCTGCCGCTCAATCTGCAACTCGTTTCGCGCCTGGCTTACATGCAGCTTCTCACCGGTCACTTGAACAAAGCCGCGGAACTGTTCGATCTGTCGCTCAAGATGATCGAAGACGCTGACGCGGCCGAGCCTGGCCGTTACGCGAAGTTGGTGGCGGAGAGCACTTGGGGCGTCGGCTTCCGGGCGTTACCGATGATGTATCTAGGCCGCTACACCGAGGCGGCCGACGTGCATGCCAGTGCACTGGTCGCGGTGCGCGAGGCCGACGAGCGCGGTACTCAGACTACGATGTACGGTATCGGGGTGACGCTTTCGTGGTTCCTAGGCGAGGCGGAAGCTGCACTCGACTTCGCACGTAAGCAGCTGCTTCTCGCCGAAGAGGTCGGCGTTCCAACGCTGCGCGCCGGCGCATTCGATTCGATGGCGGTCGCATTGATGATGTCGGAGCGCTACGGCGAGGCGCTAGACTATTCGAAGAAGGCGCTGAGTACGGCGCGCGACAGCGGAACGCTGTTGCAGAGCGAAGCGGTATTCCTCTCGAACCTCTGTGCGGCGTACACCGGGATTGGGGACATCGAGAATGCGGTTGCCGTAGGCGAAGAGGCGGTGGAGTCGGCGCGCAATCGGCGTACTCCGATGTTCGAGATTCGTGCACGGCTCTATCTCGCACGTGCCTTGATGAGGATTGACCTTGCGCGCGCCGAGCAAGTCCTGAAGGAGGCGCTCGAGCTGATCGAAACCAGCGATGCGCGGGGGTACGAACCGTTCATTCGAGAAGAACTCGCGCGCACCTACCATCGTGGGGGCGACGACGCGCAATGCACCCGAGAGACCGAGGCAGCGCGGCGTTTGTTCGAGCACAATGGTGCGCCCACACAATTCGAACGGGTCGGGCGCGAACCCGATCTATGCATCGAATCGAGCGATCCGGCGACGATTCATTGATTACCGGCGAACAGGTAGGAACGGTCGAGCCCGCGCTCACGGCTGGCGCAGGGCAAGCTGACGCTGCCGAAGCGCTCGGCGGGTCGGGCGAGTCCGGCGAATATGGGATTCCCGTAGCACGCCTTCCTTTATGGGTCCTCATGAGTCTTTTCGCGATCATCGCGGTCAACGCGATCGCGAGCGTCAGCACGTTCTTCACGGTCAGCTTGATGGGCAACGTCAGCGCCTTCGCACTCGAGGTACGGGCGCACGAGTACGAGATCATGCCGTACTTCAACACCGTTGCTTACGTACTACCGGCCGTCGTGCTCGTGGGGTACATGTGGCCGCTGCTTTCGTTTCATCGCTGTGGTGGCGCGACCGGCGTTAGCGAAGTCGTGCAACGTCGCGCGGTGAGCTTTCCCGCTGTCGCCGCGATCGTGACGCTCGCGATGTGGTGCTTGAGCGTGGTCGTGTTTCCGACCTTCACGTTCTTTCACCTCGGTCGCTGGTCCACTGAGCTGATGTCCCAGCAGATTCTCTCGCCGCTGGTGAACGGCTTTATCGCAGCAACGACGACCTATCTTTTCGTCGATTGGATCTTTCGAGCGACGGTATACGCCGAGTTGTTTCCCGACGGAGGTCTGAATTCCGTCCCCGGTACGCTCACGCTCGGAGTGCGCGCGCGCATGCTCGTATTCTTGGCGGCGGTAGCCTTCCTTCCTTTGTTTACGATGCTCGGGCTCGCGCGTTCGGCGCAGTCACGCTACCTGGCCGGTATGGATGCTGATCGCGTCGTCGAAGCCTTGGCGATGGGTAGCGCCGCGGTCTTTTTCGTCTACACGGGACTCGGCGTCGTGCTGACGTTGGCGCTTGCGCGAACGTTCACTCTGCCGCTCGCCGACGTGCTTCGTGTCGTGCGGCGCGTGGGGGAGGGCGATCTCCGCGGCTCTGTACGCGTGGGCTCCGCCGATGAGGTCGGGCGATTGCAGGAAGGCGTCAACGCGATGATCTCCGGACTGCGCGACAAAGAACGTGTCATGCAGGTTTTCGGTCGAGCGGTCGAGCCGGAGGTGCGCGATCGTCTGCTGGCAGGTGCGTCTGCGAAGGCTGAGCGTGTCACGGCGACGATCATGTTCTGCGATTTGCGCGGATTCACTGCGCTCAGCGAGCGCAGCGAACCGGAAGACGTCGTGCGAACCCTGAACGCCTACTTCTCTGAGGTCGCCTCGTGGACACGCGAGTGCGGCGGGATGGTCGATAAATTCATCGGCGACGCTGCGCTGCTGGTGTTCGGTTTGTTCGACCGAGACGAAGATACCGATGCGAAGGCCGGCGCCGATGCGGCGCTACGATGCGCACTCGGTCTGCGAGAGCGCATTCGTGGGCTAAATCTGCAGCGCCTCGCAGACGGGCAGTCCGAGCTCGCTATCCGGATGGCCGTGCATACCGGCGAAGTACTTGCTGCGACGATCGGGAGCGACGAGCGACACGAGTACACGGTGATCGGAGACACGGTGAACGTCGCCGCCCGGCTCAACGAAGTCTGTAAGGAACGGTCGGTCGATCTGATCGTGTCGGGCGAGACTGTTGCGCGTGCGCAGGCGACCAATCTGGCGGATCTGGCGAGCAACGAGACGTCGATCCAAGTTCGCGGGCGTACGCAGCCGGTGCGCTTCGTGGAAGTAGGCGAGCAGGGCGTCGTTTAGCCCCAGGTCAGACTCTGATCCGTATCGCCATGGGTGCCCGCGCCGCCCGACGCCGATCCCGCCATCTTCAGAATGGTCGCGTAGCCGGTATCGATACACGCATCGGCGAGTACACCGCGGTCGCGCAAAATCGTGTGTAGCTTCGGCAGGTTGTACAGCGGCATGCCCATGAACAGATGATGTTCCAGGTGATAGTTCACACGGTTGGGTGCGATGAGCAGTCGCTCGAGCGGGTTCACGATCGTTGTTCGCGTATTCTTGAGCGGGTTGGCCGGGTCTTCGATCATCGAATGTTCGGCGATGGCCCGAATGCGCATGACCAGGCTGAACGTCGTGAGCCACGACACGATCCATAGCAGGTAGAGGGCGGGGTGGCCGGCGGCGGCGAGAATCGCAAACAGTATCGCGTTCGTAATGAGCACGCCGCGCAGCGCGACGAGACCGCCTTGAACGCGCTTGACCTTTCCTCGTGATCGTCCGAGATCGCGCTTCAACGTCGCTTTGGCTCGCTTCCAGCCGGTTTGTCCGCTGAGGTCGCGCCACACTTTGCGCCACATGCTCTTGGCGGTCGTGGGAAACGGCTCGGCGAGGGCGCGATCGGGGTCTTCGTCGGTCCAGTTCTTTGCGTGATGCACGAGGTGATACGCGCGATAGGGTTCGACGTCCGACCAAACGGGGTACGACGCGAGCCAGTTTCCGACCCTGTCGTTCCAGGTTGGATTGCTCAGCAGTGCACGGTGCGCAGCCTCGTGCATGATGACGGCGAAGCCAAGCTGGCGCGCGCCGATGACGAAAATCGCGACGAGCATCGTCAGTATCGATGGGTGCCACGCGACGAGCGCGAACGCGGCGGCCACGATGGCCCAGTTTCCGATGATCGAAGCCCAGCCGCGCCAGTCCTCGATCCTCATCAGGGCGCGACGCTCTTCGCGCGTGAGTGCGGCGATCCAGGGATGTTGTTCGGGAGTTGTCATAGCAATTCTATCTCCGGCTCCATTTCCGAAACCATATCCGACACTATCGCCGAATAGACGCGCTTTCGCGCGCGAGGACTGCGGCCCGCGCTGGGCTGGAATCTTGCGCCTTGCCCATCGTTTCCATAGCGCCCATCGTGCCCAATCTGCCGGGCGCTGCTTTCACGCGCACACCGTGTCGTTGCAGTAGGGGCGCCCAACATACGCGTCCGAGTCTGTCATATTCCCGAAGAGCGAGAGCCACGTTGTGGCGATCCGTTTCGGGGACGATTTGCTCAGGAAGAAGCGGGTCCATGACGAGCAGCCGGATGACGTTACCGCCCACCACGAATGATTCGACCATCGCGTCCTGTTCATTGAGCTGTTTGAGGTGTTTGGTGCTCTCTCGCATCGAATCGAGCGCATGACGATATCCACGCTGGATAGCGTTGATGTCCCACAGACTTCGTGCGCGCTGTTCGTCGTCGCTGCCGAGCCTACTGGCACCGAAGCAGCTGAGCCTCGCATCGGCACCGAGTGCCAGTAGTTCGATACGCAGATCGTCGACGCGCGAGGTCAGGTTGTCTGGGCGAACGAGGAGGTCGGGGTTGAGTTCTTTGAAACTGAGTAGGTCCAACGCGCGGTTGGTCTTGCGGCGTGCTCTACGGTCGGACTTCTCTACCGCGGCGATGTGCACCGCCAGCCAGTCACCGCGCCATGGGCGCGTGGCATCCGCCACCGCGCGCCACGATGCGATTCTCGACATCGTCGAATCCGCGCCTGTCCCGAGAAAGTAGTGGCCGCGTTCGTCGCGCTCGACCAGACGTTGGGCGCCCATGCGGGTGAGAGTGACGCGCACACGGTTTTCGTCGATGCCGAAGGCCTCGGCGGCACTCACCAGTAGCGCGACCGGCATGCTCCCACCGCGCATCGTCGACAGGAGGTCGAGCACCAGGCTCTTGGCCGTCACTTCCATCCTGATGACATTACGAAAGATGGCGGATTGGGTCAACCCCTGTAATGTTTGGCTCAGCGGATCTCGCTGCGGACGGCGTTGCCCAGTATGTCGTCGGCAATGCGCGCGAACGCCGGGCCGAGGTCTTCGGGCTGTCCTGCGAGCACTGCGCGGCCGGCGGGGGCGCCGCGGTCTAGCCGGCCCCCGTGGTTCGCGAGGCGCCTGACGAACGCAAGGTCGGGAACGTCGGCCCTGTGTTCCGGTTCCGGCGTGCGTCCTCTGTAACCGACGACGTAGAGCGTGGTGTCGTCCGCCCTCAGAAGGTTGGCCCGGTTCTGGGCGTGCGCCGCCGCTTGCGCACGGATGTTGTGTCCGTCCACTCGATACTTGCCTGGCAGATACTTCGGTGCGACCGAGGTCGCGTAGCTCGCGTTATCGGTGGTGATCGCGATGCCTGAGTCGCTGAAGTATCGAACCTTGCGCCCGTCCGCCGAACTGAACAGCCCGCGATAGGATGGTCCGTTGATGTATGCGGCTACGATGCCGTCAAAGTAGGCGGGCGATGTTCGGTCGGGCATCGGAAAACGATCCGCGTAGGCGGTCGGTGGTCCGTCGGTGAACAGCACGACCACGCGTTCGGCTGTCGCGCGCTGTCCGGCATTCGCCAGAGATTGCTTCGCGACGCGCAATCCCTCGTCGGTTGCTGCGTCGGTGATGGGCGAGAGTTGCGCGAGCGATGCGGCAATCGGCCCACGGAAGTCTCTGCGTAGTTCGACGCGTTCGGCCGCCCAGGTCGAGTAGGTTACCAAACCGATTCGATCGACGTCCTCTTCGAATTGCCCGACGAACTCCGCTACCGCATCTCGCAGCGCGGGGAGTCCACCGTTTCGGTGCAGCGAGAACGATGCATCGACGACGATCGTCATATCGATCGGATAGCGTATCGCCTCGCTTTGACGTGCGACGACAGCGATGTCCCTGCCGAGTAGCTTTCCGAATCGAACGGGCGCGGTGGTCAGCCCCGAAAGCCGTACGTGTATGGTGTCGGACTCCGTACGATCCACGTCGAGGCGGACGTCGGTGATGTCGGTGGCGTTGAGTCCTTCGGTCCAGACCGCGTCTGAGACGCCGAACGCATTCGTAGCACGCGCGATTCCGGTACTGCGCGCGCCTTCTCGCGCGGCCGCCTCGAGTGCGTCACTGAGTCTCGTTCCTGCTCGATGCGCGGCCGTTAGATCGAGCGCGAAACCCGCCGACACGAACGCGGCAGAAAGCCAGAGGAGGGACGCCGCGACGACGGCGCCTCTGCTGCCGCGGATTCGTCTCGGGGCCGATCGTACGGGAGTGGTTTCTGTTCGGAGGGCCATTGAATGAAGTTCTTGCGTAGCGTTTTTCGAGCTAGGCTCGCGCGTTTGGGCATGTGAGGCCCGTCCCTGCGCTGCAAGTGCTGTACCGTTGTCTGCGCGCGTCGGAGCGGAGTTCGCGCCGTCGTCGCGGCGATGATCGGGGCGTTTTGCGTGTTCAGCGCGCGATATGGCAAACGCCGTGCGGCCGCGAGCGTTACACGATCACCTCAACGGCGAGTTCTCGCCGCCCCTGCGCAGCCGGCTGGCGAAGCCGTCGGGGCGGCCGCATAATGCGCGCCGGTTATCCGAAACGCGTAGCCAAACGGAGAAGAGCGAGTGGCCGATTCCTTTCAGGGGTTCCCCCCCGACCTGTTCAAATTCTTGCGAAGCCTGTCGCGCAACAACGACCGCGATTGGTTCAATGCCAACAAGCAGCGTTACAAAGATAACATCGTTGCGCCGATGTCCGATTTCATCTCGGCGATGGACGGTAAGTTGGCAAAGGTCTCGGATTGTTTTCTCGCCGATCCGCGACCAAACGGCGGTTCGATGTTCCGCATCTATCGCGACATCCGTTTCTCGAAGGACAAGCGGCCGTACAAAGATCACGTTGCCTGTCACTTCCGTCACATCGGAGGGCGCGATTTCAGCGCGCTCGGTTTCTACGTTCACCTGGAGCCGAAGAGCGTGTTCTTCGGAGGCGGCATGTATCATCCGCCCAACCCTGTGCTTCGCGATATTCGAGCGGGGATCGTCGATGATCCCACCGGTTGGAAGCGAGCGACGCGATCGAAGGCGTTCAAGACTCGGTTCGGAGCCGTCGAGGGCGACTCGCTCAAACGAGCTCCGCAGGGTTTCGACCCGGAGCATCCGCTGGTCGACGATCTGAAGCGGAAGTCGTTCTTTGCGGTGCAGCGCGTCGATCCCGATTTGGCTCTTACCAAGGAATTCGCGGTCGAGGTACAGAAGTCGTTCGTCGCACTGAAGCCGATGATGCGATTCCTAGCCGAGTCCGTTGGCGTACCGTTCGAACTGGACGATTGATCGCTGGGCGTAGGCTAGTCCATGGCGTCGAGGAACGATTCGACGACGTCGGCCCACGCGTCGGGAGTCTCGTAGTAGGGCGAGTGTCCCGCGCCCGGAATGACTCGTACACGCGATGCGGCGAGCAGTGTAGACACGTGTTCGACCAGGCTGGGTGGAAAGATCGCGTCTCGTTCTCCGACGATGAATAGCGTCGGTACCTGATTGCGCGACAACGCGGTGGTGCTCGCGTCCTGGCGGCCGAGCGCAGCGACGACGTCGGCGGGTCGCGGCGAACCGAACGTCGACAGCAACTGGTAGAGATAGCCGTCCTCTGGGTTCGCAAGACTGAACTCGCTGTCGAGTGCCGGATGAAACCCGAGCGGAGGCGGTTCAGCAGCGAGGGAACGTGCACGCTCGGCGACCGCATCGTAGTGGGAGCGGCTGCGATCGTCGAAGATTCCCGCGAAGGTATCGGCCAGAATCAGTGCGCTCGTGCGCTGCGGATGCGAGAGCGCGAACTGTAGGGCCGTCCATCCCCCCATCGACTGACCGATGATCGCTGCCCGCTCGATCTCGAGAGCGTCGAGAACGGCGACCAAATCGCCGACCAGTTCGTTGACATCGATATCGACCCGCTCACCGGTGGACGGCGCGAAGCCTCGTTGCGATACCGTGACCACGGTGCGATGCGCCGAAAGCCGAGGGACTTGGCGATACCAGACGGCGTGGTTGCCGCCCAGTCCGTGAATCAACACCACCGCCGGCCCACTACCGGCACGCTCGTAGTAGATCGAGCCCGCGTTGGTGCTCTCGACGAACCCACGTTCGCGAAGCGTGTCGGCGCGCGCCGGCGCGTTGCTCACACCGTGTGTCGCGCAGGCACCGGCGAACAAGAGCACGTTGAGCGCGATCGTGATTTGAGCAGCGGTGGAGGAGCGTGATGGAAGAGTTCGCATGTGTGTCGTTATCGGGGAGCGGCGAGCCTACTCGATCTCGGGGGGCGCTCAAGCACTCACGAGAGGAGATTTGCGCGTCGGTGGCGTAAGCACTACCGTGACGTGCCGCGTCGATGCTCGCACGTTGCGATAAATCGACTCGGACATCGGAGATCATGAAGTAGATGGAGAAGGTTCAAGCAACCGAACTGCGGCCCGGAATGGTCGTGATGTACAACGATCAACCGCATCGAGTGATGACGTTTCAGCACCGTACTCCCGGCAAGGGCAACGCGATCGTGCAGGTGAAAATGCGCGGGATCATGACGGGCGTCCAGACGGAAACGCGTCTGATGTCGACCGAGAGAATGGAGCGCGTCGCCATCACGTTGCGCAACATGCAGTATCTGTACAGCGACGGTGACGGCTTCGTCTTCATGGACACCGAGACTTACGATCAATTAACCATCCCCGCCGACGCGCTCGAGGCCGAGGCACCTTGGCTCGAAGAGAGCATGGAGGTCAGTCTTCAGTACGCGGGCGATGACCCCACAGGTATCGAGTTGCCCAAGCTCATCGAGATCGAGGTCACCGAGACCGAGCCCGCGATGAAGGGCGCGACGGCCTCCGCATCGCCGAAGCCCGCAACGTTGGCGAACGGTGTGGTGATCAAGATCCCCCAGTTCATTGAGACCGGCGAGATGATCCGCGTCGATCCTGTGGAGCTTCGTTACGTTGAGCGAGTACGCTGACCGGCGCGGTTAGACCCGTGCCCATCCTCTCGATTGCGCGCCAAGTGCACTGTGAAAAGGTTGAACGCTTAGCATGATTCACGAAACCGATGATCTGCGAATCGCGCAGCTTCGCCCGCTGATACCGCCGGCGATTCTCATGGAGGAGCTTCCCGCCTCCGAAGAGGTCTCGGAAGTGGTCGCCGGTGCACGTGAAGACGCTACCAACATTATCGCCGGCAATGACGATCGTCTACTCGTGATCGTCGGCCCTTGCTCGATTCACGATCCTGACGCCGCAGTTGAGTATGCCGATCGATTGCTGACCGCTCGCGACCGGCACGCCGCCGATCTTTGCATCCTGATGCGCGTGTACTTCGAGAAGCCGCGCACGACGGTTGGCTGGAAGGGATTGATCAACGATCCCGGGCTCGATGGGAGTTTCGACATCAACCGCGGATTGCGTGCTGCGCGCAAGCTGCTGCTCGATGTCGTTAGCAAGGGATTGCCCGTCGGTACGGAATTCCTCGATACGATCAGTCCTCAGTTCGTTGCTGATCTCATCTCGTGGGGCGCGATCGGTGCACGAACGACCGAGAGCCAAGTACATCGCGAACTGGCGTCCGGGCTTTCTGTTCCAGTGGGCTTCAAGAACGGCACCGACGGCAATATCCAAATTGCTCTCGACGCCATCGGTGCTGCACGCGATCCGCATCATTTTCTGTCCGTCACCAAGCAGGGGCTGAGTGCGATCGTGAGCACTGCCGGCAACGATGCCTGCCATGTGATCCTGCGCGGTGCGAAGTCGGGTCCGAACTACGGCGCCGACGTCGTCTCTGAAGTCGTGACCTCGCTGGCGGCAAAGGGCTGCAACAATCGTGTGATGATCGATTGCAGCCACGGCAACAGTAAGAAGGACTACGCGAAGCAGCCGTCAGTTGCAGCGGCCGTTGCCGCGCAAGTTGCGGGTGGGAGCGGCGACGTCTGCGGCGTCATGCTCGAGAGCCATCTGGTGGAGGGACGCCAAGACATCGGCGACGATCCTTCGGCCCTGACCTACGGGCAGAGTGTTACAGACGCATGCATATCCTGGGAAGACACGGAGCCTGTTCTTGCGCAGCTGGCCGACGCGGTTCGTGCACGGCGCAGCGCCGCCTGATGGTCTAGCTCGTTGACGAACTAGCTAGACGCTCGCTAATTCGCGCGGCGCATGGCGTTGCGAACACCGGCCGACACCACGTCCCCTACACCGACCAGCACGGCGCCCAGCGCCACGTAGAACAGCATCTCATCGTAGAAGTTGGCGGCTCGCGCGTCACGCACGAGAGAGCCCAGCGAGACGACGCCGAGCATGCCCAGCACGGTGGCCTCGCGTACGCAGGTCTCCCACCGATAGAAGAAGTAGAGTAGGAACCGCGGGAGTACGTCGGGTACGACCGCGGTTACTAATGTCTGTGCTCGTGTTGCGCCCAAGGCACGCAGCGCTTGCGCGCGGGCAGGTTCGATGTCTTCGATCGTCTCGCCGCCGAGCTTACCGAGAATCCCTATATTGTGCAGGGCTAGGGCGAGTACTGCGGGCCAGGCGGTGAATCCGAAAATCTTGATCAGTACGAACGCCCAGATGTACTCGGGGATTGCTCGGAGAAAGATCAGCATGCCACGAACCGTGCCGATCCATAGGGCGGCCGCGCGTCGCCTACCGATGGACGGCGAACGCGGAGACCCAATCAAGCCGTCTCGCACGGCGATGTTACGTGCGGCCAGCGGGGCGATTAGCGCGCCTATCGCGCCCGCAAGAACGATGGCTGCCACCGACATCGCCAACGTTGTCTGGATCGCTTGCCATCCTCCCGATGTGAGCAAACGATTCGCCCAATCCGCGGCGACTTGCCAGTCCCAGTGACCCAGCTGCTGAATCGGGTAGGGAAGCGCCGCCTGGGCGAAGCGGGCCGCGTTGGCTAGCCTTCTCTCCGGCTCGAAGCCCACGAGGCCGATGTCGTCGTTCAGCCATGCGTAGGTTACGAGTGCCGCGAACGTGGCGAGACTCGCACGCATGAAACGATTGCGCGGTCGGTCGCGACGTAGCGCTTCGATCTCGTGGCGGACGTCGCTCATGACGCGAATCGGCTGCGCAGCGCGCCGCTCCACCATTCGATGATGACGATCATCGCAACGAGTGCGTAAAGGTAAGTCCAAACTTCTCCGTAGTGATTTTCATCCCAAGAGAGTTTGATGAATTTCCCGAGTGTCTCGGGGCCGAAGAAACCTAGGACCGCCGACGACCTGAGCGCGCACTCGAATCGATACAGCGTGTAGGCGCCCATGTCGGGTAGGGCGCGGGGGACCAGGCCGAACGCGAACACTTGAGCCGGCCCGGCGCCGGATCCTCGTAGCGCCATCGCGGCGTCATCGGCCGCTTCATCGATCAGTTCCGAGAAAACCTTGGCTAGCGTGCCGGCGTAAGGAATTGCGATAGCGATGACCGCACCGAGATCGGTAAGCCCGATCGCGACCAAGAAAACGACCGCCCAGAGCAGTTCGTGCACCGAGCGCATGACCGCGATCAGCGAGCGAGCGCAGACGTAGATCGTCGGGAACACCGCGCGTGCGATTGCGCCCCGTGCATCGATATCGCGGCGCCACCAGGCGGTGGATGCAAGAAATCCGAGGATGCCGCCGGCGACAATCGCAAGGCTCATTGCGGCGGCGGCGAAACAGACGGTGCGGCGCGCGGCATCTGCGACTTTTAGCAACAGAGGAGGTGCATCTGGAGGTACGAACGCGGCTTCGTAGGTCAGAGCCGGTGCGAAGGAGTAGGCTAGAAATGATGAGAGCGCGCCTAGTTCCTCCCGCGTCGGTACGAGTGCCTGCGGACCTAGATTCAGGGCATTGAATGAGGCGACGCCCGCCAGCGCGATCGCCGCGATGATGAGGCGCCGTTTCACCGCGAGCCTTCTTCTGGGGCCGCGTCCGTTAGGCGATAGAGGCGAGTGACTTCGTCGTCGCTGAGTTCACTGCTCGGACGATCGAATACGACACGACCGCCACGCAGTCCGATGATTCGGGTGAACAGCGCGCGTGCCAACGGGGCGTTGTGCATGCTCGCGCAGAGGGTCAGTCCTTCTTCGCGGCAGATCTCGGCTAGTAGTCGGATCGTTTCGTCCGCTCTCGCGGGATCTACGTTCGAGATCGGTTCGTCGGCGAGCAGTACGCGTGGCGACTGAAAAAGTGCGCGCGCGATGGCGACACGTTGTTGCTGTCCGCCCGAAAGCGTATCGGTCCTCTGGTAGAGCTTCTCTTGTATTCCCACGCGTGCGAGCTGCGTGTAAACCGAGGCGACATCGCTCGCACGCGGCGCAAGCACGTTTCTAATGGACGCCAGAAACGACATGCGGCCGAGTCTGCCGCACAGCACGTTTTGAAGAACAGGCAGGTTGGGCACCAGGCGAAAGTCCTGATGCACGAACCCGATGTCCGCGCGCGCGGCACGTAGTTGCGCGTTGCTGAGCCCCTCGGCTGTGCGCTCACCGATCGAAACCGTTCCGTCACTTGGGCTCAGCGCCAAGCCGAGTACACGCAGGAGCGTGGTTTTTCCGGCGCCGCTCGGCCCTACGACTGCAACCGACTCGCCGTGTGCGATATCGAGTTCTTCGATCCGCAACACCGTAGTGCGATCGTAGTCGATGCGCAGGTTGCGCAGTCGGTAGTCGTAGTGGCCGGACGGCACGGTGTCGGTTTTTACCGGAGCATCCCGAGTTCGGTCGCTACCTTCTCGATGCCGCTGAACTCTTCGTTCGTCGCCGCGATCAACCCCGAACGTTGGAACGCGCCGAGTAGAGCCTCGTCGGTGATGGACGTGAGCGCTTTCTGCAACTTGTCGATCGTGCCCGCACCAAAACGTTTGTCGATATCGGGGTGAGCGGTGAAGTTGTAGTCGGCGTAGTCCGGCGTTTGCCAGATAATCCGGCATTGCTTCGGGTCGATCTTTCCTGCTGCGACCATCGAGTCATAGGTCTTGTAGTTGAGCACCCCGGCTTTCACTTTGGTTCCTTCGGCGACCAATTCGGCCGTTTTCGGGTGGCTGCCGGAGAAGCCGAAAGGTTCGCTGAAGAATTCGCTCGGCGATTTCCCGGTCTCGGTGCGAATGAAGTACTCGGGCATCAAACGTCCGGATGTCGAACTCTCGGAGCCGAAGCTGAATGGGAGCGCGCCGATGGCGCTCGGGAATTCCTCGCTTCGGACGAGCCCGGTCGACTCGTGCGCGATGAAATACGAGTGGTACTTCGGATCTTCGGTGCCCTGCGCGATCGCGCGTGCACCGGGAACGGCGCGTCGTGCTTGTACGCCCGTCAGTCCACCGAACCACGCGAGTTGGACGTCGCCGTTCTTGAACATTTCGACGGAAGCCTGGTAGTCGGCCGCGGGGACGTACACGATTTCGATCCCGAGTTCGGCGCTCAGGTGGCGCGCGACCGGGTCGTATTTCTGTTTGAGCTCGGTGGCGTTGTGGTCTGGGATCGCAGTGAAACGGAGAACTGCGGAGTCGGTGTCGGCTGCGGACGCTGCCGACGCGAATGTACTTAGGAGGAGTCCTGACAGGACTCGCGTCATTGTCTTCATAATCTGATCATTTTCCTTCCCATATTTTTTGCGGGCCGGATCGGCCGCGCGGTGCAAATTCTACGAGAACCGTGCGACGGATGCCAATCCGGCAAGACGCAACCGCGAGGTCAGCGCCCTCGAAGCTTGTCTATCTCGCGTCGTTCCCGCTTGGATGGGCGTCGGCCGGCCGAGAGGACTTGCGACCAGGGATCCGCCCGTTTTTGCGCGGCGAGGGCTTCTCGTGCGGCCTTACTCGCTTCGGTTTCGTCGTAGAGCGTTTGTGCAATCGTGGCCGACTGTCGCTTCTCGCCGATTGCGACGACGGCGATAGTCCAGGTGGTTTGTTGCTTCGTGATGACCAGTTCGTCTCCGACCTTCACCGCATGGCTCGGCTTCGTGCGTTCGCCGTTGACGTGGACCAATCCGCCGGCGACGGCAGTGGTGGCGAGTGATCTCGTCTTGAAGAAACGCGCGGCCCACAGCCATTTGTCCAGGCGCGCTTTCTCGGGTGCGGGGGCGTTCGTCATCGGGAGGTCCACTCTTTGGTTGCCCGGATCGCGGGCCTTCGGCAAATCTAAGGCGTGGATGTGCGTCGTGTGAAACGAGCTCTCTTTGCCGTACTGCCGATGCTCGTGTTGCTGGTGGCGGCGGAAGTCTGGTTTCGGCTCGCGCCGTACGAGGATTCCTACGTCACCCATTCGGGAATCGTGGAAGCGGCGGAGCCGGAGCTCATCTGGAGGCTTCGGCCGCTGGCCGCCGGATCTTTGGCGACCAACGAACTGGGGTTGCGAGATGGTCCCTACAAACGCGATGCCGACTTCAAGATCCTGGTGCTAGGGGATTCGGTTTCTTGGGGGAACGGGATCGACGATACGAACGCGTTGTTTGCGAGTCGTCTCGAGGTCGAGCTCAACTCGCAGGGACGTGGCATCGGCTACGAGGTCATCAACAGCGGCGTGCCCGGATACTCCACGTTTCAAGAGTTGGCCTACTTGCGGCGTTACGGCCTGGCGCTCGATCCCGATCTCATCATTCTCCAGTTTTGCTTGAACGACGTCGTGGAGCGTTATCGCGCACTGGCCGATCACGGCGGCAACCGTCACTTTCTTGGGGTGGACACACGCGGCGCGGCTCGAGGATTGTACGGTGCCCTGTTGCGCGGATCACGGGCGTTCGAAGCGGCGGCGCGAGTGGTGCAGGCGCGGATGCGTGACCGCGAGCAGTACTACGTTCGCAATCTTCTATCCGACGATCTCAGCCCTGAGCTCGAGGCCGCTTGGAAACGTGTTCGCTCGGAACTCGACGGCCTACTCGATGAGGCAAGGGCCGCCGAGCTGCCCATGCTCTTGTTGATTGCACCGTTCAGGTTCCAGCTCGACCGGCCTGGTGGGCTACGACAGCCGCAAGATCGCCTGGTAGCCTGGGCCCAGGCGAACGGCATCGCGTTCATCGATGTACTGTCGTACATGGAGTTGATGGATCCGGGGGCTGCTGCGCCGCTATTTAACGACGACAGCCACTTTTCGGTTGCCGGACACGCCTTCGTTGCCGAACTGCTGCAGGTGCCGGTCAAGCGGGCGATTTCCTCGACCTATCCAGAGCGTTTTCGCGCTGGTGGCAGGCCGCGTAGCGCGAACTGACTCAGCTGGCACGATTCGCGTGGTTCGCACGATTGGCACGTCGGTAGCGCCTCGGCGGCGATAGGATGGTTTGCGTGGAGACTCCGTGCTGGCATGTTACGAGTCTCGCTCGGGCGGCCTAAGGAGTTCCCAATGACGTCGGTCTTTTTCATTCTCAGCCTGGTTAGCGCGGCGTTGACCTACAATGTACATCGACCGATCGCCCGGCCGCCTGCCGCGCGTGTTATCGGATTTTTCGCAGGCTGGCTTTGGGGTGAAGCGGCACCGTGGGTGATCGGCGCGCACGTGGTCGCCGTCCTTGGCTTCGCGCTGGGCGGCGCGATCAGCGGCGGCCTCGGGCTGCTTGGGCTGATCACCATGGCGGTTTCCGCCGCAGTGCTGACCAATACCTACCTCGACTCCGGCCGTGCAGCCATCATCTTCGATCGTGCGCTCAAGGACGGACTTGGCGAGCGCTTCGAGGAAGAGATTCGTTCAGAGGCACGCAGCAAGTTCGAATCCGGAATTCGGTGGGAACCGATCGCGCTTCCATTCAGGACCAAGCACCCTGACGTAGAGTGCATCAAAGACATCCAGTTCGGCCGCGAGAAGGGGGTCGATCTCAAGCTCGATATTCTTCGCCACCGGTCGGCGCCTCGCAGCGCGCCGGTGCTGCTGCAGATTCATGGCGGCGGTTGGGTGGTCGGCTACAAAGAGAATCAAGCGCTGCCGCTGATGAACCGGCTGGCATCACTCGGATGGGTCTGCGTCAACGTCGACTATCGGCTCAGTCCCCACGCCACGTTTCCGGAGCATCTGATCGATTGCAAGAGCGCGATTGCGTGGATCAAGGACAACATCGACCGTTACGGCGGCAATCCCGACTTCATCGTAGCTACCGGCGGGAGCGCGGGCGGCCATCTCGCGTCGCTGGTTGGGCTGACCGGCAATGCACCGGAGTATCAGCCGGGTTTCGAGAAAGTGGATACACGCGTGCAAGGCTGTGTACCGATCTATGGCATCTTCGACCTGGCCAATCGCCATGGCTTCCACGACGCGACGCAACTTCCGGAGTTCATTGCTGAGAAGGTGATGAAGGGCTCGTATGACGAGATTCCCGAGGTCTACCACGCGTCCTCGCCGCTCGACCGTGTGCACGAGGACGCGCCGGCGTTCTTCATCATACACGGCGACACCGACACGCTTGCGCCGGTCGACGACGCGCGTGTGTTCACCGAGTCGTTGCGGCGCAAGAGTAAGCAGCCGGTTCTGTACGCCGAGTTGCCCGGCGCGCAACACGCCTTCGAAGTGTTTCACTCGCTTCGTTCGCAAGCCGCCGTGGACGCCGTCGAGCGCTTCGCGGAGCATGTCTATTCCGCCTATTTGGCGACCGGTGTAACGAAAGGCACGGCCAAGCGTGCTGCCAAGGACGCCACGAAGGCCGCGCCGAAGAAGAAGGCTGCTGCGAAGAAGGCTGGCAAAAAGGCTGAGACGAAGCCCAAATCCGCGGCCAAACTCGGTGGCGCGAAGAAAGCCAAACCTTCCGCGAAAGCGAAGAAGTCCGCGGCCAAGACCAATGATGCCGACTCGCGCGTCGTGCATCTGCCCGCATCGAAATCCGAATCCGGGAAATCGAAGCCCCAAGCCGCGAAGGCCGGACGGGTGAAAGCCAAAACGGCGACGACCAAGCGTAAGGCTCCTGCCAAAGCGGCACCCAAGGCCGCGGCAAAGCGTGCCTCGAAACCCAAGAAATCCTGACCGGGCGATTACTCGAAACGGAAGCGGCGGTTCCAAGCCGTGAACTGATCGCGGCCGACCGTGCGCGAAAACGCGTCGAAGGAATCCTGGTCGGCTCCCGCAATCGCGCGAGTGTCGTCGGAAACACCGAGTTTTTCGTAGTAGGCGTTGCGCGCGACATGCCCGGCCAGCAACGGCCCGACCGGGAAGAGTGCGACGTCGAATCCCATTTCGTGCAGCTCTCGCGGTGTCTTATACGGCGTCTTGCCGCTCCCTTCTACGACGTTGGCAACCGATAGCGCGGATGTCGTGGCGAGTTCTCTTGCTACGCTCGCGAGCTGGTCGTCGTTCTCCGGTGCTTCTACGAATACCAGCCCGGCTCCGGCTTGCTCGTATAGATGCGCTCGGCGCAGTGATTCGTCGAGCCCTTCGCTCGCGAGCGCGTCCGTGCGCGCCATGACCATCAAGTCGTCTACGCCTGCGGCGAAGGCGAGGGCGGGAGCGAGACGCATTGCGATCATCTCTTGCGCATCGATCACTTGCTTGCCGGCACCCGAGGCACCGTCGAGGTGACCGCAGCTCTTGTTGATGGAGTACTGATCCTCGATCTGTACGTACTGCGCGCCCTGCTTGTGCACCTGCCTACACGTCAGAATCACTGCTGAAGCTTCGTTGCCGTACCCGGTGTCGATGTCGACGCCGATCGGCAATGGGGCCGATTCGTTTTCCGCAGCTGCGAGCCAAGCGGCCTGTTCGACGATGTCGGTTTGCCGAGCAATCTCGCCGCGGAGAATCATTCCGAGATCCGGTAGCCCGTGCTCGGCTGCAGTGAGATAGCCGGAGACGAAAAGGGCGAATCCGCCGACGAAATCCGGAATGGTCCCGGCTTGGCCGGCCGCAAAGAGGTAGGAACTGAATGCGCGCGCTTCTGCACCGTTGGCGACGCCGACGACGATCAGCAGTCGTCCGTTCAGGCTCGAAACGGTGTCTTTGAGACGGGTTCTGGGTTGGGCGGAGATGAGTGATTTCATGGCGATATCGTGGTGCGCGAGCATCGCCAAGACTTACGGCTGTTGCAACGCTCGAGCGACGGCGAGACGCGCTGACATATTGTCGTCGCGGGAGCTGTAACGTTTCTCGAGCGGCCTCGTAGTACTTGCCAACGAGATGTGGCGTCCGGTGCCTACTCGGTAACCCGATCAAAGGAGAGAACGAAGGATGCGAAAGCCAGTGATACTCGTAGCGCTCGTGACGGCAGTGCTTATGGCACCCATGTCGGTGCAGGCCAAGGACTACACGGTCGAGAGGGAGCACACCTCGGTGAAATTCCGCGTGCGACATCTGTTCACGAAAGTGGAAGGCCAGTTCAAAATGTTCGAGGGCAAGATCCAATTCGATGTGAATAAACCCGCCGACACGAAAGTGAGCGGGAGCATCGACGTGTCTACGATCGACACGAACGTTGCGGAGCGCGACAAACACCTGCGCTCAAAGGATTTCTTTGACGTCGAAGTGTACCCGACGATCACCTTCGAGAGTACCTCGGTGAGCAGCGTCGATTCGAAGGCGAATACCGCGAAACTCAACGGCAAGCTCACAATGCGCGGTGTGACCAAAGATATCGTCCTCGACGTCGCCTTTCATGGAGAAGGCGCCGACCCCTGGGGCAACAAGAAGGCTGGGTTCACCGCCTCGACGAAGATCAATCGTAAAGACTACGGGCTGAACTGGAATGAGGCCCTAGAAACCGGCGGCGTGCTCGTCGGCGATGAGATCGAGATCCAAATCGACGCGGAAGCCAATGTGATGTAACGCGTGTTGCGCGCCATCGTATTGACATTCGCCTACAACACGCCGCAATAGAACGCGGCCATTAAGAGTGCGCGACGCACCGCGACGTGCAAAAGGAGCAACGACAATGGCAACAATCAAAGTGAATAAGAGCTCTCTGCTTTTGGCATCCGCAGCTGCGGGTCTCATGACGCTGGCGATGACGGCGGCCCCCAATCATGCAACCGCAGACGATGCCCAAGTGAAGTGCTACGGCGTCAACAAGTGTAAGGGCAGCGGCGATTGCGGCGGTAAGGGCCACTCCTGCGCCGGACACAACGAGTGCGCGGGTCAGGGCTACATCAAGCTCGACAAAGACACCTGCCTCAAGATCAAAGGCGGGCGTCTCACGCCTGATGCCGCCGAGTAAGCGCGGCCGCGCTAGGACAGCAATGACTGGAGTGCTCGGTGTCTGATTCGTCCATGTGGCCGCAACTCGGTTACGGTCTTGGACTGCGCACCGAGCACTACAGTGACGTCCTCGAGGGGCGGACGACCGATGTCGATTGGTTCGAGGTAATTTCCGAGAACTTCATGGACAGCGGCGGCCGCCCCTTGCGTATTTTGGAGGCCGTACGCCGCGATCGCCCGGTCGCGCTGCATGGCGTGGGGCTGTCGATCGGATCCAGCGATGCGCTCAACGAGCGCTATTTGGAACAGCTCGACTCTTTGGCCAAACGGATCGAACCCGCTCTCATCACCGATCACTTGTGCTGGACCGGTACCGGCGGCCGCGGCCTCTACGATCTCTTGCCGCTGCCATATACCGAAGAGGTTCTCGAGTATGTCGCGAGTCGCGTTCGCCGTGTCCAGGATCGCCTGGGAAGGCGGATTCTGCTGGAGAACGCATCAACGTATCTCGAGTGGTCTGCGACGCAGATGCCTGAATCGGAATTTCTGGCTGAGCTCTCACGGCGTGCCGATTGCGGAATCCTGCTCGATGTCAACAATGTGTATGTCAGCTGTACGAATCACGGTCTGGATGCGCAACGCTACATCGACGCGATTCCCGCTGAGCGCGTAGGGCAGATTCATCTGGCCGGCTTTACCGACATGGGCTCGTATCTGTTCGACACGCATAGCGCGCCCGTGTGCGACGAAGTCTGGAGTCTGTACCGGCGCGCCGTAGCGAGACTGGGCGAATCTTCCACGCTGGTCGAATGGGACGATGACATCCCGAGCCTCGAGCGACTGACGCAAGAGCTGGATCGCGCACGTGGCGAGGCGACTCGCGCACGCGAGTCGCGCGATGAAGATGAAAAGGAGGATGGCGATGTCGGCACCCACGACGCTCCTTGATGCGCAGCGCTGGCTGGCCGACATCGTGCTCGGCGGTCGAGCAGCCGTCGACGCGCACCTCGGCGACGCCGACAGTCGACTGAAGGGGCCGAGCCGTGACGATGCGCGCGCGCGCTTGGGCGCCTATGTTGCCGGATACCCCGCGCGCATACGCGAGGCCCTGACGGAGGCGTATCCGGCGATTGAAAATCTGGTGGGTGACGTTGCGTTCATGGCGCTGGCTGAGCGCTATGCCCCTCATTCACCGACGGGTCAGTACAGTCTCACGAGCGCGGCCGGTGCGCTTCAAGCGTTTCTAGACGACGATGAACTCACCGACTCGCTTCCGTTTCTTCCCCAACTTGCCGACCTGGAGTGGCATGTGCTCGAGGCGTTCCATGCGACCGACCGCGTGGCCGCAGATTTGAGCGTTGTCTCGGGCTGGGGGCCTGAGGACTGGGCCGCGGCGGTTCTCGAGTTTCAGCCGTCGGTGTGGGTGAGCGCCTCTGAGTGGCCGCTGCACGATCTTTGGACTGCCCGCGACACCGAACGCGATGAGATCGACATCGTCGTCGAGGGGCGCCCGCAGGCCGTGATGGTGTACCGATCAGGCCCCTTCGACTCTATCGACGCCAGCGTTCGATGTGTGATGATCGAGCCGCTACGGGCCGAAGCATTGTCGCGTTTGATCGGTGGTGCGAGCCTGGGAGAGACGATGACCGCGTTAGCAGAGGCCTCGATCTCGCCCGAGCAGGTGAGCGGCTGGTTTGCGCAGTGGGCCGAAGACGCGCTGATAACCTCGATCGGGCGCGCGGCGAGCGCAGAGTGACGTGTGTCGCACCGGTCGATCTGGTGCAGGTCCGCGCCAAGTGGGGTAGGTCAATGGGCGGGGAAACACCCGTTTCGTGCTCCGACCACACCACATCTCGCGCACAAAAGCGGGAGCAGGTGCTCTTTCCTGGGATTTCGCGTTGACGCTCGTGCGCCGCGGGTGGTATCCGAGGGGGTGCTGCGCTCGCCACTTCGGCGGCGCCAAGCGCAATCACAGCCTAGGGAATTACAGCCTAATGGAGGGTCTTCATGGCCGGTCTTAAGTTGGGGAGATTGACGGGGGCCTCGCGCCCGTCCCGAATCGTTCGCTACTCAAGCGCGTCGACGTTCGACGCCCAGTCTCTGACGATCCCCGTGCGGGTCGGGATGACGTTTCTCACGTTGGCTCTGGCAGCGTGGCTGCTATCGGCAGGACTTGCCTACGCAGCGGCCGGCAACGTCGCAGGCGAACAAAAGATCAGCGACTTGGCTGGTGGCTTTACCGGCGCTCTCGACGATGGCGATGAGTTCGGCCAGGCCGTCGCCGGCCTGACCGACCTCGATGGCAATACGGTGCCGGATATCGCGGTCGGCGCACCGTTCGATGACGACGGTGGCATCAATCGTGGTGCGATCTGGGTGCAGTTCCTGGATACCGCGGGCATGGTCGTCTCGCACCAAAAAATCTCCGATACCTCCGGCGGTTTCCTCGGTTCTCTGGATGACAACGACGAGTTCGGTATGTCAGCCACTTCGTTGGGCGACCTCGACGGCGACACGGTACCCGACATCGCCGTGGGTGCCCCTCGCGACGACGACGGCGGGAGCAATCGTGGGGCAGTATGGATTCTCTTCCTCAATGCCAACGGCACCGTGAAGGGCCATCAGAAGATCAGCGACACGAACGGCAACTTCAGTGGCTCGCTTGCGAACGATGATGAGTTCGGTTTTGCGGTTGCGCGTATCGGCGATCTCGACGGCGACGCGATCACCGACTTGGCGGTTGGCGCGCCGTTCGACGATGACGGCGGCACCGACCGTGGTGCCACCTGGATCTTGCTCATGAACGCCAATGGCACAGTGAAGAACCAGGCAAAGATCAGCGACCTGACCGGTGGCTTCGGCGGCTCGCTTGCCGACAACGACCTGTTCGGTAGCTCGCTGAGTGCCTATCAGGATCTGAATAACGACGGTGTAGAAGACCTCGCGATCGGAGCCATCGGTGACTCCGACGGCGGACTCGCGCGTGGCGCGGTGTGGAACATATTCCTCACGGCTGCAGGCGGCGTTTTCGGCAGCCAAAAGATCAGTGATTTGGCCGGTGGTTTCACAGGTACACTCAACGACTTCGATAATTTCGGATCATCGCTCGCAGTCACCGCCGATCTCAACGCAGATGGTGTCAGTGACCTGATGGTCGGTGCCAGCGGCGACGACGACGGTGGTAGTGATCGGGGAGCGGTCTGGGTGCTGCTCATGAATACGAACGGCACGGTCGCGTTGCGCCGTAAGATCAGCTCGACGACGGGAGGGCTGACGGGCCCCCTCGCGAACCTCGACCTGTTCGGTAGCGCGGTCGTCTCGCCCAAGGACATAGACGCCGACGGTGTGGCGGATCTCGTGGTAGGCGCTCGCCGCGACGATGACGGCGGTGGGCAACGCGGAGCAGTCTACGTGCTCTTCCTCGACGGCACGCCCGGTGCGTTCTGTGGTGACACGATCCTCGACCCCGGTGAGGATTGCGACGACGGGAACGTCGATAACGGCGACTGCTGCGATAGCTCTTGTGGTTTCGATCCCGCGACTACGTCGTGCGACGATGCGACCATCTGCAACGGGACCGAAGAATGTGACGGCGCCGGCACCTGTCTCTCGGGCACCGTACTCGATTGCGATGACAGCCAGCCTTGCACGCAAGACACCTGCGATCCGGTGCTCGGTTGCCAGTCGACCTCGGGGCCGTCTGCGGTATGTCTCCTGCCCGGTAAGACGTTGTTCGACGTCGTAGACAAGGCCGACAGCAGCAAAGACAAGATCAAGTGGAAGTGGCTCAAGGGCGAGGCGACGCTGATCACCGATTTTGGCGATCCGATCGTGTCCACCGACTACACATTGTGTGTGTACGACGAGACTGCGGCGACGCCGACTTTGACGAGTTCACTCAATCTACCGCCCAACGGAGCATGGAAGCCGAACAGCAAGGGATTCAAGTACGTCGACAAGACCACGGTGTTTGATGGCGTATTCAAGCTCCAATTGAAGAGCGGTTCCGCGGGCAAGGCGAAAGTATCCTTCCAGGCCAGAGGTCTGAACATCAATCCGGCGCTGACGCCGTTCGATGGTGCGAACTTCTACGATCAGGACGGCAAAGTGACCGTCCAGCTGATCAATGGAGTGGGGATGTGCTGGTCCGCGGACCTGCCGCTTCCTGCGCTCAAGAACGATGTAGACCGCTTCAAGGATAAGAATCCGCAGTAGTCGGAAATTCGTTCCGACATTCTCGCGAGAAAGCGCGGGTCCTCACGGGCCCGCGCTTTTTTTTCGATTGATCGAACCTGCAAGGGCGGCCGCGCGTATGGAGGAGTGAGCCACATGGAGGTGAGCAACGATGTCCACGACGTTCGATACCAAAGCATGTCCCTACTGCGCAGAAACCATCAAAACCGAAGCCGTTCGATGCAGGTACTGCCGGAGCCGCGTCTCGGTCTTCGAGGACCGTCAGTGGCACCGCGGCGGCGAAGACCGCCGATTGGCCGGTGTCGCGTCCGGATTGGCGCACGCATTCTCCGTACCGGTCGGATATGTCCGACTCGGCTTCGTCATCGCTACGTTGATCAACTTCATCGGCCCGCTCGCCTATGCAGGGCTGTGGTTGGCGATGCCGCCGGCGCCCAAGCGCCGATCACTGCTCGAGAGAGTACTGGCTGAACTTCGCGACGCGTTCGATCGCGTTCGAGAGTGTCGCACCGACGCCGCGGGGCCGACGCACGCGCGGGCGGGAAACGGCGGTACGGACGTGGTAGATGGAGGCGATGGCGAGCGATGAGGAATTGGCCGGCAGAGTTGCGCGAGGCGACGAAGTCGCGGTCGAGGAACTCGTCGGCCGATACAGTCGCGCGCTCGCTCATCTCATCGAACGCCACACGGGCGGCCGCGATGTCGAAGACATCTATCAGGAGACTTGGATTCGAGCCCTGGGCGCTATCGACGGCTTCGACTTGCAGCGCAAATTTTCTAGTTGGATCTTTCGCATTGCCGTTAACCTCTGCCGAGACTCTCACCGGCGTCGCGCTGCGCGGCCACAAGCAACGGAAGATTCGGCCCTCGTCGGGCGTGGAATCGATCAAGCGGCGGCGCTCGACGCGGCATCGCTGCTCGCTCGATTGCCGGTTGAGCAGCGCGAAGCCATCGTTCTACGCTACTACCACGACCTGCCGGAGAGTGAGATGGCGGAAGTCATGGGCGTAGCGCGCGGCACCGTGAAGAGTCGGCTACACACGGCTCTCGGCAAGCTCGCCGTGCTCGCGCAAGACGACCGCGACGGAGATAAAGTCAAATGAACGATCGCACGCCGAACGAACAGGAGCTGCGCCGACGGCTCCAGCGAGATCTTGGAGAGGCCGGAGCGTCGGCGAAAGTCGATGCCGATTTACTCGCCCGCATCCTCGTTGCATCGCCGATTGCAGTCGACGATGCCGGCATGGCTCGGCGCGCGCTGGGTGGCATGCGCCCGGAGCTGGCCAGGCGCCGCAGCGCCGATCTTCACCGACAGGTGCTGGTGCGCGTCATGCTCGCTGTCGTACCGCTACCTTTTGTGGTCGCATACGCGGTCTATGTCCTGCGCGCGCTGTACGTACCGGTGGCGGCGCTCCTGACTCCCGATTTGGCGGCGTACGTGGCTGTCGTGCACATCATGTTGCTCACTTTGCTCTTCGGCGTCACGTACGCCGCCATTCCGATGATGCTCTCGCGCTCGGGGAACGCCGGTCATCCGCCGGCTGCCGCGTAGCGCGCGAAGGAACGAGGACGACGAAATGAAACGATGTTCATACTGCGCTGAAGAAATACAGGATGCCGCGATCAAGTGTCGTTACTGTGGGAGCAATCTGTCTACGGCCGTGACGGCAGAGTGGTGTCGTTCTCGCGACGGCAAGCTCATTGCCGGTGTCTGCGCCGGGCTGGCGGAGCAGTTTGGAATCTCGGTGACCGCGTTGCGGCTGGCGTTGGTCCTGCTTGCGCTGATCGGTTTCGGTTGGGGGATACTGATCTACGTCGTCTTGTGGGTCATCATGCCCTACAGGAACGAGCCCTCGGTTGCGGCGACGGCGACGATGGCAACTAGGGCCGCCACCGAACGCAATGAAGACGACCGAGGGGCGGAACCGTAGGCGACGCCCGAGACGCTTAATCGCCGATCGGCTGCATAGCGTCGATCTGCTTTAGCTCGGTGCGAAGACTGAGAGCCAGTTCGCAGCTACCACCAGGACAGTCTTCGTCGTTGCTGCAACTACGAGCGTTGTTGCTGCCGCCGATGCACTTGCGGTCGCTGTTGTGCCTGACCTGAGACAGCAGTGCAGGTTCCCCCGCGACATCCACAAAGAGTTCATACTCGGCACGCGCGGGATCGGCACACGCCGCGGACGGCGGATTGGCGCCGGTCAACGCCGGGGTTACATCGATCGTGCAGGTCGCGTCGACGGATGCGGTTAACGTCGTGGCCGGGCAGCTGAACGCAGGCGGCGGAAACGTGCACAAGAAATTGTCGTCGGCGAAGATAAAGTCGGTGGGGCCACAGATGCCGCGTAGCTCGAAGTCCGCGGCGGTAGACGTGTCGGTCGTATCGACCGTGATCATGACTTCGTCGCCGGCAGACACGGCAAAGGACCACGCGTCCGCGATGGTCGGGCTGCAGGGCGCAATCACGCCGGCCTGAGGGGAAAGACCGATCACGAGACCGGCGTCATCGACGGCGCTGTCGCAGCCGATGGATCCAAAGCTCAACGCTAGAGCAGATAGCCCAACGGCCATGCCGCGTATTCGGTGCGAGAATCCGATCATGAAGCCCTGTACTGCCGGTCCCTGTTTCCGAGCGCGACCCCGCGACTCGCGAACATTCTCCCGCCGACAGGCCACGATTCTAGCTGACCTTAAAGCGTAAGTCGCGAGACGCGACAAAATTCTTCGCTGCCCGTGCGGGGGGGCCGGGACGCGGGCGGCCCGAGTTTCGTGCGCACGCGCCGGGCGCCTCAGGTGTGGCGGTAGCAGTAGGCGCGCGCTAGAAGGCTCGGACTATGCCCGAACCCCAGTATGAGGACATTCTCTTTGAACGCGACGGCGATATTGCCTGGCTGACCATCAATCGCGAGGAACACGGGAATACGTTTTCGATTACGACCGTGCGCGAAATGATCGATGCGCTCGAGATCGCCCGGCGCGATCGACACTGTCGCAGCGTGGTCATTCGGGGGGCTGGTGAGCGTTTCTTCTGCCTGGGCGGCGACCACTCGGGGGCGCACGACGGTGACGATGAAGAATTTTTCCACTACGGGACGACATTCCCGGTCGTCGATCTCTATGACCTGATCGACAAGCACTCAAAGCCAGTGATTGCGATGGTCAACGGTTTCGCGGTCGGCGGCGGCAATGTCCTCGCCACCGTTTGCGACTTGACGATCGCAGCTTCGACGGCGGTGTTTCGTCAGGTCGGTCCGTCGATGGGGAGCTTCGACGCCGGTTTCGGCACGGCCTACCTCGAGGAGGCCGTGGGCCGCAAACGTGCGAAAGAGATCTGGTATCTCAACCGGCGCTATACGGCTGAGGAAGCCAAAGAGCTCGGACTCGTCAACGAGATCGTACCGCCCGAGCAGCTGGAGGAACGAGTGCGCCAGGTCTGCGCCGATCTCGCCGATCGTGGTCCGCTCGCGATCGCGACACTGAAGGCATCGTTCCACGCTCGTCATGCGGGTGTCGCTGGTCTTTCGCGCATCGCACTGGATCTATTGTCGCAGCAGTACTACCGGACCGAGGAATCGAAGGAACTAGGACGCGCTTTTCGAGAGAAAGAGAGCCCCGACAAGAAGAAGTTTTGGCGCTGAGGCACGATGGCTGGCAGCGCTGATTCTACGCCCGCATGGTTCGAGGGACGATCGGCTCGATCGTCGGTCATCGTGGTCGCGCCCCACGGTGGCACGCGTCGCCGAACGATTCGGCGTACCGATGGAATGAACGACCTGCACACGGCGGATCTCGCGATGCAGGTCGCCGAGCGACTCGACTCCCACGCTCTCGTCAATCGCGGCTGTGATCGCAACGACGTCGATCTCAATCGCATTCGCCAGTTGGTGGCGAAGGCGCCGTTCTTCCTCGCGCAGCTGCGTGCGCGCGTCGATGAGATCGTCGCTCATGGCGAGCGGCCGCTCGTTCTGCTGGTACACGGGTGGAACATGGCCGTACCTTGGTGCGATGTCGGTGTCGGGCTTCGCGATCGCGGCGGTACGCTGTACGGACGCTTTCCGACGGTGGGACGTGATCGCTACGCGAGCTTCGTCGAGCCGCTGGCAGCGCGTCTTTTCGAGGTCGGCCTGGGCGCATGCATCGGGTTGCGATATCCGGCCGCGGGTCGCGACAACGCCACGCAGCTATTCAGTGGCCGTCACGTGGATCACGACGACGATGACGTCGCAGCGCTTGCTGCGCTCGCAGCCGACGAGCGAGTCGATGCCGTGCAACTCGAACTCGGTATTCCCCTGCGATGGCGCGGGTGGCGTCGCGAAGCTTTCATCGATGCGCTCGTTCAGTGTGTGCGCGAGGAGGAGCCCTATCGCGCCGTCGGCGAACCCGCCGACACGGTGCGATCCGATGCATGGGGGCTCGAGGCGAAGCCGCCGCATTCCCTGCCTGCACAGTCCGTCCCGGGCACACAAGCAGCCCCCGATTCAGGCTGCTCGCTACAAGCAGTGCTTGATGACGGTACGGGACTGTTTCTCGGTGCCGAACCGACGGGCCCAGCGACGATGGCAACGCGTGTCTGCGTCGCGTTGGTCGATGGCTCGATGTTGTTGTTCGTGGGGGAGGGGCCCTGGGATGGAGTCTCGGGGCGGTATCAGATCGCCGGGTTTCGATGGCAGTCGACGGGGAACGCTGAGAGCGCGCCGTCGCGCGTTGGTGTTCGTCTTGACGGCCCGCTGGTTCACTACCGTACCCATGAGGCATTTGTAGACCTCGAGAGGGGATTGAGCGGCGCCGATCTGGCCGATGCAGACATCGAACTCGAGTACATCGCAGCGCAGGGCGGAGTGGGCCGCCTCGTCGGGCACGTGCGTGTGGGCGCGATCGAGCGCGCGATCGATGTATGGGCCGTCTGTCAGCGCGGCGGACGAAGAGCCTCGATGCCGGGCGACAAACTCGACGTATTCATGGTCGAAGCCGGCGTTGCTCCGGTCAGGGTACTTGATCTACGCGGTCCGAGCGCCGCGGCGCAGTGCGTGCGTTTCATCGACGGTGAGTCCGGTGACACAGCGCAACTAGAGGTGATGCGCGATGGCGAAATCGTGTTTGCCGCCGAGACGCCCGTCAAGGTCCCGGTGTACCGGCTACTGCCTGACGGACGAGTCGTGTGCGTTACTTTTGGGACGGTAGGTCCGCGCGTCGGTGACGCGAGCGGAGCCGTCGGTCTCTACGAGCGCGTTGAGATCACGCCACGGGTCGACGATTGCGACGAGCACTAGCAAGCCGACTCTACGGAGCCGCTTGCCGCGGCGTTCGTGTATTGGCGCATCCGAGCACATAAAATGGATACCTCACCACCATGAGCGTTGTAGAAGCGAATCGTATTTTGATCGTGCGGCTGGGGGCCATTGGCGATGTTCTGCGCGTCTTGCCGGCCGTTCGGCGGTTGCGCTCCGCCCGACCCCACATCGAGATAGGTTGGTTGATCGAGGATTGGGCGTACCCGGTTGTTGCCGGTCACCCCGCTGTCGATCGCTTTCATGTCGTCAATCGCGCCGCAATGAGGGGAGGGATACGCGCGGGTGCCCGCGAGATCCGCCGCGTTGTCGCCGACGCTCGAGCGCCGGGCTACGATGTTTCGTTGGATTTCCACGGTCGCGCCAAGAGCGGTATTCTGGGAAGACTCATCGGCTGTCCGGCGCGCGTCGGATACGCGCGCGGCGATTCAACCGAGTGGAACCACCGCTTCACTAACGTGCATGTGCGGTTGGCCGATCGCTGGGAGAATCGAGTTCTGCGTTTTCTCCATCTACTTGGAGCGTTGGACATCGATACGCACTACGACCCTATGGATCATGGCGTATATCTTGATCCCGAGACGCGCCGCGCTGCTTCGGCTTGGTATGTAGCAGCGGGATCGCCCGAGGTCGTCTGCTACCCGGGCACCAGCGCAGTACGCAGCGATGAGCGCTGGCCGGAACGCAAGTGGGTGGACCTCATCAAGCGCCTCGGTAAGCAAGGCATCCGGACGGCGATTGCGTGGGGGCCCGCTGAGCAAGAGCTTGCGCAACGCATCGCCGGGCAAGCGGGGAAAACTTGCACGCTGGTGCCGCCGACAACGCTGCCTGAAATGATGGCGTTGGTTGCGTGTTTCCAGACCTTCATCGGTTCCGATACGGCGGCGATGCACATGGCGTGGATGCAGGGAGTCCCAACGGCAACGTTCGCGGGACCGAAGCCACCTCGCACCGCGGCTCCACTCGCGCCCGTTCCGTCGCGCATATTGTGCGCTGATGAGTACTACGCGGAGGGGCGCGCGCCTGGTCGGCAATCACGTGAACTCGTGACGGCGGTTCCCGTCGGTGAAGCGATGGAGGGGGTCTTGGAACTACTGACCGCCTCTCGCGGTGCGCAAGGCGCCGAGGTCGCGCGCGATGCCTAGCGCGTCTGTGCTCGATGTCGGAGAGATCGTGGACGCTCAATCGGCGGCGCTCGTTGATTGGTATCGAACGGAGCCGGACGACGTTCCGATCCACACGACGTTGGCGGATGCCGTCCTCGCGCAGCACTACTGCAACTTCCAGATTTGGAACCACGAGGACCAGGCGCGTCGCCGCGATGTCTCCGACTCCCACATCGCGACCGTCAAGAGGGCGATCGACGGCTGGAATCAGCGTCGTAACGATCTGATGGAAGTTCTCGACGGGCTCGTGCTGGCCGCGCTGCCCGACCCCGACCCCGATCGAGCGCGGCAGCACTCAGAGACCGCCGGCATGATGATCGATCGATTGTCTATCCTCACGCTGAAGATCCACCACATGCGCATCAATGCCGCGAGGGACGACGATCTGGATCTAGCTGCGCAGTGTGCAGAAAAAGTCCGCACGTTGGAGCTCCAACTCACCGACCTGGCGGCATGCCTGGATCGACTTCTCGTCGATTGTGTCGGGGGGACGCGGTTCTTCAAGCTGTATCGCCAGCACAAGGCGTACAACGACCCGCGTCTCAACCCCGCCGTCTCCGGGCGTGGGCCATCTTCTACTTAGCACACGGCTGATACAGCACACGCCATGCGCTGCGCTGCAGCGCCGAGCCGTCGCACTTGCGTGCTTGGCCTTCGCCTTGCAAGCGCAATGGAAAGCTCGTGAGGGAAGTTTTGGCGTGTGTTGGCCTTGATTGCCGTTTTCCGCGGCGTTTCGATCTAACCCACTCCGTTTTCCTGCGCGCTAGAGATGATCGTTACGTCGTTAGGCGACGCGGTGACGACGTAATCGTCGGCGATGTGACGCGTGCGGGCTCCGGCGGTCGCGCAGATCGGCGATGGCCGGAGAGCGACTGCGGTAGCGATGCGCAAAGAGTTCGGGAGGAGAGACGAGGCATGGACGCAACGGCGAATGGCGGTCGAGAGACCAAGCAGGAGAAGATCCGTCGACTCCAGCGCGAGTTCATCGAATCTGCGCTATCTGAGGTCGGTGCGGTTCGAGGTCAGCTCGAAGTAGCGCAAGACGACTTTCACGGCAGCGAGGCCGGGGAACACCTACGCAAAGTCGCGCACGATCTCCGGGGCTGCGGTGCGGCGTACGGATTCATGGCGTTGGGGGAGGCTGCGGGAAAGCTCGAGGATTCCTATCGTGGCGAAGACGCAGC
The DNA here is from genome assembly GCA_029262375.1 of Deltaproteobacteria bacterium. Taxonomy (GTDB): domain Bacteria; phylum Desulfobacterota; class Binatia; order UBA1149; family SPBQ01; genus JAJCZM01. The sequence continues at coordinate 172,149 of JAJCZM010000005.1, forward strand.
GGACGTTCTCAAAGGACTCGCGATCGAACTCGAGCAGGCCGTAGGGCGCGCAAAGGCCGCGCTCGAGCAGGCCGTCGGGTCGGTCAGCGGTTAGGCGCGCAAGTGGTGAGGTACCGGTAGGATGCAGTTGCACAGAGTATTGATTGTCGATGACGACAAGCACTTCCTCAGTCGACTCGAGATCGAACTCGAGGAACTGAACGTCGAGATTGAGAAGGCGGTGACGGGCGAAGAAGCGCTCGAGAAGATCGCGAGCTTTTCGCCCGACCTGGTCGTCTCCGACATGGAGATGCCGGGAATAAGTGGTGCGGAACTGAAACGGCGCGCGCGAGAGACGAAGTCCGGCAAGGAAATACCCTTCTTGTTCGTCACCGGCGTGTTGCGCGAAACCCCGGATTCTCCCGGCTCACGCGTCGTCATGGGGAAGTTTGCCGGTTGGGAAGCCGTGGTAGCTCGTGTGAACGAACTACTCGCCGCGTCCGTCGACGGTAGCGACGCCGTCTCCACGGATGGCGAATCAGGCCTGACGACTTCGCCGATCGTGAACTCCATTCGATCTGTTGGAAGACGCGTCCACTGGAAGGTCAAAGCTCTTCTTTATCCGGCGATGAAGCGTGCGTTCGATATCGTGGGTGCGACGCTCGGCCTCATTTTCCTTGCTCCCGTTTTCACGTTCATCGCGATTTCGATCTTGGTCGAAGACGGCCGACCGATTCTATATACGCAGGATCGCATCGGTAAGGGGGGGCGCAAATTCACTTTCTACAAGTTTCGTTCGATGTTCAACGACTCCAACGAACGACGCAGTCAACTGGTCGGCAGTAGTGACGACGGCAACGACGTCCGCTTCAAAATGAAAGACGACCCGCGGATCACCCGCATCGGGAAGGTCATCCGCCGAGGCAGCCTCGATGAGCTACCGCAGCTCTGGAACGTGCTCAAAGGAGACATGGCCGTCGTGGGACCGCGCCCACCGCTTCCTGAGGAAGTTGCAGCCTACGGTATCGACGAATGGCGCCGTTTGGAGATCGTCCCCGGCATCACCTGCTCTTGGCAGGTTGAAGGGCGCGCCGACATTCCGTTCCCCGAACAGGTCGGACTCGATGTCGCGTACATTCAGAATCGATCGCTTGCCCGAGACTTGGGGCTGATCATTCGCACCATTCCCGCGGTATTGACCGGCAAAGGAGCCTACTAATGGAAGCGGCACAGATCGCGACGAGCACGTCCAAAGAAAGTGGCCACAGCACGGTCGCGACGGGTGCGACACGCGTACTCATCTATGGCGTGGACGACATGGTCCCTAGTGTACTCGAGGAGAGTGAGAAGCGAGCGTGGCTGGCGACTCCTCTGGCTGGGGCGCCGCTGTATCGGCGACTGTTGGAGCCTCTGGTCGGCCTTAACGTTCAGGAACTCGACATCCTCAATACCGGGCCCGCCGCCCGTGCGCTCGCCGAATTGATGGCGTCGCGTGGATATTTCGGCACGCGGCCGACGTTGGTCGACCCGAGCGATGTTCATGCGATGAACATCGAACACATGCTTCTCTATCCCGGCAACGTGGTGAGTTTCGATACGGCCGATCTGCGCAGCCGGTTGATGTCGGCATTCTCGCAGCGAGGTCGTGCCGCCGTATTGCGGATGGTCGAGCGCGGAGGCAGCGGTGAAGCGGTGCTCGTCGCCGGCCCAGCCAGTCTCTTTTTGCGTCCCGAACTGCTCGATGCGCCGAGCTTCGAGTGCGCACAGGACATTGCGCGATCGGGCGACGATGCGTCGGTGGTCTTCGATACCGTTCGTGTGTACCGGCCTGACACGCCCGCTCGGCTGGTCGATCTCTCGCGTGCCGCGCTGGCGGAGAAGCTGTTTTCTCCAGTCGGAGAATATTTCGACGGCGTGCTCATCGGCCCTCGAGCGAAGATCTGCAAGGGCGCGGTGCTCGACGGCGCCGCGGCAGTCGGAGCGGAGAGCTACATCGCGCCGAGTGCGATGCTCTGTGAGGGATCGATCGTCGGTGAGGACTGCTACATCGGTGAGGGAGCGCTGGTCTCGGATGCCGTCGTTCTTGACGGTGCCCATGTCGAGCCCGGTGAGTTCGTGCTCAGCGTCGTGCGCGGGCCGAAAGGGAAAATCGAGATCTAGCTGGGAGCACGAGGCGACTCGGATGCGTGTGAGTCGATACATCGGCGGATTGGTCGTTGTCTGCTTCATGGCGGGCAGCGTGCTGGCGTGTGAGATCGTCTGGCGCCACCACGTAGTCGAACAACTCGCCGTCGCAGGGAGGCACTCCGCCGCCGCTGCCGGTCGTGCGCAATCCCTCGTGCGCGATGTGGACCGCTACCTCGCGTCTGTGTCCAGCGTCCGCGATACGACTTCCAGCAATGTGAAAGCGGGACCGATTCGAGCCGCGCGATTGAGTCGCGGGCGCGTCTTGGCTCGCGAAATCCGCGCGATGACGACGTCGTCGCGCACAGTCTCTCTTTCCAAGCAGTTGCTGCCCGTCGCGCGTACGTTGACGGAACTTGGCGGTGATCGACCGCCTGACCTTCTGCGCGCCGCTATACGCAACGAGCTCAACGCCGCAACGCTAAAGCTGGACGCCAGAGCAAGCGGGCTCGCGCGCGCCACTGTGCTGGCGCGCGGTCGCGCGCTCGACTGGATCATCGGTGCATCGTCTCTCTATATTCTCGGTCTGTGCGTGAGCTGGTGGTTGAGTCTGCAGTTCTTCCTCGCACCGCTTCGCGACTTCGGTCAGGCGCTTAGACGCCACGTCGGGGAACGGCTTACCGGTGATCCTGCTTGCGAGGGCGCGAGCGAGTCGCAGGAACTCGTACGGGCAGTCGCCGGGTATACGTCGCAACTCGCTGACGAACTGGACGAGGTTGAGCAAGATGCGCAAACGCAGATCGACGAGCTCGCGCGTGTCAATCTGGCGAAGAGTGAGTTCCTCGCGAGCATGAGTCACGAAATCCGCACGCCGATGACTGCGATCCTGGGCTATGCGGATCTTCTAGATCGTACGCCGATCGATCCACAAGATCGCAAAGAGTGCTTGGAGGTCATCGCACGCAACGGTGCGCAGCTGTTGGAAGTCATCAACGACATCCTCGATATCTCGAAGATAGAAGCCGGGAAGATGACGTTGGAGAGGGTGCCGAGTGGTTCGACCGCGACGATCGCCGAAGTGGTCACGCAGTTGCGACACAAAGCCGAAGCGAAGAATGTGCGCCTGGAGACGATCTATAGAGACGCGGTCCCGGACAAAATCGATACCGATCCGACGCGCTATCGCCAGGTGGTAGCGAACGTGCTCTCGAACGCGATTGCGCTTTGCAGTTCGGACGGAGAGATTCGAATCGAGATCGGTATTGTGGCGGACGCGGCCCCGTCACTCGAATTGGCTATCTCGCCATCATGCGTGGACCTGACTCGCGACGAGCTGGAGGCCATGTTTGACCCCTTCACGCAGGCCGACTGCGCGTCGACGCCGGCCGGTGCCGCGAGATTGGGGCTTGCTATCGCTCGGCGTCTCACCGAGTTGCTGGGTGGTGAGCTTCGCCTGTCGGTCGATAGCGAGCACGCATGTACGCTGTGCGTCTTGATTCCGATCGACCTCGGCAACGGCGATGTGCTGGTCCAAGGGCCGCCCGACTTCGTAGACATACTGAGCTTGGATCTCGATCTGGACGGCGATGTGGATCTCTCGGGAGTGCGTGTGCTCTTGGTCGAAGACGGCATCGACAACCAGGAGCTGATCTCCATGCATGTCCGTGATGCGAACGCTGAAGTTCGTATCGCATGCACCGCGGAAGAGGCTTTGTTGGAGATTCAGCGTTCGGTTGACGAGTGCGCCGTATACGATGTCGTGTTGATGGACATGTTTCTCCCCGGCATGAACGGCAGCGAAGCGATTCGAATCCTGCGCGCCGGCGGAGATGAGATCGCGGTCGTCATGCTTACAGCGAGCGACAACGCTTGCGAACGCGACGAATGTTTGTCCGCAGGCGCCGATGACTTTGTGACCAAGCCCGTGGATCGACGAACGCTCGTCGAAGCGATCGAAGCACAACTCAAAAAGAACGACATGCCATCGCGTGTTTCAAATTTGGATTCGACGTCAGCCGTGTGAGTCGCGGACGTTCTCACGCGAGTGTCCGATATGACACGCGTGTTCCTCATTCCGAAACATCGCGTTTCTCAAACTGAGGCACGGTTGCGTCGCGCGCGTTTTCGATCGACCCCAATATGGGGAAAGACGGGGACTAGCGCTCACCACGGCCTTGGCACTTCGATTGCTCTATCAGCTACCTAACGATTCCGACCCGAGACCGGTTCGGGAGGCTGCACCTCTCTCCTCCCTTTGCTCGCTGGCAGCCAGTCTCGGAATCGGCGCGGTGGTTGGGTGTACTTGACCGCGGCGGGCCAACACACCCTCCACCGCGAAACCTTCAAACGGCGCCGGCACGTCCGGCGAAGCCAGACGACCGTTTGGCCTTTCCCTTGCATCATCATGATTGACCACGCGCCGGAGGCTCCGGCGTCATGATGAGATTCGCACGTAATTCTCCGCATATAGGGCTTTGCCCCGCGAACGATGACGACCGCGCCGAGTATCGCCTCGATGCCGACCGGCGCGTTGTTGTCAGCCGAGCGGTTGCTTGGTGCGGGGCCGTTGCAAACGCCATGGCAAACGAGCACGCATGAGAATTCGCACACACATTGCGGCTCTCGTTGTCACCTGCTCGCTCGGTGCGGCCTTGGGGCTTGGGCCGGTAATGGGCTCCTTCTTCGGTATCTACGAGTCGCTGCGTGCCGAGCACTCGCACGAATTCGCGGGTCAGCAGTTGGCGCGCGCCCATCGGCTGGTAAGCGCCTGGTACGACGAGAGCGTCCACGCGGGTGCCAACCGCCCGGACGCCGGACGCAGGCGGAAGCTGGTCGAGCTGCTTCGCGGTGCGTCGGCAGTTGACCTTCCCATGCGCGCACGCACACGCATCGTCCGCGTGGCGACAATGGTCGAAGGGGTCGCGGTTGGTACGCAGACAGAACTCGCGGAACTCCAGAAATTGCGGCGGACCACTGGCAGGCTTCACCGCCAAGTGAACCGCCTATCGGTGCGCTCTCGGCGAATCGCCGTCTCCGAGCGCGACCAAGTGGGGCTGGGTGCGATGTGCTCAGTACTGGTCTACGTCCTTGTTCTGCTGGCGATTACCCGTCGCACGGTGGACGCCGTCGCGAAGCCGCTCAGAGCCATGACGACCGCAGCTCGGAAAGGACGCCTCGAGCCCAACACCATCGCAGTCGAAAGCGGTGGGGGGGATGACTTTGCCGAACTCAGCGATGCGGTTGACGAGTACGTGCATGGGGTCGAGGAGCGCTGTGACCGATCGCGTCGTTTGCTTCACGATCGAACGCTGGAGATGCAGGCTGCAAGCCAAGCCAAAAGCGAGTTCCTGGCGAACATGAGTCATGAGATTCGTACGCCGATGAATGCGATCCTCGGGTACTCGGATTTGTTGCGTAGTGTCGATCTCGACTGCGATACGAACTCGCACTACATCGACGTCATCAGGCGAAACGGCGATCACTTGCTGAGCATCATCAACGCGGTGCTCGACATATCGAAGATCGAGGCCGGCAAGATGACGGTCGACATGTCCGACTGCTCGCCGGTGCGCGTGGTCAGTGACGCTATCGCCATGACGAAGTTTCGTGCCGACCAGGCCGGCCTCGAGCTTGAAGTCCTCTACGCTACCGGGATGCCTGAAGTGTTCTCCTGCGACGCGACACGCATGAAGCAGATCCTCGTGAATTTGCTCAGCAACGCGGTCAAGTTCACCAGCGAAGGTCGGATCACGATGCGTTGCGCTTACGCGGCTCAGGACGATGCTGCACACGGCACTCTGACGTTCAGCGTTAGCGATACCGGCATCGGCATGAACGACGAGCAACTCGCGCGAGTTTTCGAGGCGTTCGTCCAATCGGACTCGACTACGACGCGCCAGTACGGAGGGACCGGACTCGGACTCCCTATCTCGCGTCGACTGGCACGTATGTTGGGTGGTGATCTCACCGCCTCCAGCCGTGCGGGTGTTGGAAGCACGTTCGAACTGGAACTGCCCAGCGGCGATCTGGCCGGCGTCACGATGATCGATCCGGCGACGGTGGCGGCTGAATCTACCGACCCCGGCGAGGACGTCGTCGAGGTCGCCGTCGACCTGACGGGACGGCGGGTGCTGCTAGCCGAGGACGGTCTCGATAGCCAGATGCTCATCACGATCTATCTCGAGGATGTAGGTGCCGACGTCGAGCTAGCCGATAACGGTCAGACCGCACTGGAGAAGGCGATCTGTGCCTGGGCTGACGAGAAGCCCTACGACATCATCATCATGGATATGCTCATGCCCGAACTCGACGGCTACGATGCGGTACGCGAACTTCGCGCGGCCGGGTATGCCGAGCCAATCATTGCACTCACGGCCCTGGCGATGACGACGGATCGACAGAAATGTCTCGACGCGGGATGTGACGATTATACGACCAAGCCTGTTGATCGCGACGAGCTGCTCGCGAAGATCGGTGAACAGCTCGCGCGGGAGCGAGATATCCTAATCGGTTGCGTCTCGTCAGGCAGCGCGCCGTCGGCCGGCTGCTGATTCCAATCTAGAGTTGGTCGGCCAGCGAGTCGAGGTCGGCGCTAATGCGTCGTACGTTGAGCTGGTTGTTGATCTTCTCGATCAGTTCGTGGTGTGCGAACGGTTTGCAGAGGAAATCGCTCACTCCGAGCTTCATGCCCGCAGCGCGTGTTTCGATGTCATCGCAACCGGTCAACAGGATGACGGGAAGATCGTTGAAACGACCGTCGCCGCGAAGAATGTGACAGACCTCAAGGCCGGTCATCTCCGGCATCAGCACATCGAGTACGAGGACGTCGACCGGGTTGTTCGCGAGAACGTCGAGGCCTTCGCGACCCGACGTCGCGCTGAGCATCGTGAACCCGCGACGGGTCAGTAGCTGAACGACTGCCTTAATTGCCAATGCGTCGTCATCGACGACGAGAACGACTGGGGTTTTGCCCTTTGCATTGTCCATCTTGATGCGCCCCTAGAAGGAATAACTTTGCGGAACCTGGTAGTCGGCGCCACGCTTACGTCGGAGCTTCGCAACCAAAGTCGTCCGTTTGAGACCGAGAAGTCGTGCGGCCGCCTGCTTGTTGCCGTTCGTGCGGCGTAGCGCCTCGTCGATCATGCGATTCTCGAACTCTTCGACGGCAGCGTTGAGGTCCATGCCTTCCTCGCCAAGTGCGGGAGCAGGAATTTTCTTCTCTGAGAGGAAGGAACGAATGTTCGCCGGAAGTGCGTCCGGGCGAATCACCGGTGCGTCCGACAGGATCACCGTGCGCTCGATCACGTTTTCGAGCTCTCGAATGTTGCCCGGCCAGTCGTATTCCCACAGGAGCACCATGGCTTCCTCCGAGATCGAAATGGGGTAGGGGCGCGCCTCGTTGTGCTTGCGCATGAAGTGTTCGATGAGCAGCGGAATATCCGAGCGGCGCTCGCGAAGCGGAGGCAAGGTGATCGGGATGACCTGCAATCGGTAGTAGAGGTCATCGCGAAAGCGGCCGGCTTTCACTTCGGCTTGCAAGTCTTTGTTGGTCGCCGCGATGACGCGGACATCGACGTGAAACGGCTTGTCGGCACCGACTGGACGGATCTCGCGGTCTTGGAGTACGCGAAGCAGTTTGACCTGAAGAAGACCGGACATTTCAGCGATCTCGTCGAGGAAGATCGTTCCGGTGTGGGCGAGCTGGAACATGCCGGGGCGGTGGTCATGAGCGCCGGTGAACGAGCCTTTGGTGTGACCGAACATTTCGGATTCCAGCAAGTCGCCCGGGATGGTTCCGCAGTTCACGGCGATAAAGGGTTTGTCTACGCGCGGGCTCAGCTCATGAACGCGGCGAGCGACCAGTTCCTTACCGGTGCCGCTTTCGCCCGATATCATGACCGTTGCGGCAGTCTTGGCCACCTTGCTCGTGACGTGCCCAAGCTTCTGCATCAGCGGGTGGGTGCCTATGATTTCAGTCACGATTCGTATTTTTCCCTAGGGGCCGGCGTTCGCGTGTTGCACTTCTCGATCAAGTGCTCGTGGTACAAAAGTAACACTCCGCGATTTGCCGCTGCTACCTAAAAGTGTCGCTACACGCGCAAAGCGTCATGCGAACGACAGTACTGATCATACGCTAGGAAATGCGGGCCCTGCCGCGGTTTTCGCGCGTCGGCGTTCGGTGTGGCGTGCGCTGGGTTGTGTGCTGCCGCAACTCCGCGCGCCATGGCACATGCTTGGGCGTGGATGGACGAGATCGTTCGACTGCGAACGCGTCGGTCGCCGATTTTCCCCGCCGCCCGTGGCGTGTACAAGGGCGCTCACACTGGGAGGAACGACTATGGGGACCAGGAAAGATGGGCGCGCTAACACACAAATGCGCCCCCTGACGATCACGCCGGATTATCTCGAACATCCAGCGGGCTCGGTTTTGATCGAGATGGGAAGGACGAAGGTCATTTGTACCGCTTCGCTCGAAGAAGGCGTGCCTGGCTTCCTCAAAGGGAAGGGGCGTGGCTGGGTCACCGCCGAGTACGGCATGCTGCCCGGCTCGACCAATACCCGCGTCGATCGGGAAGCGGCCCGCGGCAAGGTCGGCGGGCGAACCATGGAGATTCAGCGGCTGATCGGCCGCAGCCTTCGTGCGGTTGTCGATTTCGAAGCGCTTGGTGAACGGACGATCCAGCTGGACTGTGATGTCATCCAGGCCGATGGGGGAACCCGCACGGCCTCGATCACAGGAGCATGGGTCGCGTTCGCGCTTGCGTGTAAGCGCTTGCTCGCCGACGGAGCGATTGAGCGCACGCCGCTCAAAGATCAGGTCGTTGCGGTGAGCGTCGGAGTCGTGGGCGGCATACCGATGCTGGATCTCTGTTACGAAGAGGACAGCCGCGCCGATGTGGACATGAACGTCGTGATGACCGGCGACGGCCGCTACATCGAGGTCCAAGGAACGGCTGAAGGCGAGCCTTTCGAGCGCGATGTACTCACCCAGCTCAACGACCTTGCCGAAGCGGGCAACCGCGATCTTGCGAGCGCCCAGTGCAAGATTGTCGATGACTGACATCGAACGCATCGTCTTGGCCACCGGCAACGAGGGGAAGCTTCGAGACTTCCGCTTCCTGCTGCGCGACACCGGTGTCGAGCTCTCATTGCCGTCGGATCATGGCGTGGAACTCGATGTCGAAGAGACTGGCACGACGTTCGAAGCGAACGCGCTGCTAAAAGCGCGGGCGCACGCCGAGCTCATTGATCTGCCCGTGCTGGCGGATGACTCCGGGCTTGTGGTATCGGCGCTCGACGGTCGCCCCGGTGTCTATTCCGCGCGTTACGCCGGAACGCCGTGTGACGACCACGCGAATAACCGCAAGGTCATCGAAGAAGTGCAGGGGGTCGACGATCGCTCGGCTGCGTTCGTTGCAGTCTTGGCGCTGCTGCTGCCCGATGGGCGCGAGATCCTGGCCGAAGGGCGCTGCGAGGGGCGTATTGTCGACGAGGAGCGAGGATCGAACGGCTTCGGCTACGATACGATCTTTTATCGCGACGATCTCGGCTGCACATTCGGGCAGGCGAGCCCTGAACAGAAGAACGCGCGGAGCCATCGGGCCGCCGCCGTTGCGGCTCTACTGGCCCAGCTGCGGGAACTCGAACTGATCGAATAGTTGCCGCAATGTCGGTGCGCGCTTGCGGTCCCGACCGCCTGCGTGTTGAATCCGGCTGGTCGCCGCGCGACAATCGACGATCCCGCCGATACGGCGGGGCAACGGGACGGGGTGTAGCGCAGCTTGGTAGCGCGCCTGCTTTGGGAGCAGGATGTCGGAGGTTCAAATCCTCTCACCCCGATACTCGTCGGCCGACCGGCGGCCGCGGGCGGTCTCGGCCTCCCTGACTGACGACGTGCGCCAGTAGCTCATCAGGATAGAGCATCGGCCTTCTAAGCCGACGGTAGCAGGTTCGAGTCCTGCCTGGCGCGCCATTTTCCCAAGATTCAGAGATCGGCGATTCAAGAGGACTTGCCTCTCCTAGTGCAATGGATTCGGGCCGATGAGGCTGGTGGCGGCGGCGACGGTGCGTGCCGCTACCTTGTCGGGCTCGCCGGTGCCGTCGATCTCGATCAGGAGGCCGGCTCGGCGATAGAAGTCTACGACCGGAAGGGTGAGACGTCTGTATTGATCGATGCGTGCAGCGATTGCAGCGGGGTTGTCACCCTCGTGCTGCGCGAGGTCGCCACCGCAGCTGTCGCAGACGCGCTTGCAGGCGGGCTTGCGAAACTGAAGATGGTAGGGCCGATTGCAGTCGGTGCAGACCAGGCGACCCGCCAACCGCGCCTGCAGCTCGTCTTCGGGAACGTCGATCAGAAGCACACCGGCAATGCGCCGGTTCATCGCGCGTACTACCTGTTCGAGGACTTCGGCCTGATGCAGGCCGTGTGGGAACCCGTCCAGGATGAAGCCGTTTACGGTGTCGGGCGCGCCTAGGCGTTCCTCGACCATCGCCTCGGTCACGTCGTCGGGAACGACGTGTCCTTGAGTCACGTAGCTGCGGGCAAGTTGACCGAGTGCCGTTCCCAGTTCGAGGTTGCGACGAACGACGTCGAGCTCGTCGATGTGAGCCAGCGCAAGGCGCTGGGACAGCTCATCGGCTTGCGTACCTTTGCCCGCGCCGGGAGGGCCGAGCAACACGATGTCCAAATGGCTGATGCCCGCGAGATCGATGCCGTCGTCGTCGGCGTCGGTGATGTCGTTATCGGGCGAGTCGTCTGAAATCGACTCGAAGCCTTCGTCGCTTGCGAGCCGGCTGTCTGGTCGGGAGGTATGGTCGTAGTCTGTCATTGATTCGATGTTCAGATGCTCAGCGATGGTCAGCGGAGGCTTCGCCCATCGAATCAAGTATAGCGCCGCGCCGCCGAGTCTCGTGCCCTTATCTGGGGGGCAAGTCTGTGGCCTGCGCGCTAACCTCGTAATTCAACACCGCAATTTAGCCTTGCAGTAGGAAATGCTGTAGGGATCGGCAATAGTACCAATGGTACAATGCTACCGTACTGAGGCTGGCGCCCCCAAATATCGTCCATCCGAACGAAACTACCAATACGGAGAGGCCCGCCGGGAGAGGAGATGAGCACCCGCAAACTAGCACACGCCCCGCATCTCGACGCTGTCGAGGATTCGCCACAGCCCACGCACCCGCTTGCCGGCACGACCATGAGTGGTGCCGACATGGTAGTGCAGGTACTGGCCGATGAGGGTGTGGATACGATCTTCGGCTATAGCGGTGGCGCGATTCTTCCGACGTACGACGCGGTCTTCCGTTTCAACGAGACGCACGACGAGGACTCCATCAACCTGGTGGTTCCGGCGAACGAGCAGGGTGCCGGATTCATGGCCGCCGGCTATGCGCGCTCGACCGGTAAGGTCGGTGTCTTCATGGTTACTTCCGGTCCGGGTGCCACCAACGCGGTGACACCGATTCGCGATTGTCAGGCGGATTCGATCCCGGTCGTTCTGCTGTGCGGGCAGGTTCCGCGCGCCGCCATGGGAACCGACGCATTTCAGGAAGCGCCGATCTTCAACATCATGTCGTCGTGCGCGAAGCACGTCTTCCTGCTGACCGATGAGACGAAGATCGAAGAAACGATTCGTAGTGCGTTCGACATCGCGCGGTCGGGTAGGCCGGGTCCGGTGGTCGTCGATCTACCTAAGGACGTCCAGAATCACGAAGGTGTTTTCAAGGGCTCCGGCATGTTGCACTTTCGTGGTTGGGGTGAACGACAGGCTGAACTCGAGGCCGTCGATCTCCCGTCGGATCACGGAAAGCGCTTCTTCGACATGTTGTCGAAGTCCGAACGCCCGCTCATCTACGCCGGGGGCGGTGTGAACACCGGCGAGGGTTCGGCCGCGCTCACAGAGTTCGCGCATCGTTACCAGATCCCCGTGGTTACGACGTTGATGGGCATCGGCGCACTCGACACGCACGATGAACTCTCCATGCGCATGCTCGGCATGCACGGCGCTGCGTTTGCGAACTACGCGGTCGAAGATTGTGACTTCCTCTTTGCGGTTGGATCGCGCTTCGACGACCGCGTTGCCGGGCAGGTCAAAGAGTTCGCACCGAACGCACGAATCGCGCATTTGGATTGCGACGCGACCGAGATCGAGAAGGTGAAGCAGGTCGATTGGTCCTACGTTGCGGACGCCGCGCGCGGATTGGCACAGTTGATGGCGGCCGGCGGTAAGTTAAAGAAAGACTTTAAGCCCTGGCGGCGGCATATCGCCGAGCTTCGCTCGCAGTACGCGATGAACTACCCGCGAGATATCGACGCGGTTCGTTGTGAGTTCGTACTCGAGCAACTCAACGAGATCACCAAGGGCGATGCGATCGTTACCACTGGTGTCGGTCAGCATCAGATGTGGGCCGCGCAGTACATCGACTTCAATGGTCCGCGCAAGTGGCTCACGTCGGGCAGCATGGGGACGATGGGCTTCGGATTGCCGGCCGCGATCGGTGCGCAACTGGCGAATCCCGGTAAGCTCGTGATTGATGTCGACGGTGACGGCAGCATCCGCATGAACCTCGGCGAACTCGAGACGCTGACCAACTATGACATTCCCGTCAAAGTGTTGCTGCTCAACAATCTCGGTGATGGCATGGTTCGCCAATGGCAGGATCTGTTCTATGCGAATCGCTATTCGGGAACCGACAAGACGCTCCACAAGAAAGACTTCGTCTTGTGTGCTGAGTCCGACGGCTTCGGGTTCGCGAAACGCATCATAAAAAATGATGAGGTCCGCGCCGTACTCGAAGAGTTCGTCGCATTCGACGGCCCCGCGTTTTTGGAAGTGATGGTCGATCAGACAGCACACGTCTATCCGATGATCGGGCCGGGCATGGGCTACAAAGAAATGATCACCGGCAAGGACATCGCGTCTCGCGTCGGTTACGGCGAGAACGAAGACGACACGAAGAAGACCAACATGTTCTAGGGTCTTATTCCATACCGAGTTTGGCACGCCCCTCAGGGCTTATCCTGTGGGGCGTCCACTCGGGTTCCCACACGATACGCGTTTCCACCTCAGTGACCTCGGGCAACTCGCAGACGCTGCGTTCGATGTCGCGTGCGATCGTGCGTCCCATCCCGCACTGCGGCGTCGTGAGCGTCATCTCGACCTCAATACGATAGTTCGAGGGGCCGAGCTCGATTGCCTCGGTTGCGTAGACCAATCCTAGATCGACGATATTGATGGGGAGTTCGGGATCGTAGACCTCCGACAGTCTGGCGCGCACGCGATCGTCGAGACCTTCGGGACCATCACTGCCGACCGCCACGAGGCTGTCGGCCTGATTCGCCTGATCGGCCGCAATCGGCCGCGACTTACCGAGTGCATCGGCGTCGGTCGACTCGATACGATACTCACCGCCAAGAACGGGCACCTGCACGACGTAGCCGGTCGGTGTCTCGCGGATGATCGAAACCTCGTCGTCTTTCTCCAGCTGGACTTCGTCGCCCGCCGGGATTCGCACGGCCGCGCAGTCACGCGTGAGCGCGCGATGCTCGAGCCGGGGAGCCGCTAATCGTTGGCGAAGGGCTTCGAATGCTTCTTGTTGCGCCTTTTGGGAGTCGTCGCTCATGGAAGGCGCAAGCATAGGGTGGATGGATCGCGCTGCAAAGCTGTGGCGCTGGTCGGGGCGTCCGCCTATAAAGGCGCATGGCCGAGCGACTTGACCTGAGCCGCGTACTTCTGGACGAGTTGCTGCGCAACGAACTCGAAGAATTCCGTCGGACGCTCGAGAACGAGAGCCCGGGGCTTTCCGACAGCGAGATCGAGCGTTACATGCGCGCCGCTTCGAAGTTCGTCGATCAACTCAAGGGCGGGCGACCCCGTACCCGCGGCCGTAAGGCACGCACCGGCGACTGATCCCGGGCGGGTCGGTCGTGCGCGCCGGTTGAGACCGGTTGCGACGATGGTTTTCTCTTCGCTGTGGAAGCATCAGGGCAGGCGAATCCTTCATTGTCCGACCGACGCCGTGCTGCGTTCGGCCTGGCGTTCGTATTGCTCGTCGCGATCGTGTTGCGCGGCGCAACGTTCCTCGATGTCAGGCACGGCCCTTTACCGCACGGTCACGCTTGGACTCAGTCCGATATGCATTTCTTCGACGGCTGGGCACGCGCCATTGTCGCCGGAGATCTACTCACGGCCAATGGTGCCCGCCCGTATCACGGCCGTCACGTGACGCTGGCCTGCCAGGCTTACGTAGCTGGAGGCGGCGAAGCGGCGCACTGCACGCACGAAGAAGTCGTTCGGATATGGGACGACTGGGTCGGCAAGAACACGCTGTGGCAGGATCCGCTCTATCCGTACTCGCTCGCGCTGCTGTATGCGACGCTCGGGCGCAGTCCGATGACAGTGTACGCCGCGCAGTCTGCGTTGGGACTGGCCTGCGTTGCACTCGTCTATCTTCTCGCGCTGCGCATCGGTGATCGTCGCGCCGCAGTCGCGGCCGGGCTGCTGGCAGCATTGTACGGTCCGCTGTTGTTTTACGAGCTCGTCATGCTGCGTGCCGTCTCGGTTAGCGCGCTGGGCCTGCTGGCTGCCTATGCGCTGCTGCGCACGTTCGACGATCACCGCTTTGTGTGGGGCGCCGGTCTCGCTGCTGGTGCGCTGTGCGTGCTCAAGTTCAGCTGGATTCTTACGGTGCCCCTCTGGGCAATGCTGCTCGCGGCCATCGTGTGGCGAAGCGGGCGTCGCCGCGCGGTTGTCGTGGTAGGTTCGTATCTGGCGGCCGTCGTCGTTGGCTTGTCGGGCTTGATGGTTCGCAACGGCATGCTTGGTCTGCCGCTTCTGCAGAGTGCGGTGACCGGTCCTCTCAATTTTATCAATGGAAATGCGGCTGACCGCGTGGCCGGCGGCGGTAGTGCGATCAGCGCTCACGCAGCGGCTATCCTAGCGGAAACGGGCGGCGAGGCCGGCGCGACGATACGTGCAACCTTGGCAACGTACGATCGTCTTGTGGATTGGCTATCCCTGCTCGCGCGCAAGCTCGTGACGTTCTTCGATGGGCGCGAAATCCCGAACAACGTCAGCTACGAATATTTTCTCCTTCACGTCGACGTGATTGCTCTCGTAGCCGTCGGCTTTGCGCTTGTGGCAAGCCTGGCCGCGGTCGGCGTCGCGGTCAGTGTGTACCGCCGCCGTAGTGAGAGATTGGTGTTGCTCTCGTACATCACCACGGGCGTCGCCGTCTGCGTCTTGTTCTTCAATCTGTCGCGCTTCCGACTTCCGATCGCGTGCATGATGATGCCGCTCGCGGGTGTCGGCTATTCGTATCTGGTCGAGTGCGCGTACGATCGGAGGTGGACATCGCTCGCCGGCGCCGTTGTCACCGTCGCCGTCGTTGCAGCGTTGGTGGGTCCGAGCAGGGGGCCGGCGCACGAAGGGCTACGGATTGCCGACTATGGGGTCGCCAATGCCATCGCCGTCGATCTTGCCACGCGCGCTGTCGCGCGCGGTGACCAAGCGCTGGGAGCGCGCATCGCGGTCGATCAGCTGCGCACCGAGCCGCCGACTCTTAGCGACATCGAACCGGGGCCGCAGTCGACGAGCATCAGCGCGCACCTCTCGGGAGTTGCCGGAACGTTCATCGACCTGCATGTATTCTTGGCCGACCTGTTGGCACAGTCGCCCGATCAAGCGCAACGCGCGGCGTACCACCGTCGCCGTGCCGGCGTCATGCGCGCGCTCAACCGTCCGTACGTCGCGGCGGGGATCGACTAGCGCGTCTACGGCGCGGGCGGCGTCTGTGTCGAGCTCGCGACCCCGCGCAGATGCGCGAGATTGCGTTCGAACAGCGCATTGCCCGGGTCTAGCTCCAACGCGCGTTCGAGCGCAGTGACGGCGGCATTCGGATCGCCCATCAAGAACGCGACGTTCGCGCGATACTGGTACACGAGTGCGTAGTCGGGGGCTACACGCGTCGCCTCGTCGAGTTGCTTCATCGCTTCTGCGTAGTCGCCATGTCGGGCGGCGCTGCTGGCGCGTTCGGCGATGAGTGCAGCCAGCCGCTGCGCGTCGTCGGTTGGACCTCCGATTTGTGCCGAGCCCGTCAGGCGTACCAAAGCCGCGCGAGAGGGTTCGTATTCCGGGCTGTACTTGACGGCCTTCGCGTACTCCGCGACGGCTGCGTCCTTGCTTCCGCGCCGCTCCAGAATGACGCCGCGGTTGTGGTAGATCTCCGGATTGAGCGGCGACAGCTTCTCGGCGCGACCCAGTTCTTCGAGCGCTTCGTCGTAGCGTCCGAGCGCCCCCAGGGCGCCGGCGAGGCTTGCGCGCATGGCACCGTCGTCGGGAGTGGCGGCGAGCAGCTTGTTGAACTCTTCGACGGCCTGTTCATATCGCCCGGCCTCGAAGTGTAGTGCTGCGAGATTGCGTTCGCCGGTCGGCGAGTCCGTGTCCAGATATCCCAGGGCCCGCAGGTGTTCGAGAATCGCAGGGTCCACCGGCGCGTTTGCCTTTGCCAGGTCCGCGCCCGCTCGTGAACCGGTCTCGTAGGTTGCAACCCGATCGCCGGTCACTTCGAAGTCCAGTGCTTCGGTCAGGACTCGCCCCGGCATGTCGCGGGCAGGGGAGAGACCTACAAGCGTGAGTAGGGTAGGTGCGACGTCGAGAAGCGTCGCGCCGTCTATTCGCGCGTAGTTCTTGATGCCTCTGCCATACATGTAGAGGATGCCTTCGATGCGGTGGAAGCGCTCGCTTACGCGCCGCATGTCACGCGTCTTGCTCGGGTCTTCGTGTAGCTGACCGAGTTGAAATCCGTGGTCGGATAGCACCACTAAGGTCGTGTTTTCATCGACTTGTTCTAGGTAGCGCCCCACCACTTCGTCTGCGAACTCGTACATGCGTTCGACGGTATCGCCGAAGCGCGCATGTTGCTCGGCGAGTTCACCGACCAACCCTTCATTGCGGAACAGATGACCGAACAAGTGCGACGACGAATCGACGCCTTCGAGATAGACCAGGGTCATGTCCGATCCACGCGTTTCGATGAGATGCAAGCCTATGTCGGCATAGGTCTCGGCTGTAGCGAGGGCCCATTTGAAGTGGCCCAACTCATCGGCGAAATCGAAGGGGGCATTGAATTCACTCGCGCTGACGTCGACGAACCGACTCAGTTTTTCGAAGCTGAGGTCGCCGGGGCGCCGGACCCGAGAAAGCAGCTCGTTTTCGCGTTCGGGCGGATAGATCACACCGGCCGTGTCTTGCGCTCCTTGCACGCCCTCATCGAACAAGAAGTGGTAGCAGGTGTGGTCGCTGACCATGGTGCCGTTGATCGCTTCGGCCGGCCAAGTGGCCCACCAGCCGACGACGTCCACACTCTTTCCTTTCTCCGAGAGGATGTTCCAGATCGCCTTCACCTCACGCATCTGGCTCGTGACGGGGATCTGCTCTCCGGTCTTTTCGTTGATGGCGACGAAGTGCCCGATGTTGTGGTCGGCCGGTTCACGGCCGGTCGCCAGCGTGGTCCAGATGATGGGGCTGAGGATCGGGCGACTGCTCAGCAACCGCCCGTACGCACCGCCTTGGCGGAGTTTGGCGAAGTTCGGCATTCGGCCCTCGGCCATGAGTTGATCGATGGCGACGGGATCGAGGCCGTCGAGGCCGAGAACGATGACCTTTCCGCTGTCGGGTTTGGGCGCGCATCCTGAGATCGTCGTCGTCGACGCGGTGGCGACCACGGCGGCAAGTGCTGCTGCGGCAAGCGGTAGCAGCGATGTCACGCTGCGTTGCGTACTCATTCGATCTTTCACTCTTCCTCCAACTACGAACGAGTACCGGCTCGTTGGGCGACCGGTTCCGCGTCGTTCTAACTCGCCGCTGCCCGCGAGCGAGTCAAGTCGATCCGGCGCCGAGCGTGTATCACTGCGCTGCGAACGGTGAACGATCATCCGCGGCACCGTCGATAGCCGCCGCCAGCGAAGCCACGTTCTTCTTGTACAAAGCATTGTTCGGCGCACGCCGTAGTGCGTTGCGTTCGCTCTCGAGTGCGTCGCGCTGGCGGCCACGCAGATAATAGGAATTGGCAAGGTAGTGATGCGGCAGGTGCGCTCGTTCGTTGAGCCATGCTGCTGTTCGAAATGCGCATTCTGCGGCGATCCAGCGCGTTGCCTCGACAGCGTCGCGGCCGCGTTTCAGTTGTCGAGCGATTGCGGCGCGGTGGGCCTCGCTCGGCAGACGTGGCTGGAGGTTCTTGGCCTTGTTGCGCAGCGCGCGCGCTGCGTCGTCTTCGGCTCCCGCGCGCACGATCGCGTCCAAGGCTGCGATCGCATTCGTAGGCTGTCCCAGCTCGATGGCAATGACGGCTAGATTGTGAAGTGCCTTCGTCTCGCGGGGATTGAATGCGGTCGATCGGCAGTAGGCGTCTATGGCGCCGACCCGTTGACCGGAAGCGTCGCGTGCGTATCCAAGATTGAGCCACGAGGCCGAACTGGTGGGCTCGTTATGAACGGCCTGTTCGAAGGCCTCGCGTGCGTCACCGAGGCGATTGTCGGCGACGTACAACAGGCCGAGGTTGTGCCAGCCACTACGAAACGTCGAGTCGAGTTCCATCAGTCGTTCTTGGATCGGGATTCCCAGCTTCGGTGTCCCCTGTGACAGGTAACGCAGCGCGAGGTTGTTGCGGATCAGTTCGGCCCGCTGCGACTGCGTGAGCGTCTTCTCGTAGATGGTGATCTCGTCGCGCCACTCGCTCGTACGCGCGCGGTCTGCAATCACGAACCCGGTCAGCAGTAATCCCAAGAGCAACCCGGGTATCAGGACGTCGGCGTAGCGCGCTCGATTCCCCGTGGTTGGCGAGGTCGAGTTTTTCGGGAGCGTGGCGGCGATGGCCAACAACAGGCCGATAGACGGCAGGTAGGTGTACCGCTCGGCGTAGGCGTTGAGCTGCGGCCAGCGCACCAGCAGGTACGGCGCGACTGCGACGGCGGCGAACAGCAACCCGAACGCAGCGATACGACGTCGGACCAGCGCGCCGACGAAGCACGCACTCCACAGTGCAATGACGACGCATCCGCGCAGGAACGACGGCGCGGTGAGCGAGCGGACGACGTCGAAGTCGTGGTACATGTTCAAATCGGTCGGCCACAAGAAGGTCGTGACGTAGCGCGGCAGCAGGGCGACTGCGTTGATCGTGAGTTCGCCGGCGCCGAGCTCGAGGCTGTCGGCGCCGGGCAGCACTCCGCCGAGAGCGTGCAGTCGCAGTGAGAGGTACACGGCTGTCGCCGCAGCGGCACCCGCATAGCCGCCGATCACGGCGGTGGCTGGCGACCGGGGCCGATCGCTTTCGGGCCGCACGAGTAGGTCGTATGCAAGCATTAGTACTGCAACGAGAATGCCCGACTCCTTCGAGAGCATCCCGGCGAGAGCGAGCAGGCCGATCGATACGAATGCGAGCGACGGTCGTGTCGTGCGGGCGTGAATCTGCAAGATAGCCAGTGTGGTGGCTGCGACGCCGAGACCTGCGAAGTCGGCGACCCACAGCACGGCCTCAGAACTGCCCGGGTGCACAGCGAAGACGGATGCGACCGCCAGCGATACGCCGCGCCGCATACCAACAAGCGTGAGCAACGCGAATACCAAGCTCGCGATCAGCCAGTGCATCGCCAAGCTGATCGCGTGACAGGGCCAGGCGGCGCCATCGAACCATTGGTTGGCTATGACCAGCGGCAGCAGTTGTAGCGGTCGGTAGTATTGATGCGTGCCGCTGCGACCGGGGGCGTCCTGGAAGCCCCACAGTGGTTCGAAGAGGAGGCTGCTCGCCGTTTCCAACGATGCAACGCGCGGATCGCGTTCCATGAAGATGGCGTCATCGAAGACGAGTTCGTTCGCGAGCGATCCGCCGTACGCAACTGCGATCAGCACCGCGAGGACGACGCATGCGGCGATGTCGGCCATGTCGACAAGGACGGCGTGACGCAGCCGGTTCATCGTGCGTTGTATTCTAAGATGCGCAGCCGGTGCCCGCGTGCTGCGGCGATCTCGCCGCGCTGCTCGAGCATCGGGGCGATCGTTTGATGGTACAGCTGCGTGCCTTCACCGGCCGGAATACTGATCTCGGTCTGAAGCTGTGCTTCGATGTCGGCGATGCGAGCGAGTTCGGCGACGGTGGCCGCGATCTTCGATGATGCTTCGGCTTGCGATGTGCTCGCAAGATGGCGTGAATTGATCTCGTCGCTGCGCGTGAATGCTGCCAGCGCTTCGTCGTATAGGCCGTTGCGCGCGTATACCAGTCCAAGATTGTAGAAGAGTACGTCGTTGTGAGGAGCGGCGGACGCCGCCTTGCGGAATTCGCGTCGCGCGCGTATCCAATCGCGCCGTTCGTAGGTGAACCCGAGCGTGTAGTGAAAATGGCCGATCAGGTTCTGCGTCAGATAATCTCGCGGAATCGTCGGGTCGTCTTCGCCCGGGAGCAGCGCCGGCGTTTCGATGACTTCCGGCCACTGCTTCGAGCGCGGCCATGCCTGGTAGACCACGCCGCGCGGCACGATCTCTAGTGTGGGTAGGTCCCAATTCGGATGATGCGTGAAAAACAGCGGATCGGTCTCGGGATTGAATCGTAGCGGCGGTAGGTCGGCCTTGCCGACACCCTGCAAGATCAGATTGATGTCAGGACGACGCCCTTCGACGATATGAAGGTAGATCAGGACGAATAGCACGTTGTCGTCGGTGGCAATCAGGTTCGCGCCTGCCGGCAGTGAATCCAGTACGTAGGTCGCGAAGCTTTCGCCGAACGTGTAGCGGCTGCGATCGAACGCCGAATATCCGGTGACGAGCAGGTACAGCGGTGCCGCGAGCACTACCCAATGCAGCGCGCGCGTTCTGCTTGCGACCAGCGCGTGCCAGCCGTAACCGGCCAGCAACGAGAGCATGATGTAGGACGGGATGTAGTAGCGGTGCCAGATGAAGATGTCGCTGCGCGAGCCGTGCATCGTCATGGCGGCCACGTTGCCGATCATCACCAATAGCGGCAGCGCGACCGGGGCTCGGGCGCGCATCCCGACAGCGAGTCCGACCACAGCCAACGCGAGACCCAGCCATGCAGATTCCTGTCCGAGCGACGTGAGCCAGTCGGCCGACGTGAGCAGTGCGTCCGCAGGCTGTTCGAGCCACGCGCGTTCCCAGAAGTCACGACGAAAGACCACATCGAAGAAGCCTTGCAGCGTTTCCGGGTTTCCCCAATCCAGCCGCGGATTCATGCTCGAGCGAATCGGCAGGTAGGCGTACGGAAGAAGTCCCAGGGCGAATGAAGGGAACACGACGGCCGCACGGCGGATCGTCTGTGTTGCAGACAGTAGCAGTCGTGGCTCAGTCGCGAGCATGAACACACCGGCCGCGAACGCATAGATCCCCATGAACGTGTGGTTTGCGGAACCGAGTCCGCACGCAACGAAGGCAATCGCCAAGGGACGCGTCTCGCGCGTGCGATACCACTCGAGCATCGCACCGGTGGCGGCGACGACGAAGATCGCGCCGAGCGCGTAGACGCGTTGGATGTTCGCCTGCGACCAAAAGCTGGGACCGAGTGCCATCAGCAGGCTCGCGAACACGGCGGCGGCACGTGAGAGCCCGGCCCGCCGTGCGACGTGGTACAGGCCCGCGGCGGCGCCCGCCGCGCAGGCGGCACTAAACAGGCTCATCGCGGTCGCGATGTCGACGAAGAAGAGCAGGCGGCACCAGAGGTGCCCCAGCAGAACATATAGTGGGTACCCACTCGGGTGGGGGATTCCGAGCGAGCCGACGGCAGCCGTCAGCTCACCGCTATCGCCCACATAGATCGTGCGGCTGGCCCCTGAGGCGTACAAGAGGAGCAGAGCCAGGAAGATTAGGCCTGTAATGAGGCGGTCAGATGAAGCCCGAGCGCGAAACATGAATCGCCCATTATGACGGCCGGCCGCGCCGGGTCGAGTGTTTCGGAGAACTTCCCGAGGTTCTTCAAGGGGGCTACTTCCTCGTACCCCCTGACAGAGGCTAAAATGGCCGTCAGGGCAGCGTCGCTGGGCTTCCAGCGGGCGTTGGCCGGGGCGCGTGGTAGAATCTAGGGTTCCTATCGTCGCGTCGGTTCGATTCATGGCTACCACAGCGCCCGCAAAGCCCCTCGTAGGTTCCAACCCCGCTCAGCGACTCGCGCTCGTGGTGGCCTGCGTCCTGTTGGTCCTCGCGTCATTCCGTCTCGCGACCTCGGGTGGCGGTGTCCAGGCGATCGGCGCGATTTTAGGCATCATCGGTGCCGTTGTCGTCGTACGTCGTCCCGTGTTCGGGATCATGATCTACCTGACCACCTTCCTGTTCACGTACCCGGTGTGGTTACGCGGAATCGGAAACTTCACGATCAACAACATGCTCGGCCTCATGCTGCTTCCGCTGATGGGGTACGGCATGCTGCGCGAGGGAAACGCTTGGTTGATCAAGTGGCGGCCCATGGTGTTGCTGGCCGCCATCGTCGGCACGATGATCGTGTCCAGTTGGTTTTATGTGCCTTCGGCCGACGTCGGTGTCGCGCCGGAGAATCAAAGAATTCAAACCAGCCGTCGCTCACAAGGGCCGGCGCTGATCTCCACGCGCGATTCGTCCGCAAAGTTCCTCACGCGTTTCGTCTTTTTAACGTTCTTCGTGTTTTTCGTGCGTACGCCGCGCGATGCGAAGCTGGCGGCCGGCACCATCATTGCGTGCCTGCTGATGACGTACTTCAGTGTGAGTACGGGGGAGGGTGAGTTCGGCTGGGGAACCGGTCGTCTCCGGGTACTTGGGCAAGGCGGGATGGGTGTGTACGCCGGTCGTAACCCCAACAAGCTCGCGTACTTCGCATTGATGTGTCTGACGATCCTGTGGTACTCGCGTCGAGGGATAAAAAATCCGTTGATGTATCCGTTCTGGTTCGTCGTCACGGCACTGACCGCGGCGATGATTCCAATGACGGGGTCTCGCAGTGGATTGCTCAACTTCCTGGTCTTTCTCTCCATCTTGTTGATGGAAGGAAGGTTCAACTATCGAAAGGTCGCCGGCTTGGCGATGGTCACGCTACTCGTGACGCTACAGTTGGGTTTCGATGTAAGCGTCGTTGACCTCGTGTTCCCCGAAGATACTGCGAATCGATTGACCAGGTTCGATGTCCGACAAGAAGCCCTGTCGAGCGGCATGGAAGCGCAAGGTTCTGCCGAAGGTCGTATCAGAACGTTACAGGCAGCGTTCCGAGTTTGGGCACTGCATCCAGTTGCCGGCGTCGGCATCGGTAACTTCAACCTCGAACGCTCGGTAACCGACCCCTTCGGTACCGTCGGTCCGCCGCATAATTCCTATTTGTGGGCTCTGGCTGAGGGCGGAACGCTGACGTTCGTCTTGTATATGATGTTCTTCTACTGGTGTTTCCGCCAGATCCGCGACATCGAGTGGGAATACGAGGCGCGTTTCGGTCCCGTCGGACTCGGCTGGATGGTCAGCGCGATGCGCACCGGTATCATCGGTTTCATGTTCTTCTCGTTCTTCGGCGACATGTGGCACCACGTCATGTTCTACATCCTGATGGGGTTGGTGTTGTCGGTGATCCGCATGCACCAGGTCTATGCAGAGACCGGCCAAGTGCCTGAGGCGTTCCGTCTCGGCAAAGCAATCGAACGTCCTACGATGTAGCTGCGTCGCGCACCGCGCGGCATCCCCCGACAATTCGACGAACGTGAGGCGAGGCCCGACGGAGCCACGGCAGGCGTTAGCCTTTCATGACCCCGTCGGGGTGGCGGGTGGTGGGACCGATCGGGTACATTTGCGGGGGAGCACCCGATTCGGTTTGGAGCGCCGGAAGAAGGCGGGTCCGAGCAACGTTATCTGTGGACCGCGGCAGCCCGTTAAGCACGGTCACAGACATTGTCGGCCCGCCTTCTATCCGGCGGTGACGGCCGCCGTAGCGGAGCAACTTAGATTCACGACCAGTCACGCCCAAACAGTAGTGCTCGCGCGAAAGCGTTGTCGAGATAAAAAACGACGACTGCAGTGCGTAGATCCGAAACGTATGACTCGCCGTACAAAGTAACGCGGCAGCTCTTTCGTGCATTGAACGGGGCTCATTGTTGACGAAGCGTTACTTGACGTTTTGTCACGACGTTCGCCGACGCGTTGTTGTGACGGGACGCTGCCATGTTTACAACGCAGAACACTCTTTGTGTTTCATCAGTTTCATGAGCGATCGCACAGCCAAACAAGGTCTCGTCGTACGCGTACGTGATAGCCTCGAGGAGGTTATCGCGCAGCAATGGAACGCCTGCGTGGATGCAGGTGAACCTTTTCAAGAGTACGAATTTCTTCGTGCGTTGGAGACCAGTGGTTCGGTAGGCGAGGGCACGGGTTGGCTTCCGAGTTACGTTACGCTCGAACGCGAAAACGAATTGGTCGGCGCATTGCCGCTGTACGTCAAACTCGATTCATACGGTGAGTACATTTTCGACTGGGCTTGGGCCGACGCTTATAGACGCGCTAATGTCGCGTATTATCCCAAGGCGGTTACCGCGATACCTTTTACGCCTGCGACGGGACGGCGCATTCTCGTAGCGCCGGACGTGTCGTACGAAACCGCCGCCGATCTGCTGGTCGGTGCGGCCCTCGACGTCGCAAAGCAGGCCAACCTCTCCGGCCTTCATTTCTTGTTTACGAGCGAGCAGGAAATGCAGTTTCTCGCCGCGCGCGGTTTTCTCAGTCGGCTCACGTATCAGTTTCATTGGATGAACCGCGGTTACTCGAGCTTCGGTGATTTTGCCGGCGACCTGCGTTCATCGAAGCGCAAGAATATTCTCAAAGAACGCCGTCGAGTGGCGGAGGCCGATGTCCACGTGCGCGTTGTCGACGGGGACGACATCACGACCGATCATCTCCGCGTGCTGTGGCGGTTCTATATGGACACGATCGGCCGCAAATGGTCCTACGCCTATTTGACTCAGGAGTTCTTCGAACGTCTAGCCGAGGAGTATCGTGAACGTCTCGTGCTCGTGCTCGCCGAGCGCGACGGGGAGATCGTTGCCGGAACACTCAATGTGCGGAAAGGAACGAATCTGTACGGCCGCTATTGGGGCTGCTCGGCAGACGTCCCAGGGCTCCATTTCGAATGCTGCTACTACCGTCTCATTGACTACGCGATCGCGAATGGGATTGAACTGTTCGAGGCCGGTGCGCAGGGCGAGCACAAGTTTCTGCGCGGTTTCGTGACCCGCCCCACCTACAGTGCCCATTGGCTGGCGCATCAGGGTGGTCGCGAAGCGATCAAGCGATTTCTCGACGAAGAGCGCGGCCAGACGCTGCAGACGATAGCGCACTACAACGGCCTCTCTCCATTGAAATATCTACGCTCGGGCGGCGATCCCGCGGCGGATTCCACGGGCTATGCCGGCGATTAGGCAATCTAGGCGATCTACACGATCGTGTTTTTTCATGAACGCGATCTAGTAGTACACTGTGAGGGCGATGTCGGAAGAGAGATGGGAGAAGGGACCGGCCGAGGGGCCGGTGGTTGCGGAGCGGAAGGTCAAGGCCAAGAGGCCGCCGATGTACCGCGTTCTCTTGCTCAACGACGACTATACGCCGATGGAGTTCGTCGTTTGGGTACTGCAGGTCGTCTTTCACAAGAACCAAGAAGAGTCGACGCGTCTGATGCTCGACGTGCATACGACCGGCAAGGGCGTATGCGGAATGTTCACCTTCGACGTCGCCCAGACGAAGGCTTACCAGGTCGAGAAACTCGCCCAGAAGCACGAGCACCCGCTACAGGTACAACTCGAAGCAGTGGAGTCTGACTGACATGGCACTAATCTCCGACGAATTAGAAAGTACCTTCAAACGTGCCTACGACCGCGCCCGCGAAGGCCGCCATGAGTTCGTCTCGCCCGAGCACCTGTTGTTTGCGCTGACGTTCGACAGTGTTGCGTCCGACATCTTGGCGAACTGCGGTGCCGATCCACAAGAGCTACGCGAAGAGATAGACGAGTTCTTGGATCAGGCGATGGAAGCGCTTCCGGAAGACGATGGTGCGGGCGAGTACGCCGCTGGTTCCGATCCGCAGTACAGCATCGGTACGCAGACCATCATTCATATCGCTGCCTCACACGTGCAGTCGGCCGGGAAGGATCAGGTGGACGGCGGCAACATCCTAGCCGCGATGTTCCGCGATCAAGACTCGCACGCGGTGTACTTCCTGCTCAAGCGCGACATCAGTCGTCTCGACGTCGTGCGCTACATCGCACACGGCGGCGGCAGCAAACCGTCCAGTGATCGCTTTCTCAACGGCGATGGTGGTATCGAAGATTTCGAAGAAGCCACCGGCGCGCCGCACGACCCGCTCGCTCAGTTCTGCGTCGACCTGAACGCGAAGGCGGTAGCCGGTCGCATCGATCCGTTGATCGGGCGTCGCGCAGAAGTAGACCGTGCGATTCACATCCTCGCGCGCCGTCGCAAGAACAATCCGATATTTGTCGGAGACGCCGGCGTCGGTAAGACTGCCATCGTCGAGGGGCTCGCTCTGCGCATTACTCAGGGTGAAGTTCCCGAATGTCTTAGTGCGACCAACATCTATGCGCTCGACATGGGCGCGCTGCTGGCAGGAACCAAGTATCGCGGCGACTTCGAGGAGCGCATGACGGCGGTGCTCGACGCGATCATGGAGGACGGCGGAGATCGCATCCTGTTCATCGACGAGATCCACAACGTCATCGGCGCGGGCGGTGCATCGGGTGGTGCGATGGACGCGTCGAACATGCTCAAGCCGCCACTGGCTTCGGGCGATCTCAAGTGCGTTGGCACCACGACGTACAAGGAATACCGCAACGTCTTCGAGAAGGACCACGCGCTCTCACGGCGCTTCCAGAAGATCGAAGTCGTGGAACCGACGATCTCCGAATCCTTGGACATTCTTAAAGGACTACAGCCGAGCTACGAGAAGTTCCACACCGTTACCTATGCACCGGCGGCTGTACGCGCTGCGGTCGATCTGTCGGCCCGCTTCATCAACGATCGGTTTCTGCCCGACAAGGCGATCGACATTCTCGACGAGGTCGGGGCGGAGGTGAAGCTGCGCAAGCGTCGCGCTGAGTCCGACAAGCCTCCGCGCGTCACGACGAAAGACGTCGAGACGATGGTTTCGCGCATTGCGAAGATTCCACCGAAGACCGTTCACTCCGACGACAAGAAGAAGCTCTCGACCCTTGATCGAGATCTGCGACTGCTGATTTACGGTCAGGATCCCGCCGTCGATCAGGTCACCCAGGCCATTCGACTATCGCGTGCCGGTCTCGGTGAGCCCGACAAACCGATCGGGTCGTTCCTGTTCGCGGGTCCTACCGGAGTCGGCAAGACCGAACTCGCCCGTCAACTCGCGAGCGTACTCGGCATCGAGTTCATCCGCTTCGACATGAGCGAGTACATGGAAAAGCACGCGGTCTCGCGCTTGATCGGCTCGCCGCCCGGTTACGTAGGATTTGACCAGGGAGGCCAACTGACCGAAGCGATCCACCGAACGCCGCACGCCGTGCTGCTGCTCGACGAATTGGAGAAGGCCCACGAGGACATCTTCAACATTCTGTTGCAGGTCATGGATTACGCGACACTGACCGACAACAACGGCCGCAAGACCGATTTCCGCCAAGTCATTCTCATCATGACCACCAATACGGGCGCGCGCGAAGGCAGCGCGCGGGCGATTGGTTTCGAGCAAGAGGCCAAGTTCGAAGACCGTAGTGCGAAGGCCATCGAGAAAGCGTTTTCGCCGGAGTTCCGAAACCGGCTGTCGGCGATCGTGCAGTTCCAGTCGCTCGGTACGACCATCGCGGAGCAGATCGTCGACAAGATGGTCGCCGAACTCGAAGAGCGCCTGCACGAAAAGAACGTCAGTCTCGTGCTCGAGGCGTCCGCGAAAAAATATCTTGCCGAGAAGGGCTATGACGAGCAGTTCGGTGCGAGGCCTCTGCGTCGCTTGATCGAGAGCGAGATCGCACGACCGCTCGCCGATGAACTGCTGTTCGGGCGCCTGGCCAAGGGCGGCGAGGTCAAGATCTCTGCTGTCGATGGCAAGCTGGAGTTCTCGTACTGACGCGAACGTCCAATGTCGTGCTGATCGGAATGCCGGCGTCCGGTAAGAGCACGGTCGGCGTGCTGCTTGCCAAACGTCTCTCAAAGGCCTTCATCGATACCGATCTCGTCATCCAAGCCGGTGAGTCGCGCGCGCGTCGCGACATCATTCGAACGGACGGCCTCGCGGCGTTTCGCAATCTCGAGCAACGCTACGTGTGCGCGCTCGACCCGCACGACAGCGTCATCTCTACAGGCGGCAGTGTGATCTATAGCGACGGTGCGGTGGCGCACCTGCGCAGTCTCGGCGGCGTCTATTTTCTCGATGCGACGCTCGAGGAGGTCCGGTCGAGGATCGGCGATCTCGACGAGCGCGGCTTCGTTCGCAACCCCGGTCAGTCGCTCGAAGACGTCTATCAGGAGCGGCGCCCGCGCTATCTCGCGGCAGCCGACCACGTCATCGATTGTGCGGGATGTGCGCAGGGGCAGGTCGTAGAGCGCCTCGTGACTCAGGTCCGAGGCGCGTGACGGCGGCCGTCGTTGTTTGAATGGACACAGGCCCGGTCTGCCGGTTAGTTGGTATTACACGCAGTACGTCATTCTCACTCGGGGGGAGCTCAGATCGACGTTACGGCCGCACACGATCACCCGGAGGTGCCACATGTCTTTCCCCGCTATCCGCTCTGTCCGTTCTCTTCGTTCTCTTGTCGCCGCGCTTATTGTCGGTGCGACCCTCTTCACGACCGCACCTGACGCCCAAGCGGCTTTCCATCTGGCCGACATCGACGAAGTGATGGTCAGCTACGGCGGCGACCCCGCAGTTCAGTTCGTCGAGATCGTCATGAACGCTGGGGGGCAGGGAATTGTGTCGAACTCGAAGCTCAGTGTGTTCGACGATACCGGCACGTTCATCGGTGTGATTCTGACGGTGCCCGCCAACGTTGCGGGCGGTGCCGGTCGTCGCTGGATCATGGCGACGCCGGAGTTCGAGGCGGCCAGCGGATTGACGGCCGACTTCACGTTCGCAGCGGCGTTGCCCGTCGGGGGCGGTATGGTCTGCTGGGGCAAGCCGGGTCTTACGAGTCTGCCCGCCGGCTACGTCGACTGCGTAGCGTACGGAAGTTACTCGGGACCGACCAATGGGCACATTGGCGTCCCGACGCCGCTTCTGGCGGAAGGCCACAGCCTGGTGCGCGTCGGCGACACGAACAACAGCAATGTCGACTTTGCTTGCGGCGATCCGGCCACGCCTGAGAATAACGCGTTCGCGACGGTATCGATGGCGGCTACGACGCCGTGCCCGGTCTGCGGTAACAACGCCAATGAAGAATCGGAGCAGTGCGACGGTACCGATGACGCCGCCTGCCCGGGCGATTGTCTAGTGAGCTGCATTTGCGCGGTCTGCGGCGACGATGTCGTCAACGCGGGCGGTGAGGTGTGCGACGGCGTGGATGACGCGGCGTGCCCGGGCCAATGCACGGACACCTGCGGCTGTGCCGTGTGCGGCGACAACCTGGCCGAAGCGCCGGTTGAGGTTTGCGACGGCACCGACGATTCGGCCTGTCCCGGAGCCTGTCTACCGCCACTGGATCCAGCCGAGTGTAGCTGTCCGTTCGGTGATCTCGACGAATTCGCCTGCTACAAAGCCAAAGGCAAGGTCGAGTTCAGTGCGGCCGTCGCCGACGTGTTCGATGCGAATGTTGTAGCGTCGAAAGGGGCAAAGTTTCACTGCAATCCCGCAGAGATCCTCGCGGGCGCAATCGATGACGTGGATACCCACATCGTGGCGTACAAGATCAAGGGCGATCACGCGAAGCAGAGCGGCGTCGACGTCACCGATAACTTCGGTACGTTCACCTACGACACGAAGAAAGCGTCGCTCTTGATGGTTCCTGCCGGTAAGAGCGTTGCTCCGGCCCCGGTGCCCGGTGCGCCCGATCCGGTCTCGGGCGTCGATCGTTATCGCTGTCTGAAGATCAAGGCGTCGAAGGGTGCGACGAAGTTCCCAAAGGGGACGTTCGTCTCGGTGCAAGACCAGTTCATCACCTCGGCCGCGGCGGGCGAACTGAAGAAACCTTCGCAGCTCTGTGTGGGAACCGACAAGGACGGTGCCGGCATCCAACGGCCGGGCGTGCATCTGATGTGCTACAAGATGAAGCCCATCAAGGCCGCCGTCGCCGGCGTGCAGACCAATGACGAAGTCGGTCCGCTCACCTTTGATGTGAAGAAGGCGCAGGAACTTTGCTTCCCCGCGACTCTGCCCTAGCTGCTGTCGTAGCGAAGTGCGGGTTCGCTTGACGGTTAGCCGCCGTGGCAGAAGAGGCAGTTCTCGTAGTTGCCTTCGCCGATGATCAGCGGGTCGTTGAGCGGGTCGGCGTCCTGGTAGGCTGCGATGCGTGCGGGGAGGGTGGCTACGCGGTCATCGAGTTCGGCGCGCCAGATGTACGGGATCGCATCCGTATCGTCGAATACGATGCCGAGTTGATACGCGGCCAGCGCGGCGGACTCGTCGCCCGCTTTCGCGTACAAGTCTCCGAACAACATCATCGAACCTTCGACGTTATGCGGTGCACGTCCCGCGTTGCCGCAGATTTCCGGATCGGTGAACGGCGAGCAGCCGCTACCGAGGCCGAGATCCACGTATCCGACTGACTCCGCGAACAGCGGGTCCGTGTTGGGGACGTGAATGCCGACCGTACCGGCGAAGTTGAAGATGTTGAACAGCGGCCACAGCACGATGGCGTCGCGCATGCGGTCGAGCGCCAACTGCGTGCGTGCAGCGTCGTTGTGAGTCACGCCGCCTACATAAGTAGCCGATCCGAGGAAGCCGGGGATTCGAACGTCAGCGGGCAACAAAGGCACGGCCTCGAACAACGCGTCTTCGGCGAGATCCACCTCGTCGAGGACGAACTGGGAGGGATTGTCCCAATCGAGCGTCTGACTCTGCCGGTACATGTGGAACATTCCCTTGAGGAACCACGCTCGCCCGTCGGTCGGGATTTCCGTGACGGCTTGCTCGAAGAGTGCGACCGCCTCGGTCTCGCGATTGTCGACGAGTCTGAGTGTGTCCCAGAATGCTCGCTCGGCCTCGAACGCCGTGCAAACTGATGTCGGTCCGCGCGACGACAACTTCTTCGTCGTATTCTTTGCAAGCGTTGCGACACGCCCGCAGTACTTCGTGCGGTCGCCGTTGACCGAGAAACGTAGCTCAGCGAAGGATTCGGATCCGGCGAGCAAGGCGGCGGCTGCACCGCGCGCTTTGATGTAGAGCTTGCCGTCGCCGAACGTGATCCGTTGTACCGAGAGATCGTCGGCTGCCGCGGCTTTGTAGCGGTACTTGCCGAACTTCAGTGTCTGCCAATTGCCACAGTCGAGCGGTAACTCATCGCTGTCGCCGGAACTGGTGACGATTCGCACGCTTGCGGGATTCGCACAGTCGGGAATCGCAAGCAGGGGAACGTCGCGAAAGCGTGCGACGACCTTGTGCCGGTCGCCGGCGGGGTTGCTACGGATGCGGAAACTCGTCGCATTGGTGAGGTCTGTTTGTGCGAACGCATCGCTGCCGAGCAGTGCGAGAACGGGAAAAAGGGCGACCGCGAACCATCGATTGCGCATCAAGTCATCAACTCCGTTTCTAAATGAGGCGGCCACCGTTGGCCGTAGTCAGCGGAGCGTAGCGGTCGCGCGCTCAGAGTGTCAATTGTGAAAAGACCTTGACTCGGCTGCGTGCTGTCAGCAGTCCGGCGGCGTGCCTATTTCGCATGCGCGCGAGGGCCCCGTGCGGGGGTGGCGGGTCTCGTGTTCTTCCGGTAGCTTTAGCGCAGAAGCGAGCACGGAGTCGCGAGAACGGAGTCGGAGGAATCAATGGCAGCGAAGCAAATGGACGAGAACCTTCGTCTGAGCTGGCCCACTATCTTGTTTATTCTCGGTACTACGGTGGGCGCTCTGCTGTGGCCGCTCTACGCGTACGTTTACGGCGTCACCGCCGGTGAGATCCTTCTTGCCGTCGCGTATTTCGTAGCGACCGCCATGTCGATCACGGTCGGGTACCACCGGCTGATCGCGCACCGCTCGTTCGCATGTCGCTCCTGGGTGGAGGCGATTTTCCTGATCGTCGGCTCTGCGGCCTGGCAAGGCAGCGCCCTGGAGTGGGCTTCCGATCACATTCGGCATCACGGGCACACCGATACCAAGAAAGATCCGTACAACATCAATCAGGGAGTCTGGTACGCGCACATCGGCTGGTTGTTTTGGAAGCGTGACGTCAGCGACGTTCCCCGTTTTCTTGCCAACGATCGGCTGATCGCACTACAGCACCGCTACTACGTTCCGTTGGCGATCTTCACGAGTTTTGTGGTTCCGTACCTGATCGCCGGTACCGGTGGCTTGATGCTCGCGGGCTTGGTCCGCATCGTTGTGGGGCATCACGTGACGTGGTTGGTCAACTCGTGGGCGCATATCGGCGGCAATCGTCCCTACAATCCGAACGTATCCGCAGCCGACAACTGGATGGTCGCACTGTTCACCTTCGGCGAAGGCTGGCACAACTACCACCACACCTTCCCCAACGACTATCGCAACGGCATCGGCGCGCTCGCGTGGGATCCGAGCAAGTGGCTGGTCTGGTCGATGGCGAAGCTCGGAATCGCGTGGGACCTCAAGCTCGTCGCACCGACCGATCGTTGGAAAAAGCGCGTGGCTGGATTGCTCGACTACTCGGATCCGGACGGCGTCTCGGTCAAACGCCTGCGCAAGACGAAGGCGGACCTCGAACGACAGATCGAAGAGAGCAGGGCGCGCGCGCAACGATTGCTGCGAGACAGCCTCGACTACGAGCAGGCCGCACATGAGAACATTCGCGACCTGCGCGAACGCGTCGCGGGCTACCTCACCGAGAAACAAGAAGCGCTTACAGAATCGACGCGCACGCGGCTCGAGCGTGCATGCGAGACGCTCGACAACATCGACGTCTATCAGTCGCTGCTCGAGCGTGTGGCGATGGCCGAAGCCAAACTAGCGCGCGCCTAGCCGTTGCCAGGCACGCCAAGCACGCCAAGTTCGCCAAGTTCGCCAAGTTCGCTAGGCGTGCTTGGTCCGCCGGACGAGAAGCCCCCGAACAGATCGCCCTGTATCCAGCCACGCTCGTCGGCTTGACCGATCGGCGTGATGTCGGGGCGAGGGGGCCGTTTCGGGATCGGCTCGAGTCGGTGGCCCGGCCCCACCCAGTTCTGAAACTCCGCCAACCACAGAAAACCGTTGCAGTTCGCGCGGGTCTCGAAGTCGCCTTTGCGCTGACCGCTATGACAGAGGTAGTGCCACGCTTCGTGCCCGGCGGCGAATACCAACAAGTCGTCGGGCGAACCGAAGCCCTCCTCGTGCCAGATCAGCTTGTAGGGACGTGCCGCCAGTCCGCGCTGCGCGACGGCCTTGGTGCCCACGCCGTATGCGGCTCGACGCGGGTAACGCAGACGCTTCTTCACAGCGACGACGATGCGCCGATCGGCGAATCGATAGTAGCCGTTGAGGTCGCGCCCCTTGGCCTTGGTGTACTTGATGTGGAGCGAGACGCCGGCGGTGTCGAAGCACGCGAACTTGGCTTCGATGAACGCCTGAGCCCGCTCCATCTTGTCGGTGAAATTCTTTATCTCCACGTCAGCAACATCACCACGACCGCTACGCCCACCTGCAAAGCGACTTCCGCAAGCCGCACACCATCCAGTCGACTAGTGTAGCCGAATCTTAGCCGGCGTCGAGTTGCAAGCGGCTCGCGGATGCACAGCGTGCGTGCTCGCACGCGCCGGCTTGCTGCGATAGCGTGGCTGGTTCCATGTCCGCCGAGACTCCACACGACGACTCTCGTCCCGATGCGGTGGACATGCCCGAGGATGCGGAAACCGCGTCTCAAAATCCGTCCGGAGCACTCGCTGCCAAGGCCGCGTCGATAAACCTCGAGGGGGTTCCGACGCGCACGCCGACGCTCGATCTGTGGCGCATGGCTTGGCCGGTCATGGTCTCAATGACTCTTGTCACGGCGGTTTCGCTCGTCGATATCGCCATGGTCGGCCGCATCAGCTCGGACGCGCAGGCGGCGGTGGGCTACGCGACGCAGTTCTTTTTCATGACGCAATCCGTGTTGTTCGCCGTCAGCTTCGCATGTGTGGCGCTGATGTCGCGATTCATCGGGGCCGGTGACTTGGGAGAAGCCCGACGGGCGATGGCGGCATCGATGGTGATCGCGGTGGGAACGGCCGTTGCACTTGTCGCTGCCACGCTTGCGGCGCCGCGTTGGGTGTTGTTGGCGCTCAACGCCGAGCCACAGGTCATCGATCTGACCATTCCGTATCTGCAATTGGTCATGGGCTCTACGATCGTGTTGGCGGCGGCGCTGGTGATGGAGGGTGCGCTGCGCGCGGACCGAAACACGGTCATCGCGCTTCGTATTTCGGCGATCGTCGCCGCCGTCAAGATCGCGTTGAGCTGGGTGCTGATCTTCGGCGAGTTTGGCTTTCCGCGTCTCGAACTCGTTGGCGCCGGCCAAGCGACGGTCCTCTCGCAACTCTTGGGCCTCGTGCTGTTCGCGGTGGTGATCAAGCGTCGAGACGGTACGTCGCCGGCTTCTCTCGAGTTGTCCGACATAGCCGGCAGCGGTAGCTACTTAGGCGAGGTCGCACGCATTTCCATTCCGGGGGTCGTTGAACGCTTGGCGTTGAACTTCGCGCTGCTCGTCTATTTCGCGTTGCTCGGGACCTACGGAACCGCGGCCATCGCCGCTTACACGATCGGCGTGCGCGCACTGTCTTTCACGTGGGTTCCAGGTATCGGGTTGGCGCAGGCGGTGGGTGCGCTGGTCGGCCAGGCTCTTGGTCGCGGTGACACAGATGACGCCGAGCGCATCGGGACGCGCGCCGCGTGGTTGTCGTTCGGTGTGGCTGCGGCGCTAGGTCTCATCGCGGGCCTGGGGCGAGGCCCGCTATCGAGGGTGTTCACCGACGACGTCGCGGTGGTGGAGGCGCTCGAGCCGTTTCTACTATGCCTGGCTATCGCGCAGCCCATGCTGCAACTGCACTTCACACTGGGCGGCGTGCATCGTGGAGCGGGCGAGACGTGGACGCCGATGATGGCGGCAACAGTCGGCAACTGGGGCGTACGCGTGCCGCTGGCGGTCTTCTTGGTCTACGTTGTGAAAGCGCCGATCACGTGGCTATGGGCGGCGATCATCTTCGATCACACGACCCGCGCGCTGTGGCTCTTCATCGGATTCAGGCGAGGGCACTGGAAGACGTATCTGCGCGACCGACTCGAAGCCGCCGAAGCCTGAGGTACACGGCTTGCACGGCGAATCTCGCGCTATTTGGCGCAATTTGGCCAGTCGCTTCAGATATTGAGTGCGCGACCGTCGGTCGCCAACGCGGCTTCCTTCAGCGCCTCGGCCAGCGTCGGATGCGCATGCGTAGATCGCGCGATGTCTTCAGCGCTGGCGGAGAATTCCATTGCGACGGCTGCTTCGGCGATCAGCTCGGACGCGCTGGCGGCGAGAATGTGTACGCCGAGAACGCGGTCGGACTTCGTCTCGGCGATGACCTTGACGAAACCGTCGGTCTCACCGGTGCAACGCGCACGCGAGTTGGCTGCCATCGGGAACTTTCCGACCCGGATATCGAAGCCGCGGTCTTTCGCCTGCTGCTCGGTCATGCCCACGCTGGCCAGCTCCGGCCAGGTATACACGACGCTGGGAATAGCATCGTAGTTCACGTGCCCTGCAACCCCGGCCATGCGTTCTACGGCGGCGACTCCTTCGTCTTCGGCTTTGTGCGCGAGCATGGGCCCGGCGATCACGTCGCCGATGGCGAACACGCCGTTGGCCGAGGTCTCGAAGTCCTCGTTGACGGGAATGCGTCCGCGCTCGTCGAGTGTGACGCCGATCGTTTCTAGGCCGAGGCCGTCGCAGTACGCGCGCCGTCCGACGGCGACGAGCACGACATCGAAGCTCTCTTCAGTAGCCCCCTTCTTCGACTCGAGTTTCACCACCACGCCTTTCTTGTCGCGCGAGGTTTCGGAAGCCGTCGTTGAAAGCTGGAACTTCATGCCCTGTTTCGAGAGCGTACGCATGAGCATCTTGGCTGCGTCGGCGTCGGCGCCCGGAAGAACCTGGTCCATGTATTCGACGACGGTGACGTCGCTGCCGAGGCGGTTCCACACCGAACCGAGTTCCAGTCCGATCGCACCCGCACCTACCACCAGCATGCGAGCGGGCGGCGCCTCGAGGCAAAGTGCTTCGGTGGACGAGATGACACGGGTGCCGTCGAAGGGAAGCGACGGCAACTCTGATGCTTCGCTTCCGGTGGCGATCAGTATGCGTTTGGTCTCGAGCGTGACTTTCTTCTTGCCGGCAACCTCGACCGTCGTAGGGCCCGTGATGCGAGCGGTTCCTACGTACGCATCGATGCTGTTCTTCTTGAACAGACCGTCGATGCCTTTTTGTAGCGCTCCGACGATGCCGGTCTTACGCTTCATCATGGCGGCGATGTCGATGCTCGGCTTTCCGGTCGAGATGCCGTGGTCGGCCAACCCGTGCGTGAGTTCGTAGTAACGCTCGCTGGTGTCGAGCAGCGCCTTACTGGGAATGCAGCCGACGTTGAGGCAGGTTCCTCCGACGGCCGCGTCTTTCTCGATGCAAGCCGTGCGCATGCCGAGCTGCGCGGCACGGATCGACGCGATATAGCCGCCCGGCCCCGAGCCGATGACGACCAGGTCGTATGGTTGCGTTTCTGACATCAGTTCCTTTCGCTCAGACGCCGAGCAACATACGCTGCGGGTCTTCGATGCGCTCTTTGATTCGAACGAGGAAGGTCACCGCTTCGCGACCATCGACCAGGCGGTGATCGTAAGACAGTGCCACATACATCATCGGGCGAATCACGATCTCATCGTCCACGACGACGGCGCGTTTTTCGATCTTGTGCAGGCCCAGGATTCCGCTCTGCGGCGGATTGAGAATCGGCGTGGACATCAGCGACCCGAAGACGCCGCCGTTCGAGATGGTGAAAGTGCCGCCGCTCATGTCGGCCATCGACAGTTTACCGTCGCGTGCGATACCGGCGAGCCGACCGATTTCGCGCTCTAGTTCGGCCAGTGACATGGAGTCGGCGCCTTTGACGACCGGCACGACCAAGCCTTTGGGCGTGCTGGCGGCAATCCCGAGGTGGACGCGCTTGTTGTAGACGATCTCATTGTTCTCGATGCGGCCGTTCACGGCCGGCACGTCGGCTGCAGCCAATACACTGGCGCGTGAGAAGAACGACATGAAGCCGAGGTTCACGCCGTGGGTGTCGGAGAACTGCTGTTTGTAACGCTTGCGAAGCTCCATCACGGCCGTCATGTCGATCTCGTTGAAGGTCGTCAGGATGGCCGCGTTTTGCTGTGCACCGAGCAAGCGAGAGGCGATCGTGCGCCGCATGGGCGTCATGGCGACGCGTTCGACTTCGTCTTCCGATACGACCGGGGCCGGAGCGGTTGCGGGCGCTATCGGCACGACGGGAGTGATCGGCGTGACGGTTGCGCCGGCGCTCGGCGCGGCGGCGCCGCCGGTGGAACGAATGAGCGCCAGTCCGGGAGACAGGCGGCCTGTCGTCGCAGGCGCGGACGCAGCCGCCGCAATCGGTGTCGGTGTCTTCGCGGCCGCGGGTGTCGCCGTGCCCGCAGTGGAATCGAGATGCGCGAGTACATCGGCCTTGGTGATGCGGCCGCCTCGACCGGTCGCCGCGATCACCTCGGCGTCGAGACCATGCTCTTCGACCAGTCGGCGTGCCGCGGGGCTCAATATGGCTGCGCCCTGATTTGGCGATGCCTGCGCGGGCGGCGCGGGCGGTGCGGGCGGTGGGGCCTGCGGTCTCGATTGAGCAGGCTCCGGTTCCGGTGCAGCCGGTGTGGGTGCGGGCGCCGACCGCTTCGGCGACGCGGGGTCGCCCGGCTCGATGCGCGCGATGGTATCGCCGACCTGCACGGTCGCTCCAGCCTCGGCAGTCACATTAAGGGTGCCCGCCGCAGGCGCGGGTAGTTCCACCGTCGCCTTGTCGGTTTCCAACTCTGCGATCGGTTCGTCCATGGCGACGTAGTCGCCGTCGGCGCGCAGCCAAGATGCGATGACGGCTTCGGTGATCGACTCGCCCAGCTCGGGAATGACGACATCAACCGGCATTGGCCTTCTCCCGTTTGATCGTCTTCGGTTGCGGTTTTACCGCCTTCGGTCGGATCTTGAACGCTGAATCTATCACTGCGGTGAGTTCCTTGCCGTGGATCTCGAAAGATCCGGTCGCCGGGCTGGCTGCTTCCTCGCGGCCGGCGAATTCGGGCGCGCGGTCGGAGCCGAGCAGGCCCTCGAGTTTGGGACGGATGTATTGCCAGCTTCCCATGTTCTCCGCTTCTTCCTGTACCCAGACGACTTCTGCGTCGTCGGGGTAGCGCGACAGAATCTCCCGCAGTTCGGTTTCGGGGAACGGGTAGAGCTGTTCGACGCGAACGATCGCCAGGTTGTCGAGCACGCGTGCTGTGCGGGCGACGAGCAGATCGTAGTAGACCTTACCGCTACACAGCAGGACGCGCTCGACCTGATTCGGATCGATGGTTTCGATCTCGTCGATGGCATTGAGAAACGGTGCGTCGGTGAACGCTTCGACCCGCGAGACCGCAAGCTTCAGACGGAGCATGCTCTTCGGCGCCATCACGATCAGCGGTTTGCGGAAGTTGCGATGAATCTGTCGGCGCAGGACGTGAAAGTACTGCGCGGGGGTAGTCGGGTAGACCACCTGCATGTTCTCTTCGGCGCACAGTTGCAGGAAGCGCTCCAGCCTTGCGCTCGAGTGCTCCGATCCTTGCCCTTCCAGGCCGTGCGGTAGCAGGAGCACGATTCCGTTCTGGCGCTGCCATTTCGATTCCGAGGCCGCGATGAACTGATCGATGATCACCTGCGCACCGTTCACGAAGTCGCCGTACTGCGCTTCCCAAATCACTAGATTGCGCGGGTCAGCCGATGCGTAGCCGTACTCGAAGCCCAACACGCCGGCTTCCGACAGCATCGTGTCGATCACGCGGAAGCGCGCCTGCCCGACTTCGAGATTGTTAAGCGGCACGTAGCGCTGATCGGTCTCGGAATCGTGGAACACAGCGTGTCGTTGGCTGAACGTTCCGCGGCAGCTGTCTTGGCCGCTCAGGCGTACGTTGGTGCCCTCCACGAGTAGGCTTCCGAACGCGAGCATCTCTGCGCAGGCCCAATCGACGGCGCCGTCGCCCTGGAACATGGCCGCGCGGGTTTCGACGAGTTTCTTTATCTTGGGGTGCGCATTGAACTCCGGCGGGATCTTCGTCGCGCGGTCCATGACTCGCTCGAGAATCGGGCGCGCGACGGCCGTGTCCGCACTCCAGTCGCTGCCGGCCCAGCCCATGCCCTCCCAAATGCCGCCGAAGGCGAACACCTTCTGTTGCGGCATCACGTCGCGGGCATAGTTGAGCGCCTTCTCAAGATGGGTACGGATCTTCGTTCGCTCGCGCTCGATGCGCTCGTGCGTGATGCGCTGTTCGGCCAGCAGCCGTTCCGCGTACAGCTCGTGCGCCGGACGTTTTTGCCGGATCTTGTTGTACATGAGCGGCTGCGTGAACGTCGGGTCGTCCAGCTCGTTGTGCCCGTGCCGCCGGTAGCAGAGCAGGTGAATGATGACGTCCTCGTGGAACTCGTCGCGGAAGCCCATCGCCAGCTCGGCGGCGCGAACCGCCGCTTCCGGATCATCGGCATTGACGTGGAAAACGGGCGCATTGATGACCTTTGCGAGGTCACTTGGGTAGCGCGTGAAGCGTACGTCGCTCGGTGCGGTCGTGAAGCCGATCTGATTGTCGACGATGACGTGGATCGAGCCGCCGTTGTGGTACGGCGTCAGTTCCGACAGCGACAGCGTCTCCATGACGATGCCTTGCCCGGTGAATGCCGCGTCGCCGTGGATCAGGATCGGCATCACGCGCGAGCGATGCTCGGTGTCGCGCAGATACTGCTGCTTGGCGTGGACGATTCCTTCAACGATCGGATTGATGACTTCGAGATGGCTCGGGTTCGGCATCAACGAAACGTGTAGCTTGTCGCCTTGGCTGGTGACGTACTCTCGTGCGTAGCCGAGGTGGTACTTCACGTCGCCGTCGCCCTGGACGGTCGAAGGGAGGAAGCTTCCTTCGAATTCGGCGAGCATCAGGCCGTAAGGTTTGCCGAGCACGTTGGCCATGACGTTGAGTCGGCCGCGGTGTGCCATGCCCATGACGACTTCTTGGACGCCCGCTGCGCCGGCCGTTTCGATCAGGCAATTGAGCATCGGCACCAGCGACTCGCTGCCTTCGATCGAGAAGCGCTTCTTGCCGATGTATTTCGTCGCGAGAAATTGTTCGAAGGAGTTCGCCCGCATCAGCTCGCCGAGTAGCGATGCCGCGTCCTCGTCGTTGAGCGCAGCTTCGTTTAGCTGCGGCTCGATGCGCTGCTGCAACCACTCTCGCTGTTCTTTGTCGGGAATGAACATGTACTCGACGGCGAGTGTTCCGCAGTAGGTCGCGCGCAACTGAACGATGAGGTCGCGCAGCACTGCGCTTTCGCAGCCGAAGTAGTTCGGGCAGCTGACCTCGCGGTCGAGATCGCTGTCGGTGAAACCAAACTGGTCCAGCTCCAACAGAGGGTGCGTCGTCTCGTTCGCACCGAGCGGATCGAGGTTCGCGATCAGGTGACCCAGTTCGCGGTAGGAGTGAATCAGGTCGAACACGCCCAGCGCCGGTTGCGGCATGTGCCCGTCATCTGAGGGCGAGGCGGAGGGCGAGGGCGCGGGCGGCGCGCCGGCACTGGTCGGGCCCGCGGCGGGAGCGGCGTGCGCTCCTAGTTCGAAACCCGCGAAAAAGATTCGCCAGCGTTCATCGACCGACGTCGGATCGGTGCAGTAGCGCTGGTACAGCTCGTCGAGCTGTTCAGGGCTGACCTGGGCTAAAATATCATCGGCCATAAGGTCTACTATAATAAGACGCTTCGCATAGCATGCGCCGCGTTTTCGTATGCTGGGACCGGCCTATTTCACGCCGATGATGTAGCAGATCCAGCAGGGGTCGCTCGCCGCGGTCTCGCGGCGGCGGAAGACGTCGTCTTCGCCCTCCCAATAGACGTCTGCTCGTCGGAAACCCGCCTCCAGCATCAGTTCGCGCACCTCGGGGATCGACCAGAGCCGCCAATGGTAGCTGAAGGCGTTTTCCAGCTTGCTGCCGTCGGGGAACTCGAAATGGATGTTGAAGACGCAATCGTGCGATATGGGGTTAAAGCTTTTCTGCTCCCAAATGTAGTTAAAACCCTGATATCGCTTCACTTCTTCCCGGTCTTCCTCGATGACCTCTGAGCCGCCCAGCATGTCTACGAACAGCAGGCCCTTCTTATCGAGGTTGCGGTAGGCGGCCTTGAAGTAGCCCAACAGTTCCTTGCGCGTCTTGAAGAACTGAAAGGAGAAGTTCTGCGCCGCGACGACGTCGGCTTTCGGGCCGTGGGTCTTGCAGGAATCCTTGGCCACCAGGGTGACGCGTTGTTGGGCCGATGCCGCAATGAGCGGCAGGTTGTTCTCCAGCCCCCACTGCAACGGCTCCGGATCGAGGTCCACGCCGTAGGCATGGCGCTTGGGCTTATTCTTCACCCACTCGCAGCAGACCGCGGCCGTACCGCAGAAGTCCTCGCGCAGCACGGTCGCGTCGCGGCCGAACTCTTTCTTGTAGATCTTGTTGAAGAACCACGCTTCGTGGTCGGGGGACTGCACCGCGCGCTGGTACAAGTCGTACTTGTCGGCCAGCGCCGCCATCGGCATACCCGCCGCCTTGGTGTTGCGTTTCTTCTTCGTTCTAGCTGCCTTCCTAACCGTGGCCATCCCGACAATGTAGCGAGTCCTGCTGGGACGGTGAAACGGAGTACGCATCTGCTGCGGCGACTACTATGTGGTCCGTAAACACGTCGAATTCGGCGCGCGTCGTCGCCGAGGCCGGTGGTACGCTCTAATGTATGAGCAAGATCAGCGTTCGCGCGGCCTTCGTCGCTGTTGTCTGTATACTGTTGGCGTGTACGACGGTCGGTTGCTCGGCGCGTCCACTGGGAATCGAAACGCCTCGAGTCGCAGATCTCGGGCCGAGGGAAGGCTTGGTCTACGGCTCGTTTCTGGTCGTCGTCGACGAGCAAGCCCGCTTACCGCACGGCAAGCACCAGTGGTACGGGCCGGAAGCCCGTCGCACGCACTACGAACTCAACCTGCACCGACGCGGCAGTATCGGAAAGGGCGTGGCCTCTTCTCACCGCTATGTGCGTACCCGCGCCTGGGAAGTGGAGCCGTTCGTCGCCGTGATGCCTATCGGCACTTACGATGCGAGCCGCATGAACATGTACATCGGCACGCAGGAAAAGGTCGTGCGTCGCCTAGTCGATACCAAGGTCGATTTTCGCTTCGAGGTAGACCCCGGCGTTGCCACCTATCTTGGCCGCATGATCGTGGCGGTGCCGCCGAAGATGGTACCGGGGAAGACCATGGTCGACTTCTGGGTCGAGGACCATTCGGGGCAAGACGCCGAGTTCGTCGGTCTCGACTGAGCGCCGGACTGCTCAACCAGTACAGTCAGTCTCGATCGATCAGGTCGGCGAGTTTCGCGCGCTGATAGGCCGCGTCGCCGAGGTAGACCTGGTTGTGGAGCTGTCGTTTGAACCAGAGATGCACGTCGCATTCCCAGGTGAACCCGATACCGCCGTGCAACTGAACCGATCGTGACGAGCAGAAAGCAGCGGCGTCGCTCGCTGCGGCTTTGGCCATGCGTGCGTAGCGCTCGGCCTGCTCGGGCTCCGAGTCGCAGGCGCAAGCGGCGTTGTAGACGAGCGAGCGTGCGCGATCGATGTCGATCATCATATTTACCAACGGATGTTTGACGGCCTGGAAGAATCCGAGCGGCCGATCGAACTGGGTGCGCACGCGCGCGTACTCGACCGTCGTTTGTAGCTGCCACTCGGCCGCGCCGCACATGTCAGCGGCTACGATCGTGAGCATGTCGGCGGTGGCGGCCGCCAGAACCTGCTCGCCTTCGCCCGGTGCGGCGATCACGCAGTCGGCTGCAACCTCTACGCCGCCGAGTTCGAGATGTGCCTGGTCGCGTGTCAGGTCGACGATCTGATCGGGTATGATCTCGAGACCGGGTTGTGTCGCGTCGACGCGGAATAGTCCCAGGCCGCCGGCGCCGTCGCTGATGCCGCCGCCGCCGACATCGCCTTTGACCCGCGCCGAGACGATGAACTGCCCGGCCTTGCGTGCGTCCTGTACGAAGTAGGCGCTGCCGTCGAGTTCATAGCCGTAGTCAGTCGCACGAGCGGCAACGGATGTATCGCCCGGCTCCCAGGAGCCGCGTTTGTCGGTGATGGCTAAGCTCGTTGCCGTGCCGGCGACGATTCGCTCGGCCGCTGCAATGGCACCGGCACCGGCTGCTTTGCCGAGCACGCGCGTTGCGAGCAGCGTCGCGATGAGCGGCGAGGGCAGGGCGGCGCGTCCTGCCTCTTCGGCCAGCGCGGCGACGGCGACCATCTTCATGGCGGCGCCGCCGGCGTCCTCCGTCGCTGCGACGGCGGTCCATCCGAGGCCGACCATCTTTCGCCACAGAGCTTCGTCCCATGGCGCTGGCTGCGTTTCGCTCTCGTAGGCGGCCGTGTGGTCGGGCGCGACCGTGCGTCGCAAGGTTTCTACGCCGGCCGCGTCGCTCAGTAAGCGGCGCGCCGAGTCGCGCAACATCGTTTCCTCTTCGCCGAAGCCGAAGTCTTTGGGTTGTCGGTTGGCGCTACTCATTTCGATTTGGCCAGCCCGAGAATGCGTTCACCGAGAATGTTGCGTTGCACTTCGCTGGTGCCGGCGGCGATCGTCATGCCGAACGAGTTCATGAAGGAAAGCGGCCATTCGGCCTCGTCCGGTGCGTTCGGGTCGCCGACGTAAAGCGTCGAATGCGCGCCGGCTATTTCGACACCGAGCGCCGACAGGTCCTGCATCAGCTCGGAAATCAACACTTTCATCTGAAGGGGCAAGCGCATGGGGTCGTCGCACAGCGCTTCGACGCGCGCGCGACGGCCGTTTTGCTTGATTCCCTCCGCGCGAATCACCAACTGCACGATGCGGTCGCGAATCGCCGCGTCGTCCCAGGCCGTACCGGCGCCGCGCGGGGTGCGTTTGGCCAGTGCGATCAATGCGTGCACACGTTCTTCGAGGCGATGGTTGCCGCCGCCACCGGCCGACTCCGCCGCACCGCGCTCGTGCAGTAGGGTCGTCATAGCGACGTCCCAGCCCTTGCCGACCTCGTCGAGCCGCGCGGCGTCGTCGACGACGACGTCATCGAACAGTACTTCGTTAAATCCGGATTGCCCGGTGATCTTGATCAGCGGACGTACGGTGACGCCCGGCGTGTCGGCGATCGGTACCAAGAAATAGGTAATGCCGGCGTGCTTCACCTGCGTATCTGTC
Source organism: Deltaproteobacteria bacterium (assembly GCA_029262375.1). Classification (GTDB taxonomy): domain Bacteria; phylum Desulfobacterota; class Binatia; order UBA1149; family SPBQ01; genus JAJCZM01. The sequence continues at coordinate 216,871 of JAJCZM010000005.1, forward strand.
CGGCACATCATGATCATCCACTTGGCGAAGTGGGCGAGGCTGGTCCAGACCTTGTGCCCGTTGATCGTCCAGGTGTCGCCGTCGCGCACGGCCGATGCGGTGAGGCTGGCGAGATCGCTGCCCGCGTTCGGTTCCGAGAAGCCTTGGCACCAGATCTCTTCGGCGGAAAGAATCGGCTTGATGTAGCGCCGCTTCTGCTCTTCGGTTCCGTGCTGCAGGATCGTCGGTGCGGCCATATTGAGCCCGACGACGTTGATCATGTAGGGCGTACGCGCCCGTCCCATCTCTTGATTGGCGACCGCTTGGAAGCCGTCGTGGCCGCCGCCGCCGTACTCGCTCGGGTAGTCGGCGCCTACCATTCCGGCGTCGTAGCACTGGGATTGCCAGTCGACGAGGTAGTCCTTGAGCTCTTCTTCGACGACCTCGATCGAAATCTCGGGGATTCGGTGCGGTGGTGGGCCCGGGGCGTTCTCGGCAAGCCAGGCGGTTGCGTAACGTCGGAACTCGGCTTGTTCGGCGGTATCTTTCTTTTTGGTCATGATTTGTAGCACGCGGCGTGCGGTCGATGGGCGCGGTGGCCGCCCCGCAATGAACGTCGAATGCCCGAAACGTCCCAACGCGACAAACCCAATTGGCCAGAGAGCCTGAATCGGAGCAAGCGAGCGCAGGTGTTGCAGGTGTTGCAGGTGTTGCAGGTTCTGAATGTGGTCGACCGTGCACGATGGCCGCGATTCCATCGTGCGGCGTTTTCCGGAACAATCCGTCGATTCGCGGCGCCCACCGTTCTCGGGAGCGATCGCAGGAGGACCCGGACCATGGCAATCGTTGAGCGGCTCGACAAGATCACGAACGGACGGCGCACACTCGGCATACGCAACCCCGCCACATTGGAAGACCTCGGCGAGATAGAAGTCGCCACCGAAGCCGATGTCCGCGCCGCCGTCGAGCGTGCCCGCGCCGCTCAGCCTGCGTGGGAATCCATCGGCGTCGTCGAGCGCGCCAAGTACATGTGGAAGCTGCGTGATCAGTTGGTCGCGCGCCAGGACGACATCGTCGACATGGTCACGAAAGAGTCGGGTAAGACGCGCATCGAAGCGCTGATGATGGAAGTCTTCGCCTGCTGCGATTTCATCACGTACTGGTCCAAGCATGCACCGAAGATGTTGGCTGACCGCCGCGGACGCGTGCATCTGCTGCGTCCGCTCAAGTATCTCAAGCTCGTCTACCGCGCGCACGGAGTCGTCGGGATCATCACTCCCTGGAACGGCCCGATCGCGTTGGCGCTCAATCCCACCGTGCAAGCACTGCTCGCCGGCAACGCGGTCGTGCTCAAGCCGTCGGAGGTCACGCCGTTCTCCAGCCAGATCCTCAAAGAGATGCTCGATGCGGCCGGGCTGCCCGAGAATGTTTTCCAAGTGATCATCGGCGACGGCGAGACCGGCGCTGCGTTGCTTGACGCCGGTATCGACAAAGTCTCGTTCACCGGTAGCGTCAACACCGGGCGCAAGATCGGCGAGGCCTGCGGGCGCAACCTGATTCCGTTCACGCTCGAACTAGGCGGCAAAGATCCTGCGATCATTTGTTCGGACGCCAATCTGGAACGCGCGGCCAACGGCGCGACGTTCAATGCGTTCTTCAACACGGGCCAAGTCTGCATGTCGGTCGAGCGCGTCTACGTGATGGACGACATCGCCGACGAGTTCATCGCCAAAGTCGTGGAGAATACGAAAGCGTTGCGACAGGGCGATTCGGGAGAGTTCGACGTCGGCTCGATCTGCATGGAGCGCCAGATCGACATCATCGACCGACACGTCGAAGACGCGCGTGCCAAGGGAGCGACGATTCACACGGGCGGTCGCCGCAACCCCGACTTGAAGGGCCTATTCTATGAGCCGACGGTGCTCTCCGGTGTTACCCACGACATGCTCATCGCGCGCGAAGAAACCTTCGGCCCGGTCATGCCGATCATGCGGGTGAACAGCGAAGAGGAAGCCATCGAGCGCGCCAACGATACCGACTACGGCCTCACGGCCAGTGTGTGGACGAAGGATCTCAAGAAGGGCGAGTCGATGGCGCGGCGTATCAACGCCGGTTCTGTTGCGATCAACGACGCCAGCATTACCTACGGAATCCTCGAGGCGCAGTTCGGCGGCGTGAAGAACAGCGGGGTAGGGCGCATCAATGGGACGGACGCACTCAAGGCGTACTGCTACGAGCAGCCGATCATCATCGACCGCTTCGGCCGCGACACGGAACCGAACTGGTATCCGTTCACGGCGAAAGACTACTCAGGAATGCAGAAGGCTTTGAAATTCCTTTACAAGACGCCGATTGGGCGGTGGATGGCGTAGGCGAAGCGTCGAGCATTTCCGCTCGCGGAGACAACGCACATGAAACTAGGACTCAATCTCGGCTACTGGATGCAGGGGCCCGAAGATCCGATTGAACTCGTGCATCAGGCCGAAGAGATCGGCTTCGACTCGGTGTGGACGGCCGAGGCCTACGGCAACGACTGCGTCTCGACGCTGTGTTGGATGGGGGCACGCACGAGCAAGATCAAGCTCGGCACCGGGATCATGCAGCTGTCTGCACGCACGCCTGCGTGTGCCGCGATGACGGCGATGACGATTGACCACCTGTCGGGCGGTCGCCTGATTCTCGGTATCGGCGCTTCCGGGCCGCAGGTTGTCGAGGGGTGGTATGGCCAGTCCTATCCCAAGCCGATCGCGCGTACGCGGGAGTTCGTGCAGTTGGTTCGCGAGATGATCAAGCGTGAGGGACCGCAGTCGTTTGACGGCGAGCACTTCAAGCTGCCTTACCCGGGCGGCAGTGGGCTCGGTAAGCCGATCAAGCTCATCAATAAGCCGCTGCGCGACGAGATTCCGATCTACATCGCGGCCGAGGGGCCGAAGAACGTCGAGATGGCTACGACCATCGGCGATGGCTGGATGCCGCTGTTTCTCTCGCCGTTTCGCACCGACGTCTATAAGGACGTGTGGCCGACGCTCAAGCCCGGCTTCGATGTGATTTGCCCGGTGACCGTCATGGTGGCCGACAAGGTCGAAGATGCGCTCATGATGGTCAAGTACTCGATTGCCTTCTATATCGGCGGAATGGGCGCCAAGGGACGTAACTTCCACAAAGACTTCGTCGGCCGCATGGGCTTCGAAGAGGCCGCGCAGAAAATCCAAGATCTATTTCTCGACGGCAAGCGCGACGAAGCCGTCGCCGCGGTGCCCGACGAGCTGGCCGATGAGATTTCGCTATGCGGTCCGCCCGAGCGCATCACCGAACGCGTGCAAGCCTGGAAAGACACGCCGATCACAACCATCCTCGCCGGCACCCGCGATCCTAGGGCCCTGGACGCGCTGATGCGCGGCGTTTCGTAATAGACGCCTTGATGAAGGGCGTCTCTTAGAACGCTGCGCAAAGTACGGGCAATGCGCACTTTATTGACGCGCCCACGCGTGTTGCGCCGCCGGCGAACAACGAATCTCCGGGCTTTCTGCGCACCCGACTTTGGCACTCCGGTTGCAGCTTTGTAAGGAACGCGTGTCGCACGGCGCGCGTTGCCTCCCTTAAGGGCTCTCCTTCGGCCCGGGTGGTGCGTGCGGTGCGGATCGTTTGGTAGCCGATCCGCACTGCACGAACATTTTTTGCCGTCTTCGCCATTCTCGTTCGCAAATCTCAGTTTGAAACATGGCGAAGTGGTCGCGTGCAGTCTCGTTTCAGGATTGCGCGATCACCCGGCCTGTCCACTTTGAGAAGAGAGCGACGTCGCGGGTGCGTTTCGGGATACGCTAGATGTGGAGATGCGCGGCTTTTCGGACTTTCACTCGATATGGGAGCCTTCGGCGGTCCGCGTCTCATGCTGAGCGCGGCGCTGTGGGGGCGGTCGGGGGGGTCCAAAACGAGAACGCGAGTGAAACGAAGTAACGGCGGGCATGCTTAGTGACGTCAGGTCCGCGTTACGAGCATCGACTGCAGTGCCGATCTCGTTACGCGATGATTGCGCATCCCTCAGGTTTTTACCCGAAAAGGTGGCAAGCCAGTTGCAGTAATGCAGGAGACTCGCGGCGCTCTGAAAGCAGAGACGCGCGACCCGACCCTACCTACGGAGATACTGATGCAGCTTTTGAAAAATTTCTGGAAAGACGAAGACGGCGCTACCATGGTTGAGTACGCATTGCTCATCGCGCTCGTCGCCGTTTCGGCACTCGGAGCACTCAACATGATGGGCACCTCCATCACGGAGTTGTTCACCTATACGGGGACCGCGATGGAAGATGCGCTTCCGGAATCGTCGTCCAGCTCGTCGTAAGGCGATTTATGATCTTCTGATCTTTGGCTACGCCAAATGACCTTCGGCTCGGCCGGCGTGTTCCAACAGTGAGTGGTGCACGTCGGTGGTTCCGACCCCCGGCCCGATTCTAACACCGGCGATAGATCCCATCCGACTCGCGGGTTATTTCTAACTAACTAGACTGCTAGTGGCGTGGTGTGGATTGTTTTTGCGCTGCGGTACGTGTCGCGGCGCGGGCGTTGTGATTGGCACGTACGCTGCCGAGCTTTAGCAACATGCGACGAACGCCGTCTGCGACGGTAGCGATCTGCAGGCGTCCCGTCGGTCGCACGTAGCCCTGCGTGGGGGAACCCAAGAAGGCGGGCGACTCGTTTCCTGTCAGCACGATCCGTTTCCAGTTTCTATTCTCATCGCGCTCATTACGCTCATGGCGCTCATGACGCTCATTGGGCCGCGCGATGTAGCGCTGCGTCGGAGAACCCAGAAATGCCGGGGAAGCCACTCGGAGTGTACGTTTCGATTCGTCGATGTCGTTACGCATGGTCGTGTTCTCTCTGATTGCTCAGTTGTTGCATGGTCGATTTTCGCTCGCTCGCTTGCTGGTCATCAGGCGGCTGCGCCGGCGGTTGTCGCACCGCCAGAGGGCATCTTCGACGGCAGTTGCGCGTCGGAGTCGGCACGCTGCGCTTTCTCGGCGAGGTGTCGGCTGATCGCGCCGTCGAATACTTCGGAAAGCTGGTCGGCGGCGGTCGCGAGATCGAAACGATCCATCACGCGCTGGCGGGCGGCCGCTTGCAGCTGTTTGCGCAGCGGCGCGTCGTCGAGAAGCCGTACGATCGCTGCTGCCAGGTCGACCGGATCATCGGGATCGACGAGTAGGCCGCTACGTTCGTGTTCGACCAGCTCAGGTATTCCCGAGAAGCGCGTCGAGACGACCGGCACGGAGCAGGCCATGGCTTCGATGAGCGCAACCGGAATCGCGTCGCGGTCGCCCGACAGTGCTGCCCGACAGGGCAGGGCGAACAGACCGGCCGCTGCGAGGTGCGTGCGAATGTCGTCGCGACTCACGTTGCCTAGCAGGCTCACGCGATCGCCTACGTGCAGGCGTTCGGCCAATTCTTCGAGTCGTTTACGTTGCGTGCCCGCGCCCGCGATCGCGACGCGGATGTCGGGGCGCGTGTCGCCAAGAAGCGCGAGTGCGTAGAGCAGGACGTCGAATCCCTTGCGCGGCAGCAATGGGCCGGCGGCGAACACGACATGCGACTGTGCGCCGCTCTCGGCCGAGCGCGCTGGAAACGTATCGACGTTGATGCCGCAGTGGACGACGCGCACCTTGGCGGCCTTGGTGCCGAGCAATTCTAACATGTAACCGCGGTTTGCGAGCGAGACGGTGGTGAACGCGGAAGCGCGCTCGAGTTTCTTATCGAGTAGCGACGCGCGGCAGTACAGATCCGAGTCATGCGCGGTGACGCTGAACGAGATATCGGCGATCGCGGCGGCGTACATACCGATCGTCGCCGGGATGTCGGCGAAGTGGACGTGCAGGTGCTCTACGCGATGCGTGAGAAGGCGGTCGGCTAGCATCAGTGCGGCCACGAGGCGGCCTGGGATCGACATCGGTCGCTCTTTGCCGTCGAAACGCGCGTGCTTGAAGTCGTGTGCGGCCAGCGAAATCCCGTGCCAGGCCCGCGACGGGTTCGTGATCGCGAACTTGAGCGCGATCAGTCCGAGCGCGATGACGTTGGCGTGCAGCGCAACGCATTGCTTGGCCACTGCGGCTGCGTCGGCGGGCAATCCCTTCTTGCCGGGCCTGCGCAACGAGAACGCGAAGACCTCGTGCCCCGACTCGCGCAGATGGTTGATCTCTTCGTGTACGAACGCGGTAGATCCGGACGGGAGATCCGGTGCTAAGTATGCGAGTCTCCGCTTTGCCATTACCCTTGTTCCTCACTGCTGAGCCCGATCGCGGCTTTGGCCGATCGAACCAGTTTCTGCGCGCCGCCTTTGACGGCGTCTACGGCCAGCGCGGTGGCCGATCCATGGTATTGGCGAACGTAAGCGCGGCGGCTGTCGCTGAACTGTCCGTCGTAGGGGAGTTCGCCGGCTGCCTCGCCGTCGCCTGCAGGGGGGCGGGTGTCTTCGAGCAGAACGACACTCACTGAATTTAGGTGGTGAACGTGCCAGGCGGCTTCGCGAGCCCGGCGGCACCAGTCGATCTCTTCGAACTGTGAGAGGAATCCTCCTTCGAACGCGCCGATCTCATCCACTGCTGTGCGGTTGAGCATGAGACAGGTCGCCGGAAGCCATTCTACGGCACGCAGCGTCGCGGTCGGATTGCCGAGCGGTGCGCCCGGCGCATGTGCGCCGTTGGCATCTGGGCGTTCACACGGAATGTGGGTCGCCGGCTCGATGGCCAAACCGCGCGTGTCTATGAGCTGCGGGCCGACGGCGGCAACGCGCTCGTTGCTGTCTATGTGGAGCACCATGTCGGGGATCAGACGTCCCGGAATTTCGGTAAAAGGGTCGATAAGAAGGATGTGGTCGGCGTGCGCGGCCGACAGGGCGAGATTGCAGGCCTTCGCGAAGCCGATCTCGGGTGATCCTTCAATGACGGTAACGCAGGGAAAGTCGGTTGCGATCTCAGGGGCGTGCGCCTGGGGAGCGACCAGATCGACGACGATTACCTCCGAGGTCGCACCGGGCGAGGATGACAGGACGTTACTTTCGCGCAGTTGTTGCAGGCAGTTGAGCGTCTGCTCGCGCGAGGTCAGCGAGAGAACGACGATGCTGAGCGTTATCGCCGCGTCCGGAGTCTTCGTTTCTTGGCTGAGTGCATCTGAATTCTGTGTTTCTGAACTCTTCGTCATGGATAACTCCTCCGACGACCGCTAGGGCTTTCGCCTATGCATTCGCTACCGCATATGCGGCTTCGGGCTGCACCCGGGCGCACCGGTTGCGTCAGTCGAGTGCCGCCATCGAGTGGCGATTGCCGCATCCGACCGGCGTCTTGTATTGCTCGCGCTGTGCACGTGCCTGTTCATTCGCCTGCCCACGCAGGGCTTTTCGCGCGAAAAATGCGCGAACCGCTTGTCGTTACCGACTGCACGCGAGCCCGCGAGCCTCATGAGTGTTGCATTGGGCGTGCCACCTACGGGTTGGCCGCAATTTCTCCATGACGCGGTGGCGCCGGTGATACTCTTTAAGTGTGCGCGTACGTCCGGGGCCTTAAAGGAGACCGGGTGTCGCCTCGGCGTAGATGATGCCGAGGATGGAGGAAGACGTGTTGCCCGACGTGAATGACAAGACGGCCGACCGTAACGAACGGTTTCGCCAGCTTCAGAAGATGTTCATCGGCGCTGCCGTCGACGACGTGAGCGAAATGGGTGCGCTGCTGGAAGCGGCCGGCGATGCGACACCCGGCGGAGACGCCGGTGCTCGCTTCCGCAAGCTCGCGCATGACTTGCGTGGGACGGGCGGGGGCTACGAGTTTCCCGCAATCAGCGACACCGCTGCACAAGTAGAGGATTCCTACTTGGCCGAGTCCTCGGCCGAAGCTCTTCGACAATCGCTCGCGCTACTGCGCGGCGCGGTTGACGACGCCCGCCGGGTTCTCGAACCCGAAGCCGAGCGTGTGAGCGAGTAGGGCGGAGGAACGGATGTGACTGAGAAAGTATTACTAGTGGATGACGACCCGAAGCTCGTCGGCTTGGTGCAACACCATCTCGCCGAGGAAGGCTTCGAGACGATTTGGGCGGCGAGCGGCGAGGAAGCCATCGACATCCTTGCGCAGGAAACACCGGCGGCGGTGATTCTCGATCTGCTGCTGCCCGGCATCTCCGGCCTGGAGCTTCTGCCGAGGTTCCAAACGGACTGGCCGCAAACGCCGGTCGTGGTGCTGACGGCGCAAGGCGACCTGAACAAGGTCGTCGAATGCATGCAGCTCGGTGCGGTCGACTACCTGCACAAGCCGTTCGACGGCACCCGTCTCGCAACGTCGGTGCGCAACGCGACGACGCAAGGCCAACTCAAAGCGAAGGTCGAGTCGCTCACTACCGAGCTACGTAAGGGCGAAGGCTTTGATGCCATCATCGGTGAGTCTGCCGCCGTTCAGAAGTGCATCACGTTGATGCGACGCGCGGCCGCCAGCGACATCGCCGTTCTGCTCGGCGGCGAGAGCGGTACCGGTAAGGAAGTTGCCGCACGCGCGATCCACGCCGAGAGCGGGCGGCGCACCGGCCCGTTCATTGCTGTGAACTGCGGCGCCATCCCGGAAGGTTTGATCGAGAGTGAGTTGTTCGGTCATGAGAAGGGCTCGTTCACGGGCGCGACGCACTCACGCGCCGGTTGTTTCGAACTCGCCGACGGTGGAACGATCTTTCTCGACGAGATCGGCGAACTACGCTCCGACCTGCAGGTGCGATTGCTGCGCGTTCTCCAGGAACACATGATCACGCGCGTCGGCGGCGAGAAAGAACACAAAATCGATGTGCGCGTGATCGCCGCGACCAACCGCGATCTCAAGACCGAAGCCGCGAGCGGAGAATTCCGTGAGGACCTCTACTACCGTCTCGCCGTGTTTCCCGTGGAACTGCCGCCGCTGCGCGAGCGCGACAACGATTCGTTGCTGCTGACGGCCGCGTTCGTGCTTCGTTTCGCGGAGCGCCACGGCAAGACCATCGATGGTGTATCGCCCGAGGCGCGTCGCGCGCTGCAGACCTACAGCTGGCCCGGCAATGTGCGGGAACTCGAGAACGTCGTCGAGCGTGCGATCGTACTCGAAGACGGCAACAGCATCTGTGCCGACAGTCTGCCGATAGAAGTGCGGCAAGGCGCTGCGGCCAACGGCGGCGAGATCGTCGACAACCGTGCGGCGCCCGTCTCGCGCGAAGAGATTGTCAGCTTCGAGGTGGAAGAGCGGCAGATCATCCTGCGCGCGCTCGAGCTGACGCAGTGGAACGTCCAGGAGGCGTCGAACCGTCTCGGACTGGGCCGTGCGACCATCTACCGGAAGATCGAGCGCTACGGTCTCAAGGCCAACCCCAACGTGGTGTAGCCGGCGGTATCGGTCAAACGCGTAGCAAATGTTCGGCAAGAACAACAAGAGCGCACCGCGGGCCTTTCTGTCCAAGAAGGCATCCGCCGAGGCGTTGTTTGATACGTTTCCGGATGCGACGGTCGTAGCAGATCCCGCCGGCGGGATTCGTGCGGCGAATCACGCCGCCTGCGCGCTGTTCGGTTACGACGAATCTGAACTTACACAACTTCTCGTCAGCGATTTGTTTGCCGGTGACGCGGCCGACTCTGCCGCGAAGATCTCCGAGGTCGCACACGGCGAGGCCATCGGCTTCGAAGCCGAGTGCCGCCGTAAGAGCGGCGTGGAGTTTCCCTCCGAGCTGCGAGTTGCCTACAGCGTCGTCGGCGGTATCCGATCGCTCGTCATCGTCGTGCGCAACATTACCCATCACCGGCGTGCGGTGCGTTCCCTTCGAGATAGTGAAGAGCTTACGCGTGCCATTTTGACCAGCGCGTTGGACGCGGTCGTTTCGATCGACGAGCGCGGCATCGTGCGTGAGTTCAATCCTGCCGCCGAGCAACTGTTCGGCTACTCGCGCGACGAGGCGGTCGGCAAGCTCATGGCCGATCTTTTGGTCCCCGTATCCAAGCGCGATTCGCATCGAGCCGGCTTCCAGCGCTACCTGCGCGAGGGGCATTCGGCCATTCTCGGCAAGCGCATCGAGATGAGCGCGCTCAAGCGCGACGGCAGCGAACTGCCGGTCGAGATCCGCGTGAGCGAAGTGCGGCGCGGGCAGGCCCGTATTTTTACGGCCTATCTGAGCGATATCTCCGAGCGCCTCGAAGCACTTTCGGCCATCGGAGAAGAGCGCGACAAGTTGGAAGCCATTTTGTCGGCTACCAGTGACGGCATCGTGCTGATCGATCCGTCGGGCTTCGTGCGTTACGCGAACAAGAGCTTCGAAGACATCTTCGAGATCGATGCGCTTTCGATCGAGCGCATGCATGTGCGTGACCTGGTCGCACGCTTGCAGCAGCTCTCACCGCTGCCACTCGATTCGTTCGAGAAACTGCTGACGTCGAGTGCCGCCGGCGGCGTGCGCGAGCGTCGTAGCGAACGGTGTTCCATTTCGTTGCCCATGGAACGCTCGCTAGAGATGACGCGTAAACCGGTAGGCTCCGAACTGGCAGAGCAGGGCAGTTGGCTGGTCGTGTTTCGCGATATCAGCCGCGATGAAGAGATCCGCCGCGCGAAAGACGATCTCGTCGGAAACGTTTCGCATGAGCTGCGTACGCCGCTCACGGCAATCCGCGGCTTCGTTCAACTGATGCTCGATGAGCGCGTCGGTCCGCTGGAAGATCAACAGCGCAAGTTTCTCGATGTCATCGCCGGCAATGTCGAGCGTTTGATGGCACTGGTGTCGGATCTGTTGGACGTCGATCGTGTCGAGCGCGTTCCGCTGCGAGCCGACGATGTCGACGCCGCCGAGCTGATTGCCGAGACTACGACCTCGGAAGCCGCGCGTGCAGAAGCAAAAGGCGTTGCTCTCACCTGGGAGGTCGACGACGGCCTGCACCTGGTCGGTGACCGCGAACGCCTGCTGCAGGTGTTCCAGAACATCGTCGGCAATGCCGTTCGCTACACGAAGGCAGGAAGTGTCGTGACGACCGTACGGCAAGGCGCTGCCGGTATGGCCGTCATCGAAGTCACGGATACCGGCCTCGGCATGACCGACGAAGAACAGCACTCTGTGTTTGATCGCTTCTTCCGAGGTGGTGACCAGTACGTTCGCGAGACCGGCGGCACGGGGCTCGGTCTTGCCATCGTGCGTACGCTGGTCCAGCGACATGGCGGGACCATCGACGTCGAAAGCGAATTGGGAGTGGGCTCGACCTTCCGTGTGACCTTGCCCTGCGACGAGGCGACGGTGAGCTCGGCGGGAGCGTTGCGCGGCACGAAGCGAGGCGAATCGGCTGTGCCGGCCGCCCTAGACGATCCGACGCCCGCTTCTTCTTCCAATAGCGGTGAGGCGCCGCTGGTGCTGCTCGTCGAGGACAGCGGCCCGATACGTGATGTATTACTTGAGGGTTTGAAATTGGAAGGGCACAACGCCTCCGCAGTACCGAGCGGGCAGGCTGCTCTCGCTTTCGTCGCCGCCAACACGCCGGATGCCGTGTTGCTCGATATCTCGCTACCGGACATGGACGGTTGGGACGTGCTCACCGCGATGCGCGGCGAACGTCGCTTGGACAAGACCGTCATCCTTGTAGTGAGCGGCCATGACGAGCCGACCAAGGCCGCGCGCCTCGGGGCGGACGGCTTCATTGGAAAGCCGGTCGACGTGTTTGCGTTGAGCGAAGAGATTCTCCGCGCGATCGATGCCAAAGCGTCTGCAGCACAGAGTGTGGGGATCTGAACCATGTCGCAGCGTAAGATAGTTTTTGCCGAGGACGAGCCGCATATCGCGATGCTCGTTCAGTTCACGCTCGAAGCGGAAGGCTTCGACGTGGAGCACTATGACAACGGTTCCTCCGTCCTAGAGCGCCTGCTCGCCGGCCCGCCGCCGACGTTGGTCGTGCTCGATATGATGATGCCGGGTGTCTCGGGTCTCGATGTCTTGGCACAAGTCAAAGCGGACGCACGCTACGCGGACGTTCCGGTACTGATCGTCTCGGCTCGTGCGCGCGAGGTCGATCGCAATACGGCGCTGGCGTCGGGTGCATCGGCGTATCTCACCAAACCGTTCAGCACCGAAGACCTCAGCAGCATCGTTGTCTCACTCGCGGATCGTGCGGCCGAGCGCGACTCGATCTGAGGCTGGCGATTCTCACCGCGTTTCGTCTCCATTCGAGAAGCCCAAAATGAGAGCGCGCTCAGTCGCGCGCCTTTGCTTCGGCATCAGCCGCGGCATCAGCCCCCGATCAGCCCCCCAAATAGGTATATAGGCCTGGTCGCGTGCGCCTTCGGGCGTTGCATGACGCTGGACCGATCTCGTTTCAATTCGAGAAACGGACCGTCTTGCGCGCATGCGGCGTCAAGCCTGCTGCGCTCGACCGCATGCGCTTCTGTTGGCGATCGCGTCTCAACCTGAGGCTCGGTGCGTCGAATGTCTTAGCGCAGCGCAATGCCTGTGCGTGATTGGGCGTCGCAGACGGTGGCACCGGTGTTGCAATCTAAGACTCTCAAATCGAGCAATCGATTGTGCCTCTCAGAAAAGGAAAGCGCCCATATGAAGATCTTCCGCCAGCTCCTCGCCGATGAACAAGCCTCCTCAATGAATGAGTACGCGCTCATTCTCGCACTCATCGCGATCGCGACGGTGATCTCGATCACGGCGCTGCGCGAGACCATTGTAGGAACGTTCGCGACCTCGAGCGCCGGCATGGGATCGAGTCTGGACGGCGTCGCAATGACCATCGAGTACGCGGAGCGCATTAACTGAGATCTGATTTCTGACCCGGGTCACATGGACCGGTCATAGCGGCGGCGCGCTTCGTCACGCGCCGCCGCACCTCCCCCTTTCCCTAATCGGCCCCCCCGCCGGTTATTGCGGCGGCGCACCCCCAGCGCCGCCGCTTTTTTTTGTCGGTCTCGCGCTTTCGCAATACAGCGTTCGCCGTAGCGGCTGCGCGCTCGGTCGTATTCGTCTCTTGCAGCAATGCGGTTTAGGCGACGCGCGCCGAGTGCCGAGTGTTAGCCTTATAGGGACAGTGATTGACCGACTGACCAAATGGATATGTGCCGATGGACAAAGTGAGTCTGGCTGACGAATTCGGAGACGAGTTCGCGGAGCTGCAAAAAGAATTTCTAGATACGACGCGTGCGCGGGTACACGAACTCGTGCGCCTTCTCAGCGAAGCCGCCGGTAAGACGCCGGTGGGCAAGGACGGCGACGAGTTTCGCCGTATCGCTCACAGCGTGCGCGGTTCGGGCGGCAGCTACGGTTTCAGCGACATCAGTGAGGTGGCCGGCGATCTCGAGAAAGCGTATCTCGCCGGTGCGACCACCAAGCGCCTCGCCGATCTGGTTGAGTCGCTCGAGAACGTCGTGGCTTCCAGTATCGAGCAGGCCCTTCTAGGGGCGGAGTAGAGGCGGCGGTTGTGGCTGAGAAGATTCTCCTCGTTGATGACGATCCGACGATCCTGCGCCTGCTCGAGCATGCATTGGGTCGCGAAGGGCTCTCGACGGCAACAGCCGAGACCGGCGCCGAAGCACTCGAGGCCATCGCTTCGCAGCCGCCCGACGTCGTCGTACTCGACCTGGTGCTGCCCGATGCCAGCGGTAGAGACCTGCTCGCTCAGTTCCAAGATATCTGCCCACATGTTCCCGTCGTCGTGCTCACGGCCAGCGACACGGTAGACGACATCGTCGAGTGCATGCGCCTCGGCGCTTCGGACTACCTGCAGAAACCCTTCGATCAGACGCGCGTCGTCACGTCGGTTCGCAATGCGCTTCGCCAAGGCGAACTGCGCGCGAGCGTCGAATCGCTCAGTGGCAAGCTGCGCTCTCGCGAAGGCTTTGCGGCGATCATCGGCAGCTCTCCGCCTATTCGGCATACCGTAGATTTCTTGTCGCGCGCTTCGACCAGCGATGTCGTCGTGTTGCTGCAAGGCGAATCGGGCACCGGCAAAGAAGTCGCCGCCCGTGCGATCCACACCGAGAGCGGTCGTCGCGATGGGCCTTTCATTGCGGTGAACTGCGGGGCGATTCCCGAAGGCTTGATCGAGAGCGAGTTGTTCGGCCACGAGCGCGGTTCGTTTACCGGTGCCACGGCCGCGCGCACGGGCAGTTTCGAGCAGGCCAACGGCGGCACGATCTTCCTCGACGAAGTCGGCGAGTTGCGCATGGATTTGCAGGTGCGACTGCTGCGCGTGCTGCAAGAACGCGTCGTGCGGCCGATCGGCGGATCCGAAGCGCGCAGCATCGATGTACGTGTGATCGCCGCAAGCAATCGCAATCTTCAGCAAGAGGCCGCACGCGGCACGTTCCGCGAGGATCTATACTATCGCCTAGCGGTATTCCCGATTACCTTGCCGCCGCTTCGCGATCGCGGTTCCGACGTATTGTTGTTGGCCGATGCTTTTGCGATTCGATGCGCAAGCGAAGCCGGCAAGGACATCGCCGGATTCTCGCCCGAAGCGCGCCACGTGCTCGAGCAGTATCACTGGCCCGGCAACGTGCGCGAGCTGCAAAACATCGTAGAGCGCGCCGCCATCTTGGAAGACGGCCCGCGCATCTCGGTTTCGAGTTTGCCCGAATCCGTCGTGCGTGGCGCCGGCCTCGAACCTCGGCGTGCGGCGGGTAGCCCTGACAGCTACGGCGTCGGTGACACCGTTGCAGCGGCCATCGAATCGATGACGGCCGACGACATCGTGCCGATGGACGAAGAAGAGCGACGCATCATCCGCCGTGCCCTGGAACTCACGAACTGGGATGCGCAGGAAGCGTCGCGAAGACTTCGCATCGGGCGCGCGACGATCTATCGAAAGATCGAACGCTACGGACTGCGGACGGCCAAATAGCTGAGACTAGACAGCCGCGGCCAGAATCACCACGATCATTACGACGGCGATCGAGGCTTTGACGATGAAGCCGAGCAGTCGGCCGCGAAATGCGATGAAGCCGGCGCGCAAGGCCCCCGACGCCGTGTTGCCCTGCGACGAACTGGCCAGTGCGGCGCCGGTGAACGCGCCGCCCAGCGCGCCGATCAACGATCCCACCCCAAACAAGAAAGGCGTGCCGACGAGCCCGCCGACGAGTGCCCCCAGCAGTGCACTGACGGTAACGCGCCGGCTCGGGGGTTCGCTGCCGGTTGCCAACACGGTTGACGCGAACTCGAAAGCTTCTGCAACGACGGCGAGCCCGACGAGCCACGCGAGCACGGTGCCCGTGACGCCGGCGAATCCCGTAGCCCAGCCGTAGAGCGCGGCGATGACGACGAGGAACACCGTGCCCGGCAGGCCGAGGATGAGCGTGAACGCGGCAACGGCGCAGCCGAGCGTCAGAAGCAATAGACCGAGGATGTAGAGCGCGATGTCCATCCGTGGCGGCTCTTATGGGGGAGGGCGATGCGAGTAAAGCGGTTCGAGTTCGAGACGCGCGGCGGGAGGGAAGGATGCTGGGCGGTCTAAAGCTCGTCGCAGACCGGCTGTGTGATCTCACACTGACCCGACGGTTGCGACTTCGCGCGCGTGTCGGGGCCGTCTTGCGACGGAGCCGAAGGGTTCGGTCCGGTTTCCGGGGCATTGGGCGCCGGCTCCTGGCCGTTATTGGGCGCCGGCTCCTGGCCGGCTTCGCTGGGCGCCGGGTCTTGGCCGGCTACGCCGGGTCGTCCGCGCGTTGGGTCGCCGAGAAACGGATCGGTGTCGTGAAACGGTATGAAGCGTCCGTTTGGTCCGGCGGCGCTGCTGTGGACGCGCACGAGATAGTCGTGTGTCGCAGTCGCGGGGCGAAAAAGATCGGGCGGATCGGTACCGCCGTCGAAGTAGCTTCCGCCCAAGTACTCGCCGAACGAGATGTCGCTCGGTGCGACTTTCGGACCGCCGCGGTAACCGGCCTCGGCGGCCTCGTCCCAACAAGCGAGCAGCACGTAGTACTTTTGTGCTTTCACTTGCAGATACAGTGGCGGACTCGACTCCCAATCGTACTCGTCTTCGGTCGTGCCCTTCTTCTCGACGGTTGCACTCGGAACGACTGCGTACTGTTCGCTGTCGTCGTAGGCTTCGTAGACGAAGAACTGCATGGCGGCGCCGTGGGTGTTCTTCACCGAGATGTCGAACGAGGTGACGAAGGCGTCTTGTAGCGCACGAATCTTTGCACCGCGGCAACGTGCGGGGCCGGTCCATTCGTGATGGGTGGCGCCGACCGTGTCGATGCGGTCGTCTGGTTCGTGGTCGGACGCATGGGTGGGTGTGTTGCGTGCCGCGCAGACTGATAACGCGACGGCCAACCAGCCGACGAGCGCGATGCGAGACTTTCGGGTGTGCGAGCGAGTTGCCATGTCGAGATACGGTCGGAGTAGGACCGGGGTCTTCTTTGCTGCTTACGAAGCTGCTTGCGAAGAAGCCTAAGACTCAAGTCTACGAAATAAGTCTACGAATTCGGGGCGGTGAAAACCGCGTTTTTGGGGGGCGGTGCCGCAGGGCGCATAGCGTCATTTATATGCTCGTGGGGCGGGTTTCTGGGGCTGGCGATTAATATTGACTTGTTAGTATACTTTTCCTATAGATCGACCAATGCATCTCTCCTCACAAGAAGAATACGGGCTTCGCTGCCTCCTTCGGCTGGCTTCCAGCGAGGTAAGCAACGCCCCGGCGAACGGCGACGGCCGGTCGGTAAGCGCGCCCGTGCGCATCCAGGATATCGCCGCTTCTGAAGGGCTGAGCCAGGAGTACGTCGCCAAGCTCATGCGTATCTTGCGCAACGGCGAGCTGGTCACCAGCACGCGCGGCGCCAGCGGCGGCTATCACTTGGCGCGCGCTTCATCTGAAATTACCGTCTGGCAGGCGCTCGAAGTACTCGGCGGATCGTTCTTTCCCGAGGGCTTTTGCGACACGCACCCCGGGGCGCTCCGAGATTGCGTGCACTCGACCAACTGCTCGATTCGCGCCCTGTGGCGCAGCATGGGCGGGTTGCTGCAGACGGCATTGAGCGCCGTGACGCTCGAACACCTACAACGCGGCGAACAGCAAACGTTCGCGTGGTTGTCTGAGGCCGGCGTAGGCGGGACAGGCGCGGCCGCTAGCACCAACGCTACCGCGGAAGGACCGACACAATGAGTAAGTCGACCGAAGCATCTGACTTTGTAGATCAACAAGAAGAGTACAAGTACGGCTTCTTCAGCGACATCGAGTCCGATGTTGCGCCTCCGGGGCTCAACGAAGACATCGTTCGTCTGATTTCCAGTAAGAAGGAAGAACCCGAATGGATGCTCGAGTGGCGCCTCGAAGCGTTTCGCGCGTGGGAACAAATGAACGCGCGCGACGGCGAACCGCGCTGGGCGCAGGTCAAGTTCCCGCCGATCGACTACCAAGCGATCAGCTACTACGCCGCACCGAAAGACAAGAAGACGCTCGAGAGTCTCGACGAGGTTGATCCCGAGTTGCTCGCGACCTTCGACAAGCTCGGGATCTCATTGAACGAACAGAAGAGGCTCAGCGGTGTTGCCGTCGATGCCGTATTCGACAGCGTCTCGGTGGCCACCACGTTCAAGGGCGCGCTTGCCGACGTCGGAGTGATCTTCTGCTCGTTTAGCGAAGCCCTCAGAGAACATCCCGATCTGGTTCGTAAGTATTTGGGCACCGTGGTTCCGGTGCGCGACAATTTTTACGCGACGCTTAACTCGGCGGTCTTCTCGGATGGCTCGTTTTGCTACATCCCGGCGGGCGTTCGCTGCCCGATGGAGCTGTCGACGTATTTTCGTATCAATGCGGCGAACACCGGTCAGTTCGAGCGCACGCTCATCGTCGCCGAAGAAGGCGCGCACGTGAGCTACCTCGAAGGTTGCACCGCGCCGATGCGCGACGAGAACCAACTGCACGCGGCCGTGGTCGAGTTGGTCGCCATGCCCGGCGCCAACATCAAGTACTCGACCGTGCAGAACTGGTATCCCGGCGACAAAGACGGCAAGGGCGGCATCTACAACTTCGTCACCAAGCGCGGCAAGTGCATGGACAACGCGAAGATCTCGTGGACGCAGGTAGAAACCGGCTCGGCGATTACCTGGAAGTACCCGAGCGTGGTGTTGCAGGGCGACAACTCGGTCGGTGAGTTCTACTCAGTTGCCGTCACGAACAACATGCAGCAGGCCGACACCGGCACGAAGATGGTGCATCTCGGCAAGAACACCAAGAGCACGATCATCTCGAAGGGCATCTCGGCCGGCAAAGCGCAGCAGAGTTACCGCGGGTTGGTACAGATCAGCCCGAAGGCGGAGAACGCGCGCAATTATTCGCAGTGCGATTCCTTGCTGCTCGGAGACAAGTGCGGCGCGCATACGTTCCCTTACATCGACGTACGCAACGCCAGTGCACAGGTCGAGCACGAAGCATCGACATCTAAAATCGGCGAAGACCAGTTGTTCTACTGCCGCCAGCGTGGGCTGTCGGAAGAAGACGCCGTGTCGATGATCGTCAACGGATTCTGCAAAGAAGTATTCAAGGAATTGCCGATGGAGTTCGCGGTGGAAGCGCAGGCGTTACTCGGTATCTCGCTCGAAGGGGCGGTTGGTTAAGATTAGGACAGGAAGAAATATTTAATGCTGAAGATTCGTAATCTACACGCACAGGTCGATGGCAAGGACATCCTCAAAGGCATCACGCTCGATGTGAAGGCGGGCGAAGTTCACGCCGTTATGGGGCCGAACGGCTCGGGTAAGAGCACGCTCGCTTGTGTGCTGACCGGTCGCGAGGGCTATGTCGTGACGAAGGGCTCGGTTGAGTTCGAGGGGCAGGACCTGCTCGCGATGGCGCCTGAAGAACGCGCGCGCGAAGGCGTGTTCCTGTCGTTTCAGTATCCGGTCGAGATTCCCGGCATGAGCACGGCGTATTTTCTCAAGGCCGCGGTCAACGCCGTGCGCAAGCATCATGGGCTGGACGCGCTCGACGCCATGGACTTTCTCAAGCTCGCCAAAGAGAAAGCCAAGCTCGTGCACATGGACGAATCGTTTCTCAATCGTTCGGTGAACGAAGGGTTTTCGGGCGGCGAGAAGAAGCGCAACGAGATCTTTCAGATGACCATGCTCGAGCCGAAGCTGGCGATTCTCGACGAGACCGACTCGGGACTCGACGTAGACGCGCTGCGAACGGTTTCGGAAGGGGTCAATGCCATGCGTTCGCCCGAGCGCGCGATGATCGTCATTACGCACTACCAGCGTTTGCTCGATCACATCAAGGCCGACATGACGCACGTGCTGTCGGACGGCCGTATCGTGAAGAGCGGCGGACCGGAACTCGCGCTGGAAGTCGAAGCGAAGGGCTACGGCTGGATTGCCGGAGATTCGCAGGCCGGACATTCGGAACTCGCGAAAGTCGCGAAAGCCGTCGAAGGCCCCGCGTCGTAACGATGGCGAGTCAATCGACAGCTGAGCGCTACAAAGCCGCTTTCGAGGCGCAGCGAGGCGAGCTCGCCGGTAACGGCTTGCCGTGGCTTGCGAGTATGCGTGACGACGGCATCGCACGCTTTGGGGATCTCGGGTTCCCCGGCAAGAAGAACGAAGACTGGAAGTATACGAACGTTTCTTCGATTGCGGGTACGGAGTTCGCGTTGCCTGATGTTGCTGTCGCCGCCGCGCGCCGCGCGGTCATTGCGGCTGCGGTTGCGGCACTGCCGGTTGCCAAGCGTGAGCAGCGTGAGCAGAGCGAGCCGAGTGAGAAAGCCGCGAAAGCCGAACCCGTCCTCGTATTCGTCGACGGTCGCTTTGCCGCAGACCTCTGTGTCGACGCTGCAATAGACGGCGTGCGTGTCGAGTCTCTGGCCGCGTTGCTGGGGCAGGGCGACGGCGCGGTCGAAAAGGCTTTCGGCCAGTGCCTCGATGTTGGGTCGCACGGGTTTGCGGCGCTTAATGCCGCGTTTGCGGCCGACGGCGCTGTCGTGATTATTTCGAAGGGCACGACGGCCGAGCGTACGGTTCATGTCATGCACTACGTGACGGCCGGTGCGGCGTCCATCTCCCCCATGGCCCCTACGGTAAGCCATGCGCGCAATATTGTCGTCGCTGAAGCCGGATCGCGTGCGCGGGTAGTCGAACATTACGGCGGCGACCTTGCTGCGACGGGTCTGACGAATGTCGTGACTGAATTGATTATTGCCGACGACGCGCATCTTTCTCATGCCGTCGTGCAGTCGGCGCCCGCCGGGGCCTCGCACATTCACCGCGTCGAAGCGCGGCTGGCGCGCGGCAGCAATCTGCAATCGCATGTCGTGACCTTGGGAGCGGAACTTTCGCGCACTGAGGTTCGCGTCGTACTCGATGGCGAAGGGGCCGAGTGCACGCTCGACGGCCTGTATGCGTTGGCCGACGATCAGCACGCCGATCATCACACGGTGATCGATCACGCCGCGCCGCACACGAACAGCCGGGAGCTATATAAAGGAGTCATCGACGACGATGCGCGCGGCGTGTTTACCGGTCGCATCATCGTGCGCCCCGACTCGCAACATATCTCGGCTGACCAGGCGAACCGGAATCTCTTGCTTGCCGACGGCGCCGTTGCCGAAGCGCGCCCGCAGCTCGAAATCTACGCCGACGACGTCAAATGCAGCCACGGCTGTACCGTAGGGCGGCTAAACGAAGAGTCGATGTTCTACATGCGCCAGCGCGGCGTTGGCGAGACCGAAGCGCGCCGGCTTCTGACCGTCGCCTTTGCCGGCGAGGTGCTTGAAGAGCTGGGCGACGAAGAGTTGGCGCAAGCGCTGCGCAAACAGCTGGGCCGAAAGCTACAGAAGAATCCCGCAGAGCAACAGGCGGAGGATGCATCGTGAGTAAGAGCGGAGGGCAGCTGGCCGCCGATCAGAACACTTTTACCGGCTTCGACGCCGAGTCCGTGCGTGCGGACTTTCCCGTGCTCAATCAGCAGGTACACGGCAAGCCGCTTGTCTATCTCGATAGCGCGGCGAGCTCGCAGAAGCCGCTGCACGTCATTAACGCCGTGTCGCGGTACTACGAGAACGATCACTCGAACGTACATCGAGGCGTGCACTCGCTGAGCGCGCGCGCGACGTTCGCTTACGAGCGGGCGCGCGGCAAGGCGCACGTGTTCCTGAATTCCAAGAACATTCGCGAGATCATCTATGTGCGCGGCACCACCGAGGCGATCAACCTTGTGGCGCAGACCTATGGTCGTGCGAACGTCGGCGAGGGCGACGAGATTTTGATCTCCGAGATGGAGCATCATTCGAATATTGTCCCCTGGCAGATGCTCTGCGAGTGGACGGGCGCGAAGCTCGTAGTGGCTCCGATTGACGAACGCGGCCAGCTCGACATGACGGCGTTTGCTGAGAAGCTGAGCGAACGTACGAAGATTGTCGGCATCGTGCATGTGTCCAACGCATTGGGGACGGTGAACCCGGTTGCCGAGATCACGAAGATGGCGCACGACGCGGGCGCTGTTGTCGTTGTGGACGGTGCGCAGGCGGCGCCGCATCTTCGCGTGGATGTCCAGGAGATCGGCTGCGATTTCTATGCTTTCTCCGGTCACAAGGCCTACGCGCCTACCGGGATCGGCATCCTCTATGGCCGTGAAGAACTGCTCGAGGCCATGCCGCCGTGGCAGGGCGGTGGCGAGATGATTTTGTCGGTGTCGTTCGATTCGACGACTTACAACGAGTTGCCGTACAAGTTTGAAGCCGGTACCCCGAACATTGCCGGTGCGATCGGGCTTGGTGAGGCGATCGACTACATGGGGCGTTTCAACCACGAAGCGCTCGAGCGGCACGAGCATGATTTGGTGGCCTACGGTTACGACGCGCTTGCGACGGTTCCGGGCCTGACGATTGTCGGTACCGCTGAAGGCAAAGTCGGCGTGCACTCGTTCACGCTCGATGGCATTCATGCGCACGACATCGGAACGATCTTGGACAACGAAGGCATAGCAGTGCGCACCGGCCATCACTGCGCGCAGCCGGTGATGCACCACTTCGGTGTGCCGGCGACGGCGCGGGCGTCTTTTGGGATTTACAATACGCGCGACGACATCGATCGTCTGGTCGAAGGACTCGGCCAAGTGCGCAAGTTGATGGGGTAATGGGAAGTGTCTGACCTTCGCGATCTTTACCAGGAAACGATCCTGGACCACGGCCGTACGCCGCGCAATTTCCGCAAGCTCGAAGCTGCGACGCACGAAGCCGACGGCGACAACCCTCTATGCGGCGATAAGATTCATCTGTATCTGCAACTCGACGGCGACAAGGTGAGCGACATCAGTTTTGACGGTGCGGGGTGCGCGATCTCGACCGCATCGGCGTCTTTGATGACCGAAGCGCTCAAAGGCAAGACGATCGAAGACGCCATGGCGTTGTTCGAGCGGCTGCACGAAACGCTGACGGGGCAGGGCGAATGCGATGAGAGCGTTGAGCTTGGTAAGCTCGCGGTGTTCGAAGGCGTGCGCGAGTATCCGCTGCGTGTAAAATGCGCGACGTTGGCCTGGCATACGCTGCGCAATGCGATCGAAGGCGGCAAGAATGCGACGCCCGCTACGACAGAGTAGGTCGTCACGACCGAATAGAACGGAGTAGGAACGATGGACGAGAAGAAAAAGTCGTTAGAGATTCCGGCCCACGCGGTCGGCCCGGCTGGCGGTGACAAAGCGGCGGCGCCGAATGCTGAGCCAATTGCACCCGCCGCACCCGCAGCGCCCCCGCCTCCTCCGATGATGCAGGGCGGCTACGGCGGTGGGCTGAGCATGCAGACTCCGAGCGAAGATGCTGCGGGCGCCGAAGGTCAGGCGGCCGACGCGACGCCGGCTGCCATCGAAGCGGCGATCATCGCCCACTTGCGAACGGTGTATGACCCCGAGATCCCGGTGAACATCTATGACCTGGGTCTGATCTACGACATCTCGGTGCAGGAGTCCGGTGACGTTGCGATCAAGATGACCGTGACCGCACCGGGTTGCCCGGTGGCGGGCGAGATGCCGGGCATGGTTGAACTGGCCACGCGCCGGGTCGAAGCCGTGGCCGCTTGCGACGTCGAGTTGGTCTGGGATCCCCCATGGAACCCCGACATGATGACGGAAGACGCGAAGCTGACGCTTAATATATAGCGCTCGGCCGACGCACCAGACTTTACAGCGAGCCCGGATTTCCGTACTCTCGCTGAGCCGAACGCCGCCGACGCTCCACCGGAGTGTCACGAAAGGGCGGCTTTGCGGTGAGCGTAGCTCAGTCGGTAGAGCCCCGGTTTGTGGTACCGGATGTCGCGGGTTCAAGTCCCGTCGCTCACCCCACTTTTTGCCCGTCGTGTGCAGTGCGCAGCCCCGCACTCATATCTTGCACCCGCGCGGCTTCAGGTTATAAAGAGCGTTCCTTTCCCGAGAAATGTGGGTCGTTAGCTCAGTTGGTAGAGCAGCGGACTCTTAATCCGCGGGTCGTAGGTTCGATCCCTACACGGCCTACCACTTTCTCAAAGTTCCCAAAGTTCTCGAAACCCGGTTGGCGCGGCGTAGGTGTCGTCGATGAAGCGTAGGTTGGTGCCGAGTTGCCAGCGGATTTTTTGTTCGGCGTCGCCGGTGGCGCGGACTCGGCCGGTGTGGATGCCGCGTAGGTGGTGCCAGGCGCAGATGGAGATTCGGTTGCCGCGTTCGTTGCCGCCGCCGCGAGAGCGGTACAGGACGTGGTGTTCTTGGAGATTGCGGCGTGAGCTGCAGGCGGGCACGCGGCAGCGCCATCCGTCGCGGTCGTGGATGGGGTTTCGGTGGCGCGGGACGTCAGACCATTGGGCCTTCGCGTGTAACAAAACTCGTTCGAGGGCGCGCCAGGCGGGTTCCCAGGGGACGGCGGGGTCTCGGAACGCTTGTAGGACGTCGTAGAAGAGGTCGATGACCGATGCCGGACCCGCCAGACGCACAAACGTGGTGTCGTCCGGGGCCTGTTTGGCGATGCGCGCTGCCATCTCGTCGCCGTAGAGCGCACGCATTTGCCGCTCGGCTTCTTCGTTGCTGTGTTGCAGGCGAGTACCGAGAGGCGGCGGCACGAGTTCCATGAACATCCACGCGCGATCGCGCATATCGAGCGCCCAGCGGACTTCGTCAAAGAGGCGGCGGATCGTGACGCAGCGGGCACGTTCGATCCAAGCCGCGGCGTGGCGCTCCGACATTACCGGCAACAACGCGAGCGCGCGCACCCACGATAGATCACCGCGGCGGTAGGCATCGGCCAATTCGTCGCGGCCGTCGGCGGGGTTTGCTTCCAGGCGTATTAATGAACGGGCCTTGCGCGAGGAGATGCCGAGACGCTCGCGCACATACGACGCGGTGGATGCGTAGCCGACCTGGCGGTGAAGGCTGAGTCGCGCGAATGTCGAGAGCAGGCGTCCGAGTTGCCAATCGATCGACCGCATTGCCGTGAGGACGTCGCGCAGGGCGTTGTCGAGATCGTCGGCGTCGAGAGAGGTTAGGTCGCGTCGGTCTGAATCGTTGGCATGCTCGTCAGGCGAACCGTCGAGCGCACCGAGTTCGAGGGCGTCGTTGTCGGCGAGTAGGGCGCGGAGCATGAGTACGTCGGCGGGGTCGATGGCTTCGCCAACGTGGTCGTACAAGACATCGTCGCGGTGTGGGGTGTGCGAGGGGTCGTCGTCGTTGTCGCTGTCGTCGCTGTTTTGGGACGGCGTGCGCGCGGTGATGCCGAGCCATCGGGCTTGCAGCGCGGTATCGGTCGCGGCTTCGTCGTTGAGCGGACTTGGGATGGAGGGCGCGCCGAGTGCGGCACCCGAAGATGCTTCGGCGCAGACCAACTCGAGTGCTTGCCAGGGGGCCAGTTCGCTGCCGGCGCTGCGTGAGGCGAGTTCGCGCACGTCATTCCACAAGGGACGCAGGTGGGCGGGGCAGCGAACGCGGACTTCGACGCGCGGTTCGCCGTCTAGAAGGTCGTTGTCGTCGTCGTCGGTTGGAGAGGTCGCCGTGTCGGCTGCGGCACCGGCCAGGATACCAGTCAGGATACCGGCACTGGCGTCTGCACCGGCGCCTGCACCGGCCTGGTCAGTTGTAGCGGCGCGGGCGGCGGCGCGCTTGTGGGCGGCGACGTGCGCTTCGAGTTCGCGGCTGTTTATCGATGCGGCCAGCGCGATCCAATGCGACATGTCGACGTCGTCAGGCAGCTCGCAGAGCGTGCGCAGCTTCGTCCAGTTGAGGGTGCCGGTGCGGAAGGCGTGGGCGAGGGCGGGGACTTGGGCGGTGCGGCGCCATACGCGGGCGGCTGATTGTAGTTCGCGGGCCGACAGGCCGAGTCGTTCGAGGGTGTAGTCGCCGATGCGCGCGAAGCCGAGGCGGTGGTAGCTGCGCGTGTCGAGTAGTCGGGCGGCGAGCCGGCCGAGGCGAAGGCGACAAAGCGATTCGCGCCGCGCCATGCGAAACAGGTAACGGTCGAGGACGATCGCCGCGGAGTGCTTGTCGATGTGCGGCAGCTCTTCGCGCGCCGGGTGTTGTAGGTAAGCGGACGGGACGTCGCGGGTGGAAACGGGGGCATCGGTTCGCGCGCGGATTTGCGGTGTGCGAGCGGCCGGGCGAGCGGATTGGGGAGCTGTGGTTTGGGTCGCGGGAAGCATTGGACGAGGGGCGAATATAAAGCGAAAGTGTGGGCCGCGTCAAGCGAAAAATGCAGGCAGGGTGCGGTGGGCTGTGCAGGACTCACGCACATCGAGAAAGCACCCACACTTTCGCCCCAGCTTCGCCCGAACTACCCGAAAGCGCTCGGATTTCGCCAACAAAGGGCGGTTTTGGGTACCGGTTCTGACCCACCGGCGGGTCCATAGTTGGTTCAGGACGGGGGTAGCGGTGAGCGGCGTGAGTGGCGGAGCGTCCGAACACGGGCCGATGCGATTCGGCGCGATACCAAGGAACACGGGCCGATGCGATTCGGCCCAATACCGAGGAGCCCGAACGCCGATGCGATTCGGTGCGACACCAAAGGAGCCTAGACGGCGATGCGTGATTCAGAACGACCTGAGGTCATCCGACAGACCGTGCTTGATGCGATCGCATCGACGTTGCAACTGCTTTCCACGGCGCGGGGTTTGTTGATTGAGGCTAAGCGGGGCGATGAGTTGCGTGGGGTTGCGCATGAACTCGAGCACGCGAGGGCGCGGGCGGAGGAGGCCTATCAAGCGGCGTGTCGATTGTATCAGCGGGTTGGGGACGGTTAGGACCGGCCGGCCGGCATGACTCGCTGTAATGTCGGCGGCCGCGTTGGTAGGTGTAGGTAGGGAACTACGAACCGAACCAGGCGGAACCAGACGAATACTTGAGGAGTACTGTGCAATGTCACAAACCGTTGCGTCGCGATCTCTGTTGGCACTGACTCGCGAATTTAATCGACAGTTATCGGAAGGCGAGGGGGTCGATCCGCTTGCGCGCGAGATCGAAGACTTGGAGCTTGCGGCACTGGCGGTGTGTGCTGATCGTAGCGATGCGCTTACGGCGCTCGACGTTGCGGTCGTCATCCGATGTCACGATGAGGCAAAGCAGTACGATCTCAAACCGTGGGATCTGCTGCCGTTCGAACTCATGCTCAGCATGATCGGCGCGACGGAAGTGTCGCCGAGTCGCGTGCTGTTACCGCATCTGACGGTCGGGCCGTCGGCTTTGCGGTTGTGGGCGTTCGAGATTGGTTGGATTGCGCGGCGTCGCCTCGATGCGCGCGTTCTCATGGCGAGTTTGCTGCTCAATGTCGAGAACACAATCGGGTACTGGTCGCAGTCGCTTGCGCTGTGTCGTGCGTTGTTCGATTCGGACGAGGAGTTTCACCGCAGCGCCGACGAGTACGAACCACAAGACATGCCCGAGCAGTTCCAGTCTCGCATGGAAGACGCGCGCGAGAGTTGGGGCGAAGTGCTGTACCCCGCGATCCTTCAAAGGCGCGAACTGGCCGTGCAACGTCGCATCGTTCGGTACGTGTTGGGGGGATTACAGGCGGCCCCGGATGACGGTCGCAAGTGCGCGACCTGTGACGAAGGCCTGGGCGGCTACGAAGCGCGCACGGCCTTTCTGGTTTCCGACGCCATGGGCGACGAGGCGACAGACTCGATCTGGCACTGCGCGCTTTGCGGCCAGTACACGAAGGAGACTTACGTCGATAGCTTCTTTGGTGAGGACAGAGTGTCTGTTTCTGCGATGAGTGCGGAGGGGGGCGCGGAGAGGAGTGCGTTTTTGAGGGGGTGTGCGACGCCGGGTGATCGGCGGTGTGGGTGTGGGGTGCATCTTTCTGTTGGGCGGTAGGTTGGGAGTGGGTTCGCTCGTTGAGATGTATCGGCGGGGGGTAGGGGGAGTATTCAACTAAACGAGCACCCTGAGAAGTCGGCACGATTCACCCCTTTCGCCCCGCTCCTTTGAAATCCGGGGAGCGCATCATTGGCGGTGAGGGGGGGGCAATTTTCGACGCCGATCACCCCGCCAAAGGGGTCCCTTTTGCAGGCCGAATCACAGTTCGATCCCTACACGGCCTACCACTTTCTTCGAATTCATACCGATTCTCTGCGTATTGCGTATCGCGTGTGGGTCTTCCTCAGCTCTGTGACATGACCGGCATATTCGCAGCGCCAGACGTTCGGTGGAAGCGATTCTGGTTGCGAGGTCGTACGTCCGGGGGTATTTTCTAGATTAGTTGGCGTCGTGCCAGCGCCGCCTAAAAGGGCCCAACGGGTGTTCCGTCTCTCGCTTTACGAGGGGCCAAAACCCTGCGGGTCCTTTTTTTGTTCTGCTCTGCGTATTCCAGCTCCCGTACTTTGATCGGGGTCGAAATATCGCGTGGGTGAGGAAACGAAAGTGAGGTAGGTACCGAATACCCGGTAGCGCAAGTCTCGGCGGCTGCGCCGCGTCAGCTTGTTCGCTATGGGCCGTCGTTGTCGCGACATGGCATGCTCAGGGTCCAACGAGTCTACGAAGGCATGTAGTATCGCGGTGTAATGCAAGATCCGCTGCCGCTCCGTTCGATAGCTTCAGTGGTGAGGACGGAGTTCATGTTTCTGCGATGAGTGCGGAGGGGGGCGCGAAGAGGAGTGAGTTCTTGCGACGGTGTGCGACGCCGAATGACAGGCGGTGTGATTGTGAGGTGCATCGGGCGGTGGGGCGGTAGGGGGGACGACGATCTTCCCATGAGCAATTGTGCCGACGCTCGTTGGGGCTCTCGCCCCGCTAATCCAAGCATCGGTTCGTGTACGAGGTCAGAGCTTCAACAAACTCTGCGTTTGGGTTCAGGCTCTTCGCCGAGACTACGCGGCTTCGAAACCCTTCAGCGGCTCTATGGGATAGCGGCTCATGAGCTCCGCCCATGTAGTCGACGATCGGGGACCACTTGTAACGAGTCTTTGGCCAAGCTGTGGCGTCCGGCACCGCATATCGACCGTTCGGGCCTCCGAAAGCTGCTCTCGGCCACTTATCCTTCTTGGTAAGACGTATGGGCGTACCAACCGGCGCCCGTTCATCGGCAGAGGCAATACGGTCACCGACCCACTTCGCCACCGGAACAGCGACCGCGTTCCCGACGAGTTTCCATCGAGCGCCTTTTCCGCGCGTTCCGTGACCTGATGCTGTCCAGTGCCGAGGAAAACCTTGCAGTCTTTCGGCGCTCTCGATTGTCGGTTTGACGAACTCACCGCTGTCGGTCAGCCAGACCGCCGGAGGCGAGGGGATGCCGAGCCCGGATCCGCCCTTGAGCGTCGGGATCGCATCCCTAGCCCAGCCGATGCCGCGATTCCCTTCGGTCCAATAGAAACCATAAGCGCTGGCTTCGTCGTGCCAGGCGGAGGGTTCTGCGCGCTGTCCTGCGTGAGAGAGTAGTCGGCACTCGGGGCGTTCGTCCAGGGATGCAAGAAGGAACACACGTTCACGGCGTTGGGGTAACCCGAAGGCCTGCGCATCGAGAACCCTGTAGGCCCAGCGGTAGCCCATTGCTTCTAATTCGTCGGTGATGCGCGTCATCGCTCTGCCGCGATTGAGGTGCAACATGAACGGCACGTTCTCGAGCAGTATCCACGGGACTCGTCGCTCTTGGAGGATCCGGAACACGTGGCCGACCAGGCTCGATTCGCTGCCCCTTAGACCTTGCGTAGCTCCGCACTGCGACAGGTCTTGGCACGGGAAGCCCGCTGCCAAGAGATCAAGGCTTCTCGGTAGATCGTTGCCGCCGAGCGTGCGGACATCGTCGAATATACGACGCGAGAAGTGATCGCCGAGCACACGCCGGGCGGCCTCGTCTTTCTCGCATAAGAAAGACGTACGATGTCCTGCTCTTTCGAGGCCGAGTTCCAGTCCGCCGATCCCGGCGAACAGTCCCGCGACTCGTAAGCTGTTCTTCATCTACCGCATCCCCTCGACTCGCCACTCATGCTTGCATCTCACTACTCGAAAAGGAACCGTCGCAGTCTTCTGCGCAGACGTGCGGGTTCACGCAGTTCACATTCCCAGACGGTCAGTACTCGCAGTCCGTGCCTCGCGAGCTCTTTGTGTTTTCTGAGATCACGTTCTCGGTTTGCTTCGATCTTGGCTTGCCAAAATGCAGAACGCGTCGCGGGGACGCGCCCGTGTGCCCCGCCTTTGGTCTTCTTACAGTGCCGGTGCCCATGCCAAAAGCATCCGTGAACGAAAATCGCCCAGCCCTGTCGCGCATTGGATAGATCAGGCGAGCCGGGGAGCGTCTTTCTGTTCAGGCGATAGCTATATCCCAGTTCGCGAATGACCTTGGCCACCGCTCGTTCCGGAGAGGTTCTTTGCTGTCGAACCGCACGCATTATTTTCGATCGTTGCTCGGGACTGACGATGTCTCCGTTGGGTTGGAGAGGCTTCGCGGTGGTCTGATGAACTTGCATGAGCCTGAGTCGTCTGAGCGATATCCGCTCTGATCTCTTGATATGCCGTGCGAGCGGGTGCGCGAAGTGAAAGGTGGGTGAGGCTGTGCAAATGGCAGTTCCTATGCACACATAGTCAAGAAACTCGTGGACGCACCCGCACTTCATCGAGCGCTGGGAGGCAGAAGCTTTGGCCAGAATTTATCCGCAGAAACCAGATCCGGATACGCCTGGCTCCGAGAAGAAGGTCTTTTACGCTCTGAAGGAAGACCTCCCCGATTCGTACATCGTCTTGCACTCGCGCCGGTTCTTGAAACCGGGCGTTGCCGACGATCGCGCGCAAGAAGGCGAGATCGATTTCGTCATCCTGAGCCCCGGCGTGGCTGGCTGGGGCTGGAAGTGAAGGGCGGAAAGAAGATCGGGGTCCGTGGCGATCAGTGGTACTCGATTGACTACTTCGACAAAGAGCATGAGATCAAAAACCCGGCGAAGCAGGCCACGGCAGCGGTCCACACGGTTGGCGACTACATCCACCGACACGAGAGTTTCAGAAAACGGAAGCTGCGCCCTTCGTTCGCCTGGGCAGTATGCTTTCCCGGGATGAACCTCGAGCGTGAAACCGGACTCGACCTGCCGGCTGACGTGGTGATCGACGCCAAGGCTGTCGGTCGGATAGCGGAGGCGGTCGAGAAGGCCTTCGCCTACCACAACCTGACCGGGCCACCTTTGGACGAGAGCGCGCAGAAAGCCTTTTTGAGTATTCTGTGTCCGCAGTTCCGGCTCGTTCCCGCGATGACTCACCGTCTGGACGAGGACCAGGGTGTGCTCGTACGGTTGACGGAAGAACAGGCTGCGGTGCTCGAACTCCTCGAAGAGTTCCCGCGGGTCGCCATCACCGGACCCGCCGGCACTGGCAAGACGCTCGTCGGGCTGGAGAAGGCACGCCGGCTCTCAGCCGAAGGACAGCCAGTTCTCTTCCTCTGCTACAACAGGCCGCTTGGCGAGCACATTCAGGCGCTCGGGGAAGATTTCAAGGTCAGTTGGTTTCACAAGTATGCGCGCGACGTCGTCACGTCGGCGGGACTCAAGTTCGAGATTCCCAAAGAGCCCGATGCACAGAAGACATTCTGGCGCGATGACGTCGCGGATCTGCTGATCAGGGCGCTCGATCTTTACCCCGACGAGCGCTTTGATGCTGTCGTCGTAGACGAAGGACAGGACTTCCAGGAGATGTGGTGGCTGGCGATCGAGAAACTGCTCGTCGATACGAAGGAGTCGACGCTCTACGTGTTCTACGACCCAAATCAGAACCTGTTCGGAGGCGGACCGGCCGAGACGCTGGGGCTGAAAGAATCCAAACTCACCTTCAACTGTCGCAATACGGAGAACATTGCTCGGTACAGCGGCGCCGCAATTGATCTCGAGCCGCGAGTGAAACACGGCGCCCCGGAAGGCACGCCCGTGATCGATATCGTGTGCGCCGACGAGAAGGCGATGGTCGACGGTGTACGCAAGCAGCTACATCATCTCATCAACGAGATGGAGATCCCGATCGATCGCATCGTCGTCATGTCTCCGCTTGGCCCCAATAGCCCGCTCAAAAAACTCAAAAACCTCGGAAACTTCATGCTCTACGAGAGCGGTGACGGGAGCGCCGCCAATTCGGTACGTTTCGTATCCGTTCGAAGCTTCAAGGGGCTCGAGGCCGACGCGATCATTCTCTGCGATGTGAAGCCCGGGGCATGGTACTGCTCGCCGACCGACCTGTATGTCGGGACGTCGCGGGCACGGCATGTGCTGGTCGTGTTGCGATACGAACGGAGCGACGCGTGAGCTCAGATCCGATCGTCGCGTTCGTCGATCTTGCGGAAGCCGATCTTATCGTCGGTGCTACGTACCGCGGGGGAACGGCCGGGACTTCCGCCGATGATCCGATCAGCAAGTTGCTGAGTTGCGGCAACATGGGTGGCTTTCGGATCCTGGGCAGTCCCACAAAAGGTGGCTACCGTTTGGCCGGATTGTACACGACATTCGCCGACGAGGACTGGCCAGACAAGCTCGGCCCCGAACCCGGACGATTCGTCTACTACGGCGACAACAAGAAGCCGGGCAAGGAGCTTCACGATACCGGCCCTGGCGGGAACCGTCTGCTTCGACATGTATTCGAGTGCATCCATGTGGCGCCGGACCGGCGCGACGAGGTACCGCCGTTCTTCGTGTTCTCGAAGACCGGTCGGGGCCGGGATGTCAGATTCCACGGTCTCGCTGCACCCGGTGCCGCGGGAATGTCAGAGGCGGAAGATTTGGTCGCGACCTGGCGAACGAAGGGAACGGACCGCTTTCAGAACTACCGCAGTCTGTTTACGTTGCTGGATGTGACCGTGATTCCGAGATCCTGGCTCCGTGATCTAGTCGCGGGACGCGGCGCGAGTGAACCGGCCGCGGATGTGTGGCGGCGTTGGGTCACCGAGGGGGCATACGAGCCGCTCGGTGGCGCCAGCGACTAGGCGACTCGCTCCAACGGCCCCGCATCAATCAACCATCGTAGATGCTCTGCCATCCATTTCGGGCGCGAACCACCGCGGATCAAGACACCGAGTTCCATGTTTACGTCCAAGGCGTGGCCTGTCAGGTTCGCGCTGGTAATGAAGAGTCGCTTGTCGTCGGCAAGTAGGCCCTTGGCGTGCAAGGAGCCGATCGCTTCTCCCTTGTCGTCGACGGGGCGTGTGTGTTTGGGCCATACGTAGGCTTCAGCTTTCTCGGCGACTCTGGGGCCCAGCGCCTTCATGCCCGAGAGCGTCAGTTTGCCACCGCTTCCGCCGGCTTCCTCCTGGATGACCCGGATGCGAACGCCGCGGTCGAGAGCGGCCTCGAACGCAGCCGCAATTTCGGGGATTCGGTATCCTGTAAAACACAAAAGCCACAAATCGTGTTCCGCAGAATCGACGATCTCCTGTAGCACCTGTCGCGTCATACGCACTTTGCCCGCCGCCGGCATGGGCCCAGTCCAAACCAAATCAAGTGCGCTCTCATCGCGCCAGCGATCGTCAGTAGCGGCGGCGCCGCGAAGCGCCCACGCCAGCGCCGATGGCGGACCGCCACCCGACTCCCGCGTCCATGCTGCACCAAGCGCAGCGAGTGTCTTGCGTGCATCGGGGTTGCCCACGTTCACGCTGGCCAGTGCATCGGCTACGGCCAGGTCCGCGCCAAGCGTTTCCAGTGCTCGGCACGTACTGTCGAGCGCGCCGGCTGGTAGATCGCGCGCAATATCGACGATCAGTTCTCGTAACGTTCGGTCAGCCATCGTCGTAACTCGCTCGCCTTAGCTTTGCTCGAAGAACGCGCAGACGTCTGGGCTCATCGTTTCAACGAGCAACGTTCGGTCGAGGTACTTGTTGCCGCGCTCGCACGAGGTCTCGGCCGCGAACATACAGGCGTGGCACGCCGCGCCATGCAGGGTAAGCGGATCACCGCCGGGCAGATGCTCGGAACACAGCGGATCCGAAGCACACAGGCGCATGGCCTCGAGCGCTTCGCTCAGATGCCGAGCCAGGCGATCGGGCTTGCCCAGGTGAACTAGGCCACCGAGCGTACCCTCGCTGTCGGCCGCGGCCGTATAGAGAAGAATCCCCGCCATGTTTCGACCATCGGCGGTGCGACCGGCGTAGACACGTTCTTGTAGGCTCGCCGCGCCATAACCGCACTCGATCGCGAACTGGCGAATCAGTGCGTGCGAGAGCGAGTGCAGCATGATGTAGCGAATCCCGGGAAAGCCCTGCTCCGGATGTTCGATTCTTCGCGCGGTTCGAAACTCGGTGTGTACGTTGTGGAACTGCTTCTGTCGCTCAGCAAGTTTGGCCTCCCAGGCCACGAGCGTATCTTCGCGGAAGCGGATGAATATCCCCTCGCCGCGAACTTCTGAAGCAGGGACCCATTGCGGTGGTTTGCGTCCGAGTGGACCACGCTGCACTTCTTCGATTTCGTCTACGTCTGCAAAATCGCCCGGCGATATCACTCGCGTGAAACCGATCATCGCTTGGACCACGCGCAGCCGTTCGGCCAGCACGACGCGGTCTATCCACTGTTCGTAGCCCGGCGGGCAGGTCGTCTGTGTGAGTTTGAAATCCTTCGTTTGCAGGCCGGGATCCGGCTCGGAGAATACGTCCCATTCCCCCTGCTTGAGTTCCAAGAGGCTCTCGGGCCCATCGTCATCGTCACCGGCCGAGCGTTTCGTTTCGATTGCTGCCCACAGCTCATCGATCGACCAGCGTGCGAACTTCTTGAGATTACCTACGGTCGCAAAGGCTTCGAGGATGGCGCGCGAATTGGCGGGCTCGAGCATGGGCCAGTTTTCTTCGACGAGCTGACCGAGCTCGTTCGAAGATGTCGGTACCGAAAGCGCCGATATCGAAACCGGGAACCAGATATTCGAAGCACCCACCAGCGTCGGCTTCGCGGTTTCCGCGCATTCGCTGTTGGTGATCTTGTTGTGCGGGTATGCGCCGGTACATGGACCGAGTGCGCTCCCGCCGTCTTGGAAGGCTTCCATCATCATGCGCGTCTTGCCGCAGGCGTCGCATTTGATGGTCAGGTCTGAGGCCTCCGCCGAAACACCGAACTCCCAGAATCGTAGGATGGCAGGGCAACCCGAAGGTCCGTTGTGCACGTATTCGACCCAGGGGAACTCACTGAGGTGCCCGTTCTTACACATGCGCACATGTCTTACGGGTACGACGGCCGGGGGGCGCCCCTTCACCTTGTCGCAGTTCTCGTGGACGTAGTATGTCCTGTCTGGGTGATAGGGATCTTCCTTGAGGCTGAACAAACCGATGTGGAGCGGCGCAATGCGTTTGCAGATCGTACACCTGACCCAACTAGGAAACGGTACGACAGGAAGCCCTTGGTTGTACTCAGGGTCAAAAGGGTTCGGCCGGTCGCTGTTGGGGGGGATCGGCGGGCCCGCGAGCCGCTCTACCTGCGGTCCGAGCTGCCGGCGTACGATCGAGAGCAGTCGAGGCTCGACGATTTCGGTTTCCCGGGTCGGCTCTGCCCAATCGCTTTGGCCGAGAACGAGCACCGAGAAGTTCGGCATATCGATCAACGAGCCGATGCCATAGGTGTGAATCGTTTGGCTAGGTCGTACCTCGCCTACGCGGCGCCGATAGAAGCTCACGCGTCACCTCCGCCGCCCAGGCCATCGTCAACCAGAACGAGTCCTGTCGTCGGTTCGACATCGCGCAGCGAGTTCAGGCAGGTGAACGCTTCCCAGTCATCGGTTGATGGTGACTCCAGCAGCCCGATGGTCGTGCCGTCGCGTTTTCCTTTGTAGCCGAGCGGTGCGCCACCTGTTTTGTTTGCGAGGGCGGCCCAGTAATCAAAGCGCGCACGGAGCTGGGCTTCGACGGCTTCGCCCTCGTTCTTATCGGCCAGTACTTCTGCCGCGCGCCTACCGATTGCGGCAATAGCCCGCAGAACGAGTTGGTGGTTCGCCTGCACCTGG
Source organism: Deltaproteobacteria bacterium (assembly GCA_029262375.1). Lineage (GTDB taxonomy): Bacteria > Desulfobacterota > Binatia > UBA1149 > SPBQ01 > JAJCZM01. The sequence goes on from JAJCZM010000005.1 coordinate 252,182, forward strand.
CCAGCGCCTGCGTTCTCGTTGAACTCGGCACTGGCCAAGCGAACAAGGGCTACGAGTAGCCCCGAGAGTCCGCGATCCTGCGCACGGCTCGCGAATGGCGTGACCGATAGCGACTCGACCTGCTTGTAGAAGGTCGAGTGATAGTGCTCGAAGCGTTCGTAGTGCGACAGATCTCGAGGGCGTGCCCAGTTATATACCGTCACTACGACACCCGGTGAATGTCGGCCTACGCGACTGGTTGCCTGAATGTACTCAGAGGTGCCCTTGGGCTGGCCGCCCACCACCATGAGGCCGATGCGCTTCACGTCGACACCGACCGAGATCATGTTGGTAGCAAGCAGTACGTCGTAAGGTCGCTGCTTGTTGAACGGCTTGCGCTCCTTTTTCAGCTCGTCGCGCCGCCGATCGTCTTCGGGATCGAAGCCGATCTCCAAGCGATCCAGAATTTGCGGAATGTCGGTGGAGCTCTTGCGTGACGTCATCTCCTCGATGCTCGTGTCGCTGATCATGCGTTTGGCGAGACCCCAGCGATCGATACCGACAAGCCTGGTGCGGATGTCATCACCGACCAAACGGCGCATCCCACCCAGTTCGCGGATCGAGTTGAAGTACCCGAGCACGGTCATGTAAGGATCGGCCGCCTTGCCGTGCTTCTCGTACAGCAGCTGTGACGCCGCGAGCAAGGCGACATAGACACGAATGAGAACGGCTTTCAGGCGTTTCCCCGGAGCACAGACACCCAGGTAAAGACGCCCGGGCTCCTTGTCTATCGATCGCCGCAGCGAGAAGAAGTTGTCGCCGTTCGTCGTTCCGGGCGGCGGAAAGATCTCGACCTGCCTCAGGAACAGCGAACGTATCTGCGAGCCAGCGCTTCTAATGGTGGCCGTCGATGCGATGACCTTGGGCCGCACGCGCTTGCCGGCCACCTCGTAAGTACACAGTTCGTCGATGACGGTCTCGTAGAGGCCGACCATCGATCCCAACGGTCCGCTGATCAGATGGAGTTCGTCTTGGATGATGAGATCCGGCGGTCGCAGCGGCGCATGGGGAACCGTTTTGCAGGCAGGAAGGTTGCCGCGCTTCGGGTGTGAGTCGCTGTCTTCTATCTCGGGGGATCGAAACCCGTGACGTGGGCAGTAACCGTTCACATGGCCGAACAGCATCTGCGTGCATCCGTTCCACGGCATCTGCGCGAACTTATCTACGGTGGCAATGATGAGCGCGGGCAGCAGCCGATAGAGCTCTTCATCGACCACTACGATAGGAAGTCCCTCTCCGGGTGATTTGACACCTGTGAACTCACACTGGCCCAGCTTGTCGCTACAGTAGGTTAGTGTTCGACCACGGCCGCCCTTGACGCGCTCTACCGTCAGGTCTCGGCCGGCTTCGATGCTGCTTCCGCACCACGGGCAGTTGGTCAGCTGTACGGGGG
>JAJCZM010000006.1 GCA_029262375.1 Deltaproteobacteria bacterium
GCCGGCAAAACCAAGCCCGGGCAGAGCGATGAACAGGGCCGGAACGAATATCAGCCCGCCGCCAATTCCCAGTAGCGGCGCCAGAACTCCACCTGCGAATCCGATCAGCATGCTCAAGAGGCCCTGGATCCAAGGCCCCTGGTCCTCTTCGCCCGCGGGCGCCGGCAGGGCATCGCCCAGCCACACTCGCAGACCGGAAATGATCAGCACTGCGATGAAGATCATGCGCAGTGTGCGCGTGTTCAGCTTGCGCCCCAGCAGGTAACCCAAGCGCGCACCGACCAAAGCGCCGACGATCATGCAGCCGGACAGCTTGACATCGATCGCCGAATCCGCCCGCAGCGCTTCGGAGAGAGTGGCTGCCGTCGCATTGGCAAAGACCAACCCGAGCGATGTGGCCACGGCTCGCCGCAAGGGCAAGTGATAGCCGATGTACAGCAAGGGGACGGCGAACAGGCCGCCGCCGATGCCGCACATCGAAGCTCCGAAGGAAATCGCCGCGCCGGCGGGCAGTAGCCAGAACGCGGAGGGAACTCGAGCTTCACTCTCCATCAAGAGGGCCGAGGCTCCGTTGCAGTCGACGTTGGCGGCGAGGTTGGCACCCAAGTGCCGGCGATCATTTCGCTCGACGAATGGCGCTTGGAATCTCCGCAAATGGCGATTTCAATCTTCAGCTCCAGATCCACATCGCGCTCGGGCACGTCCTCGGGCGAATAATCCGTCCCCTTGGCGTGCACATCGGGACGCAGGCAGCGCAGGGTTTCGCGCAGGGTCGTTTCGCCGAAACTGACCACCCGATCGACACAGCCCAGGGCCTCAATCAATTCAGCCCGCTCAGCCAGCTGGACTCGCGGACGCCCGGGTCCCTTTAGTTTGCGCACCGTCGCGTCTTCGTTCAGGGCAACGATTAGGAAGTCGCCGCGCGATCGCGCATCGTGCAAGTAGCGCACATGCCCCACGTGCAGCACATCGAAGCAGCCGTTGGCGAGCACAACCTTGGTTATCCGACCTGAAGCCCGCAGGGCATTCAATTCGTCGGCCAACTCTCCACGACTTTGGCGCGGGAAAGTCGCCGGTGGCGGCTTTGGGTAGACCCAGTCGTCACCTGTTTCTTCGTGATCCAGAGGCATTATTCGTCGTCAATTTCTCGATCCAAAGCTGTCGCCCCAGGCAACGAAACTTGCACCGTGCTTGCCGTGCCGCGCATTACAGCCGACCGAAAAACGATTTGGATTCAGTCGCCCGCTTCGAGTTCGACCGGCATGGGCGCTTTCGGCAGCGCTGCCCGCAATTTGGAAGCACCGCAAACGGCCGTTCCGCTCTCCATCACAACGACTCCCGCAGAGGCGTTGGCCATGCGCATTGCGGATGCCCCGTCGACTCCGGTGGCCAAGGCCAAGGCAAAGGTGGCCGCAGCCGTATCCCCCGCTCCACTGACGTCGATAACTTCTTCGGAACCCGACGAGCCCACGTGCACGCCGCGCTTGTACTCATCGCGATCGAAGAGCGTCATGCCGCGATTGCCCATGGTGACCATCAGGTAGCGCAAATCCCGATCTTCCAAGAACGCCTGTGCCGCCGCTCGTAAAGCGTCGGGGTCCTCCAGCTCTTCCGTTCTCTTGCCCGCGCAACGCGCCAACTCCGACAAATTCGGTGTCATCGCCGTGATGCCCGCAAATTGCCGCATCGAGTGGCGCGGATCGAGAACAACGGAGATTCCCGACTTCTGCAATTCGAGCGCGGCCTCAGCCAAGGGGCCGCCCACCGTTCCGTAACCGTAATCGGAGATCAGAAGCACATCGACTTCGCCCTTGAGGCTGCGCACCCGCTCACAAATGGCGGCGACCGATTCGTCGTCCAAGGGCGCCTCCGGCTCACGATCGATGCGCAACATCTGTTGCGTTGTCCGGCGTGGTTCGGCGCCCAAAACGCGCGTTTTGGTCGGGGTGATCCAGCCCTCCACTTGGAGCAAATCGTCTGTGGCCAACCCGCTGGCGCCGAGTACTTCCAACAACCCTTTGCTCGAAGAGTCGTGTCCAACCGCGCCGATTAAGCGCGTGCGAGCTCCGAGGGCCCAAAGGTTGAGGGCCATGTTGGCTGCGCCGCCGCCTCCAATCTGCTCGCTGACAAATTGAAGGATCATGACCGGAGCCTCGCGACTCAGTCGGCTGGGCCGGCCTTGCAGGTAATGATCGGCGATGAGGTCGCCCACTACGGCGACGCGCAGGGCGGAGAAATCCGGTACTTGATTTGCTAGAGACATAGCCCGCATACGATACCGGCCCGCGCCGGTAGAGTCGCGTGCCAGAAACACCGAAAAAGGTAGGAATCCCCACCTGAAAGCTCTCCAGTGAGCTCCGCAGCGGTTTTCGTCGGGACCCGGTCCCGGATGCGGTCCCTAATGGCCCTGTTTCGAGAGCGCCAGTTCGAGTCGTTCGGGCACCGGACGGGCGGCGGCCGTCAGCCACTCAATGCCGGCGTCCTCGGCCAGGAAGAAATCCGAGCGCACTCCCATTGAGGCGTTGTAGCGAATGGCGTAGTGCAATTCGCGCGCGTCCGTGGCGGCCCGGGAGATCTCGGCATCCACCTCGCGCACGCGCCCGCGAAATTCCTGCCAGGTTTCCAGATCCATCCCCAGCACGTCCTCCACCAGGGGCCTGTAGCGTGCGGCTGCAGGCGCCGTACCAAACAGGTCCAAACGACTGTTGACGAACCAAGGCATGCAAGTGGCCAACTTGTCGATGAACAGATTCTCTTCGGCGCCGAAGTCCAAGCAGCTCGATTCGGTGAAGTCCGTCAAGCTCGCAACGCGCTCCGCCTTTACGTGGCCTGCTTCGATCGACAGGCGATGGGCCTCGGTGCCGGGAAAGGGGAAGAAAAGTGAACAGCGGAAACGTCCGATTCCACTGCGCGCCAAGAGATCCACCGTTTCCCAGCGCTCCTCTCGGGTTTCCGTGGGCAGCCCCACCATCACAAAACCGGAGCTGTGCAAGCGATGACTTTCCGCACTCTCGATCGTGCGCAAGATGTCGTCATTGCTCATCGGTCTTTGCAACACCGAGTAGCGCACGCGGCGCGAACCCGATTCAATGCCCAGCTTGAGGATGCGGCAACCCGACTCGGCCAATGCTTTCGAAACGCGCGGATCCAATTCCTTGACGTGTGAATTGACGACGAAAGGCACCTGGATCCCGCTTGCGCGATAGGCCTCGCAAAAGGCCAAAGCGTGCTCGGCGTTTTGGGTGAACAAGTCGTCATCCAAAATGAATGTGCTGACGTTTTGGTAGCGCTGCAACACCCAGCGCATTTCCTCAACTACATCCTGGGGCCGGCGAAAGCGAAAGAAGCCCAGTTGCGACACGCGCCGGTCCAGGTCCTCGCGGTAGCGATCGACAACCTTGTGATTGAGGCAGTAGGTGCAGCGATAGGGGCACCCGCGACTGGTGATCAGTCCCACCCAACCGTTCTTTTGATCGAGAATGCGCTGGGTATCGAAGAGTTCGTAATCCGGCTGCGGCAGGGATTCAAAATCGGGGAACTCCCCCACCGGATTTTGAATGATTCGGTCCTCAACTTGCGCCTGGCCGGATTCGCGCAACGCGGAGCTTGCGTCCCCGTTGCTGCTGTTTCCTTGCCGGCCATCGACATGTTCGGAATGCCGCTCCGCCTCGTTCTGCTCCGATCCGGCTTTCGCAATCGCTGCCCGTTGCAGCTGTTCGATCGGACGCTGCCCACCGCGCCAACACAAAAAGTTTTTGTAGTCGTCGCGCACCTCGCCCGATTCGAGTCCGAGCACAAGTTCGAGCAGCGCGTCCTCGCACTCGCCCACACCGACGAAGTCCCAAACCCCGTCGAGCATGACTTCGCGCGGCACCATCGTCGGGTGGATGCCACCGACGACCAAAGGCGGCAACTGCAGCCCGCGTTCAGCGGCTAGGTCCCGCAGCTCCCGCGCCAAACCCAAACCGCCCAGGTACTGTTGGCTCAAGCAGGAGAAGGCCAGCATTCCGGGCTGCCACGCTTCGACCAGGTCCAAGATCTCAGTGGGCGTGACAACCGGCGGCAAATTCTCGTTGAGATTGACCAGCCGCGTTTCGTGCCCGGCCCGCAGCAATTGGGCCGAGAGTGAGGCCAAGCCGTGGTTGAAACCCATCTGCGTGTACAGATTGGGGTAAACGAAAAGCACGCGCATGGAGCTGAACATAGCGCGCCCCGCCCGGGAGGCGAAGGGGCCACGGATCGAACATCCGCCAAGTCCGGAAATACACCAAGGCGACAACGGGGAACGAAGAGATACAAGTTGTGACAGCGTAGACCATTACGACACCCCAGAGGGAGATAGGGGGCTGTGGTAATGGGACTCCAGAGGACTCTGGCGGACGCCAATCTCGGCGCTAACTCGTCAGCAGCTGATTTCGATCAGCATAAAAAATGCGGCGAACCCGCCGCTATCAACGCTTCCAGCGCCAAGACTCTCAGGCGAAATTCAGCAGCCGAAATCCCTCCTGTCGGCACTCCCGCTGCGGCCGAGCTGGACGAAAATTCGCTTGAAGCGATGGAGCGCGAGTACCTCGGCTCCTGGCCTGCGAGATTCGGTAGTGATGCCCTCAGACGTTTCCTGACGAGCGTCTTGGGCTTCGCCATCGAAACGATCCGGGATGCATCAGCGTCTGGGCGAAATGGCGCAATCGACAGCCAGGCATTCCTGCTTGGTCGTTTCGGGGGCTCCGACCTTCTTCGCAGGGAGCCGGCCCTGAATCTGGTCGTTCACAGTGCCATCAAAGTGGGCCTCCAGCCCGAAGAAGCGCGAGAAAGGGCCCTCAAGCATTTTGACGACGGCCTTAGCTCTCCCATTTCCAACCAAGAGCTTTCGAGGATGCTCTCCGGGGAATCGCCTCTCGGCCCGCAACCCGAGTCGGACGGGCGCGAAGTCATTTCGATCGAAGGCGGATGCCTGACGTCGATCGTGGATCGAGCTGAGCAGGGGCTGCTATCAGCAACAATCCCTCAGGTCTTCCAAAGAGGAGATTTGCTGGTCCGGGTTTCCGAAGCAGAGGCACAGGACGAGTTGCTGTCTCCCTCTGGCCGAGGACCAACGATCTATCGAGTGGATTCCCACAACCTTGTGGAGCGATTCACTCAGGCTGCGCGCTGGGTCAAATTCGATGTCCGCACAGGGATCAATCGCAACATCGATTGCCCCGACAGGGTTGCTCGAACCTACTTGGCGCGACGGGGCGCCTGGAGTGTCCCTCCGCTTCGAAGCATCATCGAGGCCCCCACGATTAGAGCAAACGGCACGATCCTTTCCGAGCCCGGGTACGACGCCCAGAGCGGCAACTACTTCGCACCCGGCTCAACGCAATTTAGAGCGATTGAGCATCGAGCGACGTTGGACGACGCAATCCGCTGTTTGACGGAGGTCGCCTTCATGCTGCGCGGCTTTCCTTGGCTCGAAGACAGCGATCGGTCGGCTGCGCTGGCGGCAATCCTCACGGCCCTTGTCCGTCCGAGCCTGAGAACCGCCCCACTATTCGCGTTTCGGGCGCCGGTGATGGGCAGCGGCAAGTCGCTACTAGCTGACTGTGTTGCTCTCATGGCGACGGGACGCACGGCGCCAGTACTGACCCAAGGTCGAGATGAGGAAGAGGACCGTAAACGCATCCTCTCAATACTCCTCGACGGCGATTCCATCGCATGCATCGACAATGTTGAACGCCCATTGGGGGGCGCGGCGATCTCTTCGGTCCTGACGCAAGAAACGTACAAGGACCGGCTTCTCGGTCAAAACCAGACTGTAACGGTGCCCACGCACGTCACTTGGCTGGCGACCGGCAACAACATGATCTTGCATGGCGACATCACCACGCGCGTCGTGCCATGCGATTTGGACGCCAAGTGTGAGCGCCCTGAGGAACGCGAGTTCAGCTTCGACTTGCGAGAGCATATTCGCCGCAATAGAGGGGTTTTGGTGCCCGCAGCACTGACAGTCTTGCGGGCTTTCAATCGAGCTGACCGGCCATCACAGGGCCTAACCGTCTTCGGACGCTTTGAGGAGTGGTCTGACACCGTGCGCTCCGCATTGGTGTGGTGCGGGGAGCCGGACCCCTGCGAAGGCAGAAGCCGCATCGAAGACACCGATCCCGTTCGTTCGGATTTGGGTGAAGTACTCGAGTGCTGGAGCCAATTGTTTGGAAGTCGACCGCTGACTGTCGCGGAGATCGTCAAAGCAACTCAGCAAGAGTGCGAATTCTCGCTTCGTCTAAGAACCACTTTGGGCGACGTCGCCGGCGGATCTTCCGGCGTGCCCAACGCGCGCCGTTTAGGCAAATGGCTTGCTCAAGTCGCCGGCCGAATCGAATCAGGGCGATATGTCCGAAAGAATGGCGTCAGCCACAAGGTCGCCCTCTGGCAGCTCGTTTCCAACTAGTTGCATCAACCCAGCTTTTCCGTGAGCTGAGCTTGATGCGACAACAACCAAACCTCGCATGAGTTCAGCGCCTTCACATCAACCGCACTCGCAAACGGAGTGCCAAAAACCATGAAGATGAAGAAAGCCGCACCAGTGTTCTTCCAAGGACTCACCTTCTTCTTGTTAGCGATCGCGCTGCTCGCTGCGGGCTGTGTGCCAACGGCACCGGACCGCTGCGGAAAGTATCGCGCCGACTGCGTTGCAACCCAGAGCCAGCTCGCGATTGCTCAGAGGGACTTGCAGGCCGCTAAGGCGGAGCGCGCAGCGCACGTCTGCAACAACCGCCAAGCCATGCAGAAAGGAGAAGTGCGATGAGCGTCGAACTCCGCCCCCCGAAGATCAAAACCTCTTTGCAGCAATTCCGACTGTCGGGCACTGACTTCGTGGTCACCCACAAGGCTGACGCCGATGCGTTTGAAAGCCTCACGGGCAGAGACCCCTCGATGGTCTTGTCGCGGCCGCTGCGCCTTCACCCCACCGGCGCGCTGCGCGTCTATCAATTCAACGATCGCTACCTATTCCTCGAATGCTTCCCCGCCGGCGTCTATCGCGCGGTTCTCGGTCGGCGCGAAAAGTTCGGGTTCCTTCGGGAAGCCGAGGAAGCGCTCTTCAACCACTTTGCTGCTTAGTCCCATGAAATTACGAAGCATACTAATTGTCGCAATCGCGCTCTTTGCATCATCCTGCGTCACCTCTGGCGATCTGCGCTTGATGCAGGGGCATGTCGACCAGATAAGCACCAAGATCGGAGACGTCGCCACCAAGCTCGAGCAGGGTGACATCGAGGGTCTTCGCAGCGGGCTCGAGGAGCTTGGGAAGGTCACGGAAGAAGCTGAGGGTGCCATCGAGGGCATCGTCAATGAAGTTCAAGGCCGCGAGCTCGACGCCGGCGAGATCGCTGGGATTGCTGCAGCGATCATTGCTGCTTTGGGTGGCAGTGGAGCGGGGCTTGTGAAGCTTGCAGCGGTAAAGGTCAACAAGGAGCGTGACGCGGCGCGCGTTCTCCGAGAAGAACCTGTTGGGCTTGAGAAGCGGAAGGAGCGTAGTGATGCGAATTGAAAGCGTTAGGTGCTCAGAAGTTTCCGTAAAGCCGAGCGACACATCCGGAGTCTTGGTTTCGATGGAGGTATGCGACGGCAAGGCTTTCCGCGAGGCGATCATGCGGAATGCCGACGATGCCGATGACGACTGGCCGCTGTTCAAGCGTTACAGCGAAGTGGTTGAGCGCAATCGCAAGCTCGCTGCGCGAGTCGCGGAGCTGGAGGGGGCGCTAAGGGACTGGGAGAAAGTAGCACTCCTGGCATGCGCTGGGGTCATTCCAACACCGGACAAGCCTTCTTTGCGACCCGTGCGCCCGTCGCATCTCGCCGAGCTTAGAAAACACTTTGAGTCGGAGAACGCGCGGCTGCAGGAGCAAGTCGCAAAACTCTACCGCACTGACGGCAGCGTCACGATGCGCGCGCAAGCCTGCTTTGAGGATCAAATGCCTGAGGACCTGGAGGATGTGGCCCGCTCTGCTGACGCCAAGTTAGCGCGTCTGCGCGAGGCGCTGGAATACTACGCAGAGCCCTCCGAGCCAGGAGCTTTTTCCCTTGTCGATGCCAAGGGAGGGTTCCTAACTGACTTCAACAGCCTTGGTGAACGCGCCCGCAAAGCCCTAGCCGAAAGCGGGGCCACCTAATGGCGTGGCACTGCCGGGACTGCGGCGAGGAAATGAAGCCGGAGTTTTTATCCGAACGAGGCGACTCTAAACGCCGCATGGAGGCTCCGAGGGAGTGGCAAACTTATAAGCCGTATGGATCGCCTCCACGCGCTTGGCATTTCCCTTGTGATGGCGCGCCAGGCCAAGGGGTCGCCGTCTGGATCCCGGCCCCCAAGCCGGGGGTTGTGGAGGCGCTGGAGGGTGTCCTCAATGCTGCGAAGCATGCGCTCCCTGTCAGTCCAGAATCAATCACAGCTTGGGCCAGGGATGAGCGGGACGTAATGAAAGCGCGCTCTACTTCGCCAAGAGACTGGATTGACCTAGGCGAAACGATGTATTTGGTGGAGGAGGCGAAGCGATGCGGCAAGTGAATACGGAGCCGAGCACGCCAGAGGACTGCATAGTCGCCGAGATATTCAATGACTTGCGTAATCGCCGATACCTCAAGTGGGTCTTTGCTTCGCCAGGAGTGCAGGGGCGTATCTGTGCAGCAGGGTGCCGCTCTATTGACCAAAAAACGCAACGCGCGATCAAGGCTCGGTGGCGCGCGATAATCAGAAAGGAACTCGCCAAGGCGATACTTGAGGAGGTGGGCGATGAGTGATCCGCTCGCATACCCGCTCGATTGGCCCGCTGATGTTCCTCGCCGCGACCAGCCGGAACGCAACTATCGATTCGGCAAAGGCACTGAGCGAGGACTGACTCTCACCAGAGCAACGGACGAAGTACTGGCGGAGCTTCGACGTCTGAATGTGCCCGAGCATTCAATCGTGATTTCCACAAATCTAAAGGTGCGCCTGGACGGCTTGCCTCGTGCCGGCCAGCGAAAACCGGACGATTGCGCCGTTTGTGTGTATTGGCGCAAGAATGACGTTCCCTTTGCCCTTCCGTGTGATGCATGGGATCGCATCGAGCACAATCTGCATGCAATAGCACTGCATTTGGCAGCTCTGCGCGGGTTGGACAGGTGGGGATGCGGGACTTCAAGCCAAGCTTACGCGGGCTACAAGGCACTCCCTCCGCCCATTGAGCCCAATTCTGACCCAGATTGGACAGACTACTTTGGCGTGGAACGCGACCACGTTTGCCTGGAAGAGATCCAAGCCGAGTTCAGGTCGAGCGCGAAGACGATGCATCCTGATAGAGGTGGAAGCGCTAATGAGTTTGCTCGACTTGTTCGCATGAGGGATTTGGCCGTCAAGGAGTTGAGCCAATGACTAGCTGGAGCAAGGAGCCGCCGAGCGTGGCGGCCGTCTATTGGTGGCGAGATCTACCTCATTGCCAGGCAAGACCCGTGCGCATCGACCGTCATGGAGACGCGTTCGGCGAAAAGGTCGAGCGTTATTCAGCCAAGAATATGGGTGGAGAGTGGGGTTCCAAGATCCCCAGCCCCGATGAGCTAGAGGCGCTGGAGATGTGCGCCAAAACGATGCGAGATGTGGTTGAGTCAATCGGTGACGATTACGCATTCAACCGAATAGGGGAGGCTCTGGAAGCCCTCGACAAAGCGAGGGGGGAGCGATGAGTAACAAGCAACAGCAAGGGGAAAGGGAAGCGATGAAGGACCATCAGATTGTTAGGCGTTATGTTTGTGCCTCATCAAGCGGCACGGCTCATGAGCAGCAAGCTGCGCTCGAAGCATTGGAACGGATGCGGGCAAGCTACCTGCGTCTGTGCCGGGACTACACGGTCAGCACAAGCGGCTGGGGGCAAGTCCCTGGAGGCTCGCAACTAGAGGGCATTGATGCACAGCAGCGGCTCCTCGATGCACTCGAAATAGGTGCGTCTGAGGAAGCTAGGGAGGCGGTGATTCGATGAAGCTGCAACGGTATGACATTGTTGCCGGCCCGGTTGAGGCCGAGCCTTTCGGTGGTGGCAAGTGGTGCAGGGAGGATGAGGTCGAAGCCCTGGAGGCCCGCTGCGAAGAGCTGGAGGCGGAGAACGCCAAGCTCAAGACCCCAGCCGAGCCAGTACTCAAGGAAACTTGGGGCAAGCTCCTGGAGAACCTCAATGGGCTGCCTACCGAGCTGCGCGTGAAGATACTCGGCAACGTGCACAACTTGCGAGCGCAAGAGAGGGAGTCGCAGTGGGAGACGATGCCGGATGGCATGACATATCCACCATGGGAGATGCGCAGAAAATTTGAAAAGGCGAAGGCGGATAACGCGCGGCTGCGGGAGCAATTAAAGATCGCCGAGGAGTGGAGGCCGCCCCTGGCGGAAGTGCAGCGACTGGGGAACCTGAGCTATGTTCGAGCAAAATTGATAGCCGAAACGGTGAGGGCCAGCCTCAGCAAAGCCCTAGCCGAAAGCGGGGCCGACTAATGGCACACCTATGCGGAGGCGCTGAGTTTGCAGTGGGCGATCCTGCCCCGAGTGACGAGTACGACTACTTAGCTTGGTGCGTTTGGGCTGATGTCCAATTATGCGGCGGGCTCCGGCAAAAGCTCTGCCAGGGGTGTGGCCGCTACCTGTTCCCGCAAGAGCCTTGCCGTTTACATGGTAAGTGCGCAACTGAAAGCGGGGCGAATTATGGGTGAGAAAGAATGCTACGGAGAGTGGTGGGGTCTTTTCACGGACGATCGCAGGCTCAACAATGTATTTTGGTCGAAGCGGGACGCAGAGAAAGTTCGCGATGGATTCAACAAGAACAACCGAGGCAGGCCTTTAGAGGTCAAAAGGGTTCGCGTGTTTGTTGAAGAGTAAAGCAATGAATACCCCGGAGAAGCTGGATCGGTGGCAACCGCTTGGAAGCATCGAGATCGAGATAGACCTTTGCGAGCAGGGCTATTGCGCGACGATGCGCTTTCCTGATCCTTGGTGTGCAGATCCAGAGGCACTGGAAACCATGACCGAGGAAGCTCCAACCCTTCGCGGTGCCGTGAATGAGGTCCTAAACCGCGCTGGCAAAGGTCTGGATAGGTGGGTCAAGACGCTAGATTGATAATTCCCCTTGGCATTGTGGAAGCCCGCGCTCTAATCGACATATTTGTGGAATCTGGCCGTTGTTTTGAACGCCGCAGATGTTTGGCAATATGCGCCCCTCGCAAACTCGGGTTTCGCGCCCGTAATCAGTTCCAAATCAAGGGGGAGACGATGGCTGACGAGGGCAAGGGTACGTCCAACAAGGGACTCAATTTCATGGGATGGGTCATCGGCTGCCTGGCGCTGACGGTCCTTGGAGGAATCGGCGCCTGCGTTCTCATGGTAGGCGGCGCAACGGCAATTGGTGTTGGTGGCGCAATCACCGCGCTCGAAGCCATGGAGGGTTACGACGCGGCTGTGAAACAGACTGCTCGCGAGTTCAGGGAGCAAGGATTCGATATCAAGCCCGACGGCTCAGACCGCTGGATGTTGGATCAAGAATCCCGTGATGCGTTTGATGCTCGAGTAGCAGAGATCCTGAAGGTGAAGACTGAGTAGTCGATAAGCCGACTGGGATTCGCACCCATTGATCCGCAGGGGCTGATTCCGATGCTTTGAGGGATGGAAAACCCCCTCAAAGAGACCGGAAGTTCCAAACCCAAGGAATCAAATCCGGATCCTGGCGCAGAAACGAAAAAGCCTGCGGACGAAGCGCAGAAGCAACCGGCTGAAGAGAAACCGAAGCGCAAAGCCCAGGCTAGCGTGTCGGACAAAAAGGAAGTGATGGCACGGGTGATGCTCTCAAATGGCATCCCCAAGGTGATCAGGGCGAAAGTCTTGAGCGCCGAGAAGGACTCTCGCGACATCGAATTCCAGATTGGCGATAAACCCGTCACTTATTCTGGTGTCAAGAAGGGTTCACCCAAGGACAACAAGCTCATCTGCCCGCGCTGGTGGGCGGTGAGGGCAAAGCCCGAGCCCGACAAAGATAAGGAAGCCGCCTCATAGGCCGCCCGCCGCGGTCGCAAGTCTTGACTTGTGGCCCATAGGTGCCGCTTTGTCGAAGTCCTTCATTCAGGTGTTCGCGGATGACTCGGGCCTCAGGCGCGGATTCATCGATCTCTACCAGAAGCAATTGCCCTTTGGCACTGCTCTGGGATTGACTCGTACTGCCCAGAAGGCTCGCGAGGCGGTTCAGCGTTCCATGGCGAGTGAGTTCGGAATCAGGAACAAGAGCCTGAAGGGTGCCATCGCCAGGCAGGACGCTCGCAAGCAAGACTTCCCCCGTGCTTTTGCGCGCGTAGGAATTCGAGCCGACGAAGTCTTCGACGCTTCCTTCCTTGCAGACCATGTGACAGGAGGCGTTCGCAGGCCCAAAGGACACCGGCACCTGGTCATTCCCGTTCGTGGAGTCAAAAGGACTGCTTCGGGAAAGCTCCGGAAGGCAGACCGGCCAAGTGAAGTGCTCTCAAAAAAGACCGGCTTCAAGGAAGACGGACTCATTCAGCGGCGCAAGGGGAAGAGAGCAAAGGACAGGCGCCAGATCGTTCACTTGCTTCGCGAGAAGGCGACCTACCGCAAGCGTTGGGACTATTCAGAGATTGCAGCGAAGGAAGTAGCGCGTCGATACGCCACGGAGATGTCGCGCGCATTTAGTGTGGCCGTCAAAACAAGAAAAAACGTGCCTGGATTCAGGCAGCAATTCGGAAGGAACAGCGGATTCAACAGATGAAAACCAACTCCCCCCTCAGGGCGTCAGCAATGCTCGCGCTCTTTTTTGCACTTTGCTCAGCTCTATTTGCTTCGCCAGGAGAACCCTCAAAGCGGTTGCAGGCCTTCGACCAGGCCGTGGCAGATCTCCAGGAATCGGCAAATGAAGTGCACGATGCTGTAGGTCTACAGGATTCATGGACCAAGGATGAAGTCAGAGCCGGCCACCGGCTGATTTTCAAAGACGTTGCTCAGTTCACTGCAATTGCTCGCGGATTACTCGAAGAAGCCGAAGCTGAAGCTGCACAGCCCGAGGAAGGTGAGGAGCCGCCCAAGGTTGGGTCGATTGAGAACCCGCATCCGGGTGGCAAGGTCGATATTCCGGCCGGAAAGCCCGCTATTTCTTGGCTGATTGCGGAAGCTCGAGCTGATTATCCAAACCCTCTGCCAGGCGACCGAATACAGGTGTTCTTGCCAAAAGGGGTGATCAAGGGCGTTGTTATCGGCGGCCAAGGTTGGACTCCCCTACCCTCCGTAAAGCCCTGGTGGGGTGATGCCACCCTTCAGCTATTCGGCCATCCGAGCGGCACCACGATCAAGGCCGTCAACAACGAAGGCTGGGGCAATTCGCTGCATTTGCGCGATGACAGCACCTGGAGTGGCCGCGTTCACTTCGTCGACCTCGAAATCGAGTGCTCTGGCACTGCGGGCCTATTCCTCGGCAACCTGTCGCAGGGAACCAAGCTGCTCGAGGAGGTGGAGCTGCACAGATGTTCGTTTCGCGACCATCCGAATCCGAATGTTCGCACGACATGGGGAATTCAGGCCAACAAGGTCGCGCTGCGGCTCTACGACTGTCTTTTTGAGATCCCGCGAAGCAAAGAGCATGCGGTGTACGTGCACGCTCCAGTGGGCTCCAGTGGAATGTGGCGCTGCATCGTGACTGGATGCGGAGGCCAGCCATGGCAGGAAGTGAATCGACCGGGAGAGACGCCATATGTGGGCACCGGTACGACCACGATAAAAGAGTGCACGTGGAGCGGTTATCACGGCGATCCTGGACGAGCAGGTTCAGCTTTGACGGTCGCGGGCTCTGGACGCGATTTGGTCTTTGAAGACAACGTAGTCACCGACTTGGACGGCCAAGGCTACTCCTCTGGCGTCGTTTGGGACGGTGGTAGCTACTGGATCTTCGGTGAGGATGGGCAGCCTGTCGGAGTCGGCCCTGGCAGCGATTTGAGGAAGAGCAAGCCTGCGGCGGGAACCGTACTAGTCACTTCGAACGTATTTGCGCAGCATGGCAATCGGCCCTTGTTCCAGGTTGACAGCGCTTTGAGCGCTACCGTGACCGGAAATGTATTCCTTGCTGATGAGGTGCACCGAAACGTGCAATTCTCCTCGAGCACCAATGGCCAAGCCCCAGTCGCCGACATCCACTTCGAGGGCAACAACACCCCTGAACTCCTAGCTTCGATTTCTGACCTGGGAATTCCGGCCAGTTTCAAGCCGCCTAGATTGCGTTGGCGCAAACAGGCCATTGGTGACGTCCGCTCGAAATTGGTTGTGAAACAGGGGGTGCGCGTTGAGTAATTGGACAAAGCTCTTCAGCGACGCTGATGTGGGCGCGGATTCGGAGATGTTCCCCGTCGAGTCAATCAAGGGTGGCGCCAAGGTCAACGGACGCCCCATTGAGACTGCAGGGACCCTGGGCTCTCAACTGAGGGTCAAGGCCATCCCGACTGAAGGCCTCTCCACAGGGCTTTCGAGCATGTACGTGGTGATCACGTCGGGCACTCCAGCAAAGGTCGCTGACAAGGTCGTGAGCTTGGCTGGTGGCGCCATTGAGTTCACGCTCCCGTTCGTTGCATGGGGAAACGTGTTCATTGGCCAGGTTCAAGGCGGATGTCTGGGCGAATGCTTCGCAGTGATAGACATCCCTGAACGCCCGGAGTACGACGGCGACGAGTGGATCATTCAGGGCCACTGGACAGACAGTGGTGGCAACTGGCGTTCAACGCCGGCTTACGGCCTGACACTTCACCCCTAGCGTGTTCAACAGAGCAATCTTGACACCGAGGCCCAGACGCAGGCGACCACCTGCGACTGGCCTTTGTGAGACGAGACCAACGCCCTACCTCATCCAGCTCATTGATGGTGTGGATTGGGACAGCGCTCCCAAACCTGTCGTGTTGCGGAAGGGCGCATCAGCTGGCAAGACGCACTCCGCTCGCAGCAAGCCCCTGCCCCCACCCCCCCCTCACGGGTCCTTCCAGGGGGGTACCCCATAACGGGTGATGCTGACCCCGGGAATTCGCTAGTGGGTGGGCTCCGGTTTGGGTTGCCCCCTGAGCCCTCATGAGAAAGCCGAAGCGGCCGCCCAAGTCCGAGAGGTTCTTGACGCTCAAGAACTATGCGCGGCATCGCGAGGTCTCGCCCACGGCGATTCAAAAGGCAATCAAGTCGGGACGGCTGAAGGGCGCTGCGCAAAAGCAGACCAACGGTCACTGGCGAATCGACGCGGACTTGGCTGACAAGCTGCTCGCCGGCCGGACGAACCCGACGAAGAAACGGAGCAAGGAAGCTTCGGGACGTGGAGCCAGGCCTCGCGCAAAAGGACCGCGCCAGGCAGACCTTTTCGACGGCGAAGAACCGGCTCTCAAGCCCGAGATCGATCCGGAAACTGGACTTGAGATTGGGAAGGGCCACGGCCCCATTCCTCTCGACTACCAAAAGGCGCAGGCAAAGAAGACTCAGTACCAAGCGCTGCTTGCCGAGCTCGACTACAAGACCAAGTGCGGGGAGCTTTGCGAAACCAGCAAGGTCGACAAGGAATCGTTTCGCCTGGGCAGGCAAATCCGCGATGCGCTCATGCGCATTCCTGAGCGCGAGGCGGCATTGCTCGCCGCGGAGTCGAGTGAGCATGCAATCAAAGAGAGGCTGATCGCCGCCTTGATGAATGCGATGGAAGGGCTCTTCAAGTGATTCAGGTCCGGGATGGCGCCGTCGTCTATCGCGAAGCATTCCTCGCGGGGTTGAGGCCAGAGCCGCGGCTGACCGTTTCTGAGTGGGCGGATGAGCACCGCATGCTCTCGTCGAAAGCCTCTGCCGAGCCGGGTCCCTACCGTACTTCGCGCACGCCGTATTTGAAGGAGATCATGGACGCGCTATCCGCATCTTCACCGGTGCGGGAAGTCGTGTTCATGAAGGGCGCCCAAGTTGGCGCGACGGAAGCGGGCAACAACTGGATCGGATACGCGATTCACCATGCGCCTGCGGGATTCTTGGCAGTGCAGCCCACTGTCGAAATGGCCAAGCGAATGTCGAAGCAAAGGCTCGACCCGATGATTGCCGAGTCGCCGGAGCTGCTGAAGAGAGTCGCCGACAAGCGGGCCCGCGACTCAGGAAATACCGTCCTGGGCAAAGACTTCCCCGGCGGCACACTCTGCCTGACCGGAGCCAACTCAGCAGTCGGCCTTCGATCGATGTCGGCCAAAGACATTTTCCTCGACGAGCTCGACGCCTATCCAGGCGACGTCGACGGTGAAGGCGATCCGGAAAAGATCGCTGAGCGTGCAAACCGAACGTACCAATCTTCCAAGAAGACTTTCAAAGTCTCGACGCCAACGATCGAAGGCCGCTCACGAATTGAGTCGAACTTCCAACGATCGGACCGGCGCTTCTATCACGTTCCGTGTCCGCACTGCGGAGAGCTGCAGAGGATCCTTTGGAAGAACATCAAGTGGGAGAAGGGCCAACCTGAAACCGCCTACTTGGCGTGCGAAGTAAATGGCTGCGTCATTGAAGAGCATCACAAGACGCAGATGCTGGCCGAGGGCGAATGGATTCCGGAGAACCCGGAATCGGACGTAAGGGGCTATCACCTCTCTGCGCTCTACTCTCCGGTTGGTTGGTTCTCTTGGAAAGAAGCGGCTTCCGATTTCATGGAGGCCAAGGACGATCCCGAGAAAATGCGGGTGTTCGTCAACACTGTGCTTGGCGAAACCTACAAGGAGCGCG
>JAJCZM010000007.1 GCA_029262375.1 Deltaproteobacteria bacterium
CTCGATCTGTGACGATGGTACGTTCTGCAACGGCGCGGACGCGTGCAACGCCGGCGCCTGCTCCGTCAACGCCGGCGACCCATGCGCCGGGCCCGACGGCGACGCCAACTGTTCTGAAAGCTGCGACGAAACCGCCGACAATTGTCTGGCAGCCGACCCCGACGCGTCGGTCTGTGACGACGGCACGTTCTGCAACGGCGCAGACACCTGCAGCAGCGGTGCCTGCTCCGTCAACGCCGGCGACCCATGCACGGGGGGGCAGCAGTGCGCCGACACCTGCGATGAAGCGGCCGACACGTGCGCACTGCCTGACGGTACCGCCTGCGATGATGGACTCTACTGCACGACCACGGATACCTGCGACACCGGCGCATGCGTAGGTACGGACAATCCCTGCGGCGGCGGCTCATCGTGCACGAACACGTGCAATGAAACGGAAGGAACGTGCCGTTCTTGTGGAAAGCCCACGACCACGCTGGCCTGCATCCCGAACGCAGCCTTCACGCTGCACGCCGCCGTCGGACTCCAAAGCTGCGAGCCGTGTCTGTGTGACGTCGACGGAAATGATTTGGTAACGGTAGTCGACGCCCTCAAATTGCTCCGATATTGTGCGGCGCTGGACCCTGAGCCGAACTCCTGCCCGGCGGTGGGATTGACGTTCGGCTCGACGACGACTACTACTACGACGAACAGCTTTCCGATCCTGCCTACCAGTACGACGACGACGCTCGGATTGGAATAACGACGCCCGCGCAGGTCAGCGGCGGGTCTTTTCTTTCACGGTCGCATCTATCGGCAGCGAATCTTGGCCGCCGACCCCGTACAATGCGGACGCGCGTCGGCAGGGCCGTTCCACCCCAACAATGCGCACTCGCCCGGCCCCCCGAATACAATAGACGTTCTCACCGAATCGACGCCGGGAACGATCTCGGCCATGGCGGCGGTGGCTTTGACGACGATGCGAAGTCGCCCGTCTTCTTTGGCAGACAGATCGCGAATCACAACCTTCTTCACGCCGCCGACCGACGCAGTCGAGTCCTTGTAGGTCCACTTCAAACCGTTGGCGGCGGCACTCCATGCAGCGCCGCCCGGCAACGTCGTATCCACGCCCCCCGGGCCGGTCGCGTGGTCGATGACGAAGCGAACGCCGGCGAGCGGCAGATCAATCCCCAACCACGGCTTCGCAATGACGGCTTCACCCTTCAAGCGCAGTTTGTACGGCGACGCATTCATAGTGGTGCGCGCCCGCTCGAGCTTGATACCGCTCGTACAGACCGACTCGTTCACACAGCTGCAGGCGCTACACACTTCGCCTAGGGCGCAGTCGCCATCGATCTCACACTCCTCGCTCGCACAGACGAGCGCGTCACCACAAACGGGTTCATCGAGTACGCAGACGCACTGCACGCAACTCGTACAAGGATCGCCACAGACGAGAGCGGGCTCACCGCACTGCTCGCCGGGATCGATGTCGCCGTCCCCACATTCGAGCAACTGCGCTTCGTAGGCGCCGAGATCGTAGCCGCCACCGACCGGGCGGGCGCCGCCATCGAGATCCGTAGATGGCGCATTTGTGCTGGTCCCGGCATCGACCGCGGGTCCAGGTGCGAGCAAATGGAAGTCCACGCCCGGAGCCACGAAGAGCGACGCGGGTGTCGAGACGAAAGAGTTCTGATCGTAGCCGGCGGCCTGCCAGGTCGGCAGCGCGACGACACTGTTGCCGCCATCCGTGCTGAAGCGATCCATCACCGCATTGTAGTCGCTCGTGAAACCCGGGGTGCTCGATGCGTCGATCGCAATCGCGCCGCGAAACGAGTGATGGTTGTACGTTATGTTATTGAGAACCGCGTTGCCTACCGACGCCGAATTAATATTGATGCACCAGCGCGCATCCGATGCATTGATGATCGTGTTGTTGACCACGACATTGCCGCTCGCCCCCGCTGACGCATCGATACGATAGAGGCTGATTCCGCTGGCGTGATTGTCGTACAGCAGATTGTTTCGGATCGTACTATTGGTAAGCCCATCGCCGTTGATTCCCGAGCCACCAGCGACACCGTTCCCGTAGATCACGTTGCGTTCGATCAACGCGTCCTCGATCAGACCGTCGCCGCCCTGACTCGCGTCGCCGTTGAGATGAATACCGTTCGCATTGTTGTCGTAGATCAAGTTGTCGCGAATCGTCGGGCGATCACTCGAGTTCGAAACGTAGATCCCGTGCTCATCCGCTGCGCCGTAGGTCTCGTTGTTTTCGACGAGAAGATCGTCGGTAAACCCCGTGAATATCCCCCATTTGCCGTTGTTGGCGGCTGTGACATTTCGAATCGTAACGAAGTCGGCAAGCACCGCACGGACGCCCGCGCGCGTCGCCCCGGTCACGGTGAAGCCGTCGATGACGACGTGATCTGCACCTTCCAGATTGATGCCGTCGGGCGTGCTCGGATTGTCCGAATCGATGACGGCGCCGGGGCCGTCGGCGAGGAAGACGATCGGAGCCGGCGCGGTACCCGACGTATCGAGATAGAAGCCCGTGTAGGTCCCCGCACCGACGTGAACGGTATCACCGGCAACGACCGAATCGGCGGCAAACTGTAGCGTTGCCCAAGCAGTGGCAGGTGAGAGTCCATCGTCGCCGTCGCTACCGCCTGCTGAGACCCAGTAGTCGATGGCCCCAACGGGTGTCGCACTGGCGGCGAACATCGAGACGCCGACGAAACAGCGCAGAACACATTGCAACGTCTTCGACAGCACGCGGCGCAGCCTAGGTGGAATCCCTAGTAGATGCACAGGATGAGCACGTGGCCGCTCACGCGCCGACCGGCACCGACTAGAAGTCGGCGAAATTCCGAGCTACCAGCATTCGGGAATCACGGTGTAACCCGCTTCCGTCGCCCACGTCCGCTAGCTAGATCTGTAGTGGTTAAAAGCCCGCCGGCATCTGGAGGATGCAATGCGACCAATCACTTCGATCCGTGCGTTCGCCGTGCTCTCACTAGTCTGTTTCACACTATCGCTCGCGACCACCGGCGCCCACGCGCAGCCGGTGGCGCAGGGCTCGGACTTTCGCGTCGGTAGCAGCGGCGCGAGCTATCGTGCCCTCGGACGAACACGCGCCGTTTCACTCCATGATGACGGCAGCTTCGTGGTCGTATGGCTGGGCAATGCATTGGGCCTGGGCATTCATGCACAGCGCTACGACGCGAGCGGTTCACCGGAGGGGACCGAGTTTCTGGTATCGCAGGCGGGCGGCCGATTTCCCGAGCGGCCGGCAGTCACACACACCAAGGACGGCGAGTTCGTGGTCGTGTGGACCGGCGCCCCGAGCGCCGCTCCATCATCCGGAACCAGGGTGCTGGGACGCCGCCTGGATCCCGACGGCGTAGCGCTCGGCGATGAGTTCGAGATCAGTAGCGGCTCGGTGAACGCTTACCAGGCAGAGGCGGACCTGACCGCAATGGACGACGGAAGCTTCGTCGTGGTATGGCCCGGCCAAACCGCCCCCCAGCAATACGAGTACTCCATCTTCGCGCAGCGTATGAATTCCGAGGCGACGAAAGTAGGAACACAATTCATCGTCAACACGCAGACCGGAACGGCATACACTCCGCAAGTGGGGACGCGCGGCGACGGTAGCTTCGTGGTGGCGTGGGCGATCCGCGGCTCCGACGGTTCGCCCGCGCCCGACGGTGCCTACGGCGGCGTATTCGGCCAGCGCTTCGCGAGCAACGCGAGCAAGCTGGGTACAGAGTTCCAGGTCAACACGTTCACTAATTACTCGGAACACCAACCCGACATCGCGGTGCATTCCGACGGCAGCTTCGTGATCGTCTGGACCACACAGTACGGTGACGACGAGCCAGGCTCGGGCGGCGTATTCGACGATTCGATCACAATGCGACGCTATAATGCGTCGGGCAATCCGCTCGGTGATGAAGAACACATCAATACATATGTGACCGGCATCCAGCGAGAACCCGCAATCATGATGGACGACAACGGAAGTTTCGTCGTCGTGTGGCGCAGTGCCAGCGGATACAACTCTTATGACAATCGCGAGGAAGACGGCGCGGGCTTGTTCGGACGTTGCTTCAACGCGGCGGGCGTCGGAGCCTCCGGTGAATTCCACGCGAATAGCGATACGGCCGGATTCGAGCGCACACCGTCGATCGCAACCGACGGCAACGGCGAGTTCGTAGTCGTCTGGGAACGCGCGGACGACGGCTACACCACCGACAGCGACGCTTTCGCGCGCCGTTTCTCGATTCAAAGCTGCTCCGGATCCGGTGGAACGACGACGACCACCACCACACTGCCCGGCGGCAGTGCGACACTCACCGTGACGAAGACCGACAACGACCACGCCTGGGGGAACGATGCCACCATTGCCTACGACATCACGGTCACGAGTGAGAACGGCAGTTCTACGGGCGTGGTACTGACCGAAACCGTGCCTGAGATGACGACGTTCGTCAGCGGCGAGAGTACGCCGGGCTGGGTATGTACCCCCAACGGCGCCGCCGGCAGCACGTGTACGTACGATGTGGGTGCGCTCGGCAATGGGCAGAACGAAATGGCGACGTTCGCCGTCGAAGTCGACGAAGGCGTGCCGCCTTCCTGGGATGTTTTCAACGAGGTCACGGCCGCTTCCGCGCAAGCGTCCGTGGTCGCGGGAGAGACGCCGCACTCGCACGCCGGGACGCCCACATGGCAGGAGCTGTCGTCGTTTTGTGACGAAACGAGTATTCCGACGTGCCTGTCCGCCTGCGCCGCATGCTTCATCTTCGATAACGCACTCGCGTGTTCGGCAATCTCGTTCTTCGGCCAAGGCAACGTTACTGCGGCAAGGCCCAAC
Organism: Deltaproteobacteria bacterium; assembly: GCA_029262375.1. Taxonomy (GTDB): domain Bacteria; phylum Desulfobacterota; class Binatia; order UBA1149; family SPBQ01; genus JAJCZM01. The sequence goes on from JAJCZM010000007.1 coordinate 4,856, forward strand.
GCCGCAGCCATCGGCACCACGGTCGTGTCGGCCGATTCGATGTTCGTGCTGTACGAAGCGCGTGACCGTATCTTCAACACCTCTCGTGGCGGCGAGCGCGCCACGGATCTCTACTATCAACACAGCCCAGCCATCGTATCGGCAGTCGTGGCCGACAGCGCGTTGCGCGACAATGCGGCGATGGCCCTCAATGCTTGGGTAGACGGCGTACACGCGTTGATCTCCGGAGAGCCGTCGATAATCACGCAGGGGCAAGCCGACGCGTTCAATGGTTTCGTCGATGCGCTGGCGGCGGTTGCGACGGGAGATCTCGCTGCGGCGGTCACCCGAGAGAGCTCACGGCTCGACATCGACGACTACGTCGGCCAGGACATCGCCGGTCTGTTCGACGCGCTCGATCTTCTGACTTGCGAAGGCTTCGAAGACACGCTGTTCTGCGGCGAAGTCACCGGTGACTGCGTGATCACGGCGACCGATGCGCTTCGCGTGCTGCGCATCGCAGTCGGCTCGGAAGAGTCGCGGCCTGAAGCCGACCTCGATGGAAGCGGAAGCGAGACGGCGACCGACGCACTCATCACGTTGAGAATCGCCGTCGGACTGGAGCCGAACCGAACCGAATGTAACCCAGCGTGACCGCACGCGCGCGGCGTGCGCTGCATTCAGAGCAGTTGCCCTCTGGCACGATCGGTTTCGGCGCCTATAGAGCGTCTCGGCGTAAACCGGCGAAGGTCGGCGCTACTGAGGTTTCACCGGCCTACCGCCCACGGGGCGCGGGTCTGGAGCCCCTGGTCGAGCCCGATCCCATCGCCTACTCACAGGGTATGCGTCGTTTCGGTGGTGTTTGCAGCCCGAGCGCTATACGCCGCAAGGGGCACTTGAGGTCTAAACCTCGAGAAGCCGTCAGGAGGATATAAAAGTCGCTACCAAGTTGTTTGTAGGAGGCCTCCCCTTCTCGACCACGCAGACGGAGCTCGAAGAGCTCTTCTCGGAGGTCGGTGAAATCGGAGATGTGTTCATTCCAACAGATCGTGAGACCGGAAAGCCGCGCGGCTTCGCATTCGTCGAGTTTGCGGATGCAGCCCACGCCACCGCAGCGATCTCAAAATTCGATGGCTATGACCTCGGCGGTCGCGCACTGCGCGTCAACGAAGCCGAGGCCAAGCCCCAACGAGCCCCACGTATATTCAATGACGACGGTGGGCGCGGGGGCTATGAAGCTCCCAAACGCCACAAGCCGAAGGGCAGCCGCAAGAATGCACGTGCACGCAAACGCGGCTTCTAGTTCGAGCTAGGCCTAGCCAGCCAAAGCCAGCCAAAAAAGGGGGATCACTCGTGAGAGGATCCCCCTTTCTAGTTTCGATAGTCGCCGACGCGACTAGACCGTGCGGTTCAGGCATTCAGGCGTCCCTCGCGAACTATCGCGACAATGGGCGATAGGGGCCTTACTACACCGCGAAGCCGGGGGGCCCGCAGTTTCACCGACTGCTGACGGTCGACGGCACGCAGAACTCCCGGTCACGTCCGATCTTGCGATCCGCGGAACCGAATTGGTCGTTTGCGTGGAGAACGACATTCGGCGCCTTCGCGTCGGTCTTCCCCACGTAGCAGAGCAGGTGTGCCTCCGGATTCTTCATTCCTTCGCCGTTCTTGTCGGTGGCGATGCACAGCTCGCGCGCTTTTAAATTCGTCAGAGTCCGCAGTGCGAAGGTATCGACGACCGATACCGGTCCGAGCGTGGTCGCTGCCGCCAGTTCGCGCACCTTGATGCAGCGATAGTGGTCAACCTCGGACGCGGGATTGGGCGGACCGGGCAACGGGAAGCCCTGGAAGCTCACCGCCGTGGGAACCATGAGCCAGGTGGACACCGACTGCGAGTACCACTGGAAGTCCGACGTGTACGTGTTCACTTGGAACTCGGTCGGCAGAGCGTTGCCGGCGGAATCGAATCGACGCCCGAAGATGCCGTAGTACGACCCGTCCTATTGCCCGGACGCCTCCCATACCACTACGAAGCTGCCGTCGTGGTTCATTCCCACTGCCGGCTTGCGCTGGTATCGGCTGTACGGATAGGAAGTGACGGCCGAGTTGACCTGAAACTCGGTGCTGATCGGCGTTCCGGTTACGTCGAAGCGGCGCGCGAACACATGCTCGTAGTCGCCGATGGGGTTGTCGCCGATCGGGTAGCCGTCCCACACGACGGTGAAGCTGCCGTTGTCGTTGGCGTCAACGGCGGCGTGGCGTTGGTCGTCGGGCGTGTGCGTGCTGATGCGAAAGACACCCCATCGGGCAATCCCGCACCGTCGAACAGCCGACCGTAGATATCCCAATCCACTTGACCGCCGGAGTAGTTCTGCCAGACCACGATGAACCGGTCCGCGCCGCGGTAGTCCACATCCGGGTAGAGGTTGTAGTCGAGACAGGGCACGCCGCAATCGACCACGACGAACTCCGTACCGGCCAACGCACCGACCGCATCGAAACGCTGGCCGAACACACCGTGCTCGGCACCATCCTGGTCAAAGTAACTCTCCCACACCACTGAAAACCACCGTGGTGGGGCCCCGGGTCAGGACACCGACTCGTCCGCCTTGTCCGCCGTCAGCAGCTTTTCCACCAGTCGGGTGCTCGCGGAGACCACCCCCTGCAGGCCCGGTCCCCCGGCGGTCGCGCCCGTAAGGAAGAGGTTGGCGTAGTCCGTCCGCTGCGGCACGCGGCGGATCACGCGATTGATGAAATCCAGCCTCGCGCCGTACATCCCGCCCCGCGCGAGGCCCGTGCGGCGCGACAGGTCGAGCGGACTCCAGGCCTCGCGCACCACGATGTGCCCGGCAAGGCCGGGGACGCGCCGCCGCTGCACCGCGCGAACGATCTCCTCCGTCACCCGCTGCCTCTCGCTGTCGTGGGCGCCTCGTTGCTCCGCTTCCTCAAAGTAGTCGTAGCTACTGGCGACATCGATCTGTACCGTGGTGCAGCCCGGCGGCGCGAGCACCCCAGGGTCGGCATAGAGCGACGGGGTGGAAAGGAAGAAGAACGGATCCTCGTAGCTGTGGCCGTTCATCGTGCGGTCGATGACGGCGTCGAGGTCCACGTCCGGGAAATCCCACACGTTGAAGCGACCGAATCCGTGCGCACCGAGGTCGATGTCGAGTCCGAGGAAGACGGTAAAGCAGGACGCCGACTGCTCGTAGTGGGGAACGGTCGCGCCGTCGATCATCGCCATCGTCGTCGCCGGGTCGATGTTGGACACGACGCGGGACGCGCGGAACGAGCCCCGCGAAGTTTCGACGGTGGTGACCTGGTCATCGTCGCTCGCGATCCCGGTCACGCGGGCGCCGAAATGGATTTCGCCGCCGTGGCGGCCGATGAAATCGACCACACGGTCGACGAAGTGGCCCATGCCGCGCTTCGGAAAATGCGCCGACTCGCTGTAGCCCAGCAGCAACGACGCAAGGCAGAAGAACGGCTCGTCGCGAGGCCCGAGCCCGATATCGCCGCACTGCCCGGCGAGCACCGCCTGCAGCTGCGGCGACAGCTCGAAGTGGTCGAATACGCGCGATGCTGACCAGGGGCCGTACAGGGCGGTCGTCTTGTACTGGAAAGGGTTGGCCAGGAAATGGCGCACGTCGACCGCGGGCCCGCTGATCTCGCGCCGGATCTCGAGGAGCACCTCGAAGAGCTGGTCGATGCCGTCCGTCTCGCCGGGGAAGGCCTGCTTGAGCGCCGCCTCGAGGCGCCGCGCGTCGTGCGGAAACGAAAAGCGGAAGCCCGGCAGTTCGATGCGGTCGTAGCCGTCGGGATCGAGCGGGTTGAACTCAACGTCGCGTTCGAGGCCGAGAGCGACGAGCCAGTCGTGCACAACTCCTCCCGGTCCGCAGCCCATCAGGTACTGCATCTCGGCGCAGAACGAGAAGCCATCGATAGTGAACGATTGGCCGCAGCCCCCGGCGCGGTCCTGGGCTTCAAGAACGGTCACCTCGTGGCCGGCCTTCGCGAGCAACGACGCGGCGGTCAGGCCGCCCCAGCCGGCGCCGAGAATCAGGTAGTCGGTCTTCTCCATGGCGCCACGGGTATCAGTTCCCCGTGGGGACGACCATCCTGCGTCGCCCTCCTGCTACGGTGCGGCGAAATACTGTATGCAATTGAGCGTGTCGGTCGCGTCGAAAGGAGAACTGGTGTGGCAATAGTTGACCGTCACGAAGTTCGTCATCTGGCCGCTCTCCGTCCGGCACTGCACGCCGCGACCGAGATGTTCGAGTCCGCTGACATCGTTGCGGATCTCGACCCCGAATACGCCCTCGGCTGAACCGGTCGGCACGCCCGATTGAGCAGCTCTGACTCATCTTCCACCTAGCCTGCCCAACCGCTAGAAGGTGGGGCGACGGGTGTGTAGTTGCTCCTCCCCACACAGGGGGGGGGGCGAACAGATCGCTCGAGTCGGCGCTCGACACAAGCAAGCGCAAACAGGCGCGCGCACGCAACAGGAGTAGCACCGAGATGAAATTTCCAATCGTGTCGATGGTCGCCCTAGTGATGGCAACGCTCATTGCGCCGCAACCGATCGACGCAGCACTCAGCACCGAGCAGGAAAAGTGCCAGCGTGACGCGGCAACCGCCGCCATGAAGTACTTCAAGAGCGGCGCGTCCGCCCTGGCCGCCTGCCACGACGGCATCGCCAGGGGCTCCGTCGCGGCGGCGACCGACTGTCGCGTCGAGGCAAAGGCGTCGGCGAAGCTCGCCAAGGCCGCAACGAAACTGACCGCGAAGGTGGACAAGAGCTGCAGCGATCCCATCGTAGCTTCGCTGGTATTCGATGGCCTCTGCGAAGGCGTCGCCTCGAGCGCCGATCTCGTCACGTGCCTTCTCGTCGATCATGACGGCGTCATCGACGAACTCCTCGAAGCCTTGTACGCGACGTCAGCCGAGCTCACCGGTGACGTGGGCAAGTGCCAGGCCGACGCATCGAAACAGTCACGCGTTGTCGGTTCCGCCGTGCTCAAGGCGCTGCGAGGCTGCAAGAACAAGGCGGCGAAGGAGAAGCTGCCCGCCGGCACGCTGTGCACGGCCGACCCCTCTACAATCGCTAAAATCGACAAGAAGCGCGACCGCGCAACCGATAAGATCGTAGCAGCGTGCACCGTCGCCTCACCGGCGTTCGGGCAGCCGTGCGAGCTCGCAGGCGACCCATCGGCCTTGGCGTCGTGTTTGATCGCAGTGGCGAGTACCGCGGGCGAGTCCGGATCGCTTACGGCTTACGGCGACGGCAGTTTCTGCGGCGATTCTCATCAAGCGGTCGAGGCGCGGATTGACGCGTTCTTCACATTCATGACGACGGCTGACAAGGTTGCGCTGATGTCCGGCTCCGGTTTTTCCGACGGCAGTTGGCGTGCGTCGTGGGCGCCGTCGCTCGGAATTCCCGGCCTGCAAATGGTTGATGGGCCGCGCGGCGTCAGCGGTCTGACCTGCGCGTGTAACGCGACGGCGTTCCCGGTCGGCATGGCCCGCGGCGCGAGCTGGAACCCCGCGCTCGAGCAACGCATCGGAGAAGCCATCGGCACTGAGGCGAGAGCCATCGGCGCGAGCGTTATCCTGGCGCCGGTGACAACCGTGGTCCGCCATCCGCGCTGGGGACGTGCACAGGAGACGTACGGCGAAGATCCCCTGCACATCGGAAGGATGGGCGTCAGCTTCGTTCGCGGGGCGCAGCAACACGTAATTTCAAGCGTTAAGCATTACGCGCTCAACAGCATCGAGGACACGCGCTTTATCGTCGATGTGAACGTAGACGAGCGCACCATGCGTGAGATCTACCTACCACATTTTGAAATGGTGGTGAACGATGCGAACGCGGCCTCGGTGATGACCTCATACAACCTGGTGAACGGTCAGTACTGCGCAGAGAATGCTCCGCTATTCGATATACTGAAAAATGAGTACGACTTCCGAGGTTTCGCAGAGTCCGACTGGTTTCTCGGAACGCGCAGCACGGTGGCATCGGCCCTGGCTGGTCTCGACATAGAAATGCCGGTTCCAAATTTCTACGGCGACGCGCTGCTGACTGCCGTGAATGCGGGGGACGTACCAGTGGCGGTGATCGATGCGGCCGTGCGACGCATACTTCGCGCACAACTGTGCTTCCGCCTCGATACCGATCCACCGTTGGCAGACCCATCACAGATCGAAACGCCTGAGCACGTTGCGCTGGCACTCGAGGCTGCCCACGAAGGCATCGTACTGCTGCGCAACGAAGGCGGTGCGCTGCCGCTCGACCGTGGATTGATCGGTACCCTTGTGGTCACGGGTCCGCTCGCCGATGTGGAAAACATCGGTGACAACGGCAGCAGCAGCGTCACGCCGTCATCCGTCGTGACCGCCCTCGAGGGCCTCGTGGACCGCGCCGGTTCCGTCACGATCGAACACGTGGCCGACCCTGCCACGCCGGCCGGCCAAGCCGCGATCTCAGCAGCGGACGCCGTCGTCGTGGTGACCGGCTTCACCGACGCCGACGAAGGCGAGAGCTTCATCAGCGCGGGCGACCGCGAGACCTACCCGCTACCGGCCGACCGGGAGCAGCTCATCATTGATGTCGCCGCCCTCAACCCGAGAACGATCGTCGTGCTCGAGGGCGGCAGCTCGATCGGCGTGGAGGCGTGGTTCGCCGACGTCGAGGCGCTGCTCATGGCATGGTACCCGGGCATGGAAGGCGGCAACGCGATCGCCGACATCCTCTTCGGCGACGTCAATCCGTCGGGAAAGATGCCGCTCGTGGTCGCGAAGCTGGAGGCCGACCTGCCTCCGTTCGTCAACGACCAACCCTCCGTTACCTACGACTACTACCACGGCTACCGTCTCCTCGATCGCGACGGCGCCGACCCGCGTTATCCGTTCGGGTTCGGCCTGAGCTACACCACCTACTCCTACTCGAATCTGAGCATCGCCGACGCCACGCTGACCGCCGACGAAACCCTGCGCGTAAGCTTCGATGTAACGAACACGGGATCTGTCGCGGGCCGCGAGGTTGCGCAGCTCTACGTCAGCTATATGGGTTCTTCGGTCGACCGGCCGATGATCGACCTGAAGGATTTCCAAAAAGTGGACCTGGCTGCGGGAGAGACTCAGACGGTCTCATTCAAAATCGACGTCGCCGACCTGGCGTACTACGAGGTCGGCACCAGCAGCTGGGAAGTGGAGAACATCACATACGGCGTGCACGCCGGCTCGTCCTCGCGCGACCTGCCACTGGCGGGATCGTTTGATGTCGCTCCGTGATCCAAGCCGGTTCGGGCTCGTACACGCCGAGGCGACCTTGCTCTAGCTTGCCGTCCAATCGGACACTGACAGTCGACGTAGTATCGAACAACGTCGCTCGCTGTTAGACTCGACGGGGTGATCGAGTCTTCACGCTCATCGCGCGCCGAAAGCAATCCAGATGTCCGTCCGCGCGTGTTGACGACCATTGCGTTCGCACTCGGCGCTGCGCTCGCCATGTCATTTCTCAGCTCCTTTTGGGGACGCTCGGTGACCGGCTATGTCGTCGTCGCAGCGGTCGGCGCTGTCTGTACCGCCATATGGTACGGCCGCATACTGAAGACACACACCGGTGCTCTGGGCTGGCTTGGCCGCGGCTGCGCCGTGGCGACCGTTGGGCTGTACTCCTTCTGGCTATTTATAGCTTTCGCCTTCGGCATGATGCTTGGCTGGACGGTGCCTATCTGGCTTGTCGGCCTGCTTGTCGGCCTTGTCACCTGGGGAGCGGTGTCGTCGCTTATACTGCGTCGCCCCTCGATTGTCCCGTTGGTGTTTCCGGTGGGAGTTTGGATCGCTGTCGCGCTTAGCGGTTGGATTCGCGAGGAAGGCGTCATCCGCTGCGACGACTTGCTCGCCCTTGATCCGTCATTGGAACTCGTCGTGGCCACGCGGTCGGATCTGGCCGAGTGCGTTCCGGGCGAGACCAAGCCCGCCGGGCGCTATCCACGGACGATCTGGCAGGCGCCCGACGGAGATCGGATCGTGTTCACTACGCAGGGCCGCATCGCGCCGGGGGGGCTCGACGGAGCGTTCTGCGAATCGCGGCTCAGTGACGATGACGGGGTGCATTGTGTCGGTCCAAAGGAGGGCAAGTCGCACGGGCTGATCCCGATCCCGGAGATCGATCGATTGATTGGGATTCAGTATGCGCTGATCACGCCAAGCGGCCCGCGAGGCGGGGTCGTGTTCGAGATGCCGCTCTCAGACCCTATCGAGATACTCGAGGAGCATTGGTTCGAAGACGACGTTGCGCAGGGGTTCTACGAACCGCGCAACAAGACGCTCTATCTGTTCACCGATAGCATGCGTCGCGTATATCGTGCAGCGATTCCCGGCTTCGAACGTCTGGAGCCGATCGAGGAGCCGGGTCTGTGTCCCTCCGAGATGCACTACAGCGTTGCGCAGGGATTAGGAGTAGCTTGCCATGGCCCGACCGGTGCCGCGTTGCAGGGCGATCCATTCAAAGTGCGATACTTCTCGGAGAATGCGACATCTCTGCTCGATCGAATTCCCAGCGCGACGTGGGGCTGTAACTGGAACCCCGAGTCTAAAAAGGTCTATACAACGCTTCCGAACTTGGGCCTGTTGGTGCGCATCGATTTTGACTCTGGTCGAATCGAAAAACGTTGGCCGATCGGATTCGGTATGCGCTCGGTGGAATATGACCGCGCGCGCGGCCGGGTCTACGTCACCGATTTTCTTCGCGGCTGGGTGCTCGCATTCGACGAAGCGACGGAGCGAGTGGTCGAGCGCTGGTTCGTTGGGCGATTCGCGCGCTGGGTCCGGCTAACGCCGGACGGCCGATCGCTGCTGGCAACGAGCAATCTTGGAATCGTTAGAATCCCGCTCTGATTCGGTCGCCGAGCTGGGCGACCGTTAGGCAGTGCCGGGAGACTGATAAAGAAGATTGATCTCGGTGTGGCAGTTCCAATAGCAGTCGGTGCACGCCGTCAGATTCTCGCGCTGCTGTTGGTATTCCTGCGCGTACCACATCTCGCGGAGCGGCTTGTCGTTGACGTTGCCGATGTTCTTGCCGACTTCATAGTGAAACGCGCATGGATAGACGTTGCCGTAACAATCGACGATCACATTGTGGTAGCCGACGAGACAGCGCAGCGGCGACGGTACGGAACGAAATGCTTGCGGGAACAGGCTCAGATAGGCATCCGAGTTGTCAATGAAGCTTGCGTGTCTGCGGTCTGACTTCTGGGATCGCAACCACGCTACGGCTTCGTCCATCTCTTCGAGCTTGTTGAGCGCGTGCTGCTCCGCACCCTCGTAACACCCGGCCAGTGGAATGAAGCTCACCGAATCGACGCCGCGCTCGCGGGCGAGTTCCACGAAGGCGGGGACTTCCGAGCAGTTATCGGGGCCGAGCACGAACGTGTAGTTGATGGTCGGCCGGCCGCGTTCGCGCCCGGCGAGGATCATCTCGGTGGCCTTAGCGATGCGGTGGAAGCCAAGTTTGGCGTTGCGAAGCCGATCGTGTGTCTCAGCCACGGCGCCGTCGAGCGAGATATTCATCGCATCTATTTTGGTCGCCAGCAATTGCTCAATGCGACCCGGCTGGTTGTCGAGATTGTAGCCGTTCGTATTGAGGTGCACGAAGAGGCCGCGCTCGTGAGCGTGTCGTAGCAGATCGAAGCAGTCGTTCCGGATCGTCGGCTCGCCGCCCGTAAGCGTAAGTCCTGCGACCCCGATCGCCGCCATATCGTCGATCACCGATTTCAGCTGCGATGTGTCGTACTCATCCTGCCCGCGCGCCTTGTACAGCGCCGGTTTCGGTAGGTCGCACATGAAACAGGCGTTGTTACATCGATATGTCGGAACCAAGATGCCCATCAACGGGCCGGCCAGTGGGCGGCCTACGAGATGAGAAGCCGGCACCGCTACCACTTTGACGGCGGTGGAAACGAGCCACCCTAGACGCCCCTCTTGTAGAGCGCGAAGCCCGAGGCGAAAGTACTGCCTGCGAAAAGGAAACGAGAAGCGAGCCATCGTTCCGCGAGTGTACACGCGGGTAAAGCTTCTGAACAACCCAGTGATGGTATGCGCGTCGGCCCAGATTCTGGTCGGCGTCGTTACCCACAATCTCGGCGAACGTCGTTCCAGCCAGCTCGAGTACCGGCGCCGATCTGCCCACGCGTCACTGATAACCAGGTCATCACCAGGTCATCCATCGGACTTTGTCACTGTTCGGATTCAGAGCAATTTGGACAAGCTAGGCCGGTCAACTCGGTCACACTTCCAGCCCACCCAGGAGGGTGGTCATGGGCAAAGAAGACGGAAGGTGTCGATGAGATACTCGAAGATGTTGCGGCTAGCGCTATTGCCCCGGCTACCTCAACGGCAAGCGAGCAACTGGACGAGGCACACAGCTCCGGTCGCAAGCCACGCGATCATGAAACTCTTCGGTAGGGATTCGCGCTGACACGCTACCGTCGCCACGACGATGAGACCGCTCACGAACATCCAGCAACACGCGATCAACATCAGGCTGTCGTTGCGCAGAAGCATCGCCGTCGCCGTATAGGCAAGCGCGGTAACAGTTTCGATGATCGGATACTGGATGGCGATCGGAGCCCGACAGCGCAAGCATTTGCCGCGCAGCGCGAGCCACGACACGATCGGAATGTTGCAGTACCAAGGGATCGTACTCTCGCAGCGCGGACAGAAACTACGACTGGGGTTCGTAACCGAGCCCCCACGCGGAACCCGATAGATAACCACGTTGAGAAACGAGCCCACCGAGGCTCCCAGTACGAACGCGACCGCCGCGACGAGATACGATTCTAAGCCCGCCATCGGCCCAACCTGATTCGCCTAATTGCGCTCAATTCTGTGTCACCGTCGTCGGACCTACCGTGCCTACGCTATACTGCCAGGCGACAGTCCGATGGCGAAGCGTACTCTTACCGGCTCTCTCGCGGTCGTGCCCACCGTAGCGGTCCTGGCATACCTCGTGGCTGCCCCCGACCTGCTCCCCCGCAGCGATATCAATCCGTATGATAGCAGACGGCTGCTCGAACTCGCCGTGCTGGCAGTCTGCTGCCTATCGGTGGTGCTGTCGCGAGATCTCCGTCGAAACATCGCAGGCATGCTGAACTCCGGCGCGCCCACAGTGCCCGCAGCCGGAATCGCATTGTCGGCGCTCGGAGTCGTGTCCGCCGTTTCGGCCACCCATCAACGAGAAGCGTTCTTGGACGTTGCCATCCTCGCAAGCTTGGCCGTTGCCACTGTCGGTTGCGCCGGCTGGGCACGCAGTCATCGTGAGCGCTGTCGTGGGTGGGCCTGCGCCGCCTTGCTGGCTAGCGTGGCCATCTCGGTCACGCAGTTCACGGCATCTTTCGTTTCGGCTGCGCTCTCGCCCGTTGGTGTGGACGGACTTTTCCCCGGCTACGTAACACCGAGATTTTTCTCGCAATGGCAGACGTGGACGCTTCCCATCGTCACCCTACCCGCGCTACTGATGGGACGCTCGCTTCGGATACTACGGCCCGCAGCGTGGCTGTTGGCAGCGAGTTGGTGGACGATTGGATTTCTCAGCGGCGGACGCGGTGTGATCGTATCGCTACTCGTCGCTGCCGTATTCGTGGCCGCGACGGCCGGCGGCAGCGGTCGGTCGTGGCTCGCACGGCAGTTGCCGCCCGTCGCCTTCGGCGCGCTGGCGGCCCTACTGCTTGCCGCCGGCTTTCCGGCAGTTCTGGAGAATGCGACGACGCTGGATCGATTCGTATCCGCAACCGACAGCGGTCGACTCGAGTTGTGGCAATCCGCACTCGAGCTCTTTCGATCGCATCCCGTACTCGGAGTCGGTCCGCAGCACTATGCGTTCTTTTCCGGCGAGAACGTCTCGCATCCACACAACATCGTACTGCTGTTTCTCGCCGAGTGGGGACTGCTCGCCACGGTCCTCGTCGGCTTCTTGCTGTGGTCGGGGATTCGCCGCCTGATCGCGCTTGTTTCCACACTCGACGCACGAGATGACGAGGCCGCACGCCATGTCGGCGTTGCATTGTGTGCATCGGCGATCGCGGCGTTCGTCCACGCGAATCTCAGCGGCCTTTCGATCATGCCGTTGAGCCAGATGGCGGCCTGCATGGTCTTCGCATGGCTCGCGGCTGAGTTATCCGGTCGCGAGGATCGCCGAGAAGGCGCACGGGCAACGGCGTCGACCATGACGCCGTTCACGGTGGCGATTGCGGCCGCGGTCGTCGCCGCCGCGTTGATCGTAAGCGCGGCGCCGGATGTGCTCGACCGGGTCGCCGAGCCATCGCGCAGTCGGCCGGTGGACTCGCTGCGTTACCGGCCACGCATCTGGCTCGAAGGCGAGACCAACTTCTCGATATCCCTACCGTCGCGCCCGCCCCGCACGACGCCCGCGCGGCCCGCTTTTCCCGCCGGCGACCCGCAATCGATCGAAGCCCACGAATAGTCGCATGCGCACCGGCATATAGCCGGGAAGAATCTGGCACCGACCGCTTTCTGGAACCTCGCGCTCAGGCCTACACTGAGAAGGAACGGGCCGGTAGACTGCCGCCCGTTGGGTATCCCATGGAGCGCCGGATCGACATTCAAAACGAAACGACGGAGAAACGATCGTTCCTCCTGCGAGTCGCCGACCGCGCAACGAATAGCCCCTCGCTTGTCTCCTGGCTCATCCTCGTCGTCGGTGCACTCGACATGGTGCTGACGATCCGCGCACTTGACCTGGGCTGGCTCATCGAACTGAACCCGATCGCCGATTGGGTGATCCGCCACTACGGCAGAAACGGCTTGGCCGTTTTCCGATTCATCGGTGCGACGGGCACCGCGCTGATTCTGTACTGGGCTCTGATCCAACACCGCAGCGAACAGATCGCGATGACGACCCGCGAACATGTTCAATCAGTAGTTGGGATGGGAGTCGTGGTGATCGTCGCCACGCACGTCACGCTCGTCCTTTGGTGGGCGGCGTGGATGACAGTCTGAGCGACCGGGCGATCTAGCCTGCGTATACGACGTCGCGCCCTTCATAAGAACCGTGTGAGAACGCGATCTTGAAGATCGAGCCGCCCGACTCGTGTTGCTCGACCCAGATCCGTCCGTGCCGATTCTCGACAACTTCTTTACACATCCGGAGCCAGAGCATGCGACCGGTCGGTGTAGCGTTCTCGCGTTCGTGCGCCGGGCGGTCGGCAATCCCGGCATCGAAAACGCCGGGGTCGAACGCTCGCGTCGAACCAGAACATTGAGCGACGGATATCAACACCTCGGGGCCGGTGGTCTTCCCGACGAGTTCAACGCGCCCGCCCTGCCGGCTGAGCATGATCGCGTTGTCGAGCAAGACATCTACGACATGGACGAGACGGTCGTGGTCGGCCCACACCGTCGGTAGCTCGTCGGGACAATCAACATCGACCTGCACACCGGTCCGGTGCGCAACAGGTCCCATCGTCGCGGCCGCGATACGCACCACTGAAGCAATATCGACGCGCGCCTCGAGCCACCAAAGCCCGCGGCGCTCCACTTCGTCGTTCGTAGGGAGCGACTGTACGATCTTCTCGAGATTCTCACACTCCGACACGACCGTAGTCAGACAACGATTCGTTAGAATCGGATCCTGACAATCTCCTCGCGCCATCTCGGCGGCGGTGAGAATGGATCTCAACGGTGCCAGGATTTCGTACTCGACGTTTGCCAGGAGCTCGCTCTTGGCCGCACCAAGCTCAGCCAGCTGCTGATTTGCGCTCCCGAGCTCTCCGTTCTCACCACGTAGCGCCACTTCGCTGGCTGCAAGCTGGCGATTCGTCGTTGCCAGTCGAACAGCCTGCGCCTGCATCAATACGACGAGCGAGGTGCTGAGAAAGAACCACAGTATGTTGACGTCTAGAAGTACCACAGCAACGAATCCTCTCTACTCCCCCTCGGTTCTCGGCCGCCCGGAGGCTCGCCGGCTCGTTTTAGTAAGCAATAGTTATGCCTCAACGCAGCGCGCTGTTTCCGTGGATTCTCCAACCGCGGCACAGCAAAGGCTTTGCCGCGTACTATCAACAAGAATACCGCGGGACGTCCGGCTGACGCTTTCCAGCGGCATCGTGCTCAGCCCGGTCCACCCGCCATTTGGAACATCGGTAGGTAAATCGACATCAGGATGATTCCGACCGACGCGCCCATGAAGATGACGATGATGGGCTCCATCAAGCCGGTAACGCGCGTCACCAGCACTTCGACTTTCGCGCGATAGAAACTCGAGATCTCGACCAACACTTCTTGCAGCTGGCCCGACTCTTCACCGACACGAATCATGTTGACGACCATCGACGGAAACAGACGCGTCGCTTCCATCGACGCTGCCAGACTGTTGCCTCTACCCACGTTGTCGTACACCCAGTACAGCGCGGGCCCGTATATGCCCTGGTTCCTGAATAGATCGGGCATGATTCGCAGAGATGCCAACAGTGGCGTGCCGCTTTTGAGCAGCAGCGACATGTTGTGCGCGAATCGCTCCATGGTCGACTCGACGATGAGCTGGCCGATCAGCGGAATGCGCAGCATGATCCCCTCTTTCCGCTTCGATCCCGACTCGGTGCCGAAGTAGTATCGCAGCGCGAGAGTTGCACCGATCGGCCCACCGATCAGATGAGGCATGTGCGAGCGAACGAAGTCGGAGGCGCCAATCACCATCTGCGTGATCGCGGGTAGGCTCCCGCCGAAATCGGTGAGGAACTCGGCGAACGTCGGCACCACCTTTCCAAGCATGACGATCAGCGCACCGATCAGCACCAGAATCATGATGCAGGGGTAGATCATCGCGGAGACAACCTTACGTTTGATCTCGCGTCGCGTCTTGATGTAGGCCGTGAGTTCGTTGACTGTCTCGGCGAGCATGCCGCTTCGTTCGCCCGCTTTGATCATCTCGATCCATTGGTACTCGAACGTCTTAGGATGTCTCGTCAGCGCCTCTGCGAGTGTGACGCCTGCACCGACATCGTTCACCACCGTGCGAAGGATGGCCATGAGTTTCTTGCTCTCCGACTGCTCCGCTCCGGCTCGCAGTGCGCGCAGAAGCGGTGTACCGGCACCGAGCAGAGTAGAGAGTTGCTGAAAGAACGACGTCATGTCGTCGGGCTTCACGCCGGCGTGAAGCTTCGTCTTGACGGCAAATCCCGAACTGTTTCCGTTGTTGTTCTTCGCCATCTGCCGTTTCTATTCGCCTTCGGCCACGACCGAACTGACCACTTCTTCCAAGCTCGTCAGGCCCTCGGCTACCGCGTCGAAGCCCTTTTGCGCCAGACTCGCCATGCCCTCGCGTGTCGCCATGTTCTGGAGCTCGGCGAGCGGCGCGCCGCCCTGGATCAGTGCACGCAGTTTCGGCGTCACACGGATGACTTCAAAGATACCGACGCGCCCCTTGTAGCCCGTATCGTTGCAGGCGGGGCAACCGGCGGCACGAAACAGCTGCGCCATCGGATCCAGGCCGTATTTGATCAGTGTTTCTTCCGCCTGCGGGTCAGGGACCTTGCACTTGGTACAAAGGCGCCGCACGAGTCGCTGCGCTTCGACCAGCTGCAGCGTTGAGGCGACCATGAACGGCTCAATCCCCATATCGACAAGACGATCGATGGCAGCAAGAGCACTGTTCGTATGTAAGGTGGAGAGCACCAAGTGTCCGGTTAGCGCGGCGCGCATACAGATCTCCGCCGTCTCCTGGTCACGTACCTCACCAACCATGATCACGTCGGGATCCTGTCGTAGGAACGCGCGCAGAGCGCTCGCAAACGTCAGCCCGATCGACGCATGCGTTTGCACCTGGTTCACGCCCGGCTCTTTCGACTCGACCGGGTCTTCGACGGTGACGATATTGCGGTCGGACGAATTCAGAAGTCGCAGCGTCGCATACAACGTCGTACTCTTGCCGCTACCGGTCGGTCCCGTAACGAAGATCAAGCCATGTGGCGACTCGGCGCCCTGGTGGAAGCTCGCGCACTGCTGATCATCGAACCCTAATTGCTTATGGTCTTTCGGCGTCTCATCCGAGTTCAGAATTCGGATGACCATCTTCTCGCCGTAAACCGTCGGCACCGTCGAGACACGCTGATCGATTTGACGTCCGGAATACAAAACCGAGAACGCTCCGTCTTGCGGCAAGCGCTTCTCGGCAATGTCCATTCGCGAAACGATTTTCAACCGCGAGATTAGCGGTAGGTACAATGATTTCGGCGGCGACGGCTTGACCTGCAAAACGCCGTCGATGCGATACCGCACCGATACCGAATCGGCGAGCGGTTCGATGTGGATATCCGACGCCTCATCGGAGATCGCTTCACGAACGATGTGGTTCACGATGCGGACGATCTGGGTATCGTCACCCGCAACGACCGGTCTATCGAGATCGAGAACGTCCTCGCTGATGTCTGCCGCTTTTGCGTCTTCCCCTTCGACCTCGAGCGAGATTTCGTTAACGACATCTCGAGCACCGAAGATGCGCTCCAACGCAGACTCGATCTGACCGAGCGGCGAGACGTGAGCAACAGGCGAGAGGCCCGTGTGTAGCTGGATCTCCTGAAGATTCGCCAGGTCGCTCGGATCAACCGTCGTGACAAACAAACGCTCGCCGTCGCGACGATAGGGAAACACCAACGTCTGTCGAAGAAATCCCTGGGGGAAAAGCTCGAGAACGTCGCTCAGTGATTCTGGGACGACGGTCGATAGGTCCAAGAGCGGGACGTGCAGATTTCGCGAATAGACTTCCGCGATCTGCTCGTCCGTGATGATACGCAACGAACAGAGCGCGACTTCCAAACTGCAGTCGTCTTGTTGTTGCAGCTCGCGAACGGACGCGAGCCCATCCGCATCCAGCAACCCTTCGTCGAGAAGCAGTTCAGTAAGCAGCTCATCTGCTTGGCCAGAGCCTATGTCGGGGGTCGAATGCATCCGGACGAACTCCGGTCCATTCTATCGCTCCGGGATGCCCAACATCCGCAGAATATCGGTCTGCGAGCCACCTTGGGTGAGTGCCGCGATGCCGCGCTGGAGCGGCGGTTTCTCGGCCGGCGTGGGCACGCCCGCCTTCGCAGTTGCCTTGCCGTCTTGTGTGGCAAGTTTCAGGTCGATTTCGTCCGATATCGCGACGTCGAGAGCAAGAATCGTGTTCTTGCCCCACGCATCCGTCAAGATGACGCGGTCAGCGGCAATCGCCGTCACCGTTAGCCCCTTGTAGCGCTCGCCCTGGCGTAGACGAACATCGTCGATCAGAGCGAGTCGTAGTCGGCCCATGATCGCCGTGCCGACGAGCTTCATCTTGTCGTCGTCCTTTTTCTTCGAGTTCCCGCCAGTGAGACCACCGGCCACGTCCTCGCCCATAATAGCAGCCGCGGGGCCCGCCAGAATGGCCGCAACGGCGTCCTCGATTTTCGGAGCGAAAGGGTCGCGATCGGAAACGTCGGTGGGTGCACCACCGTCGCGGGACTTGTGCTGCACGGCCGTGGGTGGAGCAGACATGCCGGCCAGCATGCCCGTACTACTGTCGATCGTAGACCATGTCAGGTACGCGAGTAGTAGAGGTAAACCGAGCGACATCATGCGACTCGGAGTCAGCATTGAACTACCCCTCCACCTTGGCCAGCACAGCGACCGACAAGGTGGACTCTACTACATCCGACTTCTTCTTCAGACGCATGCGAATAATTCGGGCGTACCACTCACCGCCTTCGATCTCAGACACGAGATCGTAGACCGATCCATACTCACCCTCTACTTCGATCTTGAAGTATACCGCCTGCAGATCACCGATCTTTACCTTTTTTACGCTCGACTCGAGCTCCCTCAGGCTCACACCGGAACGTCCAATCGCGCCGAGCAAGTACTCGGTCCAGAAGTTGACGTTCGCCTCGGAAGGGATCGCTTTCAGGTAGCTATCGCGCGACTTACGCAGCGTTTCGACCTTAGCGATCGTCGCCGAACGGGTCTGCTGTTCCGTGAGTTGACGACGAAGGATCGCGAGTTCATCGTCGGCCGGTCGATAAACCGCAAAGAACCCGACAAGGCATACCATACCCAGTGTCACGGCCTTCAGGCGCAACGGATCCTCGAGCTGCTCGCGTGCAGCGTCGATCTGTTCCTTCCATTCGGGCGGTATTCCGGTTTCGATCACGGTCTCATCACTTACCCGGCAGCGCCAAGATCGAGAATACCGAATGTCCCGAGCCGCCGCGTTGTTGCCAAGCGACGTCGGCAAGCTTGATACGCGAGAGTGCTTTACCGAGATACTCGTTCTCGATCAGTTGCCGTACCGTCTGATTGACCTCAGGGGGAACGTCGCCACGTCGATCAGCCGGTGCCCCGATCTGAAGCAACATATACCGTTCTCCCAGAGCCTTGTTTGGGTTCTTCTCCCACGCCAAGTCTTCACCGGAAACGTTCACGAGCCATGTGTTCGCAGGCAGCTCCCCTGCCACGGCAGCAAGCCCTGAACTGAAACGAAGACGCCGGTCGACGAAGGTTTTCAACGGAACGACCGATCTCTGCAGAAACGCCAACTCCTGGTTGAGTTGGACTTGTGTAAGCGGTGCTGCCCACGTCACGGCGGCGTTCTGATTCATGAGTGTTGCGAGCTGTTGATTTATGTCGTCGCGGTAGTAGCCAAACGCCATGTACATGACGACGAACGTAAGAGAGAGAGCAACGACGTCGCCCCACGGCACACGCTGAAGCAGCCCGGGTGCCTCTCGGAGCGACTCTGCAAGATTGAACGCCTCTGCGTCATTGTTCAGCGCGCCAAGAGCAAGCCCGAAGGAGACCAAGCGTGGCGAGTAGCCGGTCCCCGCGACCAGCGTGAGCGGAATTCCCAGCTCGTCTTTCAGTCGCTCCATGTCTGCTTCGCCGAGGGAGCCCTGTACCGACGCATGTTGAACTTTGCCGATGTCCAACCGACGGCTCGCATGGACGGAAAGGAGACTGAATGCTTGCAGCAACGTATCAACGGGGGATCCCTCCCAAGCGATCACCTGCCACGCCACCGGACCGTTCGGAGTTGCGAGGTAGACGACGCCGCGGCCGTCACCGAGAACGTATCGAAGATGGAGGCCTCGTCGCGGACGCACGGGAGCGTCGTGTATCGACGCACGCCAAGCCGCCCAAGGCGCCGGCTCGAATACGTGGTCACTGCCAGCGGGGAGACATAGTTCCCGACGAATTCGAGTCAGCTCGTCACGACGAACCCTCGCGGAGACACGAATGTTCGCCTTCCCGAACGGAATCAAACGACTCGCGGTAAGCAGAGAAGGAGGATTCTTGCCGGGGGCTTTCGGGGAATCGCGGTCCCCCGCGCCGGCGGCCGTCCCAGCTTGTGGTTGATCGCTCTCGAGCACCGAGCCGAACGTCACAGCATTCTCGGACACGCCGATCGCCATCGCGTCTGCCGGCGACGACGCTTCGGAAGTCGCGGATTCTACCTCCGACGGTTCTTGCGATGCGGCTTCGCGCGATGAGGTATCGCGCACTGTAGCCTGCTCGTCATCCTCGGTCAGTTCGCCCACCTTGCGCGACGGCGCCCGCCTGAGAATTTTCCCGATCAACCCTTGCACCGTACCGGCAACCGCGTCTACCAGGCCGAGCTGATCGAACAGTCGGCTGTCTTCGCGCAAACCGGCAAGCGTTCGTGCAGCGCAGCTACGATGGGCCGTACCGTCACGCAGATAGACGCCTCGTCCCAGTGCGATACGTATGCTTGTCGCTTTCTCGAGGAATGCGGTGTTCATGGGATCACCAGCGGGCATTCGGTCGTAAAGTCGGTCGGACAGCGGATCAAGTCATCGGTAGTCGGCTCTGCGTAAACAGTCCACGCGCCCTGGGACAGCTCGGTGTGTGTGACCTTGAAATCCTCGATGCTGCTCCCATCGCTATTGCGAAGACGCATGATGCACGTGTATGGGCTCGTCTCCGGAATGCCGCTTTGCAGCCTCGCCACTGCAATACCAATTGCGCGCTCCGTGCCGTCGGTACCCGCATCGATGCGATCGGCGGACTTTTCGAGCACGTATGCCTGATGGATCGCCTCATAGGTGGCGGACATCGTCATCAGACTCACGAACGTGAAGACGACCACCATGACGAGGGCCATCCCCCGCTCCCCGCTACGTCGAGCAAGGATCGAGCGTCGATGTGACGCGGAGAGACTCACGAACTCTCCTCAGGCAGCTCGCCCACCATGAAATAGAAATGTGAAGGCGACGATGCCTTGCCAAGCAAAACGGACACTTCCGTGCCCTCGCCACCTAGCGACGTACAATCGAGCGTCTGCGCTTCATCGGCCAAGACGAAGGACTTGTCGGGCGGCGTCCGCCAACGAACGAGTTTACCTTCTTCCACGCTGTATTCGGTTACGAATAGGGGATTGCCGCCGGTGTCCTCGATATTGAAGACCACTCTCTCCGCACCGCTGCAGAACGCACGAGTCGACTCGCGTGCATCGGCGAGAACGCGTGCGCGCATGACGTTGAGCACGATGGCATCGGATGCACGAATATGTTGTGTGCGAAGTAGATCGCTCACAACGGTCGCCGATGACGTGATCCCGACCATGAGACCGCCTAGTAGTGATCCTGCAACGAGAAGCTCCATGAGCGAGTAGCCGCGTTCGGATGCTCGGCCTGTTGACCGCCGCTCACGATGCATCACAAGCCCCTCTGGCGAACGACCACCTCTACTGTGGGGTATAGGCCTTCGAACTCCACATCGGCGATGCGGATCTCGCAGGCAGGTATCGCGGCGTCCTTCCCGACATCGGCGGAGACCAGCACAAGCCGCTTCTCGGACGCATCGACCGTGCCGTCAGCCCAGCGATCCTGCTCAATCGAGCCGACGAGATCGCTTTGGACGCGAGCGTAATCGACGATCGTGAGAAACGTCATGATCCCAATCATCGCGGCGACTTGAACCTCTACGAGGGTGATCCCTCTACACGAGCGAAAACGTTTGGGCGTTCGGTTGTTGCGCCTGCGCTCCTTCATATTGACCGCCTTGAAAACGACGAAGGCCCGCGCGGGGTGCGCGGGCCGATCGTACCATCGCGAATCGGAGTCGTCGCGTGGCGACGACTCCGATCCACTGAAGGCTGTAGCTTACGTACCAGCGGCAGCCTGCGTACCGATCGGGTTGATCGACGGCAGTGCAGCGATAGTACTGTTGGTCGAATCATACCCGGTTTCGGTGAACACAACCGTGTAAGCACCGTAACCCGCTGATGCACCGACACGCGTAAGAGTCAGCGTCCACGAGTTCTCGAGATCACCGGTGGTACCGGCCGCGACGGCGCCTACCGAGAAATACTTCGGTGCAGGCATCGACACGTCGAGCGTGGCCAGGTCATCGGCGTAGGTGCCCTCACGAGCCGCGTAGCGCTCTTGAGCTGCACGAACGGCACTCAGGTAGTTCAATGACTCACCGGCCTTCGAACGCTCGACGGCGTCGCGGAAACGCGGCACACCGAACGAAGCAAGAACACCAATGATAACAATAACGATAGCAAGCTCGACGAGGGTGAAGCCCTTCTGACCTTGCTTCGAACGGATCCAGTTCGAAATACTCATCTCTCTCTCCTCAATCTCCATAATTTACTTGGCCCCCACGCATCGCCTAAACGGGAGATATGCACATGCTCGAGGGTCCTTACGGAACTGACGACTACAAAAGCAATCGGCATGCCACTGCGCACGGCCAATGTTTTCTCCGCAATCCCCTAGGGGATTGCGGAGACCGCGGCATATTTGCACCGATTTAGACAAGAACGGACGCTGCTTTCGGCGCGATCACCACCGACACGCGGCTGCGCCGGGTGGACCGGTCGTTGTCTCGGAAACGACTCGGAGTACGATGCTACAATATAAGACCGGAAGCGCACGGACGGCTCCCGGCTTCCATGACGCAGTAGCGCTATAGCGCACGCGCACTATCGAATGATCGCCATCTCCACAATACTCAGTATCGTCGTACTTCTCATGGGCGCCGTAGGCTTCGTTCTGTATCGAGGGCTCGTCGAGACGCTGCGCGACGAGCACCAAGACCTCTGGCTGGCGATCGGATCTCCGGGATTGGTCTTCTACTCGTCGATCGACGGGCAACGCAAAGCGCATAGATTCTTCAGCCAACGTGAGTACGAGGCGCTCGACGACAGCGACTTCGTCCAGCTCTGCCGCGTCTACCGTGTGTACGCCCGCTCGTACAGCATCGTCGTCGGCGCGACCTGCGCTAGCCTCTTGCTCGCAAGCGTCGGCATCGGCGTCGCCTAGCCACTGGCACGCGGCAGTAAAGCGAAGCGACGCGAAGATGGACACGGAAACGGATAGTGAGGCTATCGACGTAGACAACGAACGCGACGTGTACCGCATCGACGTCCGCGATCGTCAGTACGTACTCGTCGGCACCGCACATATTTCGAGAGAATCGGTCACGCTGGTCCGTGAAACCATCGAGGCTGAGAAGCCCGACTGCGTTTGCGTCGAGCTCGACCAGCAAAGACACGACGCACTCACGAATCAGAAGGAATGGGACGCGCGAAATCTGCGAGAGATCATTCGCGACGGAGCGCTCGCCACTCTCATCGTAAACATCCTGCTGATGTCGTTCCAGAAACGACTGGGCGGGAAGCTGGGCGTGATGCCCGGCAGTGAACTCGCGGCGGCGGTGACTACCGCTCAGGAGCTCTCTATCCCGGTCGAATTGTGCGACCGCGATATCCGCGTGACGCTCGGTCGCGCGTGGCGCTCGGTAGCGTGGTATCGAAAACTGATGCTCGCGGCATCGACGCTGGCTTCGGCGTTACAAACCCCTGACTTGGACGAAGACGAACTTCGGCGAATCCGCGATCGTGACGTCATGAATGAACTCATGGCGGAACTCGGCGCAAGCTTTCCTACCCTCAAACGCATTCTCATCGACGAGAGGGACGCCTACCTGGCGCAGCGAATCCGCGAGAGCAAGGGAAACAAGATCGTGGCCGTGGTCGGCGCGGGGCACGTAGACGGCATGCGCCGTGCGCTCGAGCGAGACGATGACATCGACCTGACACCCATCGACGAAGTACCGCCTGCATCGCCTATCTGGTCGTACCTCGGCTGGGCGCTTCCCGCGGTCATCGTCGGTATGCTCGTCGCGATCGCATTCTCGCAAGGCCTCGACGCTGCCGGTGATAACGTACTCTTCTGGGTCATCGCCAACTCGGTTCCCACCGCCCTCGGTTGCGTGATCGCCGTCGCCCACCCGCTGACGATCTTCGCTGCATTCGCCGTGGCCCCGTTCACCAGCCTCACGCCTCTGATCGGCGCTGGCTACGTTGCGGCGTTCACGCAGGCATGGGTACGACCTCCGCGCATACACGAGTTCAAATCGGTCGCTGAGGATATCGTCGTGATCAAGAGATGGTGGACTAGCCGCCTACTTCGTGTATTTCTGGTTTTCATCCTTTCTTCGATTTTGGGTGCGATCGGAACGTGGCTGGGGAGTTACGAGATCATCTCGAACCTGGTCGCATAGACACCGCAGACGACAAGCAGCCCGAGCACGGGCTGAGGCGGCCGACCATGAGTTTTCTCAGTTTCGACATAGAAATTTCAGACGTCTTCGAACTAGGTCCCGGCCAAGATCTGGACCAGTTCGCTCCCTTTCACATATCCGTGGCTTCCACCGTCGTGCACGACGGCGAAGAAAGGCTCTGGTACTCGGTGGACGACAACGACACCCCGTGTCTGAACATCACCGAAGAGCGCGCGCACGAATTGCTGGTCTATCTGCACGATCAACAACAAGCGGGCGTGAAGATTTGTGCTTGGAACGGCCTCGGATTCGACCTGCGCTGGATCGGGCATGCCGCCGGCGACACCGAATTGGCGGCACGCGTCGCGCTTGCCAGCTACGACCCCATGTTTCAGTTCTTCAACCAGCGCGGTTTCCCCGTCGCGCTCGCGAAGGTCGGTGCTGCTATGGGCATCGAACAAGCCAAGCTCATGAGCGGTGCCGACGCTCCGGTGCGCTGGCGCGAGGGGCGCTACCAAGAAGTGATGGATTACGTGCTCGGCGATTCTCAGATCACCAACCAGATCGTCGCCGAGATCTCACGGCGCAAGGAAATCAGCTGGATCACGGCAAAAGGCGTCGCGCGCAGCGAGCCGATGCCCGCACTGAAGACCGTGCTCGAGGTCTTGGCCGACCCCGAGCCCGATCAATCCTGGATGGACACGCCGCTTCGTCGCGAGAAGTTCTTCGCGTGGATTCCGCCTGAACTCGTCAAGCCGGCTTAGGGACACCCGCCTACACCCGGCGTATAGCGCTGCGTCAGCGACGAATCGCAGTACACCGTCGTGTTCGCTTGCTGAACGACCCGCGAAGGACCCGGGAGACCGACGGCCGCGTTCAAGCTCAAAACGCTGGCCGGCGGCACGCAGAAAATCGACTGCAACACCGGGTGTTCCGGATCGGCAACCCCCTGCGTCGTGATGGGATCGGGGAAGCATCGCCTGTTTTGACTGATCGTACAGTCGCCCGCGGATTGAGCGCTGCAGTCGGAATTCACGTTACAGGCAAACAGTCCCGTGCCGTTGGCGCGCACAGTACCGTCGCAAAAGGACAATATGTCGGCGGCGCAGAACCCCGTTCCATCGCCGTTGTCCGTACATGCGCCGTCCGTACAACCGTTCGGCGTCGCAAAGCCCCCCTCTCCGCAGGTACCGCCCGTGCAGTCGGCATTCGACGCACAGCCGACGGTGCTGTCGTTCGTACACTCACTACAGTGATTCATCGTAAAGGCGCCGCTGAGTTCCGCGGACAAACTATCTGCGTCAGTCGATAACGTCGGCGAGGTCAAGATACCTTGCCCGGTCACCTCGTTGAAAATCTGAGGGAAGCAATCCAGGCTGTAGCCACTACCGGACGGCGTCGGCAACGCGTAGTGCATGGCGTGCGCGTCGCAGGCCAACGCATCGTTCGCGCCGCCAATACAGTTACCCCCTTTGATACCGTCGTCGGCCACTGGATCGCCGCTGCAGTGAGGACACGGCTCGGAAACCGCACCGCCGAGGAAGACGCGGCTCTTGGTGTCGGCGCTCACGACGCGCGCGCCGGTATCGACGTTTACCGTCCCCGACACGTCGGCAGCGAGTTGGTTGAGAAGGCAGAGCCCGAGCCCGGCCGGGACCACGGGGGTAAGCGGCCCCAAGTAGCAGTTGCAGACGTTGCCGCCGCAGTCGTCGGCATCGGCAACGAACGGCTCGTCGCACTGCGTCCGGTTATCGTTGGCACAACGACAGTTGCCGACAGCCGCGTTCACACCCGTAACCGTACACTCACCGCACGGCGCGGAACTTGCGCCGCAGCTAAAATTGACGGCCGTGCGATAACCGCCGACGGCCTCTTCATAGTGGCCGCTGCCGTTCGTGCCGATGCGCGTATCGCTCGAGGAAAGGCAGCGTCCGAGAGCCTGGTCGCACACGATACCGTCGCAGTCATCGTTCGTTGCGCAGGTTGCACCGGCGCCTGCCAAAGTCACGTCCAACAGCACTCCGGGGCAGGCACCGCCCGCCGTGGGGAGCGTGGTCGTCGTCGAAGTCGGCACAGTGGTAGTAGTCGTGGAGGTCGTCGTCGTTGTGGTGGTCGTCGTGGTGGTCGTTGTGGTGGTCGTTGTAGTGCTAGTCGTCGTGGTCGTTGACGACGTAGTGGAAGTCGTACTGCTTGTCGAAGTCGACGAGGTCGAACTGGTCGATGTTGTGGTCGTCGGTATCGTGCACGGACAATTCAGCGAGACGTCGGCCCCCACAGCAAAGTTCAGACAGAACAGCGCGTCGGTCGCCGTCGTCGGCAGCGTCCCCTTGGGCGCGCAGATGCACTCGGGTGCGCAGCTGCGCAGTCCGACGGCGACGTTCAAGATGAAGAGGCAGTCACTGGCTACGGGAGAGGCCGCGGTGCTCGCAGGTTGGGAACAGTCGCCTTGATCGGCCCACGCGGGCACGAAAGATATCGATGCGAATGAGACGAGGCTGACAAGGATGAAGGCGGCAATTCGCGAACGTCGGGCAGGCTCAGCGAGCATATAGAGAATCCTCCGGCGGCCTCGCGGCAGGGGCCCGCTCGGGTCGACGTATCTCCCTATTTACTTGGTCCGGAACTGCGTCAAGCACGGGCCTCAGATCGGACCCACTGCGAGCGAATCGCCGACGATCCTCAGGCTAATCGTCAGGAATCATCGCCGGCGACCGCAACGCCGCCCACGTTTCGCTGCACCAGCGCCAAGTGCATACGCAGGTTATAAAGCTCTTCCATATAGGACGCCGGGACGGTGACGCCGTTGATCTCGCGTTCGACGTCCGCCAGCTCTTGCATATACCCCGCCACTTCAGCGCTCGAACCCGCGTTCTCGAACCGATTTTCGACGGTACGCAGCACGCCGTACCAACGATAGATCTTACTTCGGATACGCCACGTGTAGATCGGGCCGGCGAGCTTGAACAATGGAAACAACAGCGTCACCAGCGGCAGCAACATGATCTTCAAGCGATCGAGTGAAGCCGCCAGTGGAAACGGCAGCACGCGATACAAGAAGGACAGTCCCGTGGCATAGTACGAAGCTGCCGCTTTCGAGAGCGGAACGTCGAGGCGGCGCGCAGAGGGAAAGGTCCCGGGAGCCGCCAATAGATCGCCACCACCATGAATGCGTTCGGCCGCCATAATGAACAAGGGAACGATCGCAGGATGAAGATCGGCGGTCGCGATCAGTGTTGCGGCCGGCGAAACCATTTCGATTTCCCGGTCAGGAATGTTCGCCACGAGATCGAGACCGCCTTCAGGAAGCTGCACACGACTGAGGTAGGGAAAGATTCGTTCGTAGGCCAGCGCGCGCTCGGCGTCGAAAAGCTTGATCGCGTCGCCCTCGGCGGCCATCAGCGTCTCGATGGCTTCCGACCCAACGGCGGTGACGAGAAAGGCACCATCGATGTCACCGGCCAACAACTGCGTGACCGCTTCCGCGTCTGAAAGACCGAGCAGCGTCGCATTGGACTCGGTGACGCCGTTCGCTTCGAGCAACGGGAGAGCGACCGCGCGCGTTCCGCTACCGCTCGCTCCGATCTGCACCCGCCTCCCGACCAAGTCGGAGAGCTTATCGACCGACGAGTTCTCACGTGGATCGATGCGATAAAAGAGCCAGAGCGGCTCGAAATACACACTCGCAATGCCCTCTAGCCCCAGCGTACCGGGCACGATGACGCCGCCTTGGACGAACGCAACGTCGGCTTCACCATCGCGAAGTAAACTGACGTTCTCGAGCGAACCGGCCGACGTCTTCAGTTGAAGATCAATTCCGTAGTCAGACAGCGCAGCGCGGTAACGCTGACCGAACGCGTGGTAGGCGCCCCTCTCGCTCCCAGTAGCAAGCACGAGCGTGTCCGGCGGAGCCGGCTCGACGAATTGGAAGGCGACGGCCAAGCCCGCGACGAGGAGAATGGCAGCGCCGCCCCACACCTTCAGGGCCTCGCGAATTCCTGAGTTGCTCTCGGCTGCGGCCATTACGTTTGCTCCTGCGAGGTCGCTCCCGCGAGCTTCCACTTGCGAGTCACGGCAGCAAGATCCACGCGCTCCTTCTTAGGGCGCTCGGTCGCGTTGTCAACTTGATCAACCGGTGTTGGCACTCGTGAACACATCTCCCTAGCTCGTGATCGACGATCCTCGCAGTCGCAAAACCAAAAAGTCGAGCAACGCGCGGACCTTGGCGGGCTGAAACAAGCGATCGGCGGTAAGTGCGGCAATAGGAAGCGTAGGTAAAGGCTCTGCTTGCAGCACCCGGATCAGTCGCCCCTCGGCTAGATCTTCGCCGGTCATGTACGATGGAAGCGCCGCGATGCCGACACCATCGAGCGCCAGTTGACGAACGCAATACAAATCGTTCACCTGAAAGCGCGGGGTGAGTTCGAGTCGCCCACCGCGCGGCAAGACGAACTGCGCGACGTTCCCCCCTGCCCCGCCGACAGGCACTGTCACGAGATCGTGCTCGCTCAGATCGCGTAGAGTGCGTGGCGCCGTGACACGCGCAAGATAGCGCGGCGCGGCGCAGAAGAAGATCGACGCGTCGGCGAGCTTCGTCGCGACCATGCTCGAGTCAGGCAACTCGCCTTCGCGAATCGCGAGATCGAGACCGTCTTCGACGAGGTCGAGCCGGCCGGCGCTGAGCGTCACGTCGAACACGAGCGCGTCATGCTCACGCGCAAACTCCGACAACGCCGGCAGTAGGTGCGCACGACCGAACGCGGGAGTCGCCGTGATGCGGATCTTGCCACTGAGCGCACCGCGCATCTCGCGCACGGCGTCTTCGGCCTCGCCCAACGCATCGAAGAGATGGCGGCAGCGCGTGTACAGCGCGATTCCGGCTTCGGTCGGCTTCGTACTCCGCGTCGTACGGGCGAGCACACGAACGCCGAGTCGCTGCTCGAGGCGGGCCAATTGCT
Source organism: Deltaproteobacteria bacterium (assembly GCA_029262375.1). Classification (GTDB taxonomy): domain Bacteria; phylum Desulfobacterota; class Binatia; order UBA1149; family SPBQ01; genus JAJCZM01. The sequence continues at coordinate 33,349 of JAJCZM010000007.1, forward strand.
TGCTGACACCGGACGGGGTCAGTCCGAGCTCTCGCGCTGCCGCGGTCAGGCTGCCGCTATCGATCACCTGGATCAGTGCGGCGATTCCTGGCAGAAGCTCGGGGCTAATTCGTGACATACAGTCATCAATCTTATGAATATTGGTCCGTAGATCAACCCACGGAAATACCCTACGTTGGTCTCATGAAGACAGGAACGATGGCCTCACGACGAAACACCACGAATGCTAGCGACGAGACGGCCATTCCTTATCGGATCCGCCTGCTCAGGGCGGCAAACCCAATGATCATGCGCCTGCTCGACTCGCGACTGCACGTTTTGGCGAGTCGCGATCTTCTCGTCGCGCGATTCTCCGGGCGAAAGACGGGAAAGCGCTACGCCGTGCCGCTGTCGTATACGGAGCTCTCGGGCGCGCTCTACCTTTGCACCCGCCCCCAGGCAGCGAGCTGGTGGAGGAACACGCGCGCAGGAGCGCCGGTCGAGATTACGCTTCGTGGACGGCGCATGACGACGAAGGCAACACTACTCGACTCCGACTCGGACGAAGCGCTAGAGGCGCTGACCGCCTTCCTGACGCGCAACCCGGGCACCGCGTCGCTGCTGTACAACGTCCAGGCCGACCGTAAGCACGGGCCGAATCGCGAGGACCTACGGCGCGAGGTACGCAATTCAGTGGTCGTGCGATTGGATCGACGCGCCTAGCGCCGCGCGCATTGCTGTTCGGCTCGGTTCGACTTCGACACCTGTACACCGGAATATCGAGCCCATGCCGTCGTGTCCCGACGGCGACTATCCGCACGGAGACAGCACCGAAATGCCCACCGTATTCAACGGCCCCAGCGAGATTCTCGACAACATCGGCGAGGACCTCGGTACCAGTGACTGGCTCGAGATCACGCAAGAGCGCATCAATACGTTCGCCGATGCCACAGGCGACTATCAGTGGATTCACGTGGACGCGGAGCGCGCCAAACAGGGTCCGTTCGGAACGACCATCGCACACGGCTACCTCACACTCTCGCTCGTCAACTATTTTCTTCCGCAGCTCGTGACGGTCGAGAACATCTCGATGGGCGTAAACTACGGGCTGGATCGCGTCCGCTTCACGTCACCGGTCCCCGTTGGATCGAAGATCCGCGCACGCGGTGAATTGACGAAGGCCGACGAGATGAAAGGCGGCGCCGTGCAGTGCACCGTGCGCGTCACCATCGAGATCGAAGGCTCCGACCGACCGGCCTGCATCGCCGATGCAATCAGCCGGTTCTTCCCCACCGAATAGGCTTGGTCGGCCGGCACAATCTGAAACCGTAACCGACGCTCGGCTGGGATCACCGCGACATGTCGGTACGATGGAACCTCTCGAACCGGGAGGTATTCATGTCCGAGTTCATCAAGCGTGCGTGTAGTCTGTGCGAGGCCGGTTGCGGCCTCGTGATGGAAGTGGCCGACAATCACATTTTGTCGGTACGTCCAGATGAAAACGACCCTTTCTCGCAAGGCTACGTCTGCCCCAAGGGTATGGCGATCGCCGACATTCACGACGATCCCGATCGTATCCGAACGCCGTTGCGCAAGACGGCCGACGGCGGCTACGAGGAGATCTCGTGGAACGCAGCCTTCGATTTGATCGAAGAGAAGCTGGGCCAAATCCGGAAAACGCATGGGGCCGATTCCATCGCGCTCTACTACGGAAACCCGCTCGGACACAGCTACAGCGGCATCATGATGGTCGGGCCTCTGGTCGATGCCATCGGAACCAAGAACCGCACGGGCGCGAGTTCGCAGGACACGGCGCCTCGCTTCGCCGCGTCGCACTACCTCTACGGCAACACCGTGATCGTGCCGACACCGGATCTGGAAAACTGCGACTGGTTCTTATGCATCGGCGGCAATCCCGCAGTCTCCCAGGGCAGCGCGATGGTCGCTCCGAACGTGAAAGGGCGCCTGAAAGCCATCCGCGAACGCGGCGGCAAAGTCATCACGGTCGATCCCCGCTTCACGGAAACGTCGAAGATCGCAGACGAGCACGTCTCTATTCGTCCGGGCTCGGACGCCGCGTTCTTGATGGCGATGCTGCATGTATTGATCGACGAGAACCTGATCGATCAAGAAGCAATCGATGCCATGGCAGACGGCTGGGAGAGCACGGCCGACGCAGCCCGCGCGTTCTCGCCGGAGCGTACCGCCGCGATGACCGGCATCGACGCGGATACCACGCGTAGACTGTCGCGAGAATTCGCCGCCGCGAAACGCGGTGTCGTCTACACGCGACTCGGTGTCTGCAACAACCGCTTCGGAACGTTGGCGACTTGGGCCAACGACGTGGTCAACCTTGCCGCCGGCCGTCTCGGCAAACGAGGCGGATGGATGCTCGCCGAGCCCATCATGGACATCGCCACGATCGCCGATCTCACCGGCATCAACGGCCACGGACGCTGGCACACGCGCGTACGCGGCCTGCCCGAAACGCAGTGCGACATGCCGGCGAGCATGCTCGCCGAAGAGATCGAAACACCCGGCAACGGCCAGATCCGCGCGATGATAACCATTGCGGGCAACCCCGTGCTCTCTACTCCGAACGGCGCCAGGCTCGACCGAGCCATGACCTCGCTGGAGTTCGTGGTCTCGCTCGATCTCTACATCAACGAAACCACGCGCCACGCCGATCTCATTCTCCCGCCGAGTTGGCATCTCCATGAAGACCACGCCGATGCACTGCCTTCCGCGTTCAATCTGCGTACGCGCATGCGCTGGTCCGGGCCGGTCGTTTCGCCGGGTCCAGGCGAGAAAGCCGATTGGGAGATCATGTTGGAGATCGCCAAACGAATGGGCGGCGGACCAACGGGCGTGCGCCTCATCGATCGTGCCATGTCCATCGCCGAGCGTTTCGGCTGGCGCTACGATCCGCAAAAAGCACTCGACATGGTTCTTCGTCTCGGCCCGCACGGAAACCGCTTCCTGCCGTGGAAGTCGGGCGTCACGTTGGCCAAGGTCAAAGAGCACGAATACGGCATCGATCTCGGCCCTGCCCGCGAGGGAATCGCACATCGGGTCACGCACAAGAACAAGCGCGTCCACCTCAGTCATCAGTTGATCGACGATGCGCTGGCACAACTGCAGGCGGAACTCGATCGGCCGATCGACAAGGACGAACTGCTCATGATCGGACGACGCGCCCTGCGCTCCAACAATTCATGGATGCACAACATTCCGGCGCTCGTGTCGGGCAAGGATCGCTGCGTGCTGTTCGTGAATCCGATCGATGCCGAGCGCGCGGGACTGCGCGACAGTGAGCCCGCATCGCTCGAAAGCAGCGTGTTTTGCGGAGAGGTCCCGGTGCGCGTCACAGACGAGGTCATGGCCGGCGTTGTCAGCCTGCCGCACGGTTGGGGCCACGCGGCTACGAAGGAGCACAGGGCCGTCGCCGGCGCGCATGCCGGAGTGTCGGCCAACGACTGGAGCGACGATCAACAGGTCGAGGGCATCGTCGGACAGTCGATTCTCAACGGCGTGCCCGTCCGGCTCGCGCGATCGAAGTCGGGGCGTGCGGCGGCGTGACCGATCCGGCACGACAGGCGGGTAGTGCGCCCATACGGGCGACACGCGCCGATACGGACGTGCTGTCGTCGGTTCTCGCGCGCGCCTTCGCGACGAATCCCTTCGTGCGATTCATTCTGCCGGACGACGCGCACTACGAGCGCGTCGGCGATGCGTTCTTTCGTCTGGGCGTCGCGCAGGACCTGGCTCACGGCGAGGTCTACACGAATGCGGACCGCAGCGGCGCCGCGCTCTGGCTGCCGCCGGGTTCGCCCTCGCCGGGCCTAGTCGAACAGCTTTCGCTCGGGCTCGCCTTGCTGCGCACGGTCGGTCACCGAACCGTTGCCGCGGCTTCAGCGCTCACGAAGTTCGAGAACGCTCGCCCGAAACAACCGCACTGGTACCTCACGATCCTCGGCACGGATCCGCAAGCGCAAGGAAGCGGAGTCGGCGGTGCGTTGTTGGCGCCGATCTTGGATCGTTGCGATCAAACCGGCGCAACGGCCTATCTCGAGTCATCGAATCCGGACAACGTGACGTACTATCACCGGTTCGGATTCGAAGTAACGAGCGAGATCGCGTTTCGCGATGGGCCGACCATTCCGTTGATGCTCAGACAGCCGCGTTAGCCCAGCTGGCCAGTTAGGCCGGTTAGGCCAGTTAGGCCAGTTGCCCAGATAGCCCGGCTCGCGCTGCTACCGCAGTGCGGCGTAGCGATGGCCCTGCAATGCCCAATTGGGGTGCCCGTCGGTGCATCGTGCGCGACGCGAGCAGCACGCCGGATTCATCCCGAGCCTCTCACCGAAAGCGCGCAAGTTCTTGCGTAGATTGAAGCAGGCTGCGCAACGCACTTCCGGATTGCGCCCGACCGAACACGCGAAAAACGAGCACTACGCGCGCAACTCCGCACGCCCCGCTGCTGGCACACCCGTTGCTCTAGAAGAAGTGCAGCCGCCCGCGCGGATCGCAATCTCAAGATGCGGTGACGGCAGATGGAGAAAAACACATGACAGCCAAATCGACACTCTTCACGGGGGCGATCACGATCGCATCCGCTCTATGTTTCCTGGGGACGCCTCCCACTGCCGACGCGCAGGAATGCGACTTGACCACTCCCGGCCCGTGCACGCGCACGAGCGGAGCCGCACTGCGCGCATGCCGTCACGACGTTCGCGACGGCTACTGGATCGCCATCGGCCAGTGCCGCAATCTCACGAGCGGTCGGCCCGCTTGTACTTCCGAAGCACGCGACGCGCGCGCCGAAGAATTCGATTTCTGTGACGAGACCTGTTCGGCACGCCAAGTCATCTGCGACAACCTCGGACCCGGCCGTTACGACCCGATCGTAGATCCCGCGAACTTCGTGAGCCCGGCCGCAGCAGCCGCTTCGCCGAACCCGTACTTTCCACTCACGCCAGGCTTGGTACGCACCTACGCGGTAGACGACGAAGTCATCGTCGTCACTGTGACCGACGAGACGACGATCATCGAAGGAATCGAATGCACCGTCATCCGAGACACGGTGACTGTCGATGGTGTAGTCGTCGAAGACACCGACGACTGGTACGCGCAGGATGACGCGGGCGCGGTCTGGTACATGGGCGAGATCTCTCGCAACTTCGAAGATGGCCAACTCGTCGATCTCGACGGCTCTTGGAAGCACGGCGTGGACGGCGCGAAAGCGGGCATCCTCATGCCGGCAACGCCAACGGTCGGTCAGATCTATCGCCAGGAATGGTTCTTGGGTGAAGCCGAGGACATGGGCGAGATCCTCTCCCTCACCGGCGACGAGAGCACTTCGGCCGCATCGTGCGGGGGAGCCTGCGTCGTGACGCTGGACACGCTGCCCTTCGAACCCGAAGTTCTCGAGCACAAGTACTACGCGGCGGGTATCGGCTCGATCGTAGAGATTCATACCGAGACCGGAGAGCGCCTCGAACTCACCGAGGTGGTCATGCCGTAACAAGTACGCTCGCGCGGCCTTACCACGGCGGGAGGCGGTCCCCCTCGCCTTACCCGGATCCAGTCTGACTGGAATCGGGGCCGCCCACCGGCCCGGCACGCAGACCACCCCGTGGTCTAATGATCTGCGTGTCGGGCTTTCCGTCGCGTGTCGTAGGGCCGTATACGGTTAGCGGTTGGCGAGCATCTCGAACAGACGCTTCTCACTGCGCGCCAATCCTGCAGCCTGCTCGGCGGCCTGCGCCCAGAGCTGCGTCGGCGCATCTTCTTCAGACACCGCAAACAAGGTGTCCGACAATGCGGTCCAGTCGTCAGCCGCACCAAGTGCCAAGCCCGGCGCGTCGGCGTGTACGAGATCGGCATCGAGCCGGCGCGCCCAGTCCAGAAAGCCCGCATACAACCGGCGGAAATAACCACCGCCGTTGCCGAACTTTTCGATCGAGCGGGCGGCATAGCCGGCGATCCACTGCGCATTGTCACGATCGCCCCAGCTTGCGACCTCTTGCGCTAAGCGAAGCGTACCGGCAATCCCACCGGTCATTTCAATGGCATCGCCTAGCCCCTGCAGGATCTCGGTGTCGGCGTCGAGCATGCGCGTCGCGCAGCGCTCGATGGCGAGCTTCGTTGCGTCGCGCGTGCTGCGCGTCGGCACGGTCGAATGAAACTTGCCCCAGAGGTTGCTCGTAGACATGCCTTCCGGCGGATTGCGACTCATCGCCAACGCACCGTACGAACAGGCTTCATATTCCGGCCGGATGCGATCGGCGATGAACGCTTTCTCGACGTCGTCGTCGAAGCCGACCAATACGAATCGGTGTCCCGGGAAGTGAACTTTGAACTCTCTATAGTCGAGATACAGGATGTCGCCCGAGAGCATGGTCGGCCGGCCGGCCAACACCTCTTCGCGTACGTCGTTCCATGCCTTCTCGTCGTCGCCGTCGGCCTGCTCGCGGTAATCCAGCCCGAAGGCCGACGCGACATCGCGCTCGAGACTCGCCGTACGCCCGAACAACACGATCGGCGGATCGATCTTGGGCGACGAGAGATATCCGCTATCCAAGCCGGAACCCAAGCCGAACACTGCATGCTCGGGAAGATCGATGTCGCAGTAGTGATTGAGTAGACCGCGCATGGCCGTGCTGCCGCAGTGCGCGCCGGGAAAGCATTCGTAGCTGTCGATCAGAGTGCGCATTGTATTCTCGCTATAGCCCTCGTGAGGCCATCATCTCGCCCTCGCGGGGGCATCATAGCCCTCGCGGGGCCATCATAGCCCTCGTGGGACGTGGTACCGCTCCAGGTAGCCGGTGAAGCGATCTTGGATCGCCGCCGTAGTTAGTCCGAACTCTTCGGCGCTGTAGTCGTGTTTTCCGTGTTTGCCGCGCGGGTTCGCGCCGTGCCAGGCGCGCAGTCGCGCCTCCGCCTGCTCAGTCATCTCGTAGCCGAGTGCATCGTACACGCAACGCATGGCGCTCACGGGGTCGCCAAGAACGTCGCGAAAATCCAAATCGACGAATCGGTCGTCGCCGTATTCTCGCGCGAGCTCGTCTCGGTCTCGCATTCCCCTGTCCATGCTCGTCGCCCACAAGTCGAGCATACGCCGACCTACCACATGGGGATCGACTGCGCCCTCACTCAACGCGCGCCATCCGGCGACCAAACTGCAGATAGACGGTAACACTTTGGACGGATCGCGGTGACACTGCACCACGCGCGCATCTGGATAGACTTCGAAGATCGTACGCAGATTGCGAATGTGCGCCGGGTACTTCAACACCCAGCGCTTGTTCGGTGTCGGCGAGCCGATGACCTGAAGCAACATCTTGTGCTCGCGATAGGCGGCGCGCATGTCTTGCGCATCATACCACTGCGCGTACGACGGCACGGTCGCGTTGCAGTCGAAGCCGTCGTCGCTAAATGTGTGGCACAACAGGTGTCGGCATTCGTCGGGACCGTCGGCCGTCATCAAATGAATGGCCTTCAAGTCGGGATCGAGCCAGTACATGGTCTTCAGCTCTCGCACGCTGTTCTTGAACGCTTTGTCCGTTGCCCACTGTGCCCGATCGGGACGCGGCCGAGGCGATGAGCCCATCCAATACTCGAGTGCTTGAACGTTAGGGTCTTGCGCCACCAGGAAGTGGAGCGCCGTCGTCCCGGTTCGCGGTAAGCCGAGTATGAACAGTGGTTTCTCGATCGGTGCATCGAGAAGTTCCGGGTTCTCGGTGATGCGTTTCTGGACCAGGAGCCGATTGCGGAGAATGTTGCCGATCTGTCCGACCACGCCCATTCGACCGAAGGGCGTGAACGACGCCTCGCTGTCGTAGGCGCGGGTAAGCACGTCGAGCGCCTCGCGATAGTAGTCGTCGCCGAAATCGTCGCAGCCGGTAGCGGCCACGGCCTCGTCATGTAGACGCGCCACGATATCGACCCATGACTGAGCGGAGCGAGTGCGCAAACGAGAAGTCGCGCCCGCGACGCGATTAAACAACCGAACCGGCAGTCTGGCCTTGCCGCGCACGCCGTCGCTACTACGGATGCTGAGAGCTGACGGCGATGACTTCGCCTGTCATGTAAGAGGAATACTCACTCGCCAAGAACACGATGACGTTCGAGACCTCCCAGGTCTCGGCCGCACGGCCGAAGGCCTCGCGCTTGGTAAGATCTGCAAGCAAGCCCGCGGGGGTCACCTTCTCGAGAAACTCGTGCATGGCGAGACTCGGTGCGACGGCGTTGACGCGCACGCCGAACTCGGCCGCCTCTACGGCGGCACATCGGGTCAGCGCCATGACGCCGGCTTTCGCTGCCGCGTAGTGAGCCTGGCCTTCCTGTGCGCGCCACCCGAGAACCGATGCGTTGTTGACGATCACGCCGCGTTCGTTCTCTTTCATGTGCCGCAACGCCGCGCGCGTCATACGAAACGTTCCGTTCAGTGTCACGTCAAGGACGACGTTCCACTGATCGTCGGTCATATCGACGAGCTTGGCGTGGCCGCCGAGTCCCGCGTTGTTGATCACGATATCGATCGTGCCGAACTCGGCTGCGGCCGCTTCGACGAGTGCATCGACCTGATCGTTGTCGGTCACGTTGCACAGCTTGGTGGCCACCGGCTGCTCGGAGACTTCCGAGATTTTCTCGGCCGCCTCAGCCAAGCGCCGCTCGTGAATGTCGCTGATCATCACGCGCGCGCCTTCCTCAACACAGCGCTTGGCCGTGGAGAAACCGATGCCGGTACCAGCCGCGGCGGTAACGAGTACGTTTTTTCCGGCCAGCAATTGATGGCCGTCTGGGTATCCGGGAACGGGCACGCTCATGGCGTCGTCCTCCTAGTGCTATCGGCGCTGCTTGTCGACTTGCCTATTTGGCAGCAGGCGCCGGTCGCGGCTCGCGCGGCATTCCGAGTGCACGCTCCGCAATGATGTTGCGCTGAATCTGATTGGTTCCCGCGTAGATCGTGTCGGAACGCGTGAAGAGGAACATACGTTGAAGACCGGTAAGAGCGTACGGTGCGGCTTCGGCGAGTTCGGCGGCAGGGCCGAGTACGTCCATCGCAAGCTTTCCTAGATCGCGATGCCAGGTCGCCCAATACAGTTTCGTGATCAGCGCCTCACGCCCCAACTCGGCCTTCTGCGCACCCGAAAGCATACGTAGCGAGTTGTAACGCATGATGCGCAATCCGATCCAGGCATCGGCCAACCTTTGGCGCAGAACCGGATCCTCAGCGGCACCGTTCTCTTTGGCCAGCGCGATGATCGCTTTCAGTTCGTTCTCGAAGTTGTGCTGCTGACCGAGGGTCGATGCGCCGCGCTCGAAGGCCAGTGTCCCCATCGCGACCTTCCAGCCCTCACCCGGCTCGCCGACGATGTCTCGCTTGGCCGCGCGCGCCGAATCAAAAAATACTTCGCTGAACTCCGAATCGCCCGTCATCTGCACGATGGGCACGATCTCGACACCATCTTGTTTCATCGGAACGAGGATGTACGACAGTGACTTGTGATTCGATGCATCGCTCTCGGTGCGACACAGCACGAAACACCAGTCGGACCATTGCGCGCCCGACGTCCACACCTTCTGTCCGGTGATGACCCACTCGTCGCCTTCGAGAACGGCCTTCGTTTGTACGTTCGCGAGATCGGAACCGGCGTTCGGCTCGCTGTATCCCTGACACCAGAGCTCATCCGCTTTGACGATACCGGGCAGGAAGCGCTTCTTCTGCTCGTCGCTACCGAACGCGATGAGCGTCGGTCCCAACAGCGTCTCGCCGATGTGGCCGAGCTTACCGGGACCGCCGGCACGCGCGTACTCTTCGTGAAAGATGACCTCTTGGCTCAGCGGTAAACCGCGACCGCCGTGCTCGACCGGCCAACCGACGCAGTTCCATCCCGATGCGCCGAGCTTTCGCTCCCACGCGAGTCGCTCGTCGAACAGCGCATGCTCGTCGCCGGGCCCACCGCGTCCCTTTACAACGGCGAACTCACCGGTGAGGTTGTCGGCCAACCAGGCGGCGATCTCGGTTCGAAATGCTTCGTCTTCAGCGCTGAAACGGAGATCCATATCGGTGTCTTTCAACTGTCCTTGCGACTGTCTTTGCGACCGCCTTGCGGCTGCCCCCGATCTTCGCATGCATTTTCACACACTTACGGGGATCGGCGCGGGACCTGTGAACATGTTCTACGCGGCGGGACCGAGGCAGTCAAAACGAGAGAATAGAAGGTCAGCCGACGAGAGACGCCGCCGTGAAGGCGTCGCCGCCCTGCTCGCCCTCGGCCGGCGCGTATTCCCCAATATAGGGAGAGTCGCGCAGCGCATCGCGAACGGCCTGCTTCACGGCGTTCGTCCCGTGCCCGTGCAAGACGAAGATGTAGTCGTGGCCGGCGAGAACGGCCTGATCGAGAAAGTCATCGAGCTTGCGCAGCGCATCGACCACGCGCTCGCCGCGCAGGTCACAGGTATTCGCGTCGTAACGAACCGCCAGTGCGAGTTCGCGCGGCGGCACCGGCAGCTTGCGCTGCGCGCGCAGCGGCTGTCTCACGGTACCGGTTTTCGACGGCCCGCCCACCTTCTCGACTTCGTCACGCTTCACACGCGTCGTCATCGAACCGATGCGCACCTCGAGTCGCTTACCGGAAACAGCAGTGACATCGCCAAGACTGCCGAGCTTGACGATGCGAACACGATCGCCGACGGCGATCGGCAAAGCACTCGCCGCGGATTCTTCGTCTGCAACCGCCGAAGCTTCGACAGGAACCGCTTTGCGTAAGTCACCGACGACTTCGCGCGCCTGCTCGGCCGCCTTGTGCGACGGCGCCTTCTGCAGATCGGCCACTACACGCCCGATCTCGCGCTCGGCGGCGCGCGCGCGCTCGATCATCTTGTGCGCGGCTTCTCGTTCGAGTTTGCGCGCGCCTTCGGCCACGCGCGCCTCGCGCTCGGCGAGCTTGGCTTCTCGTACTTCCAATTCCGACGTCAACGACTCCAGACGCCTGCGCAAACTGGAAGAACGCTCCCGCTCTTCTTCCAATTCGCTGAGTGCGTCGTGCAGAGCGCGCTCACCTTCATCCATGAGAGCCCGTGCACGCTCGATCAGCCGAGCGTCCAAGCCCACGTTCAGTGCGGCCGACAACGCGTGGCTCTCGCCCGCCATGCCGGCGACGACACGGTAGGTAGGCTTCTCGTCGGCATACTCCATCGCCGCCACGGCGACGCGCTTATCGGCGGCCGACATCGCTTTGACCTGCGCGTAGTGGGTGGTCACGACCGTTCGTGCGCCGACATCCGCGAAGCGCTCCAGCAAGGCTCGCGCGAGCGCGCCGCCCTGCGAGGGATCCGTCCCCGATGCCACTTCGTCGAGCAGTAGCAGCGTGCCCTCGCCTGCGCACTCGAGCATCGCGTGCAGTGTCGTCAAATGCCCTGAGAAACTCGATAGTCCGCCGTGTACGGTTTGTTGATCACCGATGTCCGCCAACACCTGCTTGAAGACCGACATCTTCGAGCCTTCATCGGCCGGCACGAAACATCCGATGCGCACGAGCGCGGCGCAAAGACCGATCGTCTTGAGCGCGATCGTCTTACCGCCGGCGTTCGGCCCGGTGAGCACGAGTACCGGCAATGTGGCGTCGACCACGAGGTCGTTCGAGACGACGTCGATGCCTTCGAAAACGAGAATGGGATGACGTGCGGCAAGCAGACGAACGTCTCCGCCATTGCTGAGCACGGGGCGCGTTGCCCGCAGCCGCAGGGCCAGTGCGCCGCGCGCTTGTATGAGATCGATCTCGACAGCGGCGTCGATGGAGCGCACCAGCGCGTGTGCGTGCTCGCCCACGAGAGCGGACAGCGCACGCAGGATACGCTGCTCTTCTGCGGCAAGCGCCGCCTCCGCCATGCGACGCTCGTTGCCGAGAGGAACGACGGCGTTCGGTTCGATGTAAACGGTTTGCCCGGTGCGTGAAGCGTCGTGCACGATCCCCAGGCCGAGGTTCTTGGCCTGCGCGCGGATCGGGACCACAAAACGGTCGCCGCGGACTGATACGAACCGGTCTTGCAGCACGTCGTCGAGCTCACTGCCCGCCAACAAGGTGTCGAGTTCTCGCCGGATTCTTTTCTCCAGCGCTTCGATACGACCACGCAGCTCCGCCAATTGCGGGTAGGTTTGCTGCGAAAGCCGGCCGGAGCCGTCGAAGGCCGCGTCGAGCGTTCGCGCAAGAGCAGGATCGACGGAAATACCGCGCGCGATGCGCGCCAACGTCGGCGCATTCTCGCCACCGAGCGCAAAGAAGCGTGCCAATTCAGCCAGCGCCACAACCACGATGGCCGCCCGGACTAACTCGTCGAGTTCCAGGACCTGGCCGCGGGCGGCAGCTTCGAGCAGCGGACCGATATCGTCGATCTGCTGTAGCGGCGGGGAACCTACGTGCAATTCACGAAGCGTACGCAGTTCGTCGACCGCGTCGAACACCCGCGTTACTTCGTGGACCGCCGTCATCGGCATGAGTGCGCGAGCGGCAACGGCGCCGGGACGTGTGCGTGCGTGCGATGCGAGCGCGCCCAGGACGAAATCCCAATCTAGTGCTTCGAGCGTGCGTCTAAGAAGATCCATGAGAACGTGGAGAACGTGGCGAGCGTCGCTAAAGTGGCAAACGCGGAAAATGTCGAAAGCGCACGCGACCGCTACGAAGCGACGACGCTAAAATGCTAAGCGGGAAGCCATTCGGCGATGGCTCGGCCTATCTCGTCGGGCGAATCCTCCTGCACGAAATGAACCCCCGCGACGGTGACCTCGGTCTGATTGTTCCAGGTACGCGCAAAGTCGCGCGCCGCGCCGACCAAGATCGCACCTGGCTCGGCATTGATGAACAGTTTTGGGACGTCGCAGGCCTTGAGCCACGCGCCGTACTCGGTGACGATCTCGACGACGTCGGCCGGCTCGCCCTCGATCGGAATCTGCCGCGGCCACGTCAGTGTCGGGCGACGGGCTTCGCCGGCCTCAGCGAACGGCCGACGGTATTCGTTCATCTCTTCGTCTTCGAACTTGCGCAGGATCGCTGTCGGCAGCACGCCTTCGATGAACAGGTTTTGCTCGAGGACCATCGCCTCGCCCTCGGGCGAGCGGAAGCCTTGGAACACGGGTCGAACGATCTCGGGCCACTGGTCCCAGGTGACCGGCATGAGGATTGCCTCCATGTACGCAATCCCCTTCACCGCGTCGCGATGGCGGTTTGCCCAGTCAAAGCCTAGCGCCGACCCCCAGTCGTGGATGACGAGTGTCACGTTCTTGGTAATGCCGAGCTGTTCCAGCAACGCGTCGAGATACTCACGATGCTCTACGAAGCGATAACTATCGGGGCCGCTGTCGTCGAGTTTCTGTGAATCGCCCATGCCGATGAGGTCCGGCGCAATCAGCCGACCGCGGCCTTCGAGATGCGGCATGACGTTGCGCCACAAGTACGAAGACGTCGGGTTGCCGTGCAAGAAGACGATGGGATCGCCGTCACCTTCATCGATGTACGCCATCGACTTTCCCAACACCTGCGTCGTCTTCTTCGAATACTTCGACTTGCTCGCTATCGGCATCGCTTTCTCCTCGGGTCTCGCGCTGGATCTTGCATTGGAACGCGGGAACGCAGGGGCGCGCGTTCGGCCCAGTCATTCCAATGCCGTGCAATCTCGCGCACTCGCGAACTCACGCGCTCGGGCGCTCGAGATTGGTATATACAGCGCCGCCGACTATGAGAATCGACGATTCGACGATTCGATGAATCGGCCGATCGACGATTCGAATGGCCATCACTGGCCGCCGCGTGCGATCTCCGATACCTCATACCCATGCCACTCGATCCTCGAACCCCCGTTCTCGTAGGTGCAGGCGCGATCACCCAGCGCGAGGACGACGCGACCACTGCGCGCGAGCCAATCGCGCTGATGATCGACGCACTCGCGAAGGCCGCCGACGACGCAGGCTCGAGCGAACTGACGACTCAGGCCGACTCCATACTCGTTCCCAAGGGGTTCTGGGAATACTCCGATCCGGCGCGACTCATCGCCGACCATTTCGGCGCCACCGACGCCCGAACGACGCTCGCGGACCTCGGCGTTCTGCAAACCACGCTATTCGGAACCGCCGCACGCGATATCGCGCAAGGACGCTCTCGGATCGTACTGATCGCCGGCGGCGAAGCGCGCCACCGAACGCTGCAGGCCTTCCACGCGGGCGTCGAGATCGCCACGACCAAGCAAACGAACGTCGAGCCGACGCAAACCTTGCGTCCTGCCGACGAGATCATACACGCCCTGGAGAACGAACACGGGCTCGGCATGCCGGTCAATCAGTACAGCGCGCTGGAAGTCGCACTTCGCTTTGCCGACGGCCTATCTATCGACCGACATCGCGACGAGGTCGCCGATTTGTGCGCCCGCTTCGCCGATGTTGCGGCGCGCAACCCCGACGCCTGGGATCGTGGCGGGCTCGGCCGGGATGGGATCCGTAACCCGGTAGACGGCAATCGCATGCTCGCATTCCCGTACACGAAACGACACACCTCGCAGTGGAACGTCGATCAAGCGGCCGGCCTCATCATGACGTCGATCGAGACCGCCGAGCGGCTCGGGGTCGCGCGCGATCGCTGGGTGTTCCCGTTGGCCGTTGCCGACTCCAACTACATGGTCACGATGTCGGAGCGACGACGCCTCGATCGCAGTCCCGGCTTCCACCACGCGGTTAGAAAGGTATTCGAGACTTCAGGTGCATCGCCCGGCGATGTTCGTCACCGAGAGCTCTATAGCTGCTTCCCCGCCGCCGTGCGCATTCAGATGCGCGAGATGGGCATCGACAAGTCGGACGAAGTGAGCGTGACCGGCGGCATGACGTTCGGCGGCGGACCGCTGAACAACTTCGTGCTGCAGTCTGTGGCAAAGATGAGCGATGTACTGCGAGCCGACGCAGGCACGGTCGCCGTGGTCACGGCAGTAAGCGGCTACATCACGAAACAAGGCGTGAGCCTTTGGTCGACCGAGCCGGGCGCGAAACCCTTCGCTTTCTCAGATGTCAGCGCCGACGCCGAGGCCGACACGCAGCGCGTAGAGGTCGTTGCCGGCCATAGGGGGAAGGCCAAAGTCGCCACGTACGCGGTAATCTTCACGAGAGAAGGCCCGGAAAAGACCGTGTTCATCTGCGATCTTCCCGATGGGCGACGCACGATCGTCGGCAGCGAAGAGAAAGCTCTGGCCGAACTAGCCATGGAAGAGGAGCTCTGCGGGCGACCCATCGTGCTAGGCGACGGCAATCGCGTCGAGATCTACTGACGTCGATCAGTCAACCGGCGGTAACGCGATGACTTTCGTCTCGAGATATTCCTCGAATCCCTGCAGGCCGTTCTCACGCCCGACGCCGCTTTGGCGATAGCCGCCGAACGGCGTGTCGACATCGAACCATTGCGCACCGTTGATCGACAACGTGCCGGTTCGAATACGTCGTGCAACCGCCAGCGCACGCTCGGGATCGCCGGAGCTCACACCGCCCGACAATCCGTAAATTGAGTTGTTGGCGATCGCCACGGCGTCGTCATCGTCCTCGAAAGGAATGATGGACAACACGGGCCCGAAGATCTCTTCTTGTGCGATCACCGAATCGGGATCGACGTCGGCAAACAGCGTCGGCTCCACGTAGTAGCCTTTCGGGAGATGCGCTGGTCTCCCCCCACCCGTCACCAAGCGTGCACCGTCGGCTTTGCCTTTCTCGATATACTCGAGAACGCGGTCACGCTGGCGCGCGCTGATCTGTGGGCCCTGCAGCTTCGAGGAATCCGTCGGATCGCCGTAGGTGACCGCCTCGAACGCCGCTTTCGTCAACTCGACACCTTCATCGTATCGCGACTGCGGCAACAGCAAGCGCGTTTGGATCGCGCACCCCTGCCCGCCGTGCGTACAGATCGTACCGATCATCGCGAGCGCCTGCCCGAAGTCGGCGTCGTCGAGCACTATGTGCGCCGACTTGCCGCCGAGTTCGAGAAACACTTTCTTCACCGTAGCTGAAGCACATGCCATCACTCGACGACCGGTCGCCGTAGAGCCGGTGAACGTGACCAGATCGACGCGTGGATCGGTCGAAAGCATCTCGCCCAATTGGTGATCCGACGACGCGACGATGTTGACGACGCCCGGTGGAATGTCGGTCTTCTCGGCAATGACCTTGCCTATGTGCGTCGCGGACCAAGGCGTGTCGGGCGGCGGTTTGAGAACGACCGTGTTACCCGCCGCGAGAGCCGGGCCGAGTTTGCAGAGATTCAAATAGAACGGAAAATTCCAAGGCGTGATCGCGCCCACCACGCCCACGGCTTCGCGTCGCACGATGCGCGACGCCTTCATGCCCATGAACGAAACATCGCTCATCGAACTTTCGTAAGCGTAGGATCCGGCGAGCTCGGCCCAGTACGGCATCGCATCGAGATAAGTATCGCACTGCACGGCGTAGGTGAGCAGTACCGGCGAGCCCGCCTCGGCGACGACGATCGAGCGGAACTGCTCGCGCTCCTCACACAGCCCTTCATAAAGCTGGGTCAAGCACTTCTGCCGAAACGCAGCGTTGGTTGACCAGTCGGTCTCCAGAAAAGAACGGCGCGCGGCGCCGATCGCGCGATCCATGTCGGCGGGTGTTGCGTCGGCACAAATGCCGAGCACTTCTTCCGTCGCCGGATTGACGTTCTCGAACGTCCTCCCCTCGGTGGCGTCCACGAGCTTTCCATCGATCAGGTTTCGCGTTTCTGGATTGAGTTCGGCCAGATCAGCCATTCGGTTCCCTCCCCGGTGGTACCGGGTTTACTTGGATCTCGTCGAGATGAACACCGACGGGTGCAGTCACCGCAGTAACGACGGCGTGTGCTATGGCTTCGGGCGGCAGGAACGTATCGTGGCGCCAGAGACCCCAGTCCTGCCACAGATCGGTAATGCCTTCGAGAACGCCTTCGGGCCAATCGTTCGCGAAATCGCTGACGGTCGGTCCCGGGCGAACGATGGTTGAACGGACACCCGTTCCTTCGAGTTCCATCGCGAGAACTTTCGCCACGCCTTCGATGCCTGCCTTCGACGCCGTGTAGCCCGCCTGCATAGGACGCGGCAATACGGCGTTCAGGCTGGTCACGAACACGATGTCGCCGTACCCCAGCGACACCATCGTTTGCAAGGCTCTTCTTGATACGAACATCGGTCCGAGCAGGTTCACGTCGAGTTCACGGCGCAACGCTTCAGGATCCGAGTCTGCCAGCCGAGCGGGGATGCCTATCCCGGCGTTATTCACGACGGTGTCTACCGTCCCGAACTGCGCTTCGACCCGGTCGAAGAATGTGTCGATCGACACCAGATCGGTAACATCTAGAGAGTGCGCGAAGGCCGTGCCGCCGGCGGAATCTACCAGCTGTGCGCAACGCTCGAGACGATCGGTTCGCCGCGCGCCCAACGCAACACGCCAACCGAGGGTGCCTAACGCCACCGCGATGGCAGCGCCGATACCGGAAGACGCACCGGTAACCACGGCAACGCGCGTATCGTTCGCAGCAGCCGTAGTCATCTCAGAAAGTCATCGGAAGCGCCGCGAATCCGCGCACGTTAATGGAGTGCACACGCTCGATGGCAGCGTGGTCTATCTCAAAGTTCGGCAAACGATCGAGTACTTCTTGCAACGCGACTACCCCTTCGAGCCTCGCAAGAGATGCCCCCAAGCAGAAATGCGTGGCGTAGCCGAACGAGAGCATCTCTGTCGTGTCGCGCATGATGTCGAAGGTCTCGGGGGCCGGGAACACGCCTTCGTCGCGGTTCGCAGAGCCCACCAACAGTACCACTCGGTCGCCTACAGTAAACGGCTGGCCGTGAAGTTCGAAATCCGTGCAGACGCGGCGTGCAAGCATTTGGGTGGAATTGTCGTAACGCAGCGTTTCCTCGACCCAACGCGCAACGAGGCTGCGGTCTTCCAATATCATTCGGCGTTGCTCGGGATTGCGCTCTGCCCAGTACACGGCGTTGCCCAAGAGCTTGGTCGTCGTCTCGTTGCCGGCGATGATCATCAGAAAGAGAAACGCCAAAATGTCGTCGTGTGCGAGTTTTTTGCCATCGACTTCGGCCACGAGCAGTGCGCTCGTGAGGTCGTCGCCGGGTTTCTCACGTTTCGCCGCGATGTGTTCGTCAAAATACACGGCAATGCGCATCGCAGCTTCGCTGGCTGCCTCGGGTACGTCGAAAACTCCCTCTTCGCGATGCACAACCCTATCGGCATTGGCGCGCAGCCCGTCGCGATCGGCCTCGGGTACACCGATCATCTCACTGATCACGTCCATCGGCAGCTTGCCGGCGTAGTCCTTGATGAAGTCGCAACTGCCGCTGTCGATGAAACGATCGATGTGCCCGGTCGCTATCTCGCGAATGCGAGGTTCCATGGACGCAACACGACGAGGCGTGAACCCACGCGAGACCAACGCGCGCATGATGTCGTGTTCCGGCGGATCCATACCGAGAAAGGACATCATGCGTCTCGCATCCGGCGTGTGCGCGGTCGGCTCGAGCGAAACCCCCCAGGCATTCGACAACTGCTCGCTGTTCTTGAACCCCGCCCGCACGTCGTCGTAGCGAGACAGCGCCCAGAACCCGATCTCGTCATTGCGATACAGCGGGGCTGTCTCGCGCAGCGCCCGGTACGTGGGGTACGGATCCTCGTGGATCTCGTAGGAAAACGGGTTGTATTCCACCATTACAGCGCAGGGTAGGACATTTACATATTGCATGCAATGTAAAATGTAACTACGCTTTGAGATATGCCGCGCGCGCATCACGTCGAGATCCAACTGACGCCGAAGAAGCGGAGAACCCAGGCCGCGCGCACCGCCGAAACCCGCTCGCGAATCATCGCGGCGGTCACCGATCTCATCGCGGAGCGCGGATTCGCCCGCACGACAGCGCAAGAAATCAGCACCCGAGCCGGCGTGACCTGGGGTGCCGTGCAGCATCATTTCGGTGGCAAGGACGGCATACTCGCGGCCGTCCTGGAAGCGTCGTTCAACCACTTTGCCGATCGCGTTTCCGAAACACCGGTCGCCGGTGTCGATCTCGAAACGCGCGTGTCGTCTTTCGTGGACAAGGCGTGGGAACACTACAGCAGCCGGCACTACCGCACGACGTTCGAAATCCTACTGAACGTTCAAGGACGCGACGACGAATCGAGCACAGCAGACCCCGCCGACGTTCCGCGTTGGCAAGGCCGCATGTACGAAGCCTGGAACGAAGTCTGGATCAGCGTGTTCCCCGACGCGCGCCCCGGGCGCCGCCGCGAGTTTTTCATCCAGCACTACACACTGTCGGTACTGTCCGGCCTCGCTGCCACGCTGATGCTGCAGGGAGACGGTGCGCAACTTCCGAGCGAAGAACTCGACCTTCTAAAGCGTACGATCGTCGCCGAACTCGCCCCGTCGTCGAGCAAAGACAATCGGTTCGACAAGAAGGTCGACTAAATACTCAGGCAGATTTTCCCGAAGTGTTGTTGCGACTCCTGAAAACGGAACGCATCGGCGATGTCCTCGAGCGCGAACGTGCGATCGACGACGGGCCGAATTCCGTTCGTCTCGATCGCGGCGATCATGTCGAGCTGCTGCGCACGCGTCCCGACGGTGATTCCATCGATCGAAGCGTTTTTCTGAAACAGCTCGGCCGTCGGAACTTCGCCGCTAATCCCCGTCAATACGCCGATCAACGCGATGTGCCCGCCGAATGCGATCGCGCGAACTGACTGCGCCATCGTAGCTGGACCGCCGACCTCAACGACGACATCGACGCCGCGGCCATCGGCAATTTCGGTCGCGCGCGATCCCCATTTTTCAACCTCGCGATAATTGATGAGTTCGTCGGCCCCGAGTGCGCTCAAGCGTTCGAGCTTCTCGTCCGATGACGACGTCGCGATGACCCGGCACCCCGCCGCCTTAGCGAACTGCAGTGCGAACACCGAGACACCACCACTGCCCTGGACGAGTACCCAGTCTCCCGGCTTCACTTTCGCGACCACCATGAGCGCGCGCCACGCCGTCAGTCCGGCGCAGGTAAGTGTCGCCGCTTCTTCGTCGGACAACCCCAGCGGCGCGCGCGTAAAACCGTCGGCCGACATCGTGACGGTCTGAGCAGCGAAGCCGTCGGCCATGTCGCCGGGCACATCGAGGAGTTTCTGCAGTGCCGGCTCCCCTTCGAGCCAATGGGGAAAGAACGTGCTGAGCACACGATCGCCGACCGCGAACTGAGTGACGCCCTCTCCGACCGCTTCAACCACACCGACGCCGTCCGACATCGGAATGCGTTGGTCGGCCGTCGGCAACAGGCCCGACACGACCACGTAGTCATGGAAGTTGAGCGAGCTCGCCGAAACAGCCACGCGAATCTCGCCTTCGCCTGGATCTCGCTCTTGCGTGCTTTCGAGTTTGAGGTTGTCGAGACCACCGGGCTGCTGCAGACGTATCGCTTTCATAGGATCGCGTTTGTATGGGTGCTTTGGCGGAGCGGCAAACCGGCGGCCTGCGGCTATTTCGCCGGGGCTAGCGGGGCTAGCGGGGCTACCGGGGCTACCGGGGCCACGACGAATACGCCCGTGCGTTCGCTCGCCCGTTCCTCGCCCGTGACACCACGACTCGCTAAGCTGCCCCCATGAAACTCGCTTCCGCCATTCACAGCCTACGCATCGCATTCGCACTCGCAGTTACACTCTTCATGTTGACCGGCTGCAACGACACGCTCACGCCGCTCGTCGCACGCCCGGTCGATCCTCCCGCCTCGCTCCTGATCGCGGGGGTCGATGTCTTCGACGCCGAGCAAGCACGGATAGACCGCAACAAAGACGTGCTCGTGCGTGCCGGCATCATCGACGCGATCGCAGACGCCGGTGAATTGGCCGTACCAACGGACGCCGAACGCATCGACGGCAGCGGTGCCACCTTGCTACCGGGTCTGATCGACGCGCATGTTCATCTCGCATCGTCGCCCTTTCCACCATGGAAACTCTCACTGCCGGATACGGACGCGAACATGCAGTCGCTGCTGTACTGCGGCGTCACGACCATCATGGATGCGGCCGAACCCGATGCCGAGGCTGCGATGGCACGTCGCGAACGCGTACGTTCTGGTGAGCAGCTAGGCCCGCAGATCTTCGCAGCCGGCAGAATCATCACGGCCAAAGGCGGTCACCCGGTGGCGATGGCACAGAAGGTGCTGCCCTGGTGGTTGGCGTGGTACATCCTGCCGCGGATCGCGCACGAAGTAGACACGCCCGGCGATGCGCGCGAAGCGGCGCGCACGATTCACGCCGGCGGCGCCGACATCATGAAGATAGTCGTCGACTCGCTTCCCGACGGCGCGCCGCGCATCGCCACACCGGCGCTCACAGCGGCAATAGAGGAAGCGACTTCGCTAGGGCTACGAACGGTCTCGCACATCGGAAAGTTCGAAGACGCCCGAGACGCCGCGACGGCCGGCAGCTCGATCTGGATCCACGGCGTCTACAAGGAGCTTCTCGACGACACGCAAGTCGCCGATCTCGCCGCATTCGCGATCCCAATGATTCCGACGCTCGTCGTGTTCGACAACTACTCGCGCGTTCTCGACGGTGACCGCGTTGCCACCGCGTTGGAACGAGAAACCGCCGAACCGGGCTCGCTCGAATCGCTGGGCGAGATTCCTCTCGATCATCCCACGGTCATCGCATTCCGCCCCTTCTTGGAGCTGCTCGCTCGCAATCGGAACTCCGGCCCCAGCAACGCGCGCCGACTGTTCGACGCGGGCGTGACGATGCTTGCCGGATCCGATCCACAGTCCGGCGTGTTCGCGGGACCGGGACTGCATCGCGAATTGGTACTGATGTCCGAGGCCGGCATCCCGAGCGCGCAGGTGCTGCGCGCCGCTACGCTCAATGCCGCACGCTATCTCACGCGCGATCAGGATCCCGAATTCGGAATCATCGCCGCCGGCAAGCGCGCCGATCTATTGTTGGTGGACGGAGATCCGATTGCCGACATCGCCAACGTGAGCAACATCCGCGAGGTGATTCTGCGCGGAGAACGACTCACGCGCCGCGCGCGTCGCTAGTCGGCATCACCACGTACAACAAACATTCGACATACGTAGTTCTCGACATCACTGAGAACGGTGTCTATCGGCGCGCTCATTCCCGACTCGACCCAGGCGGCGAGCTGCACCTGTTGCGCAGCGATCAAGATGCGCGCTTCGACGGCCGGTGCGCCACAGGTGAAATCTCCGTCATCGCGGCCACGCTCGATCAAGGTCGTGAGCACGGTCAAGCCTTCGCTCCACGCGTCGGCGCGTTCGCGCGTCGGAGCGGCATGCTCCCCCGACCACGCGTAGCCTTCGCGCAGATGCATGCGAAGATAGTTCGGGTGCTCGAGAAAGTAGCGTACGTAACCACGAATTCCGGCGAGCAACAGATCGAGCGTCGTTCTCCCACCGCGGGCAGCGTCGATCGATGCGCTGAGCAGTTCCGCCAGCCGCGCCGCGTGGACGGCGGCGACGACCTCGGCCTTGCCGGAGAAGACGGAATAGAGCGTGCCGAGCGACAGCCCTGCTTCCGAAGCAATCTCTTCCATACGCGTGTCGTCAACACCGCGCTCGGCGAACAGTCGCTCGGCACCGTCGACGATCAGGCGTCGATACAGATCGCTGCGCGCACGTCGCGCTTCGCTCTTGCGCTGCGTAGCGGCCTTTGCCGTCGCTCGCGCGGTCGTCCGGGCTGTGGTCTTACTCGGCAACGCAGCCTCAGTCTTCCCGGTCTGCGATCGTATCGTACCAATTGAAGTCGGTGCGCTTCACCCAACCCGGCTGATCCGTTCCGCCTTCGAGACGCTTCTTCATCGTGTCGGTGAGTTCGTCGTTTTCGAGCATCGCGAAGAACACCGCGGCGGCGTTCCCGAGATCGAACCAATCACGCTGAAAGCACCACTTGTAGTCGCCTGCGTAGCGAAACCATGAGCCACCGGTGCCGGCGATCTCATAGGGCTCACCCGTTTTCGGATCGGTCGCGGGCGCCACCTGGCGCCAGATCCCGATGAACTCGCCCTTCTTGTCGTCGATCAGCGTGCGTACGTAAGGGTAGGTCCAGTTCTCCAGACCCGCCATCTCGAGACCGAACGCGTTGTCGTGAATCTCGCCACGACCGCGCGCAACGAACTCGTGGTGCGGACCGTTGTTCCAGCTGTATACGGCGTCGTCGGTGTAGAACGCCGACATCTTCGACCAATCACCGCTGCGGCCGGCTTCGGTATTGGCTGCGATCCAACGCGCCACCATCTCGTCCATCTCTTCTCGCGGAAAACTAGGCATGGGTTCCTCCCTATTCGTCAATCAGTTTGAGTGCGCCGGTGGGGCAATTCTCGACCGCACGTTCGACCTGCTCGCGGTGGTCGCCGTCGACGACCTCGGAGCGCACGCGCACTTTCAGTTCCTTCTTCTCGAGCGAAAACATATCGGGGGCCTCGGAAACACACACGGCGTGTCCCTGACAAAGATCGAGATCGACCTTGATGCATGCGCGCCCCGAAGACTTCGTCTCTGCGCCGGCAACGATTCGCGCCGTCGCTTGCGCGGCTTGCCCGGCCTTAGCATTCCGGCTTAGCTGGGCTCTCTTTCGGTAGCGCACCTTGCAGGGCTGCTGCAACTGCACGACCATCTTCGAGTGATCGTTGCGGTACGACTCCGAAGGCTGTGCCAGTTCGAACTCATAGCTCTCGAATAGAACGCTGAAGATCGCCTTGAGCTGCATGAGCGCGAACGCCGCACCGACACAACGGTGCCGCCCGGCGCCGAACGGCAGCCAAGCAAACGCCTGACGATCGGCGCGTGGGTTCGATTTGTAGCGCTCGACATCGAAAGTTTGCGGGTGCTCGAAATACTCGCCCATGCGATTCGATATTGCCGGTGAAACCGCGATGGTCTTGCCTACTTCGACCTTAAAATCCTTGTAATGGAACTCCTGCATGACCTTGCGCATCAAGATAATCAGCGGCGGATGCAGACGCAGCGACTCTTTGAGCGCCGCTTCGAGCTCGGGCATGTCGCGCAACGCTTGATAGCTCACATCCGAGCCGTCGGCGTACAGGTCGTCGAGTTCTACGTTCACCGCCGTCATCACCGATGGATTGCGCAGCAACTCGATCAGCGTCCACGCCGCGGTTCCCGATGTCGTGTGATGACCGGCAAACATCGTCGAGATGAATATGCCGGCGATCATGTCGGCGCTGTAGCGATGCGTGCCGTCCTTGTTGCGCAACGTCGCGAGAATCTGCAGTAGGTCTTCCGGCTCGCGCCCTTCGCGCTTGCGGCTATCGATGATCTCTTGGATCAATTCGACGATTCGCTGGCGCGCCTTGTCGCGTTTGCGAAACGACGGGATCGGGAGATACGCATTCACATAGGCCAGCGCATCCGTACCGAACTCGAGGTCGTGATAGAGCCCGACGTATTCACGGCTGAGCTCGTCGCGAAACGTCTTTCCGAGCAAGCAGGCGCTGGACGTGTACAGCGTCAGCTCTGCGAAGAAATCGAGCAGGTCGATTTCCCCCTGGTCTCCCCAGTCTGCGCACATCTTCACGACTTCGGCAGCGATAGTCTCTGCGTGCCCACGCATCATCTGGTCGCGCAACGCTTGGTTGCGCAGCGCTTCTTTACGCTGCTCGGGCGTACCGTCGAACACGACGCCCTTTCCGAAAATCGGTGTCATGAACGGATAGGCGGCTGCCTGATCGAGTTGTTCATCGGGCGCACGAAAGAACGCTTCGTGCGCTTCTTCGCCGTACATCATCACGACGGGTTGGCGCGCGATGCGCATCTCGCCGATCTCGCCGCACTCGTCGTGCACGCGCTGCATGAGTTCGAGCGGCGCCTTGCGCAGTTCGAGAAGATGTCCGAGCAGCGGCCATGCCCCCGATGCTCTCGGTACCGCGCGCGCGGCGAAGGCTGATTGCGACATCGTGTGTTTTTCCCCCTGGCCCGCTGGCGTCGTCGCTCGCTGGCGTCGTCGCTCGCTGGCGTCTTGGCTTCGGCCAATAATAGAATCGCGATTCTATTTTCCAGATGCAGTATTCCTGCCACGTGAACGCGCTCTACACAAGCCGCGACCGGCCTGACTTCCGCCCCGGCGGCCTGTATACCGTGACCGCCGTGGTCGTGAACCCCGACAAGAACGCCGCCGTACGGACCAGCCTGACGTGCAACGCCCTGCCCGCTCTGCTGGGCCTGCTTGGCCTGGCCGGCCTGGCCACTCTGCTGGCTTGGCCGCCTGCAGCCCGGGCTCAGCAGCCCGTGCAGCGTCCTTGCCCCGTCTACGGCCCCGCCACGAAGGTCGGCCGCATCACCGATCCGCGCATTACCGAGATCTCCGGATTGGCCGCCAGCGCGACCAATCCGGGTATTCTGTGGCTTCACAACGATTCGGGAGACGACGCGCGCCTTTTCGCCGTGGGCACGGACGGTGCCACCCGCGCGGTCTACGTGCTGCCATCGGCGGCGGCCATCGACTGGGAAGACATCGCCATCGGACCGGGACCGCGAGCCGGCGTCGACTATCTTTATATCGGCGACATCGGCGACAACGGCGCTCGGCGCTCACATGTCACGATCTATCGGGTTGCCGAGCCGCGACTGTCGCAGTCACAGCCGCCCTCGCTCAATCTTTCTCGATTCACGACGTTCCGGCTCGAGTATCCCGACGGCCCCCGCGATGCAGAGGTCCTGCTCTCGGACCCGACGAGCGGCGACCTGTTCATCGTCTCGAAGGATTTCGCGAACGGCGAGAGTTCGGTCTACCGATTCGGCTATCCGCACAAGCCGGCGTCTTCGACCGACGGTCGCAACGTGCTCGAACTGGTGGGACACATTCGGTTTCGAGGCATGCGGGCCAGCGACATCGCCGCGACAGCCGGCGATGTGAGCCCGGGCGGCGACACGGTGATCGTGCGCACGTACACGCAGGCGTTGGTGTGGAGGCGCGCATCTCATACCCGCCTGGCGCACGAGTTGATGACAGCCCCCTGCCCCGTCCATACTGTAGGTATTGGGTTCCCGTTCGATCAGTATGAAGCGATTGCGTACGCGCCCGACGGCGCGTCGTACTACACCGTGAGCGAGGGCAACACGCGGTCGATCTATAAATTCGATCTGCGTTCCGATCTGCGTTCCGCTCCGCGCACCAATTCGGGCATCCCCCCGCAAAAGGACTAACCACGTGCATCGTTCGTCAACCTGGATAACTCGCTCCCGCGCACTGCTCTGCACGACGCTGATTGCGCTCAACTCCGGCTGCACGCCCGCACCCGAGAAGCCGCGTTTCTCGCTGCCCGAAGGCGTAGCGCCCGACTCAACCGAAGCGCGCCTACTTGAAGAGTTCTACCCGGCATATTCCGCCGACGCCCCGACGGTGACTGCCACGCGCGAGTTCGCACTACGTGCAGCGCCGACCGAAGCCGACATCGTAGATGAGAAGGGCCTGAAGGTATGGGCGTTCAATGGAGTGGTTCCGGGCCCGACGTTTCGTGTCCGGATTGGCGAGAAGGTCAAGATCACGCTCACCAACGATCTCCCGCAACCGACAACCATCCACTGGCACGGCGTGCGGGTTCCGAACGCGATGGACGGTGTCCCCGGCGTGACGCAACCACCTGTCGAACCAGGGGAACAGTTCGTCTACGAGTTCGTACCAAAAGATGCGGGTACGTTCTGGTTCCACCCTCACGTGCGCGGCAGCGAGCAGATCGAACGCGGCCTGTACGGAGTACTCGTTGTCGAGGATCTCAAACCGCCCCCCTACAGCCAAGACGTCGTGTGGGTGCTAGACGACTGGCTGCTGGACGAAGACGGTCAGATCTATCCTCATTTCGTAACGCGCCACGACCTCGCGCACGACGGCCGTTGGGGCAACGTCGCCACCGTAAACGGCTCGACCGCCGAGCAACTGATCGTGAAACCGGGAGAGCGTATCCGCCTACGAATGGTCGATAGCGCGAACGGCCGCATGTTCGCGCCGCACTTCGAAGGTCTCGAGCCCATGATCATCGCGGTAGACGGCATGTACACGCGCCGTCCGTTGCCGCTCGAACATTTCGAGATTTCACCCGGCAATCGCCTCGACGTAGACATCACGATTCCCGCCGACTCCGGCGGCAAGACATTTACGGTCGTCGATCGTTTCACGCGAAACCAGTTCGTCTTGGCCACCATCCGTGTAGAAGACGTCGATGCAGTGAAATCGCCGCAGTTCGAAGCGCCGCGCAACGAGCACGTGCCGTACTGGGAAGGCGCGCATGAACTTGACGTCGATCATGTTTACAAGCTCGATGCGCGCTCGGGCGGACCGCACGGCATCGAGTGGATGATCAACGACAAGGTCTGGGGTGAGCATGAAGCAAGCGCGCTACCGCCGGATCGCTGGACAAAGGTTCGATTCCAGAACGAGTCGTACCGACTGCACCCGATGCATATTCACGGTCAGTTCTTCAAAGTCATCGCACGCAACGACGAGCCGGTGGACGAGCCGTACTTCCGAGACACCGTCCTACTCAAGCGCAAGGAATCCGTCGATGTCGGCATGGTGCCGCTCGACTGGGGCAACTGGCTCATGCATTGCCACATCCTCGAGCACGCCGAATCCGGCATGAGAACGTTGTTGACCGTCGAGGGCGAGAACGAGGAAAAGAAAGAGTCGGCTGACTAAGACCTCTCGCGCGCCGTCATCGCTTCGATCGCAGTAAATATTTCATCCGGTCGCGCACGTTGCCGATAGGTGTCGGACTGGTAAATCCAGCGGATCTTGCCTTGCGCATCGACCAAGATCGCCGTCGGAAAGGCGATATCGGTTTCGCGGCCGGGCGGATCGCGATGACGAATCCCGAGTTGATCGAGCAACTCTGAGCGCGGGTCGGAGAGAAACGTAATTCGCGATTCCAATCGAGCACGAAGCCGCGCCGACACGTCGGGCGGATCGACGCTTACCGCGAGCACTTCGATGCCCGCCTCCCCGATCCGATCGTAGTACTGATCGAGCTGAACCAGCTCGATACGGCAGAACGGTCACCAATCTCCACGGTAGAAAATGTAGAGCCGGCCGGTGTCATCGATGTCGGCGCCGGCATCAAAGCTGCGCGGCTTCGCGTCGTGCGCAAGCAGCGAGTACGCAGGGAAGTCATCGCCCACAGCCACGTTGAGCGATCGTTCGGGCAGCCAGCTGTACGATGCCACGTACCAAACGACGATCGCCGCAACGAAGCACTCCGTCGCAACCACCGGCCATCGCCGCCAGCGCGCGTTTCGTAAACTCACGAGCCCGAGCACCGCGCCCCCGACCAGCGAAGCGAGCAACAGCCACGGGTACTGGGCATGGATCATCTGGCCGGTAGCCCAGGCCGCACGCCCGTCCTCGCTCGCGCCGAAGTTGGACACAACCAGAACAGCCGTGCCGAAGACCAGCAACAGCGAGAGGACGAAAGCCATCGTGCGACCATACGCGGTGTTTGCAGGATGCGGAAACGCCCCATCGCTCCGGCGGCCGCCAGCTGGCACACTGGGTCCAGATGTCACTCGCTGATGCATACCTCGAAACCGCCCTCGAACTGATTCAAGATACGGGCGAGATCGCCCTGCGCTACTTCCGGCAACCCATGTCGGTCGACGACAAATCAGGCGGTTCGTCGTTCGACCCGGTCACACAGGCCGATCGTGAAATCGAGGCGCAGCTGCGATCCGATCTGTCCGAGCGTTATCCGGACCACGGTATCGTCGGTGAAGAAGAGGACGATCGCGCGGGCGACTCCGCATTCAAATGGATCATCGACCCCATCGACGGGACACGCGCGTTCATGAGCGGCATGCCCGCCTGGGGCACACTGCTCGGCCTGACCCACGAGGGTCGCGCCATCCTCGGCTTGATGAACCAGCCGTATCTGGAAGAAACATTTTTCGGCAATAGCGAAGAAGCCTGGCTCTTGCACGGCACCGAACTGACCCAACTTTCGACACGCACGACAGACTCGCTCGACGACTGCGTGTTGTACTCGACGCACCCCGATCTGTTCACGCAAGATGTCGAGAAGAGGGCGTACGCGTCGGTTTCCGAGCGTGTAAAGCTCATGCGCTACGGCGGCGACTGCTACTCGTACTGCCTCGTCGCGCACGGTCAGGTCGATCTCGTGATCGAGGCCGGACTGAATCCCTACGACATCGTCCCGCTCATCCCCATCATCGAAGGAGCCGGGGGCGTGGTCACCGACTGGCAGGGCGGCGATGCCCACGCGGGCGGTCGCATCATCGCCGCCGCCAACGAAGCGGTGCACGCAGCCGCGATAGCCGTAATGGGCACGACGGTCACGACGGCCGCGATCGAATTGCAAGACTCATAGCAATGGCGGGCGTTCTCGAGACGCGACCTCAGCTGTCGCCACTGGCCGACGACTCGCTTCAACGCAGCGAGCGCACCATCGCGGCCGGGCGAGTCATGCTCGCAGTCGCAGCGATCGTCATCACCCTGCTCAATCCGCGCGAGCCGATCCTCAGCACGACGGCGCTCTACATCGTCCTCGGCTCGTACATCGCCTACAGCCTATGGCTACTGTGGCTATTCACCTATCGGGCGGATCCGTCTGAGAAGTTCGCGAAACCGATCCTTGCGGCAGACATCGTATGGTCCACCGTCATCATCGGGGTAGGCGAAGGCGGAGCGAGCCCGTTCTTCCTCTTCTACTTCTTTGCACTGTGCAGTGCGGCAATCGGATTCGGACTCAAGACGACGATGCGCGTCGCCGCGTCCTCGGCCGTGTCCTACATCATTGGAGTCTTGATCGTACGTCGTTACGCCCTCGGGCCCGAGTTCTACCTTCATAGCGCGCACCTCATGCGGCCGATCTATCTGGTGCTGCTCGGCTATCTCGTCGGCGTGATCGGCGAGCACGAACTGTCCGCGAAGCGGCGGCTCATCGAAATGATTTCGATGCAGCAGGAGGCCGACCGCACGCGCGGGACATCCTACGCGCTGGTGCGACTCTTTCGCCGCATTCTACGATTCTTCGACGCCGACTACGCACTGCTTCAACTGCGCCCCATCGACGCTCCTGCTCTCGACTGGGAAGGCGGACGCAGCAAAGACGGGCGCGTACCGGTTCTGCGCTCCGCGGAGCCGGGATCGTGGACCAATCTGTCGGCCGGCGATCTCTCGTACCGCGTGAGCCACGCCGTAGGGAACTGGGGCCGGACCGTCGAAAGCTTCCCTCCTTCCGGCGCGTTCCCGAGTACACTCACCGAAGCGCAGGAGCCTGGGTTTCTCGCACGATCTCGAAGTCGCTCGATCATTTCGGTTCCGCTCTCGTCGCAGGACGGCACGCGCGGGCGACTGTTGCTCGGTCGCCGCTCGCCTAACTTTTCGTACGACGACGTCTCGTTCTGCCGAACGCTGGCAGCACAGGCAGCAGTAGTCCTCGACAACATGATTCTTCAGTCGAAAGCGGAAGACCTGGCGGTCGCCGAAGAACGCGCGCGCATCGCTCGGGATGTACACGATGGCTTCGTGCAGTCGCTCGCATCGATCGACGTCGGCATCGAAGTTTGCCGACGTACCGGGCGCCGCAATCCGGATGCGCTCTCTACCGAGCTGGCGTCTCTGCAACAGACGGTCAAACAGGGCTACCGTGAAGCGCGGCGCTACATGGACCTCCTACGTGACCAAACACCGCGCGGCCCTGCCGTATCCGAAGCGATTCGCGAGCTCGTGCGCGACTTCCGCGAACGTGAGGACCTCGACATCGCGCTAGAAACCGACACCACCGATCTCGAGGCGGCGCACGGAATAGGATTCGATATCTTGCAGATCGTACGCGAGGGCCTCACGAACATCGCGCGACACGCCCACGCCAGTAGGGCGTCGCTCACGGTCAACTTCGAGAACGACGAAGTCTCGCTGACACTTCGCGACAACGGCGCCGGCTTCCCGGCCGCGCCTACGAACGACGTCATGGAAGAGCTTCCGAGTGCAAGTGCCCCGTGGTCTATACGCGAGCGTGTCGAGGCACTTGGCGGTCGCCTTAGCATACGCAGCGGCAGCGGCCAGGGTTCGGAGCTTTCCGTTCGACTACCACTGCTGTAGCCATCCACTTTTCTCAATCGGCACCGAATCCGGTTGCTATGCTTGATGCGTAACCGTTGATCTCCTCGCGGGTCGTGGCGCCCGTGGCATCCGTTGCTCTCATCGCGTCGGCTGTCACGTAACCGCTCGGCTGCGACGGAAGATCCGGCATCGGGGTCTAGCGAAATGTCAAAATATGCATCCGCCGTCGTGGCGAACGCGTTGGTGTTGATCGTTCTCGGCTGGTTCAGCCATCTGCATTCCAGCGACTCCGACATGTACTACCTGTCGGTTCAGGAAGACGCGCCGATGGAATGGGCAACGTGCGCGGCGTTCTTCCTGGCGGCGCTCGTCCACTGGTTTGAAGCGAATCGACTTCGCGGACATACACCGAGCCGTCTCTTCGCTATCGGTTTGGGATTGTTCTGTTTCATCTTCGCGGGTGAGGAAATTTCCTGGTTCCAGCGCGTCGCGGGCTATCAGTCACCCGAGTACTTCCTCGCGAACAACTTTCAGCAGGAATTCAACTTCCACAACGTGATGTCTACCGACCTTCGGAAGCTGACGTTGCAAGCGATCATGTTCGGCTACGGCGTCGCTCTATCGCTGCTCTTCGTATTCAGAGTCCCGCGTGAACTCGGCGCCAAGATCGGCATCATCGCACCTCCCGCGGTACTCGTGCCTTCCTTCGGTGCGGCCTTCTGGCTGTACAACACGTACCCCTGGTCTTACTGCGGCGAGGTCTCCGAGATGATGCTCGGTCTGTGCTTCTTGTTCGCCCCTATCCTTCGACTGATGGCCTCGAGCGAAGGCCTGCCGGTCTTCCAACGTCGCTGGGTCGGACCTTTCTTCGTCGCCGACGCGTGGGTCCTTTCCTTTGCCTTAGGGGTAACCGCGAGTGCGACAATGCTCGACCCCACCGCGCAGAACCCGTTCGCTCAGCAGATCGCTGCGATCGAAATTGCCGCACTGGAAACCGACTTCAAGAATCTCATCTTCGACGAGACGCGCCCGAGCTGGACCAGAAAGTCGACCCACTCGCGCCTGTTCACGATCGTCAACGAGAAACGCGTCAAGCCTCTGAAGAAAGGCGAGTTCGTCGATGCGGCAACGGCCATCGGTGAAGACGACCGCGCTCGATTCTTCATCGACCCCTGGAAGAGCCCCTACTGGGCGCGACTGCGAAAACGCGACGACGAGATGGTCATCACACTCTACTCTTTCGGGCCGAACCGCCGACGCGACTCCACCCGCGGCGAGCTGCGCGGCGACGACATCGGCAAGATCATCCGAATCGACACGAACTAGCCGGCGCGCAGACGATAGCGGATCGGTAGGTTCTTGATACCGCCGACGAACGAAGCCGTCGTATGCTTCTCGTCGCCGGCAAGTTCGATGAACTCCAAGCGCGGCAACAGCTCGTTGAAGAACGCGCGCATCTCCATGCGTGCCAGATGAGCCCCGAGACAGAAATGCACGCCGATGCCGAACGCCAAATGCTGGTCGGCGTTGTGGCGGCGAATGTCGAAGCGATCCGGATCCTCGAACACAGTCTCGTCTCTGTTCGCCGATAGGTAAGACATCAGCAGACGGTCTCCGGCGGCGATCTTCTTGCCGCCGAGCACGTAATCCTCGGTCGCGTGCCGCATGAAATGGCGAACCGGCGTCACCCAGCGAATCATCTCGTCCACCGCGTTGTCCATCAGCGATGGATCCGCCTGCAGCGCAGCCAATTGATCGGGATTCCACAGTAGTGCGCCAAGTCCGCCGGTGACCGAACTCGATGTCGTGTCGTGGCCGGCCGTAGCGATGATCATGTAGTAGCTGAGCTGCTCCATATCGCTCATCCGCTTGCCGTCGATCAGCGCGTTGGCGATGACCGTGGCGATATCGTCGGCGGGCTGCGCGCGGCGCGCCGCGGTCAATTTGTCAAAGTATTCTTTGAAGCCGAGAACGGCCGTAATGATCGCTTCGACGCGCTCCGCAGAAGCGAACTCTACGTCTTCATTTCCAAATAGCTGCTGGGTCAGCGAGAGCATCAACGGTTCGTCGCTTTCGGGAACGCCGAACAGACTCATGATCACGTGCAGCGGGTAGAACAGCCCGATGTCTCTCGCGAAGTCGCATTCGCCGTCGTATTCGAGCATGCGATCCACGAATCGTTTGGCCAGTTGGTCCACTCGCGTACCGACCGTCTTTTTCAGATTGCCCGGCTTGAACCAGTCGTTCGTCAGCCCTCGATAGGCGCGGTGCAACGGGTCGTCCATATGAACGAGCGATTCGATGACCAGGCCCTGCTCTTCCTGGCTCTGGTAGGCGGCGAGCGGGAAAAGTACGGAGCGCGAAGTGTTGAGAAACTTGTCGTGCTGCTTCTCTACTTC
Source organism: Deltaproteobacteria bacterium (assembly GCA_029262375.1). GTDB lineage: Bacteria > Desulfobacterota > Binatia > UBA1149 > SPBQ01 > JAJCZM01. The sequence goes on from JAJCZM010000007.1 coordinate 66,850, forward strand.
GCAGACATCGCGATGACGTGTCACCGCCCAGAAATCTCCGAACTCCGCGTTGCCGTCTACCTTGTGAACGGGATCATTGCGACGCAGTTCGGCGGCAATCCGCTGCCACTGGTCGAGGTCGGTGTACGCGGCGCCGTCCCAGAAAATACGTCCCGGCGGGTCGAGCTTGTTGCTCACGGTGGCGTCTGCAGCCGGCGCATCCAGATGTTGGTGCCCCGGCTGCTGATGCAGTTGTTCGTGCGAGGTGGCGGTTGCCGGTCGGGTGTCGTGTCCCGGGCCGACGGTCGCCAGCAGCAGTCCCACGTACTTCACGTTCGCACAGGCGTCAACACCGGCAATGTCGGACGACGCAGCGCCTGGAATGAGCATGCGCACCGGACCACCCTTACTATCGGGCAACGGCGCGTCGCCTTCGCGGTAGGTCAACAACGCAGCATCGAGCACGGCGTCCAGCGGAACGCACGCCGAGAAGCTACCGTCAGATGCTTCGACCGTCAGATGTGTCGCCTCGTCGTCGAGGCCGGCGACCGCGAGCGCGGCGCGCAGGCGCACCGCGCCGCCGCTACGCCCGGGAACGAACTCGGATACGTCGGCCACCTGATCGCCAAGGCGAGCGAAGTCCGTGAACTCCAGTTCACAGGGATTCCCGACCGCGCCTTCAATTCGTACTGTCATCGCCAAGCCCATAGAGTCGTCGCGCATTGCGCCGGACACTCCGACAGACATTGCACCAAACATTACGCCGGGAGACGCTTCATGCAATCGACTTCAATACTCAATGGTTTCGCTGTGCTATTCTCGCTGCTCGCAATTTCGAATGCACTCAAGCCGCTGCAACTTACTGACGACATAGGGTTCGTGCTATTCGGCCAACGTCTCGACGGCATGGCCAATACCGTGGCCGGACCAATCTTCGCGGTGATTTTGGCGATCTACGCGTTGGGCATATTCCGAATGAAGCGCTATGCGTTGCCGCTCGGTGTGGCCTACGCCACATACGTGCTGGCGAACCTCGTCATGTGGAATTTCCGAATGCCCCAGGGCGCCGAGACGAGCATTGCCTTCGGTCTAGCCTATTCCGGTATCGCCATCGGCGTCTCGTCCGGGGCCGCCTACTTGCTGTGGAAGAACCAAGGCGCGCTGTCCTGACACCGTCCAGACTCCGGTCGTACCCCGCCGTTGGCCCTGTCATGCCAGGGCCGGTCACTGTGACCGTTCCCCCCAAGACGGGGATAATCATCGGCCAGCGTAATCGATACCGGCGCGTACACGAACGTAACGGGCAAAACCCACTTCCCAAACGGCCGCACTTATTCAAGAATAAACGGCTCTACCTACGGGAGAACCCATGAAAACCCACGCGTTTCGATTATTGACCGTCACCCTTGCGGCCGCAGCAGTTCTCCTGCTATCGCCATCGACCCACGCCGTCGCTCAGGACGATCCGCTCGACGATCACACGGCGGAGTACCACGCGGCCTTCTCGATCGAAGGTCAGACGTTCAAGACGTGGACGGACTACTACAATTCCGAGTTTTTCCAGAGCAGCGGCAAACGTTGCGGCAAGCCGGCCGCAACCACGCAGCTACGCACCGTGGATCCTTCGGACTGCACCTTCAGCTTTACGAATCCGTCGAGCGACTACGTTCCGGGCGACGCCTACCAGATTCCTGTCGTCGTCCACATCATCGAGCATTCCAACGGCGACGGGCAGATCTCCGACGCCCTGGTCAACAGCCAAATCGACGTACTCAACGAGGACTTCCGCGCGCTCACGGGAACTCCCGGCTCACAGGGCTATGACGTCGCGATCGAGTTCGTTCTGGCCAGCACCGATCCAGGCGGCTCGCCGACTACGGGCATCACGCGAACGGTCAACGACAACTGGCACAACGATAGCGGCAACTACTGGGACACGTTGGCGTGGGACACCGCCAACTACATGAACATTTATACGAACACCGCCGGCGGCAACCTCGGGTACGTTCCCGACCTTCCGCAAGGCGGCGGGGCCGGCAACAACTCCGACCGTGTCGTCATCTTGTGGACGGCGTTCGGGCGCGATTCCTCCGGCGGACCACCCTACGATCAAGGCCGGACCGCGACGCACGAAGTCGGTCACTACCTCGGGCTCGAGCATACGTTCAACGGTGGTTGCGCCGCCGCCAGCTCGCCGGCCTGCTATTCGACCGGTGACCTCATCTGCGACACGAACAGTGAGTCGAATCCGACCTACGGGTGTCCGGCCAACCCGCAGAGCTGTGGCACTCCCGATCCGAAAGAAAACTACATGGACTACAGCGACGACACCTGCATGGACCAGTTCACCATGGAACAGGGCCTTCGCATGCGCTGCAGCCTTCTCAACTACCGCGCCGACCTTTGGGACCTTGCCGTCCCGCCGGTCTGCGGTAACAACACCACTGAAAGCGGCGAACAGTGCGACGGCACAGACGACACGGCCTGCCCCGGTTTGTGCCAAGTCGATTGCATGTGCCCGCCACCGGTGTGCGGCAACAACATCGTCGAGAGCGGTGAGCAGTGCGACGGCACCGATCCGGGTAGCTGCCCGACGGGAACCTGCGACGCGGGCTGTGTCTGCCCGGCACCGGTCTGCGGCAACGACATCACCGAGGCCGGCGAAGATTGCGACGGCACCGATGACGGTGCCTGTCCGGGCTTGTGCGACGGAAGCTGTGTCTGCCCGGTCGTTTGCAACATCGGCGATCTGACCATCATCAAGGCCAAGTCCGACGAGAAGAGGTTCTCGTGGAAGGCGGAACTCGACAATTCGTCGGGCACGTACACCGGAGCCGATCCTCGCAACGAATTCATCTTCTTCGTCGACGAGAACGGCGACACGGTAACGGTGGATATCCCCGCCCTCGACATCGGTTGGGATCGATCCAAACCCGAGAAGGGCAAGTACAAGTGGAAGGGCCTGATCGACGGCATCAAGCTCGTCAAGCTCACCGACAAGACGCTCAAGAAGGGAATCTGGAAAGTGCGCGTTGTCGGTAAGGAAGTGCCCGGTGCCGAGTTGATCGACATCATCACGCAGTTCGCCGACGTTCAAATGACAATGGACGGCACCTGCGGCGGCGGCGTCTATTAGAGCGGATTCGTCTCGACGAATCCTTTGGTGCGGATTCGTCGAGACGAATCCTTTGGTGGGGATTCCTCGGGGCGAATCCTTTAGCGAGAATCCGGCGCTCAGGATCCTTCTTTGCGTTTGTTGATTCAGGGGTGCCCCGTTACGGTCTGTGGCCGTGAAGCAGGCACCTCTGGATCTAACGAACGTATTCAACCTCGAACATCACGGAACCGACACCTACGTCGGTGACAGCCCGGAGTATTCCTGGGGCCGTATCTATGGCGGCCTCGTCGTCGCGCAGGCGCTGTGGGCGGCTACGCAGACGGTCGATCCTTCACACCTCGTTCACTCGCTGCACGCCTATTTCATTCTCGGCGGCGAGATTCCCGAGCCGGTGCGCTACGAGGTCGATCGCGTACGCAACGGTCGTTCTTTCAGCACTCGACGCGTCGTCGCGCGTCAGAGCGGCGGCGCCATCCTGACTCTCGAGTGCTCCTTCCAAATCTCGGAGGGAGGCCCCGAAGCGCAGGCGGCCGAATTCCCCCGCGACCTTCCGAAACCCGACGAGGGCGCACTCGACGTTGACGCCGGTATCGAATGCACCAACGCAGCAGGCACTATGGATCCGCCGCGCTCCGCAGTCTGGGCGCGCTACCCGTCGCCTCTCGGTGACGACCCACGTCTCCATGCTTGCGCTCTTGCCTATTTGTCCGACTTGAACGCCACCGGTGCCGTCATGCGATGCCATCCCAATCCGATGACCGGCGCCGATCTCGACGACGGCGGCGTAATGAGCGCGAGCCTGGACCATGCCTTGTGGTTTCACCGCCATGGCCGTGCCGACGACTGGACGCTGCTAGACCTCGCCGGAAGCAGCTTCGTAGGCAGCAGAGGGCTGGCAACCGGTCTGATGTTCGGGGCTGACGGCACACACGTCGCCACGATCGCACAAGACGTGCTGATCAGAGATCGACGCCGGTAGAGCTGGCAGAACTAGAAGCGCCGTTCGTGCTCGCGTCTTCGACTTGGAGCAACTCGCGCAAGACGCTCGTCGCGAACGCGCCTGAGGACAACCCGAATTGTAAACGTAGGGCGTCGGGCTCGAAGTCCCATTCGAGATCTTGAACGCGCAGGCGCAGCGCACGGCGCGCGTGCTCCAAGCCTTCGGCGGCCAGCCCCGCCGGCAACGGATGCGCACCGCAGATGCGATCCTCCCACACCCGCGGCTCACCCGTGGTTTCCGGCTCGCCCTTTCCCCAAAGCGGCCCACTCGGATGTAGGTCGAGTTCTTCGAGCCGGCGCTCGATCGTCTCGTCGACGCTCTCGACCGCGAATACGCTGCGCACCCCATCGAGGTTCGCGAGATCACCGACCAGCAAGCGCGTCCAGGTATCGTTCTCAATACGAAACGAGAGTAGCTCGTTGAACAGAAAACTGCGCGCGGCCGAATAAGCAAAGCTGCGTTGCTCACGCTGCTTTACCCGCTCTCCCTCGAGAAGAATCCGTTCGGCCTGGCGAAGGTTCGAGGCGTCGCGGCCGAAGCGCTGCGGACCGAAATAATTCGGCACGCCCGTCGATCGCACTCGCACCAACCGTTGCTCGAGCAGATCCCGATCGCCCTCGAGCGACGTCACGCGAATCTCGAAACGATTGCGGGCAAGCGCGCCACGCCGAAGCTTGCGATGATGCGCAGTTGCCGAGAGCACTTCGAAGCCCTGCCCCGCCCCACTGAGATCCACCTCGGTCTTGGTGCTGGGCAGCCCGATGGTAAACCACTGCTCGGCCACAGCGTTGCGGTCTTTCAGGCCGGCATAACCGACCTCTCGCGGGCGTACCCCTGCGATGCGGGCCAACTCTCTAGCGACGAACTGCGTATTCGCGTCTCGCTTGCGCACATGGACGAGGAGATGCTGACCTTCGCCACTGGCCTGAAAGCCGAGATCCTCCCGAACGACAAAATCGTTGGAGGATTCGCGGATACGCCCACGCGCCGACGGCGCTTCGAATGCGTACTTCCAGTCGTCACCAAGGCTCATGACGCGCAAGCTAGCGGCGGCACAGCGGAAATCCCAAGGCCGGAACGCGACTTACGTCAACGCGTACTGTGTGGCTTAATGCGCTACCTTTTCGGCCGTCGCCGTGGCCGATAGGGAGTAGGAGGACGGCCGAGCAAAGATGCCATATCGTGTAGCAGTTTGGGGAACCGGAAACGTCGGGCGGCCGGCATTGAGAACGATCGTTGCGAATCCGAATCTGGAACTCGCCGGCGTCATTGTCTCAACGAAGAATAAGGTCGGCAAAGACGCGGGAGAGCTCTGCGGCATCGCACCGACCGGAATCACCGCTACCGACGACCCAACCAGGGTACTCAAGTCCGGCGACATCGATGCAGTCGCCTACTGCGCGTCCGGTGATTTTCGCCCGAGCGAAGCGCTCGACGAACTCGAAGGCTGCCTGCGCGCCGGCGCCAACGTCGTATCGACGGCGGCATACCCGCTGTACGATCCTACGTCCGCGCCCGCCGACATTCGTGAACGGTTCCAAGCAGCATGCGACGCCGGCAATAGCTCCATGTTCGTCTCCGGCGTTGACCCCGGGTACATCAACGATATCGTACCGCTTCTGCTGAGCGGACTCTGCGAAGAGATCGACGAAATTCGCTCCTTCGAAATCTTCAACTACGCGACGTACTACGCACCCAACGCCGTACGCAACCTAGTGGGCTTCGGCATGCCCATGGACGCGGTTCCGCCGATGGTCATGCCCACCATTCCGACATCGGTGTGGGGCGGCATGATTCGGCTGCTGGCCCGCGCGCTCGACGTCCAACTCGACTCGATCGAAGAGATAGTAGAGCGACGACCGCTCGAAGAAACGGTCACCGTTCCCGTCGGGACGTTCGAGAAGGGAACCCAGGGAGCGCTGCGATTCGAAGTGCAGGGCATCGTCGGGGGCAAGCCGAAGATCGTTGTCGAACACGTAACGCGCATCATCGACGATATCGCGCCCGATTGGCCGCAGGCAGTCGGTAAGGGTGCGCACGGTGTACGCATCACAGGGAAGCCGAACATCGAGCTGATGATCGAGCCATCCGACGGCGACGGCGACTCTGTGGGCGGTGGCAACGCGACCGCCGCTGCGCGCATCATCAACGCGATCCCGGCGGTGTGCGAGGCACGCACCGGGCTTCTCGACTCGCTCGACATCCCTGCACAACCGGGTCGCGGGTTGCTGCGCTAGCAGGTCTGTTCGCGTCGCGCTAGTCGATCACCGGCTTTCTACAGCACGGCGACACCGATCAGGGACTCGCGCGTAACGCTCGCCCGCAGCTGATCCTCGCTCCATCCCTGCGTGCCCTCAGGCCGCATCGGAATGACCAGATAGCGTGTCTCGGCAGTCGTGTCCCAAACGCGAACCTTCACCTCCGGCGGCAACTCGAGACCGAGTTGGAGCAATACCGGACGCGGTTCTCGAGCGACGCGCGCCCGATATTCGGGAGACTTGTACCAATCGGGCGGAAGCCCCAGCACCGGCCAGGCCGTACACGAGCACTGTGTGCATACGATAACGTTGTGTACTTCGGGCGTGTTCGCGAGCGCCACGATGTACTCACCTTGCGGCCCCTCGTACCCGAGTTCCGCGCACGCGGCGGTGCCGTCGCGCATCAAGCGTTCCCGGTAGGCCGCGTCGCACCACGACTTCGCCACGACGTGCGCGCCGTTGCTCGGTTTCCAATGCTCGACCTGTTCGAGCACGGTGTCGACGAAACCGTCCGGGATCTCGTGCACGGCCGACACTGCTTCGGATAACGCTCGCACACGCTGCGCGATATCCGCCGCCGGCTTCTCGAGACGAGAATCTTTCACGACGGATCCTCGAGATAGGTCTCCCACAGATCGACGACCACCGTGTCGAGTCGGTCGGCATCCTCGCCCCACAGATCTCGCGCGCTGAACTCTACGTGGTAGGTAGGTTCACGACGGATCGGGCCGCCGTGTGCAGAATCATCGGGAAAGGTGAAGGAAGGGGCGACGTGCAATATCTCGCCGCGCTTGCCTCGGCAATACCGCGGCACGCGCGTATGCCCGTGAGGACGGATGTTGCGCACGACCACGGTGTCACCGACCGCGTAACGAGGCCGCGCGTCATCGCCGCCGAGACTGGGAGCATTGGCCACCACCGCACGAGCCAGCGGAAACGAGCCGCCCGCCCGCACTTCGAGGTCTTCGTGGTTGACGATGCCCTTCTCGACGAGCAACGTCGCAACACCAGTCAGTACGCGTTCGTAGTAAGTGGCCGAAAGGTAGTGCCGAGGATCCATGCGCTCGATGGCGTGACGGTATTCGTCAACGTTGTACGCTGCCAGGAGAGCGATGCTGACGATGTTCAGTGCAAACGCTTGTGCTTCCCAGGGTTCGTGAAAGACGGGCTCATCGTCTTCGATCTCGACGAGACCGAATCCCTCCATACCGCCTAGATCGTGAATTCCGTCCATTTGTCGGGCACGCAGTGCGCCAGCCTGCGGGTTTCGTTAGGGTGCCGCACACGCTTGCTCTTCATCTAGCGCGTCTTCCTCTTTGAGACGAATCCGACCGGTCCATTCGACGTTCTTGCCTTTCTTGCCGTCGTAGAACGCGCGCAACGCGTCCATGTCGGTCACGAGGTCACCGCTCGGCATGAATGCCGGGCCAAAACCGCCGAGCTTGTTCGGATAGTCCAGGTAGCTCATTACGATCGGCACCTTCGCCGCGACGGCGATGTGGTAGAACCCGGACTTCCAATAGTCGACGTGACTACGGGTCCCCTCGACCGGCACCGTCAGTGCCAAGAGCTCACGCTCGTCGAATAGCTCAGCCATTCGATCGACCATGTTGCCCGATGACGAACGCTCCACCGCAATACCGCCGAGCAGTCGGAAGAATCCACCGAACGGCCAGCGGAACATTTCCTTCTTGCCGAGCCAGGCCACATGCACCTCGAACGTCCAGGCGTAGGCAAGCAGAAAGACGAAATCCCAGTTCGACGTGTGCGGGGCGGCGATCAAGACGTACTTGGGTGCGGTGGGCCGCTCGCCTTCGATCGTCCAGCGGAACAACCACAGAACGGACCTACCAATGACCTTGAGCACAGGCATAGCCTCGGAACCTACCCGGTGATCGCAACCAACGCGATAGCGAGTCGATCCGGAGCCTAGGCCGGCGCGTACGCCACGCCGCCGTCGATCTTGAGCACGGCACCGGTCGTGTAACTCGACGCGTCGCTGGCCAGATACAGCGCCGCACCGACAATTTCTTCCGGCTCCCCACCGCGCTGCAGGGGGATGTGCGTCTTCGCAACGTCGGCAAAAGCGTCGAGATCCCACGCTTTGCTGATATCGGTTAGAAACGGCCCCGGCATGATGCAGTTCACACGTACTTTCGGTGCGAAGACGCGCGAGAGACCGACGGTAAGTGCGTTCACTCCTGATTTGGCCAATGCGTAGGGAATCTCGCTGTGGGTCGGCTGCACAGCGGCGATACTGCTGACGTTGATGATCGAGCCACCCGCGCCCGCGCTCATGCGCGTAGCGACCAGCGAAGAGAGTCGGAACGGCCCCCGTAGGTTGACCGCCAGTACCTTGTCGTAGAGCTCTTCGCTGATGTCCACCAGCGATTCATACAGGGGAGACATGCCCGCGTTGTTAACGAGCACATCGACGTGCCCGAAGCGCTCGTAGGCGGCGTCGACCAGTGCGTCGCAGTCCGACCAGCGACCGACATGACAGGCAACGGGCAACGCCTCGACACCGCTCTCTTCCACGACCTGTGCGGCGAGCGCTTCGCAGGACTCGAGCTTGCGGCTCGCGATGACGACGTGCGCGCCGGCGTGCGCGAACGCGCGCACCATCTCTTTGCCCATCCCGCGGCTTCCGCCGGTAACAACGGCAACTTTTCCGCTCAGATCGAAGAGTTCGTTGGCTGTTTTTGGCTTACTTTCGCTCATGTCATTCCTTACCGCTTCTACGCTTCTTCGTTTCACTCAATAGCTCTTTCGTCTCGTCGGAGATCGGTGCGGTGAGGATCGCCGCGCACAGATCGATCAGATGGCTGACAAACAGCTGCTGCTCACGCCGAGCACCGAGTTCGGCACGCCGTCCGAGTTCGACGCTGCACAATTGATACGCTGTGAATCGCCGATGCAGGCGGGCGCCTTCATCCGGCATGCACGACGCCGACATCGTGCGCCATCGTGCCATACTCGGCGACTGTTCGAGCATCGCTTCGAAACGCGCACCGATATCCGAGCGGTTGACGATCTGCGCGACGATGCGCAGATGCTCACGGCCCGCCTCGGTGGCAAGCATGGAGGCCGCAGGCCGGACCAAGGCAGAAGCGAAACTGCGTGCATCACCAACGGAGCGTGCATCGATATCGTCAAGGAGCGCGGCCCGACGCGTCTCGACTTCGAGATTCTCCGATGCCAGCACCGCCGCAATCAACTGCTCGCGATCGCCGAAATGATACTGCAGAGCGCTGACGTTGCCCTGCCCTGCCTCGCGACTGATCTCGCGCATGGACACGCGCTCGATGCCGCGCTCGGCCAGCAGCATCCGTGCCGTCGCGACCAGCTTCTCGCGCGTGCCCGCGTTTCGATCTGTGGTCGTCTGTTGCATCGTATTCAGTGCCAATTTCAGTACGATCGGTCCGGACCGGTTCGACCGGTTCAAGGGATCAGGCGTTCGCAACCTCGCCTTCGATCAGGTGCGCCAGCTTTGCGCGCGCGGCTTCCCGGCGCGTCGGTAGATGACCGCTCGGCCATAGGCCATCGACGCCTTCGTAGTCGCGCAGAACTTGACGCGCGATCGTGACCTTGTGTACCTCGGTAGGGCCGTCCGCGATGCCCATGACTTGCGCCGCGATCAGCATGCGCGAGAACGGCATTTCATTCGAGACGCCGAGTGCACCGTGAATGTGCATCGAACGCTGGACGATGTCCTGGTAGACCTTCGGCATCGCGACTTTCACGGCGGCGATGTCTTTGCGCACGCGACGGTAGTCATTGTGCTTGTCGATGAGCCACGCTGTTCGCAGCACCAACAAACGGAACTGCTCCATCTCGATCCAGCTGTCGGCGATCTGGTCTTGGACCATTTGGAAATCGGCAAGCTTGCCCGTGCGTGTGTTCCTCGAGAGCGCGCGCTCACACATCATGTCGAAGGCCTTACGGACCTGAGCGATCGTACGCATCGCGTGGTGAATTCTTCCGCCGCCGAGCCTGGTCTGCGCGATAGCAAAGGCCGACCCGGGTTCACCCAGCAGATGATCGGCCGGAACCCGGACGTCGGTGTATCGAAGATACCCGTGACTGGCTTCCTCCTCGGGTTCGGTACCGACTCCCACGTTACGCACGATCTCGAGGCCGGGCGTATCCGTGGGTACGATGAACATCGACATACCGTTGTAGGGACTGACATCGGGGTCGCTGACGACCATCGAAATGAGAAAACTCGCGTAGCGCGCGTTCGACGAGAACCATTTCTCGCCATTGATGACCCACTCGTCTCCATCGCGCCGAGCGGTGGTCTTGAAGAGCGTCGGATCGGCCCCCGCATGCGGCTCGGTCATCGAGTAACAAGAGGAGATCTCGCCATCGAGAAGCGGCTGCAGGAAGCGCTGCTTCTGCGAGTCGGTTCCATAGTGTGCAAGAATCTCGGCGTTCCCGGAATCCGGCGCCTGACAGCCGAACACCGAAGGCGCCCAGCCGGAACGGCCGAGCAGTTCCTGAAGTAGCGCGAGCTTCACTTGGCCATAGCCTCTGCCGCCCAGTTCCGGGCCGAGATGACATGCCCACAGTCCGCGATCTTTCACCTGCTGCTGCAACGGGCGAACCAGCGCCATCGCTCGCGCGTCGCTCTTGTCGTACGGATCGCCGAGCACCAGGTCGAGCGGCTCGACTTCTTCGCGTACGAATTCGTTGACCCAATCCAGCTCACGCTGATAGTCAGCGTCGGTTTCAAAATCCCATGCCATCGGTGTGGCCTCCTTAGCGCTTGGCCTGTCGGCCGAACATGATGCCGGCGACACGGCGAATCTGGATCTCTTCCGATCCTTCGGTGATGCGGTATCGGCGATGATGCCGATAGATATGTTCGAACGGTTTGTGGCGCGTGTATCCGATGCCGCCATGCGTTTGGATCGCCGTATCGGCGGCGTTGCAGACCAGCCGGTTCGCGCGATAGTTACACATCGAGACCTTGTCGGTAACGTCCATGTGATGCCCCCGATCGAGCTGCCATGCGGTCTTGTAGACGAGAGTTCTGACCATCTCGCACTCGGTTTGCAGTTCGGCGAGCGGAAACTGAATCGCCTGATTCATCCATAGCGGCTTGCCGAACACGACTCGGTCTTTCGCGTAGGCGATCGATTCGTCGAGGCAAAATTGTGCCGCGCCCACACCGGATGCAGCCTGGCGAATACGATTCTCGTGGACGAACGTGTTCGCGAGTGCCAAGCCGCCGCCCTCCTCGCCGAAGATTGCCGAGTTCGGCACGCGAACATCGGTGAGGCTTACCTCCGGGTGATCGGTCGGCATGTTGAACGTCCACCACATGAACTCGACCTTGAATCCCGGCGTCTCGACCGGAACGAGGAAACAGGTGATGCCGCGCGCGTCGCCCGGCTCTCCCGATGTCCGCGCAAAAACCATGTCGTGGGTAGCGTTATGCAAGCCGGAATTGAACCGCTTCATGCCGTTGATCACCCAATCGCCACCGTCGCGCACGCCGGTAGTTTCCAAAAACGTCGCGTCGCTGCCGTGATCCGGTTCGGTGAGTCCGAAACCGACTCGCTTCGTGCCGGTCAGTGAGCCTTCCAGAAACTCTTCTTTCTGTGCGTCGGTGCCGAATCGATGCATCATGATCGCAAACGGAAAGTTCCCAACAATCGACGATTCGTTCTGGAGATCGTTGTGCAGCCCCAGCCCTTTCGCAGCGAGATGCTCGCGAATGACCGCCATCGCCAAATTCGAGCCGCCGGCACCACCGAGCTCGGTGGGCAAACCGAAGCGCAGATGACCGGCCGCGTCTGCGCGTCGTCGCATCTCGGCGAGCAAGGCTTCCCAGTCGGCGCGCGGCTGACCGTCGTTGTCGAAGTCGGTGCGCGCCCATTCACGGCGATGGTCGAAGAAGCGCGCGTTGTCGTCGCTGTTCTCGAGCGGTTTGATCTCGCGTTCGATGAACGCGTCGAGCTCGGCGAGTTTCTCGCGAATGTCTGTGGGGATCTCGAAATCCATGGGCTCCTCCGGCGTGCGTAAGCGGCCTGGAAACAGTTAATACACATGCTTTATTCACGCAAGCGCTCGATTTGCACGCCCCGGACGCCCGTCTCTGCCACCAGCGTTCGACAACTGTTAGATCTGCCAGTCCGGAGACGCGCGTAAGCAGGCCTAACCGGGCCTAACCGGACCTTGCCGGGCCAAACCAGCCCCACGGCGTGCCGACCAGAAGCCATGAATCCAAACAGAATACTGATCGCGAATCGCGGCGAGGTGGCCATCCGTGTGATGCGCGCAGCCGCCGAACTCGGCGCCTCGACCGTCGCCGTGTACTCCCCTGATGATGCGCGCTGCCTGCACGTGCGCCGCGCCGACGATCGCGTCGCTCTGGCCGGCACGGGCCCCGCCGCCTATCTCGATATCGACGCCATCGTCGATGCAGCGTTATCGAGCGGCTGCGACGCGCTCCATCCGGGATACGGTTTTCTTGCCGAGAGCGCAGAACTGGCGCGGCGTACCGTCGCCGCCGGCATCGTCTTCATCGGACCGACCCCTGACGTGCTCGACGCACTGGGCGACAAGCTGCGCGCGCGCGCGTTGGCCCGGCAGTGCGACGTTCCGGTTGCGCGCAGCGCGCACGGGATCGAGCAAATTCGAGACTTCGCACGTGAACTGGCCCCGGACCACGCGCTAATGATCAAGGCCGTCGCCGGCGGCGGCGGACGCGGGATGCGCTTGGTGCGCCCCGGCGACGATCTCGACGAAGCCATCGAGCGTGCCGGCTCCGAAGCGAGCAAGGCGTTCGGCAACGGCGAGATCTATGCAGAGCAGTTCATCCCTTCGGCGCGTCACATCGAGGTCCAAGTTCTCGGCGACTCGGCCGGACGTGTTTGTCATCTGTGGGAACGCGACTGCACCGTCCAACGCCGACACCAAAAGCTATTGGAAATCGCGCCTGCCCCCGGTCTGGATCCCGATGTGCGCCGCGGCCTTCTAGATGCGGCTGTTCGAATTGCCGAACGCGTCGGTTACTCGTGCGTCGGCACCTTCGAGTTCTTGGTACCTCGCGCGTCAGGCCGGAAGGATCTCGACGATCCACCGTTCGTATTCATCGAGGCCAACCCACGATTGCAGGTCGAACACACGATCACCGAGGAAATCACCGGCATCGACATCGTGGCGGCGCAAATCCGGCTGGCCGGTGGCGCAACCCTCGACGAACTCGGACTGGCCGGCGCCCCGGCGCCCCCGCGTGGCATGGCGATGCAGCTGCGCATCAACGCAGAAACACTTGATCGCAGCGGCACCACACGCCCCGGCAGCGGAACGATCGAGGCGTTCGAGCCTGCCGCGGGTCGTGGAATCCGGGTCGACAGCTATGTGTACGCCGGGTACACGACCAATCCCGCGTTCGACAGCCTGCTCGCAAAACTCGTCGTGCATTCCCCCGTCGAGTCGTTCGCGGCAGTGGTCGAACGAGGCTATCGCGCCCTGTGCGAGTCGCGCATCGAGGGCGTACAGACGAACATCGACGTCCTCGCGAACTTGCTCCGGCATCCGCAGTTTCTCGCAGGTGCGACGCACACCCGATTCGTGGACGAGCACATCGATGCGCTCATCGGCGACGGATCCTCCCGCCCCCATCTGTTTTTCGAACAATCCAGGGAAACGACGGAAGCGACGCAACCGACGGGAACGCGGCAAGCAGGCGCGAACATCGACGAAGTCGATCCCCTCGCGATCCTCGATCACGGCAAGTCCGGCGCACCGTCTGCACTCTCAGCAGCGCCGGCGGCTCAGCCCGCAACATCGGCGTTACCGGATCTCCCCATCGGCAGCGTTCCCATCGTAGCCCACATGCAAGGCACGGTCGTCGATGTGGCGGCGGTCGATGGGGCGATCGTGCATGCGCACACGACGCTGCTCGTCATGGAAGCGATGAAGATGGAGCACGTGATCGCGGCACCGATCGACGGTCGCATCGAACGTGTATCGGTCGCAACAGGAGACACCGTGTTCGAGGGGCAACTCTTGGCCGTCGTCCAGCGACTAAAAGAAGGCGAAACCACAACCAGCGCCGCGCAGTCCGATGACGCCGTGGCCTTGGATTACATTCGTTCAGATCTCGAGGAGGTCATCGAGCGACACGCAACCGGACTCGATGCGCGTCGACCGGCCTCCGTCGCACGTCGCAGGAAGACAGGCCAACGCACGACACGCGAAAATATCGCGGACCTGTGCGACGACGAGAGCTTCACGGAATACGGTGCAACGGTGATCGCTGCTCAACGTAAGCGTCGCAGCGTGGAAGACCTGATCGAAAACACGCCCGCCGACGGCATGATCGCCGGCGTGGGCACGATCAACGCCGACGTGCACGGCGAACAGGCCGCACGCTGCGCCGTCATGTCGTACGACTACACCGTGCTTGCCGGCACGCAGGGGCTACAGAATCACCGAAAGAAGGACCGGCTATTCGAGATCGCCGAGCATGCGCGGCTACCCGTTGTCGTCTTCAGCGAAGGCGGCGGCGGACGACCGGGCGATACGGACTCGTGGGGCGGATCGGGGCTGGACTGCATGGCCTTCAAGCTGTTCGCCGGACTGAGCGGACTCGTTCCGCTGGTAGGAATCAATTCAGGTCGCTGCTTTGCCGGCAACGCGGCGCTTTTGGGCTGTTGCGACGTGGTCATCGCCACTGAGAACTCTAACATCGGCATGGGCGGGCCGGCGATGGTCGAAGGCGGCGGGCTCGGCGTGTTCAAGCCGGAAGACATCGGACCGATCGAAGTCCAACGCGCAAACGGTGTCGTAGATATCGTCGTGTCCGACGAGGCCGAAGCCGTCTCGGTTGCGAAGAAGTACTTGTCCTACTTCCAAGGCCCATTGACCGATTGGAGCGTGGCGGATCAACGCAACCTCAGACACGTGATCCCGGAGAACCGTCTGCGCATCTACGATGTTCGCCGTGTCATCGAGGCAATGGCCGACGCCGAATCCGTGCTCGAGCTGCGCAGCGGGTTCGGTCACGGCGTCGTCACGGCGCTGGCTCGCATCGAAGGCCGCCCCATTGGGATCGTCGCCAACAACCCCGAGCACCTGGCCGGTGCGATCGACAGCCCCGGCGCCGACAAAGCCGCACGCTTCATGCAGCTGTGCGACGCGTTCGACATCCCCGTTCTCTTTCTCTGCGACACTCCGGGGATCATGGTCGGACCGGAAAGCGAAACCACGGCGCTGGTACGGCACGCATCGCGCATGTTCGTCGTGGGCGCCAGCATGACGGTACCGTTCTTTACGATCGTATTGCGCAAGGGCTACGGCCTCGGCGCTCAAGCCATGGCGGGCGGCAGCTTCAAAGCGGGCTCGTTCCTTGTCGCATGGCCTACCGGCGAATTCGGAGGCATGGGGCTCGAAGGCGCGGTGAAGCTGGGCTTTCGCAAGGAGCTCGCCGCCATCGAGGATCCGCACGAGCGCCGCGCGACCTTCGATGAGATGGTCGCGAAGATGTACGAGTACGGGAAAGCCGTGAACACCGCCTCGCATTTCGAGATCGACGATGTCATCGATCCCGCCGACTCGCGGCGCTGGATCTTGTCGGCATTACGCTCGGCACCGCCCACGGAGCCGCGCAGCGGTAAGAAGCGTCCGTGTATCGATACGTGGTGACGTGGCCTCTGCGAACTAGCGCTCGGTCTTGAAGCCGACTGCTTGCGCGTCCCAGGTTGCATCCGTCACACCGCGCTCGCGCAGCTGATATTTCTGGACTCGTCCGGTCGGCGTCGACGGCAGCGCGTCCATGAACTCTATGTAGCGAGGCACGAAGAAGTAGGGCGCGTTTTGATTGACGAAGCGGGCGAGATCTTCGGCGGTTGCAGTCTCGCCCGGCTTCAGCACCACGCAAACCTTCAGCTCGGCTTCGGCGACGAGTTCTTCAGAGGTAACGCCGTGCGCAGCGCATTGCGCAACGGCGGGATGCCCGCTGAACGCGGCCTCTACGGCGAACGACGAAATGTTGCGCCCTTTGAAACGAATGAAATCGGCCTTGCGATCGACAAAGTAGAACTCACCGTCATCATCGGCCCGACCGAGGTCGCCGGTGTGATACCAGAGGTTGCTCCACGCCGTGACGGTCGCTTCGGGGTTGCGCCAGTAACCGTTGAAGATCGAATACGGCTCGATCGGACGCACACAGATCTCCCCCACCTCGCCGCTGCCAACAGCGACGTCGTCGTCGTCCAACAGATTCACTTCGATGCCATCGACGGGGCCGCCCAGCGAGTTCGGCTTGTACTCGAGCCCGGGACGGCGCGCCAAAAGCGCCATGCACTCGCTCTGGCCGTAGCCTTGGTGCACTTCCTCGATCCCGAAGCGCTCTTTGAATCGAGGGATGAGATCCTCGGGCATCGGGATGGCGCCGGCCACGCGCACGGGATTGTCGGCGTCGTCGTCGCGTTCGGGCGCATTCCACAGGAACATGTGCATGGCACCGAGCGTGAAGATCATCGTTGCGCCGTAGTGCCGCGTCCTGTTCCAGAACTCTTTCGGCGAGAACGCCGCATCCATTGCGCACGGTACGCCGAACACCAACGCGCGATAGACGTTCGCGACCCATGCTGCCGATTGGTACATCGGCAGGCAGTTGTACAACACCTCGCCTTCGCGTAGCCCGGCATTCACGCCGCCCGTTACGGCGGCGCGAATCCACACGTTGTGGCTTTGCTCCACGCCTTTCGAGCGACCGGTCGTGCCCGACGTCCAGAGAATCGACGAGGTATCCCCATACGACAGATCGTCACAGTCGGGTTCCGAACCGGGCGTCTCGATCATCTGCTCGATCGTCGTCGATGCGATGCCCAGTTCTTCCGCATCGTCCCCACCGCGTACGACCACGTGCTCGAACGGAATACCGTCGAGCGCCGCGATACGACCGAAGCGCTGCGCGTCCGCGACCAAGAGCGACGCCCCGCCGTCTTCGAACGACTCGCGTAACCACTGCCCCTTGTAGTCGACATTGGTCGGAACCCAGATCGCGCCCAGCTTGTTGAGCGCAAGCGTGAGCCAGATCCAATCGGGGCAGGTCCCCATCATGAACGAGACGGTATCGCCGCGACGAACCCCGAGCTTCGCGAAGGCGGTAGCCGCGCGGTTCGCAAGTTCATTTACGCGGCCGAACGAGTACGACTCGTCCCCCCACACGATAAAATCGGCATCCGGCACCGCTTCGGCTTGTCGAAGCAGGCACTGGCCAAGGAGACGGCTACGAGTGTCGCTGAGATCGAGTAGGTTCATGAGAACGGTTTTTGTCACAGCCGACGACCGGCGACGCAAACGGGCTCAGACCGACGGCGTGCGAGTACGGTATTGCCGTAGCTGACACACCTGTTGCGCCGTGTTAAGCAGGCCCGATGGCAGCACTTGAAGGCTTTGAGAACAGCAGTTTCGAGCACGACGGCGCGCGGCGAGACGTCTACCGCAGGGGCAGCGGCCCCGCGGTCGTCGTCATCCACGAAATACCGGGCATCACGCCGCAGGTCGCTCAGTTCGGCCGCATCGTCGCCGACGCGGGTTTCACCGTCGCCATGCCCGACCTGTTCGGCACGCCGGGGAAGCCCCTATCGATTCACTACATGGCCGGTCAACTCGCGCGCGCGTGCATCAGTCGCGAGTTCCATGTGCTGGCCGCACACGAGGCGTCACCGATTACCGAATGGCTGCGCGCGTTGTGTCGCAAGATGCACGACGAAACGGGCGGCGGCCCCGTCGGGGCGATCGGAATGTGCTTGACCGGAAATTTCGCGCTGGCGCTGGCCGTCGATCCTTGGTTGATGGCCCCGGTTCTGTCCCAACCTTCACTCCCATTCGGGATCACCGCCGATCGGCGCGCTGGATTGCATCTATCGGCGGATGGTTTGGCGACACTGAAACGTCGTACGACGCAGGATCGCCTGCGCATTCTGGCAATGCGGTTCAACGGAGATCCTATGTGCCCGCCCGCGCGCTTCGAGACGATGCGCAAAGAGTTCGGCGATGCCTTCGAGGGCATCGAACTTCCGGCCGACAGCGGCAACCCGAAGGGCAACAAACCACCACACAGCGTGGTCACCACCGACCTGATAAACCAGGAAGGAGAGCCGACCAAGCAGGCGCTCGATCGGGTTCTCAGCTTCTTCAAAGAACAGTTGACGGTCGTCAGTTAAGACGGCGCCGACTACGGGTCACAGGCCGGACAATCTAGCGTCACGGCACCGCCGACGGCAGCCGTCAAAATCCGTAGCGCGTCTCCGGCTGTAATCACACCGGAATCGTCTACGTCGCAGACGCACAGCTCGCACGAAAGCAGCCCAACTGCGGCATTCAGGGCGAACAGTGCATCGCTCGCCGTCACCACCTCGGGCCGTGCAGGCACCACCACAAGGGCTCCCGGATCGACGGGGTCTCCGCAGATCATTTCTCCTCCGCCCGGCAGCGTCGTGGTCGTGGTAGTGCCGCCGAATCCAGTGCACGTGACATCGCTCACGATGAAATCGGGTAGCGGCGAAATGGGCGAGCCGCCGCTCGCAAACGCCATCGTCGTGTTCGCAATGAAGTCGTCAACGGTGGGAGCAACCGTCGTGCTATCGGGCAGGAAAGCGCATCGGACAAATGGCTGCGGGGCAACCAATCCCGGCGGTGACGGTGCGCCGTATGAGATCGTCAACTCATCGAGCGCCGTGTTGTCGTTGAATCCGAAGTCCTTGAACTCGGTGCCGCCGAGCGCCTCGCACTGCGGTGTCAGCGTCGACGGGATGAGTGCAAACCTTCCGGCCACGGCGGTATAGTCCACTTTGACCTGCACGCCGGCGACCGTGACGTTGTCGTCGTAGTCTACGGTGATGAGGCACGAAGCGGGCGGCATCGTGGTACTCGTCGTCGACCCGAACGGAAAGCTGGTTGTCGTTGTCGACAGCGTTGTCGTAGTCGTCGTCGTTACAGCACCACCGCAAGCGATATTTGAGATCGTCACACCGGGCAGCGTCACGTTCATGCCATTCGTGTCGCCGGCAAGCGTACTCATCACACCGAAGTCACCAGCTGTCACCGACTCCCCGGTTCCGACAGTGAATCGACACACGGCGACGTCGCCCTGGGTGATGGGTTCTTCGAGGCCCACGATCTGAACCGTCAGCACGCTAGGTTCGAGGACGAGACCGCTCACGAGATACCCCGGCCCCGGCGACTGACAGTCGAGAAGAATCTCGCCGGCCGGCATCGCTCCTGAGCCGGCAAAATCGACTTCGAACGTCAGACCCAGAAGGTCGACGCCGCTGCCGCGCGCGAACGTAAGGAGGCAATCGTCGGCTCGTGCCGGCGTAGGTGAGACGAGAGCCAGGACAGTGGTAATGACGGCAAATAGCGCAGCTGAGCGTACGAATTTCAATGGTCTTCCCTCATTCGTGATCCGCGACGCCCCCTGCGTCGACGCGCCCAATAGACAAAATCTCTAGACCCCAACTATGTCGCGTGGGCAGCGTCCAGAAAAGCCGAGCCGGCTGGAGCCGTCTTCAGAATCCGAAGAGCCCCGCTCCGATGGCCGCGACGACCAATGTATGTGGAATGATGCTGATTGCGGCGCACCAGCCGTGACGAACGAGCGGCACTCCGTATACACCTGCCGCGGTGTTGACGAGATGCGGGCCCCAGGGCAGCCAACGCGCGCAGATGAGGAAGGCGGGATGTTCGACCGGAAACTGGGCGAGCCAGCGCGGTAGCCGCGAGCGCGCGTGTTCGAAATCGAAGTCGCGCGCGGTCCGGCGGGCAACGAAGTATTGAAGGAACGCGCCGCAAAACCAGCCTACCCAGCCCAGCGCGGCACCCAGCCAGAAGCCGTACATCGCAGTGAAGCCGACGGCCAGAACCTCACTCGGGAACGGTGAGACAGCAACGACCGCGTGGATAGGAACGAGCACGAACGGCGCAAACGGCCCCATCATGTCGCGCAGCGCCACCGGGCCGCCGAGTCGATTGATACCGGCAACGATCAATCCTCCGGCGATCAGCAACGCGACGATGAGCCGGACGCCCTCGGACGCCGCAAGGCGCAGCAATAGTGGGCGAGTGGGACTAGCTGGGTCTGTGGTGTCGGGATCTTGCATGCACGGGCCGGCTACGGCCGAAGACAACTTCTACCCGACCGCCGCGACCGATGTGAGTGGATGGTTGTGCGCACTACCCCAGACGATCCAGCGCGTAGGCGTAGTGCTCGAACTGCTTCGACACGTAAACGCCGCCGCCGCAGTTGGTAAAATGTCGATCCAGCCGCGTGCGATACCATTCGGCTTCGCGCAGATAGCACTGGCCGTCGGTCACCGATTGATCGCAGTTTCGCTGCCAGTCTTCCTCGGTGAGCACTTCCAAGAACATAGCGGCACTAGTTAGTTCCGAAAGACTCTCGATCGCTCGTCGTGCTTCGCTCTCGCTGAGGTACTGCAAAACCCCCTGACAGATCACGAGATCGAATGGTTTGCGCGAGCGGTACTCGACGACGGACGCCTGTTCCCACCCCAGCGTTCTGCAGAGATACTCGCTGACCTCTATTCCCGTGTAACGGGCATTGGGGAAATGATTCTCGATGTGCTCGCGCCACAGCCCGATACCGCAGCCGACATCGAGCACGCGACGTACATCGACATCGAGTTGGTCCAGATAGGCGCACACGAACCGTGCGAGACGTCCGGTCACCTCTTGGTCGGTAACGCGTGCGGCATGATCGCCGTAGAATTGATCGTAATACGCTTTGTCGAAGACGCGGCGAGGCTTCTCGGACCGGACCTGCTTGGCCTGCTTGCCCGGCTTGGCCTGCTTGCCCAACTAGCCGAACGTGCGCGCGAAGAGCGCATCGACGGCGGCAGTGCCGTCGTCGTTGAGGTGGCGCGTGCCGGTTCCGCAGAATTCCGGATGCCCGATCACAGGATCACCGGTGGCTTCGAACTGTGAGCCGCTCCATCTGAACCAGGCCTTCTTCGGTTGATCGAATACAAACAACGGCTTGTTACAGATCTTCGTGAATTCGGCCCCCCAACCGGTTCCGCCTTTCACCGTTTGGTCATCGAGAATCTGTCCGACCACGAAGACTTCCTGGGCGCTATTCACCTGATGCCAGATGGTTTGGAGCACGCTCTTGAAGAGCCGGGTGTCCTTGTAGTCGCGATGCATCAGTCGACTGACGTATGCCAGGCTGACATCGCCCTTCTCCAGTTCGCGGCTGGTAAGCACGCGAATACCGCGCGAGCGTGCGTCGGGGTGTCCCTCGAAGGTGAAGTTCACCTCTTCGATGCCCCACTTCTCCGCCGCCGCTCCGAACGCCGCTTCGGCTCCGCCGGCGGCACCACTGTACAATACACATTCGTCACGATTCATAGCCGGGATTCATTAGCGCAGACGCCGCGCTATGGCGAAACCCGAGCGCGATCCGGATCCGATCTACCGCGTGGCTTTCGCGACCCCCCCCCTGTGCCGACACCGATGTGACGCCAAAAAATCGCACGCGAACTGCTCAGACTGCCTGCGGTCCGTCATATGGGGAGCGCGGTTTCGCCTCGTGCGGCACGACAGAGGGCAAGCAGTGGCGCAAACGGCCTCAGAATCGGCGCGCGATGCGTCATGAGACGGGTGTAAGAAGGAACCAGATCCCAACTGCGGATCAACAAAATGACCGGGCCGCGGCACGCCGTAAAACTCAACGCCGTGGCAGGAGAACAGCATGATCAAGCGTCACGTAGTGGCACTATCGCTCGCGTCCATTGTGACCGTGACGACGGCAGCCTCAGCACAGAATTCCGATACAGGTGGCTTCGCGGACGGCGATAGCTGCAAATCGCCATGCGTCGTTCTCTGCGAGGGCTACGCATGGAATGCCGTCGATGCCTGCAGCGATGCCGGCCTTCGCCGCGCAGCGTGTCTGAAGAACGGGCGCCAAGCCTACAATCGTTGCCTCGCCCATCACTGCGAGCCGGCCAACGACTGTGAAGTGCGCTGCACCGAGTTGTCGAGCGAGGCACTCGGGGAGTGCATCGAAGCCGGCGGCTCCGATCGCCGCTGCGCCAACCAAGCGCGCGAACTGCGCAAGACCTGCCTGTCACAAAGCTGCGGCGGTGGCGACGATACCTGCCAGGGACGCTGCGGCGAGCAAGCGAGAGAGCTGCTCGCCGAATGCAAAGCGGTGAGCTCGAACTCGAGCGACTGCGGCAAGCGTGCGCGCTCGGCCTACGGTGTTTGCGTACAGGAAAACTGCGAGCCGGAAACGAGTTGCGAAGATGCCTGTCAGGCGCGATCGCGTGAGCAGCTCAAGTCGTGCATCGACGAGGGCGGCGATCCTCGTGGCTGTGAAGTGCGCACACGAGCGGCAACTATCGAGTGCATCGAAGGTGAATGCGGCGAAGAACCCCAATGCGATGACCGCTGCGAGATCGTGGGCGACGATGCGCGCGCCGATTGCCTGGCCGGCGGCGGCGACGAGTCCGCATGCTCCGATGCAGCGAGTTCGGCTGAAGACACCTGCATCTCTGAGAACTGCGAGAATGAGCCGCCCCCTGCCAGCTGCGAAGACGCCTGTGCGGCTCGCGGCGCACAGTTCCAAGAGCACTGCGGCGATACCTCGACCGACAGCCAGAAATGCGCTGAGCGCGCCGAGGTCATCGTCGAAGCCTGCCTCGTGAACGAGTGCGGTGACGGCGGCGGCGGCGCCGTCACTTGCGAAGACCGTTGCGACAATCGCGCGGCCGACGTGCTGGCGGAATGCTCGTCGGGCTCAGCGTCGGCCGACGTCTGCCGGGACCGATCGAATGCCGTGCGCGAGGGCTGCGTTGCCCGAGAATGTGACGACGGACCGACGAGCTGCAACGAAGAATGTCGGGATTCCGTGTCCGAGTTCATCTCCGACTGCATCGAGGACGAGATCGACGCCGAGGCCTGCAAGGAGGCCGCGGACGACGCACTCGGCGAGTGTCTGTCGCAAGACTGCGGCCCCGGACCGGAGCCGACCTGCGCCGACGACTGCATAGACCTCGGCGACCGCTTCGCGTCAGACTGCGAAGCCGACGGCATCGATGCCGCGGCCTGCGCAAAGCGCGCCGTCGAACTGATCGAGGAATGTGTCTTTGAGTCTTGTGACGATAGTACTGGTAGTACCGGCGTCGCAGGCCTCAATCGCTAGGCTGGCCGTGGAGGCCGATCCGAGTTCCGCGTTGGTTCTCGGGTCGGCCTTCCGCCCAAGCCGCGCGCGTCGCCCGCCGTGGGCACGCGCACCCCGTTCCGTATAGACTCGCGCCGGCTATCCGACGACACGTCGATAGGGCGCCATGGTCACAACACGATTCGCACCGAGCCCAACCGGGCACCTTCATCTCGGACACGCGTACTCGGCGTTGCTCAACGAGCGTTTCGCACGGGAACACGAAGGCCGGTTTCTACTGCGAATTGAGGACATCGACCCCGTGCGCTGCAAAGACGAGTACAGCGACGCCATTCGTGAGGACCTCGAGTGGCTCGGGGTCCGCTGGGATGGCGAAGTACTGACCCAGAGTATCCGCATGGAGCACTACGCACGCGCGCTGGAAGTCCTTCGCATCAAGGGCGTGGTTTATCTGGACCCGCGCTCGCGTCGCGAAATCGAAGAGGGCAGCCCCCCGCCGGACCGGTCAGTGAGTGATACGTTGATGACGAGCACGACACCGGCCGCTTGGCGCCTCGACCTAAAGGCAGCGCTCGAGATCACAAGTAATACGAGCTGGACCGAACTAGACGTCGGCCTCACGCAGGGCGACATTGAGCCACACGGCGATGTCATTCTCGCGCGCAAGGACACACCGACGAGCTACCACCTTTCGGTCACTGTGGACGACGCCGCCCAGCAGATCACGCACGTCATCCGCGGTCGCGACCTGTTCGACTCAACCCCGGTCCATCGATTGCTACAGGAATTGCTGGGTTACCCGGCGCCGATCTATCGGCACCACGAATTGTTGCAGGACGAAAGTACGGGACGACGATTCGCGAAGAGCGACGCGTCCAAGAGCCTTCGCGCGCACCGCGCAGAAGGAGTGACTCCCACTGAACTTCGAGCGCAGCTGGGATTCGACTAGCGTTGCGTTACAACCGCTGGCGCTGATGCCAACCGCTGGCGCTGATGGCAACCGCCGGCGCTTCTTCGCCGCCGCTTTAGCCCAACAGCCGCCTTTCGACACTCGTCTCGACGGCCATACGGCCGAGCCCCAAACTCACGATCTCCGCCGTGACCAAACTCGCGATGGCGACGAGCGCGAACAAGAACGGGTACTCGGGATTCTTCGCTCCGGCTACATGCGGGTTATCCCCGATACGGTTTGGGTTGCCGACCAGCGTCGGCGGAATCACAATGTAGTAACAGGGGGACGGAGGATCTGATCGATGATCGAAACCGTCCTGTTCGAGGATCTCTGGGGCAAGATCGTCGAGAACTCCGACGACGGGGTTCTCGAGATCCGCTGGCACGATAGCACCGCCGACATGGCGGCCAGCGAATTCAACGCATGGCTTGCCGAGTTCGCCAACTTCGTCGAAGCGACGGGGCGAACGCTCGCACTCATAGACGCGACCAACTTCCGCCTGCCCCCGGCCTGTATGGATGGCGGTTGGCGCGACGAACACATCACCCCGCGCTACAACGCGATGGGCATGCAACGTTTCGCGTTCGTCATGCCGTCAGGCACGCCGCGCATCGGCGAACCGCCGGCGCGCGAGGGCCCCGCGAGCTTTCCCACTGCGTACTTCGAGGACCGCGCCGATGCCGTCGCATGGCTGCGCGAACCCGCCGGGTGAAATGGTCCGAGGTAGGCCGCTACTGGGGCACCGCGCCGGAGGACCGTGACCGCCCCTACCCTTGCGATGGCACCCTCCCCGCCGCAAACGAAGCGTACTTTCGCGGTATCGACGTACACGCATCGGCTGCAACTACGTTCCGCTGGCTCTGCCAATTGCGCGTCGCCCCCTACAGCTACGACTTGATCGATAATTTCGGACGCCGCAGTCCACGCACGTTGACGCCCGGACTGGAGCAGCTCGAGGTCGGCCAGCGGTTCATGTCGATCTTCGACCTCGCGAGCTTCGAGAAGGACGTCCACATCACCCTGCGCCTTCGAAATCCGGGCGTGTTCCCGCTGTTGGCGGTTACCTATCTCGTCGCGTCGAACGGTGACGACGAGTGCCGTCTACTTGTGAAGTTGGCGGTAGCGTACAAGAAACCCGCCATCCTGAGTCCGGTTCGAGTGATCGGACCGTGGCTTGACCTGATCATGATGCGGCGCCAGCTGATGACGCTCAAGGATTTGGCTGAAAGATAGAAGCAGGCGAGCGAGCCTCGGTGACTCGCTCGCCTGCTCGAAATCTGCCGGTCAGGAAGCGCGCGCGACGCGTCGTCGGCGGCGCGGAGGCTGAGCTCCACCGCCATTGTCGGTTTTTGCCCGACGCGGACCGGCCGACTGTCCGGGCTTCCCGGATTTGGCTGGACGCCCGTTGCGCGGCGTGCCTTTCGGAGCAGTAGGATTGGGATGCACGTAGCGCGGCTCATCGTCCGCTCCCATCTCGAAGCCTTCCATCTGACGTCGTTCGATCTTCTGACCGAGCTTCTTCTCGATGGCCCTCACCTGCTGAGCATCTTCGCGCGAGATGAAGGTAAACGCCTTGCCGCTGCACTCGGATCGTCCGGTACGACCGATCCGATGGGTGTAGGCTTCCGGCGTGTTCGGGATGTCGAAGTTGATCACGTGCGAGATCCCTGCGACGTCGATCCCTCGAGCGGCGATATCGGTTGCGACGAGTATCTTGAACTGTCCGCTACGAAATCCCTTCATCGCACGGTCGCGCTGGCCCTGCGTCATGTTGCCCTGCAGCGCGACAGCCTCGTGCCCCGAACGGCTGAGCTGCTGAGCCAGTCGTTTCGCACGATGCTTGGTGCGCGAAAATACGATCGCAGAGACGAAGTCGTCCTCGGCGAGCAGTCGCTCGAGCAACGGAACCTTGCGCGTCTGCGACACCGGGTACAGCGCATGCTCGATCGTCTCCGCCGGCTTCGAATGCGCGAGTTCGACAACCTTCGGCTTGTTGAGGATCTTGTCGGCAAGCTTGCGAATCTCGTTCGGCATCGTCGCCGAGAACATGAGGTTTTGGCGCTTCGCCGGAAGCGCCGCGAGGATGCGGCGAACATCGGGCAGAAAACCCATGTCGAACATATGGTCGGCTTCGTCGAGCACGACCGTCTCGATATGCGAGAGATCTACGAAACCCTGCTGCATCAGATCGAGGAGACGACCGGGGCAGGCCACGATAATGTCGGGATCAGCCCGCAGGCCGCGAATCTGCCGCGACGCGGTGACACCACCGAATATCGTTACGACTTTCGTTTTCGTAAACTGAGCAAGCAGCCGGGTCTCGGCATCGATTTGCATCGCAAGTTCGCGGGTCGGCGCAACAATCAGTGCGCGAGGACCAGGACGACGCTCGGATACCAGCGCATGAAGAATCGGGAGAACGAACGCGGCCGTTTTGCCGGTTCCGGTTTGGGCGAGGCCGAGGACATCGCGGCCCTCGAGCGCCGCGGGGATGGTAGCGCCTTGCACGGGGCGAGGCTCGACGAAGCCGGCGGCTTCGATGCCTCGATGAATCGAGGCGTGGAAAGGCAGTCGCGAGAACTCCGCGACGGAATCAGAGAGATTGGAATTCATTAAAAAGGTTCACTCGTCGATGGACGTACGCAATCGGCGTACCCACCGGGAAATTCAGACCCATACAACAGTGATAGGTTCGGACTATGGGAGGGGCGGCGCGATCATCGTGCTAGCGGGGATCCTGCTGTGCGCCGCAGGCCGCAAGGAGCGCGGCCTCTGTAAGTAGAGCCTCATTGTATACCAGGGCGATGGTCCGACTGCCAACTAAAACGCCGATCGCCACGCAGATGCGCCCCCATCGCTCAGATTGGCAGGTCCTGAGGTCCCGGCGATCAGCTCACCGACCAGGGTAGCGATTTGTGGCGACGGACATAATTGCCGCCCGCATAGACCCCGCCTTCCACGTCGACCGTGAATTCCGGGGTGCGCCCCAGCAGTTCTTCGAGCACCACCCGCCCCTGCAGTCGCGCTGCGGCCGCCCCGATGCAGTAGTGGGTGCCGAAGCTCAGCGCGAGCATCTTTTTGATCGGGCGATCGACGCTGCATGCCGCCGCGGTTTCGCCGAACTCCCGCTCGTCGCGGTTTCCCGAGCCGTACCCCAACAGAACGCGTTTTCCCTTCGGAACCACGCGGCCGTGGAGTTCGACATCACGAGTCGTCGTACGGGCCAGGTTTTGGACCGGCGAGGTGAGCCTCAGGAATTCCTCAACTGCGTTGGGAATGAGAGACCGATCCGCCAGCAGTTTCGCGCGCTGCTCCGGGTGTTGCGTCAAGAGGCAGGCCGCACCGGACAGCAACCCGGTCACCGTATCGTTGCCTCCCGTGACCATCGTAAAGGCAAAGCCCAAGATGCGCGCGATCGAAACGTTTTCTTCGCCGGCTCGAACGAGATCGCTGACGATGTCGTCAGCTGGCTCGCTACGGCGACGCTCGGCCAACACCGCAAAGTACCCAAGCAGGTCGCTGAACGCGCTGCCCGCGCCCTCTACGTTGCCTAGCGCGGCGGCCTGCACGATGGCTTCCGTCCATTGATCGAACAGCGCGCGATCTTCTTGAGGTACACCGAGATAGTGGGCGACGATGAAGCTGGGCAGCGGCTTGAAGAGCTCGTCTACGATATCGGCCTTGCCCGCGGCCTTGCACTTCTCGACGCGCTCGGCCACGAAGGCGCGAACCGCCGGCTCGATCGTCGAAACCTTGCGCGGCGTCAGCGGCTTGGTCACGAGACGGCGAAACTCGGTATGTTCCGGCGGGTCCAGGAACACCATCGGGACATTTTCGCCGAAACCCGCCGCTTCCAGTTCACCGTAATTCACGGTCAACCCCTTCGCAGACGAGAACGTCGACGAATCGGCGGCGGCCTCCCAGACGTCGTCGAAGCGGCTCAGGAAGTAGTAGTCCCCCTCTTCGACGTGGTGGAGCGGGTCGTTGTCACGCAGCGCCGTGTACATGTCCCAGGGATTCTTCCAGGTCTCCCCTGATCGCAGTTCGAAACCTACATGTGCTTGAACTTGGCCCATCACACCGTCTCCTTAGGCATTGGCCACCGTAACCTCCGGAACCACGAAAAGGAATCAGGAACGCGCGTGAGAGACCGCCGCAAACACTCCGCTACTCGGCCAGCACCGCCCTCAGTTGAGTGTGGAAGTGCACGATCGCCTTTTCGAAACGGCCGAACGTAAACGCCTCATTCGCTCCGGTAGAGATAGAACGCTGAATCGATTCAACGATGGCGCGATCCTCGGCACCCCCCGAATCGTTCACGAACTCGGCGTCACGGCGCGCTTTGGCGTCTTCGTCGGAGCCGGCGTCGGTGCGATTCGTCATCGTGTAGACGTGAAAGGTCGTGGATGCGATGCCGGTCGGCTCCAACACGACCAGATTCGTATGATGCGACAGTACCGTCACCAATACGTTCGGAAACAAGTGATAGACGTAGGTAAGAAGCCCGAGCACCTTGCGCCGCTCGGGCGCAACATCGGCCAAACTCTCGATGCGTCGAAACGGATACGTGACACGGCTGTGACGACCTACCGTTTCGACGAGATTCAGATTGTCGTAACCGTACGGGTAGAACGACTCGGGGTGCGTGGCGCGAATATGGTACCCCTCGATGAAGCCTTCGAGCGCCACCTTCCAGTTCGCCGCGACAGGCGCCTCGGTAATTGCCAACAGTCGCTGTCCGCCGCCGACCATGTCGGGTAATTGCCCCCAATCGAAGTCATCGGTCGCGTGCTGATTTACGAACACGATCCCCTGCTCCTCTCGTGACGCAACTTCGACCAACCCGTGCTCGGATCGATCCAGGTTCGGAAACCCGCGCTCATGCGGCACGTGGCTCAACGCACCGCTGAGGCGGTAAGTCCATGCATGATAGGGACACACAAAAGACTTAGAGCACCCGGCGCCTTGCGCGACCTCGGTGCCGCGGTGACGGCACGAGTTGCGAAAAACACGAACCACACCTTCTTCGTCGCGCGCCGCGAGAAGCGGCACGCCGGCCGCGCTGCGTGCGACGTACGATCCCGGCTCAGGCAGCGCAGCCGACGGACAGAACGGCACCGGCAGCCGGCGAAGCACGCCATCTAGCTCTCGTTGATAACGCTCCGGCGAAACGTAGTTGGCAACCGGCTCTCGCCAGACGACATCGCCCTCGTCGGTGGACTCGCCTGAGATGTGGTCGAGAATTCGCGCAGCGACATCGGGATCGCTCAAAAAACCTTGCATATCGGAACTCCGGAGCTAAAAGTGATTTGACTTCACTTCTCTTTTTGCCAACCATGGCGCTCAT
This sequence comes from Deltaproteobacteria bacterium, assembly GCA_029262375.1. GTDB lineage: Bacteria > Desulfobacterota > Binatia > UBA1149 > SPBQ01 > JAJCZM01. Next base: position 96,668 of record JAJCZM010000007.1, read on the forward strand.
GTCAAGCGTCTCTCGACCGACCACCCCGAAGGGACGCGCCACCGCCGAGCGCTTGCTCGACGCTGCACGGCAGGTCGCCATCGACAACGACGGGCACATCGAGATCGCCATGGTCGCCGAGGCCGCCGGCGTCGTACCGAGCCTGATCCATCGCTACTTCGGCTCCAAGGCGGGCTTGGTCGCTGCTCTGATCGACGACTTCTACGATCGTTTTCACGCAGCGGTTCTCGACCGCGACCTCGATGCGCACGGCGATTGGGCCACGCATGAGTACGAGCGGCTCGAACTCGGCGTACGTTTTCACTACGCGCAGCCGTTCTCGTGCGTACTGCATGGGCTGCTGGCGCGAGACCCCGAGGTCGCACGTCGTGAGGCCGAGCGAATCGCGGACGTCGTCGATCGAAGCGCGCGCAGCATCCGCAAGGGCCAGAAGAAGGGGGAGCTGCCGGTCGGCGTGAACCCGCGGCTGGCAGGCGCCGCCATGTTCGGCGCCATGCAGCAAGTGTTGGTCGAGGCCATGACGCACTCGCCTCGCCCGTCGGCGCGCAAGGTCATCGACGTGCTCTGGCGACAAGTCGCAGCGTCCGTCCAGATAGACCCCGACGTTCGCAAGTCGCCGGCGCCGCGCACGTCGCAAACGCCGCCACCCTCACGCTAGAAAGAACGACCCGCAGCCGGACAATGGCACCATCCGCGCCCTCCTTTTGGATCTTTTCGCTGGGCCGATTTGCGTTCATCATCGCACGATGTCGGACCTCAAAGCTTTCTACGAATACGCTCAAGCCTTCGAACTCGCCTATCTCAGCGACGACTGGTCGGTGATCCGACCGCTGCTTGCAGACGAGGCGCACCACGTAGTCACAAACGGCGGACCGCACGACTGCGACGACCAAGGAGCGGACGCGGTCGTGGCAGGTTTCCGAGAAGCGGTACGCGTCTACGATCATCGGTTCGATCTACGCATCCCGGAAGTTCTCGAAGGACCACGCACGACCGACGACGGCATCTGGATGAAGTTCAGCCTCACCGGTGCACGCGAGGGCCTACCCGACCTACGCGTGGAAGGAGAGCATCTCGTACGCGTCGCAGACGGCAAGATCGTCGCGATCGAAGAACGGCTGCTCAACGATGACGGTGCACGCGCCGCGGACTATCTCAACCGACACGACGCCGAGCTGCGACCGCTCGGCAGCAACGTGAGCAGCCAGCGGTTGCCCGAGAGGCAACGTGATCTCGACAGCGCGATCATGAAGACGCTGGTTCGTCTTTACGGGGCGGCCCAGAGCGAAGTAGACGTCGAGGCCGCACTAACAACGTGTCACCCGGACTTCGTGTGCGAGACGGTATGCTTTGGAGTCGCCACGCGCGACAAGGCCGACACTCTCGCGCAATTCGGTCTCTTCTTTGACACGTTCCCCGAGTACGTCGTATCGATCAACGCCGTGATTGCCGAAGGTGAGCACGTCGCCTGCTGGGGCAGCCAGAGCATGACGATGCGAGGGGGCGGCTTGGGAATGGCCCCGACCGGGCGCACCGCGCGGCAACCGTTCTCGTGTGTGTTCGAGTTTCGCGACAGCCAGATCGTTCGGGAGATCTACTTCTTCGATCTCGCCGATATGTGCTCTCAGCTAGGGATCGAAGTCACCGAGGTTCAGGCGACACTCTCGCTGCTGCGCAGCGCGGCCGCCTGAAGACGTTCGCGGTCAGAACGGCTCGAGTACCTCGACCGCCTTGATGGCCGGTGCCTGTGTGATTCGCTCGAAGTGCAACGACAGCCCATTGCCGTCGACAACGTCTACGACGACGCTTCGTACGACGACTCGGGCGTTGGAGCCGGCCGCGAGCACTGCGTCGAAGGCCGGATACTCGAGCGCTCCCTCGACATAGATGTCGAACACACGAGCTCCGATGCCTGTGGTCCCCGTGTAGGTATCGGCGAAGTACAGGTTCACGAGGTACTGCCCGTCCGGAAGATCGAAGTCGTAGAATAGATCGGGGTTCGGCTTCTTATCCGAGTGCTCGCACTGGAAGACGTCCTCCGACTCTTCGTTCTCGCAGCCGAATAGTTCGACGATGCCGGTGATCACACAGGCCTCGCCCCCGCCGTTGAGATTGCACGCGCTTCCCTTCGGCGCCTGATTGTAACCGAAGTCGGCGTACCAAACCTCACCGTTACACATCGTCTTCGTCCCGGAGCACTCGTTCGACGATACGTTCGTGTTGATCCGGATCGCGTTGCCGCTGTCCCCATCGATCGCAGGAACTCCATAGCAAAGGTTTCGCGCGTCGAACGGACACGGATCGTCACCGTCGGACAGCCCATCGTTGTCGGGATCTCCACCGACGGGAGGCATCGTCGTCGTAGTCGTCGGAGGCATCGTCGTGGTAGTCGTCGGCGGGATCGTCGTCGTCGTCGGTGGGATCGTGGTCGTGGTCGAAGGCGGCAACGTCGTGGTCGTGGGCGGTGCCAGCGTGGTCGTCGTGGTCGGCGCCAGCGTGGTCGTCGTGGTCACGACGAAGCCCGCCTCGTAGACCTCGATCGCTTTCACGGCCGGGTTGTTCTGCGAAAGGTTCGCGAATTCGATCTGGAGGCCGTTGCCATCGTTCACGTTCGCAACGACACTGCGTACGACCGCAGTCGTGCTGCCGCCGGCGGCCTCGACCTGATCGAAATTCTCGTACTCGAGCTCACCTTCAACCAGCAGATGCGTCAGTCGATCTCCGACCTCTTCTGATCCGTCGTAGGTGTTGGCGAACAACAGATTGACGACGTAGAAGCCGTCGGGAACATCGAAGGAATAAATCAATTCGGGCGACGGGTTCCGGTCGCTATGTTCGCATTGGAAGAGATCTTCCGTCTCTTCGCTGTCGCAATCGAACAGTGCCGGGATTCCGGCGATCACGCAGGCCTCACCGCCGCCGTTGATATTACAGGAAGATGCTTTGAGGGCCTGGTTGTAGCCGAAGTCGGCGTGCCAGAGATCGCCGTTGCAGTCGGTCTTGTCGCCGCTGCACTCGGCCGACGACACGTTCGCGTTCACACGGATCGTTTGCCCGGTCTGAGCATCGACGGCGATCGGCCCGAAGCAACGGTTACGCGCATCGAACGGGCATGGATCAGCACCGTCGGCCAAACCGTCGTTGTCCGGATCCCCGAGCGCGACACACTGGTCGCTGGGCTCATCGCAAGCTTGCCCCCCGCAAGGATCAGAGCCTGACGCGCAAGCGCCGGCCGCGCACGTCTCGACGCCGTTGCAGAACAAGCCATCGCTGCAGTCGCCGTCCACGAAACATTCGAGGCAGACGTCGTTCGTTTCATCGCAGAGCAGCCCCGCACACGGCTGCGTTCCTGCGCTGCAAACGCCCAAGAGACACTGCTCGTCGCCGTCGCAGAAATCGCCGTCGCTACAGTCGGTCCCATCACTCATCGGCTGACCGACGCAGGCTCCCGTCTGTTCATCGCAGACACCGTCATTGCACTCATCGCCGGCACCGGTGCAATCGACGATCGTACCGGCACACTGGCCGGCTCCGTCACAGACGTCGTTCTCGGTACACGGATCGAAGTCGCTGCAAGGATCCGTATTGAACGGGTTGCTACAAACACCGGCGACACACGTGTCGGTAGTGCAGATATCGGAGTCGTCACAGTCGACGTCGAGCAGACAATCAGCACACAGATCGCCCGACTCGTCACAGAGCTGGCCGGGACACGGGTCGGTGCCTGCCGCGCACGCGCCCGCCACACAGGTTTCGGCGCCGTTACAGAAATTCAGATCGACGCAGTCGGAGTCTTGTAGGCAATCGGCGCAAGCATCACCGCTCTCGTCACAGAACAGGCCTGCGCAAGGATCCGAGCCGGCCGCGCATACGCCGGCAGCGCAGGTCTCCGCGCCGTTGCAGAAATCGGCGTCGCCGCAGTCAGTGCCGTCGGACTTCGCTTGGGCAATACAGGTGCCCGTCCCGCCATCGCAAACGCCGTCGTTGCACGCGTCGTCGAGGCTCGTGCAATCGGGAGCCGTACCCGCGCACTGTCCCGCACCGTCGCATGTATCCGTCGCAGTACACAGATCGCCGTCGTCGCAGGGGGCGGTGTTGAAGACGTTGCTACAGGCGCCGGTCGCACACGCATCGGTCGTGCAGACGTCAGAGTCGTCGCAATCCGCGTCGATCAAACAATCGGCGCATGCGTCGCCGCTCTCGTCACAGAGTTGACCAGGGCAAGGATCCGAGCCGGTCGCGCATACGCCGGTGGCACAGGTTTCATCGCCATTGCAGAAGTCCGCGTCGCTGCAATCGGTGCCGTCGGACTTCGCTTGGGCAATACAGGTGCCCGTCCCGCCATCGCAAACGCCGTCGTTGCACGCGTCGTCGAGCCCCGAGCAATCGGGCGCTGTGCCCGCGCACTGCCCCGCCCCGTCACAAGTATCGGTAGTGGTACACAGATCGCCGTCATCGCAGGGGGCGGTGTTGAAGGCATTGTCGCAGGCGCCGGCAGTACACGTATCGGTCGTACAGACGTCGGTGTCGTCGCAGTCGGTGTCGATCAGGCAGTCGGCGCAGACGTCGCCCGGCTCGTCGCAGAATTGACTCGGACACGGATCGCCGTCGGTAACGCACAATCCGGCGGCGCAAGTCTCCGCGCCGCTGCAGAAGTCACCGTCGCTACAATCCGTACCGTCGGATTTGGGCTGCGCAATGCACGCCCCCGTCCCGCCATCGCAAACGCCGTCGTTGCACGCGTCGTCAAGGCTCGTGCAATCCGCCGTCGCACCCGCGCACTGCCCCGCTCCGTCGCAGGTATCGACTGTCGTACACAGATCGCCGTCGTCACACGGATCGGTGTTGAACGCGTTGCTACACGCTCCGGCAACGCAGGTATCCGCCGTACAAACGTCGCTGTCGTCGCAATCAGTGTCGATCAAACAGTCGCTACAGACATCGCCCGTCTCGTCGCAGAGCTGCCCCGGGCAGGGATCAGAACCGGCTGCGCAAGCGCCCGCAGCACACGTTTCGCCGCCATTACAGAAGTCGCCGTCGTCGCAATCGCCGTCAGAGAGGCAATCCGCGCAGACATCGCCCGATTCGTCACAGAATTGGCCTGGGCAAGGATCCGAGCCGGTCGCGCATGCGCCGGCGGTACAGGTTTCATCGCCGTTGCAGAAGTCCGCGTCGCTGCAATCGGTGCCGTCGGACTTCGCTTGGGCAACGCAGCCGCCCGTCCCGCCGTCGCAAACACCATCGTTGCACGCGTCGTCGAGGCTCGTGCAATCGGGAGCCGTACCCGCGCACTGTCCCGCACCGTCGCATGTATCCGTCGCAGTACACAGATCGCCGTCGTCGCACGGGGCGGCGTTGAAGGCGTTGTCGCAGGCACCGGCCACGCAGGTATCGGTGGTGCAGACGTCCGTGTCGTCGCAATCGGTGTCGATCAGGCAGTCGGCGCAGACGTCGCCCGGCTCGTCGCAAAGCTGACCGGGGCACGGATCGATACCGGCATCGCAAACGCCCGCGTTGCACGTCTCGTCCCCGTTACAGAAATCGACATCAGCGCACGACGTGCCATCCGATTTCGGCTGTGCCGTGCAGCCACCCGTCCCGCCGTCGCAAACGCCGTCGTTACATTCGTCATCGAAATCCGTGCAGTCCGGAGCAGTGCCCGCGCATTGCCCGGCTCCGTCGCAGGTATCGGTCGCAGTACACAGATCGCCGTCGTCGCAGGGGTCGGTGTTAAAGACGTTGCTACAGGCACCGGTCGCACACGTATCGGTCGTGCAGACGTCAGAGTCGTCGCAATCCGTGTCGATCAGACAGTCGGCGCAGACGCCGCCCGATTCGTCACAGAACTGACCTTCACAGGGATCCGCGCCTGCCGCGCAGCTGCCGGCGACGCAGGTCTCACCGCCATTGCAGAACGTGGCATCGTCGCAGTCGTTGTCGGCGAGACAGTCGACACAGACGTCACCCGATTCGTCACAGAGCTGCCCAGCGCAGGGATCGCTGCCGGCGGTACAGGCGCCGGAGGTACAAATCTCGGCGCCATTGCAGAACGCCGCGTCGCCACACGAGGTTCCATCGATCTCCGGCTGCGCAACACATCCCCCCGTGCCCCCATCACAGACCCCGACGTTGCACGCGTCGTCGAGCCCCGAGCAGTCGGGCGCAGTACCGAGGCAGGCGCCGCCACCGTTACAGACATCGGAGCCGGTACAGATGTCTCCGTCATCGCAGGGAGCCGTATTGAAAGGATTCGAGCAGATGCCGGCGCTACAAACGTCGTCGGTGCAGACATCCCCGTCGGCGCAGTCAACGTCGTTCACGCAGCCGGTGCAGACATCACCAATTTCGTCACAGAGCTGACCTGGGCAAGGATCCGACCCGACGAAACACGAACCGGCGCTACAGGTCTCGGCTCCGTTACAAAAGACACCGTCGTCGCAGTCGATGTCGTCGAGACACTCGAGACAGACGTCCGCGACCTCGTCGCAGAACTCGCCCGGGCAGGGATCGGGGCCCAGTACGCAGGCACCCGTATCGCAGGCCTCGTTCCCGTTGCAGAAATCTCCGTCCTCGCAGGGCGTGCCCTCGGCACGCTCCACGGTCGTGCACGCGCCACTACCAGCGACGCACACACCAACGTTGCAGTCGTCGTCGAGCCCGGAACAATCAACCACCGGAGTCCCGGAGCAGAATCCACCGTCGTCACAGACATCCGCCGACGTGCACAAGGAAGCGTCGTCACAGGTCGTCCCCGACGGCTTCGGCACCGCCGTACAGCTTCCGTTGGATTTCTTACAGACGCCGTCGTTGCAGCCATCGTCGAGCCCCGAGCAATCGACGGGGACGCCGCTGCAAACACCGAAGGCATCGCAAACATCTCCCGTCGTACACTCGAGATGGTCGTCGCAGGCGCCCGTATGCGGGGTGTTCGAACACGCGCCCGCGGTGCAGGTGTCGATCGTGCAATCGTCGTCGTCGTTACAATCGCCACCCGTCACGCAGGCGGCGCACGCCATGCCGGCTTCGTCGCAAAACGTACCGAAGCAAGGATCGTCGCCGCCAGCACAGGCGCCGGCGACGCAGACTTCGGTTCCGCTGCAGAACGACGCGTCATCGCAGTCGCCGTTGGTGACACACGCCTGGCTAGCAACGCTGGCCTCATCGGACCCGATATCCGAGGTGAACGTGCGTGGGTCGCCGTCTCGATCGACCAACGCGACGGTCGTAAGCGTCTCTGCGCCACCCTGCGCGCATGCATCGGTCGGATCGAGATGAAGGTCGAGGTCGGGTTCGAGTTCATCGACGAACGTCGGGTCGCAGGCGACGGACTCGCTTTCATCGACACCCGGTTGAGCCTGCCAGTCAGCCAGCGTCGTGTGCTGCTCGCCTTTCCAGAACCACGTACAGTTCGGATCGTAGACCTGATGATCGATATCGAGCGTATGCCCGGGCCAGTCGGCTTCTACAGCGACACAGTCACGCGCCGTTCGACCAATGAAGATGTTGTTGCGAAGCCGATAGCCTTCGTGCCCGCATTGCGTAGCGGCCCCACTCGTCCCGGTGGTGCCGATCCAGATTCCACCGCGAGAGTTCTGCGAGTAGTCGCAGTTGGACGTGTTGTTGTAGACTTCGATCAAGCCGTCGGCATGGCCGCCCGGGCAGATCGCCGAGTCATGCGAGGCATGCAGGCCGAAGACATAGCCCGCCGAACTGTCGTTCTCACAACGAATGGTATTGTCCGTGAACGTCGCCGTCTTGAGCGTTTCCCATTCGATGCCACCGGGACGACCGCGCGCCACGGTCACCGGATAGAGGTGCTCGCCCCCCCAGTCAGCCTTGTTGCGCATCACGATATCGTTGCCGACAACGTGAAAGTCATCCATCGGGCGAGCGAGGTCCGTACAGGTAGAGACCGGGCGCGAATCGCTGGGCTCGATCAGGATCGCATTCTGAAAGTCGATGAGCTCATTGTTGACGATGTCCCAACCCTGGGTGCACGAATGCGCATTCCAGCCGACGGCAGCACCCTGCGCCCACGCAAGCACGTTCGCATCCGAATGGTTGTTGAGAATCTCGACGTCGTTGAGCGCCCCCCACAGATCGGTCAGCGAGCACTTCACCTTGGCGTCGGCGAGTCCGGCGCAAATCCCCGAGTCTTGATCGCAACCGTGGCAGGAGTGCGTGTTGTTCTTCACGCGCCAGAAGTCGGCGAATCCTATTGCGCCGGTGCCTTGCCCGCCACGCAGGAAGTAGCCCGCGAACTCGGGCACGTGGTTGTGTTCGATCGCGAGCCAATCGATCGAGCCGCCGTTGGCCTGAAAATATCCGAATACGCGATTCTGGCTATTGTGAACGCCGTCTTTGTTGATGGCTTCGAACGTGTTGTGATGCCACCAGTGATGCGTGCGTTCCGGCGCGTCGAGTACGAAAAGACCGTTGGTATTGGCGGTGCCGGACGCCTGCCCCGAACCGCAGTTCTTGAACGTCAGGTGGGCCATTTCAAAATGATTCTTGTCCGATCGGATGCACCAGCCAGTCGACGCGGGGCCGGCATCGATCACGCATGTCTCGTCGCTGCGGTAGTCGTCGTCGTTGTCGGTGTCCCAGCAATACATTCCGAACGGTTCGTCAGGATACTCGAAAGCACGAACCTCGTTCTGCGACGCGTCGGCCGGGCGCGTGAAAACCGTCGGCTTGCCATCTTGCGGGATGATCAACGGAAGTAGTTCGGACGCGCAGGTGCCGCGCACACAGATGGCGTCCTCTTCGCCGACGTCCGGACCGTTGGTCACGGCCAGCGCGACGCCAACCGTTCGATAGGGATTGCCCGGCGTGCCGTCGCCGCTGAGATCGTCTCCGCCGTCGCAATCGACGTAGATTTCATCGACATCGAGGTTCGCGTCGCCATCGCAGACGTCGCAATCGCCCGCCGTGCCGAAATCGCCGTCACCGTCCATGTCGAGGTCACAGGCGCCATGATCGTGCCCCCGCGGCGACGCGGCCGCATGTGAGGGGGCCGCGACGGCTAAAACGAACCCCACCGAAAGCCCGGCCGTGACTGCTAAGAGCTTGAAATAATTAAATAATACGGCGGGTGGGATCATGAATATTCCGGTGTAACTCAACGAACATATGCCATAGACCACAACGAACAAAATTGTCCACCTTTAAGCGAGAGATCAACGAGTGGCGGGCGTTCTGATGCGGGCAGTAAAGGATACGGGGCCCAGAGCCAAGGGGAAACCCCTTGAGGGAGTTCTGCGCGCGATTGTACGTCGCCGGGCGCGGTTGCTCCGCTACTCGGCGGCCCCCTGCGACCGCAGGAACTCGGCGACCGCACGGTCAGACCAAGACGACGACGCGCGATGCCCTTCGAAGAAGCCACAGTGGCCGCCGTAGCGTGCGAGCGCGATCAGGACACGCGGCAGCTGCTGCATCGCAGGCAGATGCCGGTAAACGTTCTTCGCCGAGCAGACGGGATCATCTTCGGCATTCAACACCAGTACAGGCGTCTCGACTCTCGGCGCAACACGCATCGGGTCGGACGCCTCTTCATACGCCTCGAGCGAATCGAACCCCGCGAGTGGGTAGAGCCGCTCGTGAAACTCGACCATGGTGCGCGCTCGCGCGCAGTCGCCAAACCCATCGACGCGCGAGAGAACCTCGTGATTTTGCTCCAAAAAGAAGCGAATCATCTTCTTGGTCATGTAGGTGTCGTAGCGCGGATGCGCGTGGCGCAGTCCATCGGGAATGTCGTAAGCAGGGCAAACCGCCACCGCGGCAACGAATCGAGACGAGCCTGATTCTTCTCCGAGGTAGCGCACCAATAGCCCCGAACCCGCCGAGATGCCGGCCGCGTAGAGAGGGGAATGCGGCCGTCGCTCCACGATCGCTTCGAGTTGTTCGTTCAAGTCCGCGACGAAGCCCATCGTATTGATACGCGGCGCCGTCAGCGTGAGATCGGCATGACCGCGACGGTTGCACGCGACGACGACGCACCCCAAGCGACGGCGCATCTCCCCGATGAAACGACGAAGGGAGTGGCCGCTGCCGCAGATCGTGTGCAAGACGACCAGCACCGGCGTTGCCGGGGGGGTATCGAGCCCCGCCCATTGCAGCGAAACCGTACCGCCGTCGGCCATCGTCAATCGTTCGTCGAGGTCGAAGTCCAGTAACGCGGCACGGTCGTCGTGGTACAGCGACAGTGCCGCCTGGGCGTGACCGCTACGTGCCCATACGGGGGCACGGCAACCAGCAGCCAAGGCTGGGCATGCGGCCAGCACACCGTCACTCCACGCACGGTCGTGCCCAGCGAACAGCGCGACCGGCGCGGACGAAGAGGATGGACTGGATGGAGGTAGAGGCAACATGGTTGTGATGCAGGCACCGCTGCTGGAAGCGCCGACGGGTCAGTTCGCCTTTAGCAAGCGTACACAGAGCATACGCGAGATATTGAGAAGGATCTTCGCCGCCACCTCGGTATCGTCGGCGATCATCATACGGATCGTACTCTCGCTCAGGCTGAGTATCTTCGCGTCGTCGGTGGCCGCATAGACATCGAATGCGCGTGCCCGATTCAACAAGAACGCCATCTCGCCGAATACATCGCCGGCCGTCAGCACGCCGATCAGTTCGTCATCGTCTCGGACTTCGAGCGTCCCCTCGAGCACGACGAAGATGTTACGCGCGACACCGCCTTTCTTGAGAATGCGATCGCCGGCATTGCACTCGATGATGTTGCTCTTGGTGAGGACGCGGTCGGCTTCGTCTTGTCGGAGCCCGTCAAGTGCGGAGATCTTCTGCCCTTCCAGTTCGCGCAGTGCCGACTGGATCTCACTCCAATAGTCATCGGAGTCTTGGTGCAATCGGCTCGTCACGGCACCGCCTACTGTCAAAACGTCTTCAATGCAGGAAGGCCAACCGTCCTCAGAATCGGCGCGCAGCGCGTCCGGTCCGTGCGGAAAGGAAATCAACGGGATCAGGTAGCCCGCTTCCTTGCTGTTGATGTTCTGATGCGCGTAGGTGCGATTGCCCATGCCGAGGTACGACGTCAACAGATGCGGTTCGCATGCGCCAAAGATCACGCAGATCCCGCTCTCCGAGATGAAATCGGCGGAAACCGACATGACGCGCTCGAGCAGGTTGGTGCCGCGCAGTCGCGGCTCTATCATCGCGCGCTCACCGACCGCCATGCGCGTCGGTCCCAACTCCGCGATGAATCTCGCGAGATCGTACTGCTCAATCTGACGCTGCGAAAAACCGCGGTCTCCTCCCCAAGTCAGGCGTGAGGTGGCGACGACGCGGTCACCCTCGAGTGCGAAAAAGATGTGTGAGTGCTCGTCTTCCGGTTCGTCGAGCCAACGACGCACGTGATCGGCCGTATCCTGGTAGCGGCCCATCTCCTCGACGTAGACGCTGTAGCGAAAACGATAGACCGCCTCCCTCTCGGCGGCCGTGGTTGCAATGCCAACTGTGAAATCCACGTCTAAACCGCGATCTATCCGGTCGCGTCAGAATCGACGTGGCCGTGCTTTTCAAGCCACGCGTCCTCGTCGCCCGGCTCTGGAAGCAACGCGCCGCCCTCCATCACCCAGCGCGCCGGGATATCGGCTGTAGCTACGGTCACTTCGTTCGATGCGAGATCCAGTATGCTCGCGATCGACGACTGCATATCGTCGACCAGTTGCTGCTTCTGTTCGTCGGTCCGCCCGGAGCGAATGCTTCCGAGTAGCAGCGCGCCGGTATCCGTGGGGAGATCACCGCCGGCGTCCTCAGTGAAGAACGTATGCACGAACGTCGGCGGTGCCCCCGTAATTTCACAATGGATACGGGTCACTTCTTTCGAAACCTCATGGCGCTGTTCGAGCGACGTCAGGTTTTCTCGAACCAAGCAGCGGTACAGTGGCATGTCGGCACCTCCCGAGTCTTACAAAGGTAGTGGACCATCGATGACGGTCACGACGATCTCATTCGTAGTGCAGCCCGTGACTTCTTGCCACAAGTCGCAAATGGCCGTCATCAACTCAGTGCGCCGATCGTCGGGAAACCCGACCGGCACCGATCGAATGACAAGCGTACTCGTGCTCGGGCGACCGGCCGTAAATCCGAAGCCTTCGCGCACACCAATCCAGCTGATCTCGGCATCGGCCGCATCCTGCCCGAGTAGTTGCACGGCGATACGCTTGAGGCCTTCGTCGAGCACAACGCGATTGCGCTCGGAGCTCTGACCTTCTTGTGCGATGCAGACGTAATCCGCCATGGTTACCCTCCCGCGCCGTCGCGCGCGAACCCTCGCGCCAGATCCTGCTCGATCTCCGCGAACGCTTCTTTTCCGAAGTAGTGTTCCGCGCCAACGAAGAACGCAGGCATACCGAATACGCCGCGCTCGACCGCGCGCTGCGTATTCTCGATCAACTGCTGCTTGACCGAAGAATCGGCAATCCCGGCCATGATTCGTTCCGCCGGAAGCCCCGACTCCTCGAGCGCCGCGCGAATGACCTCGGCGTCGTCCATCTTCTTCGGCGCCGCCCCCCACGTGTGTGCAAACACCGCGTCAATATATTCGGCAGCAATGCCTTCGCGCTGCGCGACGACCGCACCGCGCATGATCTGTAACGTGTTGACGGGAAAGAAAGGATTGAAATTGAAATGGGCAATCCCGTGGCGACGCACGAAGCGCGCGACCTCTCGCATGAGATACTCGCCCTTGTTCTTGATCCCCTGGGTCGATACGGCAGGCGAGACGTTGCCTGTTGCTTTGAAGACACCGCCGAGAAGCACCGGAACGTATTCGAATTCGAGACCCACGCGCGCAGCGATCGCGGGAATCGCCTCGTGCGCAAGGTAAGCATTCGGACTGCCGAAATCGTAAAGGAATTCGACTTTCGTCACTCGGCTCACCAGCGCTCTCCATAAGGACGCAGATCCAACTCGAACGTCCAGCCGTCGCGAGTTTGATGATGCAGCATCCAGTAGGTCTCCCCAATCGATGCAGGGTTCATGAGCGTATCGGCCGGCAATTCGTCGGCCGACACGCCGGTTGCCTTTCCGATCATCTCGCGCACGAAGGCCGTATCGACACCGGCGTCGATGATGAGATGTCCCACGTGAATATTGGCAGGCCCGAGTTCACGAGCCGTCGCCTGCGCGAGTCCACGCAGAGCGAACTTGGCGCTGGCGAACGCCGCGTAGCCGGAACCGCCACGGACACTCGCAGTCGCGCCCGTGAAAAACAGCGAGCCGCGAGTGCGCGGCACCATGTACTTCGCCGCCTCGCGCGCCGTCACGAAGCCCGCGAAACAGGCCATCTCCCAGACCTTGAAGAACACGCGCGTTGTCGTCTCGGCGAGCGAGAAATTGACGTTCGCACCCGCGTTGAAGATCACGCAGTCGAGCGCGCCGACGTCATTCTCGATCTTGGCGAACAGATCGACGATCTGCTCTTCCTTGCGCGCATCGAGCGCGTACGCGTGCACCGTCTGCCCTAGCGCTGCGAGTTCGGCGACAAGCGGATCGAGTTTGTCCGCGTTGCGCCGCCCCATGCAGACCGTATAGCCACCGGCGGCGAAACGACGAGCAATTGCCGTCCCGATGTAATCACCCGCACCGACAATGAGCATGGTTTTCGGTTGGTCGGACATTGGATCTTTCTTCGCTCAGCGGCGCGGTCATTTCAACCGCTCCGCTGCTTGTTCAATCGCTTCGCTGGCCGTTCAATCGCTTGGTTGCGAGGAGCCAGCCCCCGCCTGCCGCACACGCGCGAGATCGGCGGGAAGATGCTCGCTCGTGATCCAGAACAGAATACTCGCACAGCCACCGACCGCTCCGATCACTGCGAGCGAGTAGCGAATGACCTCCGGCCCATAGCGATCGGCTCCGAGGTCGTTCATCAGGCCAACAACGAACGGGCCGAGGCCGAGACCGACCATGTTCAAGACGAACAAGAGAATCGCCGATGTCGTCGCACGCATGTTGTTCGGCACCAGAGACTGCGTGGTCGACAGCATCGGCCCGACGTACATGGCGCCGAGCATGTAGAACGGCGCAAACGCAGCGAGCGCCCAGGTCGTATCTTCGATGAAAAGGAAAGCGAACATGAACGGAATCGCGCTGATCGATTGGATCGCAGGCCAACGAATCATCCAGCGCTCATCGCGGCGCCCAAATCGATCGCTGAGCTTGCCGCCGATGTAGCCGCCGGCGGTTCCGAAGATGCCGATGATGAGGCCGAGCCAGAGGCCGATCTGCACGGTCTCGACGCCGTGAACGCGCCCCAGAAACGCCGGGCTCCAGGTGATGAACCCGTAGCCGGACAGCGACTGCACCGATGCGGCCGCAGTCAGCCAAAGAAACGAGGGACAGCGAGAGAGGTAGCCGAGAGCCTCTCTGACCGTAACCGCCTCGGGAACCACCGTACCGGGAGGATCCGAATAGCCGCGCGGCGGTTCGCGAATGGTAAATCGAACCAGTAACGCGAGCGGTACTCCGGCCAGCCCGATCGTCAGATAGACGGTGCGCCAGCCAAAGTGGCTGCTCAACCAACCGCCGCCTATGAACGCGAGCATCACGCCGACGTACACACCGGTCGAGTAGATCGACATCGCCGTCGCACGACGCTCGGGCGGAAAATAGTCGGACAACAACGAGTGCGCGGGCGGGCTACCGGCCGCCTCGCCTACCCCCACGCCGATCCGTGCCACTGCCAGTTCGGTGAAGTTGCGCACCATGCCGGATGCGGCCGTCATTCCGCTCCACACAAACAGGCCGAAGGCGATGATCGACCGGCGAGAATGGCGATCGGCCAATCGCGCAATCGGAATTCCCGCGAACGTGTAGAAGACCGCGAATGCGAAACCGGTCAAGAATCCCATGTAGGTGTCGGACACGCCGATGTCGGCCTTGATCGCATCCAGAAGGATGGACAGCACTTGGCGATCAATGAAATTGAAAACGTAAACGACGAACAGTAGTCCCAATACGTAGTTGGAATACGCGTTGGAGATGCGTGGCGCCTCGGGCGTCTCGTTCACGACGTCCGTCTTGATGGCGACTTGATGGCGGCTTCATCGGACACGACGCCTTCCTTTCTCGGAATGCCTTGCTGAACGAAATCGTCACCATCAGCCCAATCACCGTGCGCCGTGAGCCACAGACGAACGAGATGACGCTTGCGCTCGGGCTCTTCGAAATCGACGAAGCTCGTGCGCGCATGCAGAACGGCATTATTCTTTAGATAGTTCACCTCGCCCGGCTCGAGCTTCATCGTCACATGAATCTCGGGGTCCGCAGCGATTTCGTCGATCAGGTCGAGCAGTTCGTTTTGTTCGGCCGTCATGCGAGGGGCTTCGGGATGGCGCTGGGCGCCGCGGATGTACCAAGGCAGGTAGAAGAACGTGAGACGCCCGTTCTCGTATCGACAGATCGGAAGTTCGAAGTACGGCAGCTCCCCGGGCGCCTGTTCTTCGTTGCGATCCCAACAGAAAGGTTGGTAGAGCAGCTCTATCAAGTCGGGACGCCGCGCGAGGATCTCGTTGTAGAGCGTCGCCGTACTCACCAAGCGATTCTCGCCGCCGCTGCGCCCTTGTCGAATGCAGAGCAGGCCGACGAGATCCGACCCATCGCTGTGAAATCCGAGACCGACCAGCGTCTTGTACAAACGCACGGAAGGATCGGTTGGATCGGCTCCCGTATCTCGTACGTGCCCGAGCAGATCACCGGCGGCGTTCTGCGATACGGCGGTGCCAATATGCAGCCCGATCCCCCAATGCAGCCACGCGATGTCGTCATCGCTTCGACCCGCGACGGGAAGCCCCTTCACGTTGAGGAACCCACGCCCGCTGTGCAGCACGTCCATCCACCCCGCGATCTCGCCTTGCAGACCCGGTAACGCGAAATCGTCTCGTGCGAGTTCCGTCATCGCCTTCCCGGTAGCACGAGCGGCCACGAGCGCTGCTTCGAGTTCGCGCACCGCGGCTGCCGAGAGTTGCCGAGACCAGTCGGAAGACCGGGCGAGGTCTCGCCGGCGCCAGGTTGCCGGCGTAGTCAAAGGTTCGCGTAAAACTGAAGTCATCGGTCCTTATCGATCGTCGCGTGCCACGCCGAATTGGGTGATGAACAACGCACCGCCGGTCATCGCCACGCCTTTCAGGAAAAACGACAGTTGAATCTGACGCATCGTCTCGTCAGCCGCGCCCACCATCGCCGCGCCGTGGACCACGATCGTCACCGGGATGAGAAAGATCACGATCAGCCAAGCCCCAAGCCGCGGATAGCGATTGGTCAAGATACACACGGCACCGATCAGCTCGACCACGCCCGACAAGATCACCCAGAACTCTCGATACGGGATCGAAGCGTCCATCAGGCGTACGTAACCCGCAATGTCGGTGAAATGCGTAATGCCGGACGCGAAAAAGATCAGCGTGAAGAGAACCCTCGCCGTCATCCCGATCACAGGGTTCAAAAGATACAGATCCGTTGGTTGGTTTGTATTCATTGCCATCTCCCCAAAACGCCGCACAGTCTATACCTACGGTGGGAACGAAGGCGAGCCAACGCTCGATCGCGTCCACGCCGCCTCTCGCGCTGGCATCGTCGCAAGGCCTGACTATCGTGGTGCGCGTGAGCACCCCAGATCTCGACGTTCTCTATATCGACAACCACCTACTCGTGGTCAACAAGCCTGCCCCCTTGCCCACACAAGGAGCCGATGAAGGTGACGAGAGCCTGGTGGAAGCGGCGCGTGCGTTCCTCAAACGCGAGTTCGACAAGCCCGGGAACGTCTATGTGGGAGTGGTTTCCCGGCTCGATGCGTTCGTCACGGGCGTGGTGGTGCTGGCACGCACATCGAAGGCCGCAGATCGACTGACCAAGCAGTTCGCCGCCGGCAGCGTCACGAAGCGCTATCGCGCGTTACTCGCAGCGCCGCCCTCGCCTATCGAAGCCGAGTGCGAGGACTGGCTCGTGAAGGACGATGGCGCGCGCCGCATGGTTGTCGTGGACGAAGATACGGCCGGAGCCCGACACGCAACGCTGCGCTACGCGCTCGTGGGTACGGCATCGTCGCACAGTGTCGTCGACATCGAGTTGATCACCGGCCGCAAGCACCAGATCCGCGCGCAGCTCGCCGCTCGGGGCTATCCCATCGTCGGCGATCGTAAGTACGGAAGCCGTCAGAAATTCCCGCGTGGCATCGCGCTCCACGCCGTGGAGCTTCAGATCGACCATCCGGTCAGTAAGGAACGGCTCACGATTCGCTCGACACCACCATCGTACTGGCCGGCGACGAAGCTGAATTAGTCAGGATTCGTCACGCGCGCTGAGCGCCGAGACACCGTGGTACAGCGTCGCCAGCGCCCCCCACGTCAATCCCACGACGACACCGGCATCGACGATGCCGCGCCAAGGCTGCTCGAGCGCGCGCACGATCTGGATGAGAACGATCACCCCGAGGCTGATCGTGTAGACCAAGATCAGCACGGGGCGCGGCGCGGAGAAGTAGCCCATCACATAGAAGGGCGCGAGCAGGGCTCGTATCGGAGTAGGGTCGCTGCGCAGCAGCACGGCACGCTCGGCGACCCGGGGGGAAAAGCTATGCTGGAACCCCCGATACCCTTCCGACCACGCCATGAACAAGACGTTCGCGACCACCAGTGTCCAGTGCAGGACGCTCAGATCGAGTGAAAACATCTCAACGGCGAAGGGATAGAGGCGACCAATCGCCATCACGAGGATCGCGACGGCCCCAATCAAGCCCCACCATGCAGCGAGCGAACCGAACGTAGATTGTTGCTGAAATGGCTTACTCACGCGCGTGGTTCTTGGTGCGAGCGACTTGGACCGGCGATCATACCGGATCAGGCGCAGAGCGAACGGAAAGTAGACGGGACTTGCTGCTGTTGCTAGTGGCTGCGGACCCGCCCCCTGGGCCGACCCAAGTATTCCCACGGCTGCAACTCTTGCGGTGCGGCATTCCAGGAGCTGAGAATCGACGCGCAGGGAACCTCGATTTCGCTGGTTTTTTGCGCACTCGGCCGGCCTTCGTCTGGCATGCCCTGTGCTGAGTTCTATATGTGACCGGCAACGACTCAGACGGGCGCGAGCGCAGCTTCGACTCCAGCGTGGAAGCCTGGCGAAAGACATCGCTGCGGTCGCCGTACGCCCAGCGCTCTGGTGCCGGGTCGCTCTCTCCGCTGCTCGAGCGCAGCGAGGTGCTGCGCTCGGAGGCCGTGCGCGCGACCGTCCAACTGCTGGTCGCAGAGCGCTGCGCGCTCGCCGCAAGTGCCGGGCTGGTCAATGCCGCCGGCGTGCAACGGACGAAAATATACATGGCCACACAGGTTCTCGACGCGGCCTATCACGCCGAGCTACTCAGCCGGCAGCTCGCCGTCCTCGGAATCGAGGAACCCGAACTGAACGACGCAATCGCAACGCATGCGAACCCGGATCTGCTCAGCCTCGCCGAAACGGTTCTCCGGCCGATCGCCGAAGGAGATTTCATCGTCGGAATGATCGGGCAGAACCTCGTGCTCGCCGAGATATTGCTGGCTTGCTGCGAACTGCTCGAGGCACTCAATCGATTCGTCGATCCGCAGTTCGCCGACACGCTCGCCGCGATCATGGAGAACCATCGTCGTCACCTCGCATTCGGAAATCAGGCTCTCGATGGGTTAGTGAAACGACATCCCGAAAAGAAAGCGCAGATCGTCGAACTCGCCACCGACCTGTCTCGATTGATGATTCTCGCCTTCGCCGATCTGTTCCGAGACAATCCGACACTCGATGAGATCAAGCGGCTGGGTACCGACGTCGCGTGCGATCCGCCACCACGTTGGCACGACATCGATCTGCTCGATGCGCCGGAGGGCGTGATCGAGCGCACCGTCATCTCGGTGATCGCCGGCCGCTTGAAGAAAAGGCTCGGCAGTCTCGGCATGGGGTATCGACGGCCGACTCCACTGGACGCGCGCTAGGCGCGCAGGGACGGCCCGCTGCCGTTTGGGAGATTTGCGATGTTTTCCTGGATCGTACGTCATCCCCTTCCCGTCATCGCGGCGACGATCGCGATGACGATCGGCCTCGCCTCGGGCCTACCACGGCTCGAGCTGGACCCCGATACTGAAGCCTACGTCCCCGAGAACCATCCGATCCGTGTGTACTGGCAAGAAGCGCGGGATCGATTCGGCATCGGTCGCGAGATCCTCATCGCGGTCGAAGTCGACAGCGCCGACGGCATCTTCACGCCCGAGACGCTGACGGCAATTGTCGATCTCACCGACGGCATCAAAGCGATCGACGGTGTCATCGAGAACAACGTCAGCAGCATCGCGGACGCCGACGCGATGCTGGGCACGCGCGACGGCCTCGAAGTGGAACCGGTAATTGACGGGCCGATCGTCACCCGCGCGGATGCCGAAGCGGTCCGCAAGCGCATCTTCGACAACCCGGTACTGGTCGACCGATTGGTATCGAGCGACTCGACGATCGCCTCGATCATCGTGCGCACGCGCCACGATGACGAGGTCGAAGGAACGCAATTGTATGAACGTATCGCCGCATATGTGGACACCGTAGAGATCCCCGGCGCACGGATTCTCGTGGCCGGTTCCCCCGCGGTCGAGTTCGTCTACGGGCGGCAAATGGCGAGCGACCTCAGCCGACTCATCCCGATGGCCATGTTCGCGGTCATCGCGATTCTGTTTCTCTGCTTTCCCGGCATGCGCGTTACCGTATTGCTCAAACGCGCCGCGCCGCTGTTTGTCGTCGCGGCCGCAGTGCATTGGTACCGCGGCGTCCCGGGCGCATGGACGACGGTCGTCGGCGTGCCTCTCGCGTTTGCGATGATGACCACGCGCGGAGTCTCGCTGCCTTCCCTAGTCGTCGCGCTGTCGGTCATATGGACGTGGGGCCTGCAAGGCCTACTCGGCCTACCGATCTACATCGCCGGCACACTCGTCCCCCCCCTCCTGCTCGCAATCGGCTGCGCGGACGGGATTCACGTGCTCGAGCGATACTTCGATACGGCGGCCCAACACGGCCCGCATACGAATCGCAACCATGTGATCGTCGCAACCATGGACGAGTTGTGGCGACCGATCGTCCTGACATCGGTGACCACGGCGATCGGATTCGGCTCGCTCATGCTCGGCAGCATGACCGTCTATCAGGTGTTCGGCTTCACCACGGCGTTCGGAATCCTCATCGCCATGGTGATCTCGTTGACGCTGCTTCCGGCCACGTTGGCGCTACTTCCTCTTCCTGCGGCGTCCGAGCGCAAAACGGGGCCCGGGCGACTGAGCGCACTTCTGACTGTGGGTGCCGAATGGATCGAGGGGCACCGCAAACTCACGCTGGTCGCATCCTTGGCGGTGCTCGTCGCATGCGCGGTCAACACCAGACATCTGGTCGTCGACTATTCGTGGGTCGAGTCGCTGGCACCCGACACGGACGTCCTGCTCGCCGATCGCCTATTGCGCGATCGGCATGGCGGCACGATGCCGATGAACATCATCGTACGTGCGGCCGAACCGGACGGGATGAAAGATCCGGAGCTCCTGAGAGCGATCGACCGGGTGTTGGACGGCATGGCTGAGAGTTCGTTCGTCGGCGACACCCGGAGCATCGCCGAGTACATCGCTCGCATGAACCAGGCGATGAACGAAGACCGCATCGACATGATGCGAATCCCGGATACGCGCGAAATGGTCGCGCAGTACTTGCTGGTCTACTCCATGTCCGGAGACCCCGGCGAGTTCGACGATGTCGTCGACTACGACTACACGGCGGCCAACGCCGCGATACTTCTGCGCACCGATCGGCTGAGCGTCATCGGCGACATGGTCGCGCGCGCCGAACATCTGCTCGACGTCCACGTGCGCCCGCTCGGTGCTACCGCGACGATCACCGGCGCAGCGCAGGTCCAGCACACCGTTCTCGACATGATCCTCGTTAGCCAGGTGTATTCGTTGGTTACCGCGTCGGTCTTGGTCTTCGCGTTCATGTGGCTGCTTTTCCGCTCTTTGACCGATGCGCTGATCTGCATGATCCCTCCGTTGCTCACCGGTGTCGTCAACTTCGGGGCAATGGGCGCCTTCGGCATTCCGCTCGGGCCCGACAAGGCCATGATCAGCGCCATCGCGCTGGGTATCGGCATCGACTACTCGATCCACCTGATGGCGCGCTTTCTGCGGCTTCGCCAGTCAGGCGCTCCCGTCTACCTCGCGATCGTCGAGGCAACGAGTACGACGGGACGCGCGATCGTCTTCAATGCCGTCGTCGTCGTCGTCGGTTTCTTGGTGTTGGGGATGTCGCAGTCCCCCAGCAACGCCGCGTTCGGTCGTTTGATTGCCAGCAACATGGCCGTAGCCTGCCTGAGCGCGCTCGTCATCGTTCCGGTCGCGCTTGCGATCACGAGTTCGCTAGAAGACGAACGCGCACGCCGCCGCGGCGTGGTCGTTGCCGGTCGGAGACTCCGATCGCGCACGGCACATATGCTCGGATTGGGCGCAGCCGACGCCTGAACTCTCGAATCTGCCGAGCCGGTCGTCAGCCACAACGGCAGTTTCGCCTGCAGCTTCTTCGACGACGGACGTGCGCTAAGCCCGCGACCGCGTTGTGCTGCCGCGGCGAGACGCTCATAAAGAACTACTGCTTAGAAGGCTTGGGGGCCCCACGCCGAGGAGTATTGAAGCGATGATCAATTACATGAAGCGCGTTGCGCTCGTATCTCTCTCGGTCTGTCTGTTCGCAGGAATTACCACGACACGGGCCGTTCCTTCGGCCTTTGCGGGACCAACGACGCAACTCGACATTTCTATCGACGACGGCGGCACGCGCGGCTCCGACGGCGCGTTCGTTCCATACGATGTGACAGTCTCCGCGCAAGGTGGCTCGGCGGAAGACGCCATGCTCACGATCGTCATCCCACAGGGCGCCGAGTTTTACGTGCCGCCCGGCGCTACGTCGGGCGAAGCAGATGCGTCCATCGTCTCGCCCGGATGGGCCTGCGACGGGGACGGCGGCCCCGGTGACGTATGCCGATTGCTCATCGCGTTCATCGCAGCCGGAAATCCACAGATCATTCGATTCGCGCTCGTTGCGATCCTGACATTGGACCTGTACGTCGATGTGGCGGTTGCAGCCGCAGGAATCCCGACCGTCAGAGCCGACATCGTCACCCCTTTTCTGGCGGCGGCCTTCTGTCAGAACGACTTCGTCACGTGCGCCGCCGCGTGCGTTCTATGCTACTTCCTGCAAAACGATCCAGGCTGCTTCTGGCTCATCTCTCCGTTCCAGACGGCCGGCAATACCATGCGACTGGGAGAGCTTCCCGGCATCGTCGGTTCATCCGCTGGGTTCACACTCTTCCGGCTGCGCGACCGCGTACTATCGGCGACACGCGGCGGACAGCGCGCAGTGGAACTCTACTATGAGCACAGCGCCGCCGTCGTCAACGCGACGTTCAGCAACCCGAACGTCATGCCGCACGGTTTAGCGGCGATCAGTGCCTGGAGCGATGCATTCGACGCGCTGGTGGACGGCGAAGGCGATACCGTGACCGTCACGCAGGGCCAGATCGATGCAACGAATACGTTCCTCGACACGCTGCGCGCCGCGTCCTTCGGCGACCTTGCGGCCGCGATCGACCGTGAACGCGCGAACCTCGACGTCAACGGCATGGTCGGTCGGACCATGGACGACGTCATGGCCGAGGTCGAGTTGCTGAGCTGTGAAGGCTTCGAGGACACTCTGTTTTGCGGTGAGATCACCGGAGACTGCGCGATCACGGCCACGGACGCGCTCTCGGTGCTGCAAATCGCCGTCGGCTTGGCCGCCGTCGTGCCGGAGGCGGATACCGACGGCAGCGGTTCGGTGACCGCGACCGACGCGCTCAAGACCTTGCGAATCGCGGTCGGTAGCGAGCCGCCGACGAGCGATTGTAATCTGTAGCGGGAGCGGTGCGCGGCGTCCGGCTCGCCGTGCGCCGCAAGACCAGCATTGGTAACTTCGTACGGAACTGCTCCGAGCGACGTCTACCCTCGTGCTCGCCGGCTCGCACTCAACTCATGGGTAAACAGAACGAATCTTCGATGGGTTCTTTTCCTGCGAAGAAGCCGCCGAGGACTTTGTCGAGTTCTTCGACTGTCCAGTCTTCATCGTTGACGTGGTCGAGTGCGGGTACCGGCGGCGCAAAGACGCGAACCTGGCGACCCCACACTTGCAGCAGATTGCCCGACACATTGGAGGCATTCGGGCCCGCGAGCCATGCGACCACGGGGGCGCAGTGCTCGGGCTTGAACGTATCGAAACCTTCTTCGGGCTCGTCGAAGATGCTCGCCCACGGTCCCGTCATGGTCATACGCGTACGCGCTCGCGGCAACACGATGTTGGCGGTGGCCCCGAAACGTTGAACCTCGCGCGCGGCCGAAAGCGTCAGATAGGTAATCCCACCCTTGGCCGCTGCGTAGTTGGGCTGGCCGACGTTGCCCATCATGAACGCGTCGGAGGCCGTGCTGATCAGTCGACCGTAGAGCGGCTCGCCGCCGCTCGCCTTCGACTTCTCGCGCCAGTAGCCCATCGTGTGGCGAATCATGCAGAAGTGTCCCTTGAGATGGACCCGGATGACCGAGTCCCACTGGTCCTCGTCCATCTTCACAATCATGCCGTCACGCGAGAAGCCCGCGTTGTTCACCATGATGTTGAGGTCGCCGAACGTATCGACCGCCGTCGCGACGATGCGCTGTGCAGCATCCCAGTCGGCAACATCGCCGAACGCCGAACAAGCCTTGCCGCCGGCGGCTTCGATCTCGGCGACGACGGCCTTTGCCGGCTCTTCACTGGATCCACCACCGGCTCCGTCGGTGCCCAGGTCGTTCACGACGACGCTGGCTCCATGCTTGGCTAGTTCCAGCGCTTCGACGCGCCCGAGTCCCTGACCTGCTCCGGTTACGATGGCGACTTTGCCGTCTAGAATGCCCATAGGTTCGTTTCTCCTAAATTCGTTCGATGATGGTGGCCGTTCCAACGGCCGAACCACAACACATCGTGATGAGCGCGGTGCTCTGATCGCGACGCTCGAGTTCATGCAATGCCGAGACGATCAAACGGGAGCCGGTGCAGCCCACGGGGTGGCCGAGCGCAATGGCCCCTCCGTTCACGTTCACTTTATCGATGTCGATGGCGGGAAATTCCTGCAGCCACGCGAGTACGACGGCGGCGAATGCTTCGTTGCACTCGAACAGATCGATGTCTTTGATCGACATGCCGCTCTTCTCGAGCGCTTTGTGTGTCGCGTCGATGGGGCCTTCCAGCAAGAAGTAGGGATCGGAACCAACGACCACGTCCTGTCGAATCCGTGCGCGCGGCTTGAGACCGGCCGCCTTCGCCCGTTCCGCGGTCATGTACAGCAGCCCCGCCGCACCGTCCGATACCTGCGACGAGTTCCCCGCGGTATGAATGCCGCCCTCTTCCATCACCGGCAGATCACCCAGCCCTTCAAGCGTCGAAGCGCGAATTCCTTGATCCTGCGAAACCTTCTTGGTCTCGCCGGTAAGCGCACCGTCGTCACCGAGCACCGGCGCATCCAGCACGAGGATCTCGCGCTCGAAACGCCCTTCATCTCGCGCAGCCGCCGCATTCGTTTGCGAGCGCAGCGCCAACTCATCGACGTGCTGCCGGGTGAATCCGCGCTTCTTCGCGATGCGGTCTACCGCAGTGAACTGCGACATCGGCTCGTCCCACTTGAAGTTCGGCGGCGTGAAGAAGCCCGGGCCGTTCATGACGTTCGCGCCCAGCCCTACGTGGCTCATCAGCTCGATGCCGCAGGCGATGCCGACATCG
Source organism: Deltaproteobacteria bacterium (assembly GCA_029262375.1). GTDB lineage: Bacteria > Desulfobacterota > Binatia > UBA1149 > SPBQ01 > JAJCZM01. The sequence continues at coordinate 121,505 of JAJCZM010000007.1, forward strand.
ATGCTGCCACCCTTGATGAGAGCGCTCACGATGTTGTTGGCTTGCTGGCCCGAGCCGCACTGCACATCCACCGTCGTACCGGCGGTGGTGTAGTCGTCGCTGACGCCGAGCCATGCGTGGCGCGTAATGTTGTTCGATTGCTCACCCGCCTGCGTGACGCATCCACCGAAGACTTGCTCGACGTCGCGCATCTCGATGCCGGCTTTCTCGACCAGCCCCTTTTGCAGGGTGCCGAGCAACTCGGCGGCGTGGTATCCGGAAAGATCCCCTCTGCCCATCTTCCCACGACCGATCGGGGTGCGTAGCGCTTCGACGATTACTGCGTCTGCCATTGCTCTCGAGTCTCCTTTTGTAGGCGCTGCGTGTAGGCGCCGTATGTAGGCACCGGTTGCCGGCGTTAGTCCATCTGCCCGAGAATCATGCCGCTCGTCGGCACACCGACACCGCCGGTAACCAATACGTGGTCGTTGTTCTGAGGCTGATTGGTGGACTCGCCGCGAATCATGCGGACCCCCTCGGCGATCCCGTTGACTCCGTGAATATAAGCTTCCGACAATTGCCCGCCGTGCGTGTTGATCGGCAAACGTCCACCGACTTCGATGTTACCGTCCTTGACGAAATCTTTGGCTTCGCCGACATCGCAAAACCCGAACGCCTCGAGCTGCCAAAGTACGATCGATGTAAACGCGTCGTAGATCACCGCCGCGTCGATATCCTTCGGGCCGAGTCCGGAGATTTCGTAGACCTGTTTTGCTACGAGATTCATTTCGGGCAGCGACGCAATGTCTTCGCGGTACAGACTCGTCATCTGCTCCTGATCGGTCGCGAACGCCTGGGCGACACCGCGAATAACGGCCGGCTTACCCTTGCAATCTTTCGCGCGCTCGGGAGTCGTGATGACTACAGCGACACCACCATCGGTTTCTTGGCAGCAGTCGTAAAGCCGTAGCGGCTCTGCGATCCAACGCGCCTCCATGTACTCATCCATCGTCAGCGGCCGCTGGTAGAAAAATGCATTCGGATTGTTGACGGCGTGCTTGCGCGTGCTGAGCGCAACCTGGGCGAGATCTTCGGCCTTGGCGCCGTACTGATGCATGTAGCGCTGCGTGAACATCGCCACCCAGCTCGCCGGAGTCATCAAGCCCCACGGCATGTACCAGCTCCAGTGAATGAGGTCGGCGGTAACGATGTCGCCCGAGACGCCGTCGCTGTAACGCTGGCCGGACCGTCCGTTGAGTGCGCGGTAGCAGACGACATACTTCGCGGAGCCGGTCGCGAGCGCCATCACGGCCTGGTGGACGATCCCGATGCAGGCACCGCCTCCGTAGCCGATGCGGCTGAACATGGTCGCGTCGCCGGTTCCGACTGCACGCGATATGTCGACCTCGTCGTTGGTATCGAGTGTGAAGCTGCAGTAACCGTCAACGTCTTGCGGATCGATGCCCGCGTCGTCGATCGCTTTCGATACGGCCTCTACCGCCAGCGCCAACTCCGACACACCAGAGTTCTTCGTGAAGGTAGTCTGCCCGACACCGACGATCGCTGCTTCGTTTCTTAGCGTAGTAGGCATCTGGTTAGTCTCCGGCCTTGAGTGCAACCGAAACGGTGCCGTCGACGTGGTTTCCCCACGCGTTCTTCCCGACGACTTGCACTTCGACCACACCGTCGGATGCCGCGACCACGGTACCCGACATCTTCATCGTGTCTCCGGGCATGTTGGGTGCGCCCAGTCGAATCGACACCTCTTTCACGACCGCATCCGGCCCGGCCCAGTCGGTAACATAGCGGCCGACGTAGCCGTTGGTGGTCAGGATGTTCATGATGACGTCGTTGAGCCCTTGCCCCTGCGCCGCCGATTTATCGTGATGAACCGGGGTGAAATCGCGCGACGCGATGGCTCCGCCAACGATGACGGCGGGCGTGAGCGGCACGTTGAGACCGGGGAGTTCGTCCCCAACCGACACGTCGCTGAATTTGATCGATGCATTACTCATGACGTTTCCTCGTCTCGAAGGATCAGGCCGCGGGCCCTCGCTCGGCCATGCCCTTGCCGAGCGCTACGAGTTGGTGGATCGCCGCGCCGAAACCGAGTTCGAGCGACTTAGCCCACAAGAAGTACCGATGGATCGGGTAATCGACGTCCGAACCGATGCCGCCGTGAAGGTGCTGCGCGGCACTCGCGACCCGCGAGCCACCGTCTGCGGCCCAGAACTTGGCGATACGCGCTTCGTCGAGCGCCGGTCGCCCGTCGCCGATCATCCAAGCGGCGCGCCACATCGTCCAGCGCATCGCTTCGACATCGATAAAGCAGTCCGCACATCGATGCTGCACCGCTTGAAACGAACCGATCGGCACGCCGAACTGCTCGCGCTCGCGCACGTAGTCGGCCGTCATGTTGAGTGCTCCGGCGGAAACGCCGCCCTGAATGGCCGCGGTTGCAACGAGCGCACGTTCTTCGATCCAATCGCTGATCGCTGCGCCATCGGCATCCGCGCCGCCGAGCAGTGCGTCGGCGCCGACGCTCACCCCGTCCAGTCCTACTTCGCACGCCGACATACCGGCGATACGCATGTTCGCCTCGATGCTGAGTCCCGATGTCCCGGCTTCGACCAGGAACCAGCTCGGCGCGCCACCGAGCGATGCCGGAACGAGAATGACGTCCGCATCGCCGGCAACGGTAACGAAGCGCTTCGCACCGTTGAGCACGAAGCCGTCGCCGTCGGGCGTCGCCGTCGTCGCCGGTACCGAGAGATCCCCCGATACCGCGTCCACGTGCGCTGCCGCGAGAATCGAATCACCAGAGACCAGGCGGCTGAGCCATTTTTCTTTTTGCGCGACCGTCGCGAACTCGGCGATGGTCATCCCCGCGAGCAATAGAGCGTCGAGAACCGGAACGGGTGCGGCATTGCGACCGACTTCCTCGAAGAGCACACAAAGCTCCGGAAAGCCGTAGCCCATGCCGCCGTATTCGTTGGGCACGGCGATGCTGAGTAGACCGCCCTCCGCGAGCTTGCTCCATACGAGCTTGTCGTAGGAATCGCGCGAAGCCTCGTACGCTTTGGCGCGTTCCGAGGTCGCTTCGGCAGAGAGTATCTGCGCGGCCAACTCGCGAATGGTGTTCTGTTCGTCGCTAAATTCGAATTCCATCGTAATTGAACTCGCTACTACTCGGACTTGCTACGCGGCTGGCCGGGCCGGTCTGAACATGGGCAGCTTGAAGCCGTCATGGTCTTCGTGGATGAACCCCGAGAGCTTCATCCCGATCTTGACGTCTTCCGGCTTGCAATCGATGACGCTCGAAACGATGCGCGTGCCCTCTTCGAGCTCGACCAACGCGGCGATGACCGGGAAATCGTAGCCCGGAAACTGCGGGTGTCGGATGATCGTGAAGCTATAGAGCGTGCCGGCGCCTGACGCCTCGACCCACCCCATGTCCATCGAGCGACACGCGTTGCACATCGGGCGCGGCGGGTGATGCAACGCCTTGCAGCCGTTGCACTGCTGGATGGGGAATGTGCCTTGGTCGACCAGATCCCACCACCAAGCGTTGTCGTGACCGCGCGGTGGACGGATACGGCCGGGAGGTGCAGGCGCAGCCCCGTCGCCACTGTCGGTCGCAGCCGCGGCGGGTCGTTCCGCCGGGACGTACTTCAGAACCCTGAAGGTCATCCAACCGACTTCCTCACCGTCTTGATCGCGGAACGTCGTCCGTGTCGTGATGAAGTAGCCGAGACCGAGATGCGTTGCCTTTTCCTCGCTGATCGACTCGATGACGGTCTCAGCGCAGACGACGTCGCCGGGTCGAAGGTAGCGCGTATAGCCTTGCTTCGTATCGGTACCGACGACACCCGTGTAGCCGTGATCACCCAGCAGTTTGTGCAGATGCTGCTGCCCGTCTTGCGGCTCGTCGTAGCCCTTGGCCATGTCAAAGCCGTGCATGGTCCACGCCTGCATCATCGTCGGCGGCGCGACCAGACCGCCGTGTACGGTAGATGCGGCGGCATCGGGGTCGAGATACGCCGGATTGGTATCGCCCATCGCATCGCACCACTGGCGGATCATCGGTTCGTTTACCGCGTCGCGCCCTACGTCGGGCGCTCCAATCGGTTTGCCGACGAATTCGCGCATCTTGGCTTCGAGTTCTTGTTTCTGTTCTTTCGTCAGAGGCATCGATGCACTCCGTGTCGGCTACGCGCGCTCACTTGCGCCGCGGCACACGAGGTAACAACAAGCCCGCCATCGCAATGATGTCGCGCTGCACCTCGTTCACGCCGCCGCCGAAGGTATTGACGGTTGCGGCTCTGTAGGCTTGTTCGAGCGCGCCGCCGAACAGCGCGCCTTGCTTGAATTGCGGCACCAAACCGGCGGTGCTCGTGATCTCGAGCATGAGTCGATACAGCTCGATCAGGAGTTCCGTTCCGAAAACTTTTACGGCCGACGCATCGGCCATGTTCGGCTGACCTTTGTCGATCGACCACGCAGAACGCCAGTTGAGCACTTCGAGCGCCTCTAGCTTGGCGCGTGCACGAGCCAAGTGGAGTTGCACCCAAGGTTGGTCGATTACCTTTCCGCCGCCGGGGTAGTCCGTGGTGCGGGTCCAAGACCAAACTTCTTCGACGATCCTCGCCGAGGGGCCCGGCATCGCGAGCGTGATGCGTTCGAGATTGAGCTGACCGGTAATCAGCGACCAGCCGGCGTTCTCCGGTCCGACCAAGTTCGACAACGGCACACGCACGTTGTCGAAATAGGTCGCGTTCGTGACCTCGCCCCCAATCGTTGTAATCGGTGTACACGAGTAGCCCGGCGCATCGGTCGGAACGAGGATGATCGAAATCCCTTTGTGCTTCGGCGCCTCGTCGTCCGTACGCGCCGCCACCCAGATGTAGTCGGCGTCGTTGGCGTGGGTCGTAAAAATCTTTTGACCGTTGATGACCCAGTCGTCGCCATCGCGCACTGCTTTCGTTTTCAGCGATGCGAGATCGGTTCCTGAACCCGGCTCGGTGTAGCCGATACCTACCATCAGTTCGCCGTCGCGAATCTTCGGGAGCAGTTCGGTCTTCTGGGCATCCGAACCGAATTGCATGACCATCGGACCGACGGTGTTTACGGTGATCACCGGAAGCGGCGCGCGCGCGCGGTAGGTCTCGTCCCAGAAGATGAACTGGTCGAGGTGGCTACGGCCTTGGCCGCCGTGCTCCTTCGGCCAGCCGAGCACGAGCCATCCGTCCTTGCCCATCCGACCCATGGCTTCTCGGAAGGCGGGGCCGCCGAGCTGGTCCCACTCCGCGTCGAGGCGGGCTCGCAGATCGGGCGAGAACAGCTCCTGGTAGTAAGCGCGCAGGTCGCTGCGAAGGGCTTTCTGCTCGGGGGTAAAGTCTATGTGCATGGGAATCCACGGGCTGGAACACGTTCTGGAACACGTTCTAGTCGGCGGCAATATGCCGTAGCCCCCGGGCGAAGTCTAGCCAGGCACCGGTTGCGACCCTCGGATGCGCACGTCGCGTCAAACTCATAAATTTCAGGCACTTAGAGAGTCTCTCAACGGGCTGATCGGGTTTGAGGGACCGGCCTCAGCGACACCGACCTACCCTGGGACTGGTTTGACAGCCTAGGGCGGCGGCTATAACGCCTCGTTTTTATCGCGTCCGGGCCGATCGCTCAGTGGCGCACCACAAGTAAGGAGGAATCACGCATGCCGGTTGATCCGAGCCAGGCTCTGGGAGCAAAGCTCCCGGAGGGCGGCAACTCGTACGACATCGATAACGTCATTCTCTACCACCTCGGTGTGGGCGCGGGGAACCCGCCTACCGACCCGGGCGAGCTGCGCTACACCTATGAGAAAGATCTCAAGGTGCTCCCGAGCTTCGCGGTCTGCGCCGCGTTCGGGGCCATGGGCGGTCTCGACAAGGTTCCAGGCCTTTCGTTCGACTTCATGATGCTGCTGCACGGCGAGCAGGAAGTCATCGTACACAGGCCCTTGCCGCCGTCGGCTACGCTCAAGACACAGGCGAAAATCGCCGAGATCTGGGACAAGGGCAAGGCTGCGCTCGTAGTACTCGAAGCCACGTCGAGCGACGCCGACGGCCCGCTGTTCACGAATCGCTTCAGTCTTTTTCTACGCGGTGAAGGCGGCTTCGGCGGCGAGTCCGGCCCGAAGGCGGGCAACAAGGCTCCCGATCGTGCGCCCGATGGCGTGATTGAAGTACCGACGCTCCCGCAGCAGGCGCTGATCTATCGGCTGTCGGGCGACAAGAATCCGCTACATGCCGATCCTGAATTCGCTGCCATGGCGGGGTTCGACAAGCCGATCATCCACGGGCTCTGCTCGTACGGTGTCGTGTGCAAAGCGATCGTCGACAACGTGCTCGACGGCGACACCGACAAGGTAGCGGGTTACGCCGCGCGCTTTGCCGGCGTCGGATTCCCCGGCGAGACCTACGTGATCTCGTACTGGAAGGAAGGCGACAAGATCCTCGTCGAAGCCAAGAGCAAGGAACGAGACGCGATCATCATCTCGAACGCGGCTGTCACCGTTCGTTCGTAGCTGACCTGCGATTCGCCGGGAGGGCCACGGCCCTCCCGGCTCTCGACGACTACAGTGCCGGGGCCTTGATCCCGTTCGCCTCCAGATAGGCAACGCGCTCGTCGGCAGCACTCTTGAACGCGTCGCGCGTCATGAGACCGGACCGCCAGGCATCCAATCGGGCGTGTCCCGGTTTCCAGGGCGCACCGAGAAAGGCTGCGAAAAACGACGCCATGAAAAACGCGATGTCGGCGTAGCTGAGTGCGCCGGCAAGATACTCTGTGTCGGCCAACAACGATTCCATCTCGTCGTAGTACCGCGCAATCGCGGCGTGGGCCCGGGCGAGTCCTTCTTCGCCGGCGACCTCCCACTGAGCCGGCATCAGCGTGACGCAATTGGGGAAGAAGTCTTCGTCGGATCGAAGTTCGAGAAGCCGTGCTCGGGCTCGCGACTTCGCGTCGCCCGGCCACAGTGCGGGCGAAGGCTTGATCTCTTCGAGGTACTCGAAGATCTGCGTCGAATCGAAGATCTCGAGATCGTCGTCAATCAGAACCGGAACCTGCGCTTTCGGATTGATGCGCACGACATCGGGATGTTTGGGTTCGTACATCGTGGCAAGCGAGAATGGAACGAACTCTCGTTCGTACGCGATACCTTTTTCCGCCGCCGCGATCTCGGCCTTGGCGCCGAACATGCTGAGAGGACCAGAGAGAATCTTCATGCAGTGTGACTAACCGAGCAACGGACGACAGTCCATCGTGATCGGTCCCGCAACGAGTGGTGCCAATTCGGTGCCGAAGGCAACGGCTAGCGTGCTTGCCCGTCCTCGTCGAGGGCGCGCAGATGCAGCGAGAATACCTCACCCACGAAATTACTGTGGTGCAGCGAGTGCAACGTGATGGGACGCTCGACGTCGGCCAGCAGACGCTCTATCGCACTCCAATCGAACGGAACCGCCGAATAGGCAACGGCGACGAACGCTTCCTCGCGGCGCTCGGCGACGCCGACCCGAACCGGCCAAGTGTACCGACCGGGCATGAGCTTGCGTGAGACAGCCGGCGCGCCACGCGGCAAAGACTCCGCATCGCCATCGGGCTCGACACGGAACAACATCGCCTCGACGGGTTCAATGAGTGAGGACTCCAGTCCGAGTTCGACGTCGGCTGTATGCTCGATCCGATAGTTGGTGTTGAAGCGCTGCCCTTCGTCGTTCTCGAAGAAACCGCCGAAAGCGTTCTTCGTAATGCGACTGTCGAGCCCCGCGCCCCAATCGCGTCCCGGTGTGAAGACGGCAAAGACGATCAATGCCAGCGCCGCGACGCCGAGCATGCGCACATACATCGGTGTCGGCATTGAAGTCGCCATTGAACTCGGCCTGGGAGTCGAACTGTCCGGGTTTGACGCCATGGTCACTCGGAGACTAGCATGCCGCGGTGATTCGTCGAGTCTTACCCATCGCTCTGCTGTTGCTGGCCGGTTGCACCGGTGCGATATCTCCCCGGGCGCTGCTCGATCCGCACGTCATCACGATCGCAACGCTGGGGCTGCTGTTCCCACTGCTCCTACCGCGTTCGAAAGAGCCTCCGCCTCCTCGTGTGCAGTTCAAGATCACCCACGCGCTGCCCGTGACGCTGCAGCTCATCATCCTCATTTATTGGGCGATCCACTACACGCCGCTACGCGACTACGCTTGGTTCATAGGCTTCCAGGTGGTCTACGCATACGCTGTAGACGCTCTTCTCGGCTGGCGACGCCACGGTCGCGCGCAGCTTACTCTCGCGCCGCTTCCCGTCGTCCTCAGTACCAATCTCTTCGTCCAATTCGCACCGCAGACAACGCTGCAGCTGGTGATCATCGCCGCAGCGATCGTGTCGAAGGAGCTATTTCGCCGCGATGGCCGACACATCTTCAACCCCTCTGCGATCGCGATCACGCTCGTCGGATTCGTGAATCTCATCTTCTTGCCGCACCTGAGCGGCGACGTCGCAGGCGCATTGGAGAGCGGACCTCTCATGCCGTTCCTCATCCTTGCGCTCGCCCTCGTAGTGCAGTCGAGAGTGCCGGTTGCGCTGATCTCGATCTCTGCAGCAACCGTGATGATGCTTCTACAGTTCAGTGTCACCTGGCCGGCAAACCTACTGGTATTCACACTCCTCGCCACGGATCCGGCCACGACACCGCGTACCGCCGTGGGACGTGTCGTGTACGGCGGGCTGATCGGAGGCTTGTTTGCAGCTTTGACGATCTCCATGAACTACGCCGGCGTCACAGACTTCTACGGCAAGGTCGCCTGCGTACCGATCGCCAACCTGCTCGTACCGGCCGCCGATGCACTCGCCCGTCGTCTACCTCAGCTCGAGGCCGCGCTCGCACCAACGCGCAATCGTTGGCACATCGCGCTGTTCGCCGCCATCATCCTCGCCCGCGCGTGGCTCAATCCGTAGACGCCAAGCGGCGAAATGCGGACTCCGTAACCGTGTGTACGACTGCCGGTTGAGTGACACGTCGTCGCGAATGCGTCGCCGCATGCGGTCAGTACAAAACTAGTCCGCACGCACTCCACAAGACCAGCGCTACCGCATCGTCCATGCGCTCGATGTCGCGAGCGACCTGAGGAGCCGGCCGGCTGCTATTCCATACGATCTCGCAAAACGGGCCCCCATGCGGTTTTCCGCCCGTGCGCATGTCGATCCGGACCGAAGCGACGCAAGCAAAGCACGAGCCCCCTCAACGCTATGGCCAAGAGCATGACCCTTGGCAGCAATCTTGCACTTTTCCGGAGACCGCGTGAGAGGCGCCGCATGGTCGGGCGTCGCGACGTCCGCGACCGTTGGAGAGACAATAGTGAAAGATTTCGCAATCAGGACATTGATAGGCGTGCTCAGCATAGCCGTAACGATAGCGCTGGCCGCTCCGTACGAAGTACAAGCAGGAAAAGGTGACAGCGGTAGTGGACGCCAAAAGCGCGCGTCCGATAGCGACAAGAGCAAGAGCAAAGGCGACTCCGACAAAGGCAAGCGTGGTGGCGATTCTCACAAACGCAGCGCGTCTTCGAGCAAGAGCGGCTCGGCATCGAAGGGCAAAAGCGCATCCGACCGTGGCAACGACCCAGTCGCGAAAGGCGGCGGCAACGGCTTCGGACGCGGCGGCAACCCCGACAAATCTTCAGGCAAAACCTCTGGCGACTCCGGCAGAGGTTCCGGCAAAGGCTCCGGCAAGAATGCCGGAGCATCGCCGAAGGGCGACCACGGCGACAGCGGACGCGGTGGCAGCGCAAAGAGCGGCGGCCACGGCAAAGCCGGCGGCGCAGGTGACGGATCGGCCGGCGGCAAAGGCACGGTCAGCGCAGGCAGCAGCGGATCAAGACGCGGTGGCGGCGGTTTTGGTAACGGAGGCGGTTCGAAGAGCAGCGGTGTAGGCGGATCAGCCGGCGGTGGCAGCGGTCGATCCGGCGGGTCAGGCGGGTCAGGTGGCTCCGGTAAGTCCGGTGGCGGTTCGGTCAGCGGTGGCGGTGGCGGTGGCGGACGATCCGGCGGTTCCGGCGGTTCCGGCGGCTCGGGTAGCGGATTGGTCAGCGGCGGAGGCGGCGGAAAGTCCGGCGGTTCAGGCGGTGGCTCAGTCAGCGGCGGAGGCGGCGGAAAATCCGGCGGTTCAGGCGGCGGCTCAGTCAGCAGCGGAGGCGGCGGAAGATCCGGCGGTGCAGGCGGCGGCTCGGTCGGCGGCGGAGGCGGCGGAAAATCCGGCGGTGCAGGCGGCGGCTCGGTCAGCGGCGACGGCGGAAAATCCGGCGGCAAGGGTGGCGGCGGTGTCAAAGGCGGCGGCGGAAAAGGCGGCGGCCGGGGTGGCGGAATCGTCAAAGGCGGCGGAGGCGGGCAAGGCGGTCACGGCGTTCCCGAACTCGACCCCGGTTCCGCGGCCAGCGCCATCACGCTTCTACTCGGTGGTGCAGCGATCGCGCTCGAGCGACGACGCTACCTGATGAAAGACCTCGAGGATCTCGCCAAGAACGACGAAGGCGATTCCAACGAAGACGACCACACGCCGCAGGCGTAGGCTGTCACTGAAAGGCAACACAGATTCATCCCAGTACCGAACCCGTAGCGGGGGCCGATCGAGCCGGAGTTGCTCGGCAAACCACCACTACGGGTTCGGACACATCACAACGAACGCAGACGAGTTCGCATTCAAATTCTAAGAGTCCAATTCTGAGAGAGTGGGTCGGCTAGCGGCGGGCGCCGGCGATCGCGGTTCGCAACGCGTAACGCATGACTTCGCTCGTTCGATCGCGCCCGAGTCGCTGATCTGTACGAAGTCGATCCCAGGCTTCGAACGACGATAAGGTGTCGAGCATCTCGAGAAGCTCGCCGGTCTTACCGTCGAGTTCCGCACGCAACGTCTGCTTGAGTTGGTCGCGATGCCAGATGTCCAGACGCGTATGCCCGGAGCGGATCGCGCTCGAGGTGTCGCGAAACACCCGCGCCGATCGCCGAAACGGCGCCACTCTCTCGTAAACGACAATGCGACGCGCGATGAGTTGTTCGATTCTCTCATCGAGGTCGCCGACAATCGGACTGTTGTCGGCAAGCGGAACGATCTCGTCCTCGACGCGCTCCGAGATCGTGCGGAAGAGCCCGTCGAGATCGTCGAAGTGACGGAAGACGGAGCGCACGCCGACACCGGCCTCTACGGCAATTCGATCGGCGGTCGGTGACATGTCACCGCCGCGCACCAGACGAATGGCAGCGTCCACGATCGCATCGCGATTGCGAGCGCCGCGGGCGACACGCCCATCTACGGGCTTCTCGTCGATCTCTTTACCGGCGTTGACCGTCACTTCTTCACCGCGATCCGTTTCGAGACTTCAGACCTGCTCCATCAGCGAGTCGTAGAAATCGACGATACTTTGCCTGTCGTCAATGGGCTTATCCAGATGTCCGATGGCGGCACGCGGGTGCTGGTTCATCTGCCCCGTCAGCATGTACGAGAGATCAAAGCCCCAAGGCATCGACGCCTGCAACGGATCGATGTGGTTCTCGATACAGTTGAGAATCGGTCGCAACCGATAGCGCGGATTCTTCAGGAATCCGAGAAGCAATTCGATCGGGCAATTGCCGGCCCCACGACCCAGCCCGCTGCAGGTCGCGTCAAGATAGTTGGCACCGTTGATGATCGCCTCGATCGTATTCGCGTATGCGAGTTGCTGATTGTTGTGCGCGTGAATTCCGACTTCCTTGCCGGCCGCGCGCGCCACCTCCACGTACTTGGTGGTGAGCTTACGGACGTCCTCAGTGTAGAACGAACCAAAGCTATCTACGAGGTAGATCGTACTTGCCGGAGAGTTAGCCAACAGCGCCAACGCTTCGTCGAGATCGCTTTCCGCGACAGTCGAGACCGCCATGATGTTGATGCCGACTTCGTAGCCCAACGAATGCGCATGCTCGAGCATGTCGATCGCCACCGGGAGCTGGTGAATGTAGGTCGCAACGCGAATCAGGTCGAGAACCGACTCGTTGGCCGGCAACAGATCTTCCTTGTAATCGCACTTCTCGGCGTCGGCCATGGCCGACAATTTCAGTTGCGTCGGGTTGTCACCGACGATGCGACGCATGTCGTCTTCGTTGCAATGCTTCCAGGGTCCGAACTTGTCTTTCGGGAACTGATGCACCGAGTTCTTGTAGCCGAGTTCCATGTAGTCGACGCCGGCGGCAACACACGTGTCGTAGACGCCCTTGACGACGGAATCGTCGAAGCGGTGGTCGTTCATCAAACCACCGTCGCGGATGGTGCAGTCGAGCACCTTGATTTCGGGCCGGTAGGTAATCCAGGTGCCCTTGTCGGTGCCGGATTTCTGGCTGCCGTTGTCGCTCATGATCTGGAAGTTCGCTCCTAAGTTGATGTCCAAATCGCCATGCGAAAACGCAGGCTTAGACAGGTTTCAGCAGGTTTAGGTCAGACCGGCTCTTGCAGCAAGGCACTGGCAGCCCCGTCTCGGCCTTCCCCAGACGGGACGCAAACGGGCATTTCCTGACTTCCCGGCAGGCAGCGACCTAGCCGACGGTCGATGCGTGGCCGTGGTATGCACCCACGAGCGCCGCGACTTTTCGCCCGATTTCGTCCATGCGCCGCTGCGCGAGCAGCGCTGCAGAGAAGACCGAGCCGCCGAAGGCCACGGCGTCGGCGCCACAGGCGAAGAACTCCGACATGTTGGACTCGCCCACGCCGCCGCAGGCGAGCAGCTCGACGTCCTCAAACGGTCCTTTCACTTCGCGAAAATATTCGGGACCGAAGAACTTCGCCGGGAAGACCTTCACCATCGTCGCTCCGGCCAGCCACGCGGCGTGGATCTCCTGGGGGGTAAGCGCCCCAGGAAACACCGGCAGTCCCGCGGCACGCGCGCGCTCGACAACATCCGCCACCAACGTGGGAAGTACGATGAATCCCGCACCGGCGTTCATGGCCGCGTCCAATCGCTCGGTCGTGATCACCGTACCCGCACCGATCATGAGACGGTCACCGGCAACCTCGCGCGCACGTGCAATCATCGCCGCCGCGTCCGGCGTGTTCATCGCGATCTCCAACGTCTCCAGCCCGGCACCGACGAGCGTCTCCACGAGCGGCGCGATGACGTCTACGTCGCCGCCGCGCAGGATCCCCATCACCGGCAAGCGCTTGAAGCGCGCGATGTTCATGACCTGTGAAGCGTGCATCGATTACCAACAGTGCGCGGAGACGATTCCTGAGTCCACAGGCGCGTTCGTGGGCTCACGGCGACGTCGCGTCTGAGGCAAGCGCGATCATCAGCGCCCCACCGACGACCATGCACGCGCCCCCGAGGCCGATCCAGGTAATCGGTTCCGGAGCCATGAGATCGGGCGCCACCGCGTGGACCAGCGGAATCACCGCCAAAGTGCCCAATGGAACGATCGAAAGCACCGCGCTCACGCGAGACGCCTCTAGGTGACTGAGCGCCTCGGCGAACGTGCCGTAGGCGATCAACATGTTCGCGATACAAAACACGAGCGCGGCGATTTGCGCACCGCTGAGGTCGGCAACGCTGCCGAAATCGGCCATCGGTGCGAAGATCACCGTCGCGCCCAAATAGATGCACAGCATCACCGACGGAGACGTCATCGAATTGAGCAGCTGCTTTTGCGCCAATCCATAGGCAGCCCACGCTACAGCGGCCGTCACGATGAAGAACACGCCGCTATAGAAAGACGAGAAGTCGGACAACAGATTGCCGATCTGATCGCGCGAGAATACGAGCAACCCCGTCACCATGATCGCCAAACCGATCCACTGAAGTGGGCCGAAACGCTCCTTGAAGACCCAAATCCCGCCGACGGCGAGCAGCACCGGCGCAATCTGAATCACGACCTGCGCGGTAGACGCGTTCGTTCGATCGAGCCCTATGACGTAGCACGCGTAGTTGGCGGAAAGGCACGCGATCGCGACGGCGAGCAGGGTCCAGGTTGGACGACTGAGACTGCGCAGGTCGGGCAACCCGCCGCGAATCGCGAGCAGACCGCCGAGGAGTACTCCGGCAGAAGCGAATCGGTACCAAGTCAGCGTCAATGCGTCCATGCCGACGAGCACGATCTTGAGCGCGATCGGAAGCACGGCCCACAGCGAGACGGTGATCAGGACGAGGACGAGGCCGAGGCCCGTGCGTCCGCTTACCTGATGAAGCCCGGAAGCAGCCGGTGCACGGTGATCACCGACTGCGTGGATGGCAGCCAGCGTACCGCCTCCGCCCGGAGTGACGGCTTCTGCCGCGACATGCGCGTCAGTCACATCAGCCGCGCGATGCGCGTTCTTTGTGGCGCGGGGGCGCGAGGGGTCGTGTTCGTGCATGGTGAGGTGGCGCGAGTATCCGCCCGCCCCGCGGGTCCCGCAAGCGACATCCGCGATCTTATATTCCGACATCGGGCATTCGTTGCTTGCAGCTTCGACCGTCAGCCGGATGATACGAACTACGCTGACTACACAATCTACTCTAAGTCGGCCGCACCGGAGACCCCAAACAGTAATGCCGCACATCCCCTCCCAGAGACTTGCCCTCGCGCTCATCATTTCATCTTTCTTCGTCTTCTTCTCGGTCGCCGCCGCAGCGACTGCCCATGGCGAGGATACCGGCATCAAGACACGCGGACGTCCCGGCGACGCCATCTGCCGAACGGGAAAGGAGATCCCGAGCACGTTGCGCAAAGAACTCCGTAAACTGAGTGATCAAACCTTCGGCCTGCTCAAGAGCGGGGATACCGACGCACTCTGGAAAATGGCCGCTCCCAATGCCCACGATCAAATGAGCAAGGAAGTTTTCGCCGCCGACATGAAAACGGTGGCGGAACGCATCGGCACTCGCGTTGAAGACGCGCCGGCGAAGATCTACGCGATGACGTTCGACGGCGAGTACGACTCGCTCGCGCTGTGCGGCGCTGAGGACCCCAAATCGAACGCGCATCGGGCGATCGCGGTGGCTTCGAAGGGCGAAGACGTCGTGTACGTGCTACGCAACACCGTTCAGCCGCCGTTCACCCGTGTGCTCGCGCTGGCCTATCGCAAGGTCGGTACCGGCGAAGCGACCTGGCGCTTGTCGAGCGTGCACGCGAGCGCCGTCGCGTTCCATGGCAAGACACACGAGCACTACCTGAAGGAAGCCGAGCAATTCGGTCACAACAAAGCGCTCGCCCGCTTACTCGTGCTGGAAATCGCGCTCGCGTTCAGCAAGCAAGCGCCGTACGTGAGCAACCGCGCCAGCTACGAGATCGGCGACGCGTTGAAAAACCTCATGCTGGACGCCGGCGCGGTAAGGCACATCACGCGGTGGCGGATCGACGGCGAGGAGCTACCGATTCTGCAGGTCACTGTCGTGACGACGCGCACCGGACTGCGACCGCAGATCCTCTACCTTACCGAGCACGCGCTCGACTCTGAGAAAGCCGCAAAGCAGGCGCGAGCGGTCGGCGAGTATGTGAGATCGACCTATCCTCAACTCGGGGAGTATTTCGGCGACATGGTCATCGAGGGCGTCGCCAAACCGCTAGAGGAACTCAAACCCGGTTTTCCCAGCCAGCGCATCATCGCGTCGTTCAAAAGCAAGTAAGGAGTATCGCCGCTGTAATATCTCTGCGCGATTTCCTGGCGATCCTCGCCGTGTGCGGCTAGCGTGCTCCGCTCGATGGCCGACTCCTCCGACACCGCACTCGATCTCGACGCCGGCCTTGCCCTACTGGGCTACGAAGGTTTTCGACCCGGCCAGCGTGACGCCATCGAGACCTTACTCGAACACCAACGCATGCTGCTGGTCGCGCCGACCGGCGGCGGCAAGAGCCTGACCTACCAACTCCCGGCGGCCCTGCTCTCCGGTACCACGCTGGTGATCTCGCCGCTTGTGTCACTCATGCTCGATCAGGTCGATGCACTCACGGCGCGGGGGATCGCGGCGACCTACTTGGCCGCTACCCTCGGTGCCGAGGAACTTCGTACACGGATGCGTGAGTTGGCCGAGGGCAAGTTCAAGATCGTATACGTTGCCCCGGAGCGCCTCGCGTTCGACGGATTCCGATCCATACTTCATTCGCTCGATTGCCCGCTCATCGCGGTCGACGAAGCCCACTGCATCAGCGAATGGGGTCACGATTTCAGACCCGAGTACATGCAGATCGGTGCGATGATTGCCGAGTTTCCCGACGCGCGCGTGCTCGCCTGCACCGCGACGGCGACACCGATCGTGCGCGACGAAATCCTCGCGCGGCTCGGGCTCGGTGCCGATAGCCCACAGCTCGTTCATGGATTCGCGCGACCGAATCTCGCGCTACGCGTCGTCGAGGTTCGCTCACGCAAGGACCGAGAAAAGCACGTGGACCTCGCGTTGGCCGAAACCCTCGATCGGCCGGGCGCCGATCGCGGGACTGCAATCATCTATTCGCCGACACGCAAACTTGCCGAGGAAGAGGCCGCGCGGCTGGCGAAAGCCGGCTGGACCGCCCACGCCTATCACGCAGGACTGAGCGGCGGCCGCCGCGACAAGGCGCAGCGCGAGTTTCTCGAAGGACGTGCTGAAGTCGTCGTCGCAACGAACGCATTCGGTATGGGAATCGATCGTGCCGACGTCCGGCTGGTCGCACACCTCGCACCGCCCGGTTCGGTAGAAGCGTACTACCAAGAAGTCGGGCGCGCCGGCCGCGACGGAGAAGATGCCGTCGGCATGCTCGCCCTCGCGTCAGGCGATATGCCCATGCGCCGTCATCTGATCGAAATGGATGTAGACGGACGCGCGCCGGACCCCGAGCAAGTCCGCCATCGATGGAATCTCTTTCTCGAACTGATGCGCTGGGCCGAAGGCGGAAGCTGTCGCCACGATGCGATTCTTCGCTATTTCGGCGATGAGGAAGAAACACTCGCCGGCTGCGGACGTTGCGACAACTGCACCAGCCTCGACAACGGCCAAGGCGCGGACCCCGAAGAGACGTCACTGATCGTGCGCAAGGCGCTCAGCGCCGTAGCGCGAATTCACGGCCGCTTCGGCCTGCAGGCGGCAGCCAAACTACTGCGCGGCGCCGACGACGCACGCCTCAGTGCTGCGGGCCTCACCGAAACGAAGACGTTCGGGATCCTTTCGGACCGCAGCGACGACTGGCTCGTTCGATTGCTCAGGCGCTGTGTCACGGCGGGCTGGGTGGATTTCCACGGTGGAGACCGACCGGTCGTCATCCTCACCGAAGAAGGCGCGGCGGTAATGCAGGACAAACACCCTGCGCGCATACTTCTTCCGTCCGAGCGCAGCGCGTCCGACAAGCTCGCGGCAGGTACCGGCGTACGGGCCAAATCGACAATCTCTTACGATGACCTCGACGAGGCCGGGCGCGACCTCTTCGAGGCGCTTCGCAAGCACAGGCTCACGCTCGCCCAAACGGAAAGCGTACCGCCCTACGTCATCGCCAGCGATCGTGCGCTGCGCGACATCGCACTGCTCAAGCCCAGGACGCTCGACGAACTCGAACTCGCGCACGGTATCGGCCCGAGCAAGGCCGAGAAGTACGGCGTCGGCCTGCTCGATGTCGTGTCCGAACACAACGCATAGCGAGCGCTGCAGACTGGTTCCCGGTCGGGGGGGCATGCTAGCTTCTTCTGTGCGAGAAGTGACGACCGCGTTCGAGCTCGGCAACCCTCGGCCGAACCCGAGCGCCGTCCCCCACACCATGATCACCATATTCCGCATTGCTACGGGTCGAGGGCCCGCCTTCATCGTTCTGTTGTTCGCACTCTTCATCGCCGCCGGGCGCACCCACGCTGACGGCGCGAGCGTCCATCGCGGCACTCGCCAGGAATCCTCAGTATCCATCGCCACGCCTGCCGCAACGCCTGCCGCCACGCCTATCGCAGCGCCTGCCGCCGCACCGGTCGCCGTTCTCGCGGCGAATCGCTAATCGCCGGCAATCTCGCCGCGCCGTGTGTCGCAGGCGATCTGCGACCTGCGCCCCACAAACACCGCAGCTCGCGTAAAATTCGCGCAAACTAGGCCTCGCTGCACGCGCTTCGCTTGCGCTCCGCTCGTCGCCGTGGCGAAGTGAGGCGACGTCGGGCGCACGGCAGCGCCGACTGCAACGGGAGAAGCGGATGGTGGCAAGCACGACACGACGGCGAACGTTCTCAACCCTGGCAATCGCGGCAGCGATGGTTCTGCAGGCATCGGTGGCACAGGCAGCGACGTTCACGATCGTGAACAACGACGGTCCGGGCGAAGGCTTCAACGATCCCACCGCCGCAGCGCCCATCGGCGGAAACACCGGCGCGACGATCGGCGCCCAACGCCTCATCGCGTTTCAGCACGCAGCCGACCTCTGGAGTGCGCTGCTCGCGAGCAACGTGAACATAGAGGTGCTCGCACAATTCGATCCTCTCACGTGCGACGCGTTCAGCGGTGTACTGGGATCGGCGGGACCCGCTACGGTACACCGCGATTTCGCGAACGCCCCCGTTGCCGGGACGAATTACGTCGCGGCGCTCGCCAACTCTCTCGCCGGTACCGACCTGGCGCCCGGCACCTCGGACCTCACCGCTACGTTCAACAGCGAACTCGGCAAGACCGATTGCCTGGAGAGCGGCGGCTTTTATCTCGGCTTGGACGGACTCGCGCCCGGTAATCTCTTCGACTTCGTAACCGTACTCGCACACGAACTCGGTCATGGTCTCGGGTTCCTGTCGCTTGCCAACCTATCGACCGGAGCGTTGTTCGTCGGCCGCGCCGATGCGTACGTCAGTTGCTTGGAAGACCACAGCACGGGCAAGGCGTGGCTCGACATGGACGACGCCGAGCGGCTCGCGTCGATAACCGACGGAACCAACACGACGAGCGATCTGCATTGGACCTGCGCCAACGCGAACAGTCTGGGCTCACTGCGCCTGTCCAACGGCATCGGTGCAGGCGGCCATGTCGAAATGTACGCGCCGAATCCCCTCGAGCCCGGCTCCTCGGTCTCGCACTACGCGAAGTCGTTGTTCCCGAACGAGCTCATGGAGCCGTCGTACGTGGCACCGAATCACGACGTCGACATGTCGGTTGCTCTCTTCAAAGACCTCGGCTGGCAGATGGAAATCACCGACTGCACAGGCGCTCAGAACGGCACGCCGTGCGACGACGGCGACGATTGCACCGGCATAGACCTCTGCGCCGACGACGTCTGCGTCGGCAACGTGATTCCCGGATGTCCCGCGACGACGACGACAACCATCGCAACCACGACCACGACAACGACTACTACGACGACAGTTCCTGTCACGACCACGTCTACGACATCCACCACGTCTACCTCGACCAGTTCGACGACATCGACGAGCAGCACCTCCAGTACCACGCTGGGCCCCGGAGGAGGCGTCTGCGGCGACCCGACGGGCAACGGACTGCAGGCCGGAGCACCGACGAGCGGAAGTATCATCACGGCTTCCGACGCACTGTTTGTGCTGAACGCGGCGGTTGGAGCCGCCGCGTGTGAACTCTGTGTCTGCGACGTGAACAGCTCGAGCAGCATTACGGCCACCGATGCGTTGCTGGTGCTCAGCGCCGCCGTTGGACTCGACGTCACCCTGGACTGCCCGAGCTGTACTCTGTAGCGCGGCGTCGTCAACAAATCGTGTTGACTATGTCCCAGCGGTTTTCGTACTGTTCGAACACCGCTGGGGAGTGCGTTGACGCGCGCGCGTAGAACATCGTGCCGTCGCCGCTCCAGGCCTCTCCCGCCAGACTAATTCGTCGAATAGGTCGCCGACGAAATCGTCGACGAAATCGAATTGGAGAGGCTCGTCATGAGACAACCGCACCGCGGACCCCGTTTCACCATCGTCAAGTAGACCGAGCCTCCGGTCATCCGCCGTTCGCCCAGCGACCGACGGTGAAGGAGCCGAGTGTAGGCCAATGGGCTGGGTCTGCACTCGGCTCTCGATATTCACAGCGTATCCGTATGAACGCACTGCGACCTCGGCACGCGACACGATCTCGCGTATAGTGCGCGACCATCATGTCGAACGCGCTCGATCACCTCGGACATCATTGGCTAAACATCGGTACGAACCTGGCGCGGTGCGTTCTGATTTTGCAGCCTCTTCTCATTGCGATCGCAATCGGCCCGATGGCCGCGGCGCCGGCGCAGGCCGCCGAGCCCCCCCACCCCGTTGTGTTCGTACACGGCCTGACCGGTAGCGTAGAACGATCATGGACCGACGCGCTCGAGTTCTTCGCAGCGCAGCCGGACTGGGGCAACGCCGTCACGATGCAGGCATCCGACCTGACGGTCGCTCCCGGCAGTCTGTACGCAATCAATTTTTCCGATTTCGACGCAGCAGCCCCGTCTCAGAACCTGACGTTCGCCCAGCAGGGCGGAGAGTTGGCCGCCGCCGTCGCGACGATTCTTGCTTCAAACCCCGGCGACAGCCGCGTGATTCTCGTCGCCCACAGCATGGGCGGCCTGGCGGCGAGAACTTACATGGAAGACCTCGGTCAGCTGGCGATGCAGGCAGTCGACTACGACGGCGATGTCGCAGCGCTGATTACGATCGGAACACCGCATCTCGGTACGCCTCTCGCCGATACGTGCACAGACCTCGAGTTCCTCTGCGGTCCTGTCGTGGATTTCTTCGATACGCCGCTCGATCTCGACAGCGTCGCGCTCGATAGCCTGCGTACCGACAGCGGTGAGATCACCGCGCTCAATGCCGCCGTGAACGTCGCCAAGCTGCCGACGGACATCGTGTATCGTTCGGTCGTCGGGAACGGGCAATCCGTTCCCGTGGTACTCGATACGGATAGCGACCGCGTCGTCCCGGCATCGTCACAAGATCTCTCGAACGTCCCCGGGACCGACATGCTCGATCACGCGGCGTCGACGATCGACTACTCCGACCTCGATGGCGGAGCGGGCGTCGGCCATCTCGCGGAGAGTAGCGATCCGATCTTCTTCGACATCGTACTCTCAACCATCAATGCACTCGCGGTCTGCGGCGACGGCGCGATCCACGGTTCCGAGACCTGCGACGACGGCAACACGGATCAGGCCGACGGATGCTCGTCGATCTGCCTTATCGACACCTGCGGAGACCCGATCATCGACGGCGGCACGGCCCTGACGGCCGGCACGGTCACCGCATCGGATGCGTTGTTCGTGTTGCGAGCGGCCGTCGGTGTGGCCGTCTGCGCCGACTGCGTATGCGACGTGAACGAAAACGGTTCGATCACCGCCAGCGACGCGCTGGCCGTCCTTCAAGCGGCCGTCGGCGCACAGGTGACGCTGAGCTGCAGTTCTTGCGCGCCTTTGCTTTAGATCGCCGCCGCTGTTCGCGCATTCATCAGATCGCCGCCGCTGTTCGCGCGGCTTCTAACAACCCCGCTTGTAGGTAGCGGGGGCCGTTGGCGTCGCCGATGATGTGGATGTCGCAGGTCGGCTCGCCGGCGGATTCGCGCAGAGCGTCTGCTAGGGGTGAGCGCTCGGCGCGATCGATCACGACCACGCTATCGACTTCGACCTGCTCGCCGCCCGTCGTCTCGAGCCCGCCGGGCACCAGCATCTTCATTTCGGTTGCGAGCCGGAGTGTCGCAGACGCGCGCGCCAATCGATCGAGCAGACGCCAGCGCCGCGGTGTCGCCATTTCCGGGGCCCAGCAGCTGCCGGCACCGATCACCGAGATGGTTGCTCCCATCTCTGCGAGATAGTCCGCCACGGAAAACGCGATCATGTCGTCCCCCACAACCGCGATGCGACGACCGTCGAGGTGCTCGTCGAACAACGCGTGCAGTGTATCGACTACGTAGACAGTGGGGGCACCGTCGAGATACACGCCGTCCAGCGCGCGAGACACGCGCGTACCACCGACGGCAATGATCGCCGCGTCCGCCTCGAGGCGCGCCAGCCGGGCGGCGTCCACCTGAGCGCCGAGAGTGACATCGATATCGGCCAACGCGACCTGCTCCACCAGATAATCCACCCACCGCGCAGTATCTTCGCTCAGCGTTGCGGCCACACGCGCGAGCCCGCCCAAGCGATCGTCCTTCTCGAACAAGCGTACGCGATGCCCACGCGCCGCCGCGACGCGTGCGGCCTCGAGTCCGGCGGGCCCGCCACCCACCACAACGATATCGCGAGGCGTCGCGGCGGGTGCCGAATCCAACTGCGCCTCCCCTTCTCGCCCCATCCATGGATTCACCGTGCAGCGCGCGGCGCGGCGCAAGAAAACGTTGCCGACGCAGGAGTAAGAGTAAATGCAGGGACGTATTGCCGTTTCGTTTCGCGAGGCAAGCTTGTTCGGCAGATCCGGATCGGCCAGGAGCTTGCGTCCCATCGCGATGAAGTCGGCTTCGCCGGCTACGAGTGCCTGCTCGGCGCGCGCGGGTTCGATGCGACCCACCGCGATCACCGGCACGGTCACGCGCGCCTTCACCCCCGCTGCCATTGCGAGATAGCCTGCCGGCTCATGCACGAGCGGCGCGACCGTGAACGCGGCGCCGGACGTCGGATCTGCGTACGCGCTCACGTGCACGGCGTCGAGACCGGCAGCAACGCCGATCTCGGCGGTACGACGCGCGTCCTCTTCGGTGATGCCGCCGGCAACGCCGATCTCGGCACCATCGAGCCTACACCACAGCGGATACTCATGGCCCACGCGTTCGCGTACGGCGTGAATCGTCTCGACGAACATGCGTGCTCGATTCTCGAGCGCCCCGCCGTATTCGTCATCGCGCAGATTGCTCGCCGGCGAGAGAAACGCCTGCAGCATGTATCCGTGGCCCGCATGCAATTCGACGCCATCAACCCCGGCACGCTTGGCACGCGCGGCTGCATCGGCGTACCGCGCGACGACGGTCGCAATATCGTCGTGGGTCATCGTGTGGAAGGCCAGCGATGCTCCGGGCTGCATTAACGCCGACGTGGCGTCGGAGAGTTCTTCGGGCGTCAGATGCGTATAGAGATCGCCGCCCTTTAGCGGACGCTCGCTAGGCACCCACAACGGACGTCCGGCCGCTATGTCCTGCACGGCGACTTTCGATCCGTGATGAAGCTGCACGCCCAGTCGCGCATCGTGCGCGTGCACACGGTCGGCCAATTCACGCCAATCGGCCAGAAACGCATCGTCGGAGATCGCCGCCTGATTGGGATTGCTGGCACCCTGCGGCCACATGATCGAAGCCACGCCCGCAATGATGAGCCCCGCGCCGCCGCGTGCGCGCGTTTCATAATAGCGAATGATGGCTTCGCCGAGATGACCGTCGTCGCGCTCCTGATTGGTCCCCATCGGCGTCATGACGATGCGGTTTGGCAGTTGCAGCGAGCCGATATGCCCAGGTGAAAATAGATGCGGATACGCGGACCCGCCGGCGATCGACTGCGTCATGCGGCCATCGTATCGGAGCGCTCAGCCGGGCAAAAACCCAACCACGATGCGGACGATCACGCGTGCTCGAAGTGCGTGATGTCGAAGTCACTCATTGTGACGCGCCGAATGCGCGCGCGGTACTCGCTTGCGAAACCAGGATAGAGCGCATGGTTCTTCCCGTCTTCGCTGAGATACCAACTCTTGCAGCCGGATTCCCAGACAGTGTATTTCATACGGCCCTGAAGTCGCGCGTTGTAGCGATCCTGTACGTCGCGGCGCACCGTCATATACCGAATGTCTTGCGCGATGAGCTTTCGGATCGCCTGCACGATGTAGCGAATCTGCGCTTCCGTATAGATGAGAACCGACGTGTGCCCCGGGCCGGTATTCGGCCCCATCGTCACGAACCAGTTGGGAAACCCGGCCACGACGATGCCCTTGTACGCTTCGGCTCCATCGCGCCACGCAGCGGAGATGTCGAGACCGCCGAGCCCCTTGATCGCAATGGGCGCATGGGTAATCGCCACGTCGAACCCAGTCGCGTACACGATCGCGTCCACCTCGTGCAGCGCGCCGTCGTTCGTGACGATTCCTGATCGATTGATCTCGCGAATACCGTCGGTGACGAGCTCGACATTGTCGCGCTCGAAGGTAGAGAGGTAGTCATCGGAGATCAGGATGCGTTTGCAGCCGAACTGGAAATCCGGGTGTAGCTTCGCGCGCAGTTCGGGGGAAGCGACGCTGTTCTCCAGATGTTTCTCGCAGGCGCTCTCGGCGACGCGCGACAGGCGAGGGGCATTGAGCATGATCAAGGGCCCCATCAATTCGCTGAAAAGGAACTGCGACCAGCGCACGAGACGCATCAGAAACGGATAGCGGCGGTAGCGTGCCTTCGTCTGCGCACGAATCGACTTCTCACCGCGCGGCAATACCCATGCCGGTGTGCGCTGAAAAACCGATAGCTTCGCCACTTTGCCCGCAATCGCGGGAATCACCTGGATCGCGCTCGCGCCCGTGCCGATGACTGCGACTCGCTTGCCGCCCAGCTCGTAGTCGTGATTCCAACGCGCCGTATGAATGGATTGCCCAGCGAACGACTCGACGCCGTCGATGTCCGGGTAGGACGGATCGATCAGCCCGCCCATCGCAGCAACGACTGCGCGCGCGCGAAACCGCCGACCGTCGGCGACCTCGAGGGTCCATGCACCCTCAAGCTCGTTGAAGGCCGCCGAGGTGATCGGCGCGTTGAGCCGAAGATGCGGGCGAAGATCGTACTTCTCGACGATCCGAAGCAGGTAAGCTTGAATCTCCGACGCGCATGCAAACTTGCTCGACCAGTCGGGATTCGGTTCGGACGAATACGAATACACGTGGGACGGAACATCGCAGGCCGCGCCCGGGTACGTGTTGTCGCGCCAGGTACCGCCGATCTCGCCCGCACGCTCGAATATCGTGAACGATTCGATCCCGGCCTTCTTCAGTTGGACGGCAGCACCGATACCGGAAAAGCCGCTCCCGATAATCGCGATCGGAAACTCGTTGCCGGCGTCCGTCGTTGACGGATCCTGTGACGCGGCCTGTGGAGGATGGTGCGATGAGTTGTGTATTGCCATGACGTAGATGACCCGAAGCAACCAACACCCAGAAAAGCACGTGATCGAATCTTAGTCGACCACGCGTCGGCATCCCGCCGCCGCCGTGATATATTGGTGCGAGTCCATGAGTCACACCGCCGCAGGCCCAAGCTCGCTCTTCCTCGTTGCCGCCGCGCTGTGCGTCGGTATCGGCGCCTGCGGCCAACCCGATCCGCCGACGCATGTTCCGGTCGCGAGCCAAGCGAAGGTCGTGACGACACCGGCGGCGACGGCGCCGCCGACAGCCGGTCTTGATTCGCACGCCGAGCCAGCACAGACAAAGCCGGCGGCCGGCTTCGTGACGTCTCGCGTTTGCGCCGATTGCCACCCCGGCGAGGCAGCGGCGTGGCGTGGGTCCCATCACGACATGGCCATGCGCCACGCCGATGCGCAGTCGGTGCGCGGCAACTTCGATGACGCAGAGTTCATGCACAAGGGAGTGGCGTGGCGCTTTAGCCGTCGCGAGAGCGGCTATTTCGTCGAAACACAAGACAGCGATGGTGAGGTGCGCGAGTTCGAGGTTCTCTACACATTCGGCGTCGAGCCGCTGCAACAGTATCTCGTTGCACGCGACAACGGTGCGCTGCATGCGTTATCGGCAGCCTGGGATTCACGTTCGGCAGCGGACGGCGGCGGACGGTGGTTTTCTCTGCACGCCGACAAAGCCGTCCCCCCGGACGATGTCATGCACTGGACGGGCCCGTCGCAGAAGTGGAATACGATGTGCGCCGACTGCCACAGCACAGGCTACTCAAAGAAATACGATGCCGAGACGCGACGCTACGACAGCAGTTGGTCCGATATCAACGTCGGCTGCGAGGCCTGTCACGGCGCCGGCGAACGCCACGTGGCTTGGGCCGAGCGCTGGGCACGAAAGGAAGCGACTGCACGTACCGACCCGACGAAAGGTTTGACGAACGATCTGTCATCGGTGCGCCACGACTGGAAGCGACCCGACGATCGCATCGTCGCCGTTGCCGAGGGCTCGGCTTCCCCGGCCGCCGAGCTCTCAACCTGCGCTCCGTGTCACTCGCTCCGATCGTCCGGCGCAGACCCCACCCACGGCGACACGTTCCTCGATCGTTACCGCCCCACTTTGCTCGAGGCGGGACGTTACTACGCAGACGGGCAGATCCTCGACGAGGTCTATGTGTGGGGATCGTTCATCCAGAGCCGAATGCACGCGGCCGGGGTAACCTGCAGCGATTGCCATGACCCACACTCGCTCGAACTGCGCGCATCGGGAGACGGCCTGTGTCTGCAATGTCATTCGGACGCGCGTTACGCCTCGACCAACCACCATCATCACCAAACGGACGGCGACGGCGCACGCTGCGTGAGCTGCCACATGCCCGCGCGTACGTACATGGTGATCGATGCTCGCCGCGACCATAGCTTTCGCGTTCCGCGCCCGGATCTGTCGGTCAAGATCGGCGTACCGAACGCATGCACGGACTGTCACACGGATCGCTCGGCCGATTGGGCGGCCGAGCAGGTCACTGGATGGCCGAACGCTCGCCGCGTCGGCATGCCGCACTTCGGTGAGCCGCTGGCAAAGGCGCGCAACCGGGTGCCGGGAGCCGCACGCGATCTGGCCGACGTCGTCGGCAACGTTGCCTTTCCAGCCATCGTGCGTGCCACCGCACTGATAGAATTGTCGCGACTCGATGCGCAGCGCACGCGCGCAGCGATCGTCAAACACCGTGACGACGACGACCCGCTGGTGCGATTCGCCGCCGCGCAGGCCGGCGACGCACTGCCCCCGAACGTAAGGCTCGCCGAACTCATGCCGCTCGTCACCGACGCGAGCGCGCTCGTGCGCGGTGAGGCCGGTCGCGCGCTGGCGGGCATCAATTCGACGTCGATCACCGAGAGCCAACGCGCCGATATCGCACGTGCGATCGCGACCTACGAGGCGTCGCAAACCAGCCGCATCGACGAACCCGACGCCAACGTCAACATCGGATTGCTCCGGCAAGCACTCGGCGAGACCGACGCAGCCGAGAAGGCATACCGCAACGCAATCGAGACCGGCGCCTACTTCCTACCGGCCTACATCAACCTCGCCGACTTGTATCGACAAGCCGGCCGCGATCGCGACGGCGAATCGCTACTGCTCGATGCGCTCGAGCGGGCTCCCGACAGCGCCGACGTACACCATGCGCTCGGTCTGCATCGGGTTCGCGCCCAACGCACCGAAGAAGCTCTCGCTTCTCTCGAGCATGCCGCCCGTCTCGCGCCCGAGAACGTGCGCTACGTCTACGTTTACGCCGTCGCGTTGGACTCGGTTGGCCGCATCGACGAAGCGCTTCGCGAATTGCGAAACGGCCTGAACCACGCACCGGAAGACCCCACGCTGCTACAAACGCTGATTTCTCTGAGCGTGAAAGCCGGCCGCGGCGACGATGCCCGCCGCTACATCGAGCGACTGCGGGCCGTCACGGCGTCTCCCCACGCGCGCTGATACGAGCGGGCGCACGGTGGGATCACGATCCGGATCCTGCTAGAAAGCGGCCATGGACATTTCGATCACCTACTGCGGTCGTTGAAACTACTTGCCTAAGGCCACCAGTTTGGCGGCCGAAATCTCGGAGAAATTCGCGATCGATTGCACCCTCATCGAAGGGGATAAAGGGATCTTCGACGTCGTCGTGGACGGCTCGATGATCTTCTCGAAGTTCGACGTAGATCGCTTCCCCGACGACGGCGAGATCGAACAGGCCCTTTCCGCACTGGCCAAATAGCCACATGCCGGCCGCTCGTCGAGCCGTTGCCGCCGCAAGCCGAGTAGGCTAATTCAGTTCGCCATGGAAATCGTCAAGAAGACCTCAGAGCACACCATCGTGAAGAAGCGCTCCGGCCGGTACGGCGTGCGCACCGCGAAGGGCGCGTGGATCAACGGCGACGACAAGCTCTCCGTTCTCTCGGAAGCCGGCCTCGTCACAAAGCCCACAAAGAAGGCCCCACCGCCCGAAGAGCCCGCGGCCGAAGCACCCGCAGCCGAAGAAACGGCCCCCGAGGAATAGCCTTCGGCTATTCCGGTACAATGGCCGAGCCGCAGGCTAGGCCGTTCCACGGAATAGCCTATCCGCGGCCTAGGCCGCGCGAATCACGACGGGGATACCGTTGACCGCCTGATTCCCCGAGATCTCGTCGACGAACGTTCCGGGCGCGAGCAGATTGTTGTTCACGCCCGGATGTTCGCGCGCGACCGCGACGCGAATTCCCGGCCTATCGTGGCCCCAGCCGTGCGGCAGACTCACCACTCCCGGCGTCATCTCATCACTGACTTCTACCGGCACGACGATGACGCCGGCCTCCGAGCGAACCTCGGCCTTCGCCCCGTCTCGCACGCCGCAACGAGAAGCATCGTCGGGATGTACCAACAGCGTGCAGCGGTCGCGCCCGCTGACGAGCGACGGCACGTTATGCATCCACGAGTTGTTCGACCGCACGTGTCTACGGCTCACCAACAGAAGATCCGACTCCTTGCGCCCGACGCGTTTTTGTAGTCGCCCGAGATCGGCAGTGATGTAGGGCGGCGCAAGCTCGACCTTGCCCGACGGCGTC
Source organism: Deltaproteobacteria bacterium (assembly GCA_029262375.1). Lineage (GTDB taxonomy): Bacteria > Desulfobacterota > Binatia > UBA1149 > SPBQ01 > JAJCZM01. The sequence goes on from JAJCZM010000007.1 coordinate 150,098, forward strand.
TTCAACACTTCAGCGAGGCGCGGGATCATCGGCCCCATGTGTATACCGTGCGGTGCCGCCTCGAAGTCGGCCAGCGTGAGCCCATCGGGCTTCGCGCCGAAATGATCGCCGAACGGACCGGTGCGAATTTGGAAATCCAGAATACGCAGCGGCCCGCCTTCTTCGCGGCACTCGGGAATGATCTCGCGCGCATCGCGCCCTTCTAGCGCGAAGCCCGGCATCTGTGTGAGCGCGTCCACCAGGCCGTGAAAGAACAAGTCATCGAGCCCGTCGACGTCGATCTCGTCGGGGCTCTGCCCCATGCAGAATCCGGCCAACATCAGCAAGATCTGCCATTCCTGTGGCCGATCGGTATCGGGGAACACCGGCGGCGAGTAGTTGCCGGCGCTTCCAACCGCCCAGCTCCAGATGATGTCGTCATAGTGCGGGATCTCGAGCGCCGACATCCCCGGCAAGATCACGTCGGCATGCGTACTGGTTTCGTTGATCCAATTGTCGACCGAGATGAGACAGTCGAGCATCGGCAACGCATCGTGAAGTTTGCCGGCATCCGGTGCGCTGATCGCCGGATTGCCGGCGATCGTAAGCAGTCCCTTCAGTTGGCCTTTGCCCGGCGTGGCGATCTCTTCGGCCATGCACGAGACCGGAAACTGACCGAAGACCTCGGGGGCACCGCGCACGCGACTCTTCCAGCGCCCGAATTCGAAGCCATCCGTATACTCCGGATTAGGCAACATCGTGATCGACCAGGCAATCGGGTTGGCAAACATCGAACCGCCTTCGCGGTCGAGATTCCCCGTCAGCACGTTCAATACGTCTACGAGCCACGAGGCCAACGTACCGAACTCCTGATTGCAGGTGCCGATGCGTCCGTAGACTGCGCCGCGCTCGGCGGCAGCCAGCTCGCGAGCCAGCAGCCGAATACGATCGGCCGGCACCGCGCAGGTAGCGGCGACGAACTCAGGCGTAAACGGCTTGCACAGTTTCTCGACGTCATCGAGACCGTTGACCTTCGCTTCGAGATGCGCGAGCGACACCAGGTTCTCTTCGAACAACACGTTCACCATCGCCATCAACAGCGCGGCATCGGTCCCCGGTCGAATGGGCAACCACTCGTCGGCGTACTTCACGGTGCCGGTACGACGCGGGTCCACCACAACGACCTTCCCGCCTCGCCTACCGATCTCGCGCAGGCGGCCGCACACGTCCGGTGCCGCGAGCAGACTGCCCTGCGACGCGTGCGGATTGGCGCCGATCATCATGACGAAGTCGGCACGATCGAGATCGACGGTGGGAATCGTCCACATGCCACCGAACATGAGTGCTGCCGATACGTTCTTCGGCCATTGATCGACGGTCCCGGCCGAATAACCGACGGTAATCCCCGACATCGCCGTGAGCGGCGCGACGTATTTCGCCAGCGAGATATTGTGTGCGATCGGGTTTCCGTAGTAGATCGCCAACGCATCCATGCCGTGGGTATCGATCACGCCGCGGATCTTATCGTGCGCGACCCGCAGCGCTTCGTCCCAACTCACCTCGACGAACTCGCCGTCGCGCTTGACCACGGGTGCGCGCAGTCGGTCAGGGTCTTCGTGCATGTAACCGAGCGTCGTGCCTTTCGGACAGATGTAGCCCTTGCTCCAGACGTCGTCGTCGTCGGGACGAATGCGCGTGACGCGATCGTTCTCGACGGTCACTTCCAGGCCGCACATGGCTTCGCAGAGCGGGCAGGTTCGATAGTGCGTGGTTTCGCTCATTCGGCTTCTTCCTGGAATCTCTCTGTGGGAACTACGGCGCGTCGGGGTCCCAATCGACACTCGAAGTGAAATAGACGGACAGGCTGCGGTCCACGAAATGACGTTCGTCGGCCTGCGCCGCCGCGCCGGCATCGTCTTGCACGACGGCCGCGATGAACTCTTCTATCGAAGGCAGATGCAGCTCGGACACGCTGTCGACACCGCAAACACCGAATCCACTGGCGACGCTCAATTGCCGCGATGCCGACGGATCTACATAGAACTGCACGTAGCCGAGAATGCCCGGCGTCCTCACGCCGAACTGCGAGTGCACGTCTCGATAGCGCGTTGTGTAAGCCGCGTGATCGTACTCCGCGTTGCGCCGCATCAGATACTGGTAGCGGACCGGCGCACGCGCACATTCGACGAACGCACGATCTTCACCCACCAACGCCGTCGACAGATCGGCGTGAACGAGTCGGCCAAGACGCGCGCCGAAACCTTCGAGCGGAGCGCTCACGCGGGCCGACTCGCTACCGCGCACTTCGATCGTCGCCGAAATGTTGCTGCGTTTGCCCAACGGATCGTCGTCGAAGGCCGTCAGGAGATTCACTTGCGTGACACCGTCACGCTTGTCGGCACGTAGTCGCGCGACTTCGTCGCGCAGTACCCCCGCGAGCTCGGCCTGCGCCTTGTGGCGTCCAACGATATGTACCAGCGCCTTGTGCGACAATGCTTCGTCCCCCCTCGCGTCAGAACGCACGATAGCGCCGCTTGACGTGCTCTTGGCGTGCCGCAACCACGGCCGCACGCTCGCTCGGGGTCGTGCGTTTCGTGTCCGCGGGCAGATGCCGATCGATGTCTTCGAACGCGACCTTGACCGCTTCGATGGTAGGCCATCGCTCGGTGGGCGGGGTCGTCGAGTACGCCCAGCGCGGCGACATGAAACCCTCGCGATGACCCGTGGTATCGAGCCAATTCGCAACACCGGGATCACGATGCGCAATCACCCAACGTATGGCACCGTCGTCATCGCGCGCAGCCTGAAACCCGTTGAGACTCGACTGATGATTCGCGTAGTCGAGCGACTCCCCCCAGAGGTTCGACATGGAGAAGCCGATGTAATCCGGCTCGATGTCGAACCGCGACACGACGACCAGCGCCTCATCGGGTTCGAGTTCAAACACGCCGCCTGCGTAAATATTACTGCTCTGACCGCCGCCGGTCGCCGCCGACGCAGCGTTCGGTTTGTTGAACTTATTGCGTGGCATGAAGCGTTCGCCGTCGCTTCCATCGAGCTTGCCGTAGGTTTCAAGCAACACCGTGTAGAACTCATTCCAGAAGTGCATTTGCCCGCGCACGATCTCGCCGGTGCGTTGCAACTGCGCAGCCGCCGACGACGCGTCGTACGGCACGGGCTGCTCTCCTTCCTTACCCAACTGCGTGAGCGTGAGATGGACAGGCCGCTCGCGCTCCCAATCGTAGAACAATTGTCGCCCGCTCACGTAGCAGGCGTAGCGGTCGATGCGGTCGTCGCCTGAGTCCGGGTGCGCCCGTGCGTTGCGGCGCAGCGTTGCGATGAAGTTGCCTGCGTGCCCCGCGGGGCGTTCGGGCGCCAGCAGGATCTCGAACGAGCCGTCGTCGGCTACTTCGAGCTCCGCGGTATCGAGGCGACCCGTCGCGGCTTTCACTCCTGGACGCAGCTCTGCGAGGCTACCGGTATCGCCGGCGACGCAGCCGTCGGTTACCTCGAAGATGAGATACTGCGGTGCTAGCAGCCCCGTGGTCGGTCGGGCCCCGCCCCGCCAGTGCGCGTGAGCATGTGCCGTGCCACGTAGTACGTAATGCTCTCTTCCATCGAGCGGCGCCATGAAGTAGACGGCGTCCGCGTTCTCGATCGTGCCCTTGTTGATCAGCTGGAGGGCGTTGCGGAACACTGGGAAGTCTGGATCTTCGAAGAACCCTCGCTCGATCGAACTATGTAGAAAGCCCATCAAGTATCGATAGCCTTCGGCCAAATTGCGCGCGTTGGGCGGCGCCGGCATGAGCGCAGGGTCATCGATTGCATCACGTGCTATCTCGAGTTGAGCGATCATCGCATCCCACGCGGCGCGCAGTTCATCTCGTGTTTTTGTATCGTTGGTGTCGTTGGTCTTGGCGGTATCGGCGGCGTCGTTGCCCATCAGATCTCTCCCGGCTCCGGCGCTTGCGGCGCGCCGGAGTCATCGGCCCGCGGTTCGTCCCAGCCGAAGCGCTCGAACAATGCGGGCAGCTCGGTGCGGATCGCGTCTTCCTCGAGCCCGAATTCCTCCAGGCTGTACGAATGGGTCGATGTGTGTTTGCGGGCGCGCTTCTCTTTCTCGGCCAACGTTTCTCGATACGCGTCGCCTAGCGAGAACCCGAGCTGATCGTAAATGTTCTCGATCGTCGCGGCGGGGTCCGACGTGAGATCACGGTAGTCTACGATCGCACTAGGCGTTTCCGGGTGACGGGCAAGAACCTCTAACGGATACGTGTATGTGTGAAACGATTGGTCCGCGAGAAAATTGAGACACTTGTTCACGCGCTCAGGATCCCAGCGCAGTCGCCGCCAGCCGCTGCTCACGAGTTTGAGCAAACTGGGGATCGTCTCGTACGGATTGCGAACCGGTACGACGATGCGTGCGTCGGGGAATTCATCGATCAGCGCCTGCACGCGACCGGCGAAGATCGGGTTCTTGCTGAGATGGATCTTGTCGCCGCCGTTGAGATAGAGCTGCCGCTTGATGCAATCGCGATAAAAGCGCATCAATCGACGACGACGACGCTCGGGCCATTCGTCGACATAGTAAAAATCGAGATCGCCCATGTAGGGCATCTTCGTGATCCAAAACCCCGACGCACACGAGTAGTAAAAAACGAGGTCGTCTTCCTCAGGGATCGTCAATCCCATCTCGTGGATCCCCTTCATGCGCGCGTAGCGTTTCGTTTCCCAAGCGGCAACGCGACGAGCGAGAGCCCCGCCGAATGCAAATCGGTCAAGCTTGGCAACGCCGCGGATGATCTTCTTTTGCAGCAGCGACGGGAAGTAAAGCTCGTACATCAGGAACGAGCTGAAGCGCCCTTCATCTTCGCTCATCAATCGGTGCACGAGCGTCGTACCGCTGCGCGCGTGACCGACGACGAAGACCGGTGTCGTGATCTCTATCTTGCGAAGCCCGGGGAACAGCAGCGCATCGAGAAAGAAGCAGATCGCGTGAAATGTGGATACGAACGGGACGACCAGGAACAGCACCGCCAAATAGTAGCGACGCGCCATCGGGTTTTTCTCGTTCCACGCCAAACGAATCATTCGGGCGTAGTTGGCAAAATCGAAGTGGAAAAACATGTGAAATACTCGCGCGCGGTCAGCCGACTACGCCATCGAGGTCGGCTGCGAGAAACGCGTCGCCGAGTTCCCGACGGCCGTCGAGCGATCGAACCGCCCGCCCCACCGAATGCAGCAGGCGTCGGCTGTACGCGACCCGACCCACGTGTCGCTCCGACACCAACTCGAGCGCGGCTTCGACCATCGTTTCCATCGGCTCGACCATATCGGGATTCGCCTTCGCGATGTGACCGACGAAACGAGCGGCCTCTTGCGTGAGAACGATGGCGACCGGCGCCAACGTGTTGACGAAGATCCCCTGCGGCGCGAGTTCGTGCGCCAATCCCTCCATGTAACGATTGAGCGCGGCCTTGGTCGCACCGTACGGAGCAACGACGTGCGCCGCCTCCGGAGAATCACGATACGGCACGTCGAACTGCCGCGCGGTGTCGCTGCTGATACTGAGGATCCAGCCTTCGCCGCGATCGCGCATACCCGGAGCAACTTGCTGCGCGAGATCCACCGGCGCGTGCAGGTTGACTTCCATCATCTTGCGCCGGTCCTTGAGCGACAACGCACTCGGCAGCCCCCACCGCCCCATCGCGGCATTGTTGATGAGAATGTCGATCGGACCGAAGCATTTCTCGGCGCGCGCGACGAGATCGCCACGCTCTTCGTCGGACGCGAGGTTCGCGGCGACCGCAGCCGCTTGCGCGCCGGTCGCCTCGATCTCGGCTACGGCCTCTTCGAGCGTCCCGTTGAGTTCACCATGCGAGCCCATACGCGACGCACTGAGCACAACACGCGTGCCCTCAGCAGCGAGCCGGCCCGCGATCGCACGCCCGATTCCGCGACTGGCGCCGGTGATCAACGCCGTTCTTCCTTTGATCAATCCATCTGTCATCGTTTCATGGTGTCATCGTCTCATCGTCTCATCGTGCCATCGTGCCATAGCACGTGCCTACAAAAACGCCCTTGCGAAGCGGCACGCGTATAGGCCTCGGTTGACTCACGCAAACAGGTTGATAGACCCGCTCTCATGTCGGCGTTTCGTGTCTACGCAACCATGGACCAACGCATGGCGTTGTCTGAAGTCGCCGCACACGCCGCGCGCGCCGAGAGTCTCGGCTACGATGGGCTCGCCGTGCCCGACTCGGTACACGACGCCTTGACCGCCGCCACCGTAGCGCTCGGAGCAACCACACGTCTACATGTCGCGACGAGCGTACTGGTCGCGTTCCCTCGCAGCCCCATGACCGTGGCGGTCGCTGCTTGGGATTTGCAAGAGATGTCGGACGGTCGCTTCGAACTGGGGCTTGGATCGCAAGTCCGCGGCAACATCGTCGGTCGCTACTCGACGCCATGGGCTCCGCCGGTTCCGCGCATGCGCGAATACGTCGGCGCTCTGCGCGCAATTTTCGCATGCTGGCAAGACGACGTGCCGCTCGCATTCGAAGGCGAGCACTACCAACTCACGCGCATGCAGCCATTCTTCAAGCCCGACCCGATCGCGCATCCGCAGATTCCCATCTACCTCGGCGGCATGAAACCGAATATGGTCGCGCTCGCCGGCGAAGCGAGCGACGGCCTCATGACGCACCCCACGAACTCAGCGCCGCGATATCTGCGCGAGACGATACGACCACGTATCGCGGTGGGAGCGGCACGCTCGGGGCGTGAAGAAAGTTCGCTCGGACTGATGGTGTGCCCACTGACGATCACGGGGCCGAATGCCGAGGTCGTGCAGGCCGAGCGGGAACGCACACGGCAACTCCTCACATTCCTATACTCGACGCCTGCATACTGGCCGAGTCTCGAACTGTTCGGCTGGAAGGACCGCGGTGAGGCTCTTCACGCGCTGACCCGCGAAGGCAAGTGGGACGAAATGGCGGGCATCGTCGATGACACCATGCTCGAGGCGCTCGCCCCGATGGCAACCTACGATGAGATCGCTGACGTACTCGCGTCATGGTACGGCGACGTGTGCGACTGGCTGACCTTCCCGATGCCCGACGATCCGTCTCACGACCAAGCAGCCGCCAACGTCATCGCGAGATTGAAGAGCAAAACCTGACGCGTTACTGCTGAAACGGATCCGAGAATCGCGGGTCGGTCAGAAAGCTATCGTCGGTAAGTGCCTTGAGGAACGCCAGTACCGCAGACTTCTCTTCTCGATTGAGTTCGAAGCCAACGACGAACTGACTTTTCAGTGGGTTGGCCGAACCGTCGCCCGCCTGCGGGCCCGTCTCGATCGTGCGGCCGCCGGCGGCGTAGTGATCGAGTACGCCTTCTAGTGTTTCGATGCTGCCGTCATGCATGTACGGCGCCGTGATCACGATGTTTCGCAACGTTGGGGCCTTGAACGATCCCATATCGGCCGGGTCGCCGGTGATCTCGAAGCTACCGGGATTGTCGGCCGGATAACCGCCCTCCCCGTCAACGTTATACAAGCCGGTATTGTGGTACCGAGACTCGGGCACGGGCATGCCGACGTGATCGACCGAATCCGTGAACGTGAAGCCGCCATGGCAGTGAAAACACTCGAGGCGCTCCGATAGAAAGAGTTCCATGCCACGCTTCTCGGCCATCGTGAGTGCATCTTCCTCTCCGGCGATATAGCGATCGAACCTGGAGCTGCTCGAGATCAAGGTGCGCTCGAACGCCGCGATCGCTTTCGTAATATTCTCGACGGTTACCCGATCGCCTTCGTCCGTGAACGCCCGCTTGAACAGACGCCGGTACTCGGAGTCCGCGCGCAACGCATCGAGCAATTCGCGTTCTTTTCCCGCCAGTCCCATCTCGACCGGCTCCTCACCGAACATCGGGATCATCGCCTGATGCTCCAAGCGCTCGACGAGCGGATTGGCCCACGTCAGTTTCGATGCGTACGCGATGTTCGCAAGCGACATCGAGTTGCGCGGTGTGGATTGCCCCGTCACCCCGGTAGACACCGCTTGCCCATCGGTGAACGCCAGCGCCTGCTGATGACAACTCGCGCACGACATCGTTGCGTCCGCGGAAAGTGCAGGGTCGTAGAAGAGACGTCTACCGAGCTCCACCTTCTGTGCGTTCATCGGATTGTCCGCCGGTACCGACGGTCGGGCGAAATGATTCGGCAACGCCCAAACGTAAGGCTCGGCGGCGGGCTCACTACAGCCGCCTACGGCCACGAACATCAACGCCGCAGTGAGCGCTCTCACCAATGGCTTCGCGGCCTGCATGTCGCTGCGACCCATCATGATCAGCGAACGGAGAACGCGAACTGGTTCGTCGCGGGCGCACCGCTTTCGAAGTTCAGACCGAGTTGACGAAACACGGGAACGCAGCCCGCCTGCGTCTTCTCGCCGAGACACCCATAGTTGCCATCGCCAATCTCGTCGGCGCCCGCGGCCACCAGCGCGGCAACATCCAGAATGATTTTTTGCGATGCGGGGTCGAAGGCGTCGAGCACGATCCGCGGCACGTTCGGTCGCGCGCAGGACGTGATGTTCCCGATACTACCCTCGCAGCCAGTGCTCCCCAGGTGCAGGCCGTAGGCGTCACCGTCGGCCGTCTTGCCATCGAGGCGCAAGAACTTGTAGCCGGCCTTCCAACTCCAATGCATCGACGTATAGCTCAACGGCCCGACCGCTTTCGCAGGGTCTGCGTGATTTTGGGCCATCGGTACACCGACGCGGAAGGCAACGGCCGTCACCGCAGCGGACGGCTTCGCGACGACGACCTTCGTGTTCGTCTCTCCCGACCCTCCGCGACAGCGCCCGGTTCCGTCCTCGAAATCGAGCAGAGCCACCGTGTCGGTTTGCCAGAACGAATCGTTGACGAGCTGACCCGACTCGACGCTACCGTCGGCCAACGTCAGTTCGATATCGTGAACGAAAGCGCGTAGCGCGCCCGGATTGAGCGTCGTGTCTCCAAAGGCAGGGCTCGGGGCGTTGTCGGCGCAGCCATACGGCTCGTTGCCGACGCGCGCTTCGAACTGGATCGTGAGTGCATCGATCGGTGCCGGCGGCGGCGACTTGCTGCAGCCGACCACACCAGCGAAGACCAAACCCGCAGCAATCCAGCCGACTAGAAAATCTCGCAAACCCTGTAATTTTTGGAAATTCTGCAAACGCCTCATACCGATTCTCTCCACAATGCCATTCTTAGTACGCAACGGGTACGCAAGCCACTCTCTCGCGCCATCTCGCACCGAGAGATTGCGCTGGCTCGGTCCGAACGCGAGAAAGAACTGGAACTGCCGCTGCGAGGTACGAAGTAACCGATGCCGATCGTCTCCATTGAACCGCCCGATGCTCCCGCGCTGGATGTTTTCTACGCCGATGAAGGAAGCGGGCGGCCCGTAGTCTTGATCGGCGGCCTGTCGAGCACGAACGAGGTCTATGCACCGCAAATATCGGGGCTCAGCGAGCAGTTCCGTGTGATCGCGCCCGACAACCGCGGCAGCGGGCGCACGCTCGTTCACGACGACGACGGCGACCGGGCTATCGATCGCATGGCGCGCGACGTTTTCGCCGTCCTCGACGCGCTCGCACTCGACCGTGTACATCTGGTCGGAACCTCGATGGGAGGAATGATCGTGCAGGAGTTCGCGCTCGCCCATCCCGAGCGCCTAGCGACGTTGACCATCGGATGCTCGCACGGCGGTAGCCCCGGAGCGATTCCACCTTCCGACGAAACGATCGGAATCATCGTGACCGGTAGCGGCGCGCAGGCGTCGGAAGACGATATTCGCGCCAACAACGAAATGATGTTTCACCCGAGTTCGCTCGGCGACGATCGCGCCAGTTTCGAATACTACGTGGCGACCAAAGCCTTGAGGCCGCATTCGAGCGACGAGCTCGAGCGACGCATGCACGCGATCATGGCGTTCGATGCCTGGGAGCGCTTGCCCACGCTCAACGTTCCCACACTGGTGATCACCGGCGACGACGACAGGCTGATTCCGCCCGACAACTCGCGGCGCTTGGCCGAACGCATCCCCGGCGCGCGCCTGACGATCATTCCCAATGCCGGCCACATCTTTTGGCTCGAGCAAAGCGCGGTCACCAACCGGGCATTGCTCGAACACTTCACCGCCAACTCCTGACGCCGAGCGGCGTCGAGCCCGGCGCCACGGCTCCTCGAGTTGAAACTGCGACGCGTGCGGCGTGTCCGCGGACACGGCCACGGACGCGGTCGCGGTCGCGAAGGCCGGCTTCCCTCACGTCGGCCCGGTCGGTATTTTCCCGCCAATACCAAGGAGGTATCCGATGATCGAAGGCGGATGTTATTGCAGAGCCGTGCGGTTCAAGATCGACGGCGACGTCATATTTCGCGCGCAGTGTCACTGCCGTGAATGTCAGTACACCTCGGGCGGCCAGGTCAACGTGGTGATGGGCATGCCCGAGGCCGGCTTCGCCTACACTTCGGGTGAGCCTGCGAAGTTCCAGCGCACCGATCTGGAGAACCCGGTAACCCGTGAATTCTGCGGGGCCTGCGGGACCCCACTGTTGAGCCGCGCACCGGGCATGCCCGGAGTCGTATTATTAAAGGTAGGCGCGCTCGACGACCCGAGCATCTTCAAAGCTCCCGAAATGGCGATCTATCTGGTCGACAAGCAGGAGTTCCACCACGTCCCCGATGGGGTGGCTTCGTTCGATCGGTTGCCGGGGTAACCGGTAAGACGTGCGCAACAGGTGCTACTGCAGCCCGGCTGTGTACAATGAAAGGACTATGATGAAACGCCTAACTTTTATGGTCGCGTCGGCGGCGCTGGTCGCATTGACCGCTGCGCTGGTAGTGCCGGTGGCGGCTTTCGCTGAAGGAACGGGAACTGGATCGGCAGGCAGCGAGGCTGCGGCCGCAACGGAGGCTCCAGCCTCAACAAAGGACACCTACCAACTCAAAGTCTCGGGAATGACTTGACCCTCCGGTTGTGCCGCGCGTGTTCGCGGCAAACTGACGGGTATAGATGGTGTCGAAGAAGTCGAAGTCGACTTCAAGAACAAACTCGTCGACGTCGTCATGACCGACGGTACGACACTGACTAAGGAACAGTGCCAAGGCGCATTTGCCGGCACACCGTACGAAGTCGTAACGTTCGCACAGAAGTAAGCACAGTGAAGCGCGGCCGGAGCTTCCGGCCGCGCTTCGCTGCGACCCGCTTCGATAGCGGGACAACCCTGGAGCCCGAGTGAACGAGAACAACCCCACCGGCCTGACGACTCGGCGCAGCTTTCTCCAGTACCTGGCAATGCTCGCGGTGGGCGGCAAGACGCTTGTCTCAGCCGGCAGCGCACGCGCGGCCGCAGATGCGGCGGTCGTCGCCGTCGATCCTCCAAGCAGATGGCCCGAAATACCTCGCCGGAAACTCGGGCGTACCGGCTTCGACGCGAGCCGCCTCGTGTTCGGCTGCGGAGCCGCTCTGTCGCGGAGCCCGAACGATGCACTTCTGGACGCCGCGTTCGAAGCCGGCATCAACGTATTCGACGTCGGCAGCAGTACGTTCTACGGCGACGCCGAACGCAATCTCGCGCCGTTTATCAAGAAACATCGCGACGACATCTTCCTGATCTCGAAAGCCATGGTCGGCGTCGACGTGCAGCCGGACGACGAAGTCGCCGTCGCGCAGACGCAGCGAGCCGCGGCCACCTGGAGCGAGCGACTCGATCAGAGTCTGCGCGAGCTGCAGGTCGACCGGGTCGATGCGTACTACTTGATGGCATCGAACCATCCGACCATCGTAGGCAGCGACGAGATCCACACCGCGTTCGAGAAGGCCAAGCAGGCCGGCAAGGTCTCGCATCTCGGCCTGAGCACGCACCAGAACGCCGAGAAGGTTCTCGAGGCCGCGATGAAGCGCGGCTCGTTCAGCCTGGCAATGACGGCAGTCACTCCGGCCGGCTGGTACAGTTGGGCCGACAAAGGGATTCTCGACGACGGCAAAGCGATGACCGATCTCGAACCATTCTTGGCGCGGGTACGCGCTTCGGGAATCGGCTTGGTCGGCATGAAAGCGGGTCGCTATCTAGCGGGCCGCAAGTACTTCGGCTGGAGCAATCCGGATGCGTTCGACGAGTACTACAGCGACAAGGCCAAAGCCGAACAGCTTTCCGCCTGGCAACGTAGCTACGCGTACGTACTCGCGCACGGCATGGACATCGTCAACGCCGACATGCAATCGATGGCGCATCTGAAAGAGAACGTCGTCGCCGTCGCGAACTCCGATCGCGTATTCGCGTAGTCCACGCGTTCAGCCGTCTGCGCGTCTATCTGGAATCGGTCCAGTGCGGGTAGTCGCTCGCTAGTTTGCGAAGCGACCAATGCTTCTCGATCCAGCCGATCAGCTCGGGTTCCAGCGATAGATCTCGCGTATTGTTCGGATCCGACAGATCGAATGTTCGCACGCTCGCGTCGGGCGCTTTCAAGGTGAGCTTTCGCGGCAGATCGATGGCCACGAAATCGACGGCTACGCCGGTATAGTGCAGCGAATTCTTCGCACCACGTTCGCTCGCGTACGCAACGCTATAGGCATCGGCCATGCGGCGGGCGGCCTCGCGCGTGAACGCCGGGCCATCCGGATGCCGCCACACGATCGGAATCCGTAATCCCCATTCGACGTTGAGTCTGTCTAGACGCGCAACGGCATCCGCCTGCCCCGCCGGCTCGGTCGTTGATAATAGGTAGGCTCCCCACATCAAATAGCCGCGTTCGCGACGGCGCACCGTAGACGTGAGCCACACCTGCGCCCCCTGCCCTTCGAGTTGGGCGAGCAAGGATCGAATGCGGGCGGCGAGTGCGGTCTCGGGTCTCGCACGTTCGACGGCGTCCAATAGTGCTTCATGACTCGTAGGGTTGGGGTACCGCGCACTCCACCGCGGCCCGAGCGGTTCACCGTCGGATGCGGGCGGATACTGCTGCGGTTCCTTGGGCGCATCGACGTCCAACGTCTTCGTGCGCACGCCGTAGCGACGCGGCTGCGCCTTGAAGACATCGTCGGGGTGCACGAGAATTCCCGCCGATCGCGCACGGCCCGACGTCACGACGAACGGCTCGCCGCGGCGCCCCGCGCGCCCCGCGACGAGGACATCGTCGAGCCAGAGCACGAAGTCGCCGAGATCAATCGGCCGGCCGAGCGTCTCACGAACGTGACGCAGCAGCGGTTCATCGCCCGGCGGTCTCGACAAATTGCGCAACAGGTCGGCAGTGATCGCAACGCCCGCCAGTTCAATTTTCCAACCGCCGAATTGATCGGCTGCGGTGGCCAGCGCACCGGCAAGCTCGCCCGAGGGCAGCGCGTCCAGCGCATCGTTGATCGCAATGGCCGAGAGCGATCCGGCCGGCGTCGCGTCGGCAATCGGACCAGCCGCCGCCGTCGGCCTCGCACTGCAGGCAGTCAGCGCGCAGAGCGTCAAACCCAGCACCGCGACGGTTGAACACAAGCGTTTCACGGCTCCCGTCGTACCCCGACCCTGATCCGTCTACAATCCTTCTCATGACGACAGCAACGACGAGAGTTCGGTAGATGGCACGCTGGTTCGACATCCCTTTGTGGCGACGCGTCATCGGTGGGCTCGTGGTCGGCGGAGTCCTGGGCTATCTCGCGCCGGAGTTCGGTGTAGCTCTCAAACCGGCGGGCGACGCGTTCGTACGCATGATCAAGATGCTGATCATTCCGCTGATCTTCTCGACATTGGTGGCCGGTGTCGTCGCCATGGGAGATCCCAAGCGGCTCGGATCGCTCGGATCGCGCACAATCATCCTCTACCTGGTAACCACCGCCTTCGCCGTCACGCTCGGATTGGCAATGGCAACGCTCGTGAAACCCGGTGTCGGCATCGACGTAGCGGGTGCGCAGAGCGACGCGGCCAGCACGGTCACCAGCCAGCTCGACGCCGCCGGTTCCGCCGGCTTCGGTGATCGCTTCCTGAACTTCGACATCGCGGCGGATCTTGCAGCCTTCATGGCGAAGCCGTTAGAGAACCTCCTGCTGTTCGCGTTTCTGGTCGCGTGTAGTTTCTTCGGCGCTCGGCCACAGCTCTTTCATGCCGCCCTCTTCACCGTACTGCTCATCGTCGGGGTAGCCTTCGCGAGCCTCAATATCTTGACCGTCATCGCGATCACGCTGACAACGGGAGTAGCGATTCTGGTCGTCGGCGGTCCGCTCATACCCGTCGGCGCGGCCATCGAGCGAACGTCGGATGTCGCAATGGAAGTGGTAAAGCGCGCCATGGAACTGGCGCCGCTGGGCGTCGCGGCGCTCATGGCTTGGGTGATCGGCGACAAGGGCTTCGGCATACTCGCCAACCTCTCCCTGCTGGCGCTCGCGCTGTACGGCGCATGCATCGTGCAGATTCTCGTCGTCTACGGATCGATCGTCCGCTTCGGCGTCGGCATGTCGTTTCGACGCTTCCTGCGCGGCATCTTCGACGCGCAGGCGTTCGCTTACTCGACGGCTTCGAGTTCCGCGACGCTCCCGATCACGATCAAGAACGTCACCGAGAACTTGGGCGTCAAGAAATCTGTGGCATCTGCGGTACTACCACTGGGTGCGACCATCAACATGGACGGCACGGCGATCTATCTCGGAATCGTCGCATTGTTTGCAGCGCAAGCGCTCGAGATTTCGGTATCGATGAGCGACTACGTTCTCGTTGCACTGACGGCGACGTTGGCATCGGTCGGTGCGGCAGGCATTCCTTCGGCCGGCCTGTTCTTGGCAGCCACCGTCCTGGCGGTGTTCCAGGACGAGACCGGCGCCGCACGGATCACCCCCGAGCAAGCGACGCTCGTCATCGCTTTCATCTTTCCGTTCGATCGGTTGCTCGACATGATGCGCACGATGACCAACGTCACCGGCGACGCGGCCGTCGCGACGCTCGTCGCCAAATGGCAGGGCGACCTGCAAAGCGTCGAATCGACACCGGCCTCTGGAATCAACCGGCCGCTCGACGCATAACGGCGCGATGGCCGGACCACTCACTGGAATTCGCGTCATCGACGTAGCCGAAGTCATCTCGGGACCGCTGGCTTCGATGATCCTCGCCGACCAAGGCGCCGACGTCATCAAGGTCGAACCGCCGGATCACGGGGAAGAAGCGCGCCAACTCGCCAACTATCGCGCCGGAATGGCCGCGCTGTACGCCAACTGCAATCACGGGAAACGCTCGATCGGTCTCAATCTGAAAAGGACCGAGGGCTTGGAAATCATGCACGCGCTCGTGCGAGACGCCGACGTGTTCGTCCAGAATTGGCGACCCGGCGCGGCCGAGCGACTCGGCATCGGTGAAAGCGATCTGCGAGCGATAAATCCGGACATCATCTACGCAACCATCACGGGTTACGGTGACGACGGTCCCTACGCGGATCGGCGCGGTTACGATCCGATCTTCCAATCGCTGACCGGCTACGCGCATTCGCAGATCAACCCCGAAGTTCCGATTCCTGATCTGGTGCGCAATGCGGTCGTCGACAAAGCAACGTCGTACTCGCTGGCACAGGCGATTACTTCCGCTCTGTACGCACGCGAGCGAGGCGCCGGCGGACAGCACGTTCGCGTCGCCATGCTGGACGCCGGCCTTTCTTTTTTTTGGCCGGATGGAATGCTGCGCCATTCGTTGATCGGCGACGGCGTCGATAATTTCGTCGTCCCCGGCGAACGCTACCAACTGTTCCCCACCGCAGACGGACGTATCGTCTTGTGGGCCGGCACTGCCGATCAGATGCGCGCGGGTCTGCGCGCCGTCAGCCGCGACGACCTCGCCGACGATCCAGGCCAACGTGGGCTCGCCATGATCGAAGAGGCGAACCAAGTTGCCCGTGCCGAAGCCATGCAGTCTGGTATCGCAGCGATGACGACGGCCGACATCTACGCAAAGCTCGTCGAGCATGAGGTGCCCGCCGCTCCAGTACTCAGTCTGACCGAGGTGTTCGACGATCCGCAACTGCGCCACAACGGCAGCATCGTCGAAGGCGAGCATCCGGCCTACGGCAGATTTCGCCGCGCGCGCCCGTCGGCGCAGTTCTCGGCAACACCCAACGTAGAATCCTCAGCGCCGGCGATGTACGGCGAACACACCGATGAGATCCTCGCGGAACTAGGCCACAGCGAACAGCAGCGCGAGGCACTTCGCGAGAACGGTGTTACTTCTTCTTGGGACGCTCGCCGTAGTCGCCCCACGGGGCGTCGCGTTCCTTGATGACCTGACGGAATCCTTTCTCTTCGAAGGACTCGGCCCACTGAAGCGCGTCTTCGGTGTGTCGTGTGACGCCGTCGAAGAACGTTCCCATCATCTGTGTGGTACGCAAACCCATGTTTTCGTACGCTTGATTGATGAGCATCTTGTTGAGCGCCAACTGATTTCCCGGAATGTGCTGAAACTGTTGCGCGTACTCTTCGACGCGTTCGGCAATCTCGTCGGCCGGATACACGTACGACACCAACCCGATGCGCAGAGCCGTCTCGGCATCGATCGCTTTGCCGGTCAATAGAAACTGTTTGGCGTGCTCCAACCCCAATCGATACAGCCAGAGCATCGTCGTCGGCGTGCCGAATACACGCGACGGGGCGTAGCCGATGAATGCGTCGTCGGCCATGAACAATTGATCGCAGCACAGAACGAGATCCGTCGCACCGCCGACGGCGAACCCATGAATCTGACCGATCACGGGTTTCGGACAGTGCCAGATCTTCATGAAGCGCTGAACGTTCTTGTTCATGAACTGATAGTCGCGCACCGGGTCCCATGCGCCGGCGCGCGGCTCGGGCCCCGGCACGTCATACGAACTCGACCAGCCACCCGACTCACCGACAACCAGATCGTAGCCTGCGGTAAACACACGCCCTTCCCCGCGCAACACCACCGCGCGCACCGCGCGTGACTCCGTCGCCCGATCGATCGCGTCGGCAACCCCCTGCACGACCGCTTCTGTGAGCGTGTTGAGTTTGTCGGGACGATTGATCGTGATGATCGCGATCGTATCGCGCGCTTCGTAACGAACCGGCTCGTTGGACTGATCAGTCATGTACCGTCCCCGGCGCCAAGCGCCTAGCCAAAGCCCTTCCCCGCCGACTTACCAATCGCGAACTCCGGCGGCTTCGTATCGCCCGTTCCATCGGTCACATCGTAGGGCGAGTAGTATCCGAGTGCATAGTTGCCCATCGTGTAGCCGAGCAGATCCGTCAGTTCCTGGGGCAGATCCCTGGCAACTTCCGGCGGGCACGAGAGGTATTGATTCTCTTCTTGTCGCAGCCAACTGAGACAGTAGGTGATGTTCATGCCGACGCGCACGCTGTCGCTACGGTTCGCGCCACCGCCGTGAATCACGGTGCCCGAGTACAGTAGCACCGAGCCGCGCGCCATCGAGGCCTGTACGGAATCTTCGATGGTTGCATCGCGATCGAGATCCCACTGATTGCTGCCCGGCACTATGTGCGTCGCGCCATTGTCGGGCGTGAAGTCAGTCAGAGCCCAGATCGTGTTGAACTGAGGCTCGATGGGCTTCGGTATGTAACCACCCCAAGCCAAGCGATCACGATGCAGAAATTGCGCATCTTGTCCGGGATAGATCGCGATCGTCTGCGTGAGATGGAGCTGAATGCGTTCGCAGTACGGCCTGAGCAGCACGTTCGCCGCTTCCAGTACGAGCGGATTCAAAATGACATCGCGCGTGCTGGGGCAACGTGCGATGAGCGCTCCGGTGCGCTTCGTATGACGACCTACGAAATCGTCGCCGCCCAACTGCGACCGCTCGATCCAGGGACCGGTGTCCGCGTCGATCTCGGCCAGCTTTTCGGCGCTGAGTAGATCTTCGACAACACAGGCGCCGTCGCGATCGATCGCGGCCTTGATATCGGCCGCGCTGCAGTCGGGCGGCAACGTGGTAAGCGACATGATTCCTTCATCCTTCGGCGCGAATATCGGCCAGTCGGCGGCGCTGCTTTCCCTGATCATCGAAATTGGAGGGGTCGAGCCACGTTTCGAGTGCTCGTTTTACCGCAGGCCATTCCTTGTCGGTAATCGAGAACCAGGCCGTGTCGCGATTGCGGTTCTTGTAGGTGGCTGCCTGCCTGAACGTCCCTTCGTAGATGAAACCGAGTCGCTCGGCGGCGTTTCGCGACGGCGCGTTGAGGCTGTCGCACTTCCACTCGTAGCGCCGGTACGCGAGATCCTCGAACGCATGGCGCATCATCAGATACATGGCCTCGGTCGCCGCCGCGGTTCCCTGCAGCGCCGGCGAGAAATTAAGGTGACCGACTTCAATGGAACCCATGTCGGGATCGATTCGTAGGAAGGTCGCCACACCGACCGCGCTCTCCGTCTTTGCATCGATGATCGCGAAGAAGACATCGTCGCCGTCCTCGATCATCGAGACGACGGCCGCATAGTCCTGCGCCGAAGCAAATGGCCCGTAGGGCAGATAGGTCCAATTGCGTCGCTCCGTGTCAGCCTCGTAAGCCTCGTGCAACGCGCGGGCGTGGTCGGCGGCACGCAGCGGCTCGAGCCGACACCGAATTCCCACGAGATTTTCACGTGGCGGGCGCGCACGCGCGGTCCATCCAGGCAGATCTTCACCGACGGGTTGGCCAAGTTCGTTGACGAGTTCATTGACGAGTACGTTGGGTCGCTGCGACATGTCCCCTGCTCTACCTCAGAGCGCCGTCCGCGTCGAGGCCGACGAGCAGGACGGGCGGATGAACCGCGCCATGCGAAAACGGGAAGTCATTGCGTTGCATATCCGGCAACGCGCGCGTCCGATTC
The DNA here is from genome assembly GCA_029262375.1 of Deltaproteobacteria bacterium. Classification (GTDB taxonomy): domain Bacteria; phylum Desulfobacterota; class Binatia; order UBA1149; family SPBQ01; genus JAJCZM01. The sequence continues at coordinate 168,925 of JAJCZM010000007.1, forward strand.
CACGCAGACATCGACCGATATACCGCGCACGTCATTGAGCCGCACTGCGAGCCGTTCGTATGGTCGCGCCATGCAATCAACAACACCTTCGCGATCATGCCTCTCGCCCCATCGCGGTTCTCAGACCCGCCGCACACTTCAGAGAGGAAACACTCCGCACTCTCGTAGACTGGCCGCCATCGCGGTCGCGATCGCCGCCTTCTGCGCGATCGCCGCGTTCACTGGGGACGCATTCGCGCTCGCTCGCCTCGCCTGGTCGTCGGCCGAACCGGCGAGACCATCGATTCAAGAGTCGATTCGAAGATTGTCGCTACCGCGTGAATCGCGGCAGCAACGACACGAGCTCTTGCGTCAGCGCACGCATGAAGCGGCAAGCCACCGGGCCGCACGCGCTCTGTCTTCGTCACCGTATCGATTCATGGTACCGCCGCCACCGACCGCGCTACCGGAGCAGGCCGCACCGCCTTCGCTGCCTGCACAGCCTGTCGGTGGCACAGGAGTCGCACGATGATCGGCGCAAGGACCGGCGTCGCCTTCGCCACCGCGTTGCTGATCGCGGCGCCCACCGCAACAACGTGGGCGGACAACGAAATTCCCATACCCGGCATGGCGCAAGGCTCTCAAAGCGGCGACGGCGCACCCTTCACGGGGCTGGCACAGTCGCCGGGCACGGAACTCTTCACCGGGAGCGCGACTACAGCCGTTCCGTTGACCGTGCCGCAGGGGCGGCTCGACATGACCCCACAGTTGGCGCTGGCCTATTCGAGCCGCGCTGGCCGCAGTCCCTACGGTTTCGGATGGAACCTACCGACCGGCCGCATTTCGCGGTCAACCAAACACGGCGTACCCGTCTACGACGACTCGGTCGATACGTTCGTATTGGAGCTGCCCGGCTCTGTGGTCGAACTCGTCCCGGACGGCGGCAAGCTCTATCGCGCGAAATTCGGCGGCACCTTCTTCAAGATCGGCTACAACGACACGACCAACCACTGGAAGGTCATCGACCCCGACGGGACTTCGTTCACCTTCGGCCGCACCGCCGAGCGCAACGCGCGAAGCGGGCCCGACACGACGACGGCCGATGGTACCTTCGCCTGGCACCTCGAACGTAGCGAGGACATCTACGGGAACACGATCGATTTCTCGTACATGCCGGTTGACGGGTCACCTAACGGCGCCATGCGCGACGGACTTCTCGACTACGTAGCTTACGGCGGGAACGGACGGGCGGCCCTCGACCATATGTTTCGCATCGACTTCCTCTGGAAGTTCACGCCGCTTGCTCAGTCGCGGCAATGGGAGTTCGCACGCGGATTCGCTGCGATCGCCGATGACGCGTGGACGCTAGATCGCGCGAACGCGGTATTCATCGACGAATTCGGCGTCGAAAGTACCGTTCGCTCTTACGATCTCGGCTACGATCGGGACGCCGTCACCGAGATCGCTCGTTTGGCCGACGTTGAACTGACGGCGACCACGTCGAACTCCACCGTCGTGCTCCCTGCAACGGTTTTTCAATACACCAACGCCCTCGATCTCACCGGTTGGCCGTTGGGCTCGCCCGCGCAGCGCATCGGACCGCCGGCGCAGCCGTACGCAGTCAATGTAAACTCGCCGTCACCGTCCGGGTTCGGATTCCGAGACACCAACGGCAAGATCAAAAGAGACCTCGTCGACATCAACGGCGATTCACTCATCGACGCGATCTATCTCGACGCAGGCGTGCTCGAGGTACGTCTCGGGACCGGCGGTGACTTCGCGTCGCCGATCTCTTGGCCGTTCCCGGCAGGATTCACGGAGTTGCGCGACCATGTAGGCAAGCTGCGCAGCAATCTGCTCGATCTCGATGGCGACGCGCTGCCGGATTTCGTCCACGCCGCGGGCAACCAATGTGCGGCAACCCTCGGCGATCCCTGCTGGGACGTCTACCGCAACACCGGATCGGGATTCGATTCGACACCGACGCCGTGGAACGCGCCACGCAACCACATTCAACGCAACGACCGCATCGAGGCGCAGCCCTACGACCATACGACCGCGATCCGCAGTAATACGATTGACCTCAACAACGACGGCTTACCTGATTTTGTGGATGCGGCCGACGTGGTCGATACCTGGGATGGACTCTGGAAGGTCTACTGGAATACCGGCTCCGGGTTCACACAGACTCCTGATGTGTGGAGCGCACCCAGTTCACCGGAGATCACGATCGAGTATCTCGGCGCGACGCGCATCTCCGAAGTCGTCGGCGGCGACCCGTCGCATTCGCTCTACGGTCTTTTCGACATGAACGGCGACGGTCTGCCCGATCTCGTCCGCTCCGATACGGATGGCGTGTTCGACACGGGTCCCACGGTCGGGTTCTGGCAGGTGTGGCTCAACAACGGCTTCGGTTTCGAGGACGTCACCGAATGGCGAGTCCCCGGCGCCCTCGTCGCGCTGCCGAACACGCTCGGTTCGAACCTCACGTTCGTCGATTCATTCGTAAGCTCTCGCGAATTGATCGACATGACCGGAGACGGCCTGCCCGATCTCGTCGGGCACTTCCTCTACAACTTCACACCGCTAGGCAGTTCATGCCCCAGCGGCGCGGGCCAGGCGCCGGCTTGTCCCGGCCCGGGCGGGCCCTACCCGCCGGAGTGTTGCGAACTCGTTCCCATCTTCACGAACACGGGATCCGGATTCGCGGCGCCTCTCGGTATTCCCGCTTGGTCGGCAACTCAGCACATCCGACGCAACAACGACCCCAACGGCCAACCTATCGTGACGGTAGCCAATCGCGAGTTGCTCGACTTCGACGGCGATGGACTGATCGATCTGTTGGAAAGCGACGGAACGAACTGGTCGCTGTATCCCAACTGGCGAACGCCGCGTGCGTATTGGAGCAACGTCAACGCCGCAGAACGCTACAAGCCCAACCTGTTGGTCGCAATGATGAACGGTCTCGGGTCGATCAACACGCTCGAATACGCGCCCGCGAGCCTGCTCAACGACGCCATGTGCTGGCGTGATGGCAGCGGACAGGCCGTCGCCGGTGCATGCCTGCCTTTCCCGCACTGGGTCGTGACCGCGGTGGAGAGCACGGACTCCCTCTCGAGCGTACCGACGACCTACACGAACTATGCGTATGCCGACGGCAAGTATGACGGCATTGCGCGCGAGTTCCGCGGATTCGGTCGCGCAGCAACGATCGACGCGCAGGGGAGAACGATCGTCACCGAATACCATCAAGACGCAGCGCGCAGCGGACGAGTACAACGAAGTTGGACGCTCGGGAATCCGGATTGCGGCCCGTCGCAGATCCCCGCGCCGCTGGACCCGACGGGTCCATGCAACCCCTGGAACCACAAGCTAGGCCTGGAAGAAAACGACTGGGGAAACCCGCTCGATTCGGCCGACGGGCGTCCGCCACTCCTGTTCGAGACATATTCCGTCCCCTACTTCGCCAACTTTCCACGCGCTCTGCTGGCGAAGACGACCGCGTACATCTACGACGCCTACGGCAACGAAGACCTGCGCACGACGGTCACACCGAATCCGCTGACACCGTCGGCCGTCAACGTGACTTGGGTCGATGCGACCTTCGACAATCGCGTGGACAAAGTCACGGCGGGTATGCCCGACCGCTACATCGTCAATCGTCCGACAGCGATAAAAATGCGCGACAGCGACGGCGTGCTGCACGAAAAGAAGTTCACGTACAAGAGCCTGCGATACGCCAAAACCGTGGAGACCTGTCGGTCATGGACATCTGGGGCATCCGGGACATCCGGGCCCTGCAGCGCGTGGACGCGGCGCGGAGAAGCACGCAACTCCCTCGGTCTGGTCTCCAAGTCGAAGGCCGAATCCAAGCGCCGCGCGCGGTACTTCTACGGCGACCGCTATCGACTCTATCCGACGAAGATTCGCGATCAGCGGCGCGAGACCGCCATTAGCTACGATCAATCGCTGGGCCGCCCCGTCCTTGTCGTGGATCCGGCGGGCGAAGAGTCACGCTTTGTTTACGATGCGCTCGGCCGCGCGCTGGAGCATTGGGCACCGTCTCCGATTACACCGAGGCTCGGCGCGGTCTCGCTCGTCGAAACCCGCGCGTACGTCGAAGCGGCACCTGCCCTCGGTGCCCCCGGCCGGATTCGCGTCGACGCTGCCGATGCCACCCCCGTCGTCACATTCTATGACGGACTCGGTCGTGAGATCGCTACCAAGACATCGCAGGGAACAGCCTACGGCGCGACGGTCATGGTCGTCTCAAATCTCGCATCGTACGACGCGTTCGGCCGCCCCACAGCAACCGCCGCCCCCGTCGTCGCGACGAACCAGAGTAACCTCGAAGTACTGAGTACCACCTTCAACGCCACCTCGTTCGAGGAACGTACACAGACGACGTACGATGTAGTGACGGGGAAACGAACGTCGGTGTCGCCGCCGGACGATGCCGTGGTCGATTTCGAGTATCGCGTACCCGGACTCGAGATCGTGCGCGACTCAGCCGGCCTGATGACCATTCGCTACCTCGACGCGCTCGGTCGGGCCTATCGTCGCGACAGATGTGTCGATCCCGTACCTCTCTCGTCAATCTATTCCGGCTACGAATGCCCGCTCGCTCATCGCCGAGAACGGCTCGAATACGCGTTCGACGGCATGGACCGCACGACCGTCAGTTGGGCGCAGAATCTAGAAGCGCCCGGCGCGCCGATGGAATGGCTACGCGCCTCCGAGTTCGACGGGCTCGGCAACGAAGTTCGCATTCGCGACCGCAACACCGGCGAGTGGCTGCGAAGTTTCGACAAATCAGGACTTCACACGATGACGCAGGGCCCCGACGGGACCCTGACGACGCACAAGTACAAGCGCGGCCAACTACTTGAGACGAACGTATCGCGCCCCGATCTGCCCGATACGCACACGACGACCCGTAGTTATGTGGGACGCAACCTACCCGGTGCCGGGAAGCTCGAGAGTGTCTCTACGACCGACGGCCTTGGCGGCAGCGAGCGAACGCTCTCCTACACGCCACGCGGTCTGGTCGCCAGCGAGACCATCAAGACCAGCAGCGATCTCGGCAGCGATACGTTCACGTCGAACTATCGGATCGACACGATCTACGACGAAGCCGACCACGTCCTTGCATCGTACTACCCGTCGAGTGCAACGAGTTCACAACGCGTCGACGTCCTGCGCAACGGCGCAGGTCAGGTCATCAGATTGTTCGACGATTCGGGCGCATTGCTGATCGACGACATCCATTACGATATCTATGGGAACACGACGGAGGTCGCGTACGGCAACGGACTGTCGGACCGATACGGCTACGACGGTCAAGCAACCGGAGGACGCCTCGCATGCGTACGAACCGCCGCGACATCGTCGGGCCTCAATCCTTGCCAGTATGAGCCGCAAGATCTGCGCGCGCTCGTCTACAGCTACGACTCCGTCGGAAGAATCTCTTCGGTCACCGACCAGCAGAGTTCTCTTCTGCAAACACACACCTTCGGGTTCACGTCGGCGTACGATGATGACGGACGCCTCGCGCAAGCGACCTATCAGCAAGCCCTCGCTATCCCGATCGAGAAAGATGTTTACACCTATGACTCGCTTGCGCGTATCGCCGCGCGCGAGCGCACGGACGCGGTCGCCATCACGAACCTCGCCTATGACTACGGAGCTTCCTCACCCGACGCCGACCCTGACGGACCGATCACACCGCTGCATCATCTGCTCGCGTACGGAAGCACAGCCATCGGCCACGACGCGGCGGGACGGCAGATCTCGAAAGGAACGACCGGCTACACGTATGACCAACTCGGCCGCCTACGCGAGATGAGTGCAGCGGGCGTAACCCGCACGATCAACCAATACGGAGACGGCACAGCGCGTGTTGCCAAGTACGAACCGGCGTCCGATCGGCTCGTACACTACTTCGGCGGACGCTTCGAAGTACACATCGACGTGGCGTCGCAAAGTGCGGAGCTGGTACGCCATTTCTCGATCGGCGGTCAACGTATCGCATCCGACCGTATCGCCGCCCCCGATGGTCTAGTCGTGGTTTCCTCGACAGCCTCAGGCGGCCCGGCGCACGCCGTCTCCACGCGAGCTCTTGCCGGTCCGCATGCGCTCGCGACGATGGCAGACGCCCGCGAGACGACGTCGCGTCTCGCTCTCGCAATGCTCATCGCAACGGCGGGAACGATCTTCTTCGCTGTCGTCGCGTTTCCCGATCGACGCCGCATCGCGCTCACCGCATCCGCCGCTTTGTTGCTCGGCGTGCTTCCGATCCCGCACGTCCCGCAAACAGGCTTCGCGCGCGGACTCGCGTTCGCGCAAACGTCGCCGGACGCCAGGGTCTACTATCACACCGACCATCTCGGATCGGTGCAGCTGGTAACCGACGACGACCCGACGGGTGGTCAACTGATCGAGAGCATGCGGTATCGCGCGTTCGGCGAAGTACGCGCGGTGTTCGGTGAGGCGCCGGGTTACGTGTCGGAGAATCCGGTCGAACTCGAGACGAGCGCGGGATTCGGCGGACATGAGCCCGACACGCAGTCTCAATTGCTCTACTTCGGTGCTCGCCACTACGACCCGGAGATCGGAATGTTCTTGTCGCCGGATAGTGCCGCACAGTTCGCGTCGCCATACGCATTCTCGGGCTGGGATCCGGTCAACAGTTACGACCCGGACGGAAACGTGGCCGTGCTCGTCCCGCTGATCCAGGCACTGTACTTCGTCTCGCAGGTAGCGTCGGCCGCACTGTCGATTGCCGCGATCGTGCAGAATCCGTCGGCCGGACCGATGGCCGTGGTTCAGCAATATGTGTTACCCATCGTCGGTGGAGGCTGGAAAGGAGTAGGCACCGCCCTGTTATCGACGATGGCGCGACTGCCGAGCGGTTTTCAGCGCGTGCTACAGACTGCGAACGTTGCAGTGACGGGAATCAATGCAGCCCAGGCCTTCAAGAACGGCGACACGCTCGGGGCGCTCGTATCGATCAGCGCTGTGGCGAGCGGCGCGGGAGACATTGGCGGGGCCGTCTCGGCGAAAGAAACGGCAGGAACACCGGCTCTCTCAGCCGCGAAATTTCTCGCCACCGATATCAGCCCGACGGCAAGCGGCGGCACCGGCGGCGCGGCAAGCGGCTTTCAGGGCAAAACCAACGGCGATGGACTCGGCAGTTCCGCGGGCACCCGTGACACCCCGCTGACCTTCGAATCGCGCGCGGAACTCAGCGCGTTCTATCAGGCGCTCGGCGGCGGAGGCGGCAACGACGTCGTTTTCTTCGGGAAACGCCCGCTCGAACTGCGAGCGCTGGGCGACGAAGCCGCAAACCTGCGCGGCGCCGAGCTCGACGCGGCGAACATCGAAGGGGTCCATGAAGAGGTGTTTGTTCTCACCGGCGAAGGTGAGCTACAACACGCCGGCTTCTCGAAGACCAGCGGCATTGTCTCCGACCCATTCTTTTCGGTAAGAGTGTACGAATTCGGCCTACCCGTATTCGTAGGCCCGCGAGGTCGAACATTCCTGCAAAACGTCCCTGGCGCTTGGTCGCCCGACGACTACAATCTGTTCACCAACAACTGTCAGGACTTCTGCGACGCCGTACGCGCAAGGATCCAACGATGACCGCACCAATGAATGAACGAACACCACGAACATGGCTCGCCGACTTGCGCCGACGGCAACGCGCGAGGCCTCGACTCGAATTCGCAGCACGCATGATGTTCGCAGCGCTGGTCGGGCTGGCGGCTCTCGGAGCGCTGGCGACAGTGACGGGATGCTCCTCCGACACCGACAACGCGGAGGCGGCAACCGCAGAGCGCTCGATCGCAGGCGTACTCGTGTTCGCGGACCCGCGCGACATCAAGATTTGGAATTTCGCCAACGAGACCATCGACACGCTCTGGGATCGCGTCGATGCCGGTCCGCTCGACGAGGTGCAGGGACTCACGTTCACCGATGATCACACCCTCGTGTTCGGCTCCGCGACGTCGAACCGTGGAGAATTGCATCGGGTCAACCTCACTACGAGCAAGCACGAGCGGCTACGGTCGGGCCAGATGCCAACGTACGTGCCCGCGCACGACACCCTGCTGTTCTATGACTTCGACACCAGCGAACAACGTTGGGGGTTGTACGCGATTGCCGGCAGCGATCTGTCCGGCGAACCGTTGCGGCTCTGGCTTTGCGACAAGCCGGGCTACACCGACTATCCCATCGTGACGATATCGGCCGATGAAGTGCTGTTCTCTCTCGGCGCCGCCTCCGATGGGCTGATGCGTTACCGCTTCGATACGCAAGCCGTCGAAAAGGTTGCGGCGTTTACCCACGAACCTTTCGCTGTCGATCCAACAACCGGCGAGCTCATTGCACTTCGTGAAGGCGATCTGGATCCGACGTACGTGAACCTGGGCACCGGCGCCATGCGCACCATCGCGCAGTGGGAAGGGATTCCCGCTGCATACATCGCAGCCAACGATTCGATCCTGAAGATCGACAGCGCGATGCAGTGGTTCCCCCCCGGCGAGCGCAGCGACGTGTGGATCCACGAGCTTGCGTCCAACGAATCTCGTCGCGTGCGACGAGGCATGGCGCTGTGGCGGAAATCGGCGTTGTGGCTGGCAGAGGACCCGCGCAAACTCCCCTAGACCGGGCGCCCCGTCGGAGCCGGACGGACTTAGCGCAGTAGTTCTTCTGCTTTCGGGAATCGCAGCAGCATCAATTGATTCGCATGCGCGATCAGCCGGCGATGTTGATCCCACAACGTGATCTCGGCGGACGCATAGCCGGCCCCGGCCCAGTGCGCGATCGTGCGGGTAAGCATCCACTCGTCTTCGGTATCGGCGAAATACCGCATCGACAGATCGACGCTCGGTGCATGGTAAAATGGATAGTCCGGCCCGAGATATTGGCCTATCGCGATCGGCATGGTGTCTGCCAGGCCGATGAATGAGAGCGGATCGATACGTCCGTCGCTCATGCGCGGAGAAGTGCGATAGCGGATCCAGCGAATCGCCTCCGCGCGGCCGCCTTCCCAATCGGTCTCGAACGGCGCATGCATGAGCACGCGCTTGACCTCTACGTTCTGAAAAAACGGCGCGTTGAACACCGGTCTTCCCGGCGGCGGTGTGGGGACGCCCGGGTAAACGTCGTGCTCGTCTACATCGGGCGCCTGCGCGTAACTGAACTCGAAACCTTCCCGGCTCTCGCCGAAGGCAGCCGTAACGACATGCCCGGCGCCCTCCTGCGCCGCGGGGCGCAGATCGGCAGTCAGCTGAGACATTCGACGTCCGACGCGCAGCGGGTTTACCTCGACGTCGATCTCGCCGGCGGGCACGGTCGAAACGAACATGCAGTTGAAGTTGCGTAGCACCTGATGCGGCTGGCCGAGCTCCGCCTGCATTGCGCGCAGTGCAATCGCCGTCGTCACACCGCCGCTGGGATAGATCGGTGCATTCCATTCATTGCCGGCGCTCGCCGTGTAGTAGCCGGGTCGATCCGGCGCAGCAGCAACCTGGATCGTATCGAGAAGATTCGGGAATTCAGACATCGCAACACATGATCGCCGCGTCAGGCACGAGAGTCCACCCGCGCCGCTCCGATTGGCGCCTTCGCGCCGCCGTCATTGGTACCGTCGCCGAGCGTGCGCTACGACAGGACCATCACACGGCGGCGCGACGCCCGCCTCGGAGACCAACAGCGTGAACACTCGTATCGCTCATCTACTCGTAACCATGACCATCGCCGCAACAGCCGTCTCGATGCCGGCAGTCGCTCGCGCCGAGACGCCTACCGCGGCCGAGAAAGCGCAGATTCTCGAACTGCTCGAGGTCACCGGGATCAAACAACTCATGGGCGAAATGAGCGGGATGATGCTCTCGCAGCTGCAGACGATGGCCGCCGACGTACCTGACAGCAAGTGGGACGAACTCAAACCTCGGATCGCTCCGAGCAACCTCATCGACATGTCGATCCCGGTATACGCAAGGCACTTCACGTCCGCAGAGGTGAAAGAGCTGGTCGCTTTCTACCGAACTCCGCTCGGACAGAAAACGATCAACGCGATGCCCGCGGCGATCAAAGAGTCGATGACGGTATCGCAGCAGTGGGGCCGCGAGACCGGCAACAGCATCATCGAAGAACTCAAGGGTGAAGGGTACGAAGTAAAGGCGCCGAGCCGTCCTCCGCACCCGGGCGCGCGTCCGTAACCGCGCGTGCGATAGCGCGCCGCGGCTAGACGCGAAGACGTCGCCGGCGCGTTCCGTCCACGCCGTCAGTTACGTTACACTGTGACGTGAAGTGCCTGACAAGCCAGCTACTGCCGAATTTCCGCGCGCGCACGCGCGAGCGATCGCGACCGCGACGATATCGCTCCTGGCCGCCGCGCTTGCCGCCGCGTCGGTCATCTCTTGGCGCAGCCCCGAGACTTACGCGCAGCTCATCGCCACCGACGGTCTTGTCGCCTGGCTGACACTGATCTTTCTGGCAGTCACCGCGCTGCTCGCGGTTCGTAACTGCGCAGCGACGCGACGTGCGTCGTCGGTCATGATCCCCCTCGCCGTTGCCGTTTCGTCGATAGCCGCTATCGCGGCCGCGGTATTCTGGGGCCCACCGCTGCGCATCGACCTGTGCCTGTTGATCGCGGTTACGCTGTGCGGCGCGATCGGCGCTCGCACACTCAGTGCCCGAGAAACACTCGTCATCTCGCGCATCGCTGCGCGAATTGCTTGGCCGGCGGCTCTCGCCGTCTGCGTACTAGCGGCCTGCTGGATCGCTCGCGGACTGTGGGTCGACGGCATTCCCACGAGCAACGACGGCGCTCGCCACTTGCTCCGTGCGCATGTGATGCGCACCGAGTTCCTACCTTCGGGGCGTGTCAACGGATGGTCTCCGTATTGGCATCTCGGGGCGCAACTCTTCTTGTTTCAATCGTACGGTTACTTCGCGTTGATCGCTGCCGCACATCTCGTGCTTACTCCCATCCTCTCGATGCTCACGGTCTACAAGATTTTTTACTTGGCACCGTACGCGTTGATGCCGTTGGCAATGGCCTACCTAGCGCGCGCCTGCGACCTGGGTCGCCCCGCCGCAGCCGCCGCAGCATTCTCAACCATCGCGCTGACAACGCAGACCGGATTCGGCGTCACCGGGTTATTCGAGACCGGACTCCTCTTACAAGCGGTGGGTATCATGGCGATCGCGCTGCTGTGGCCGACGCTGCGAAGCGGGCTACACGATGGTGGGACATCGTTGGTGTTTGCGAGCACGGGCGCCGGCGTATTGCTGGTCACGCACTTTCTCTCCGGTGCCTATCTTCTGATCGTCGGCACGTTGTACGTACTCACCCTCACCTTTTGGTCGCTCTCGTGGCAGGATGGTATGCGCAGAGCCGTAACGCTCGCATTGATTGCGTTAGGACTCTCCGCGCACGCGTTGCTGCCCACTTGGGAGCTGCGCGAGCGCATGGGCCCCTCTCCCGGATGGATCGTCGGAACAACGCTGGAGAGTCTGTTCAACGGTGCTCTGTTCGGATCGGCGACCTGGACGCTGGCCTGCGCGGTCGGACTTGCGACCATCGCCTGGCACGGAACGACGCGATCGCGCGAACTGCTCGTCATCGGCGTCGTCACGTTCTCGTTCTCGCTGTTTCCGGCTTCTGAGTTGCAGTGGCTTCCGAAAGCGTTGGCGCTGCCCTTCGACCTCATGAGCCCGCGCGGCCAAGGCTATGCCGCACTGATCGCCTGTGTGGCGGGCGGCGCCGGATTGGCCTTCGTCGCCCGGACTCTCGCGCAGCGCGGCGGGCTCGGTCGCATCGCAGCGATGGCGCTGATCGGTGCGGCAATCGGTTCTCTTTGGGCGGAAGCGGCGCCGCGCGCAGACCTCGTTCGCACACAGGGGCATCTCGCCCCCGAGAAAACCGCGTCCTATCGCGAAACGATGCGCTGGCTCGACGACAACGTGACTCCGCCCGCGACCATCGGCTTCGAACATCGTGTGTTCGGCGCGGGCCAGTCGGGCGCGATTCGACTGAGCAGCCTCATCAATATGGAGACAGGCTTGTACTCGCTAGCGGGCGACCAAATGGAACTGGGCCGCTACACGCACCACCACCTGCTAATGCGCGCGGTGATCGACACACAAAGCCCACGAGGGATCGCCGAGCGCCTCCGCCTTCGCGGCGTGTCGCACATCATCGTCCGCGCCCCGAAGTCCGAACAACGACTCGCAAGCGCCGCAGCACTCACGACGGTCTTCAAGACAGGAAAGATCGCGATCATGGAGGTCGCGGGTCCGCATCGATGGATGACCGAGAATGACACGCTGCACGTACAGCGCTTCAATTTCAGCGCACATGACGTGACCTGGCAGGTCGAGAATACGCGCTTCAATCGCACGGCTACGGCGACGCCTACGCCTATGCCCACGGCTACGGCTACGGCTACGGCTATGCCCACGGCTACCGCTACGCGCGCCGTCATCCCGATCAACGAACACCCGAACTGGCGGCTAACCATCGATGGGTCTGCCGCAGCGATTGGCACCACGCCGGACGGCCTCATTCAGATAGACGTGCCACCCGGGGTGCACGAAGTAGAACTTCGATATGGTCGCCGCGCGACAGAGCTGGCCGCGGCCGCGATTTCCCTGATCACGCTGATGTTCTGTATCGTCGCCGTCACCAGGCGGCGACACGCCTAGACCGCCGTGCGCCGTACACCGTGCGATTTGTTCTCGTCACAGCTTTATCGTGACGCACTTCACCTGCGTGTAGTGGTGCAGTGCTTCGATCCCTTTTTCGCGTCCGTAACCACTGCGCTTGTAACCGCCTAGCGGTGTTTCGACACCACCGGCCGGATATTCGTTGACGTAGATTTGGCCGGCTTCGAGCGCTGCAGCCACGCGGTGCGCTCGTCCGACGTCGCGTGTCCAGATTCCGGCCGCCAGTCCGTAGTCGGTGTCGTTGGCGATTCTAATCGCGTCCTCTTCATCGTCGAACGGAATCGCAACAGCGACCGGACCAAAGATTTCTTCGCGCGCGATCCGCGAATCATTCGAAACATCGGCATAAATCGTCGGCTTGATGTACCAGCCGTCTCCCAGCGTTTCGCCCTCAGCGATCGTACCGCCGGTTACCGCGCGCGCGCCTTCACCTGCGGCGACTTTGAAGTACTCCTGGACCTTCTCGTACTGCGGCTTGGTGATCATCGGACCGAGCAACGCATCGTCGCCGGGACCGACGGGAAACGTTTCGAGCATCTTGGCCGCCGACTCGACGAAGCCTTCGTAGATCGACCTCTGCACGAGCACGCGCGTACCCGCCAAGCACACCTGGCCCGAGTTCAACACAAAGGCGCGCAGCGCGCCCGGCACCGCTTGTTCGAGATCGGCATCGTCGAACACAATGTTCGGAGACTTTCCGCCAAGTTCTAGCGTCAGAGGAATGATACGCTCGGCGGCGATACGACCGATGGCGATGCCCGTCGGAACCGAGCCCGTGAATGCGACCTTTCGAATGTCGCCGTGCTCGACGAGCGCGGCGCCCGCATCGGGGCCGGTTCCGGTCACGACGTTGAGTACGCCCGCCGGCAGGCCGCACTGCTCGACCGCAAGGCGCGCCACTTCTAGTAGCGATGCCGACGTGAACTCCGAAGGCTTCGCGACTACCGTGTTCCCGGCGGCCAGTGCCGGACCGATCGCACGTCCCGCTTGGTTGAGCGGCGCGTTCCACGGCAGGATGACTCCCACCACGCCGAACGGCTCGCGCCGTGTATAGGAATGATAGCCGGGGCCGAGATCGAGATTATCTCCATGAACTACGTTGACCAGGCCGGCATAGAACTCGAAGTACTGCGCGGCGATATCGATCTCGATCTGCGCCATGTAGCCCGGCTTGCCGGTCTCTGATCGTTCGAGCTCCGCGAGTTCGGCGGCCTTGTCCCGGATGAGCGTCGCAATCGCGTTGAGCACTCGCCCACGCTCGATGGGTTTTTGGTCACGCCAGGCCGGCAACGCGGCCTTGGCACTCGCGACCGCTTTCGCGACATCGGCGGCGTTACCGGCCGCGACCTCGGAGATCTTCGCACCGGTGCGCGGATCCAGATCGTCGATGTAGCAGCCGGAGTCGGGAGCGGCGCTGGCTCCGCCGATGTAGTGGTCCCATCTTTCTTGCATCGAGATCTCCTTACGCGCGCCCGGTGAGACGTGCACGTTCCAAGACGGTTTCGAAAATACGCGCCGTGGCCGCGTCGATCATCATGCCGCCCACTCCGGCCGATCCTGCACCATCATCGGCGGATGCTTTGTACGCATCGACCATTTTTTGCGCGGTCGCGATCTCGTCGGACGTCGGTGCAAACACATCGTTGGCGATCTCGGCCTGACTCGGGTGGATCGCCCATTTGCCGACGCACCCCAAGGTGCTCGCCCAGGTCGCTTCTTGTCTGTATGCGTCGCCGTCGCGAAAGTTCGCGAACGGACCGTCGATCGGATCGAGACCGTTCGCGCGTGCGGCGACGATCATCCGATTGCGTGCGTAATGCCACATGTCGCCGGGGTAGCCGCCCGTTTGCGTGCCGATGTGCGACACGCGAATGCCCTGGCTCGCCGCCAAATCGCCTACGCCGAGAATCAACGCTTCGAGACGATCCGAGGAAGCGGCAATGTCCTCAACACAAGCGAGCGCTTCGGTCTCTTCGATGAGCACCTCCAGGCCGATTCGATGCGGCAACGACAAACGCTCTTCGAGCTGCGTGAGAAGCGTGTCGAAGAACCACACGTCGCGCGGCGCCATGACCTTGGGCACGATGATGATGTCGATATTCTTGCCGGCGGCTTCGACGATCTTGATGACGTCTTCGTGGGCCCACTGTGTGTGCGCACCGTTTACGCGTACGGCGCGCAGCGTCTTGCCCCAATCCAACTCGTTGAGCCCGCGAATGACGTTGTCGCGCGCCGCGACCTTCTGCGACGGCGCAACAGCATCTTCAAGATCGAGGAACACGAGATCGGCATCGCTCGCAGCAGCCTTCGTGATCATCTTTTCGCTAGAGCCTGGGGTGGCCAACTCTGACCGTCTCAATCGCATGCTCATGACTTCTCCTTCTCAACGAGATCAGCGGAATCGGCAGGCTCGGCGGGGGCGACACCACGCTCTATGCCCAGTTCAGCGAATACTTCATCGCTGTGTTCGCCGAGGCGCGGCGGGGCCGCGTACACACCGGCCTGCGTGCTGGTGAATTTGATGGGAGTTCCGGCCAACGCGACCTCCCCATTGTTACCGGGCAACTGGACTTTCGGCAGAATCCCGCGTGCCGCCGTATGCGGATCGCTGAACAGATCCGCCGCCGTGTTCACGGGACCGACGGGAACTTTCCCGCCGAGGGCATCGACGACCTCGGCCTTGCTGCGCAGATTCGTCCACGCGGTGATGACGTCGGTCACAAAATCACGGTGCGCGCTACGCTGCAGCGTATCTTTCGTGCGCTCGTCGGCGAGCAAGTCCGGACGTTCCATTGCTTCGCACAGCGCCTTCCAATGATTCGTTGTCGGCGCAGCAATCGCGACTGCCCCGTCGTTGGTTTCGTAGACATCGAAGGGGCAGAGCATCGGGTGCCCCGATCCGCGCGGGCCCAGCACCCGTTCGTTGTATGCGTAGTTCGTCACGGCGGTCTCGGCCAGACTCATGACCGCGTCGTACATCGAGACATCGACGAACTGCCCTTCCCCAGTGCGGCGCGCGTTGTGGACGGCACTCACCAATCCGAGTGCCATCAGCGTGCCCGGATAGATGTCGCCGACGCTGCTTCCCGCCGGCAGACCCTTGCTATCGGGCGGCCCGGTGATGCCGACCAATCCGCCCATGCATTGCGCAACAATGTCGAACGCGGGCCAATTCGCGTAGGGACTTTCTCCCGTACGCGGATCGCCGAACCCTCGAATAGCAGCGTAGACGATCTTCGGATTGCGTGCCTTGAGCGCCTCGTACCCCACGCCGAGACCGTCCATCACACCGACGCGTGCATTCTCCGTGACCGCATCCGCCTGCTCGACCATTGCGAGCAACGCCTCACGATCGGCGGGCTGCTTGAGATCGAGGACGACGCTTCGTTTGTTGCGATTGATGCTCGCGAAGTAGCCGCCGTAGTCGCAGTCTTTCTCGCGGTCGGCAATCGGGTGCGAAAAGTTCTCGGGGTACGGCGGCATGATGCGTGCCATGTCGCCGTGCGGCGGTTCGATCTTGATGACGTCGGCACCGAGATCGGCCAACAGCGCCGTTCCAAACGGGCCCGCCAACGCCTGCGTCATATCGATGATTCGAATATCGGAGAGCGGGCCCGTGCGCTTTGATGGCCGGCTCATTTCGCTCCCCAATGACTGCGGCGCTTGATGAGGACTTCGCGCTCGCCTTCGAAGACGAACACGTCGTCCTGATTGATGCCCCAATGTTTGAAGCGCACCACGCCCGCGTCCTCTTGCGCAGAATCTCGCGTACCCAGTACTTCGGTGAGCGCGTACAGCGTATCGCCTTCGAATACGGGCGAGCGGAACTTTAGACCGGTCATCGTCAACTCGGCGAGCGCGTTCTCGGCCGTGTCTTGCGTTGCGAGGCCGACGACGATCGAGCCCGTGATCAATCCGAACACGATGCGGCGCCCGAACGGTGTGGCTTTCATGAAGTCTTCGTTGAAATGCCCTTGCGCCGTATTCATTACGAGTTTCGTCAGCAATTGATTTTCGACGTCGCCAACAGTGGTACCGCGTGCGTGGCGGATCTTGGCGCCGACCACGAAATCCTCGAAGTAATTGTTGTCTGCCGTCAGCGACGATGCCTGTAGAGCGCTCATGGTCGATCCAACCTCCTAACTTCGCTTCTTCAGCAGGCGATCGGAGATGATCTTGCGCTGAATTTCGGATGTCCCTTCGAAGATCGTCGTCAGCCGCGCATCGCGCCAGTAGCGCTCGATCGCACGCTCCGTCGTGTAGCCGTTGCCGCCGTGAATCTGCAGCCCCGTACTGGTGACGCGCTCGGCCATCTCCGTGGCGAACAGTTTCACCATGGCCGCTTCTTTCTCGATATCGGCGCCCTCGTCCACCTGCTGGGCGACCTGATACATGAGTGCGCGCGCAGCCTCGATCTCTGTGGCCATGTCGGCGAGCTTGAAACGAATTGCTTGGAACGAAGAGATCGGACGCTCAAACTGCACGCGTTCTTGTGCGTAGACGAGTGAGTCCTCCAACGCACCGCGCGCTAGACCGATCGCTCGCGCAGCGGTGTGCACGCGCGCGACAGAAAGACCGCGCATCGCAGAATTGAACGCCGCACCGGCGTCTTTGCGCGGCCCCTGCGTGTCGGCGCCGAGAACGTTCGACGCCGGAACGCGCAGGCCGTCGAACTCCAACGCGTAGCTGGTGATTCCGTGATAACCGATCTTGTCTATCGGCTCGCCGGTGAGTCCGGCTGGAAACACGCCACGCTCTTTCTCGATCAGGAACGATTGGATGCCCTTCGCACGATGTTCATCGGGGCCCGGCGTCTCGGTGCGCGCCAACAGCATGATGAAATCGGAATTGAGCGCATTGCCGCACCACCGTTTCTGTCCGGTGATCACATACTCGTCGCCGTCGCGCTCGGCCCGGCACTGAACGGCCGCGAGATCCGACCCCGAGTTCGGCTCGGACAACGCTGCAGCTCCGATCCACTGCCCGCGCGCGCTTCGTCGCAGATAGGTCTCGCGACGATCGGTATCGGCGAGTTGCGTGCCCATGCCCTGACTGCGCGCAATGATGCTGGCGACGCTCATCCATGCGCGGGCCAGTTCTTCGGCGATGAGCGCGTACTCGAACACGCCTTTGCCCATGCCGCCGTACTCGCTGTCAATCGTGACACCGAAGTAGCCCTTCTCGCCGAGACGCTGCAGCAGCGAATCGGGTATGTCGGCCTTCTGCTTATCGAGTTCGTTGGCGACCGGAAGTACTTCTTCCATGGCGAATCGTCGCGCTTCCGCCTGCAGAGCGAGACGTTCGTCGGTCATATAGAGGCTGGCGATCACGACAGGTCCCCCGCGTTACGGTTCCCTGCGTTACGCTTCACCGACAGGTTGGTCCGCTCGTAAGTCACGACGGTTTCGCCGCGTTGGTTCCGGCCTTCGGTACGCCAGGTGACGATTCCGAACGCCGGCTTGCTCTTCGACTCACGCTTATCGGCAACCGTGCTGCGCGCGGTCAACGTATCGCCCGGATAGGCAGGGCGCGTGAACGCGATGTCGTTCACGCCGAGAAACGGCCCACCGCCCTCGCTCAAATCTTCGACGCTCAGCCCGACCACGGTGCACAACACCAACATGGGATTGAGAACCGTGTCGGGATGATCGTGCGCACGCGCCGCCTCGACGTTGAAGTAGATCGGGTTGAAGGCGTGCGTGGTGGTCGCGAACAGCGCGTTGTCGGCCTGCGACAGGGTGCGGCCCCAGTGATGCTCGAGCACTTGGCCGACTTCGAAGTCCTCGAATTGTTTGCCTTTCGGGATGACCTCGAAGGCGGCGATATCTGGATCTGCCATGGCGTTGATTCCCCGTATAGATATTGGCTGCACGTTTAATAACTTGATTGCACGAGTCGAGTCAAACAGGTCTGAACGGCTGAGAATTCCAATTTTCCAGGCACATTGTCCATTCCCTATCGCCACACACCCATTGGTTGCTTGACCAATAACATTCGGCATACTTAGTCCGCAGGGTCGGCTGACGGCAGCGACTGAACCTCGAACTCGATATGGGAGCACCCACGACAAAGCGTCTCACCCAGGCCGAGCGCACCGCCCTGTCCGACAAACGCATCACCGATGCGACGATCTGTCTGATTGCGAAACAAGGCTACAGCAAGACGAGTCTCGCGCAGATCGCCGCCGAGGCCGGTTACACGCCGGGCCTCATCAGTCATCGGTTCGGGTCGAAGGACGCTCTGCTTTTCAAAGTCGCCGAATCGATCGTCGCAAGCGCGAACGCACTGCAGATCGCGCCGGCAACCGCAGGTCGCACCGGGCTCGACGCCGTGTACGCGTTGGTCGACGCCTATCTCGCAGGCCTCTCGGCGCGAGCGGACCGAACACGTGCGCTGTTCGTTTTGATGTTCGAGTCTCTGGGACCGGTCCCGGCATTGAGGCCGTTCTTCGTCGAGTACACGCGCGGGATTCGCAACACTCTGGAGGACGCGATCGCAACGGCCGTTGCGGACGGCGGCGTACGCGCCGACATCGATCCCGCCGTCGAGGCGGTTGCTGTCGTCGGACTACTGCGCGGCATCGCAATGCAATGGCTGATGGACCCCGAGCATGTCGATCTCGACGCCGTCAAAGCGCGCGCCGTCGAACTGATTCGAACGGGGTTGGCGAAGTAACATGAGCGACCTGACCACCGAACTATGGCGGCGCTACGGAAGTCTGAGCTACCGCGATCTTCCCGACGACGTACGCACCGTTGCCACCCACTGCATTCTCGACTGGTTCGGGTGCGCGCTGGCGGGCAGTCAAGAACCGCTGGCCGAGATACTTCGAGACGAATTCGGACTGACTCAGGGCAACTGCACGATACTCGGTAGCGACCTGCGTGCATCTGCCTCTCACGCGGCGCTCATCAACGGCGCCGCGGGGCATGCGCTCGATTTCGATGACACGCACCCGATCATGCTCGGTCACTCGACGGTTCCCATCTTGCCGGCGGCACTTGCCGTTGCCGAAGAGCAGCACTGTTCGGGCGAAGAACTCATCGCCGCATTTGTCGTCGGCGTCGAATTGGCGTGTCGGCTCGGAGCGGCGATCGGACCCGAGCACTACGCCAAAGGCTGGCACGTAACGTCGAGCATCGGTGTGTTCGGAGCGACTGCGGCGGCGGCGAAGCTACTCGGCCTCGACGATGAGCGGTTCGGGCACGCGATCGGACTGGCCGCATCGCGGTCTAACGGCCTGAAGGCCAACTTCGGAACGATGACGAAACCGTTACACGCCGGTAACGCCGCCGAGTCAGGCGTCGTCGCAGCACGTCTGGCATCGCGCGGGTTCACAGCCAATCCCGACGCGTTCTCGAGCGGCCAGGGGCTGGTCGAAGCCGCGGGCGGCGGAACCGTTCGTTTGCAGGACGTCGAACGACTCTCCGAGCGGTGGCTGATCGAGTCGACACTCTTCAAATATCACGCCGCTTGTTATCTCACCCACGCGGCCATCGAGGCCACGGGATCGTTGAACGTCGCAGCAGGCGACCTCGAGAAAGCCATGGTCACGGTGAACCCGGCGCTGCTCGACATCTGCGCGATCGCTCACCCGAAAACCGGCCTGGAAGCCAAGTTCAGCCTCGCCGCGACGATAGCCATCACCCTTCTCGGCGACGACACGGCCGACCCGGCGACGTTCAACGATACGCGGGTGAACGAGCCTGCTGTGAAAAGCCTCATCGAACGCGTCGAGGTCAAGACCGACGAACTGTTGAGCGGCACGCAGTCTCGGCTGCGGCTCGAAATGCGCGACGGAGCGGTACACGAAACAGAATGCGACACGGGCATTCCTGCATCGGATCTCGATACGCAAGGACGGAAGCTACGCGCGAAATACACGGGCATCGCACGGCCCGTGCTGGGCGAGCGCAGCGAAGTGCTCGCCCAGCGCATCGAGCGCCTCGCAGAATTAGGCGACGCGGTCTTGCTTTCGGTCTAGGCGAGGGCGCAGATCGCGTCGCGGCTCCGCGAGCGCCGCACGCTCTGAATTCGTTCGTTGCGGTCGATTAGACTGCTCGCGCCGCGACTTCGCACGCAGAATTTTTCTCGCTGCATTCACGTCCACGGAAATCGCAATCGATGTTCCCTGCGTTCCCGAAGTGAGCTCGATCCGCCCGCCGAGAAGTTCGACGCGCTGCCGAACGCTGAACAACCCGAAGCCGCCCATCGGGCTGAGCGCTTCATCCGGATCGAGGGCGAGCCCTACCCCGTCGTCCGAGATCCACAACCGCAGCTTGCCGGCATCGCCCGACAGTTCCACGGTAGCGCGCGTCGCGCTGGAATGTTTCTCGACGTTGGCAATGAGCTCACGCGCAACCTGGAAAATCAGCAACTCGAGAGTCGTGGCGGGTGCCACTTCGTAGTCGTCCGTCAGAATGTCGAATTCGATATCGGACCTGGCCGCGCTAGCCTCTGCGAGCCATTCAATCGCAGCGACGAGCCCGAGTTCTTGGAGCACCGGCGGACTGAGTTCCGTGAGTAGATCCCGACAGTCCTCGATCGCGCCGTCAACGAGATGAGCAATATTACGCGCCAACCGCGCGGGCGGCCCGTCGCCCAACCCGGCACTGAGCTGACCGAGTTGAATCCGACACAGCGCGAGATTCTGAACGGCACCGTCATGTAACGCCGCGGCCAGTCTCTGACGTTCATACTCCTGAGTGATCGCCGCCGTAGTGGCCAGCGAACCGAGGAGTTCCTCGTAGGCCTTGGTTTCGGTGACGTCTCGGCTGACTGCTCGCAGAAGCCGAGGTGCGTTGGCCGATACACTCACGACCTCGAACCTCGTATGCATCCACCAACGTTCCCCATCCGGTCGCGACATCGGCGTATCGAACGCTCCAGCGGCCCCGCTTTCGAGTGCCTCGCGTAGGACCGTACGAACACGAGCGACATTCTTCGAGTCTACGAAAGTGCAGACCGAGGGATGAGCGGGAACGAGGTCGCAGCGCTCTCCCATGATCAGTCGGTAAGTCTGGTCGGACCACCAGCCCGGGTCGTCGGCGTCGGAAACTTCCCACGCGCCGATCCCGGCCAGTTCTTGCGTGTGGAGCAGATCGTTGTTGACGCGTCGGAGATCACGCCGTGTTTCGCGCTGATCGGCGAGGAATCGACCGAGCAGGACGACACCAACGGCGATGAGCACACTGACGACCAGGCCTGGCAGTTCGCTCAACTGCCACGACAAAGTCGGCTCTGCGATCCGCGCAAATCCTCGCGTGGTCGCGAGCGTAGCGATCTGGCGTACGCTCATCAGCGCGAGCACCACCGCAAGATACACCATCCGCCAATCTCGAGTTCGCCGAAGCAAAACCAAACACCAGCACAAGCCGATGAGACGGATCGTGATCGAAAGCGACAAGAGTGAAACCATTCGGTAACTCCGTCGGCAACGCTCCCCCTCCAAGGCGAACGCCGTTCAATAACTATTTTTCGGGATCAGGTAGGAAGGCGTCAGGTCAGACCCGTGTGCGCGCCAGGCGGCGGCGCGGCGTTTACGCCGGTCTGCACGTTGACTCGATACGATGCGTAGCGTATCGATCCGCGGTGCCGAAGTCCAGCACCGCTGTACCGAACGGCCGCCTGCCCGGCCGCAGGCGGGACGCGGCCATGGACCAGGCAATCCTACGGGCCGCGAGAGATCTCCTGGTCGAACGTGGGTACTCCGGGACATCGATCGAGGCGATCGCAAGGCGGGCGAAGGTCGCGAAGACCAGCATCTACAGACGCTGGAAGCGGCGCGACGATCTTCTTTTCCGCGCGGCCTTCGCGTTCGATCGCGGCGATCCGAAAGGATCCGGGTCGTTCGCAGATCGGATCAACCACTCGGTGCGGCTGACTGCGCGTGAACTTCGCTCCCCGATCGCACGTAGCGCGCTCCCCGGCCTCGTAGAAGCATGCCTGCGCGTCGACGACCCTCTACCTCTCGGCCGCATCGCAGAAATCGAGATCGCCTCCATCGGTGAACGCCTCAACGAGTCGAGCTCGCGCAAGCTGACGACCAAGCAAGCTCGCGACGAGGCCGCGCTCGTGTACGATCTGTATCACGGGGTAGTTATCATGCGCCTGCTACGCGGCGAACGCCTCTCGGCCGCGTTCGTCAAACGGACGCTGGAAATCATTTTCGACGGCGTACTCAAATAGACTGAACGCCTTTTGCAGGAGACCATGAGCGAAGAAATCATCGATGTATTGCTTGCCGACGATCACCAGATCTTCCGGCAAGGATTGGCCGCACTAATCGAAAGTTGGAGCGAAGTACGAGTCGTGGCACAGGCCGAAGATGGTCGCGACTGCGTCGAGCTCGCACACGCCGTGTCGCCCCACGTAGTGCTCATGGATGTTGGTATGCCGGGACTCAACGGAGCAGACGCCACTCGGCAGATTCTGGCACGCGACCCCGACGTCGCCGTACTCGGGCTGTCGATCCATCGCGATCGCTACCGTGTTGAGAACATGGTGACTGCCGGAGCGCGAGGCTATGTACTCAAAACCGAGAGCTGGGAGCTGCTTCGGATGGCACTGCGCTCCGTGGCAGATGGCGGAACGTTCTACAGTGCAGAGATATCGCGATCAGCCGCCAGCGCGGCGAGCGGGGAACGCGACCCGGTCGCCAACGCCGGCGATCGTGCCGACCAACGACTGACGTTGCGGGAACGCGAAGTGCTTCAACTACTGGCCGAAGGCAACTCTACGAGGTCGATCGCCGCAATCCTGGATATCAGCGTCAAGACCGTCGAATCGCATCGGTACAACATCATGAACCAACTCGACTTGCGCAACGTCGCGGCGCTGACGAAGTACGCCGTATCAGAGGGACTGACCACTCTGGACGCGCCCCCCCGCCGCGATGCTCATTCCGATCGCCAACCTCGCAAGAAGGACTGACTGCAGTCGTCGGCACACGTAACGCCGCCACCGTAGTCAGTTATCGAGACATTCCGGGTGCGACATGCAGTCGGCACAAACACATCCTTCTGTGAAGGTATTGCAGTCGCCGTTGTCGAAGCAGTTGTCGGGATCTCGGCAGAAGAAATCGTCGTCGCAGTCGCTGCAGACGCAGTCATCACCGGAACAATTCCCGTCGTTCGTGCAGTCCGCATCGTTCGGAATCGTCGTTGTCGTCGTTGTACTTATGGAACCGCAGGGGCACAGCAACGTAATCGACTCGCCGACGGATTTCTTCAGGAAGGTCAGCGCGTCGCTCGCTGTCGTACTGCCGTCGCCGGTCGGGTCGCAGGTGCACGGCTGCGGCGTGCAGGTGAGGAGACCGACGGCGGCTTTCAGAATGAACAGGCAATCGGATGCGACGGGATTCACACCGGCGCTGACCGGCTGGCTGCAATCGCCCTGCGCGGCCACTGCGGCATGTGAGAACACGAACACAGCGACCGTTGTTGCGACGACCAGAGCAGAGATCTTTCGGAAAATACTTGATGTGAACACGACAGTCCCTCTCAGTCGGTAAATGAACGCGCTCGAAAATAGAATGCCTGCGCAGATCTGGCAACGTCGCTCGAGTCGGTGCGAATCACGACGCCTTCGGCTGGCGAAGCACTACCAGTCCCCACACCGCGGCGAGCACTTCGACTACGGCCGCGCCGGCGAGGAGGGGGCTCGGGGTCCCATCGACGGCCATGCTGAGGATGCGACCCGAAGCCAGCCCGGTCATGAAAAACACCACCGACACCACGGCGGCGCGACCGTACTGCGGACGCGACGCACAGAATCCCCAGAACGCGGCGAGTCCGAGATACAGGCCCATCACGCCGCGGAAAATGTGAAATTGATCGGTGTTGTCGAAGCCGACCTCCAGAAGTGGCGCCATCGTCGTCAAAGGCACGATCCCATATCCAAACGCCACGAACGCCAAGCCGATCGAGCTCGTCAGTAAATACACTCGTGTCATCTTTCCTCTCCTTAGTTGGGCGCGGATGATCGGGTGCCGCTGTAGCGCGCGCCACACGCGTCACCGGTGAGTGAGATGACCATCGCCGTACTAAACCTGTTCCTAGGCGCTCCGTCCAGGCCCTCCGCATTTCTCTACCTGATCATCTCCGGTACGCTTCGCGTCGGTTGGCACTCGGCGCCCCACCCCACAACGGGTTAGGCAAAGTTGGGAAAGGTTAGGAATGGAATACAGACGACTCGGCAGAACCGGCGTTCGCGTGAGCGAGATCTGCCTCGGCACGATGATGTTCGGCATGAAGACCGATACTCCCGAATCGCTGCGTATGATCGACTACGCGCTCGATGCCGGTGTGAACTTCATCGATACGGCCGACGTGTACGCCGGCAACGAGAGCGAGCGCATTGTCGGGCAGGCACTGACAGCATCGGGCAAACGCGCCAATACTATCGTTGCGACGAAGTTCTTTTTTGCCCAGGGAGAGGACGTCAACGCTCGCGGTCTGAGCCGACGCCACCTGATCGATGCCTGCGACGCCTCGCTCAAACGCCTGCAGACCGATTGGATCGACCTCTACCAAATCCATCGACCCAGCATCGACGTACCGATCGACGAAACACTTCGTGCACTCGACGATCTGATCCGCGCCGGCAAAATTCGCTACGTGGGCTCGAGTATGTTTCCCGGCTGGCAGATCGTCGAATCGCTCTGGATTGCCAAGGAACTGGGACTCAACCGATTCATCTGCGAGCAACCCGCCTACCATCTGCTCGATCGCACGGCCGAACGCGAGATCATCCCGGCCGCGCAGTCGTTCGGCATGGCGGTCATTCCATGGGGGCCACTGTGCGGCGGCTTGCTCACGGGAAAGTACGATCGCGACGTCTGGCCTGAAGACGGACGCTGGCAAGACGGCAAGGACAATTGGAACCGAGAGGCCACGCCGCTGGCATTCGACGTGCTCGATCTGCTGCGCACGATGGCGGCGGAGAAAGAGTGCTCCGTCTCCCAGCTATCACTGGCGTGGTGCGCCGCGCAGTCGGGCGTGACCGCACCCATCATTGGGCCGCGCA
Source organism: Deltaproteobacteria bacterium (assembly GCA_029262375.1). Classification (GTDB taxonomy): domain Bacteria; phylum Desulfobacterota; class Binatia; order UBA1149; family SPBQ01; genus JAJCZM01. The sequence goes on from JAJCZM010000007.1 coordinate 194,665, forward strand.
CTTACGATCAGGTCGTAGACAATCTCGGCTCGGTCAATGTCGAGTTAGAAGCCGCAGATTTCGAGCGCATCGACGCATTGGTGCCGCCCTACGGCTATGCCGTTCGTTACTACGACGGCGCCGGCTTTTTGGACCTACGTCCCCATAGCGCGCGAAGCTTTGTGTGAACAGGTGCCGGATGGAGATCGAGTCATGACAGACCAAGCCCAATCGCCGTTACCGCAGCCGGGAGAACTCATCGTCCGGCGAATTCCGTTCGAGTTCCCCGACGACATCGCGCCGCATTGGAAAGCCGACGAACCGCAGTGGAGCCACATGATCAACGGTGCTTCGTTAACGATGCCCTATCTCGAACCCTTCTTGATCGACTCGATGCGCGATGCGCTGGTGCACATCACCGACCCCGACGTCCGCGAGGCCGCGAAGGGTTTCATGGCACAAGAGGGACAGCACTACCGACAACACCGCCGCTACAATGAGATGCTGAAGGCGAACGGCTATCCGGAACTTGCACAGGTCGAAGACGACATGCAAAAATCCTACGATCGCATGCGAGAGCGCCGGTCGCTGCAGTTTCGCATGGGCTACACCGCCGGCTTCGAAAGCATGACGCTCGGCGTGACCAGCTGGCTCGTCAACGAACGACTCGACTTGTTCCGCGGTGCGGATACGCGTGTCAGCTCGTTCATTCTTTGGCACATGGTCGAAGAGACAGAACACAAACGTGTCGCGTTCGATGTGTACCAGGCGGCTTGCCCCGGCTACCTGCAACGCGCGTTCGGAGTATTCACCGGATCGCTGCATCTCATGTGGTACTCGCGTCGCGGTTACGTCTCGATGCTCAAGAAGGACGGGCTCTGGTACAACCTACGCTCGCGTATGCGCTTGTGGAGAAGGGTCACGCAATTCGGACGCCACGTTGTTCCGTTCATGGCGCGAAGCCTGATGCCGAACCACAACCCCGAGCACGAACCCGACCCCGCGTGGGTTCGCGAATGGATCAACGGCTACGCGCGCGCATCGGCGTCGGAAACGCTCCCGCTGATCGACACCAACAGCGCGCAGATGGCCCCGCCGTACGCGGAGCCCGCGCGATGAACGAACGTACCCGCGTGCTACTCGTCATCAACGGCGTCGGGCTCTGGATCACCGCCGTACTCGTCGGTTGGATGTACTTCTTCATGCTACTCGGCGAGATCGAGCTGTTCCCTGTGATTCCCGCGATCGACGTCAAGATCCCCGGCGAAGCTCGGGCGTGGAACATGGCGCATCTCGAAGGAATCACCAATGGATTGCTCCTGATGGCAATCGCTGCACTGGCGCCGCTGATCACGCTCAGCGACAAACAGCATCGCGTCTTGTTCTGGTCGGCGCTCATCACCGGCTGGGGGTTTACCGTTCCAGCCTGGGCAAATGCGCTAGCGGGCACACGCGGCCTCGCCTTCGACGGTGGGCCCTTCCCCGGCGGACTCGCCAACAGCGTGATCTATCTGTGCGGTTGGCCGTCGGTGATCGCCGTACACATCGTGTTCGCGCTCATGTTGCTGGGCGCGTTCAATCGGTTGAAGGAACTGCGTTAATCTCTGCTAAGCTGGCGCGCGTTGACCGACCACCGCACAAGACGATCGCTGGCCTTGCCGACTACGCTTACTGCGGTGCTCTGCTGGTGGCCGCTCGTTGCCGCCGACGCGACCGCACCGTACGGCGTCGCGCATTACGTGTCCTCACCGGTGCTGCGCGCGCTGCTCGGCTGGTCTAGTCTCGTCGCCGTAACGGCTTCCGCCGCGGCCGCCGTATCGACGACACTGGCTGTCGCGGTGTCCGGACTCGGCTCGCCTCGCGATCAACCCGATGGTGCTCGGCGTTTTGCGCCGCATATCGTCGTAGTCGCCAGCGCACTCACGATCGCGTTCGGCACGAGCTTGCGACCGGCGGGCGTCACCACGATCGGCGCCGCACTGATTTCCATATTCGCCACGCTACTGTGCCTATGCGCCGCGCTGACCGCGATATGGCGCGTGGCATCAGCCGCACTACCCGCCACGCTGCGGGGTTACTGCGCGCGCGTCGCCCCAGCGTTTGCTTCGGTAGCGTGGGGAATGGCCGCGTACTCGGCGCTGCAACTCAAACACGCTCCAATGCTATCGGCGCTCTTTGTGCTTACAGGAACCTGCGCGATCTTCGTCTCGATACCGAAGTCGGGAGATGACGGTTCGTCGCGCGCATCCACGGGCGAGCAGGACGAAAGCCCCGCGCTTCACGCGAGACATCGCACCCTACTACTTGCCTTCGCCGTCGTGGTGCCGCTCGTTCTCATCGGCGGCTTCTCGGAGCGCATCGAGAAAGTATCGCCAAGATCGAGCACGCCGCAGGCTAAGGAACCGATCAACATCGCGATCCTGATGATCGACACGCTGCGAGCCGATAGAACGTCGCTAGGCGCTGCGGATGCAGCGTTGACTCCGTTCCTGCGCGCCTTCGGCGCTCACGGCGCAACCTACTTCTCACAGGCCGTGGCACCGGCATCCGCGACGATCCCTTCGGTGAAGGGCCTCTTCACGGCGATGATGCCGTCGGCGTGGGGCATTCCCGATACGAACGCTCCACCACCACCGGCCGCTCGGCTAATGGGAGAAGTGTTCGCCGACGCAGGCTACGAGCTCGGCGGTTTCTCGGCCAATCCTTTGATCGACCATGCGGGATTCGGTCGCGGCTTCAATCGCTACTGGTCGGCGAACGGTTATCGGCACGTCATACGCTCCGCCTTGCTCAACGATCTGCTCGGCGCCGACGTTCCGTCAAACGTGCTACGCATCGTAGACCGGCTTGGTCTTCACAAGATCAACGACACGACGATCACGCGCCTTGCGGGCGATTGGCTTGCAACGCGATCGGGCAAGCGACCGTTTTTCGCCTACGTTCATCTTTTCGGACCCCATTGGCCGTACCTAGAGCGTGGCTACTTTCCGGACGTCGCGCTCGAAGCCGTACGCAGCGATTTTTCCTACGTCGATTTCTTGGGCCTCAGCCCCGGCCACGTGAGCAACGCACGCATTCGTCAGTCACCCGAGTTGACCCTTCTCCAGCACCGGTATCGGGAAGAGGTGCGCGCAACCGACGACACGCTACGAGCATTCGTGGAAGGACCACTCGGCAATCTCCGAGACAACACGCTGATCGTCGTGGTTGGCGACCACGGCGAGGAATTCCTCGAGCACAACGGCTTCGGCCACGGTCACGACGTGTTCGAAGAACTGATCAATGTTCCGTTGCTTTTCGTGTGGCCGACGAACGGCGAATGGGATGACATGCCCGTGCGCGTAGACGCACCTGTCTCACTCATCGACATTCTTCCCACGCTGGCGGAAGCCGGCCACATTGAACTGTCGCACGAGATAGACGGGCGTTCGCTCTTTCCTCTGCTCGAGAACACCGACGCACGGACTGCGCATCGGCCGGTCGGATCGGAGGCCTTCACGCCGCAGCGTTCGTACGGCGCCTACCGAGACGGCAGCACCAAGGTGCGGCTACGATACGGTCAGGGACTCACGCCGTGGGACACGCCGCACGCACTGGTGTTCGACCTCGAGAGCGATCCGGAAGAGACCACTCCCAGCGCAGACGCGGCAACCATATCGAAAGCACAAAAGTGGTTCGCTGATCGCGAGCGCCCCTAGGGACAAACGTGCGCGTTGCGCAGCGTGCCGTACAGGGCGCCTTCGAACGCGACCCCGTATTGAACGCTCGAATTGGTCGTCGCCGGGTCATACACACTGTCGATCAGCGAGGCACCGAATAGCTGCGTTGCCGAGACGACGAACGGGTCGACACCGATCTCGACCGCACCCGCGTCCTGCAAGTAGGTAACGGCCTCCGTACGCACCGCAAGCGGTTGCAGGTCGAACAGATCGAACTGGTTGGGAAGCGTGTCCCAGCCGTTCGCGCCGTCGTTGTCGCTCATCACGAGAGACCAGGTATTTGCCGACGGGCATCCGCCTGGAGGCGGCGACACGCAGTTGAACGTCTCGGAGAAACGTTGGTAGCTCGTCTGACCGGCCGCGTAAGTTATGTTCGACACTCCGGCGTAGTTGGCCGGATTGTTAGCGCCGCCACGCGGCGGCTCGGTACCGGTGGACGCACCATCGGTGAGGCCCCACCACATCGTCAAACTGCCGGGCACGCCGGAGAAATCGTAGGACATCGTACGCGCCGCGACGCCCGGGTTGGCGTTGCCGGCCAGCGTCACGGTCACGCTACCTAGCGAGTTCGACGCCCACGGGGCGAACGCGCCAAGACTCGTCGATCCTGCGGCTGCCGGAACGATTCGTCGAACGTCGCAGGCATCGGAACACTGGCACGCCTCGGTTCCCGTCGTCGTGCACAATGAATCGGAGTGCGGATCGAGGTTGTCTGCGAAGCCGTCGCAATCCTCGTCACCGGCGACGTAACAAAGCTCTGGGCCCTCGGTAGGATCGAGGTTCACACAGGCGCCGCCGCCGTCACATTCGTCTGTCGTTGCGTCACACGCGTCATTCGGGCCTGGTGCGCCGAAATCACAGGCCGTCCCGGACGAATCGAAGCAATTGTCGGGCCCCTCGTTACACGTGACGTTACACTGGGCGCCGCCCGCGCACGGATCGCCTGCGTGAATCGAACAGCTACCGCCGCCGCAAGTATCAGCACCGGTACAGAACAGCGAGTCGTCGCAGGGCGCCGAATTGTTCGCGTTCAAACAACCGCTACCGCCGTCGCAACTATCGTCGGTACAAACGTTCGAGTCGTCGCAGTTCGGCGGAACGCTGCCGGCACAGGTTCCGGCGCCATCACAGACATCGACCGTCGTACAGGCATTGGCATCGTCGCAGGGATCGGTATTGCCGGGGTGCGAGCAACTACCGGCTCCGTCACAGACATCGTCGGTGCAGACGTTGCCGTCGTCAGTACACGGATCGAAGTTCGGCGGATGCGCGCAGGTTCCGCCGCCGTCGCAGAAGTCGTCGGTGCATTCGTTGCCGTCGTCTGTACAGGGGTTAATGTTGCCTGGATGCGCGCAGGCACCGGCACCGTCACAGACATCGTCGGTGCATTCGTTGCCGTCGTCGGTGCAGGCGCTTCCACCGGCATCGAAACAGTCGTCGGTACCTTCGTTGCAAGCCGCGTTGCAGTCGGCCCCCCCTGAACAAGGGTCGCCGGGGCTGGTGCAGACACCCGACAAGCACATCTCGGGGCCGTTACAGAACGCGCCGTCGTCGCAGGCCAGGCCGTCGAGTTCGATGGTACAGTTGGACTGACAGCACAGCGGCTCCGCACCTGGATCGCAGTCCTCGCCGGGATCCACGTTGCCGTCGCCACACACGGGCGCCGCCACGTCGCAAGATAGATCGGCTACCCCGTTGTCGAACAGATCGCAGTCCACCGTCAGCCCGTTGCTGCCGCCGAGAACCGTGCAAGCGCGACATTCGGCCAGCGCCTCGGCACAGGCATCAAAATCGTTCGGGAGAATCTCCCCCGCACAGTTGCCGGGAAAGATCGTCGGTAGGTTGATCGGAGCGCAACTCTTGATACGTGCATCCGTGAGCTTCTCGATCGCTCGCTGCACTTTCGAATCGCTGGGCAACGCGCTCAGACAGGCATCGAGCGGCGTGATATCGACGGCCGTGGCAGCCGCGGTTTTGAGGCACTTCCCGTAGCTCTTCAGTTTGGTCGCCAACAACTTGTCGAGCGCCTTCTGAACCTTCTGCTGACAGCGCTTGTTGTCGATATTCCCCTGCAGCGCCAAATCGGTGTTCGGACCGAGAAGGTCGTGCAACAGCTCGAGGGTCTGGTACTGGCTCGATGCGTTCACCTGTACGGCGCTGGTTACGACGAATCCGGAACCGTCGGGGCACTTGGAGAGTTCGTCTCCGAACGTCTTGGATTTCGACGACGCGACTTTGCCTTTCACGTCGTCGTCGATGCACTCGTCCGTCGTGCCCGCCAACTTGCCGTTGGCGCCGTCCTTCATGCATTTCTGGGCGAGCTTGCTCTCGGCCTTCGATACCTTGCCGCCGTCTTTGGTGAGGGTGCGCACGCACTTCACTTGAGTAGAGGTGAGCTGCGCTGTCGCGGGCGTGGCCAGTACCAGCGCGAGTACGAATAGTACGAGAAATCCAACGGATGCGCGGACCACGTGAACGAAACGCATAGGCGTGCTCTCCCCTCTTCTCGGCCGCCGACCGCGATTCGGGCCGCGCGGCGAGAATCCGAGATAGTACCTAGCCGGGCTTACGCGCGTCAATGAGATTCGGGCTATCGGAGCTGCCGTGTGCACCCATATGAGTCACGCCGAGCCACACGAGAAGCCCCGCGCGAGGAGTCGTATGGGCGGCCTGGAGTTCTATTGGGGCTCAAAGCGACCAGCCGGAGGCGATCACCACTTCTAGCCATTTACGCAGCGGCATCTAAGTGATACGCGTTGCAGGTTACTACACAGCATTCGGAGGCAGACATGCACCAGTCTTCACGGAAGATCGCGTCAATCATCGCCAGCAGCCTTCTCGCTACCGCCCTCGCAACGCCGGTTCTTGCACAGGACACCTGTGACGTCGTCGCGCATCTCGATGCACCTGGGCCGTTCGGATACTTCGGTTACGGAATCGATTACAGCGCCATTGCAGGCGAGTTCGTCGGCGACTCGACAATACCTAGTTTCGGCGGCTCGTGGGCCGGCGAACTACTCGCCTGCACCACGCTCGTCGCGGTCGATGAGTACACCGGCATCGATGGCAACGTCGCAAGCTTGTTCTCCAATTTCATCGCCGATGTCGATGTGTCGGGTGAGCTCAGCGGACCGACCCCGCTCGTGTCGTGTGTCTTCGCCCTCTCGGGTGGATTCCCATGCCCTACCCCCGGCGACTTCGCGATCGTAGACGCGGTCTTTCCGAATGACCCCTTCGCTCCGCCGATCCCGATCGGTTCACCGCCCGCCATGCACCTCACCGTCACGGCGCGTACGCCGGTATGCGGCGATGGCTTCATTGAAGGCACGGAAGAATGCGATGACGGGAACTCCGTCGATGGCGATTGCTGTACGTCCGCTTGTGCCCTGGTCGCGGCGGCAACGCCCTGCGAAGACGGTAGCGTCTGCACCACCGGCGAGACCTGCGACGGTGCCGGCACCTGCGTCGTCGGATCCACGTTGGTCTGCAACGACGGCGTCGCCTGTACCCGCGACTTCTGCGACGACTCGCTTGGCTGCCAGTCGGCGGTCGAGCCGACACTGATTTCTGGACCCAACAGCTGCCATCATCTGAAGAAGATCAAACTGGACGTGCGCGATCACGCGACCAACGATGGATCCGACCGCCTGAAGCTGAACAGCAAGCTCTGGGGCGGAGACATCGGTGACCCGACCGCCTCTACCGAATACTCTCTGTGCTTGTACGACTCCGTCGGTGGGGTCTATACCGACGTCATCGCGCTGACGATTCCGGCCGGCTCCCCTTGGGCCGTGCGCGGCGGCAGCGAGAGCTTCGGCTACATCGACCAGGCTGGGAGCAACAGCGGCATCGAGAAGATCCGGCTCAAGAAAAACAAACAGAATGTCGGCAAGTTCCTGCTGCTGGGCAGAGGCGCAAACCTCCCCTTACCCGGGCCGTTCGACCTCAACTCTTACATGGCGAACGATCTCAATACGGCACTGCAAGTCGAGAATAGCGAGGGCGAGTGTTGGAACGAGATTCTCGGGCCGCCTCTGAAGAACACCGACAATCGCTTCAAGGTGAAGCAGAACTAGCGTGACGCTACGCCGCCCGCCCGACCCACCGAGGAATGGCGCGGGCGGCGTTTTCTTTTCTGCGTCTGCAAGCGCGATCGCACACCGCGGGCCCACCGCACCTTTCACGAGCGGCGCCGCTCTGAAATAAGCGGTGCATGTCTACTGATCCAGTCGAATCCGAAACCCCGTCGTTGACGTTGGTAACGCTTGGGGGAGCGTTCGGCCTCCGTAACGTCAGTCCGTTCTGTCTCAAGGTCGAGATGCTGATGACGTCGTTGGGGCTGCCTTTCGAACTGGACGAACAGCCCGATCCGCGCAAGGCCCCGAAAGGCAAGCTGCCTTACCTGCTCGCCGACGGGCAGGTGATCGCGGATTCCGAACTGATCACCGAGTACCTGAACGAAATCACCAACGGGCGTGTTTACGCCGATCTGAACGATCGAGACCACGCACAGGGGGTCGCGATCGCGCGACTGGTCGATGACCACCTCTACTGGTTGTTCGTGGCCAGTCGCTGGCTGGACGACGACTGGTTCCCGAACGTCGTCGAAGGATTCTTCCACATCGCACCGCGCATCATCCGGCCACTGGTCGCCGGGGCGGCGCGCCGCTCGGTCCGCAAGACTCTGGATCTTCACGGCTTGGGTCGGCACACGCTCACCGAGCAACGCGGCTTCGTCGAACGCGACTTGAAGGCGCTTGAAGACGCCGTACCCGACAACGGGTTTCTGTTCGGCGACACGCCCAATGTGTTCGACTTCACGGTGGCGGGCTTCATGGCCGGTGTGTACGACAACACCCCGCCCACCTGGGTCACCGACATGGCGCAGGGTTACCCGCGGCTGCGCGCATACACCGAGCGAGTGCAGGAACGTGTCGGAGTCTACGGTCGGTAGCGGCGCGACCCCATGTAGATCTCCCCTACCGCACGCGCGCGTTGTGGCGGTTTATCGCTAAGGCGCTGTCCGAGCGCGAGACCGCAGCAAGCTAGAAGCGATGCTGCACGCCCAGAACTTGCCAGGCGAAGTGATCGTCGGAGGTATCGGGAAGTACGTTGTATCGCATGATCGATACCAACGAATGAACCTCATCAAGGACGAACTCGATCCCCACGCCGAAGTCCAAGAGTAGATCGGCATCCGCACTGCCCGTGACGTCCGCCACGGTGAAACCGATTCCAGCGGTTGCGAACGGTGCGATGGCATCGACCAGCCTGCCGCCGGGAACACCGTCGGAAAAGAGGTAACGCAGATCCAGAGTCGGCGAAATCGATGCCGCATCGTCGTCGAAGACCCAGTGTACGGTCGGCGCGACCAGCAGATCCTTGCGCGCGCCGTACACGGCCGCGGTCGTGAGCATCGTCGTCTCCGGATCGACTCTGAATCCGGCACTGCCCTCGAAGGCCCAGTGGTCAACCCGTTGAGGCGACTTAGCTTGGGCGGCGACGGGACAAAACACGAGCGACGAAACGAGGCAAAACGCCAAAGCACCGAGAGATTCTCTAGTCGACATCATGCGAAGGAGCATGCCCATATCACGACGATCGATTCAAGGTGGGGCGTTGGCAATAGCCCTCATACTTTCGTAGGAAGTACCGACAGCCTCGCCGGCGAGGCTGTACGTTTACACAACGACCACGCTTTCGGTCGGCCAGGGGAAGCACATGAACTTTCGTCACACCACACTCACCATCTCAGCCTTCTTACTCGCCGCCTGCGTCACGCTCATCGCTTTGCCCGCCCAGGCCGGAATAGACGCACCGAAGTGCTCTCAGCCGATCAGCACCGGCGCCAATCCGACCGCATCCGACTGTCTCTTCATTCTAAGGGCGGCCGTCGGTTTGGGGGCCTGCTCACCGGCCTGCATCTGTGCGCCCAAAGGCTCCCTCCCCGCCACGGCCAGCGACGCGCTGCTGTGTTTGACGAAAGCGACAGGGCTGCCGGTAACGCTGCAATGCCCGTGCGGCGACACGACGACGACGTCGAGCACGTCCACTTCCACGAGCACGACCACGAGCATCACGAACACGACCCTGACTTCGACCACGACCACCACTTCTACGACGACGACCACCACCATGGGCGGTAACCCCGTCAATCCACTCGACTTCATCGGCTTGGTCACGGCCTCGCGCGACCGCTCGATCTCGCCGGGCGTATTCCGCGGCCCCAGCCTGGGTCTGCCGATCACCGAATCCTTCAGGCTATCCGGTGCGTTCGGGATACTCTCTGAAGCGCAGCCCGACCCTGACGTCATGACGACGACCGAACAGATCGCCGGGTGTACGGTCGTCACGATCGAGGTGACACGAGACTTCGGCGACATCGGCCCCATCCCGATGTTCACGCCGTTGGATCCTGGTACTCCCGGTAGCGCGAGCAACGGCTCAACGCAGATCGACCTACCGGCAACGGCCTTCGGCGGATTCGACGCCGACGGTGACCCGCTCGCCGCCGGCTTCGACGGCGGGCAGACCGTCCAGTTCTCGTGGCCCGGCGGCACCGACATCAACGCCTTCTCGAACTCGATCGCCGTACCCCCGACCATCGAGATCACGGCGCCCGATCTCACCGATCCCGCGTTAGACCTGCTCACCGGTCAGACCATCAACGTGGCGTGGGTCCCCGGCCCGGACGAGGACGGCAACATCAACATCGGCGTCGGGACGACGTCACAGGTGACGGTGATCGTGGGGCAAAACATCAGTTTCCAGACCAACTCAGTGACGATCGACTGCGAATTCCCCGACGCCTCGGGAAGCGGAACGATACCCGCAGCGGCGACCGCGAGACTGGAGAGCATGGCACCGCTGGGCGGTTCGCTCGCCAAGGTGTTCACGGCCACGCGAGAGAACGACAAACAAGTGTCGGTCAACGCACCGGGTGCGCCCGGACCGGACGTGGTCGGGTTCTTCGCTACGAGCTCGATCAGCCGCACCATAACGACGGGGTTTTCGTTCCCTTAGACGATCAAGCGGGAGGAAAGCCCTTACAGCAGCTCGTCGTACCGAATTTCGAGGATCTCGAGCTGGGTAGTTGCGCTGGGAGCCTTGAGCGTGACGACGTCTCCGACGACGCCGTTCAGCAACACTTTCGCGATCGGTGAGATCCACGAGACACGCCCCTTGTCGGGGTCGAGTTCGTCGAGACCGACGATGGTAACGGTACGCTCCTCGCCCGCGTCGTCTACCACCGTCACCGTCGCGCCGAAGAAGACCTGCTCGTGGTCCTTGCCCGCGTTGTCTACGACCACCGAACTGTCGAGTCGCTTCGACAAAAAACGAAGGCGACGATCAATCTCGCGCAACCGACGCTTACCGTAAATGTAGTCGCCGTTTTCGGAGCGGTCGCCGTTGCCCGCCGCCCACGTAATCGTCTCGACGAGCTTCGGACGATCGACCTTCCACAGCTGCGTCAGCTCGTCGTTCAGCCGTTTGTAACCCGCCGGGGTTACGTAGTTACGAGACGGTGTCGAGGATTCGGGTTCCTCGCTCTCGTCTTCGTCGTCTTCTGTGAACGGCTTGCTCATGGGTGAGACGGGCGGCGCTGCGACTCAGTCGACCGCGCGATAACGTACGAGCACTCTGCTGCCGTCGGCGAAGCCCTCGCGGAAGCTCTTCTCCCACTTCTCCCAACCTTTGGGATACTTCTTGGCGTACGCTTCCAGGAGCTTCGCCTGGAGGGCCGGATCCTTCTCAATCGATCCAGTGGCGCGGTACGAGGGACCGTCTCGTTTGCCGATCCAGATCTTCGCCTGCGGTCGACCCCAGCCGATCCGCTTGACGCGCCACGAGTCCGGTCGCGTGCCGACGAAGAGATCTCCTTCGAGCATGAAGAACCAGATCTCCGCCTGCTCCCCGAGCGTGCCGTCTTGGCGCGTCGACGACATGTAGACGAACTCGGACTTCTCGAGCAGGGCGAGTTGGTCGGGCGCCAGCGCGGCCCAAAGCCGTCTGGCCGTCGCAGGCAAGAGGCTGAGCGCGGCAGCGCCGATCAGGAATCTTCGTCTCGTGAGATGGGTCTCGAAGAGTTGGGTCGGCTTCATGTGGGTCTTGATAGCACAGGTGCGGGGTTAGGGCATAAGAACGCCCGCTGAGATCTTCGCTCAGACCAACTGCGGTGGAACGAACACGCAGCGCATCGCCCTGCTCGACTACCGCGTGCTCGACCCGAGTGTCGCGAACACCGCTCCCGACGGGTCGAGGATTTTCGCACTGATGGATTCGATCGATGTACAAGCCCGGAAGTCAGGGCAACCGGAGAATCCCGCAAAGCAGGAAATGAAGCCCAGGAAATAATCGTGCGAATCGGATTTTAACCGCAGCTTCCCTTTGCTCGCTGCCTCGAATGTGAACTGCATAGTCGCATCGATGACTGTCCGGTCGGCGGCGACCCCGTCGTCACTGCGCGTAACACGCTGGATGATGTTGAGCGCCCAGCCCGGCCCGCTGATCGGTGTCACTCCGTCCGCTTGCATGATCCCGCTGCACTTCGCTGTGACCGTGAGAATTGAGCAGTCCCCCGGCGTCCCCGTACCGCAGGGCGATTCCAACTTGTGGTTCATCTTGAGCGAGCACCTACCATTGCTCGCGAACACGAAGTCCGAGTAGGCCGTCGGCGGCGTGCAGCCGGGCGTGCCCGAAGACCCCGCGGTGTTCGGGCTTGGGAAGGTGACACCGGTGCCGCACGGAACAAACGCGCGGACCATGTCCGACTTGAGGCCGCGTGCTTTGCCGGGTGCGTCGAAGTCACACTGCGCGCTAACGGACACTGGCAGCGAAACCACAACCACCGCGAGAAGCCATCGAATCATGACGGTCCGCCCTCCGCAGGAAGGCTACCAAGCTTGGCAGAGCTGCGTCAACGAGACGGAGCCAAATCACTGACCTACTTGTTCGCCCTCGATCGGGCGACTACGCGCGAACGGGCGCTTAGAGAAAGCCCGGTCTTCAATCCCGAGGCTTGCGAAAGCGGAAAACGAATCGATCCGTTTTGCCGCGTATCGACTCGTCGAAGACGTTCGTGGTGCGATCGTCTTCTGGGTGGCGCAGGAGGTCGCTGTCGGCGTCGAGCACGAAGCCCGATTCGACAATCTCCTTCTTGACGAGTTCGGCATCGACGCGGTGCAGGCTCTTGACGTCGCGTGCGCCCGATCCATCTTCAGCGAAGTGATCGATGACGCCATAGACGCCGCCGGGCACGAGCGCTTCGAACACGGCACGGTTTATGGCGGCGCGATCGGCCTCCATCCAGTAGGTGTCGTGATAGAACAGGATCAGCAACACCGCGTCGAGCTCGCCGCGAGGAAGCCCGGGGTCATCGACCTCACGGTCGAGCCGGATCGCGTTGGCGAACGCATCCTTGCGCAGCCGCGCCGAGATCGCCTCCTCGGCAAAACGTTCGAGCACATACGGACTGTTGTGCACGTAGACCGTACCCTGCGGGCCTACCGCAGCGGCCAGGATTTCGGCGTAGTAGCCGCGCCCGGTCATGAGTTCGGCCACCTTCATTCCCGGCTCGATTCCGAAGAAGCTCAGTACTTCGGACGGCCTGCGGTCAGCATCGCGACGGCGATCCTCGAGCGGTCGATCGGGACTGTCGACCGCCCGTTCAATGTGCGCAGGTGTCGCACGGGCGCTGCAGCTAGCCACGCCGCTCACGACGAACGCACTCAAAAAGACGACCATCAACGGCGCGACGCGATCGCGGAGTGTCGGCCGCCGCAACGAATGCAGAACGAGCAATAAGACCGAGATTCTCAAGATGAGCAGCATATCCAGACTATTACACTCTGCGGTCGAAACAGTGGAATCGTTCCCGCAGCCGTCCCGCCTACGATCACCCGCCGAGTTACCGAGTGGATCGACGCGACCATCGTCCATATTGCAGTACCTCGAAATCAGCCCGCATACTGGCGAGATGATTCGAGCAACGCGAGCATGGTGGGTTACACCCGCACGAATCGGGCTGGCCCTCGCGGTCAGTGCGCAGCTGGGGTGCGGTGACGGCGGCGGACTCGTCGTCGGCCAGGCAGCCCTGCTCTGGGACGACATCTACGACGCTGGGACGGTCGATGCCACCGGCAGCCGAACCCAAGACAACGCGTTGGCCATGGCGGCGTGCGCGGGCCGTATCGTCATCATAGGCACCAGTTCACCGCTCAGCGGCGGCGACAACGATTTCCTGATCCGAACCTTCGATGCAACAAGTGGGCAGCTACTTTGGAGTGACCGCGTGCAAAGCGGCGCTCACGACGACGCGCGTTCCGTAGCGTGTGATCGCGAACGCGTCTTAACCACATTCACCTCGGGATTCGGTAGTCGGGCCGCGGTACTGCGCGCCTACGACATCGACGACGGCGCATTGCTGTGGTCGCGGGAGTACGCGGATCGCTTCGGGAACGATGCCACCGATCTCCGGTTGAACGGCAGCGAGGCTTTCGTCTCGTTTACCGCATGGGATGAAGGACCGCCGACGAATCCGACGAGTGCACCGACCGTCATCATGACTCGCGCAGTCGATGCGGACTCGGGAGAACTCATCTGGAAGAACGAATATGATGCAGACCAGCCCGCCGCTCGCGGTTATCTCACGGTCGGTCGGCGACTGGTTTGTAGCATCCATGTTCTCGGAGACGGTTTGCGCTGTTTTCGCCGAGACGACGGCACGTTGCTCTGGAGCGCGGCTAACGGCAGCGGCGATAGCGACGACCTCGAACTGTCGTCGGATGAGCAGGTCGTCCTCCTATCGAGCTACAGCTATTCGACGCGCGTCGGTAGCCTGGCGGCGTACGATGCAACGAGCGGACTCTCGCTCTGGAATCACGACTACGAACTTGCGACCATCGTTTCTCCTCTGGCCGCAGGTCGTCTGTTCTTCATCTGGGGAGACGAGTTCATCATCGATCCCGACGACGACTTTTATGAAGAGACGATCTTCGTGATGGAAGCCCGCGAGGCCGCCACCGGCGAGCTGGTCTGGTCGGATCGCCGTCCCGGTCATGCCGCGGGCGGCGCATTCGTCGATTGGCCGCGCGCAGTCGTGGCCACCTTCGGCTGGGACTCCCAAACTCGCGATGTACGCGACGGTAGCATCTTGAGCGACGAACTCGCGCCCGACGATCCTGCTACCAGAGGCTTGGCGAACATCGCAGTAGACTCGGGCCGCTACTACCTCGGCGGAACCTTCATCGCGATTGGCGACGGGCCGAATGATCGCGACATGGGTATTCGCGCGTACGCGTATCCGTGAGGGCCGTTCCTTTGCTTCGTTCACCGACGAGGCGGAGAGGCTCGTTCGCCTCTTTCTACCTCGAGCGTAGGCGCGAGTGCTTACCCACCGACGGCTCGCGCCTCTTCTTACCCACTCTCGGCTCGCGCCTCTTGGAGTAACTCCTGAAAGCTCTGCTCCACCGATTCGACGAACGCGTGGAGGTCAGGGATGAGGTCGCGGTCGGCGTTGAAGCCCCAGCACAAGCGGCCGTCATAACTGAATAGCGCAACACCGAGTCCCTGGTTCTCGAACAGCGGCACTTGCGGATAGAGATCGGTGACGCGTGCACCGAGCATGTACAACGCCGTCTGGGGACCCGGCACGTTCGTCACGATCATGTTGTAGAGAAGATTGCGTGCCGCGAAGCGCTCCAAGTACAGAAGCACAGACGGCGCCATCCACTCACCGACGAGTTCGATCAGCTCGATCGCCTCCGCTTGAAACGAATCCTTGCGCAGGCGCGCATTCTCGCGAACCGTGCCGAAGCGTTGCCGGGCGTGCTGCTCGTGGACGGGCAGGTCTACCAGCATACCCGCGACGCGATTGCCCATGACGGCGTGACGACCGGCGGGGCGAGTACTCACCGGACACAGTACGCGGAACAAGGAATTTTTCTCGAGCATGTCCGGAAAGCCACGCTTGGCCAGAAACGAACGCGTCGCGCCGGTTACCGTAGCCAACACGACATCGTTGATGGTCCCGCCGAGCCGATTCTTCACCGTCTTTACGTCGTCGAGGTCCAGCGACACCCAGTCGAAGCGCCGATGGCTTCCGATGCGTGCGTTCAGTGGCGTCGGCGACGCCGCACGTACGGCAGACTTGGCAACTTCGGCCAGTCCCGACGCGGCCGAGCTCACGCGCCGCCATTGTTCGTTCGGACCCAGCTTGAGTGTCGACCAGAGTTCCTTGCCGAGCTGCAGGGGCAAATCGACGCCACGTTGGAGCGCGTCGCTCAACAACGACGCTAGCTCGGGTGGAGACTCCGGAAACCAAGCAGCACGCTGCCCGGGTTCCTCGTCTGGGTCAGGGCTGAGCAGCACCGACATCAAGTCGGCGCCCGCAACGCCGTCCACCATGCAGTGGTGAACCTTGTTGACGAGAGCAAAACGCCCGCCCTCGAGACCTTCGATGACCCACATTTCCCACAGCGGCTTCTTGCGGTCGAGTTGCTGCGAGTTGATCCACGCAACCAGGCGCTTGAGCTGACGCTCACTACCGGGGCGCGGCACGCTGACGTGTCGAACGTGGTAGGCGGGGTTGAAGCGATGGTCGTCTACCCACAACATCGCGTTGCCGATAGGGACTCGCGAGAGGCGTTGACGGTAGCGAGGAATCCGATCCAGGCGCGCTTCGACGTAGGTTCGGATGCGGTCCATGTCGATGCCGCCCGCACCGGTGTCGAGTGGACCCGCATCGACGATACAGGTGCCCGACACGTGCATGTGCGCCGTGCGGTCCTCGACGGACAGAAAGAAGCGGTCGGTCGCAGTCAGAGGGCTGTATCTCGCCATCCTCCTGGAGATTGAGCAGGTTTCGTGCCATCGCGCCGGCGCAATCGACTCCGCCACGGACATGGCGTGTTCCCGCCGCTGACAATATCGCCCGCGCCTAGTGTCAAACCTGCGAATCGCCGATGGACGGGGTTCGCGCGCACGAGCGAGCGCCCGAATGTAAGCCCGTACGCGTTGGTTGGAATTGGGAAGAGTCGCATGCCACTTGGATGCATAGCGAGGAACCCAAGTTGTCGTCTGATACCAGCCAAGAAGAAGAGACCGCCGCAGCAACCTCATCATCCGCCCCGTCGTTCGTGCCGGCCGGCGTCGTGACGATCAGCGACGCCATGAAGGACGCTCCGTTGTGGCGCAGCGAGCCCTACCGGATCTTCTTCCCGGTCGGCATGTTGCTGGCCTGGGCGGGTGTCTCGCACTGGCTCGCCCATGCGCTCGGACTCCTCGACGACTACCGGCCTGCTTTTCACGCGATGACGCAGATTCAGGGATTTCTGATGTGCTTCGCCGTCGGTTTTCTCTTCACCATGATCCCTCGCAGAACCGGTAGCTCGCCGCCCGCGGCGTGGCAGATAGTGGTTTGCCTGGCCTGCGCCATCGGTGTCAGCGCGGCGGCTTGGATTGGCAACTTCATGGTCGCCCAGCTCGCGTGGCTCGCTCTCGCCGTAACCGTCGTGACGTTCGCGGTTCGCCGCTTCCTCGACGCGACCTCCAAGCGACGACCGCCGAACAGTTTTGTGTGGATCCCCCTTTCTCTGTTGATGGGTGTGCTCGGAGCCGGACTGACGGCAGCGTTCCACATGCTCGGCGCCGGCTACGCCGAATTGCACACGATCGGCAAAGGACTGGTGTTACAAGGCATGTTCACCGGGCTGGTGCTGGGCGTAGGCGGCCTCGCAATTCCGCTCATGACGCGCGGAGAAGCACCGCCGGATTCGACCGACGATACCGGAGCGCGACGCGCTCGCCTCGCGCACTTCATCGGCGCCCTCGTATTGATCGCCAGTTTCTTTATCGAAAGCAGCATCTCGGCGCGGCTCGGGTACTCATTGCGTGCGATCGTCAGCCTTCTCGCGCTCACCCTGGGGGCTCAACTGTGGCGGCCGCCGACCACCCCCGGCAGCAACCGTCGCTTGATCTGGCTGGCCGCGTGGATGCTGCCGCTTGGCTACACGCTCGCCGCGATTTGGCCGGCCTACCGCATCGCCGCACTACACGTGGTTTTCGTCGGCGGATTCGCACTGATGGCGATGGCCGTCGCTACCCAGGTAACGCTCGGCCACGGCGGCGATGCCAAGCGCGCGAGCGAGTGGCCGTGGCAGGTCACCGCAGTGGGCGTACTCATGATCACCGCGGTCGTACTGCGCGCCGCCATGGAACTTGACCGCGCGCACTACTTTCACTGGATGGGCTGCGCGGCGGCCGCGTTCCTCGCGGCAACGTTGGCATGGTTCGCACTGTTGTTGCCGTACTTCGCGCGACGGCCTGAGTGACGTTCCCTGTCGCCCGGGTGTGACAACCGGCGTTCACGACCGCACCGTCTCCACCATCAGCGCGCGGAATCGCTCGGAGCCGGCGCAGTGACCTGTGTGCCAAGCAACGCGTCAAACGCCCGATCGGGAAGCCAATTGCGCAGTCTCAGCATTACCCGAGCACCACGCGTGACCGGATAGCGAGTCTTCGGTCGTCGCGCCGTGATGGCCGTCTCGATCGCGCGCGCGACGTCGTCTGCGACTCCACCCATGACATCCGGTTTCCCCGCGTACATTCGGCGAATCGACGCAGCCAGAGCTCTGTTGAACTCTGTGTAATCCGATCCGCTCTTCTCGCAAGCATCGACGCGCTCGGCGGCGGTGTCGCCGAACTTCGTCATGATGGCACCCGGCTCCACGACAATGACGTCGACGCCGAATTCTTTGACTTCGAAGCGCAACGCATCGCTAAGCGCTTCAACTCCGAACTTGGTCGCGTGGTAAAACGCCCCACCCGGCAAAACTACGCGACCTCCCACCGAGCTCAGATTAACGATTTTGCCCCAGCGTTGTTTGCGCATGCCGGGCAACACCAACTGGGTGAGTCGGATCAAACCGAACACGTTGGTCTCGAACTGGCGACGCACCTCATCCATGGCGACTTCTTCGAACGCCCCCTCCGACCCGTATCCGGCGTTGTTAATGAGAACACCGACCGCACCTTCCTCGCGTTCTATCTCGCCGACCGCAGCGCGTATCGAGTTCTCGTCGCAGACGTCGAGCGACAAGATGCGACAGCCGGCCGATTCTAGATCGGCGATGGACTCGATCCTGCGGGCAGTGGCGTAGACGCGGAGACCCGCTGCGGCCAAGCGCAGGGCTGTGGCTCGGCCAATACCGGTTGAGCAACCGCTGATAAGGACACTCTTGGAAATTTCGTTCGGCATACTGGCCTCCCTGAGATTGCCGGAACTTTACAGATCGTTCAGATAGTGTCAACTTAGTACAGATCGAGAGCCCCGAATCGCTGCGCCCATGACCACGTCCACCGACACACTAAGCCCACGGCAGGAATCAATTCTCGACGCAGCTCTCCTGTGTTTTGGCCGCTACGGATTCCGTCGCACCTCCATGGCCGACATCGCGAAGGAAGCGCAGATTTCACGCACGGCGCTCTATCAGCACTTCGGCAGCAAGCCGGACGTATTTCGCGCGCTGGCCGAGCACCTCTATCGGCAAGCGTTGGAACGCGCCGGCGCGGCGGCGGCTTCCGAAGCGAGTGTCACGGAGCGACTGTACGGCGTCTTAGATGCGAAGATGGGTTTCTTCTACGAAATCCTCCACGCGTCTACACACGCCGGCGAGATACTCGACGACAACAACCGCCTCTGCGGTGCCGCCAGCGCGCAGGCCGGCAAGAAGTATCTTGCAGTGCTCGCTCGCGTCGTCCGCGACGCGGAGCGAGCGGGCGAGTTCAATCCAGCGAGCGTGGGCCTGTCGGCCGATGAGACCGCAGAGTACTTTCTTCGCTGCGCCGAAGGATTGACGGGCAAGCCGGGCGCATACCCGAAGCCCGACGAGTATCGCGCTCATCTGAAGCGCCTGGTTGACGGATTGGTGGCCGGTTTCGGGGCAAAGAAAATCGTCGCCGGTCGGCGCTAGGCCCCACCGGCGATTCAGAAGCAGCCATACCAAGGAACGAGCGACGACGGATTCCCCCACCCCTTGTGGCAGCATTCCAGTGCCGAGCGCATCATGCTGACGTGGGCGGTAGGCGCCAGATGGCGTAGAAAATCTCTCACGATGGACACGACACGATCGCCGCGCTCGAGGGTCAGCAGGTGCGCGCTGGCGACCAGCGCAAACTGGGCCCCGGATATCAGCTGCGCTGTCTCTCGAACCAACGCGGGGTGAGCGAGAAGGTCTTCATTGCCGGCGATGCATAGTGTCGGCATATCAAGCTCGGCGAGTTGCGCTGACGTATCGTGCTCCATGCAGAACTCGATCTGGTTGAGATATGCATGTCTGACAGGAGGATTCTGGCTGTAGAAGTCGTCCAGACCGGATGCGAGTGACGGGTCGCGCTCCAACATCCCCGGCGACGTGAGAAACAGTATCGCCAGCGCAGCCTGCGCATTGATTCCTTGAGTCTCTATACAGTCGCGGCGAACGGCGAAGAGCCGCCGCACCCACTCGTCTGCGCGGGCGTAGGTCGCTATCAGAATGAGTGAGTCAACGCGTTCGGGGTGACGGACGGCGACGTGTTGCGCGATCATGCCGCCCATCGAGAGACCCATGATGTGTGCGCGTTCGATTCCCACGGCGTCGAGTACCGCGATGACATCGTCATTGACGATCTCACCCGTGTAACGCTCGCGCGGCGCGTCGCTGCGTCCCGACCCGCGTGGATCGATCATAATCAGTCGGAAATCTTGCTTCATCTCGGCAGCGGCGCCCGCCCAGGTCGCACTCGACATGCCGAGACCGGGGAGAAGAACGACGGCTTGGTCGCCGCTTCCGACCTCTTCGTAGAAGATTCGCGTACCCGCGTTATCGGTGAACGGCATTGTCAGGCCGGTCTTGCCGCGGCCGCGGGGGCCACCGCGACACGCAAGAACTGGAGCGCTTCGGTTCCGGCGTTGACGATGCGATGCGAGGCACACGATCCATCGTAGAACGTAGTGCCGTGTGCGACGTCGAACTCGGAATCTCCAACGACGATCGACCCTGTGCCTGCCAGAACGTGGAGCAGTTCTCCACCGCCCGATGCGCAACCAACCGATTCGACGCCGGCGTCGAGCGTGCAGAGTTCCATCGCGAACAAGCCATCCGTGACCGAAGTCGTCTGTACCTTCGAAACGCGCCGGTCGCCCGCTAGCGACTCCTGAGTGTCGCCCTCTTCGGGGGCGATGAGGAAGGCAGGCCCGGCGATTGGAGGCGAATCGTTCTCACCCACCGGAGGGCTGAAGCGCACCTGTGTGAGAATCTCCCCGAAGTTGTCTGGGTATTCGACAGTGGTTGGTACTTCGTCACCGGGGCTGCGAGGCGTGCCCATTCCCGCCAAGAAATCTTCGAGTCCCGGCGGGGTGATGAAGAACAACACTTCGAGATCTTCCTCACCGTCGTTGATGAGCGTGTGCAAGACCTGACGGCCGGCCACGACTGTGGCGCCCTTGGAGATCTCATGCGAGTGCCCGTCGACGATGGCGCGCCCACTACCGTGGCGCACGTAGAGCATCTCCTCGTTGCGCTCGTGGGCATGCTCGGGGATCGCGCCACCGGGCGGCACAACCTGTATCCCGAAGGCGAACAGATTCGACAGACTGTTGTGCGGAGACACCTTTACCGTGACGTAGCCTCCCGTGGGTTCGGGCTGCCAGTAGGAAGCACCGTCGTTTTCGTGCAGACAGAGAAGCGTTTGTGGCGAGATACTCATCTCGGACCTCCTTCCTGATTCCCACGGACTGCGATCGCTTGAATCTCCACGAGCAGTTGCGGGGCAACGAGATCGGCCCGCACGGTCGCTCGTGCGGGCGCGTGGCCGTCGAAGCATTCGCGATATACGCGATCGAATTCGGCATAGTCGTCGAATGTCTTCAAGTAGACGGTCGTCGATACGACAAGTGACAGACTCGAGCCGGCCGTTTCAAGCAACGCCTGAATGTTCGCGATCGTCTGCCGAGTCTGAGCCGCGACGTCGCCGGGCTCGGGGATCGATAGATCGGCTGCAACGCCGGTCTGTCCCGCGACGAAGACAAGATCACCTGCCACCGTTCCTTGCGAGTATCCGCCCATGGGCGTCATCAGCGAATCGGGATTGAGCGTCTGAATGTTCACACTGGCTACACTCACTTCTTCGAGCCTCCATCTGTTTTGCGTTGGCACCCGGCGAGGGCGCTAGTCCATGGATATATCCACGCTCAGTGAATCGCTGGACAACACGACCTTGGCGTCTTCAAAATCCGGCAGGCCCAAGGTGGCACGAGCGCCATTGGAGAAACCGACCGCTTCCTTTGGGATGCCAAGGAAGTTCGTATCGAGTTTGTCGTTGCCGTTCGCATCGTGGAACACCTTGACGGCGTACTCACCGAACGGCAGCGCGAGGGATTGCACCCTCGCGACGCCGTCATGGAGTTCACCGCGCAGGGTAGCAACCAGGCCTTCGTCGTTCTTGAATCCAGTACCAGTGTTGGCGATTGCGATACGCGCAGATCCTTCGTCGCTCTCAAAGCCGGTAATGGTCAACCGCAGTACTCCTACGGCAGGCTCCGGCTGAGCGCTGGAAATGGAAACGCCCAGCAGCATACAAAGCGCAATGGCAGCGGCATTCGACGACCATAGGTGATTCATCGCAGGCCTCCTTCGCTGACACGGGCCACAGGCTCCGCCGAGCCATGAACGAGCGGCTCATTGCATATGAGAACGATCTTGCCCGTAGCCTCCGCACCTTCGAGCAACTCGTGTGCCTGAGCGATTTCGGCCAGCGGCAGGGTGGTCGCAACAACCGGGGCGATCTTTCGCGCGGCCAGCAGACCGAGCACTTCTTCGAGATCACTGCGGAAGAGGTCTGGGCGGGCCGCCTTCTCTTTTTCGATACTGTAGAACTTCGCACGCCGCCCATCGGGAACGAGCTTCACTCCACTCACGAGCGCCATCGTCCCTGCGAGCGTCGGTATGGATGCGCGCTCGTCGTGTATCGCACAATGCATCCCGAAAGCGACGACCGTACCGCCTGAGCGCAGACAGCGGTACGATTGCCAAAGGTTGCGACCGCCGATGCCGTCAAAGACCGCGTCGACACCTGCCGGAACGTGTTCGAGTATTCGCCGGCGAACGTTCTCCGACTGGTAATCGATAGGCGTCGCACCGAGCCGGCGCACGGTGTTGTGCTTCGGCTTGGACGCCGTCCCATACACTTGGAGGTTGGCGAGGGCCGCCAATTGCAGCAATGCGGTACCTACACCGCCGGCGGCGCCGTGTACGAGAATCGACTGTCCGGGTTTCACATCGGCCATCCGATGGAGCAGTTGATAAGCCGTTACGTAGTTCAGCGCGATACCGGCCGCGTCGAGAGGGGCTACTCCATCGGGCAGAGCGACGACGTCGTCGGCTTGAAGATTGATGTACTGAGCGTTGCCACCACGCACGGTCAGCGCGACGACCGGTTGATTGATCGCGTAGTTTTGTACGCCGTCACCTAGCGCGTCTATCGTCCCCGCCACCTCGTAGCCGGGGATGAAAGGTGGCTTCGGCGTGCCAGGGTAGCTGCCGTAACGCATCATCACGTCGGCGAACGCGACCCCGGATGCTTCGACGCGGATCCTCACCTCTCCCGGACCAGGATCGGGGAGTTCGGATTCTTCGACTTGGAGTACGCGCGGTCCTCCTATTGCGGTCACCAGTGCGTGTTCGTATCTCATGAGCTCTACTCCTCGCGGCGTGTGCAGCGACCCTACTGGGAAACAATCTCTCTAGCAAGTAACTTTCAAGATAGATTTATTCAAGTGAGATATAATCCTCCGTATGAATGAGGACACATTCGCTTTGGTCATTGAGGACTGGGCCCGCGAGCGCCCCGATTTATCGACGTGGCCGATCGCAATCATCGGGCGCCTGCATCTACTGGGGCGCCTGGTCGATGGCTTCTACGAGTCGAGTTTCGCGCCTTTCGGCCTGCGATCGGGAGACTTCTTCGTCCTTTCGGAGCTTCGCCGGGCCGGCTCACCCTACCGGCTCACTCCAACCGATCTGTGTAGAGTTCTCGTGCGCTCGTCAGGCGGCATGACCAAGCAGCTCGACCAACTGGAATCGGCCGGCTGGATCGTACGCGAGCGTGATGCGAACGACCGCCGGTCGTTGTGGGTGCGACTTACCGAAACGGGCTCGACTCTCATCGACAGTGCACTGACCGAACATATCGAAAATGAGCAGCGGCTTCTGGCCTATCTTTCGGAGTCCGACAAGGACGAGATTCCTGCGCAACTTGCCTCGTTGGTCCGTGCCTTACGCGACTTCGGCGACGAGCCGGCCCGGCGCAAACGTTGACTTGTAGTCGATTGAAGCGCTCGTCGACATGAACGGAATGCGCTTTCGGATGACCGACGAGCGTCGTGAATCCGGCCGCACATTCGCTTCTTCGTGAACCGCGAACGCGGAGGCTAGCGAGACGCCGCGCCTACGGAGTCGCCGTGTGTTCGGCTCTGGGGACAACTCCATTTCCGGGGTAGGCAGCTGCCCCCAAATCGCATCGGATCATGCTGGACGCCATAAACGCGAAAACCCGCTGTTTCCAACGGGTTTTCGCACTTCTTCGGTCTGTATCGGAGGCGGGGGGAATCGAACAGCGCCTCGTTACCCCTGGTTTTGCAGCGTCTCCGCTGATGTCGCTACTTGGGTTGCCCCCAAAGTTGCCGCCAGACCGCTGCGGCCGCGGCCGCCAAAGCGGCCGTGGCGCGGCGGGCAACAGGGCCACCAGCATGTTCTTGCCCCCAGCGGGATCAACGCGTAGCCTGATAATGGAAACGCCAACCGTAAGCATCAAGGCCCACTTCGATGGAAAGCAAATCCTGCTCGACGAGCCGGTCGCAATACCCGCGAACTCCCCGTTGATAGTTACCGTACTCCCCGTAGAAGCAGCAATGGATCGCGACTCGCAAGCGATCGCGAAACAGGCCCTGTCCGAGGCATACGGCGACGACGAACCGGAATACTCTAACGCCGATCTGACGCGGTGAAAGATGGCGACATCGCCGTGACGCCTTCGGCTCAAGCCGACGGCCGTACGAAGAATCGACCTGCCGGCGTTCTATGAACCATGTCGCCGCACAACGACCTTTTGGTCTGTGGTGTGAGCACCCAGCTTCACCATGAAGTCTCCGGATTCGACGAGGTCGTTGGCGAGGGTGATACGGACTTCCGGGCGAGCGGCTTGAAGGCGGCGTCGCTAGTCCGCCTCGGGTTTCTTGGCGTTCTCCCCGCAGCCAGCTTCGTCGGCGCAATCGGTTCGATCAGTGCCGAACGACATCGCCGCCTTCTGGAGCGACTCGCGGATCATCTGACCAGCGGCATCGACGCGCCGTAGCTTGCGGCCACTTTCGGCCGCCATCTGAGACTGACGCCATCTCCTCGCTGGCACGCATCCATCTGCTCCGGACCCAGTGCTCGGCAACTTCGCCCCAAAGCCTATCGCGTGCTCGACCCCATTGTCGCGAAGACTCTGTTCTGAGGATCTACGATCTTTACGCTGAGCACTTCCAACGAAGTACAACCGGGGAGAAACCGCGGTGGAAAAAAGGGCAGCTGGTTAAGAAGCATGTGCGTGTCGGCACCCGCCTTCATCCTGCCCTTCTTGGCCGGCGCGAACGTCACCTGCGCAGGGAAATCAATGACGGTCTGATCACCATTCGCAGAATCCTGCCATGTGGCGCGGTAGAGCATATTCAGCGTCCACCCCGAGCCTTCGATCAGAGTAGTACCGTCCGCAGCGGTAATCCCGCTGCACCTGGCCTTCCAAGTAAAGTTGGAGCAGTCCTCGGGACCACCAAGGCCACACGGCGACTCCCACTTGTGGCTCCCTTGAACGGAACACTTGCCCTTGTCGCTGAACAAGAAGTCGGAGTATGGCGTCGGCGGGGTGCATCCGGGCGTTCCGGATGCCGCTGCGGTGTTGGGTGATGGAAACGTGATCCCCGTACCGCACGGTGCATACGCCCGGACCATATCGGTTTTGTAACCACGCTCTGCTAGGAGCGTCGAAATCGCACTGCGCGCTTAGCATCGCCGGCGAACACAGAAAGAGGAATGCGCCACCCAATAGCCGCACGGCCGTTGTCGATGGTGGCCTCACTGTCTTCACCGCGTGCTCGACCCAATGGTCGCGAACGGCCTGCCCAGGGGGTCGACAATCTTGATGCTGATCAATTCGATTGACGCACAAGTCGCGAACCCTGGTTGTGGGGGACCGAACAGCAAGTTCCAAAACGAATTTATATCGGCTTTCACTTTGAGATTGCCGCGGTTGGCTGGGGGGAATGCGAATTGGTTTGGGAAATCGACAACCGTCTGATCTCCGGTTGCACGGTCGTTGAGCGTCACACGGTGGAGCGTGTTGAGTGCCCACCCCTGCCCGCTGATCGCTGTCACGCCGTCAGCCGTAGTGATGTCACTGCATCTGCTCTTGAACGTCGGGTTCGAGCAGACGGGGGGAAAGCCGTTCTTGCAAGGCGACTCGATCTTGTTGCTCGCTTGCACCGAGCATTTTCCTTTGGGTCCGAACTGGTAGTCCGAGTAGGTCGTCGGCGGTGTGCAGCCGGGCGTGCCCGAAGATCCCGCAGTGTTCGGGCTCGGGAACGTGATTCCGGTGCCGCAAGGAACGAACGCGCGCACCATGTCGGACTTGAGGCCGCGCGCTTTAGCCGGTGCGTCGAAGTCGCACTGCGCGGCAGCGCTGACAGGGAGTAACCCGAGGGTCAGTAGCCCAACGGGTATGAAGCCCCGCGACATCTCAGTCCAGAGCGCATACACCCCAATTGGTGCCGCCGGGGTTAAGATCGTAGCTGGTGCCGCAAGTGGAGTTGCGCAGTCGCGGCTTAGCCGTGGAAGTTAAGTCAGCGCAAGACGAAGAACACAGCGGACTGATTCCATTGCCACTAACCGACGTGTCGATGAGCTTTATCGCGTCGGCCCATACCCCCCAGCCGTTGTCTACAATCGCGGAGTTGTCGATTTTCGCTCGGGTGGCGGTCACGGCATACTTGACTCCACCAATTGTCGAATCAACGACGATGGCACGGCGATGCGTGTTGACGCCCCGCGAGCCGTCTTCGGTAGATGCCGCAGAGATCGTAGTGCCGAGTAGCTTGGCGGACCTGGCGCCGAACACCGCTTTCCAGTTACCGACAAAGCTACTGTCGGTTACCGTCACTTTCTTCAGCGCTTCGACTCCAAACCTGTTGTCGACGCTGTTGAGCAGGGTCACTTCGAGTCGTCTCGCATTCACTCCGCGGTCGCATCCTCGAACGGTAAGGTTGTTGACTACTAGATTACCAAACCCCTTGATCCCATACTGCCCCGCACCCTCGACGGTCCCGTTGATGATGGTGCATCTGCCAAAGCACGCGATACCATTCGTGACACCCGCGCTTAGTGTGAACCCACCAAGATCGAGCGTACCGTTGCCGTCCATCTGGATCGCGGTTGGCCCGTACGCAGAGCAGTCCAAATCCGCGGCTAGAAAACCATCGCCATCCACAACCTGACCACATGAGGTGACCGCCACGGGGTCGCTCGCCTCGGCGATTCCTCCCAGCAAGATCAAGCAAACCAGCGCCAAGCGACCAATTGTTCTGTACATCATCGCGTCACCTCTCCACTCCGCACGCTACCCACTCCGGCCAAGCTGCGTCAACGCGATGGAGGGCGCACGTGAGGCTCGCGCAACGAGTAGAGCAATCACGGTCGGCTGCGGGAAAACCCGCGCCTCGTCGTACTACTCAGTCGCCCTGCCCGTTCGCGCATCTCGTACGCCGGCGCCTTAGCGAGTTCGGCTTGATCATCCACGAACCTTATCCAAGGAAAACGCGATTAGCTTACATAGTGGCCATCGGATGACGAGCAAGCTTGGCTAGCAATGCTCGTGCGTCAGCCGGCGGACGGTCCGTCTCACGACCTTCGGAAGAAGATTCGCTCGGAACGAATCTTCGCCCAGAGCTCGCGCGCATCCGTCGGGAGTCTATCCAGATACGAGTCGACCGCGCCGAGCAGATCGGGTTCTGCATCAAGAAGCTGGTGAACGTCCCATGCGTCCTGTGGACCGCCGGCGTACAACTTGAGCGCGACGAGATCACGCGCGCCGGCAACCGGAATATCCAAACCAAGAACCTGCTTCGCTTCGGCATTCGCGACTACGTCGCCGTGCCAGGATGGGCGCCCTATGACGACATCCACGCAACTCGAGAGTGAGTCGGCGACACGCACGACACCGCCCAAAGGATCATCGGCATCCGCGCGCCGAATGTCGACTTCCTTGTCGCTGAAAGAATCTCCCCAAAAATCAGAGTCGAGAGGTCGAAGATCAACAGTGAGCAGGTCAATATCCGCGGTGGCGCGAACGACACCGTGAACGGCCATGGCGGCCGCACCGATCAAGCAGAAGTCAGCGCCCGCCGACGAAAACCGTTCACAGACTCGCTGTAGGAGCGTCAACGCACCAGGTTCCGCATGCACGCCGACGCTCGGCGTGCGAGCTGTCGGCGCCGCTCCGCCTCACGGCGAGCTGCGGCCGGAGTGCCGCCATTGGCGGCCGCAAGAAGGTAGCCTTCCTGGCCGAGTGCTAGGGCTGCGCGAACTCGCTCGTCTGCTGACCGAGAGTCGCGAGTCGATGCCGGCGCAATCGCGTTGCTGCTTTTGCGGGTCATGCGATCAAAGTGAGCGGGGGGAATCGAACGCCGCCTCAACGAGCCTGATATTACTGCATATTGCACGATGTCGCTACTTGGGTTGCCTCCAGACGGCCGCGGCGGCGGCGGCCATAACAGCCGTGGCGCGGCGGGCAAAAGGGCCACCATCACCTTCTTGTTCCCAGCGGGATCGACGCATAGCCTGGCAATCGCAACGCCAACCGTAAGCGTCAAGGCCCACTTCGATGGAAAGCAAATCCTGCTCGACGAGCCGGTCGCAATACCCGCGAACTCCCCGTTGATAGTTACCGTACCCCCCGTAGAAGCAGCAATGGATCGCGACTCGCAAGCGATCGCGAAACAGGCCCTGTCCGAGGCATACGGCGACGACGAACCGGAATACTCTAACGCCGATCTGACGCGGTGAAAGAAGGCGACATCGCCGTGACGCCTTCGGCTCAAGCCGACGGCCGTACGAAGAATCGACCTGCCGGCTACGTCAACGCAGTGGAAGGCGCGCAGATTGCCAGTTGGCGTTGCGCTCCATCTGGCCTGCGCCCGAGTGGCGCCGGAGACTATTTGCCGCTGCGCGTTCGACGGCACCGCCAGTGGCTAACGCGCGCGCTCGGCTTTGCTGCGGTAGTCATCACGCCGAACGACTCGATGTCGACTGCTTCGCGGCTCGTGAAACCCCAGAGACATGTCGGCATTTCTCGCTTGACACACACCACACTTTCGTATTATCTTCGCCCTGTCCGTGGCTATGCTTCACTCTTCGCACGTCGAGAAAACAAGGCCCGTTTCGACTCGCCGCGCGCGTTGGCCGGTTAGCGTCGCACCGGAGTATCTCGAACCGCCCGCTCGCGAAGAGCTGCCCCACATCGACAAGGACTGCGCCGCCATCGTCCTCGACGAGTGGCTCGTGCACGTCGCGCACCACGAGTCTGCCTGCCGCCTGAGCATGGGCCGCCTGGCTGCTCGCCTATTGGAGTCGCGAGCACACCATCAACTCGGCTTCGCCCGTCTCGGTGACTACACGCTCGAGCGTCTCGGTTTGTCCGCGCGCGAAATCCAATCTGCGGCACGCGTCTCACGCGCAGTCGAAGCACTGCCGCGACTCGGCGAGGCGCTGCGTTCACGAGAACTCAACTGGACGAAGCTGAGAACGGTTTGCGAGATCGCCACCGCCGCGGACGTAGAGCACTGGATCTCGCTCGCGCAAGGGACGACGAGTCGCGAGCTGGATGCTCATGTTCATGAACAACGTCGGGCAGGGCGTTCAGCGCAACAGCTGGGAAGAACTGGCGTAGGAAGTACTGCGACAGGAAGTACCGCGATAGAAGGCGCTACGTTAGAAGGTAGTACCGTGGAAAGCACCGCCGAAGTGCCGGCCGATTGCACGAATCAATCCGCCGTCGAGATTGCCGTCGGCCGAGAAGCCGGCGTCGACGATATCGATCTCGTAGACGGCGAACCGCGCGCCGAAATACATATCCGATGCCCGGGACAACTTCGGTCACTATGGCGTGACGTGGCGGAACTCGCGTCGCGTAGCGCGGGCAGTGTACTGTCAGACTGGCAGGCGCTCGAGTTGGCCGCTGCCGAGGCGGCGGCATCAGACCGATACCATGGGAACACTGATGCCAACACTCATGCCAACGATCAAGCTGACGATCACGACAACGCACCTCGGTGGTTCGACACGCGCGTACGTATTGCAGGCGACGACGACGATTCTCGACGCGAACAACGCGCGAGCAGCTGGGACGGCGAGCTAGAAGTTTTACGCGCGCTGGTCGCTGGGAACGGGCACCCGGCACATCCCGGCGTGGCCGGTCTGTCCGAAGCCGATCCAGTCGATCACCTTGCAACGAATGAACTCAATGCCGATCAATTCACTGCCGACCAATTGGATGACGCCCTGCGTGATGTCCTCGCTTCGATGCGCAACATCGACTGGCAACTTGGGCGTCTGCTGGCGACTTTCTCTCGGCTAAGACTGCACCGGCACATCGGCTATTCATCGCTTGCAGTCTACGTGCGCGATCGGCTCGGTCTGTCTTCGCGCAAAGCCAGTTCGCTTGTCCGGATCGAAGGCAATCCGGCCGAGGGCCGCGGCGAATTGGCTGCCGCATATCGCGCTGGACGCATCTCGTGGGTGCGCACCATCGCGCTCTTACCCGTGACGTCGCGCTGGCACAGCGAAGCGTGGATCGAAAGGGCCGAGCAAGTAACAGTGCGCCGTCTTTTCGACGAAGTCCGATGGGCCCTCGACATGCGCGACCGAAGCTGGATCTTCATGGAACTCGTCCCGCCGTCGCTCGGCGCAACCCTGGAACACAGCGACGCCGAAGCCGAGCGGCAAATGCGTGCGCACTACGACGCCGACACGGTCGAACGCATCAAGCAACGCCCCCACCTCGACACCACGTATCTACGTTTTAGCGGCCCCGCATCGGTCATCGAGTTCTTTCACGACGTTCTGCAATCCTACGCCGATCTCCATGCCCCGTGGGAGCCTGCGTGGAAGGCACTCGAACGCCTACTACGGCACGTAAAGGCCCAGTGGTCGGCGGTGCCGCGACACCCAAACCCCATCCACGAACGCGATGGTTGGAGATGTCGCGTTCCGGCGTGCAGCGCGCGACGCAATTTGCAGGAGCACCACGTACTCTTCCGCTCACGCGGCGGCGGCAACCAGCGCGGCAATCGTATTTCGATCTGCGCCTGGCACCACCTGCGCGGCATTCATGCAGGCCTGATGCGAGCGCACGGCGACGCCACGACCGGCATCCATTGGCAGTTGGGGAACAAGCTCCGGCTAACCGACGATTGTTACGCCGAGCGGCCCGGGTGAGCACTGGCCGCACGGCGTGCGAACTGTCGGCGCCGTTCCGCTTCACCGCGCGCTCAAGGCCGATGCCCGCAGAATCGCGCCGCTGCTTCTGCGGCTCATGCGATCAAAAAAAATGGTGGAGGCGGGGGGAATCGAACCCCCGTCCGAAAGTACTCCACAAAAACGTCTACATGCTTATCGTGTGATTTGATCTAGCCCGTCGGACTCCCACACGCAGGATGCCTCGGGGCGATCTACATAAAATCTCGAATAGGTTCTTAGTAGCGAACTCCCCTATCCTATCCCGCTAAGCGTCGCCCTTACGTGGAACGCGGGAGTTTCCACAAAGAACGTCACGGCATTAAGCCGCGAGTGCGTAGTCGTAATCTGCAGTTAGATTGCAGTCTAAATAGTTTAACGAGGGTATTTAGACCTCGGCATGCAGTCCTTGCTTCGCCACCTCCGTCGAGCCCAGATCGCCCCCACATGAGTAGCCACTGATTTAAGCGTACTCTGAGTCTCTAACCCTTTGAATATAGGTCCGGTTTGGCGCACCGGCAAGCGCAATCGTTCGAGAACCCCGGATATGACCGCCCAGACATTGACATATTTATGTCACATCGGCGTATACTCGATCCATGCACCGTACCACCATACGACTGGATGACGATCTCCTCGTGCAAGCCAAGGAGCTCGCCGCGAGAACAAATCGATCGTTGACGAAGGTCATCGAGGATTCGCTTCGGGAAGCGATCGGTCGCGGCATCGACACCCCGCGACGACGGCGCACCAAATTCCCCACCTTCGGTGGAGACGCCATGTTGCCCGGGGTCGATCTGGATCGCAGCGAAACGCTTCGAGACCTAATGGACGCGGACGATGATTCTCATCGACGTTAACGTCCTCGTCTACGCGCACCGGACCGAGTCCGACCGCCATCGCGAGTACCGCGATTGGCTCACCGATGTCATCGACGGTGAGCAAGCCTACGGCATGTGCGACTTGGTGCTCAGCGGTTTCCTGCGCGTGGCGACACACAAGAAAATCTTCCGACCCGCCACGCCGTTGCGCCAAGCGCTATCGTTCGTCGATATCGTGCGCGATCAGCCGCACTGCGTTCGCGTCGAGCCGGGACCACGCCACTGGGCGCTGTTCACGAAACTGTGCAGGGGCACATCAGCACGCGGCAACCTCGTGCCCGATGCGTACTTCGCCGCCCTGGCTATCGAATCGGGCAGCGAGTGGATCACCACCGATCGTGACTACGCAAAGTTCCCAGGGCTACGCTGCCGCCATCCCCTCGATCACTAGTCAGTACGCAACCCGCGCTTCGAGCCGCCCGCCCTCGCCCTGTGTCACGACCAAGCGCGACATGCAGGGCATGCAGTAAACTCGATCTCCGACGTGGAGTTCTCGCGTGGATCGAATCACTACCTTGCAGACCGGGCACAGCACTTCGTTCGGCCCGAGCTCATCGCCCTGCCCTTTCCAGCGGCGGTAGAACTTACGGTACTTCTTCGGAACTTCGTTAAAGCCCGTGTCGTCGAGAACGAAACGCCGCCGGCCGTCGCCGCGATAGTTCGGCGCCTCTTCCAACACGGTGTCTGTCACCCGAGAAGCCCCAACCGTTCGACCGATTCCAAATAGCCCTTTCCCAGCACACGCTCTTCCTCGGCATCGAGTTCGAGATGATGCGCAGTCTCTTTGAGCGTCGCGAGAACGAGCGCGTCCAGCTCGGGGCGAAAATCTCGCAGCCGCTGCTGCAATTTCGGAGATCGCGATAGACGTCGTCCGAGTTCGTTCTCACCGAAGCCCATGTGACGACGCTCGTCTTTGATCACGCCTTCGAGAACCTGCGACGTAATGGTATCGGCCTCGGCCGCATGCCGGCGGAAGACCACGAACTCGAGAGACTCCAAGACCACGTTCTGCGCAAATAGCGCCGACTCCCAGTCTTTCCCCGAGACGAGTTCGAGCAGGCGGTCCTTGAACACCAACAGACTCGGGCTCGCGCGTTTCGCAATCTCGGCGTCGGCATCGGTGACGCCCAATTCGGCGAGCCGGTGCAGGAAGACTTCGAGGTGGCGCCCCTCATCCGCCACCTGCGTTGCAAGAAAGATCTGCGAGTGGCGGTCAGGCGCGATTTGAATCATCCCACTCGCTGCTTCCAACGCAGCGGCCTCGCCGACACAGTAGTTGCAAAGCACCGAGATGAGGCGATCACGATCTTCATCGTCGATCGCCTCCTCTTCGGCGTCCGCGTCGTGACCCCAGGTCGAATCGCTCAGATAGCCTTCAATCGACTGGAACCAGAACTCGAAAGAATGCACCTCGGCGAGAAACTCGTCGGTGCGCAGTTCATGGACGTCATCGATCATCGCAAGTTCCGAAACGCCGTGCGCTCTTAAGGTGCGACCGGCGTTTGGTACTCGAGTCCGATGCGACCGAGCCTCGTCTTGAACTCGCCGAGCACGGTATCGGCCAGCAGATGTTCCATCTCGTCGGGGTCCATCACACCGAGATCCGCGCCTTGGAACTTCGCGTGACTGCGTTCCTCGCCGATCTTTTCCAGTTCATTGATCGCTTCGACGTCTTGGAACGCAGCCGCGAACGTAGCGAGCATGTGGTAGGACATCTCCTTCTGCATCTGCTCGACTTCGGCCTTGCGCTCCGGATATTCCTTGATGAGTGAGCCGATGCGATTCTCACCGAAGCCTACATGTCGGCGCTCATCGGCGATCGTGCCCGAGAGAACGTGACAGAACTTGGGATTCATCTCGGAATTCACGGCGTGCATCATCTCGAAGACACTGAAGGCCATCCCTTCGAGGACGATATTTTGCCCGACGACCCCTGCGACGAAGTCCTTCTTGTCGACCTTCTCGAGCAACACATCGGCAAATGCGACAAGGTGCGGATTCGCATGCGTGCTGAGAACGGATTCCAGATCGTCCTTCGCGACCCCCAAGTCATAGAGCCGCTGCGTAAAGACCTCGACGTGACGTGCTTCATCGAGCGTCTGCGTAGCGAGAAATCGCTTGCTAGCCTCATCGGGCGCCGCGTTGATCAGCCCTGACGAAGCCGCCAGCGCGCAGCGCTCGCCCAGTACGAGTTGCACCGTGGTACGAATCGCATCGTTGCGCAGTACCTCGTTGTCCATGAGCAGCCCAGGTTCGCCCTCTCCTACTGCGTGGCCGTAGGACGTATCTTCCAGGTAGCCTTGTGGGCAGGATTCGAGCCAATTTTGGATGGAATATGCAGAAAGGAAATCAGCCATCGTATACCCCTCGCACGCGGGGACGTGGCCCGCGGCCTTTGCCAGTTAGGTAGCAAACGGCATGCCGACGGCCAGGCAGACAGACATGGCAACGTTTCGCGCGACTGCGAAACTTCGCCGTCACCGTTCCAAAAAATGAGAGAGAAACCGGCGGCTAGCTCGACTGCGCTTGAGCGTTCCCTTCCATGTCTTCGAAGATCAATTTCGCCGTATTCGCTCCCGACATCATCGTTCCTTCAAAGCCCGGCGCGGGAAATGTCCATGCGCCGGCCAGGTACAAGCCGGGGACGCGCGTGCGCGGTTGGCAGCGCAATACGCTGTGGCTCTGTGGCGTAACGGCCCAACCGTAGATCGAGCCATCGGGATTGCGCGAGTAACGCTCCATCGTATGCGGCGTTCCGACCTCGCAGACTTCGATGCGTTCGCGCACGTCGGGGATCGCCATTTCGAGGCGTCCCAACAGGTAGTCCTCGAGTTCCTGCTTGCGCGCCTGATAATCGCCGTCGTCGAGTTGCGACCAGAGTTTACCGTTCGCCATGATCGCCACGTGCAAGATCGATCGGCCGGGCGGCGCGTGCCCTGGATCCGCCAGATTGTGATTGCCAAGCATGAAGCCTTGGTGGCGGTAGTCGCCCTTCGCCATCGCGTCCCATTCGGCGTCGAGATCGTAGCCGGGAATGCAGAACAGTCCGCGATCGGCCAGACCGAGTGCGCTCGCGTCGCCGCGAATGCCGACGTAGGCCTGGTGAATCGAACATGCGACCGGTAGTTCGGACAATCCGCTGCGATCTTCGGCAGCAAGCGCTGGATCGTCGAGCAAGCGATCGAACGTTGCCGGTGCCGATGCGTTGCTCACGACAACGGGTGCATGAAACAACCCGCGTCGCGCCGTTTCGATTCCGACCACGCGACCGTTTTGCGTCTCGATTTTCGTAACATCGGTTTTGAGCAACACGCGGCCGCCGTTCTCGGCGATGATCGCGACGAACGCATCCGACAAGGCCTGTCCGCCGCCGCGTACGTAGTAACAACCACCGCGATGGTAGCTGTTCCACATCATCGCGAACGTGAACGCACACAGTCGCGAAGGTACCGCGCCTAGATAGCCCCAAAGCGTAGCGAACACGGCCAGAAACACATCGTCATCGACGAACTGTTTGACGAACTGCTCGAGCGTCATGCCCATGAGCGCCATCGTGCGCTCGCCGATCTCTTCTTCGTCATCGATGGCTTTCAGCGTAGCGAACAGATCGCCGATCCCGCGACGATGATCGGGGAATCGCACACGAAGCCTGACTTCATAGTCGTCGGCTGCGGCGGGAACCACCAGGTCGTGCTCAGGACCGTGCGTCCGGTACGCAACGTCGAATCGGTTCAGCTTGATACGATCGAGTACCCCGAGACTACTGAGCAGCTTGTAGCTACTGCGGCCCGGGTCGAGGTCGCCGGTCTGGTGCAGCGCGACATCCATGTCGTAGACGGTCTGGGTTCCACGAACCCGGCGCAAAAAATGATGCGCGTAGCCGCCTGCGTAAACGTGCTGCTCAACGACGAGCACACGCAGCCCCGCACGCGACAGGCGCGCCGCCGCGCTCAGGCCGCCCAGGCCCGAGCCGACAACGATGACGTCCCAATTACGCTCGATGTTATGCATTGCTCACGTCGGCGACGCTGACTTCGCGCGGGTATTCTCGCCCTGCGAGCGTGGCATTCACATCGGCCATGTCACACAGCGTTCGGAACTCTTCATCGATGAGCAGCACGAAGTCGTGCAGATCGGGAACCGCGTCCCAGTCGGCATTGAAGCCCCAGCAAAGCTTTCCGTTGTAACCGAACAACGCGATGCCGAGCGCCTGATTCGTGAACAGCGGCACCACCGGGTAGATCGAACGCATCGGCGCACCCATGAAGTAGATCTCGATCGGCGGCCCCGGCACGTTCGTAATGACGATGTTGTACGCGCGATTGCGCGTTGCGAGCTGGGCGAGATCGGCCAGCAAGCTCGAGAACGTGAGATCGATTGCGCCTTCGAGCGCCTCGCTGCCGGCAGCAAGCCGAGAGTTCTTCAACTGCGACATCGTTGCAGTGACTTTGGCCAAACGCTTTTTGGGATCGCGCTCATGGATCGGTAGCTCGGCGAAGTAGTTCACTACGTGATTGCCGGGATTCATCACGTTCGTAACCTTCTGCGTGCTGACGGGAATCATCGCGCGGAACACGGTCTGCGACGAGATCACCTCGCCCCTTCCTTCTAGGAAGCGTCCGACCGCGCCGGCCGCCGTCGCCAACACCACATCGTTCAACGTGCCACCGAATTTCTTGCGCACCGCTTTGATCTTGGCGATGTCGAACTCCGTCCAGTCGAACTTCCGATAGGGACCGATGTCGGGGTTGAGCGGATTCGACGTTGTACTCACCATGCCTGCGCGAATCGCTTCGGTGATTCCCAACACCGACTCGCGCAGCGCCGACAGTGAGCGGATCGGCCGCATGACCAGTTCCGGAATCGAGCCGGCAATTCGTGCAGGCAACGACGCACGCCGCATCGTCTCGTCGAGCAGCAGTTCCGCGCCATAGGGCCGCGGTCGCGGGATCCACGTTTTCGCCGCGTGCTGCTCGGCGGCTTCGGGCTCTTGGCTCAGGATGGCTGCGAGTAGATCGATCCCCGAGATGCCATCGACCATGCAGTGGTGCGCCTTGATGATCAGCGCGAAACGATCGTCGGCCAATCCTTCGACCACCCACATTTCCCACATCGGTTTCGCGCGATCGAGTTGCTGCGACATGATGCGGCCCGCAAGCCGCTTCAATTGGCGAAGCCCACCGGGCGCGGGCAACGCGGTGTGTCGCACGTGGTAGCGGATCTTGAAACGCCTGTCGTCCACCCATACCGGATGGTTGAGGAGGGGAATCGTCGCGAGGCGTTGTCTGAATCGCGGTGCCGCACCCAGCGAACCGGCGATGTACGTGCGGATGCGATCGATATCGAGTGCGCCCTCGGGCGTTCGCAGGTCCGGTCGGTCATCAAAAATCGCAACCGATCCGACATGCATGTGAACGTTCGGCCCTTCGAGATCCAAGAAGATCGTGTCGAGGCCGGAGAGCCGTTGATAGTGCGTGTACGACATAGGGAAACTCCTATCCCTGTACAACGCAATCCATGTGCCAGCGCGGCGCCGTGGGAAAGAGCGGAACGACGCGCAGTTCGCGCGCCCGGATTCCAGAACACGGGAATCCCCGCACGACGATCACCAGACCTGGGAAAGTTTGATCAAACGACGCCGGCGCTGCGGTAGCGCGCTAAATATTCCGATCCTTGGGTTTCGAGAGCTGGGGATTCCCACGATCAGGAATTCCCGGCGCACCACATCCGTGGTGAAAACGCGGCGCCGCCCCGTAATCTCCTGAAATATATAGTCTATTTCATGACTCCGAGAATCGCCGGCCTCTCACCCGCATGGCATATCCGTTGCAGAACGACCCATAGCCCTTTCACCCGACGCTACGGCAGCGAGCACTGTGATAGACGGAACACTCAAGGTCCCCGCACGCGATTACTGGAAATCCCAGATCAATTGCCAATCCGCCTGCCCGGTTCACACGGACGCACGCGGCTACGTACGCGCCATCGCCGACGGCGACTATGAGCGTGCTTATCTGATCGCGCGCGGGCCGAATCCACTCGCATCGATCTGCGGCCGCGTTTGCGGCGCACCCTGTGAACAGAGTTGTCGTCGCGGCGAGATCGACAAGCCGATCGCGATCCGCGCGCTCAAGCGCTTCGTGTGCGGGCAGTTCGGACCCGAGGCGCGCGCGACGGGCGGTCGCGGCCTCATCGAGTTTCTCAAAGAGGCAAGCGGCACTGCGGCGGAGCGCGAATGCGAAGACAGCGAAGAGCTACTGCCGCTGCTGCGTGCAACCACCAGCCAGCAGATCCCGCCGGCGACGGGAAAGTCGGTCGGCATCATTGGAAGCGGCCCCGCGGGTCTCGCCGCCGCTCATGATCTCGCGATTCTCGGATTCGCCGTCACGATCTACGAAATGGAAGCAGTGCTCGCCGGCATGCTCGCGGTAGGGATTCCCGAGTACCGACTGCCGCGCGCGCTGATTCGCGCCGAGGTCGATGCGATTCTCGAACTCGGCGTCGAAGCCGTTACGTCCTGCGAAATCGGTAAGGACGTCACGCTTGCACAACTACGCGACCGCCACGACGCGGTGCTCGTAGCCGTCGGTGCCAAGCGATCGCGTATGCTACCGATCCCGGGCTCCGACGCCACAGGAGTGATCGGCGGCGTCGAGTTTCTTCGCGACGTCTCGGTCGGCAACCCCCCGCAGATCGGCCATCGCGTGGTCGTCATCGGCGGCGGTAACGTAGCCTACGATGTCGGTCGCACGGTCGTACGGCAGACATCGATCGATACCGCGCGTGCTGCGCTACGCCGGGAACCCGGATCGGAAGTTTACCTGTGTTCACTTGAATCGCTCGAGGAAATGCCGGCCGACGACGTCGAGATCATCGAAGGCGATGAAGAAGGCGTCGTGCGTCGCAACAGCATCGGCCCCACCGAGATCCTTCACGATGACGACGGACGCGTCACCGGCGTGCGGTTTCGCCGCTGTCTGCGCGTCTATGATGAAGACAAGCGCTTCTCGCCTCAGTTCGATGACGACGACGTCGAAGTCATCGAGTGCGACAGTGTACTGGTAGCCGTCGGTCAATCCGTCGATCTGAGCTTCATCGACGCCGCGCGCGACGGCATCGAGCTCGACGAACGCGGCTTCATCCGCTGCGATTCGCAGACGGGCACCACCAATGCGGCGGATCTGTTCGTTGCCGGTGATCTCGCTTACGGACCCAAGCTTCTCATCCACGCGGTTGCGTCGGGCAAACACGTGGCCAGATCGATTTACACGGCGCTGACAGGTCGCGAGATTCGTCGCGAGAGCGTCGAACTGCATCTCGCGCTGCCGGAATACAAACGCGAGAACGGCTACGAGTCGCGCGACCGTGTGGAACTGAAGACGACGTCCGCGCACGAGCGAAAGCGCTCGCAGAACACGCCGGTCGAACTCGAACTCACCGAGTACGAAGCACGACAGGAAGCCGCGCGCTGCCTCGACTGCGGTGTGAACACCATCTTCGACGGCGCGCGCTGCATTCTTTGCGGCGGCTGCGTCGACGTGTGCCCCTCGCTGTGCCTACGCATCGTTTCGGTTTCGCGCATAGTCGAGAACCCCGAAATCGATCCGGTCGTCGAGAATCGCCTCGATCACACCAACTACGACGACGCGTCAGCCATCCTGAAAGACGAGACCGCGTGCATCCGATGCGGCTTGTGCGCGGAGCGTTGCCCAACCGGAGCCATCACGATGGAGCGTTTCTTATTCAAGGAGGTCCCTTCATGTCAGGTCGACTAGACGGAGACCCGATACCACGCCGCGATTTCCTGGGTCTCGCCGGAGTATGGACGACGACCATCGCCCTGCTGGGATCGCTGCTCGGCATGATCCGATTGCCCAAGCCATCCGTCTTGCCGGAAGCATCGAGGCGATTTCGTCTCGGTAAGCCCGAAGACTTTCCGCCCGGTACGTCGAAGGTCATCTCGGGGCAGAACGTGCTCGTCATTTCGAGCGGCAGCGGCATCGCCGCGATGTCGCTCGTGTGTACGCACCTGGGCTGCATCGTCGCGAAAACCGAAGGCGGATTTTCATGCCCCTGCCACGGCTCGTTCTTCGATCAAGACGGTCAGATCAAGGCAGGTCCCGCGCCGCGCGGTCTACGATGGCTCGAAGTCACCCGGGCGGTCGACGGTCGCTTGGTCGTCAACGCAGGGCGAGAGGTCGACCCCGGCACGTACTACAGCGCGTGACGGCACACTGCTGAGAGACGAACACCATGAGCAAAAGCGGAATCGCCATCATTACCGAGAACCTGCGTAGCCTACCGCGCAATTTTCGTGACTCGATCGTTCGCCACGATCGTCCCGAGTCCGATCGCAGTCGATCGCAGGCCGTCTTCTCGAATCTGTTTCTACACATCCACGCGACACGCACGCACATCCGTTCGCTGCGACCGTCGGCGACGTTCGGGCTCGGTATCGCTTCGATCTCTCTGTTCATCATCCTGCTCGTGACCGGCGTCCTGCTGATGGTCTACTACAAGCCGTCGATCGGTCTCGCCTACGAGAGCATGAAGGACATTCATTTCGTCGTGCCCTCGGGCCGACTCGTGCGAAACGTTCACCGCTGGTCCGCGCACCTGATGGTGATCGCCGTGATCCTGCACATGTGCCGCGTCTTTTACACCGCAAGTTACAAGCCGCCGCGCGAGTTCAACTGGGTAATCGGGATGGGCTTGTTCATCATCACCCTCGCCCTCTCGTTCACCGGCTACCTTCTTCCTTGGGATCAACTGGCGTACTGGGCGATCACAATCGGCGCGAACATCGCCGCGTCGCCGAGGGAATTGACCGATGCAGTCGGCATCACGCAGTCGTTCGATCCCGGCGGCCTATCAAAAGAACTGTTGCTCGGCGCCAGCGAGGTCGGTCAGGACGCACTAACACGCTTCTACCTGCTTCACGTCATGGTGTTGCCGTTGGCGATGGGCGCGTTGGTCGGCGTGCACTTCTGGCGCATTCGCAAAGACGGCGGCATCGGTCGGCCCGACATCAACCAGACGGCAGCCGGCAAGGGCGTAGACGACGCGCGCAGCCTGCGAAATCTTCCATCGTCTCCCGAACTATCGCCCACCAAGTCGTACGGACTGATGTGTGTCGTCGATGGCAAAACGCCTGCAACCGACTTGGATCCGGTAGACACCGTGCCGAGTTGGCCCTACCTGATGCGCGCCGAGGTCGTGATCTTCATGGCCTGCGTCCTCGTGTCGATCGTACTCGGCATGCTCATGGACGCACCGCTCAAGGAACTCGCGAATCCAAGTGTGCCCGAGAATCCGGCGAAAGCGCCGTGGTACTTCCTCGGTCTGCAAGAGATGGTCTCGTACTCCGCCTTCATGGGTGGACTGATCATTCCTGCGATCGTCGTCCTCGGACTGGGACTCATCCCCTACATCGATCGAGAACCGAACCCGCCCGGCGTGTACTTCAGCAGCCGCGGCGGAAAGCGCGTTGCGGTGAGAAGCGCCGTGTTCGGAATCGTCGCCGCCGTTCTCGCCGTCGCCGTACCGGTAAACTTCGGATGGCTGCGCAACTGGTTCCCCGACATCTCGCAGATCTGGATCATCATCTTCAACCCCGGCTCGCTGCTGACCGCCGCGTATGCCGGTTGGTCGATCCGGACGCTGCAAACAACCCAATCAACACGCCTGTCGGCCATCGCCCTGTTCACGTGTTTCGTCGCCGGGTTCCTCATCACGACCTATGTCGGGATGAACCTGCGCGGTCCCAATTGGGATTTCTATTGGAGTTCGGCGCAGTGGCCGACGCACTGATGAGGGAATGGCAGTGAAACCCGGCGACGCAAACGTTCTCGACAGGAAAATGAAGATCGCATTGGTGGTCGTCAGTTCGCTGACCATTGTTGCGGTCATCGCCGCTGCACTGCAGGAAAATTACTTCGCGGAGTGGCACGGCTACCGCACGGCCTACGAAGACCTACTCGAAGAGACGGCAACCGACGATGCGGGTCGTAACGCACTCGATCTGTTCGATGTCGGCGTAGTTCAGAATTTCGTTCCGGAACTCGACACCGTGGATCGATGCATCACCTGCCACGCCGGCATCGAAGACCCGCGAATGACCGAGCAAGAACAACCGTTCCGAACCCACCCGGGGCGCTATCTCGAACTGCATGATCAAACGAAGTTCGGTTGCACGGTCTGCCACGCGGGCCAGGGCCGCGCGACCACGACGGCCGATGCGCACGGGCGCGTTCCGCACTGGGACTGGCCGATGCTCGAGACACGCTTCACGAAGAGCTCGTGCACGAAATGTCACGCGGAATCGACGCTATACGGCACCGACGGATTCATCGAAAAAGCCGACGGCGGCGATCACGGTGAATGGGGCGATTGGCTGCTCGCCGACGGCCTGTGGCTCGCGACGGAGCGCGGTTGCATGGGCTGCCACATGGTCGAGGGCAAAGGCGGATCACTCGGCCCCGATCTCTCGCTCGAGGGCGAAAAGACTCGGCACGATCTCGACTTCAGTCACGTCGATCACGAGGTCGCACGCACGGTACCGGCGTGGCTCGAAGCGCACTTCCTCGAACCCGGCGCGGTGAGCCCCGGCTCCGTCATGCCTGCGGTTCGCAGCACCAAGGAAGCGGCCGCACTAACGGGCTACATGCTCAGCCGGCGCCGCAAGCTCGGCGGCGCAGCGATCTACCGAGCAGAAGAAAGCGAAGCGCAGCCGGTTTCCGGCGAGCGGCTCTTTCTACGGTACTGCTCTGCATGTCACGGCACTGACGGTCGCCAGACTGAAGTCCCGGGCATCACGACGCCCGGGCTCAACAATCATGACTTCCTTGCGGTCGCCGACGACGACTTCCTGCGCTCGATCATCTCGAACGGTCGTAGCGGCACGCGCATGCCCGCTTGGGGCAAGACGGGCGGCAATCTCGATCGCGCAGAGATCGACCGTATCGTCGAGTACATTCGCGGTTGGGAGCCCTCCGGTGCTTCATTGCGTGACGTCGCGGATGCCCGCGGTGAAGCAAAGCAGGGGCGCGCCTACTACCGAGCGCTGTGCGCCGGCTGCCACGGAGATCAAGGCGAAGGCGGAATCGGCAATTCGCTTGCCGCACAAACGTTCTTGGCGATCGCCGACGATCGCTTGCTCGCGCAGTCGATCATCGAAGGACGCCCCGGCACGGCGATGCCTTCCTGGCACCATCTATCCGCGCAGGCGGTCAGTGATCTCATCGCGTATATCCGTTCGTGGCAGCCGGAAGCCCCCTCGTTCGAAGAAGTGCGGTCCGCCATGTCGCGGGTACCTGCCGATCACAACGCGCGCTTCGGAAAATCGATCTTCGCGAGACAGTGCGCCGGTTGTCATGGTGCGGACGGGGGCGGGGCAATCGGCCCATCGCTCAAGAGCAACGACTTCCTGCGCATGGTAGACGACCGCTACCTGTATCGTTCGATCGTCGAAGGCAGGCCGTCCACGGCGATGCCGTCATGGCAGCATCTTTCGGCCGACGACGTCGGCGCGTTGATCAGCTTCCTTCGCACGAAACAGAAGGGACCGGCCTTCCCCGCGTCATCCATGATCGCGCGCGGCGACTACAACGTCGGGCGAGTTCGCTACGAGCAGGCATGCGCGGGGTGCCACGGTGTCGCCGGCAGCGGCGGCGTAGGCCCGCAACTCACGAATCCAGTGTTCCTCGATTCGGTAAGCGACGCGGCGCTCAAACGCTGGATCGAACGCGGACGCAGCGGCACGGCCATGATGGGCTTCTCACCCGAAAGCCAAGGCCCTGTCTCTCTCGACGATAGACAGATCAACGACATCATCGCTTACCTGCGGTTCGAAGGAAGTCGTGAAGACCGAATCGTTCAGCGTATCGGCATCGGTCGATCCGAAGTCGGCGAGCGCGTGTACGCTGAGAACTGTGCGTCTTGTCACGGCGAGCAAGGCGAAGGCGCCTCCGGGCCGCAACTCGCAAACCCTGCGTTCCTCGACACCGTGTCCGACGGCTTCTTGGAAGCGACCATCGTGCTCGGCCGTACCGGGACCGCCATGCAGGCAATGACCCACGGCTCCGAAGGCCTCGGTCAACTAGACACCGAAGACGTTCAAGATCTCGTGGCATTCATGCGCTCGTGGGAACAGCCGCGCACGTGGCGCGTTACCAGACGCGTGACAGATGTCAGTCCGACGGCCGTTGAAGAAGGCGAACACGCCTACGGTCAGTACTGCGGCGGCTGCCACGGCGGCGACGGCCTAGGATCCGGCGAAGGCGATGGATCGTTCGCGCCGGCGCTGAACAACCCAGAATTTCTCGCGGCGGCTACCGACGGCTTCCTACTCGCGACCATCGCGCGCGGGCGTGCGGGCACCGCCATGCGACCATTCGGCGAAGGCTCCGGCGGCATCGCCGAGCTCTCGTCCGAGACCATTTCCAACATCGTTTCGTTCATTCGCTCGTGGCAACCGGCGCCGAAAGAAGCCGAGTGAAACAACAGGCGCCGAAAGAAGCCGATTGAGACAACAGGCGCCGACAGAAGCCGATTGAAATAGGAGATTCCAATGAAGAAGCTAGACATCCCATGCATCGGACGCCGAGAGTTCTTGCGCTGGTCCGGCGGCGTCGTCGCAGCGGCAAGCGCGTTCTCGGCGTTCCCCGGTGAGTTCGCGCACGCGGACGATATCATCAAGACCGGAGCCACCGGTGGTGCACGGCGAACGCTTCTTGCAGCCTGTCCCTACTGCGGTGTGGGTTGCGGCACGTTGATCACAGCGGAAGGCGATCGCATCACCGGCATC
This sequence comes from Deltaproteobacteria bacterium, assembly GCA_029262375.1. Lineage (GTDB taxonomy): Bacteria > Desulfobacterota > Binatia > UBA1149 > SPBQ01 > JAJCZM01. Next base: position 239,630 of record JAJCZM010000007.1, read on the forward strand.
GTCCCCGACAAGCTTCACCCGACGAACAAGGGCGTGCAATGCATCAAGGGGCTCAACGCCCACGAGCCGATCTACAAGGATCGTCTCACCCACGTGCTCGTTCGCAAGGACATGTCCGACCCGCTCACCGGTCACGTATCGGCGACGAAGGGACAGTTCGATGACAGCGTCTTCCATGTCATGCCGTACGACGAAGCGGAAGAACTCGTCGCCGAGAAGATCGCCAACGTCGTCAAAGCACACGGTGGTAACTCGGTCGGCCTGAGCGGATCCGGTCAGCTGACGATGGAAGCGCAGTGGATCGAGAACCTCTTGCTCAAGGGCGTGATCGGATCGAACTCGATCGAAGCCAATGCACGCATGTGCATGACCTCGGCAGTTACCGGCTACTTCAAATCGTACGGCTCCGACGCACCGCCGACGAGCTACGAAGATCTCGAAGAAGCCGACATGATCACGTTCTGGGGGCACAATGCGCGAGAAGCGCACCCGGTGCTGTTCTGGCGTGTCGCCGATCGCAAGGCCGAAGCCGACATTCCGACGGTCGTATCCGATCCGCGCCGCACGGGCACCGTGCAGGGCCTGGAGAACATCAACCCGCGCAACTCGCACCACATCGCCACGCTCAACGGCGACATTTCCTATCTCAACGCCATTGCGCACGTCATTCTCAAGGAGCATCCCGACGCGGTCATGCCCGAGGCATGGCTCGACGAGAACTCCAACGGCTGGCGCGAATACGTAAAGGGCGTGAAGGATCGCTACTCGCCCGAACAAGTGGTCGAGCAGCTTCGCCCCATCGATCGCGGTCGCGTCACCGTAGACGAGATTCGCAAGGTCGCTGCCGACTGGGCTGCCGCCAGCATCAAGGGTCGCAAGAACGGTCGCGGCGGCGTGCTCACCTATTGGGGCATCGGCTACAACCAGATGCTTCACGGCCAACACAACACGATTTCGATCATCAATCTGCACTTGCTCACCGGCAACCTCGGACGACCGGGCTGCGGAACGCACTCGCAGACCGGTCAGCCGAACGCGATGAGCGAACGCCTGATGGGTGGACTGACGGGTCGCCTGCCCTTCAACCAACCGATGTCGAACGCCGAGTGGCGCGACTGGATCGCCGACCGCTGGCGTGTGCCACGCGAACGCCTCGAGCAGACCTCGTTGCTCAAGAACCCCATGGCCATCGGCATGATGGAGCGCGCCATCGAAGGCGATCTCAAAGCCATGTTCTGGATGTACACCACGCACATTCATTTGCCCGATGTCGAAACGCTCGTGCGTCCGGCACTGACGAAGATGTTCTGCGTCGTGCAAGAGATCTATCGACACGCGCCGAACCTGTTGTACGGAGACGTGATCTTCCCGGCGATTACCTGGGGCGAATGGACCGGCGGAACCTACATTCAATCCGAACGTCGCGCATACGTCTGCGACGGTGTCGGAGTCGGACGCGACGAGAACGACAACGTTCTCACCGAAGCGTTGCCCGACATGGATCTCGCGATCGACAAGTGCAAGTCCATCGCCAAGAAACTAGGTCTGGATGCCGACGCGATCATTCCCTACAAGAAGACGATCGAGAACGCGTACGGTCAAAAGTTCTACGACCCTGAAGATGTCTTCGAGGACATCGTCATCGCGTCGAAGGGCTCCGACGCCGACCTCACCGGCATGCTCGAGGTACGCGAACGCGACGGCATCGGCCTTTATGACCAGCTACGCAAGCTGCGGGGCATCCAATGGCCGGCTCCCGATTACGATACGGCTGCCTCTGGCGGAACACAGCGTCGCTACATGCACCAAGAGGGCTGGAAGAACCCGCCATACGCGAACTTCCGGCACCCCGACGGCAAGGCGCGTTTCTTTCTCTGCGAGCAGGACTACGGAAAGGACGGCGCCAACTTGAAAGAAGTCGCCAAGGCGTTCAGCGTTTACGGCGCGAAAAAGGGAGAAGGCCCGTGGCTCTACAAGAACCAAGACCTTCTCATCAAAGCGCGCAACCTAGCCCTCACGCCCGAGTACCCGGACATGGACTTCTACGATGACGGGTCGAAAGACCTCGACGACGCAAAGTCGGAAGACAAGTACCCGTTCTGGCTCGGACTCGGCATCGTCTACGAGCACTTCCACACGGCCAAAACGATTCGTGACGCCACGACCATGCGGCTCGTGCCCGAACAGTACGTCGAGGTCAGTGAGAACGACGCGAAGCGGTGGAAGCTCAAAGACGGCGAACGCGTTCGCGTCGTGACACGGCGCTCGAGCTACGAAGCACGCGTATCCGTCGGCACGAGTTCGATCGTACGCCCGGCACGCAGCGAAGTGCCTGACGGATACATGTTCAGCCCTTGGAACCTTTCGGTCGCCGACAGCGCCGATCCGAAGAAGAATCGGTGGCTGGTCAACGCCGTGAGCCACCGCGCCTGGGATCCTGTTTCGGGGCAGGCCGACTACAAGAAACTCGCTGCACGACTCGAACGGATCTGAGCGGGCGGAGTATCTGACGCAATGCCACCGAAACTGACACGCCGAAATTTTCTAGCGCGCTTGGGCAGCGGCGCGATCACCATCGTAGGGATCGCGGGCACCGGGCTGTTCGCCGCGCTCGGCGATGTCGATGACGCCGCAGCCTGTGTGCGACCTCCGGGGGCTCTGCCGGAAGAGGACTTCCTCGCCACCTGCATCCGCTGCGGCCGTTGCACCGATGCATGTCCGAACCGCTGCATCACGCCGTTCACCGAAGAAGCCGGGCGCGAATTGGCGTTGGCGCCGGGAGCACGCCAGTTCGGCACGCCGGTCATCTTCGCACGCCGGCAGGCGTGCATGCTCTGCAACGGCGAACCGGGAGACGGTTTGTTGTGTACGGAGGCGTGTCCGACGGGCGCGCTCATCCCGACGAAGAAGTCGGCGGTTGCGGTTCAAGAAAGCGTCGATATGGGGACGGCGGTAGTCGATACCACCATCTGCTACTCGTACAACGGCGCGTCGTGCGGCGCCTGCATCCGCGCCTGCCCCTTCGAAGGCACAGCACTGCGAGCCGGTCTTTGGGAGCGACCGATCGTCGATCCCGAAGTCTGCATCGGCTGCGGCTTGTGTGAGCGAAGCTGCGTTCACTATCCGCAAGCGATTCGTATCAAACCGAGCACGGACCGCGATCCGACGACGAGGGGCCGATCATGAAGGAGTACAGCAGGCGCGAATTCCTTCGCCGCATGCTCGGTAACACCACGCGCGCCGGTGTCGGCACCGGCATGGTCTACGGTGCGCTCGAGATGCGCGAAAGCCGTACGCCGCCGCAGGGCATGCGCGGCGATCTCGGCATCGTCAGACCGCCCGGCGCGCAGATCGAGTCCGACTTTCTCTCCAGTTGCATTCGATGCACCGACTGCGCCGACGCCTGCCCGGCGCAGTGTATTTTGTTCTTCGGACCCGAGGCCGGCGCGCTGCATGGCACGCCGTACATACAGACAGACGAGAAGGGCTGCACGCTGTGCATGAAGTGCGGCCCCGCCTGCCCTAGCGAAGCGCTGGCCGTTCTCGAAACGAAAGAAGAGGTGTCGATGGGGCGCGCCGTCGTCGATGAACGCCTCTGCGTTTCGTTCAATGGAACCGGCGTCTGCGGTGCTTGCCACACGGTATGCCCGCTACGCAATCGCGCCATCATCCAAGATCACCGCAACCGCCCGAACGTGGACGTGGAGCACTGTACGGGGTGCGGCCTGTGCGAAGAGGTCTGCATCGTACGCGACCGCCGCGCGATTCGTGTGGTGAGCGGGCGCTTCAACATCTCAGAGCAAGAGCAAGAGCAAGAGCAAGACCGAGAAGAACCGGAACGAGACCAAACCGAGGAAGCCACATCGTGAAGATCGGCATACGTAAGCTGCAAATCCTTCGCAGGACGGTTCAGATCTCCGTCCTCGTCGGCCTCTTTATGGTCCCGATCATCGCCCGCTATCACAACTACGCTGCGTCGAACGAGATCGACCGCGTCGTCGAGAAATGGGACGGGACCGCAGCCGGCGCCATGATCTCCACGCTCGACACCGCGATCCGCCTGCTTCCGGGTGCGGAACACGAGCGCGCGGGAATCATGCAGCGCGACACCGACGCGGCGATCGCGTACGCACAGCAGATCCGCGGCAGCGTCTGGTCGGCCGACATAGGTCCGCTTTCACTGACCGACCCTCTGGCGGTCGCCGAGAGTTCCCTGGCGAGCAAGAAATTCCCGTGGGTGCTGGCAGTCGGCCTGTTCATTCCGTTGTTGGCTACGCTCCTACTCGGCCGCGTGTTCTGCTCCTGGATATGCCCGGCAGGGCTCATGTTCGAAATGAACGACAAGCTACGCGGCGTGCTGCGTTTCCTCGAGCTACCGCCGAGAAACCTGCGCATGGAACGCAGTACGAAGTACGGCCTGCTCGCTGCCGGGCTACTGCTCACAACCGTGCTCGCCGTACCGGTTCTGGGCTACATCTACCCACCGGCGGTGCTCAGTCGGGAAATTCACGATTTGGTTTTCGCAACGTTCGACCGCGCAGAGCACGGGCGCTTCGGATTCTGGGTCGGCGGCATGAGCTGGATGACGTTCGTCTTCATGACGATCATTGCGATCGAGCTATTCGTTTCACGCAGATGGTGGTGCCGTTACGTCTGCCCCGGCGGCGGACTCTACAGTCTGCTCGGAACGTTCCGACCATTGCGAGTAAAACTGAAACACGAGAAGTGCACGGAGTGTGTTCTGTGCGTGGCTGCGTGCCCGATGGGTCTCAATCCGATGAAGAACGAGATGGGCATGGAGTGCGACAGCTGCGGCGTGTGCATCTCCTCATGCAACGACGACGCGCTCGGATATGCGATTGCGGGGCCAAGCAAGCCCATCGCGCAAACGTCACCGGAGGCGGGACCATGAATTCAACACGAGCTACGCCACTGCTGCGCGCCTTCGTGGGCGCTCTCTTGGTCGTTACCATCGCACCGTCATTCGTTCACGCGCATCACATTCTCGGAACACCGCACTACGCGTACGACGAAGACTACCCACAGACCCCGATCCTCACCTACCGCGTCAATGCGGGCGAGTACGACGTGAAGATGACGGGCTATCCCGGCAAGCTCGAGCCGGGGCAACGCTGCAGTCTGCACCTGTACATCCACCACAAAGAGTCCGGCGAGCTTCTCGATGTGCCGGTCACGATGACCGTGACTCAAGATCGATTTCTGCTCGAAGACCCGCTCGTGTATGGACCGATGGAAGCGAGGCTCGACGAGCGCATCTACAAATACCATCCCCACTTCGAGGCGGAGGCTGACTATCTCATTACCGTCCGTTTCGAGGTCGACGGCGCCGAGTGGTCGATCGATCTGCCGTTGGTCGTAGGCGAGCCGAAATCCCCTTGGATGATGCTCGGAGCAGGTGCCGGCGGTCTCATGCTGATGCTGCTCGTCGGGCGCGCGATCGCGATCAAGCGATCGCGCACGCAACGCCAACGCGTTCTCACGCCGGCGCAACAGTAGCCTGCGACCGATCGCCCCGGGTCACTCGAGCGACTGGAAGTAGCGTCCCGGCGTTCGCCCCAACGCCTTCTTGAACATCGCGATGAACGCACTCGTGCTGTCATAGCCGAGATCCAGCGCCGTCGCCGTGACCGATTGCCCGAGCGCCAACCGCTGGAGCGCTGCAAGCAGCCGCGCCTGTTGGCACCATTGGCCGAACGTCATTCCCGTCTCCGAAATGAATAGCCGTGCGATCGTTCGCTCGCTCGCACCGGCGACGCGCGCCCACTGTGCCAACGTACGCTGATCGGCGGGGTCGGCAGCCAGCGCCTCGGTGATCCTGCACAGGCGTTCGTCTCGCGCCGTTGGAAGATGGAGCGGTACTTGGGGAGCAGCGCGCATCTCATCGAAGAACACACGCACGACGCGCGCTTCGGGTGAGCTCGCCGACCAAGTGCTAGGGAAAGCAACAATGCGCAACACGAGCTCGCGCAGCAGGTCGCTGACATGCACGACACCGCAGTCGGCCGGCAGCGCCCCAGCCTTTGCCAGCTCAATGTAGACCGTTCGCATCTCGACACGGCCGCTCATCGTGATCGAGTGCGCCTCGAACGCGGGAACCCACACCGCACGCTGCGGCGGCACCACCCAGGCCCCCGCGTCGGTACGCACGGTCATCACGCCCGTGGCGGCATAGATGAGTTGGGCCGAGTCGTGACTGTGACGCGGAATGATGTTGCCGGGGCCATAGTCCAACGCCACGCCGGCAACCGGGCCCGCGTCGGCGCCGGCGAGCTCTGCGACTTCCACTAGCACGGAATCGCCATGACTGTATTGCGGCATACATTGGCAATATAGCGCAAGACTACCAACAGGCAATCCCGCTACATTGGGAGCCATGAAAACGATCATTCGCTACGCCTACGTGCCGGCCATTCTCTGCGGAGTGAACGCAGCGGCAATCGCGGTGGCTCTTTCGAGCGCGTCCACTACCCAAACCGCCGTCTGGATCTTCGGCCTGGCTGCCATCGCCCTGATCGCATCTTTCTCGGCCGAACGCGCGCTGCCCTACGAGACTCGCTGGAACCGCAGCCACAACGACGTCGGACGCGACGTCGCACACTTCATCGTGAACGAAGGATTGAGCCTCGGACCGTTGGTGATTGCACCGATCTTCATCGCAGCCGCGGGACCCGCGCCCGACCCGTCGCCGTGGCCGACGCACTGGCCGGTCGTGCTGCAACTGGCGCTTTCTCTCGTCGTCTTCGACTTCGCCCAGTACGCCTTCCACTGGGTATCGCATCGGTGGGAGCCGCTTTGGCGACTGCACGCAATCCATCACTCGGTCGAGCGGATGTACGGGCTCAACGGCATCATGAAGCATCCTGTCTATCAGGTGCTCGCGTCGATCGTGTCGGTAGGGCCGCTGGCGGCACTCGGCATGCCCGATGCTTTTGCGGTGGTGATCTCGTTTGTGACGTTCACGCAATTGCTGGTGCAGCACGCGAACGTAGATCTTCGTACCGGGCCGGCACGCAGACTACTCGCCACAGCGGAAGTCCATCGCTACCACCATCTACGCGGCAAAGAGGGGGACGTGAACTTCGGACTGATCTTCGCGTTCTGGGACGAATTGTTCGGCACCGCGTACGCAGGCCGACAAAAGCTCGGCGTCGGCGATATCGGCGTGGATTACCAGGACTACCCGAAGGGCTACGTCGCGCAACTCGTCGCGCCGCTTCGCAGCTTCGCTTCGCTAGACCGAGGAACCGTGAAATAACGCCACTGCCACCAGGGAGAGCTAGAGCCAATGACGACGAACAAAGACCCACACGCTATTACCGACCTCGCACAGCTGACCGAGCAGATCGGCGAACCAATGCCGCAGATCGCCCTGAAGGTTCTGGACAGCATCGACGAGTTCGCGCGCGACTTCCTCGCCGAATCGCCGTTCCTGGTGCTGGCGACCGCCGATGCAGCAGGCAACATGGATGCCTCGCCGAAAGGCGACGCGCCGGGCTTCGTCGAGATCCAGGACGATCGCACGCTGCTCATCCCGGACCGGCCGGGCAACAAACTCGTCTACGGTCACCGCAACATTCTCGAGAACCCACAAGTGGCCGTGCTGTTCATGCGACCGGGCACGAATGAGACGTTGCGCGTGAACGGCAGGGCCGAACTGACGCGCGACCCCGAGGTCCTGGGTCGTCTGGCGGCGCGCGGCAAAGACGCAACGCTCGCCATCCGCGTACACATCGACGAGCTGTTCTTCCACTGCGCAAAGGCTTTTGTTCGCTCCGAACTGTGGAAGCCCGAGAAGTGGCTCGAGCGAAAGAAGGTTCCGCTCGGGAAGATGCTCGCGCCCAAGATCGATCCGAACGGCGGCGCCGAGTTGGAAAAGATGATCGAAGACCTCGTCCAGCAGGACGAACGCGACAATCTCTAACCGGCGGTATAGCCGCCGTCCACGGCCAGTGTCTGCCCGGTGATGTAGGCGGCCGCAGGACTGGCCAGGAACAAGACCGCCGGTGCAATGTCGCGCGGCGTTCCCCATCGCCCCATAGGTGTTCGATCCATCTGCGGCTTCTCAAGCGCTTCGATGCCGCGCATCGCCGACGTCATGTTCGACTCGATGAGACCGGGTGCGATCGCGTTGACGCGAATGTTCTCGTTCACCCACGAGACCGCGAGATTCTTGGTCATCTGGACCACACCGGCCTTGGCGGCGCCGTAGCCCGGCACCATCGGCACCGCAAAATACGACGACATCGATGCGAAATTGATGATGCTGCCTCCACCCGCCAGCCCGCTCGCGCTGAGCATCGACTTGCAGGCCTGCGCCATGCGGAATGCACCGACGAGATTGATGCGCAGCGCCTCCTCGAACGCATCCGGCTCCCATTCGTCGCGACCGCCCGGAAAGGTCGCGCCGGCGTTGTTCACCAAGACGTCGAGTTGACCGAGACCGGCGGCCAATGCCTCTACTTGCGCGGCGTCCGACACTTCGAGTTGGTGATACTCGAACGCACCGATGTCGGTGTCGTAATCGGTGGCGATCGGTTTGCGGCCGGTTACGATGACGTGCGCGCCCGCGTCGGCGAACGCGGCGACGATCCCGCGACCAATGCCGTTCGATCCGCCGGTGACCAACACCCGCGTTCCGGAATAGTCAAAAGAGACTCTCGTCTCGGTACTCACAGCTTTGCCAGCCTCTGCTTCAGCAGGCCCGCCTGTCGGCGCAGCCACGACGTCTCCCAAAAATTCACGCTCTCGGCTTCGAGTTGCTCGTGCGCCTGAATCGACGCGGTAAGCGCAGCCCGATTGTCGCGATCGACACTGAGAACGACATCGGTGAGGTGGATCGCGTGTTGCGGCTGCCCCGCCTCGACCTTTTCGAGAGCGCGCGCCGCGAGTGCGTTGGGCCCGCCCGCCAACTCTACCAGATCTTCATGGACCGACGACGGCGGTACACCGTAAAGCTCGGTAGTCGAACGATGGTGAAACCAACCGACGTAGTTCTCCCAAATCGCGCGCACCGACCAGGCGACCTTGCCGTAGCCCTGCCCGACTTCGAGTTCGCCGGGCAACGTGATCTCGCGCATGAGCGAGTGGACGTCCTTCCCGGTATTCATGCCGTCGACCACGGCGTCGTGCACGTAGAGGACGGCGCCTCGCAGCCGCGCGAGTTCGTCGGCAATCAACTGCTTGCCTTCAACCGGGTCGTGGTGGCCTACCAGCAGATGGCCCGATTGCAACGCAGCGACACGATCAAGCGAAGCGACGAAGCGCAGTGGGTCCCGATAGCGATCGCCTCGAACGGTTACGAGATTGGGAAAGTGTCCGAACAACGCGCTGAACATGTTTCCCGGAAAACAGATCTCGTGTTCGGGAAGCCAGATGGCCATCGAGTCGATCGTCTCGCCACCGGGGACCGACAGTAGTTCAAAGCGCAGCCCGCCGATCTCGAACGAATACGTATCGTCGAAAGTGATCGTCGGCGTGGGGTTCGATTGACCGGGAACCGGCCCCTCGATGTTGTCTTCGATGTACTTCGACGCGCGCATGATGGCGTCCACGAAGGCAAAGGCACTGCGCGATCCTCGAAAAGGCATGAGTCTCTCGTCTTCGGCTTGATGCGTCATGTTGCCGGCCTGCGCGACGACTTCCGTTCCAGGTTCACGAAAGAGATCGACGCCACCGACATGATCGACGTGTCCTTGAGTGAGAAGGATGTAGCGGGTCGGGCTCGCGTCCACGGCGTCGTAGTTGCGCTTGTGCACCGGCGCTTCGAAACCCATGCCCGTGTTCACGACGACCCGCCCGTCGGGCGTCGAAATCAGGAAGCTGTTCGAGAGGCCTTCGGATAGATGGATGAAGTCGTTGATGCGGCGTGCCTCGGGCTGCGAGGCAGGCTGGATGTCGAACCCGCCGGGACGGGACTTATAAAGTGGTTCCATGATCGGCTGCGCTTTCCCTTCAATTTACTGACGTTTCATCCTGTCGCATGGCCGCCCATACGCAAGGCGTCGTTTTGTGACACCGCACACATCTCAGCGTGTTACGTTAAGAGTATCCCTAGGGGAATCCCCGATCCTCTACGCCAAGTCATGCAACACAGCATACCTGCAATGACAGTTCTCGATGCTGCTCAACCGAAGTACCACATCACGCTGCGAACTCGCGTGGTTGCGACCGGCGTACTACTGCTCTGCGAGTACCTGACCGCAAGCGCGCTGATCGATGCGACGGTCATGAACCGGTTGTTCAGCTTGCCTGAGGGAACCTTCTCCCTCGGCATGCTCGGTCCTCTCGTACTTGCGATCGCCACTGCCATCATCGGCCTTCGTGGCGAGGCGCTACTACGCGAGTTCCGAGCAGCACGCGACCATGACCGCGTCGCGGTCGTCATCGCCGCATGGCTCCTGGCCCATATCGCCTGCTTCGCGGTGGCGCTGGGGATTCCGTACTACCTGACAGCCGTGCAAGCGGCACCCGAGACGACGTCCGTCCTATGGCTGATCACGTGGTGCGTTTCGTCGGTACTGGCGCTGATCGCCGGAACGCAGCTCGTCATGCCATGGCGTGTTTGGAGATCGCTCGCACGGCGCATGGGATTGTCCATTGTGATCGGCACGCTGGTCGGCGTCGCTGCCTGGGCGGGAGCGATGAGCGCAGGGCATCTCTGGGGACCGCTCGGCTGGCTGACGCTACACTCGGTAGCGGCGGTACTATCAGCGATCACCCCGGATGTTCGTATGGTGGCCTCCGAGAACCTCATCGCGATACGCGACTTCGCCGTAGTCATCGCACCGCAGTGCGCAGGCTACGAAGGCATTGGTCTGATCGCGGTGTACCTGATCGCGCTCCTGTACGTACTACGCTACGAACTCCGACTACCTCGCGCCCTGCTGATCATCCCCCTGGGCATCGCGCTCGTATGGATGGCGAACGTGGTTCGCCTGTCGGCTCTCGTATGGATCGGGGGGTACTGGTCGCCGGAGATCGCGCTCAACGGCTTCCATTCGAAGAGCGGTTGGGTTCTGTTCTGCGCAGTCGCGCTGCTCATGGGCATGGTCGCACGTCGTTCTACGATCGCCCGACTCCCGGATGAAGCAGCAACTCTGAAGCGGAGCGTAGCCCCGTCCGCTGCGTACCTACTACCCCTTGTCGCCCTGATGGCATCGAGCCTGATGACCGGAACGTTCGCCGCGGGCTACGACCCTTTCTACCCTGTGGCCTACCTGGTCGCTGCCGCGACGTTCCTGCACTATCGATCCGAGCACCGCAGCGTTCGGCCGTCCTGGCACTGGGCAGCCCCGGCCACCGGCATCGCCGTCGCCGTGATCTGGGTGTCGACCCTCGGTAGTGCCGCCCCGGAGCCGCATCCGGTAATGGCATCGGGCTGGCCTGCAGCGGTGATCTTCGCGTGGCTCGCAATCCGAATCATCGGCTCAATCGCGATAGTACCGGTCATAGAAGAACTCGCGTTTCGCGGATACTTACTCCGACGCTTCACCGCGCCCGACTTCCATGAGGTTTCGCTCAGAGCGGTCGGCTGGGGCGCAATCCTCGCGTCGTCGCTGGCGTTCGGACTACTTCACCAGCGTTGGATTGTCGGAGTCATCGCCGGCCTGCTGTTCGCGTGGACCGCGAAGCGAACCGGACGACTGTCCGATGCCATCGTCGCGCACGCCGTCGCGAACGCAGGGATTGCTGCGTACGCAGTGACGACCGGTCACTGGTCGCTAATCGGCTAACGCACTCACGTGACGCACCACCAGGCGTGCGAGAACGTCGGCGAATGCCTCCTGCCGCTCCATGATCACATTTGCAACCTTGGCCCAGGGCTCCTCGGTGGCGGGATTGATGGATTTCATCGTGGCGGCGCCCTCCGCGGCCTCCACTCACCGTCAATAAACAGTCCGAACTCTTTCGTGATCTCCTCCGAGACGTTGAGGCCCTCCGGCAGGTACCGGGATCGGTTTTTCTTATGCGCCGCGGCGGATACTGGCAAACCTCTTGACGTAACCTTATCGGTCGGTAAGGCTTGTCATAGTCTAAACGGAGCATGCCGCCATCGTCTGAGCGACGAATCGGCCCGGCACTATTCGATCCCGTGAGTACAGAACAGCCCCCACCTTATAAAGGTGCCTATTGGGTAACCCCCGGTGAGTTACTCGCCGGCCCCTACCCGATCCCGCACCACGCATCGCCCGAAGAAATCGATGAGATCCTGAGCGGTCTACTCGATGCCGGCATTCGATCCATCGTAGATCTCATGTTCCAGGAAGAGATCAACGATCACGAACAGGGGGTGCAATACGTTCGTTACGAGGATCGCATTGAGGTGCTCGCAAAAAAGCGCGACACACTGGTGGAGATCCAGACCCACTCGATCGATGCGGCGTCACCGCCTCCGGTGCAGGAATTGGAACTCATCGTCGATGCGATCGACGCCGAAATCGACGGCCGCAACAGCCCCACCCTCGTTCATTGTTCGGACGGGGACGGGCGCACCGGGCTCATCGTCGGCTGCTATCTCGCGCGCCACGGTGTCGCATCGGGACCGGAAGTGATCGAGAAGATCAGCGAACTACGCGCCTTCGACCCCGATCTCGCCGAACAAAAATCCCCCAGCAACATCGTCCAAGAACGAATCGTCACAAGGTGGAAAGCAGGTCAGTGAGCAAACATAGCGCGTGCACGCGCGCTATGTTTGCGAACGCCGGCGAGCCAGCGAGCCGGCAACCATGAACCTAGCCGCGCAGATCATCGCCCGTCTGACGACGGACACGTCGCGCGCCGCCCTCACGCTTCTCGACGACTACGGCGCAGCCACGGTCACCTATAGCAGATCAGACCTCATCGAACGCATCGGCGCTTGGGGGACAGCGCTTCGGATGTCAGGGATCATCCCGGGCACACCCGTCGGCGTCGCGCTCACGCGCGACCTCGACCTCGTAGCCGTCCACATTGCAGCGCTTGCCGCCGGCACTCCCATCGTGCCGATCAACACGTCGCTCGCCGAAGGCGAACTCTCGAGGCTGCTCGCCGCGGCAAACCCCGCGCTGGTGATCTCGGACCCGCGTTTCGCCAGGAAACATCGCGCCAATGCAGAGCGCGCAGGGTGCAGCTGGTGGCTCACGGGCCCATCTGATCTTGACGGGCTCGACGGGCTCGACCCGCACGGGCTGTTCTCGCGGCCGAATCTCTCGGCGGTCGGCGCACTGTCGGCCTGCCCTACGCCGGACGAACAGGCCGCACTGCTTTTGTTCACATCGGGAACGACCGGGAACGCGAAGAGCGTTCCGCTCAGCCATCGAAATCTCGCTAGCAATCTGGAAGCGCTGGAATCCGCCTGGGAGCGCAGTCAAGACGATCGCCTCCTGCACATGCTTCCCGCTCACCACTTCCATGGCCTCGTGCTCGCACTGTACGGCAGCCTTACGTGCGGAAACGAAATCTTCCTGCTCCCCCGCTTCGATGCTCGCGCCGCACTCGACGCCGTACGGTCATTGCGCTGCAACCTGCTGATGGGCGTACCGACGATGTACGCACGCATGCTCGGCGCCGCCGTCGCCGCCGACGATCTCGCGACGGTAACGCGGGCGCTGTCGGGATCGGCACCGCTGGCCGCTAAAACCTGGCACGCTTTCCACGAGAGGTTCGGCGTGCAGTTGGTTGAACGCTACGGCCTGACCGAAACCTGCATCGTGACGACCAACCCGGTCGATGCCCCCCGTGCCGGCAGCGTCGGCAAAGCCGTCGCAGATACAGAAATCGCTTTTCATCTGGATGGCTCCTACGAGCGCGGCGCCGACGTACGCGGAGAGATCTGCGTACGCGGCCCCGGTGTAACCGCCGGCTATGGGAACGACGCACAGGCAAACACCGACGCGTTTCGTGACGGATGGTTTCACACCGGCGACCTGGGGCGCAGCGACGACGACGGCTTCGTCTGGATCGACGGTCGCATCAAGGAACTCATCATCGTCGGTGGATCGAACGTCATTCCCGCTGAGGTAGAACACGCGTTCGACGAGATCGAAGGGATCTCAGAACTCGCCGTCAGAGGAGCGCCAGATGAAGACCTCGGTGAGGTCGTGGCGGCGTTCGTCGTCGCGACCAGCGGCAACCAAGCCGCGATAGAGAAGAAAATGCGCGCCGCCGCAGAGCACTCGCTCGCCGGCTACAAACGCCCGCGTCGCTACGTCTTCCTCGAAGAGCTACCGCGAAACGCGATGGGCAAGATTGACGGGAAAGCGCTCAGCGATGCGCTTTGATCGCCCGATCCATCTCTTTCTTGACCTGACGTTCGCGCAACGCCGAGCGTTTGTCGTGCGCCTTCTTGCCCTTGGCTAGACAGAGTTCCGCCTTCGCACGCCCGCCTTTGAAATAGATCTTGGTGACGATGAGCGTGTGCCCCCGCTCCTTCACCTTGCCGACCAGTCGATCCAGCTCGCGCCGGTGCACTAGCAGCTTTCGCTCTCGCCGCGGCTCATGGTTGTTCTGCGCGGCCGCATCGTACGCCCCGATGTGACAGCCAACTAGATAGAGTTCGCCGTTCTTGATGCGCACGTGCGAGTCGGTCAGGTTGCACTTGCCCGTGCGGATCGCCTTGACCTCGGTGCCGAGCAGCATGATGCCGGCCTCCATCTGATCCTCGATGAGGTAGAGATGCCGGGCCTTCTTGTTCTTAACCGTCGGGCTATCGTCTTTCGGAGCGGCCACGGCGCGAGCCTAGCATAGGATTGCGACAACCGCGCATTCAGAGTCTTGACCCGTACTTTGTCTCAGCAGATCTTGCAGTTCGGGTCAGTATCAAGACCGACGCCGGTCTGCAGGATGATCAGTGCATCGGTTGCCGTGATGACGCCGGAACCGTCGGCATCGCAGACACACAGCGAACATGACAGTGTTCCGACGGCCGTGCGCAGGGCAGCCAGCGCGTCCGTCGCCGTGACGATTCCATCGAACGTTGCATCTCCACAGGGAGATTGACCGCTCACCCGTCGCGCGTAGACGCCCGATCCGTCACCGTCGAGCGCGGAATCGCGCCACGCAACAGTGATCGTCGGGTTTGCGCCATCGGTCGAAATCACCACCGGCCGTTCCTGTCGATCGTCTTCGACGGTGTTCATCAAGACATTGCCGGTAATCGGAAGCCCTTCATCGTCGAAGCGCCGCATGTAGGTGCCGGTGAGGTTCTCATCACGATCTTCCCAGACCACCGCGAACGAGCCGCTCGCCTCCAGATAGGGCTGCGGGTGGAACGGATCCGTCGGCGACGCAATTGGAATCAGAAAATCGTCGGTCTTGGCCACACCGTTGGCACCGAACACCCGCTGGTAAATGACGCGGCCCGCTCGGTTGTCCTGCCACGCAACGACGAAATCCCCGCTCGCGTTCGACGAAACGTTGGGATCGGCCTGGCTATTGTCTGTTACCGTATTGACGAGTATGTCGCCGCTGCTCGCGATGCCCGTCGAATCGAAGATACGCGCGAACACGTCCTTCCCCTCGCCGATATCGCCGCTGACTTGAAACTCGCTCTGCCAAACGACGACGAAGTCGTCCCCCGGCAAAACGGCAACGACAGGTCCGCCTTCGACCGCACCGAATTGGTCGTTCGTCGTGTAGGCGTTGACTTGGAACTCGTCGCCGATCGCCGTGCCGGTTGCGTCGAAGATTCGTGCGAAGACTCCCGCGCCGTCCCCATCTTGAGCACTATCGCCATCCCAGACGGCGACGAAGCCGTCACCGAGCGCAGCCAACGAGACGTTACGCTGGAATCCCGTCGTGTACGTATTGAGCTGAAACTCGCCACCACTGGGGTCACCGGCGGCCGTGAATCGCTGCGCGTATACCTCAGTGCGAGCACCCGAAATCTGGCCGGTGCTCTCCCAAGCGATGACGAAGCCGCCGCCCTCGAGCGTGGTCAGACTCGGTACGGCCTGCGAATCGGTCGTGAACGAGTTGACCTGGAACTCACTCCCGAGGGCTGCGCCGTCGCTCCCGAAACGCTGCGCGACGACCGCATCGCCGTCGCCGTCGCGATCTCCGCCCGACTGCCACGCCAAAACGAAGGCACCATCGCCGTGCCGCGCGATGTCGGGGCGCAGCTGCTCTCCGGTCGTGTAGGTGTTCACGCGAAAGTCCGCGGCTTCGAACACAACCTGTGAAAAGACGGAAGCCGGCGAAGCCAAGGCAAGGACCGCGGCGGCGCCACTGACGAGGACGGGCATGTATTTCATCGGAAGGAATGTAGCCAGAAGGCGATTTCTATGCGACTGGAGATGACACGCTCTCGCTCGACGCCGCCGCCTGTCGCCGATTCCCGAGAATAGGATTCCAGTCTCGCAGATTCCTAAATCCGGTGACTCCCAACGTCATTCTTGCGAACCGCGCGGCCGCCATGTTGGCATGCATGCTGCAACCTATCCGGACAGACAATCCGTGGCGGTTGGATTTTGAGTAGAGCAACTGCGGCCTTCAGCCCCCGCCCGGCACAATGAGTTGCCACGGATTACACACGTGGGGGGGCATGCCGCTCGTTGCTCATGGCAATCGACAGGGACACCCATGACACACGTCGCAGACCGCGAGCATCCCACCCGTCTATCCCATCAACAGTTCAGCCTACCGCACGCGCTCGCGGCGTCCTTGGTTGTCGTGAGTGCGCTGCTGCTCAGCCCCGGCGATGTCACTGCCCAGATCAGCGGATTGGTCTTCGATCAAAACGTCCAACCGATCGAAGGCGCACGGGTCGGCGTTCAAGCCAGCAACGAATGGACGCTCACGCTGGCCGACGGGAGCTACTCGATTGCAGACGCAACGGGCTCGGTCACGGTCGTGGCCGCCAAGAAGGGTCACTACAACGAATCGATAGCCGTGACCGCGCCGTCGGCGACGGCGAATCTCTTTCTGTTCTTCGTGCCCGCTGAAGACGACCCGGCCTATACGTTCGTCGATCCCGACGACTGCGGTTCGTGTCACCCGGACCAACTGTCGCAGTGGACCGGCTCGCCGATGGCGAAAGCCGGTACCAATACTTGGGTCCACGACATCTACAGCGGCACCGGCACGCCGGGCGGTATGGGAGGATTCGTCTACCTGAACGATTCGGTGTTCGCCGGTCACAACCCGGAATCCGAGTGTGCCTCGTGCCACCAGCCCGAGTCATGGATGGACGATCCCTTCAGTGCCATGGTTGGCATTCCTTCGAGCGACCCGAAAGTTCTACACGGCGTCTCGTGCGACATCTGCCACAAGATTGCCGACATCGACGAAACCAAACTCAACTTCCCCGGCCTCTTCCCCGGCCACGTGACGGTTACCCGTCCCGACACGTCCACATCGCACCAGGTGCAGTACGGCTTGCTCGGAGACACGGATTTCGAGGCCATCGGTAGCATGCGCGCGTCCTACCAGCCTCAGCTTGCCTCCGAGGTCTGCGCAGCCTGCCACCAAGACAAGAACGATCCCGATGAAGACGGTGACTTCGAAGAAGCGAACGGCGTAATCTCGGAACCGACCTACTTCGAGTGGGACGTCTCGCCGTACGCGGACCCCGAGTCTCCGTACTACGCGACCTGCGTCGACTGCCACATGATGCCGTCGGGCGAGATTGAGGCCTGCAATGCGCTCGACCCACCGTTGTTAAGAGATCCCTCGACACTGCGAAGCCATCGCATCGAAGGCACGACACCCTACTACCTGGAGAACGCCGCCGATCTCGCGCTCGATGCCTACCTGGTCGGATCGACGCTGCACGTCGAGGCAACGGTGACCAATTCGTTGACGGGGCACCACGTGCCGACCGGCGTAACGGTTCGCAACATGATCCTGCTCGTCGAGGCCGAGCGCGTCGAGGACGCTACCGAGCTCACGCATACGGGAACGCAGGTAGTCCATGACCTCGGTGGTATCGGAGACCCTGCGCAGGGCTACTATGCGGGCGAAGCCGGCAAGTTCTACTCAAAGGTGAACGAGGACGCCATGGGCAACGGTCCGACGTTCTTCACCGACGCGGTGACCATCAACTTCGACAACCGCATTCCCGCGCTTGCGTCCGATCCAACGAGCTACACGTTTGCCGTTCCTCCGGGCGACGGCACGCTGCTCGTCGAAGCACGCCTGATTTACCGGCGCGCGTTCCGCTTCTTGGTCGATGCCAAGGGCTGGACCGAAGACGGACACGGCAATCCGTTGGCCGACGTCGCACCGCCTCACTACGGCCATCTCATGGAATCGGCATCGCGCACGGTTCTAGCCGTTTCGTGCGCCGGGCAACCGCTTGGCGCGTCATGCTCGGATGGCAATCCATGTAACGGCTCAGAGACCTGCGATGGAGTCGGCAACTGCAACGCAGGCGTTGCGCTCGTTTGCGACGACGCGAACGGCTGCACGACCGACGTTTGTGATCCCGTTGCCGGATGCCAGTACACCAACAACACCGACCCGTGCAGCGACGGCGATGCCTGCACGACCGGAGATGCGTGCGCATCCGGCTCCTGCGTGAGTGGCGCGGCACTGGACTGCAATGACGGCAATCCGTGCACCGACCTCACCTGCGACTCCGGAATAGGCTGCACCTACCCGCCGATCCCCGGCCCCTGCAGCGACGGTGATGCCTGCACGCTCGGTGACACGTGCGCGGCCGGCGTGTGCCAGCCGGGCACCGGCCCCGACTGCGACGACGGCGACCCGTGCACGACCGACACCTGCGACAGTAATGGCGGGTGCATGAACACGGCCGAGCCGCCTGCGGGCTGCTTCGTTGCCGATGGCGCAAGCATCGACGTGCGCGACCGCGATCAGGATTCGAAAGATCGCATCAAGCTGAGTTGGCGCGGCGCGACGCCTGCCGCGGACGTCGGGACGCCGTGGACGACGACGAACTACGCGCTATGCGTCTACGACACCAGCGGCGAGGAACCGTCGGTGGCAGCCACGCTGCGTCTACCCGCCGGAGCGAGCTGGGAGGACCGCGGCGCAGGAAGCATCCGCTACAAGGACTCGGCCGTCTCACCCGACGGCGTGAAAGTTTTCGATCTGGCGCCGCGCGCCAACGGCACGTCGAGAATGAAGTTCGTCGCGAGCGGCGCAAATACACCGACGCCGACGCCGGTGACTCCACTGCTCATGTTCGAGCAAGATCCCGGTCTCGTGACCGCCCTGATCAACGACGAGACGAGCAGTTGCTGGACGACGACGTTCCCGCGTGCGGGCAATCGACGCCACAAGGTGGATCGCTTCAAGAGTCGGGCGCCGTAATGCGCGCACGAATACAATGGCGCTAGCACCGACTATCCCCCCCCCCCTCGGACACGCGGAGCCCCGGGGCAGGCAACACTCTGGACACGGAGCCGGCGGAACCGGGTTCGCGACGTTCTACCGCGGCTGCCTCGGCGCTGCTGGCGCGCATGAACGAGCGTGATGCATCCATCCGCACAATCGCCGAACGGACAGGCCACGGCAGGTCCGTTGGTGAAACCGGCTACGCCTCGTCCGAGGTTATCTCTTGCAGGAGAGAGACCGCATGCTAGCGTCCAAGCGACATTCGTCGGTCGCGAAGTCGATCTCCCCGCAGCCTCCGGCGTTCGCGGTTGCGTTGTTCCCCAGCGTAAGGCTGAGCCGTACCGGAGGATCATCTGCCTTGATCGGGTAGCGCCCGAGTCTTGCTATGAGCGAGATGCCAACCGCGCCAGCGCCAGTCCCGCGCTTGTCCTTGAGTAGAAACTTTGTAATGCCGTAAGGCGGCACCCCGGTCTTGTCGCGGAAACGCCAGGGTGTGCCCGAATCGTCAAGACTCCAACCCGAGCTGGCCGCACCGCCGAATCCTCCAGCGGTGATCGGTGCGTCGAGTACGGGATCTCCATCTTGGGAGACGATCACGAGCCGCGCGCCTTCGGTCGCCGGATCGAGGCTTGTGAATGGGACTACGGCGGGAAGCGTCATGCGGCCCTTGAACCGGATGCGATCGCGTAGCTGGTTACCAGTAACGCTCCGCGTGAGCCGTTTGATCTTTAGCTTGGCCGAGGTCATCGCGCGCGCATCCTCTACGTTGGTGCAAGGGTCACAGCCGTCGGGTACTCCGTCACCGTCAGCATCGGCACTATCATCGAATCCGGGACAGAGATCGCAGTCCGTGCTCGCCGAGTCGCAGAAGCGTTGGCCGTAGACGCCTCCCAGGGATCCGTCCTGAACCGTCGACGTCTCCTCTTGCGGAGACCCGGATCGATATACGACCACGAAGTCACCGTCTGCGTCGCCCACAATCGCTTTGCCGACCTGCCCGTGGGGCCGGTAGCTGTTGACCTGGAAGGAGCTACCCATGGGCTGCCCAGTAGAACTGAACTTGCCGGCACGTACGCCCACGGAATGGCCATCCAGGTAGGAATTCGTCCAAGCAACGACAAAGCTACTGTCCGTGAACATGTGGGTGACGGGGGCGGCGCCTCCGGCCCCGGCCGCCGGCGCAACCGGTACCTCACTGCTGAGCGCGTTACCCGAGAGGTCGAACACGCGTGCGCTCGCCCCACCGTCGTCTTTCAGCCACGTCGCCACAAAGGCATCAGAAGATGAGCCCAGGTCGACTGGCTGCGCACCGCCAGCCGTACCGGTTGACTCGTTGACGAGGATCTCCGTACCCACTTTCAGACCATCGCTGCTGTAGAGTTGGGCGAGCACCTCGTCCGCCCGATACGGTCGCCATGTTACGACAAAGCCGCCGTTGGACAACGTCTGTATCCGCCCTCGCGTTCGGGAGTCCTGTGTAACTATGAACTCCGTGCCTAGGGCCAGCGCATCCGAATCGTAGCGTTGGCCGCGGACGGATGCAGACATGCCGACGTCGTTGTCGTCGCTCCAAACAACCACGAAGCTACCGTCGGGATGGCAGTCGACGTCCGCCGAATGTTGCTCGTCAACGGTCGATGAATTTATCAGAAACTGTGGCGACAGCGTACCGTCACTTGAAAACGTGCGCCCCCAAATATTACTGCGGCTGAGGATGTCCTGGGTCCAAGTAACGACGTATCGTCCATCGGCCGACGCACAAATGCGGCCATCCTGGGTGAACTGCCCCGGCGTGTTGATCATCACCTCGGTCCCGATTCTTGTTCCATGGGAGTCGTAGCGTTGGAGAAACACACCGCTGGTCCTGCCTCGCCAGACAACCGTGAAGTTACCGTCGCTATCGCCGGTCATCGAGGTCGGCTGCTGTTCGCCGGTGGTGTAGGCGTTGACCTGGAACTCGCTTCCAGCGCGAATCTCTACAGCGTCAACGGGCAGCACCACAACCAAAGCAACAACGAAAGTCAGAGCTACGGAGCAGAGCAGCCGCGCGTGCTCCAAATGAGTGCGGACTCGCAGCGTAGATGTGAACGGCGAATCAGCTAAGAGAAATACTTTGCCAGGCACGTCGCGGACGAGCACAGTTGGAACATGACAGAGCCGTCCCCCTCTACGCAAGAGAAATCAAACGGCGCGATGCAAAAGTTCCCATCTGAGTTTTGCTTGCCGCACACCAAAGGCACCCAAGCGATCTCGTGGTGTCACGTAAGTCACACTACGAGAGGGGGTATGACGTCGGGCGAGTGTGACCGGAGCTACATTTAGAAATAGTGTCGGACTCGCGCGGGAACTCGACCCCGCTTGCCTCTCGCTGCTCGCAGCTCAACCCCAGACTTTCCTGAGCGCTTGCTGGCCGCCGATTTCGTGATCGCGGCCGATTTCGGCGGGGCGATTTCTGTTGTCGACGAAGCAGACTTTGGGCTTCCATTTTTGGGCGTGCTCGTCTTCCATCCAACCGAAGGCGGCGATGATGACGAGATCGTTGACGTTCACTTTGTGAGCGGCAGCACCGTTGATGCAGACCACCCCGGAGTGACGCTCACCGGGAATCACGTAGGTTTCGAATCGCTCGCCGTTGTTCACATCCCAGATGTGGACGGCTTCGTTGTCGATGAATCCGGCGCGGTCCATCAACTCCCGGTCTATCGTAACGCTGCCCTCGTAGTGCAGGTCCGCGCCGGTAACGGTCGCACGGTGGATCTTGCCTCTGAGCATCTTACGCATGGTTAGTGACTCCCATATTCAATGACGTCCGGCACCGCGTGTGCTTCACACGCGTCGAACGCGGCGTCGGGCGCTAGCGCCCGCGCAAAGAGAATGTTGTCGATCAAACGGACGTCGCCCAAGAGCGCGGCGACGGCCAAGACTGAATTTTCATCGGCGGTTTCTGCAGGCTTCATCGTGCGTGCATCAACCAGTTCCAGATATTCCACTTCGAGCTCTTCGACGCTCGACAACTCCGCGCGGGCCGCATCAACTACGGCAACCGCTTCGTCCTCTCCCTCGATATAGGCATCCACCGCTGCGTTCAGCGCCCGGTAGATGACGGGCGCCAGCTTTCGCTGCCCCTCGGTCAAGCGCGCATTTCTCGAACTCATCGCAAGTCCGTCAGACTCACGACGCGTCGGCACGCCGACGATTTCGACCGGAACATGCAGGTCGCGCACCATTCGACGAATCACCTGCAACTGTTGGAAGTCCTTCTCGCCGAAGAAGGCTTTGTCGGCACCGACCATGTTGAACAGGGCGGTCACGACGGTCGCTACGCCCTCGAAGTGGCCAGGACGTCCCGGTCCGCAAAGCGAATCCGTAAGCCCTGAGACCGCAACAGTCGTAGACGCATCGCCGACATAGACATCGTCGGCGTGGGGTTTGAAGAGAACATCCGTACGCTCCGATAAGAGCAGCTCGGCGTCTCGCTGGTCGTTGCGCGGATACTTGTCGAAATCCGCAGGGTTATTGAACTGTGTCGGATTCACGAAGATCGACGCCACGACGACATCGCACTCGGTGCGCGCTCGGCGCACGAGTTCCAGATGGCCGTCATGCAGGTAGCCCATCGTCGGCACGAAGCCGACCGATAGGCCGCCCAACCGCACTTGGCGACTGAACTCCTGCATCTTGGCGATGTTCGCAATGATCTTCATTCGCGTCTGCGATCAGCTCGCAGCCCGTTTGCGGTTCCCCACCGCGCGCGGCGCACTGAAACAATGCTCAGGGCCCGGGAACACCTCGCCGCGAACTTCGTCCACATAGGAAACGATGGCGTTTTCGGCGATCTTGCCGAGTTCCGCGTAGCGCTTGACGAACTTCGGGACGAAGCGGTCTTCGAGCCCGAGCACGTCGTTGCAGACGAGCACTTGGCCGTCGGTATCCGGACCCGCGCCGATTCCGATGGTGGGAACGTCGATGGCGTCGGTGATTGTCGCACCGAGTTCAGCAGGAACGCCCTCGATGACGATCGCAAATGCGCCGGCATCTTGAAGCGCCGCGGCGTCTTGCAGGAGTCGCTCACGCGCACCCGGCCCGTCACCGCCCTTACGCCCCTGCACCTTGTGCCCGCCCATGCGGTGCACCGATTGCGGAGTCAGTCCGATGTGGCCGATCACGGGAATGTCGACATCGACCAAGCGCGCGACGGTCTCGGCCATGTTGATGCCGCCTTCGAGTTTCACGCAGGCGGCTCCGCCTTCCTTGATCATGCGGCCGGCATTCGCGACCGCATCGACAGGGGAGACTTGGTAGGAAAGGAAAGGCATGTCGCCGACGACCAACGCCCGATCGGCGCCGCGTGCGACCATGCGCGTGTGGTAGATCATCTCATCCATGGTGACACCGAGCGTGTTCTCATTGCCCTGCACCACCATGGCGAGCGAATCGCCCACCAGAAGCATGTCGACACCGGCGCGATCGGCCAACTTGGCCATCGTGCAGTCGTATGCGGTTAACATGGTGAGCTTACGCTCACCCTTTGAATCAAGGACGGCCGGAACGGTTACTTTGGCTTCTTCGAAACTAGTTGCCATAAAAAAAACCTCCCGGACCAATCCGGAAGGTCAGCAACCAGCTTCCGCACGGACGCTGCGCGTCGTGAAGAAACCTCGGTACTTACTCTCCCGTCTCGGTCCATTAACTGGATCCAAGCGGTACGTAATGTTGGACTCCCTGTCCCATCGAGCCAATCTCTCGAACCAGGTCGGCGAAGTCGCCGCCATTCTCGACAAAGTCGATGTCCGAGGTGTTGACCACGAGTAACGGGGTGTCCGTGTACCCGTGGAAGAAGCGCCTATACGCTTCCGCCACCTTCTCAATGTAGTCCCGGCCTAATCGCTTTTCATACGGCCGGCTCCTACGCTTGAGCCTTCTCAGCAGAACCTCTGTCTTCGCATCCAGGAAGACTACGAGATCCGGCTTTTTTATCCGCGAATCGAGCAACGAGTAGATGCGCTCATATAGCTGCAGCTCGTCTCTCGAAAGCGTTAACTCGGCGAAGATTTTGTCCTTCGCAAACACATAGTCGGCTATCGTCGCGCGCTGAAACAGATCCATCTGCATCAGCTCTTGCTGCTGGCGATAGCGCTCCATGAGGAACGAAACCTGCGCGGTAAACGCGTAACGTTCCGGATCCTCATAAAACCGCGGCAGAAACGGATTGTCCTCGACCGGTTCATACACCAATCGCGCGCCGTATTCTTCCGCAAGCGATTCGGCAAGCGTTGACTTGCCTACCGCCAAGGGCCCTTCCAGAGCGATGTAGCGGGCTTCCCGCAGAGTCGCTTCCTCCTCCCCGCCTCGGCTTCGAAAACCAGTAACACGCGGCCGGGGCGCAGTCCATAAACAAGCTGTACGCCCGCCGGACCGGCCTTCGTGTGCTATGCTCTCGCTATGACAGACTCCAGGGCGCAGGGCACAGAATTCGCCCAAGCGGGCCGGTTCCTGATCATGGGGATCGAAGCCCCGGAAGTCGTCGAAACCGAAAAAAGCCTTGATTTTATTGAAGAAATGAATCCTTTCGGGGTCATTCTCTTCAAACGAAACGTCCCTGATTTAGATACGACCCTGCGGCTCACTGCCGCGATCACGGAGCGCGTCCCCGATGCCCTGCTCTCGATCGACCATGAGGGGGGTCGCGTCCACCGCCTCCCCGAGCCATTCACCCACTTCCCGCCCTCGCTCGTGCTGGCTCGAGCGGGCGATCCCGGCCGCGTGCGTGAAGTAGCGCGCGCCCAAGCCCAAGAGCTGCGCGCTGCGGGCTTTCACATCAGCTTCGCACCCTGCCTCGACGTCTTCACCAACCCTGAAAACACGGTCATTGGAGATCGTGCGTTCGGGCAGACACCCGAAGAAGTCATCCACAACGCGATCCCTTACTACCAAGGCCTGACGGAAGGCGGCCTGCTCGGTTGCGGTAAGCACTTTCCCGGACACGGCGACACGCTGCTGGATTCTCACCTCGACCTGCCGCGCGTCCAGCACAACGTGAACCGCCTGCGCACGCTCGAAATGATTCCGTTCGCGCGTGCGATCACGCAGGGATTCCCGATGATCATGAGCGCGCACATCGTCGCGACGGCGCTCGATCCCACGGCACCGGCCAGCCTTAGCAAGGTCGTGCTCGGCGACTACTTACGCACCGCGTTGGGATTCAAGGGCGTGATCGTGAGCGACGACATGGAGATGCAAGCCATCGGCAAGCACTTCGCAATGGGCGAGGCTGCGGTGCGCGCTGTCGAGGCCGGCACCGATTTACTTTTGGTGTGCAAAACCCCCGGGCTGATACGAGAGGCCCGAGATAGTGTCGCCGCAGCGATCAGTGAGGGCAGGTTGTCACGTTCAATTCTGAACCACGCAGATCGGCGACGAGCGAAGCTCAAACGGCGCGCGGAAAAACTGGGCGACGTCGAGGTCGATGCCGGCGCAATCGGTAGCGAAAGCCACCATGCGCTCGCCTCGAACCTCGCATGACCCTATAATTCCTACGGTTTCCGTCGGCACCACAGGGGTTGCCGCGCCAGCGACACGGAGTGCAAGAGGATGAGTGGCTGGGTTCAACATTTTGGCTTTTCATCGGATCCGTTCTCAGACGATCCGAGAACTTGGCAGTACTACTACGGCGGCAACTACGGCCCCGCATCGCTGAAGCTCGAGCACGCGCTCGAACGCAAGCAGGGATACGTCGTAGTAACCGGTCCAGCCGGTACAGGTAAGAGCGCACTGGTTCGCTCGGTCCTGCGACGCGCGCGTGTGTACGCGTCGGCAACGGTCTCCGTTTCCGAACGCGCACCGGTCGCCGTCATCGACGCACTCTTGCTAGACCGCGAACCGTTCGACGGTGATTTTTCCGCCACCCGCAAGCGCGCAGCTTTACTGGACATGCTCGAGAAAGCTCGACGCAGCGGAAAGTCGATCGTGTGCATCGTCGAAGATGCCCACCTTGCCAACAGCGGTCAGCTGCGCGAGTTGGTCGAAGCAATCAACGTCGCACCCGACGCGCCGCAAATCCTCCAAGTCGTTCTCGTCGGACGCCAGGATCTACTGCGCACGATGCAAGCACGCAGCGTCGCCGCACTCGCGACGCGTGTCGCAACGCGCATCGAAACCGGTCGCCTGAAAGACGAAGAACTCGCTGAGTACTTGATCGATAGACTCGAGCATTGCGAAGCAAAGAACCCGCACCTCATACTCCCCTCGCCCGCAACGACGGCAATTGCCCGACATAGCCGCGGCGTCATTGCGCTCGCCGAAGTACTGACGCGCGCAGCACTCGAACGCGCGGCAGATGCGTCGGCGAAATCGGTCGCTATCGATCACATCGATGAAGCGGCGCAGATCTACGCGAAGCCGCAGACAGACTCCGAGAGCAACTGGGCACGTCGAGCGCCCGGCTCGGTAAGCGCCATGTTCAGCTCGGGACCGGCGGTGGGCCTCGTCATCCTCGCGCTCGTGGTCGCCGGTGCGCAGATCAACATGATCGGCGATACCACGGCTGCGGTAACCGCGAACGGCACGCAGATGGCGCAGATGGCCGACGTCGGCAAGTTCGTTCGCCTCTCCACGTTGCCCGAGTCGAAGCAGAACCGTTACGAGCCGCGCCGTCGGGTACAGCTCGCGCAAGTCACGAAAGAGGGTAGTCCGCTGCGTGAGAAGTTCCTCGAAGGAACGCCGTACGAAGTACAGATTCAGGCTCCTTCGCGCCCCGACAGCGCTCCGCGCGACGGCGCTCCCATCGACGCGCAACATCATTCGGGCCCTGTAGGCGGAGACAAGTCGCCCCCCGCAGACCCTCCGGCGTCAGCACCCGGATCCAACAACGGGCCACCGACAACCACTTCGATCCAGAAGGCGAAGTCCGAGATGCGCTCGGCAACCGTACCCGGCACGCAGAATCCCCCTGCGCACCGACCGGCACCGACACCGCGCCCGGCGACAACCACAGCTTCCGCGAAGCTACCACCGGCGGCGCCCGGTACGCACTACGCACTACAGGTCGGAGCATTCCGCGAACTGCGCAGTGCCGTCGATCTGAAAGGCCGACTCGCGCGCAGCTTCTCCAACGTGTACGTCAGCACCGTCGAGTCCGGCGGCACACCGCTATATCGAATTCGAGTAGGAAACTTCGTGAACGCCGAGCAGACGTTGCCCCTCAAGATGCAGTTGCAGGCGGCGGGCTATCCGTCGTTTCGCGTCAGCGAAGTAAAGAAGTAGTCGATCAGGAGCGGGCCCGGCGGCCCGTCGCGACTTTCTCGGCCAAGCCTTTCTTGTAGTCACCGACCACGACCCCGTGCTCGGTGATGATCCCGCTGACCAGATCATTGGGCGTGACGTCGAATGCCGGGTTGAAGACGCTGACATATTCCGCGGCGACGCGCTTCCCGGAAATATGCGTGACTTCGGTGGGATCACGCTCCTCGATCGGAATATCCGCTCCGGTCGCGCAGTCGAGATCTATGGACGACGTCGGCGCTGCGACATAGAAAGCGACGCCGTGACGGCGGGCCAGTACCGCGATCTGATACGTTCCGATCTTGTTCGCGACGTCACCGTTGGCGGCCGTGCGATCGGTACCGACCACTACGGCTTCCACCGCGCGGTTCGCGAACAAGTGCCCGACCATTCCATCCGTGACCAGAGTCACCGGGATTCCCAGCTTCGTGAGCTCCCAAGACGTTAGCCGCGCGCCCTGTAAGTACGGACGAGTTTCGGTGGCGTAGACGCCGAAGCGACGCCCACCGTCCCAAGAAGCGCGAATCACACCGAGCGCCGTGCCGTAGCCCGCCGTTGCGAGCGCGCCGGCGTTGCAATGCGTAATCACGTCGCCGCCATTGAGGAGTTCGGCACCGTAGCTGCCGAGACGCCGGTTGATCTCGATGTCTTGCGCGTGAATGCGCTGCGCCTCGTCGGCGAACGCGGCAGCGACCTCGCGCGGATCGGAGCCCTCCGCAACGTTGCCCATGAGCCCTCGCATGCGTTCGATCGCCCAGATCAAGTTGACCGCCGTCGGGCGAGCGTCGGCCAACGTTGCAGCGGCAGCCTCGAAATCGGAGTGTATGCTGCCGCGCCGGAACTTGCGCGCCTCTACGGCGAGTCCGTAAGCCGCCGTGACGCCGATGGCGGGCGCCCCACGCACGACCATCGACTTGATCGCACGTGCCGTTTCTTTGGCACCGCGACACATCAGGTAGGTTTCCTTGCCTGGTAGTTTGCGCTGATCGAGTAGCAGCAGTTTTCCGTCGCGCCATACGATCGGAGTGACTTCGGGCGTTTCGTCGGCCATCGACGGCTGATATGGCAGGCGAGGAATGCGGTCAATCGGACGTTCGCCGACCAACGAATTGACTCGCAGCGGCTGCGCTCTTACGTTGCGCGCCAAGGCAGTTGTAAAGGTAATCGCAGATGGAGTCTCAAACACATTCCGAGGTCGTCGAAGCGCCCATCCAGGCCTGCTTCGATGCCATCGTCGACTTCGAACGCTACCCCGATTGGTTCTCCGGAATCTCGGCGTGCGAAGTCCTCGAGGCCGACCCGGCGGCCGGCCGCTGGACCGTGCGCTACGAGCTGAACATGGTCATCAAAACGATCACCTACACGCTGGCGTACGAGGCCCAGTCGCCGCGTTTGATTCGATGGAGATTGGTCGAAGGCGACGTCAATTCGATCGAAGGTTCGTACGAACTCGAGGCGCTCGAAGACGGCGTGACCGACGCAACGTGCACGCAAGTCGTCGACATCGGATTTTGGATTCCCGGCCCCATCAAGCGTACGTTCGAGAAAACCGCGCTCGTCGATTCCGTGCGCGAACTCAAGAAAGCTATCGAAGCCGGCGTCGCCTGACCCCGGACGCTCGCGGCTCCAGCACGCTACTCTTTCCGATTTTCTACTTTCTCGAGATCCGACAGTCCGTCGATCGCGGGCGCGAAACCCGGCTCGATTTCGAGCGCACGCTCCCAGCCGGAACGTGCGTTCTCGTAGAGTCCTCGAGACGCGTCCAACCCAGCCAAGTTACTAAGCGAGTTCGCGTCATCGGGTGCGAGACGTAGTGCATCGATATACGCTGCGCGGGCGCCCGCAAAGTTCCCGGCCAGTTGGTAGGCCACACCGAGTTGCGAAAGCATACCGGCGTCGTCCGGATGCCGAGAGACGCAGGTCGAAAACGTATCGACCGCGCCGCCGTAGTCGCCTCGTTCGAGCAACAAGATCCCGAGATTGAAGCAGGCACGCGGACTCGGCGAGTAGGCGAGAATGCTGCGGTACAAGCTTTCTTCGCTCGACAAATCAGCTTGACGAGCTCGAATGGGACCAACGGCTATCGCCGTAAGAACAGCAGCGACCACGAGCAGCAAACGCCCCGATACCCTCGCTAGAGCTTCGTCGCCGATGCGATACCGAACGGCTTCGCGCGCCACCCCCACCGCCAGCGGCGCGACTGCTGCGAGCGGCACGTAGAAGAAATGTTCCGGCGTGAATACCCAGGTCGCAACGATCTCAGGATACACCGGGATGAACCCGCTCGCCGGACCGTAGCTCAGCACGAGTGCAACCAACCCGAACGCCCACACCGACGCGCTACGGAAGAACCACAGCAACGCAGGCACGAAAGCTCCCAACGCCAACACCCCCAGCGCCTGTGCCGCGGCGCCACCGGTCGCCGTCAGTCGTTCCAGGTGCAGGTCGGTCGGCCACACCAAGAGCGTCGCATAGGCCGATAGTGCCGTCCCCACGGCGCGCAAGCGCAGCCCGAACGGCAGATCGACCGATTGCGCAACGGCCGAAGGAAACACGAGCCACACCGACAGCAAGCCCACCGCCGCCATCGCGATCGGGACCGCCGCCATCGCGCTCTGCCGCGCATCGTCTTTGAAGTGCACGCGACAAGCGGCCGCACCGAGCAGCGGTGCGATGAGTCCGACTTCCTTCGAGAGCGGTGCAGCGAGCGCGGCGAGCGCGGCAGCAATCGTCCAGACGGCCATTGCGCCGCCCGAGCGCGAACTTCGCGCGGCCAGCACGCACAATACCGTCGCCAACGTGAACGTCAGCGCCAGGATATCGGTACGGCCGGATACGTAAGCGACGGCCGCCGACTGCAACGGATGCACGGCGAACAAGATCGACGCCGTCGTCGCCGTAACGAGCGGCATACCAAG
This sequence comes from Deltaproteobacteria bacterium, assembly GCA_029262375.1. GTDB lineage: Bacteria > Desulfobacterota > Binatia > UBA1149 > SPBQ01 > JAJCZM01. The sequence goes on from JAJCZM010000007.1 coordinate 270,124, forward strand.
GCGCACCAACAGCATCAGCAACGCAATCGCATTGAGCGTATGGGCCAAGATATTGAACGAATGAAAGGACGACGGATCGTCAGCGCCAACGGCCAGCTGGGCGCGGTAGCTGAGCAATACCAACGGGCGGAAGTATTCCTCGCCGGGAGCACGCTCGAACACCGCTGTCACGGGCGCGTCGCGCACGCGATCGATGTGAATCGTGTCGTCCCAGACGAGAGGATTGTCTAGCGACGGAAGATAGAGCCCGAAGGTCAGAGCGACGACGATCGCCGGCGCAAGTATTCTCTTCCAGTCTCCCCCCACTTCGTCAGCTCTCAGCTCTTGAGTCGATAGTGCAGCGGGAGATGTTTCACGCCGCCGACCAGACTAGACGTCAGCCTTTCGACCGGCGCGGCTAGTTCGACTTCTGCCACGCGCGGAAGGAAATGCTTATACGCCGCGTTCATCTCGAGTCTGGCAACATGAGCGCCCAGGCAGAAATGCTCGCCGACGCCGAACGCCAGGTGCGGATTCGAGCGACGGTCTGCAATGAACGAATACGGATCTTCAAACACTTCCTCGTCACGATTCGCTGAAGGATAGAACAGCGCTACGGCCTGATCTTTCTTGATCGTCTTGCCGCGCAGTTCAAAGTCCTCGGTAGCGGTGCGCGCAAAGTGAATGATCGGGCTCGTCCAGCGAATGATCTCTTCCACCGCCAGCGGCATGATTTCGGGGTCACCGCTGACCTTCGCCAACTCGGCGGGGTTCTCTACGAAGGCAAGCATGCCGCCGCTGGTCGCATTGCGCGTCGTCTCGTTGCCGGCAACAACGATGATCAAACAGAACGCGAGTACGTCGACGAAATCCATCGGCTTGCCGTCGATTTGGGCGTGAGCGAACAGGGTCACCAAATCGTCGGCGGGGTTCTTCTTCTTTTCATCCACCAGCTTGGTGAAGTACTCGAAGACCTCGCCCATGGCGGTCATCGCGGTTTCCCGCATGTCCTTGCCTTCGTCTTGGTACTCGGGATCGTTGCTACCGATGATGCGGTTCGTCCAATCGAACAGTAGGTTCCAGTCCGACTTGGGCAGCCCGAGCATCCAGGCGATGACGGCAATCGGCAGCGGAGCCGAGATCTCTTTGACGAAATCGATGGTGCCCTCGTCTGCGCGGTCGAGGAGATCGTCGACGATCTCCTTGCCGATCTGGTCGATGTCGTGGTGCATGCGGGTGAGGAATCGCGGTGTGAAACGACTGCTCACCAGTTTGCGATAAACACCGTGTTTGGGCGGATCGAGCTGGATCAGCGTCGGCGGAAAGTCGTCCTGGTTCTCTTCCGGCTCGTGCACGATCGTCAGGCGGGTTCCGCTGACGAACTTGTTGGGCTGCTTTCCGATGACGACGATGTCTTCGTGCTTGGTAATGCACCAGAAAGGAATGCCGTCGGTCTGGTCCCACCACGATACCGGCTCTTCGGCCCTCATCCGCTGCCATATATCGTGCGGATAGCCGTGCCGGGCGTAGTACTCAGGATGGACGATGTTGGTGTCGGCGCCATGGGCCGCGGCAGTGGTGGTCATCGGACAGGGATCCTCCGGGGGCGAACAAGGCTCACCCAGGTCACCTGATTGAGTCACGCGAGGCCTCGCGACACAAGCCGACTAGGCCCGCGCCTTTAACCTGCAGGGATCTGTGCTAGCTTGCGCGCGCCAATGAGCACATCCCCCAAACAACTTCGAAACGTCGCCATCATCGCCCACGTTGACCACGGGAAAACGACCCTGATGGACGGCCTGCTCAGACAGACCGGCTCGTTTCGTGAGAACCAGGTCGTAGCCGACCGTGTGATGGACAGCGGGGACCTCGAAAAAGAACGCGGTATCACCATTCACGCCAAGGACACGTCGATCGTGTACAAGGGCGTTCACATCCATCTCGTCGATACGCCGGGGCACGCGGACTTCGGCGGCGAGGTGGAGCGAGTTCTAGGCATGGTGGACAGCGTGCTGCTGCTCGTCGATTCAGTCGAGGGCGTCATGCCCCAGACCCGATTCGTGGTCGGCAAGGCACTTGCCCAGGGGCTGCGCCCCATTCTGGTCGTCAACAAGATCGACCGGCCCGAGCGGCGCGAGGACGCGGTCCTCAATGAAGTATTCGACCTGCTCGTCGATCTCGGTGCGAGCGATCATCAGCTGGATTTCCCGGTGGTCTACGCTTCGGCCAAGCAAGGCTCGGCATCGCTCGATCCAGATGGCGAGCGAGTCGATCTGACACCTCTTCTCGATGCGATTCTCGAGCACGCGCCGCCGCCAGCGCTCACCGCCGACGGGCCGCTTCAGTTTCATGCCGTCACGCTCGACTACGACGACTATCTGGGTCGGCTGGTCGTTGGGCGGGTAAAACGTGGCCGCCTCGAACGCGGAGCGACGGTCGCCCACATCGGTGCGAATGGCGCGACGCGCTCGTTTCGCGTCACGAAACTACTCGGCGCGCGCGGCCTCGAACGTGTCGAGCTAGACTACGCCGACGTCGGCGAGATCGCCGTCATCGCCGGCATCGATACGATTCAGATCGGCGACACGATCGCCGACCTCTCACACCCCGAGGCGCTCCCGCGCATCGAGGTCGATCCGCCAACCGTTAGCGTTCGATTCTCGGTCAACACGTCGCCGTTCGCCGGCCAGGACGGCAAATTCCTCACCAGCCGTCAGATCGGCGATCGCCTACATCGCGAGACGCTCGGCAACGTATCGATCGACATCACGCCGGCCGATACCCCCGACACGTTCATCGTCAGCGGCCGCGGCGAACTGCAGATCGCAATATTGATCGAGACGCTTCGTCGTGAAGGCTATGAGATCGCCGTGTCGCGCCCCGAGATCATCGTTCGCGAAATCGACGGCAAGCGCTGCGAGCCGGTCGAAGACGTCGTCGCCGAGGTGCCCGATGCCTTCCAGGGCATCGTCATGGAAAAGCTCTCCTCGCGTCGTGCGCGGCTTACCTCGACGCAACATCACGGCGATCGCGTGGTGCTGAATTTCGTGGCGCCCAGCCGCGGCCTTTTCGGCTATCGCAGCGAATTCCTCTCCGACACGCGCGGCGAGGGCGTCTTGTACCGCACGGTCAGCGGCTACGAGCCCTGGACCGGCGACATGAGCGGGCGCGGTTGCGGCGCCGTCGTCGTTACCGAACAGGGCAAGACGACCGCCTACAGCCTGTACGCGATCCAAGAACGGACCAATCTTTTCGTGGGCGCCGGCGAGGCGGTCTATCAGGGCCAGATCATCGGCGAGAACCGCCGCGCTCAGGACATGAACGTCAACGCGGTTCGACCCAAGAAACTCACCAACGTTCGCGCCGCCGGCAAAGACGAGTCCACGGTGCTTTCCACACCGCGTCGGCTCGGGATCGAGTGGGCACTCGAATGGATCGACGACGACGAGTTGCTCGAAGTCACGCCCGGCGCACTCCGGTTGCGCAAGCGGGAGCTCAACGCGAGCTTCCGAAAACGCGCGTAAATCCGCGCGGCGACCCCCTCACCTGGCGTCACCGTGACGCTATGCGGATCGTTATCTGAGCGCGCCGAATGCAGCGCCCACCTCGATCCTTATAAATAGTCCCTTGACTCCCGTCCCCAGGGATGGTGACTTCAGGTTCAGACCGTACGCCGTACTCGGTCTGACTATCCATATACTGGGACCGATATTGGGATCAGCAGACCCCAGCTCCCGAAGGCAGGAAGGAAGGTAATCGCATGCACCACTTCGCTCAGCGCGCCCCATTCGGCGCCTCGCTCGTACTATCGGCGGCGATACTCGCAGGGTCGGCCGCGCCGGCGCATGCAGTGCTCTTCGGCGGCGGCGGAAGCTCGAAATACGACTGCCTCCTCGTGCTCGACACTCCGGTCAACGATCCCGTCAGCAAACCCAAACGAATTCGATGCACCGACGGCGATCCGGCCTGCGACGCTGACGGGGTGATCAACGGCACCTGCGTCTTCCCGACCGCGGTATGCGTGAACAGCTCATTCAACATCGCCCAGTGCACGATCGTAGGGCTCGACGACGCCTTGATCGATCACTCTCTCGATAACGGCGACCCGAAGTTCGATACCGAGTACCAGGCGCTTCAGTCGCGCATCGACAACGACTTGGACCTACCAACCACCGACGTCGATTCCTGTACCGGCTTCACCAATATCAGCGTGGACATCAAAGGACCGTTCCCTGGGAAGGCTTGCCGCCGAGGCAAGAAGAAAATGAAGATTCGCTCGGAGTCGACGGTGATGTCGGGCAAGCGTTTCAAGGACAACGACTCGCTCAAGATGTTCTGCGACCCCTCGCCTACCATGTGCACTCCGCAGACGATCTTCGCCGGCACCTTCGACCGCATGCAGCGGCAGGTCTTCGACGTCTCGTGCGCGATCGGCGGTTGCCACGACTCCGAGGGCTTTGCGGGCGCGTTGCTTCTGGAATCGGGCACGTCTCACGGCGCGCTCGTCGATGTCGACCCGGTCAACGGCGCGGCATTTCTGGCGGGCTTCAAGCGCGTTGCGACAACCGGCCCCACGAGCGGCGACCCCGCCACGAGTTTCCTAATGCTCAAAATCCAAGGCGATCTCGAGGCGGGCATGGGCGAGCGCATGCCGCTGGGATCCGGTAAAATTTCGAAAGGATTCCGCGACATCATCGAACTTTGGATTCTTGCCGGCGCCCCAGAAAACGGCTGGGTAGCAGGCACGGATCAGTAGAACTCCATCATCACAGAGACCTAAGGGAGCGAAGGATGGGCGACCAGAACACGATCATCGACGAGAGCGACGTACGGCATATCTTGAAACGAACGGGCTTCGGTCCGGCCGCGAAAGACATGAAACGTGCGAAGAAGCTGATCGGCGCAACGCGCGGCGCTGCAGCCGACTATCTTCTCGAGCAAAAGCGCAAGGTTCTCAAAGCCAAGGGCAAAGAGCTCATCGACATCCATCGCAAATGGGTAAAGCATCTCACGAAGGGAAAGACGCCCTTTCTCGACAAGACCGTTCTCTTCTTCCACGACCACTTCTCGGTATCCGCAAGTGTGTTGGAGGGGTATCCCGAATCGATTACGTTTCACCTCCAACTTCACTACACGCACGCGCTCGGCAACTTCAAAGATTACTGCAAAGCCATCAATACAGATCTGGCGATGATGATCTTTCTCGATACGGATAGTAACCAAAAGGCCATCCCCAACGAGAACTACGCCCGCGAACTGTGTGAGCTATTCACCATCGGCGTGACCGACCTCAACGGCGTGGACAACTACCTCCAGGAAGACATCGTGCAGATCGCGCGCGCGTTCACGGGGTGGCGGGTCAAAGAGTCGGAGAACCTGGCCTTCCTCAAAACATCGCAGCACGACACCATGGCCGAGTTCCCGTCGCGCGGACCGAAAGTGCTGTTCGACAGCGCGCACGGCTTCCCTCCCGGCGGCGCGTCGTTCACGACCGGCGGCGAAGGCGAGAACGAGATCGATGAAGTCATCGACATTCTCTTCGACCACCTCGATAGCGACGGCATGAACACGGTCGCACGCCGCACGGCGTATCGCCTGATCGAATTCTTCTGCTACGCGAATCCCGACAAGACCATCGTGGATGACGTGATCGCGGATTCCGGGTTCGACACCAATTGGAGCATCGAGCAGCTGATTCGGTCGATCCTCGTGCACGATGCCTTCTTCGAAACGAAAGCAGCGGCGCCGCATACGGCACTGACGAAGAAGTCGGTGAAATGGCCCATCGACTACATCGTGGGCACGATGCGCATGCTGAGGATGAAGCCTGTCGGAAAAGAGCTGGAGATTCCCGGCGGCGATTTCGACCCGATCACCGAGCACGAAATCAACATGGGGCAATTGATCGGCGAGCCGCCCAGCGTATTCGGCTGGGACTGGGAGGAAGGCTGGATCAGCAGCTCGACGTTACTGGCGCGCTACACCTTCGCACGCGACCTCGTCAACGCTCGCACCAAAGCACGTTTCAAGCCACTTAAATTCGTAGACAAGGACCTCACCGACCCCGGCCAGATCGTAGATGCGATCACGACCGCGCTGAACATCTCGGACCAGCTAACCGCCGCCGAGCGCACCGAACTGATCGAGTACCTGACCGACAACGGCGTGAGTCCAACGCTAAATCTCGACGACGAGACCACGGTCAACGTGAAGATTCACGGCGCGTTCGGCCTAGCCATGCAGTCGGCAGCGTTCCAGGTCCACTAAGGCGCGGGGAGATTTAACGATGGCATTTACCAGACGACAATTCTTGAAACGCGCGGGTGTAGCCGCGGCCTCGTCGATGATCGCGCCAAGCATCTTCGGCAGCCCGTTCGTGCGAAACGCGTTCGCAGACACGATCGGAGACCGCTATTTGGTCGTGCTCTATCTCGACGGCGGTAACGACGGTCTCAACACCATCGTACCGATCGACGACCCGGCCGGCTATCGCACCGCCTACGAGATGTTCCGCGGCGCCGGCGGCGGCGGCATCCGAATTGAACCCGGCGAGCTGTCAGTGCCTTCCGTCGTCTCGGCGCAGGACCCCGGCACGACGACGGAGCTCGGATTCCACCCCGGCCTCGCTCCGCTCAGCGCCATGTACGACGCCGGCAACGTCGCGGTGATTCAGGGCTGCGGCTACCCCGACTACAACCTCTCGCACGCGACGTCACAGATGATCTGGGAGACGGCCAACCCCACGGGGAACCCTGCGATCACCGGATCCGGCTGGGCCGGTCGTCACCTGGCGCTCGAGTACGGCCCGCAGGACATCTACGGCGTCACGATCGACAACTCGATCGCCGGAGAACTGCGCACGTCGGGAACCAGCGTGCTGGCGATCAATCGCTTGAGTCGTTTCGGCTTCCCCTTCGACGACTTCGACACCGACGAATCCATCTATGCCGAGGCATTCCAGGATCTCGCCAACCAGGCAGCGGCGAGTCCGCAGCCGCTCATGTCGTTGCTCGGCAACGCGGGCGCGTCCACCTACGATGCGACGCAGGCCTACCCACCGTTGGACGATCTCTACGAAACGGCTCGATCGGGCTTCGACATCGCATACAGCGCTCTGGGTACGAGCACCGCGAAGGACCTGCGCGAAGTCGCAAAGTGCATCTTCGGTGTCGCGACCGGCCAGCCGAACGTCAATGCGCGATTCTACCAAGTGCGCAACGGCGGCTACGACACCCATGCCGACCAAGGCGGCGCGACCGGACGACACTTCAACCTACACGATGAAGTCGCCAGTGCCGTCGACCTGTTCTTCCAAGACATGAACGACATGGGGATCGGCAACAAAGTGACGATGGTCGTCTACAGCGAGTTCAGCCGGCGCATCCCGCAAAACGACAACGGCACGGACCATGGTTCGCAGGGTCCCATGTTCGTCATCGGTGAGGCCGTGAACGGCGGTATGTACGGGAACCACCCGGACATCCTCGATCTCGACGGCAGTGAGAACACGAAATATACGCAGGACAACGGCAACGCCGCGCGTTCTACCGACTTCCGCGACGTGTTCGGGACGATCCTGAAGAACTGGGTCAATATGCCCGAACCGCAGATCCTGTCGTCGGTCCTGCCGCTCGACACCGGTGCACCCGACGACTTCTGGACGGTGCAAGACTTCGACCTCGGATTCCTCTAAGACCGGCTCGGCATGCGAATTGCCGAGTACTGTCGCGCGGAAGACGACTTCCTTCTGCTACCGATCGAGCATCTGGGCCCCGACGGCCCGGATGCCGGTCTGGCAGCGTTCCTTCTAGACACTTGTGAGTGGTCGGCTGCGCGTGTCGCGTTGCTCGGCGACGCGCTGCGCCTGTACTGGTCGCGCTGTCACGCGCTGGCAGAAAAGACGCGAGCGTGGCCGCGCCCACGCATTCGCAACATCGGTATCGCCCGCGACGTTGCGTCGCTGCGTCCGTATGCGCAGGTTCTCAATACGAGTACCTGGTCGCTGTACGATAGCGACTTCGACGTCGACACATCGAACGCCGAGTTCATCGCCTATTTACTGGCAATCGGCGATTGGATGTCGGTGACCGGTGAAGTCACGCAGGTGCCGGTGTTGAGTGCGGCGTGGTGGATCGTTGCGGACGACGAAGCCGCCGCGGCGTTCAGCACTGCCGCGAAACGCAGCACACGCCCCGACGCGGATGCACTCACGGCCGTCGCACGTGCACTGCCGTGGCTCAGCAATCTACGCCAACGGTCCTTACGCCCGGCCGACGCCGGCGATGTCGTCCGCGAGATTCCCGCCAGCGGCCTGCAGGTACCGAAGCGTCACGAGACGAAACCGCCGAAACTGATCAAAGCCACACAAGAAGCCGCGATTGCGGCGGTCGAGGCGCACCGGCGCGCGTGGCGCAGCGACAGTGGAGGCCGTGCGAAAGCGACGCTTCTCGAGTGGCTGCAGGAGACGCCCCCCGCTGTGATCATCGCCGGTGCGGACGGGGAGATAGTGTGGGATCCGCAGGAACCGGCGCGCCTCGACGCACTAGAGAACGTACTCACGAACGCCGACGACGTTGCGCTCGAGTCGATCCATGGCGATCTCGCGCTCATCGATGAACACGGCCGTCGCTTCAACGCCGCGCTGTCGGCGCCGGACTCGCTGCCCCCCTGCGACGACGCACTCGCCGAGAGCGGCTACGCCTACATGCATCCGCAGCGCAGCGTGATCGCGTACAACCTGATGGAGCCGGGCATGGAACGATTGCTCGGCCCCGCGCTTCCGTATGAACGCGCCATGCTGGGCGCACGCGTGCTGCATGAATGGGGACATCTCGCCGACGAGGCGGGATACATGGACTGCAGTGTCGACGACCAGCGTCTCGCCGAACTACAGAAAACACTGGCCGACGAACTCGGCCTAGCAGTCGCCGAGTGCGACAGCCGTGCCGCCGAAGCGACGCGCGAAGACCTGCAAGAGTTGGCCGCCGGCGGCGACGTCGGTGATGCGCTTGCAGATCTCTTACTGATGCGCACGCCCGACTATCGCGCCAATCTCATCGCGCGTGCGTTCATGAGCGAGGCCGAGCGCGAGACGTACGTGCGTCACAATATCCGAACCCTGCGCGGCGAATACACGACGCCGCAGCTCTGGCGCGCGATCGTGCGCTATCTGTACGAATATCAATACCTGTTGCCCGGGCTGGCGCTGACGAGCATCGAAGATCCGTTCCGGTTCTTCGCGGTGAGCACGGGGTTCGGCGGGGAGTTCATTGATGAAGGGGTCGTGAGCGAAGAGCGCTTTCTCGGCATCACCGCTGCGCTGACGGCGTTGTTTTCTACGTACCGCGTGGATGTTGAGAAGATTCGGGTGTAGTGCAGCCCGAGCGGCGCGAAGAGCGGCCAGTCGATTCGATCGGCTAAACATTGCGCCGCACCCCTATCCGTGTACACTCAAGGCCGTCTGGCGCTGGCCATACTCAGGCGAGCGAGGAGAAAGTAGCAATGTTGATCGAAGGCCGAATCGTTCGCGACGGGCGCTGGTACTTGGCCGAGATCCCCCTGCTCGACGCCGTGACACAAGCCCGCACGCGCAAAGCCGTCCTTGCGATGGCTGCCGATTGGGTGAGAACCTTGGCGCCAGGTGACGAGGTCAGCGTCTCGGCACGGTGGATCGGCGGAGACCGGTTCGTACTGAACTGCGAGCCGGCCGAAGCGATGATCGCGATGGCGCTGCGCCGCAGGCGCGAGGCAGCGGGACTTTCACTTGCACAAGTCGCCGAGCGTATCGGAGCGAAATCTAGAAACGCTTATGCCCGCTACGAACAAGGAACCGCACTGCCCACGATCACGAAGCTGGCCGAATTGTTCCGGGCAGTCGACCCGGATCACGACCTGACGCTGACCGTGGTGTGAAGCGACAATCCCCGCGAAGAGGGTAGGGAATGCCCAATCTAGATCGCACCTGAATTCCACTAAACTTGGCTCCTAGCCTACCCCTGATTGACTCGTCATCGCCCGAAGCACTACCATTCGCGTAGCTAGACAGAGCCAATCAGTTAAAGGAGATCCCCAATGAAGCCACACAAAGCGCCGTTGGTCTCGATTTTTACAGCGGCATTTGTGCTGCTGGCCTTGCTGGCACCTCACGCTGCCGATGCCACCGCCAAGCTGAAGTTCAAGTACCCAAGGAAGCTCGACCGGCTTCAGGTCGATTTCCGCGCCCAGCCCGTTTCCAACGTGCACCCGGCAAGCGAGCAGGTGGTCTTCCGGATCAGCAACCTCACCGGCACGCTCTTCCAACAGGCCTTCGCTCCCGGCACGTTCTTCGCCAACGGCAATGGCAGCTGGTTCAGGTACAAGGTAAAGCCCACAGGAGCGGCACAGATTTACAGCTTCGCGATGAAAGTAGACCCGGTAGGCGGGTTACTCGGGAGGGGAGAGTGGCGCATCAAGGCCAAGATGGACGCCGACCTAGGCCAAGCCGACCCCACTCGCAACACCGGTACCACGGTGGCCGAGCTCGCCCCGATGACCGTGCAAATCACAATTGGCGACGACCCGCTCGCGGACACGTCAGATTGGGAGTTCGTCGGGAATACGGATGGTGCGACCGTCAAACGGTCGAGGGGCTGGAGGCTACAGGAGCACTTCTTGTTCGTAACGCCGTAGCTTCACGCGCGATGCTCACTATTTGCTTGATGCCCACAACGAACGACGCCCCAGGGCTTTCGATAAACCCCTGAGGCGCGTTGTAGGCTCCCTATCTGTAAGGGGAAAAATGGTGGAGCCGAGGGGGATCGAACCCCTGACCTCCTGGCTGCCAGCCAGGCGCTCTCCCAGCTGAGCTACGGCCCCGGAAGGCCAGGATACTAGAGCGTTTTTCGGGCGCGGACAAGCTGTGGCCCGGTCCTATTTCTCGATCTCCAGCTCGCGCATCTGCGTGTACAGGTAGCGCACCATCTCGTACTCGAACGGGGAGCCGGTCTCGTGATAGCGGAAGGCCGTATTCGCGCGAGAACTCAGTCCGCGCAGGCCCGCCAGCGTCCAGCGGACCGGCCACAGATCGTTGTCGCTGAGCCCGATGATCTCGTAGCCCACCAGCGAGAGCGCGTAGTCACCGGCCATGCCGGTCGTGTCTCGCAGGTTCGACGGACCGAACAACGGCAGCACCAGGTAGGGGCCGTCGGGCATTCCGTAACGCCCGAGCGTTTGCCCGAAGTCTTCGCTGAGGCGCGCGAGCCCCATCGAAGTCGCCGGGTCCATCAGGCCCCCGACACCGAGTGTCGAATTCACCACGAGCCGACCTAGCGTGATGCCGGCCGATCGGGGCTTGAGCTGCAGCAGCGAATGCACGAACGTCCGCACTTCGCTGACGTTCAGGAAGAAGTTCCAAATCCCCGTCTCGACCGGATCGGGCGTGACGGCGCGGTAGCCGTTCACCGCCGGCAGGAACAATCGGCGATCAAAGCTCGTGTTGAACGCATAGACGCGTCGATTCCAGCCTTCGATCGGGTCGGAGATGTCGGCCAGCTGATTGCGCACCGAGAATTCGATCAGATCGGTTCGAACCGGCAGGTCACCGCTTTCGTCGGCAAAGGCGACTGTCGAGATCGGCGCCGAAACGGTCAGTAAGAACGCGAGCGCGCACGCGCATGAGACGGACGCGCGCCGTAAGAAGCGGGCAGCCTTCCTAGCGCGCATCTTCCTGCCCCTGCCCCGTGAAGAACTCGATCATGAATTTGACGTTGTCTCGGTGAGCGATGTTCCCGCAGTGGCCGCCGCGAGGATACGTCTTGATACGCGTCCCGAACACCTGCTTCAGATAGTCGAGTTCACCGGGACCGAGAATGATCTCGTCCTCGTTGGTGACGACACCGATGTGCTCGGCGGATGCCAGGTACCCTTCGATCGCAAGAAGGCTGACCGTGCGTAGAATTTCCTCACGCGTCGTACCGGGATTGCTCGCCATGAGCGCGGGAATTACTAGATCGTCGGCATACTCGGTAAAGCGCACAGCGTGACTGGCGCGGGCGTAGGTCGTCAGCGAGTCGTATTTTCCAAGCGCGGCGTTGCGCGGGACGATATACCCGCTGCCGTTCATGACGTCGGCTCCAAACACCATGTTGGCGGACGCGATCCTGAATGCGATCGCGATCAGCGCCTGCGCAACCTGAATCTCGCGCGCGTCGGCCGCCGGCGGGAACCGACTCTTGGTCTGCTCGTAGACCGAATAAACGAACTCCCCGTCGAGACGCAGCACATCGGTCTCGCGGTACAGAACAGCGAGATCCCGGATCACGCCGTCGAGAAATTTGCCGACGCCGCGCGCGCCACCGGGGATCGCATCTTCGAGCAGCTGATCGAAGATGCGGGCCGAGTTGTAGAGATTGACCGCGGGGTTGATCATCAACACGCGCTTGAAATCGAAAGCACCGCGTTCTTCGTCGAGCTTGGCTAAGAATGCAGCGTGCGAGCCACCGAGACTGTAGCCGGTAAGATGAAACTCGGAGACTTCGATTTCGTCGCGGACGCTCTCGTAGGCCGCGAGCATGACGTCGTACAGATCGGCCACGTCGCTGCTCGGCATTCCTGGTAGATGCGAACGCGATGCGTTGACGAGAAAATTGAGCTGCGTCGGCGATGAGATCGAGATCACATGGAAACCGGCACCGTATAGCGCGCGCCCCAGTGTGATGATGGTCTCGCCTTTGTAGTGCGATCCGGTGCCCGCGATGATGAACACCAATGGGGCGCGACGCGGCTGCGGCGCGAATCCGAACTTCAGGCCGCGTTCGTACCAAAATACTTCGGGGATCTCCGAGCCGTGCGCGATGTCGAGCGTGCGCGCCTCCCCCGGAACGTCGACCGGTAGATCGGCGCTGAACTCCACCGGCGTGCCGAGAACCGTGGCGACATACGGATTGTCGATCGGGTAGTCATACGCCTGCGCGAAACATGGCGAGAACAGCGTAGCAACGAGAAGTAGTGCCCGGCCGGCGACGCAGATGGCCCGCAGCCTGAAACAGAGATCGTACATAGGGTTCCGAGGTTTTCCGATACGGCCGCTTATGTCACGGGGGACACCGCATAGGCTGGATCGTCCCCACCAGCCCAACCGACGAACGGCTATCGAGTCATCTCATCGCGCGAGCGCCACGATTGCATAGCTACTCAACAGCCGATGAAGTACCCAGCGGATACTTCACTTCGACATGGGTTCCACGGCCTTCCTGAGAATCGATCTTCAACCGGCCGCCGCCAAGCAGCAATCTCTGTTGCAGGCTGAAGAGCCCGAAACCCCCTCCACTAGTCGCGACGCGAATGGGGTCGGGGACGGCAAAGCCGGCACCATCGTCTGCAACCCTGACGACGACCTGCTCGTCTTCCACACGCACTTCCACGCGTACACACTTTGCGTTCGCGTGTTTACCGACGTTACGCATGAGCTCTCGCAATGCCTGGTAGAGCAGTATCGTCGCGCTCTCGTCCGGCGCATCGAGCGGGCCATACAATGCCAACGCGACACGGTAACCGTAGCGCTCTTCCATACCGTCGCACAACGCTTCAACTGCCGGAGCGAAACCCAGATCTGGCAAGATCGAGCTACAGATCTCCGTCAAGAATTCACGCATCGTGCGGATGCTCACTTGCAGACCCTGCCTCGCGGCCGCGAGTCGGCCGGAAATCCCGTTGCCGGAGTAATCCGCCTCGAGTTGTCCCAACGCCATCGCCAGTCCGGCGAGTTCCTGAAGCGTTGTATCGTGGAGTTCCGCCGCGATCCTCTGCCGCTCCTGCTCGGCCGCAATCGGTAGTACCGCCGCAAGTCGGCGCAGCTCGCGTTCGTTCGCGAGGAGCTCGGTTTCGGCTCGCTCGCGCTCGAGCCGGTCGTCGTCTCTAGCGATAGCGATCTGAGCCAGACTCGCCGCTCCGAGGACGAGGGTGGACATCGTCTCGGTGAACGTGCCCGGGTTTTCGTTGTATTCGGCCGTGAGAAACCCGATCGCGTTCTCGCTTGGATGAAACAACGGCGCAATCACAATCGAACGTATCCGCGCGCGCCTCGCGGTATCTCGATTCATGAGCTCGCCATCTGCGGCCCGATTCTCGAGGACAAAGCTGCGGGTCTCGATCGCCCTGCTGATCAACGGGTCGTCGAGACGTACTCGATGCCGATCGAAGAACTTCACGATATCCGGCGGATTCCCGTAGTTGTGCTTGCCTCGGTAGTAGCCGCCGTCGAGTAGAAAGATGCTGCTGCGATCGCAGCCGAGTAGCTCAACGGTCGATTTACAGATCCCGTCGAGCGCAGCCGATCGGTGCGGCGCCGCGGCCACGCGTTCTGCTAGAGCGAGGACGCCGGCCGCCAACGCGCCGTTGTCTATGGATGCGGTATCACTCACTCCACTAAAGAATCCCAGGCACGACCATGTCTACACTATAGAGGCCCTCGCGCGCAGTGACATAGAGCGTCGTCGCGCCTGCTCCACCGAACCCGCAATTCGACGGGACGCGCGGGAATACAATCGTGCCCCACTGCATTCCATCGGGCGCGTAGACTTCGATTCCGGTCGACGCGGCCACGTAGACGTTGCCGCCGCTGTCCACGCACATGCCATCAGCTTGATCGACACCGGCCGCGAATGTGCTCGACGCCCCAAGCGAGCCGTCCGGAAGCACCGTAAATACGGTCACGTCGTCGATGATGGTGTCGGATACGTACAGGCGCGACTCGTCGGGCGACAACACGATGCCGTTCGGTCGTCGCGTGAGCGGCGCCATCCATTCGGCCGTCAGTGTCGAACCCGTATCGACCCGGAAAACACCGTTGAACGCGAGTTCCTGGTCGCCCGGGTTGATGCCAAATGGGGGGTCGGTGAAATAGATCGTGCCGTCGGAGCGCACTTCGATGTCGTTCGGGGAATTGAGCGAGAGTCCGCCGAACATGTCGGCGACCGTTGTAATCGTACCGACCCCATCGGTTCGAGACAGACGTCGCGTCCCATGTTCGGCGGCAAGCAAGTCCCCGTTCAGCGCAGTCGCCAGCCCGTTGGCGTTGTCACTGGGCGTGCGGAACACGTTGATCGTGCTCGGCGGCGTCAACGAATAAATCGTGTTGCCGGCGATGTCGGTGAACAGAAGTTCACCGGTCGCGGAGCGCCAATGCGGCCCTTCCGTAAAAATGAACGTCTCTTGAATCGTGTTGACCGCGCTGATGCCGAGCAGCGGGTTTTGAATCTCGCGAATCTCGACGTCGTCTACGAATTGAAATTCATCGGGCGGACCCACGTTCCCCGAATACCAAGCGTCGAGCGCATAGCCGTCACTCAGGTTCTGAAGAATAGGATCGTTGTCGATGTGATCGACGTTCCACGTCGCGGGTTCGGGGCTTCCGACCGCCCACGCTTTCGCCAACAGTCGCGTCGAAGAAGCATCGTTCTGATACGCGCGAAAACGAATGTGATGCGGAACCCCCGTCATGATATCGATCGGCAACCCGTAGTTGATGTTCAGGCTGATCTCGTTGCCGTCGATCTCTTTCCAGACTCCGACGCCGTCGGTGCCTGTAAAACCTTCGACGAAGATCGCGTAGCCCTGTCCGTGAGTCGGCGTCAGCTGCAAGTGCCCGCCGTTTTGACGGGCGTAGAAGCCGAGTCCTTGCGTTTCAAAGTCGAGCCATTCTACCGTCGCGCGCAGGTCCACGTCTTGTTCGGAGCCCGGCAAGTGCATGCGGGCCAGCGAATAACCCGTCACCGTCGGTCTGAAGCGCGCACGGTTAGCGAGGATGTCCGCCGTCTCGACACCGCCCGCGACAACCCACGGCGCCGGCCACGGCTGCCCGTCTGTCTCAGTAAAGTCTTCGGAGTAGATCAGTGTTCCGATCTCGACCACGGGCATCGTGATCGTGGTGGTCGTAGTTGTGGTGGTGGTCGGGCCTGCGATCGTCGCTGCAACGAGATCCGCGTCGGCCGTCGTCGAAGTATTGACCGCGCCTGCGTCACCGGAAGTCGGGCAGTCGATACCGCCGGACGCGTCCGCCTTGGAGAATGTTTTCGTGAGCTTGTCGTCGCACTTCAGGAAGTCCAACGGCTTGCCCGACTTCACGTTCTTGGAATGGACTTTGAGGCGGCACGACGCATACTTGCCGCCGCCCTTCAGTTTACTCGCCCCGCACTTGCGAGCCGCATCATTGGCCGGCGGTGCGGGAATCAGCGACAGCGTCAGGGCATCGGTCATCCCATCGACAAGCGCTTCGATCACAGCATCATCACCTGCTACCGGACATCCTCCGACGGATTCTGCCTTGGCCCACTTCTTCGAGTACTTTGTACTGCACTTCGCGAGCCCATCGACGGGTGCGGCTTTCTTCACCGCTTTGGACTCGGCGTTCATGCGGCACTGGTAGTGCTTACCGGCGGTTGAGAGCTTCGACGCTTCGCATTTCTGAGCATGCGCCCGTCCGGCCGACGCGACGAGCAAAGCAGAGCAACACAGGGTGGCGACACCGAGTCGGGCGATCGATTTCATACCGGGGACTCCTCGAGCGGTGAGCACGCGCCCGGACCGGCGCTGCTCGTCTATAGGTCTATCAGTACCAAATCGGCCAACATTGAGAAAGCCGGAAATCGACCGGAGCACGCTGTGATCACGCGACTTTTCCCCCCGAACGACGAGCCTGACCGCGCACGGCCACGATTTGGCAGATTCACCCGGGCCCCCTAGTATCCGTCGATGGCTAGCCTCACTTTGGTGCGACACGGACAGTCGCAGTGGAATCTCGAGAATCGTTTTACCGGCTGGGTCGATGTCCCTCTCACTGAGAAGGGTATTGCCGAAGCCGCGCGCGCCGGAGAGCTACTCAAGGCGACGGGGGTAGCGTACACGAAGGCCTACACCTCCGAGCTGCAGCGTGCGCAGAATACGCTGACGATCATCCTGGAGACTCTGGGTCAGACCGACATCCCCGTCGTGCGAGATGTGGCGCTCAACGAGCGTCACTATGGCGATCTACAGGGGCTCGACAAGGCCGAAACCGCCGCAAAGTACGGCGATGAACAAGTTCACATCTGGCGGCGCAGTTACGACGTTCCGCCTCCGGGCGACGAGGGTGAATCGCTCAAAGATACGGCCGCTCGCACCCTGCCCTATTTCAACGAACAGATCATCGGCGACCTGAAGAAAGGAGAGACGATCATTGTTGCTGCCCATGGCAATAGTTTACGCTCCATCGTCATGGATCTGGACAAACTGACGCGCGAGCAAGTACTCGAACTCAACATCGGTACCGGTGTTCCAATCGTCTACGAATTCGATGAGGCCATGAAGGTCGTCTCGAAAACTATTCTCGACTCGTAGACGGTCGATGCTGGCGAAGAAACTTCTAGCAAGTCTCGCTATCGCCGCCGTCTGTCTATGGATGGCGGCGCGTCACGTGGACCCCGACGAACTCGCGACCGCACTAGCCGGGTTCAACCTTCTGTACTTGATCCCCGCTGTGGCGGTCAGCCTGCTCATTCAAATCGTTCGCGCGTGGCGCTGGAAGATCGAGCTGTCGCCGCTGGCCAACATTCGCTTCGCGCTGGTTTGGCAGGTCGTCGCGGTGGCCTACATGATGATCAATGTACTTCCGTTTCGACTCGGAGAACCGGTCCGTCCCGTTCTCCTGTCGTGGAAGACCGAGCTGACCATCCCGGCGATCGTCGGCAACTGGGTCTTTGAGAAGATGATGGACACGGCAGCGATCGTGTTCTACCTGCACGTCGCGCTGCTCGTTACCGATCTACCGGACTGGGCAACCAAAGCCGCGATGGGTAGTCTCGTTCTGTTCGGCATCATGCTGACGATCGTGGTCGGCTTCTGGCTCAAGGGTGACGCGTTCTTCGATGCAACACTCGGCCGTGTACTTCCGGAAGGCACGCGCACGAAGACTCGCAAGATCCTCGAGGATGCGCGCGAAGGCTTGCAGATCCTGCCAGATCGCCGCTTGGTGGCGCTTGTATTCGCCGTAACGCTAGTGCTGTGGTTCTTGCCGATCCTGTCGAGCTATATCTTCATACTCGGGTTCGACTTCGACGTTCCGTTCGCGGCCGCGCTGTGTGTATTCGTGGCGATCAGCGCGGGCACCGCGATTCCACCGCCGCCGGGAATGTTCGGGATCTTCCAGATCGCATCGGTCGTCGCCCTCGGCTTGTTCGGCGTGCCGAAGGCCGAAGCCCTCGCCTTCGGCATCTTGATCAACGCCACACAATTCCTAACGCTCATCGCCCAAGGCCTGGTTGCGCTCCCGATGGTCGGAATCGGCATCGGCAAAATGACCGAAGCCGCCGTCGCCCAACACAGAAAATCGCACTAGCGTGCGGGCGTGCAACGCCGCAATCGGACGGCTATCGCTTTCGCACTCGCGGGTGAGAGCCGTTCGAGTGCAAGGCGCGCGCTCGCTGAGCGAGCCGAGTCGTACGC
>JAJCZM010000008.1 GCA_029262375.1 Deltaproteobacteria bacterium
GGGGCCTTCGGGCCCCCTTTCTTTTTGGCGTTCTCACCAAGCCCCCACCGTCGTCTGTGCCGCAAACCGCGAAGCGCAATCGCGGAAGCGACAAAGGGCCTAACCCGGGCGGTGGAGATGCGTTAAGACCGTAACATTTCTTGCTTTTCGCGAGTCGGAAGCTTGAGTAGCACGGCCACTTTACCTATTGTCGTGGCTCTTCTCACTCGCCCCACCTGTCCCCAAGGAGGATATTTCGGAATGACCAGGCGACTACTTCTCAATGTACGTACGATCGCGCTCATCGCCCTACTGGCGGTGGCCACGTTCGCTACACCACAGATTTCATCCGCAGCGCAAGGCGACTGCGGTCAACCCGTGTCCAATGGGCCCAACCCGGTTGCTTCCGACGCGCTGAACGCACTGAGCGCGGCGGTCGGACTCGTAAGCTGCGACCTCAGCATCTGCGATGTGAACTGCAACGGCACCATCACGGCACCCGACGCACTGAGTATTTTGAACGTAGCAGTCAGCCTGCCCGTCGAGGGTTTCTGCGAGTGCGGCCCGACGACGACGGGCCCGACGCTGGACACAACGACCACGACGTCAACGACCACGACGTCAACGACGACGACGACGACAATGAACGGTGAGCTCGGCCTCCCCTGCACATCCGCAGAGTTCTTCGCCAAGGCCGGCTCCGACCTCGATACCGGTTGGAAGGGCACGGGCCACAACGCTGAGATCATCGAAGGCGCGTCGATCACGTTCGCAGTGGTCAAGCGTTGCTCTGCCGGCGCGATGGAAGAGTGCCAGATCGATGAAGACTGCGCGGCAGGCACTTGCAAGGCCACTTGCAACTGCAACCCGGGGTCGACCGATACCGAGTGCGAAGTGACCGGTCCGACCAGTCGCTCGCAGTGCGTCAGTGATACGTCGGTCGAGTGCACCGCGAACACCGATTGCGGCGGCAGCGGCGGAAACCTTTGCGTGACGTTCTTCGGACCGCCGCTACCGTTGGCGGCCTCCGGCGTACCGGTCTGCGTTACCACGTACTTCCAGGAGCCGCTTACGGGCACCGCCGACTCCGCGACGGGTCAAGGCGTTGCGGCGGCGTTCCTGCGATCACGTGTCCACCTGGGCATCAACCTCGACACACCTTGCCCGCGTTGCGGCGACTTCGCTCCCGGCGGAGGCGGCCTCGAGGTCGGCGATATGACCACTTGCGACGGCGGACCAAAGAACGGTGTGGCCTGCACGGTGGAAGCCATCAGCCCGACGTTCGGCGGCGTGTCCTCGGACTGCCCACCCGATACGAGTGCCAGTGTTGCGGGTCAGGGTCTGAACATTAGGTTCCGAGAGACCTCGACACAGACCGTGTCGAGGACTGCAAATCTGGTTTGCGCCTCCCCCTTCGACGGATTCCATCCGTCGTCCGGTACGGCAGCGTGCTTGAATGACTTCAGCGCCTGCGACACCAACTCCGACTGTCCGGGGTCGATCTGCGGTGTCTACTGTCACTGCGGCTTCTGCGCGGATGACGTCGCCGGTACCAACCTCGATCCGAACGAGCCTTGCTTCGACGATCTCGACTGCGACGGCAGGGTGTGCACCAGCAACCCTGCCAACATCAATGAAAGTCAGGAGAACGCCAACGCCTGTCAGAGTCTCGTCTGTGGCGAAGTCAACGCAGAGGAGTGTTGCACCGACGGCGAGGAGGGGTGCGCCTCGCCCACGGGACTGGTCGGCGAATGTAACGAGATCCCGGCGGCCTGTTCGAACAACCAGCAGTGCGTGACGGGCGGCAACGGCGATACTTGTATCCTGGAGCCGACGGCATGTTTCGAAAGCACCATCACGCGAACGGGCACACCGTCGCCGTTGGGTAGCTACTGCACCGACGATCCCGCTGTCGGCGCATGCACTTCCAACGCCGATTGTGCTGTGGGTGCGTGCACGCCGGATAGTGCGGAGCCGACCACTGCAGCTCTGTTCTGTGTGCCGGCGACGGCTTCGAGCGCGATCAACGGTGCGGCCGGTACGCCTGGTCCGGGCGCCATCGAATTCAGAAGCGCGATCATCACCTGCCGCTGCGGCGACGGTGTGGTGGGTTGTGACGAAGCATGCGATGACGGCAACAACACGAGCGACGACGGCTGCGATCAGGCCTGCCGTATCGAACTACCGTAACGGCTAGAGCACAACGCGCAGTGGCCGGTGCTCAGCACCGACCACTGCGCCGAGACCGAAGAGCCCGGCTCCCCTCGAGGGAGCCGGGCTTTTTCGTGGGCGCGCGATTGTTTTGGCGGCCACGGCTACCAGTCCCACTGCCGCTGGGAGGATTGATCCTGATTGATCCGTCCCGGGGAGGGTCTGCGCCAAACCGCCGAGAACCGCACCGTCTGCGTCCGAGGCCTGCTTGTACGGTTAAAGCTGCTACCCTATAGGGTGCAAGGGTCGTGGCAGCCGCCTAGGCCGCACGAGTAACTCTACTGAAACCGGGAGCGATAACGATGGGTAAGTTGGGACAGCAAATCTGCTTGTTTGTGGGCATTGCGGCGCTGGCCGCCACGGTGATCGGCTGCGGCAACAAGACGGAACCGGCCGAGGTCGTCATCTCGCTCGATGAGGCGGTACAGCCCCTTACCAGCGCTAAGGTTGTCGTCGACTACTCCAAGGCATCAGCGAAGCCGCAAATCGCCGGCGGTTCGCCCGCTTGTTTCGCGCTCCCTCCCGATGTCACCGCCGATTTCAGCGACGACGGAGCCGGGCACCTCACGATCGACGTCAGAGCACGACGCGCGTTCGCCGCACCGATCGATCTGGCCGTTTGTCGGATGATTCCGGATTCCGCCGACATCGCCGCAGCGACCATATCAGCCAGCCTCGCGGTCACGCTTTCTTCAGCTACCGACACGAAGGGAGAACAACTCGACGACCGTCGCCTGGCCATGACGCGCTCCGGCGGTCGCGATGTCGCAACTGCCGCGCCCAGCGGATCGTCGAATGGCACCGGCGGCACCGGTACGGGCACGAACACCGGCAGGCCCTCCTCCGGCGGCTCGGCCGCGACGGCTCACAGTAGCGGCAGTGGAAGTGGTAGCGGAGCAGGATCGCTCGGAGAATCGCTGCGGCAGCGCAACACCGGTAACGCCGCAAAGGAACTCGAACGCGAGGCAGAGCGCGCGGCGCGCGCTGCTGAACGTGTAGACAAAAAGGCCGCTGATGCTTCGGGACGCGGCGGCAACGCAGCGGATGCAGCCAACGAGGCACTCGGCACACCCGATCCCGACGCCGAGAACGACCCCGGCGTGAGCCGTTCCACTCCGAGCTACGATGTCACCGCCGAGGTATTGAACAACGCCGGACTCCTTGGCGCACTTCAGTTCGACATCAATCACACCGGCGCCAGCGGCGGCTGGCAAGGCGCCGGCGGCGGCGTGCGCTGTCAATGGCAAACCGGCGGCGGTCTGCAAACCTGCAACGATATCGGCGGCGGTCGCGTGCGCTGCGCACTGGTCGAGATTGCGGGAATTCAGACGCCCACACGCGTCGTGACGTGCACCTTCAAGACGAGCGACAGCCTGAGCGCCTCGAACTTCGACGTATCGGTTGTCGATGCAAGCACGCCGGACTTCGATCCCGCGTCGCCGAACATGGCAGTGACCTCGGTAGCGAAGCGCTAAGGCGCGCGGCGCCGGGGTGAGCAAAGCTTGGCGCTTTGGCCGAGGTGCGATGGCGGCCACCCTCGTGGGGTTGGCGCTGGTCGCGTTCGCTGCGGCGATTAACTCTCCGATGGTGTCGGACGACCGGCTTGCCATCGCCGCGAATGAACACGTAGTAGACGGCGCAAGCGCCTACGACATCTTCTCCAACTTCTCCTGGTGGGGTCGCGTGCGCGGCGATGCGCCCGGCTACCGACCGCTCGTCACGCTGAGTTACGCATGGACCTGGGCCGTCTCCGGAGGCGACCCATTCGCCTACCACATCGTGAACATCGCGCTGCATGCACTCGTGGTGTGGCTCACATTCATCGCGGCAATGAGACTGGGGCTCGATCGTTGGGCGGCCTTCTGGGGGGCGGCACTGTTCGCGGTGCTGCCGATCCATTCGGAAGCTGTGATCTGGACCGTCGGCCGCGCCGAACTGATGGCCGCAGCAGCGTGGGCCACCGCGCTCATATCCCTCATCGACTATCGAAAGAAGGGGAGCGGCGGTGCACTCGCACTGGCGTCTGTCGCGTTGCTCGTGGGGCTGTTCTGCAAAGAGAACGCCATCACGATCCTCGCAGCGCCGGTAGTCTTGGCGATCGTGATCCCGCTGCCGGAGCGAAGACGCAATCGCGATCTCGTCGCACTGGTCGCACTGATCGCGATCGTGGTCGTCTATTTCGCCATACGCTCAGCGTCGGGCCCGATGCTGCCGGGCAAGGCACCTGATCAACTCGACAATCCTTTGTCGGGCCTCGGAGCCATCGAGCGTACCACCGGCGCGCTGGCGCTGCTGGGTCGGTACCTGTGGCTCACGATCTGGCCGGGACCGTTCTCCGTCGACTACTCCTACAACGCCCTGGGCATCTCGGAAGGATTCACGGGCGATCGCTATAGTCTGTTCGGATTGATCGCGCTCGCAGGTCTGGCCGCGGCGGCTGTGCGCGCGCGCAGAAACCTGCCGGCGGTCACCGTCGCGTTGTGTATGACCGCGGCCGCCTACTCGATCGTCTCCAACTCCATCGTGCTAATCGGAACCGTCATGGGGGAGAGACTGTTTTATCTCCCGACTCTCGGGCTATGCATCGCCGTGGGTCCAGCCGCCGCGCGTGCGGCCGACTGGTCGGCAGGTCGCGGCAAGTGGGGCCTGGCCGCGATCGGCCTGCTGGCACTGCTGCTGGACTGGCAACGCGCCCGCGTGTGGAACGATCCAGTCACGTTGTTCGAGTCCGCCGCCGCGGCACACCCCACTAGCGCCCGCGCACACATGGAACTCGGATCCGCGTACGGCGCAGCAGGGCGCCTCGACGATGCGGTCGCGGCGTTCGGACGTTCTGTGGAAGTAAAGCCCGACTACGGGGCGGCCTGGTACAATCTGGCCAACCTGTACGCGCGCGCAGCGCGCAACGACGAAGCCATCGAAACGTACCAGCGCGCCGTCGAATTCGCGCCTAAGCTGACTCCGGCCTGGTTCAACCTGGGAATGGTCTATCGGGTCAAGGGAGACTGGGCGAAGGCCCAGGGCGCCTTCGCGCGTGCGACGCAGATATCCCCCGGCGACGGAGAATCGCAGATGGCGTACGGCGATACCTTGCTCGGGCTAGGTCGCAATCGAGAAGCCGCCGACGCGTACACAGCCGCCCTCGCGGCGGGCGTCAGCGCGTCCCTGGCGGGAGTGAACCGAGGGGTAGCGCGCGAGCGCTTGGAGGGCTGCGAGGCCGCCCTACCCGACTACCTCGCCGTGGCTCGCGAGTTCCCCACACACGGCACCGCCGTCACCAATGCCGTCAATTGCTTGCATGCCCTGGGACGATCCGAGGAGGCCGAAAAAGTGCTCGCTCGGGCAGGAGTTGCAAACCGGAATACCGGCCGTTAATGTTTTTCGCACCGTGACTCATAATTCCCGGGAATCTCGGGGAAAACAGCAACAGCGTGAGCAAAGCCGCTTCACCCGACTAATGTACGGTGGTGTCGCTCTTTCTCTCGTCGGCGTCGCGCTGGCTCTTACCCTCACCTACGTCCATGCGCAGATCGACAAGCATGCCGGCGCGTATACGAGCTTTTGCAACGTAAACGACTCGGTCAACTGCGATCGCGTGTTGACGAGCCCATTCGCGATGTTCGCGGGTGTTCCGATCGCTTGGTGGGCAATACTCGCCTACGGCGGCCTGGCGGGGGCCTTTTTCGTCGCTGCCCGCAGCCGCGGTGCACGCAGGTTCTCGGCCCTGCGACTGGCATCCATTGGCACGATAGGATCGGTCGCGTTCTCTCTCTACATGGCGGCGGTGTCGCTGTTCGTTCTGAGCACGGTATGCCTGATGTGCAGCGGCTTGTACCTCGTCACGGCTTGTCTCATGGGCGTTGTCATCGCCGCACCGGCCGCGCACAAAGCCGCAGGCGGTCGCGATGCGGTTCTTCCCGGCGGCCTATTGGGATCGATCGCCGCGGCCATCGCCGCTGTCGCGGCTATCGCGATCCTGACCTGGCCCAGCCAGGACACCATCGCCCTTTCGACATCGGCCAGTCTGGAGACGATTCGCGAGAGCGATGAGGAATTCTTCGACTGGTACATGGCCCTACCGGTGTTAGACGCTGCCAGCACTGGGGTCGGGGCTTCCGACAAGCCCGTCACTATCGTGGAATTCTCGGACTTCGAATGCGGCTTCTGTAAGAAGAACCATGAACTGCTGGCTGCTCTAAAAGCCAGACTGGGCGGGCTAGTGAACATCGTTTACCGGCATTTTCCCCTCGATGCCGCTTGCAACGATGCCCTCCAAAGCTCCATCCACCATCACGCATGTCGGGCCGCCCAAGCGGCGGAGTGCGCCGGCGCCCAGGGACGCTTCGACGAGATGTGCGACGCTCTGTTCGACAATCAGAAGCGGCTGTTCGGCGAAATGCTCACCAAGCTCGCCGTCAAACTCCAGCTGGATACGGATGCGTTCGCCGACTGCATGGCCGACGACGCTTCGCTCAAGAAGGTGCTTGCCGACGCACGCGCGGGCAACCGCTTGAAGCTCACCTCGACTCCCACGCTCTTCATCAATGGGCGAATGGTGAAGGGAACGTTCGAAACACCCGACGGCTACGATCGCGCCGTGCTGATCGAGGCACGTCTGGCGGAAGGCCACACTCTCGACTGACTGTCTGCGTTTGTCGCGGAGATCAGCTTGCGTGTCAGCTTGCTTCTCAGCTTCCTGCAGGCGGCGTGAGCGCCGATCGCAGGCTCTTCACACGATCGAGATCGTCGGCAAGACTCCCCAGCTGATCGACTGTCTGCGAAACAGCCGCCAACAGCTCCTCGATCTCGCGTTCATCGATCGTGCCCAGACGCCCTCTGAGCGCGTCGTATAGGCCGAGTAGATCGGTTGGGGGCGCTTCGCCTTGCGTATGTCCGTCGGCCTCAGCGTCGAGAACGGCCCGGCCCTGAGCCAACAGGGCACGCGCCCGATGGATCAATTCACGGGTGGCCGATGGGCTGCTCACGAATCGAACATAGGATACGCCGAAGCATCTGCCAAGGGGGTTCGGGGGATTTGCTTAAGACCATTGGCGTAATGATGTTCCTGGGCTACACCCGTTCGTGGGCAGACCATGGGCGGATGCAATGCCTAGAGGCCTGACTTGCAGGGTCGCAACCCGAACGGGGGAACGACTAGGTCTGTTGGTCACCCCCCTAGAGAGATTTCTCCCTGTCTTTTCAACTACATACAGGCGGGCTCAGGAATCAGGTCAAGGGAAAACCCATGGCATGGTTGTTGCTCACTTAGGGGGCTAGGCGCCCCTCCGGGGGCGTAATACCACCCCGTGCAAATGAGGATAGAGAACCACCGTGAAAAGCTACCTAATGAACAGCCAACCAGCCGAGGCGGCGAGCTCCCAAGCTCCCGCTGAACAGCCTGCTGCTGAGGGCTCCACTTTCCGAATGGATCGTGAGCGTCCGAAGCCCAACCTGACCGAGCGCGAGAAAGAAGTACTGCGCCTGGTCTGCGACGGCCTGACCAATGCCGAGATTGCAGCCTGCCTGCACGTCTCTCGCGAGACCGTCAAGTCGGAGCTCAAGCGCATCTTCCGCAAGATCGGCGTCGGCAACCGCACGCAGGCTGCCGTTCTGCTGGTCAAGAACCAGTGGATCTAATCGGATCCTGACCCTCTCGGCCTAGAGCCGATGGCGCTTCACCCTGGGCAACGCGCGCTGTACGCTACCGACAGCGCGCGTTTCCCGGGCGCACAGCGCCATGACAGCGGCTCGGCAACTTTCAACAATTCCCTCGACAGCTCGCTTACGCAGAGTCGGCTCGCGCACACTCGCGCGCTGCGCCGCGTTCGCGCTCGCCGGCATTGTCGTCGCTCCGCAGACGGCTGGCGCCGCCGCTAACCTTGCGAGCGGTTTACGCCTGATCCAGCGCAATTATCTCTTCGATGCGGAGCTCGACCCCTCTCGCCTACTTGGGGAGGCGTTGGAGTTCGTCGAACGCCGCATTCCGGAAGTCATGGCGGAACCGGCCGAAGATGGCGGGTACAGCGTCACAGCCGGCCCCTGCCGGTTGTTCGTCGAAGCATCCCCCTATGCCCTCGTCCCAGACCTCGAGACGCCGTTGCTGCAGGTACAGGCTCTCATCGACCGCTGCGTCAGTGATCCGCCCGACAAGCTCCCGCCGAGTTCGTCTCTCCTACTGTCGGGAATTCTCAGCGGGCTGGATCCCTATTCCGCGGTGTTCGACGCGGAAAAGAAGACCGAGCACAGCATTCAGTTTCGCGGAAAGTTGGCGGGCATCGGCGCTCGTATCGGGGTCCGTGACGAAGACCTGACGCTGATCACCGTCTATGAGGGATCGCCGGCCTACAAAGCCGGCCTGCGCGATCACGACGTCGTCAGACGCATCGATGGCATGTCGACAACGAACTTGGCGGTAACCGACGCCGTACATCGGATTCGCGGCGAGGTGGGTACCGATGTCGCTCTACTCATCGAGCGTTCCGGCGAAAACGACCTCAAGCCGATCACGGTCACGCGTGGGCTCGTAACCATCCCCTCCGTCAAGGCTGAGCGGCTCGAGAACGGAGTGATTTACACGTCCATCTCTCACTTCAGCCAAACGACTCCCGCCGACTTTCGCACCCGCGTCGGCGAACTCGTCGAGCAAGACGCGACCTCACGCGGGATCATTATCGACCTGCGCACCAATTCGGGCGGCAGCATGCTCGGGTCGTCGGCCATCGGCGATCTCTTTCTCGACGACGCGCTGCTGATCACCACCGCAGGGCGCGGCGGTCACTCGGTGTCGGGACTGACCGCGGAGGTGCGCGCCGGCGAGCCGACGCCGTTCGGCGACTTCCCGGTCGCCCTGCTCACATCGCCGCGAACAGCGTCAGGATCGGAACTCCTTGCGGCAAGCCTGCGCAATAACGATCGCGCCATCGTGCTCGGCGAAAAAACGTTTGGTAAAGGCACGATCCAGAAGACCTACAGCCTCGGCAGCGATAGCTCGCTCAAATTGACAGTAGGTAACTTTCTTCCCAACGGCCTCGCCATACCGGGAGGCGGTATGACTCCGGACGTGGAGACGCAACGTATCGTCTTCACCGACAAGCGCGTCACGCTGCCGTCGTCGTACGTGGACGCAGATCTCCCGTTTTGGCTGCGCACACCCGAATGGCTCACCTCTGAAGCAAAACGCACACCGATCGTCCTGACGTTCGCGGAAGAGATAGAGGAGCCCGACAAAGACGCCCAACCCGACGACAAAGAAGAGGACGTCGCCTCACAACCAATCGTCAAGTTGACTGCCGAAGTGCTCGCCCGCTACGGCAGCGTATCGGCATCTAAGATGCTGACCGATGCGCGCGTATTACTGTACCGACGTGCGAGAGAAGCCGAGCACGAGGTCGAGCGCTTCCTCACCGATCGCGGCCTCGACTGGTCCGTTCCAGCATCGGCCGAAGGATCAGCGCATAACGACAAAGCGCAGGCAGTCAACGCGAAGATCGAGATCAACGTCGAAGACGGGGTTCTTACTGCCGGCCAAACCGAACACCTGGTGGTCGCAGTCACCAATCTCGGCACCGAGCCTCTGTACCGGGCCTACGCGACGCTGACGTCGAAGGCCTTCTTCCTGCGCGGTCGCGGCATCCCGCTGGGTACCATCGCGCCCGGCGCGACACGCAGCTGGCCGCTGGAAATCGAGATCCCGACGACCGCACACTTCGGACGCATCGACGCGATCGTACGATTGCACGATGCACGCGGATACATTGCGCAGTCGTCGCCTCTGCTGCTGGCCATCGAAGAGGCCCCGCGCGCACGTCTCGCCCATCGTGTATGGGTGCAGGACGCCGACGACGGTGCGAACGAGTACGACATCACCGTAGAGTTCGAGAACCTCGGCGATGCCGCTGCTCATGAAGTCAAAGCCTTCCTTCGACATCCGGATTCCGGGCGTCTCGAACTACTCGAAGGGACCGGTTTGATCGACGACCTGGGACCGGGACAAAAGAAGCAGGTGCGATTGCGGGCGCGAACACTAACAAGCACCGAGGAACCGCAAGAGGTCGATCTGGTGATCTCGGAAGCGACCTTCAGGCTCTTCATGGAAGACAAGATCAAGCTTCGATCACAGGCTCGGTTCCATGCGTGGAAGTCACCACCGCGCCTCGTCTTCGAGCAAATCGTCGAAACGGAGGACGGCTACGCGTTGATCGCGAAGGCGACGGACGACAACGGTATCGTCACGCTGCTCGGTCATCGCGACGGCGATCAGGCCGCTTATATCGAGTCGGGATCGAGCCGGCCGAAAGAAGTACGGATAGCAATTCCGTGGCGGCCCGAAGACGAAGTGAAGACCGTGACCGTGGTGGCCACCGACTCCGACGGTCTTACAACTCGGATCGCTACCGAGCTGTAAGACGCGCCGGTAACGGTCCTACTGCGTCGCTCCTGCGGCGTCGGGAGCGTCATCTGCAAGCAAATCGGAGATATCGACGCCCGCGAGCGCTGCCGCGTCGATCTCGTATCCCGAACTCTTCTTCAGGTCCGCTAAGAAACTCTCCGTATGTTCACGACGTGCGTCATTGATCATGCGGATGCGAATCTGGTTCTTCACTTCTTCGAACGGTTTCGGCTTGCCGTCTTCGCGCTCCGTGCGCTGGATGATGTGGAACCCGAATCGCGTCTTCACGAGTTCGGATACGTCGCCGTCTTTCTCCAGAGCGAAAGCCGCTTCTTCGAATTCCTTGACCATGCGGCCGCGACCGAAAAGTCCGAGGTCGCCACCACGCGTAGAATTCGACTTGTCGATCGAGTGCTCCTTCGCAAGATCGGCAAACGTACTAGGGTCCGCCTTGATCTTGCCGAGCACCTCTTTGGCCAAGGCCTCTTCCTTCACGAGGATGTGGCTCGCTTTGATACGGTCGGTTCGGAACTCGTCAGGATTCGAATCGTAGTACGCCTGCACTTCGGCTTCGTCTACCGGAATGCTCTGATGCTCCTGCATCACTTTCTGGATCACCAAACGGCGCTCGAGGTCGGCGATCTGCTTCTTCACAGTCGGATCCTGGTCGAAGCCCTTCTTCTTGCCCTCCTCGAAGATCAGAGAGGACATGATCAAATTGTCGACGAACTGTTGCCTACGCTCGGGATCATCGAGCGCCTTGCGCGAACGTTTGTTGAGCTTCGCGATCTCGTCGAGAAAATCCTGCTCGGTAAAAGACTTCCCGCCGTACTTGGCGAGCACAGCGCTCGAGTCGCCGGTTGCGTGTGCGGTACCCGTGAGCTCGCCACGAATGCTGGAAGCACCTTCTTCACTCGGAGCACCGCAGCCTGCGGCTGCCAGCGCGCATATAGCCATGCCAGCGGCGATAGCCGCAAATTGATTACGAATCATGATCAGTTGCCTCCTCGAATCTTGGCGTGTCCTGCTTAGTGTTCTGCTCGGTGCCGCATCCGCCGACTTGCCCGGGCTCTTCCAGGTTTCTTCGGCTTCCCCGGCTTCCCCGGCCGGCCGATGCTATTCAGCGGCGACTAGAACCGGGGAACGCGCCGGTCGGGCCACCACCCGTCCGATCACGGCCGGGCGCAGACCACGCTTGTGCAGAGCCTCAACGTAACCAGGAGCCTGGCGCGCTGGCAAGCTCACGAGCAGGCCCCCCGAGGTCTGTGGATCCACCAGGACCGCTGCCGTGGTCTCTTCGATGCCTTTGGCGATGCTCAGCTTGCGACCGAGAAATTCCTCGTTCCGACCACCCCCTCCGGTGAGGAAGCCGGCTTCAGCCAGGCGCGCCGTTCCGGGAAGCAGTGGCAGTACCGCCGCCTCGAACACCAAACGGACTTCCTTGGAGGCCGCCGCCATTTCGGCACCGTGGCCGGCCAAGCCGAAGCCCGTAATGTCGGTACAGGCGCGCGCCTTGTAGCGCGTGAGCGCAGCCCCCGCGATATCGTTGAGCGCGACCATCGAGGCCGTCGCCGCGCGTTCTTCATGCTCATCGGTGGCGCCCCGCTTGATGCCACTGGCCACGATGCCCGTACCGAGAGGCTTCGTCAGCACCAATACATCGCCCGCCCGCGCACCGCCGTTCTTCACGACACGCTTCGGATGCACCTGACCGGTGACAGCCATTCCATATTTGAGTTCTTTGTCGTCCACGGTGTGGCCGCCGACTACGACTGCGCCGGCCGCCGCCGCCCGCTCGGCTCCGCCGCGAAGTATCTCGGCCAACACGGAAACATCGAGCGTCGCACTGGGAAACCCTACGATGTTCAATACCGTAATCGGCTTGGCGCCCATCGCGTACACGTCGCTCAGTGCGTTGGCCGCCGCGATGCGCCCGAACTCGTACGGGTCGTCAACGATCGGCGGAAAGAAGTCGACCGTGTTGACGATCGCCAAGTCCGCGCGCAGCTTGTACACGCCGGCATCGTCGCTGTGTTCGGTCCCAACGATCAAGCGCGCGTCGCGCGTCTTTGGCAGCTTAGCCAGCAAAGCGCTCAGGTCCGACGGACCGAGCTTGCCGGCTCAACCACCGCCCGTCACTTCGGCCGTCAGTCGCGGCCAGTCGGTAGTAGGGCGTCCGTTCTTTTTCTTTGCTCGTTTGCTCGCCATGTTCTTCGGCCCGCGCAGCGATCACATCGTCTCATGCGGCATGCAGGTGGCTGGACCGTCCGCGCTCGGGCTAGCGTAGGCGTCTGTAATCGCCGGTGCGAACGGTCACACCGCTTCGGTCGAAATAGTCGAGCAGCGGAATCGAGTACTTGCGCGATGCCGAGATCAGATCGCGGAACTCGGCGGCTGTGATCTGTTCTGTCTTGGCAAGATAAGCGCGGAGTCTAGCCTCTGCGTCTTTGACCACGTCGGCACGAAACACGAGATCCGTCGAGACTTTGACGAGGTCGCCACGGTCGCAGAGCACGCCAAGCAGCTCGGCGAGTCGTTTCGGCGCCATACCGAGTGCGTCCTGCAGTTCCTTGAGCGAAGGCGGCTTCATCGGCTCGCGCGAGACCGCATCCATTATGTCGGTCGCGAGTTTCTCTTCCGAAGCATCCATCGAGATCTCGTGGCCGGGAACCGACACCACGCTGCCGCTGCGCACGAGGAGATCGGTACCGACGAATTCATCGATGAGGATGCGGAACAATCTGGCGTCGAGCACGCGCGCACCCCCCTGCCGTAAGCTTTCGAGCTCGATGCCCGGCGCCTTCGGATGGGTCCGATGAAATTCTTCGGTCTGCGCTACCAGATCCGTTACTAGGCGATCGTAGCGCGAGCGTGCAATCAGGAGCGAAGGCTCATCGGCATCGGGAAACAGCAATAAGCCGTCGAGTCGGCGCGCAATCTCCAACGTCTCGTCGGTCTCGATACCCGCACCCAACGCGAGTGCTCGCGGACTCACGCCGAGGCCACCGGTCATCTCGGCGAGCGCTACCAGACGTTCTTCGATCGTCCCCGTCTCGATCGTGGACAATGTCGCAGATGGATCTCCGTCGCGTTGACGATGTCGCTGGGCGCGGCTCACGAGGACCGTTCCTCCGCCAAGTGTCCTGCTCGCGGTTTCATCGCGGAGTACGAATCGGTCCCTTGCAAACGCAACGACGTCTTCCGCCAGCGTAACCTGCGCATAAGCTCTTTCACGCGGCCCCACCACGCTATGCCCATCGATCCAGATCACACGCCCATCGACCTCAGCGGTACCGAGATGCACGCGTACTCGAGTGTGTGACTTGACGGCTTTGCCCGCAGCGGGGCGGATCTCGACACGCGCGTCGAATCGATTCGTGGAAGCTTCAAGCCCGGGAGCCACGACCGATCGCCCGCGCGCAGCGTCATCGCGCTCGACGCCAGAGAGATTCAGCGCCACGCGCTGCCCTTCGAATGCTCGCTCAACAGCGCGTTCGTGTACTTGGATTTCTCGCACGCGAGCGCGTTCATTACCGGGAACGATCTCGACATCATCGCCAGGAGCGACGCTACCGCCGGCGGCAGTACCGGTAACGATCGTCCCATGCCCCTTGAGGACAAAGGCACGATCGATCGGCATCCGAAAAGGACCGCTACTGTCCGGGCGCTCGAGTTCGCCCACGACACCGACAAGAGCGTCGCGAAGCGCATCCACCCCGTCACCGGTTTGCGCAGAGACCGGATAGATCGGCGCGTCGGCGAACGCAGTGCCGTCGGCGAGGATCTCTATCTCTGCGGCGACATCGTCGATGCGTGCCTGGTCAACGAGATCGCACTTCGTAACGACGAAGAATCCGCGACGAACACCGAGAAGGTGACAGATCTCGAAGTGTTCTTCGGTTTGCGGCATGACGCCGTCGTCCGCCGCGATCACCATGAGCATGAGATCGAACCCTTGCGCGCCGGCGAGCATCTGCCGCACGAAACGCTCGTGCCCGGGGACATCCACGATTCCGGCGCGATCACCGTCGGGCAGTTCCATGTAGGCAAAGCCCAGTTCAATCGAAATTCCGCGTTCCCGTTCCTCGGGTAGACGGTCGGTTTCGATCCCCGTGAGGGCGCGTACCAGCGCCGATTTGCCGTGGTCGATATGCCCGGCGGTGCCGATGATCGCTTTCACGACTGGTCGGGGAGTTGCGAAAGATCGGGAACCAAATCGTCCGCCTTCGCGATGGTGCGCAGGTCGAGCAGAAACTGATCGTTCTCGATCCGTCCGATGATAGGGCGTCCCGCACTACGGAACATGGCGGCGATCGCATCGGGCGAATGCTTTTGCGAAGTCACGGCGAGTGCGCGCGATTCGATGGTCACCTCCGGCTGCGAGCCGCTGCCGGTCTGTGCCTGCGACGGCTGCACACAAACCGAGTAGTCATCCCCTAATGTCTTACGCAGCGCCGCCGCTGCATCCGCGCCCATCGCTTCCAATTGTTCGACCGTGCGCACGAGCATACGCAGCGTGGGGAGTTCTTCTTCGGGTGCTCGACTGAAGCGGTAAATACGCAGCGTGGCTTCGAGCGCGGCCAGCGTCATCTTGTCGCAGCGCAGCGCACGCTTGAGAGGATTCTTGCGAATGCGGTCGATCAAATCCTGCCGACCTACGATGATCCCGCACTGCGGGCCACCGAGCAGCTTGTCGCCGCTGAATGTAACGACATCGGCTCCTTCGGCCAGGCGCTGCGCCACAACCGGCTCAGCCGGCAAGTCCCAGTTCGCGAGATCGATGAGGGCCCCCGCGCCCAAGTCTTCCGCGACGATGAGGTCGCTGCGTTCGGGGACCGCATCGACGATGCTACGCAATTCGGAAAGTGGAACCGTCTTGGTGAACCCGACGATCCGGTAGTTACTGGTGTGCACCTTGAGAAGCATCGCGGTATCCGGGCCGACTTCTCGTTCATAGTCTGCCGCGTGCGTGCGATTCGTCGTGCCGACCTCACGCAGTACCGCGTGCGACTTCGCCATGACGTCGGGAATGCGAAACGAGCCGCCGATCTCGACCAGTTCGCCACGCGAAACGATCACCTGCTTCCCCTCGGCGAGAGAGTTGAGCATCAGCAGCACTGCGGCCGCGTTGTTGTTCACGATCGTGGCAGCCTCGGCGCCGGTCAACGCGCGTAGATGCTCGACGATCAGGTCATCACGGTCACCGCGCTTGCCTTTGCCGACATCGAATTCCAGCGCAAGAGGCTCCGCAGCAGCGCGCGCCACCGCATCGATCGCACTATCGGCCAGCAGGGCGCGTCCCAGGTTCGTGTGTAGCACCACACCGGTCGCGTTGACGACGTGCCGCAGACGCGAGCCGCTGTCGGCTTCGAGCACCGCCCCGACTCGGCCCGCCACGGCATCCGGCGTGAGCTGCGCGTCTTGTACGCTGCCACCGGCCTTCGCGCGTTCGCGGAGGCGATCAATATCGGCCCGAACCGCATCGCAGACCGCGTCACGTGAGTAACGCTGCTGCAGCGCGCGGCCTGCATCACTCGAGAGAACTTTATCTACCGACGGTAGCCGCGGAAACATGCGCGCAATCTCAGCCATTGCGAGCAATCGTGCCCCGTTCCCGAGGGCCGCACAAGTCCGTGCCCGCCATTTGACCCTGCACGCGCGCCTGTGTGACCATCGATGCTCCATGTTGCGCACTCGAGCCACACAGATCGTCCGACGGCTGCAGGACTGCGGCTACGAAGCCGTCTTCGCGGGCGGCTGTGTGCGCGACCGTCTGCTCGGCATCGAGCCCAAGGATTACGACATTGCGACATCGGCCACCCCGGATGAGGTCGATGCACTATTCGAGCGTACGATCGCGGTGGGGCGGAAGTTCGGCATCCAGATCGTGCAGTTCGAGGGTGACGACTTCGAGGTCGCCACGTTCCGAAAAGACGGTCCCTACATCGACGGTCGTCATCCCGAGTCGGTCGAGTTCACATCTTCGGTGGAAGACTCCGCGCGTCGCGACTTCACGATCAATGCGCTGTTCGAAGATCCGATCGCCGACGCGGTGATCGACCATCACCACGGCCGCGCCGACCTCGAGGCCGGACTAATTCGCGCGGTCGGAGACCCCGAGGCACGCTTCGCCGAAGATCGCCTACGGATGATTCGAGCGGTGCGCTTCGCTGCGCGCTTCGGATTCACCATCGATCCGCCGACTCTCGCGGCTATTCGCGACAACGCCGGCGGCATCGACGACGTATCACCTGAACGCCTCGCCGACGAACTCACGAAGATCTTGACGCAGGGGAACGTACGAACGGCGTTCAGTGCAATGGACGAGACCGGACTACTCGAGCGACTGCTTCCCGAGATTACGGCGATGAAGGGCACCGAACAGTCGGCCGATCATCACCCCGAAGGCGACGTTTTCGTTCATACACTACTGTGCCTGCATCAGCTCCAGGCAGGTTGTACACCGACCCTCGCGTTGGGCGTCTTATTCCACGACATCGCCAAACCGAACACCGCAGAGATCCGCGACGGTAAACACACGTTCTACGGGCACACCAATATCGGTGCAGACATGGCGGAAGTAGTCTGCCGTCGACTTCGAATGAGTAACGCGACGATCGAGCGCGTTCGATTTCTCGTCGATCAGCATCTACGCCACACGGCCGCAGCCGACATGAAAACATCGACGCTGAAACGATTCTTACGCCAAGACGGGATAGACGAACTGCTCGACCTCACACGTATCGATGCGTTGTCGTCCAGCGGTGACCTCACCCACTATGAATTCTGTCGCGCGAAGCTCGAAGAACTGCCGGAAGAAGTGGTCCGACCGCCACGCCTGATTACGGGCAGAGACCTCATCGAGATGGGCATGGAACCGGGCCCGACGTTCAAGAACATCCTACTCGCCGTCGAAGACGCGCAACTAGAAGGTCGGCTGACGACGCGCGACGAAGCCCTCGCGTACGTGCGCGAGAACTACGACACGAGTTCTGCGCCGTCTACAGCGACTCGAGATACGTAAGCAACGTACGGACGCCGAAGCCGGTACCGCCGCGCGCAGCATACGGGACGGGCTTCTCGGCAAAAGCCGGGCCCGCGATGTCGAGATGAGCCCAGGCGTTGTCACCGACGAATCGTTGCAGAAACAGCGCGGCGGTGATCGTGCCGCCGTATCCGCCACCAATATTCTGGATGTCGGCGTTCATCGAACGAATATCGCTGTTGTACTCTTCGACCAGCGGAAGCTGCCAAAGCGCCTCGCCGACGTCTTCGCCCTTGCTGATGAGTGCATTGACGAGTGTCTGATCGGTACCCATGATGCCGGCCACGCGCGATCCCAGTGCGACCATGCATGCACCCGTCAGCGTCGCCAGATCGATGATCGCATCCGGCTTCAGCTCGGACGCCAGACAAAGCGCATCGGCTAATACCAAACGACCTTCAGCATCTGTGTTGAGGACTTCCGCAGTCGTTCCATTGCGGTACTCGATGATGTCGCCCGGCTTCTGCGCCTTGCCACCCGGCATGTTCTCAGCCGCCGCTACGTACGCATGAACTTCAACCGCCGGTCCGACCGCCGCGATCGCCTGCATGCAACCGAGCACCGCTGCCGCGCCGGACATGTCCTGCTTCATCCATTCCATCGACTTCGACGGCTTGAGAGACAGGCCGCCCGAATCGAATGTGATTCCCTTACCGACGAGCGCTACCTTCGCGCGAGCCTTCGTCTTCGGCTTATAGATGAGTTTGATCAACGCGCCCGGCTCTTCACTGCCGGCGGATACGGCGATGATGCCGTTCATTTTCTCTTTGACGAGTCGCTGCCCTTGCCAAACCTCGCACTTGAGATTCTCTTCACGGGCAATGCGCTTGGCGGTCTTTACCAAGTAATTCGGCGTCTTGACCTTCGATGTTTCGTTGATCAGATCTCGTGCCATGCATACCGCACCGCAAATCTTGCGTGTACGGTCGATCACCGCCTTGGTCGCCGAGCCCGGTGTAAGCGATGTTCCGGCGATCACGATCGACTTCGGTCCTTCGTAGTGATCGTCCTTCTTCGCCTTGTATTTATCGAAGCGGTAGGCGCCCAGCAGATAGCCTTCGAGTACCGCGCCGAAATGCTTCTTCGCGACCGATCCGCTTCCGGCGGAGATCACCAGCCGCGAGACGCGAACGGCGGCGCAAGCCGCGACCGCTTTGGCACCTGCACGACGGAAAGTCTCCGCCGTTCTGTCCTCGCCCGTTCCCACGAGCAGAATGTCGCCGCGCGGAGACTGCACTCCCAGGGTCTTTCCGACGCCGGCCTTGTAGCCCGTCGCATCGATGCGCGACGATACTAAGGCACGATCCTCGGCACCGAGCTCACGAACTGCACCTCCGTCTTCCGAACCGCTGGCTACCGGTATGACGTAGAGATCGCCATCGATGTCTTTGAGCTTCTTCTTACTGACGGTGATGTTCATGGGTTCCTCCGAGTACGACAGGGTTCCTGCTTAGGCGAATCCCGTTATGGCGTCAACGAAGGCCCGAGGGTTGCCGGTCACGTAGCGGGCTGGCTAAATGGGCATCTCGTGGAATTCTCCAACGATCCTATCGCTGACGAGCATACGACTCTGATTTCTTCTCGTAGAGAACGCGTGTTCCTCATTCTGTCGGGTATTTTTTTCGGCACGCTGGCCATGCTCAACATCTTGGGGATCTCGCGCTTCATCGATCTTTCCTTCACCGTGTTCGGACGACACATCCCCATGGTGCTCGCCGTCGGGGTGCTGCCGTATCCCATCACGTTCCTCTGTACCGATTTCCTATCCGAGTTCTACGGGCGTGAACGCACGAACTTCGTCGTATTCGTGGGCCTTCTCATCAATCTCTGGGTCGTCGCGTTTCTGTGGCTCGGTGGCGTGTTGCCGGGTGCGGGAGACGCGCCCGACGAGGGGGCGGTGTTCTTTGCGATCCGAACCCTCGCGTTCGGCGCCGTTACGGCATCGATGATCGCCTATCTCGCGGCACAGTTCATCGACGTCTATTTGTTCCACTTCTGGCGGCGCCTCACACGCGGGAAGCACCTGTGGCTGCGTAACAACGGCTCGACCCTGGTCAGCCAAATGGTGGACACTACGGCCGTCATCCTCATCACGCACTTTTTCGCCGGTGCGCTGCCCATCAGCGACGATCAGGCGTTATGGCCACAACTGATGGTCTTCATCGCCTCGGGCTATGTATTTAAATTGGTAGTCGCGCTGCTCGATACGATTCCGTTCTATATCGGAGCGCAGTGGTTGGGCCGCTATATCGAGATCGACCCCTACCGGTTCGACGAATCCGAGTCTTCGTCTTCCGGCTGAAGCGACGCGCTCCAGAAAGTGCCCTTTCCCCAGTACCAGACGCCGAGGCCGGCGACGCAATAAATCACTACGCCCTCGATCAGACCGACGCCTCCGGCCCACAGGAACAGTGCCAGCACGGCGATGGTAGCGAGTACCGCTACCACCTGCTCGATACGCAGCTCGCGCAGTCGGGCGCGGGCGACATGCTCGGTGACCATCACGCCGCAATTGGGGCATTTCCCACCGGATTTACGCACGAGCGGCTGCTCGCAGCAGGGGCAGTCTATCTTAGTGACGTAAGGCATAACGACGGCGTGGAGCTGGAACGCCCCACGCCGTCGAGCCTAGGAGTCTGTGCTATCGAACTCAAACCCGTAGAGCGGCAGGCCCAGTCGGCCGGCCGACGCCGCGCTTTCACACCGCTATTGCGCTTACTGCTGCGGCTCGATGGAGCTCAGGTGGAGCGGCCGAAGCGCACCCGGGGACTCGATGCGCACCGGATCACGACGCATCGATCCGCTGGCCGCGTGGACCAGACGTCCCTCGCGCCGTGAGCGCTCCTTATCGCGCCAATCGAGCAGCCCGCGGCGCAAATAGTCGTTGTTCAGGCCCAGCAACTCACAAATGTTGTCAAACGAGAACATGCCGCGATCGTCATCAGTAATAATCCAAGCCTCGGCATCGAGAAAGAGTTGCCTGCGCTTACTGTCGCGCGCATGGATGTGCTTCTGAAAGCACTCGACCGCGTCTTGAATGATGGCGACGAGCAGTCTGTGCTCGCCGCAGGAGTACTTCTTTCGCTTTAGAGCCGCGAAGTACTGGATAGGCAGTAAGATATCCGGTTCAAAAATATCGTTTAGACGATCTTCCGCCTGCTGCTTATCGCGATCTGCATCCGCCATTAGAACACCCTCACCTCAACTCCAGGAAACTCGCCTACGCACGCGCGCAGCGATTCTCCCTGTCAACACACAACCTGTTCAAAGGGCGCGGGGCCGCACACTCCTTAGTGCACCGACCGCCAGCTCGTACGACCGCCTGGCCTCAGACGACGAGAGCCCGTTTCCAACTGTCTAGATGTAGGGGAAGGTCAGACTGCTCCGTAGCTCCACGTCAGCCAACGCGCTACGGCACGACACACCACCACTCCGCCAACACCACACAACGGGGTGGAGCATGACACGATTGATGAATTTTTTACAAGTGAAATCGACGTCAAACGCAGTGCGTTGTTCTCTGGAATCGCGCACGACTATTGACTTCCGATGCGCGGTTGTACCTCACGTCAGCCGGATCAGCCGTCGAGTGAGCGCGCGATCAGCTCTTTCATGACCTCGTTCGCCCCGCCATAGATCTTCTGCACGCGCGCATCGGTATAGGCACGGGCGATCGCATACTCGTTCATGTATCCGTAACCACCAAATAGCTGCAGGCATTCGTCGGCGACTTCGCACTGCATCTGACTGCCCCACCACTTGGCCATCGACGCGGTCGAGGCATCGAGCTCACCGCGATCGAGTTTCTCGATGCAGTCTGCGATGAACGACCGCAGCACCTCCGTCTTCGTCTTCGCCTCGGCCAGCTTCATCCGCGTGTTCTGGAGGTCGAAAAGCCGCTGCTTGAAGAGCTTACGCTCCTTCGCATAGGTCACCGTTTCATCGACCATCTGGTCCATGGCGCCGAGCGCTGAGATTCCGATGATCAACCGCTCCCACGGTAGCTGCACCATGAGCTGCTTGAAGCCGCGGCCGCCATGCTCTCCCAACAGGTTCGAGGCCGGCACCAGGCAATCCTCAAAGAACAGCTCGGAGGTGTCCTGGCCCTTGAGCCCGATCTTCTCGAGATTGCGGCCACGCGTGAAGCCCGACAAATCATCGGTCTCTGCCATCACCAGTGAGATTCCCCCCGCGCCGGACGCTTCTTCCGTGCGCGCCACGACACAGACCAGGTTAGAGATCTGTCCGTTGGTAATGAAGGTCTTCGAGCCGTTGATACAGAGGTCGTCGCCACGACGCTCGGCGACGGTCTTGACCGCCTGTAGGTCGGAACCGGCCCCTGGCTCAGTCATGGCAACAGCGGCGATGAGTTCGCCGGCGGCCATTCGGGGCAGCCATCGCTGCTTTTGGTCTTCCGTCCCGTACGCGACGATATAGTGCGCCACGATTGTCTGGATTGCCGCCCCCCAGCTCGTCTCGCCGCACTTCGCCAACTCGTAAAGCAGGACCGCATCGAAACTCTTCGGCGTGCCGGCACCGCCGTAAGCCTCCGGGATGGTCGCTCCCAAAAGCCCCGCGTCGCCCGCCTTGCTCCATATCTCGCGGTCAACGATACCTTGTTTTCGCCAACGCTCGATGTTCGGCACGACCTCCGCGGCCAAGAACTTCCTTACCGACTCACCGTACAACGCGTGATCTTCACTCTTCCAGCCTGCGGTCGTGGTCTCGCTCATAGTCTCTTCCTCTAGCGGTCTTCGAATTTCGGCGCGCGTTTCTCGAGGAACGCGCCGACGGCCTCGACGTGATCGGCCGTCTGTAATGTAAGGATTTGCTGACGATCTTCCATCGCCATCGCAGCGTCCAGAGACTGCGCGTCGATCGCATGATCGAGCGCCTCCTTCGTCATCCGAAGACCCATGGGCGAGGTTGCGAGCATCAGATCGATAAACGTCTGTGCTGCTTCGCCAAGTTCAGTCTCATCAACGATACGATTGATGAGCCCGACTGCCAGTGCCTCTTCGGCCTCTATGAAACGGCCGGTTAACAAGAGTTCAGAAGCAACCGCGCTGCCCACCAAGCGCGGAAGGAAATAGCTCGTGCCCATGTCGCAACCGGTCAGCCCGATACGGATAAACGCAGCGTTCATCTTCGCGCGTGGCCGGGCGATACGAATGTCGGACGCAAGTACCAGCGAAAACCCGCCACCCGCAGCCGCTCCGTTTATGAGCGAGATGATCGGTTGCGGACATCGCCGCATCGCACGGTAGATGTCTCCGATACGCCGCTGCATGCGCATCGCTATCTGGACCTTGCCAATACCGCCGCTGCTGTCGTGCGCTGAAGAATCGGACGAAGCGTTCGATGCCGAACTCGATCCGGCCGCCAATCCACCGCCACCCAAATCGGCGCCTGAGCAGAAGCCACGGCCCGCCCCCGTGAGCACGATCACTCGAGTCTCGTGGTCGCGGTAGCGGGCTTCGAAATAGCCGGCCAGCGCCTCAATGAGATCGCCGTTGAGCGCGTTGAGCGAGTCGGGTCGATTCATGGTGACCCAATCGACGTCGCCGCGCTTTTCTATCTTCAGTACCTCAGAATCCATGCTTGTCCTCGCGTCTGCCGGATGACTAGCAGCGCGGCGTGACAAGGCCCAACGCCGGCCGACAACCGCGAGCAACGCGGAGTTATTGGCGTCGAGCAACGTTCGGAGTATCTCTACTTTTCGCCCCTCCATGTTTCCGCTCGCCAGCGAAAACGCGACTCGATATGAAACCCACCGCATTCATCGCCGGCGCTGCTCAACTGAGTTTGCGCCCAAGCAAGACCGAGCCCTGGAAAGGCGAAGAGCCCGCTTCGCTCGTTGCGCGTGCCGCGAAGCTCGCGCTCGCCGACGCCGGTGCAAGCTCCCGTCTCGACGCAATCGCGTGTGTCGAATCGTTTGCTTGGAGCTACGGAGATCTAGCAGGACAAGTCGCCGATTCGCTCGGATGCACGCAGCCTTTGCGCCGTTTTTCGGTCCCTACCGGCGGCAACTCGCCGCAAGATCTTCTGCATCAGGTCTGTTCGGCAATCGCCGCAGGCGAGATTCACTGCGCGCTGATTGCCGGCGCTGAAGTATTGTACTCACGCAATCGAGCGCGCCGAGAAAATAGGGATCTGGGTTGGCCCGCGCGCCCGACCACGGCCAATCCGTTTCGCGGCCAAAAGCCCTTCAGCAGCGAGCTGGAACAACGACATGGTTTGTTGCTACCGATCCAAGCCTTTCCGTTGTTCGAGAACGCGATTCGCGCGGCCCAGCGGCGCAGCGCCGACGAGCAGATTCGTCTTGCCGCGAGCATTCTTGCAAAGAACGCGCGCGTCGCAGCCGACAATCCACATGCTTGGTTTCGCGACGCACCCTCAGCGGAAGACATCGCCGCAGTGAGCAGCGAAAACAGGATGATCGCTTACCCGTACACAAAACGGATGAACGCGATCATGAACGTCGATCAAGCAGCAGCAATAGTGGTGATCTCCGAATCACTAATGCGCGAGCTTTCGGCGGACGACCGATGCGCATCCGTTCTCGGCGGCGCGGGCGCCGAAGACGCTTGGTTCGTCTCCGAGCGCAACACATTGGCCGCAAGCCCGGGCATGAAGGCGGCGACGCACGCAGCGCTCGACAACGCGGGCCTATCGGCATCCCAGATCGACGCGTTCGATCTGTACAGTTGTTTCCCGAGCGCAATCGAGTTCGCCATGGATGCGTTCGGCGTCGCGCAGGACGACCCGCGGCCGCTCTCATTGACCGGAGGCTTGGCATTCGCGGGCGGCCCCGGCAACGCCTACGTACTGCACGCACTCGCCACCGCTGTCTCTCGCCTACGCAGCGGCGACATCACGACGGCGGCAGTAAGCGGCGTCGGCATGGCTTGCGCTAAGCACACGACAACCGTCCTTGCACGTACGGACGCCGTGCCGGCCGGCGCCACCGGCCGAACGCCGTTGCGTGTAGATACCGACGTACGCGATGTCGAAACGGTGGAGCGAGCCGACGGAGTCGCCGAGATCGCCAGTTACACGATCGACTACGATCGCAGCGGCGCGCCCGAGCGTGTCCTCTACATTCTGGATCTGCCGGACGGGCGCAGGACCGTCGCGAACAGTGACGGATCAGTCGGCGCAACGGCCGAACAGCTGCTCGCAAGCGAGCCGGTCGGCCGCCGCGGCACGCTTGCCCACGACGCGAGCACCGGGACGAATCGGTTCACGCTGGACGGCGCGCCGTCACCGACGAGTTGACGCAGGCAACGGCCGACCTCTACTCTTTGACTGATGGCATCCGACGATCGAAGAAGCGCGCTATTGGCCGACGACGAACGTTCCTTCCTCGAAGGAAGCCGCGAAGACCCCGAGGAGTTGGCATCGGCAGGCCGGGTGTTTCTCGAGATGGTACGAGGCTTCGAACGTCTCGGAGACCTCAACCGTTGCGTCACCGTATTCGGTTCGGCGCGTTTCGCGGAAGGCCATCGCTACTATCAACTGGCCCGAGAGTTGGGGGCGGCGCTCGCACGCGATGGATACACGGTAATGACCGGCGGCGGGTCGGGAATCATGGAAGCAGCCAACCGCGGCGCAAAAGAGGCGGGCGGCGCCAGCGTGGGATGCAACATCAAGCTGCCTCGCGAACAGACTCCCAATCGCTACCTGGATCGCTTCGTCGAGTTCGACCACTTCTTCGTGCGCAAAGTGATGCTCGTCAAGTATTCGGCCGCTTTCGTCGTGATGCCCGGCGGGTTCGGAACACTCGACGAACTATTCGAGACTGCAACGCTCATGCAGACCGGCAAGATCGAGTCCTTTCCTATCGTGGCAATGGGCGGGCAGTTTTGGCGCAACCTGCAAACCTTCGTTGAAGATTCACTGCTGGCGGAAGAAACGATTACGCAAGCGGATCGAGAATTGTTCCGGCTCACCGACAGCGTAGACGAAGCGGTCGCAATCATTCGCGAATCGGCGACACATCGAGAATGAACGCGGTAACGCGCGCGCTACAAACTCAGACTACGAACGATTCGCCACACCCGCAGGTTTTTTTGACGTTGGGATTGTCGAGTTCGAAACCCACGTTGGTGAGACCTTCGCTGTAATTGATCGTCGTTCCGTTGACATACAGATAGCTCTTACGATCGACGAACAATTTCGCACCGTTGTGCTCGAAGATCTTGTCGCCTTTCTTTTCAAGATCGACGTCGAGTTTGTACTGCAGGCCGGAGCAACCGCCGCCAATGACTTTGATCCGCAGGCCGCTCGATGTGCCCGCCGCTTCATCGATACTCTCGAGAATTTTCGAAGCCGCGCTGTCTGTGATGCTGATCATGGAACTCTGTGTCTCTCCTAAACGATGACCGGACGCTACCGCTACAGTATAACGCCTATTGCGCCTGGCCCGCATCCGTTTGCTGGTCCCTTTTCGCCGCGTACAGCGCCGAGAATCGGCGCAAACGGGTGACTTCGGCTACCACCCGATCGGCAACTCGCTCGATCTCGGCCTCGGTGTTGAAGCGACCGATACCGAACCTGATCGAACTATGCGCCAGCTCGTCGCTCACGCCGATCGAACGCAGCACGTGTGACGGCTCGAGCGATGCCGACGTGCATGCCGAACCGGAC
Source organism: Deltaproteobacteria bacterium (assembly GCA_029262375.1). Classification (GTDB taxonomy): domain Bacteria; phylum Desulfobacterota; class Binatia; order UBA1149; family SPBQ01; genus JAJCZM01. Next base: position 26,274 of record JAJCZM010000008.1, read on the forward strand.
GATAGTGCTACCTCGCGCAGGCCCATCAGGAGCGACTCTCCTTCAACGTACGCGAAGCTCAGATTCAGATTCCCGGGTAAACGTGCGTCGCCGTCGCCGTTCAGCGTGACGTAATCCAACTCACCGGTCAGACGTGCATGCAGACGATCACGCAGCGACGCAATGCGAACGGCTTCGTCTTCCATCTCGGCAATACCGATCTCGCAAGCTGCGCCGAGTCCGACGATACCTGGTACGTTGAGCGTACCGGATCTGAATCCTTTCTCTTGACCGCCGCCATCAACCATCGCTACGAGCCGTACGCGCGGATCCCGCGCTCGTACAAATAGCGCGCCAATCCCTTTCGGTCCGTAGATCTTGTGGCCGGAAAGCGACAAGAGATCGATACCCATCGCGTCTACGTCTATTCCAATCTTCGCGACGGATTGCGCGGCGTCAGTGTGAAACAACACGCCTTTGCTCCGCGTAATGCGCCCGATCTCGGCGAGCGGCTGCAAGACGCCGATCTCGCTGTTCGCGTGCATGATGGAGACGAGTACCGTGCGATCGGTGATCGCGTCAGCGACGTCGCCGGGATCGACGATCCCGCCTGCGTCCGGGGTCAGGTACGTGACCGAGACTCCCGCGCTTTTCTCCAGCGTGCGGCATGCGTCGAGTACCGCCTTGTGCTCGCTCTTGACGGTGACGATGTGGTCGCCGCGATCGGCATAGAACCCGAGCGCACCTTTAATCGCCAAGTTGTTCGATTCGGTGGCACCACTGGTGAAGACGATCTCTTTGGGCCGCGCACCAATCGCTTGAGCGACCTGTTTGCGCGCCTTATCGACCGCTCCTTCGGCCGCCCAGCCGAAAGCATGCGTTCGACTCGACGCATTCCCATACTCTTCAGTCAGGGACGGCATCATGGCCTCGAGCACGCGCGGGTCGATCCGCGTCGTCGCGTGGTTGTCCAGATAAATCGGAGCTTTGTGCTCGCCTGTAGGCGTAAGCGAATCCATACAAATTTGTCTACTTTATATACGCCCGGCCCTACGCCGGTTCAAGAACCGGCCGAGCGACCGTCGCGGCGTCAGGCCGCCCGGCGCGGGAGCACGGGAGCCAGGAAACGGCCGGTATGCGACCCCTCGCACGCGGCAACGTCTTCAGGCGTGCCGACGACGACGATCTCACCGCCGCCCCCGCCGCCTTCCGGCCCGAGATCGATCACATGATCGGCGGTCTTCACCACGTCGATATGGTGCTCGATCACAATCACCGTGTTACCGGCGTCGGCCAAGCGCCCGAGCACTTCGAGGAGATTCTTGACGTCGGCAAAGTGCAGACCCGTAGTCGGCTCATCGAGAATGTAGACCGTCCGACCCGTTGCCTTTCGCGCTAGCTCTTTTGCCAGCTTGATACGCTGCGCTTCACCGCCCGAAAGCGTGGTCGCGGATTGGCCGAGATGCACGTAGTCGAGTCCCACGGAGCTCAACGTATCGAGCTTTCGCTTCGCAGACGGGATCGACGACATGAATTCCTTCGCCTCACCGACCGTCATGTCGAGCACATCGGCGATGTTCTTTCCCTTGTAGTGAACCTGTAGCGTCTCGCGATTGTAGCGACGCCCACCGCAGACATCGCAGAGCACGTAGATGTCGGGCAGGAAGTGCATTTCGATACGCAACATCCCGTCGCCGTTGCAGGAATCGCAGCGACCGCCCTTCACGTTGAATGAGAAACGGCCGGCTGTGTAGCCGCGCATGCGCGACTCGGGCAGCATCGCGAACAGATCGCGAATATCCGTGAACAACCCGGTATACGTCGCGGGGTTGGAACGCGGGGTTCTCCCGATCGGCGTCTGATCGATGTCGATGACCTTATCGACGTGCTCAATCCCCTCGATGGCATCGGCCGGTCCGACTTCATGCGAAGCCTTGTGCAACGTATTCGCCAATGCGGCGTAGAGCGTGTCGATGACCAGCGAGCTCTTTCCTGAACCCGAAACACCCGTGACGCAGGTCATGCGCCCGAGCGGGAACTCCGCCGTAACATCCTTGAGATTGTGAAGGCTCGCACCGCGAACCGTCAGAGATTCGCCGTTTCCGCGACGTCGCGTACCCGGCACATCGATGGACTCACGTCCGCAGAGATAGCCGCCGGTCAGCGAGTTCTTGTCTGCGATCACCTGTTGCGGCGTACCTGACGACACGATGTGCCCACCCGTAACACCGGCACCGGGCCCCATATCGACGACATAGTCGGCTGCAATGATGGTATCCGCATCGTGCTCGACCACGAGTACCGAATTTCCCGACTCGGTGAGCTTGCGCAGACTCGCGAGCAGTCGCTGGTTGTCGCGCGGATGCAGACCGATCGAAGGCTCGTCGAGCACGTAGAGAACGCCCGACAGTCCGGCACCAATCTGCGTTGCCAAGCGAATACGCTGACTCTCACCGCCGGACAGAGTTCCCGTCGGACGATCCAGGCTCAGGTAGCTCAAGCCGACATCGAGCATGAATTGAAGGCGCTCTACGATCTCGCGCAACACCAGTTTGGCGATGTCTTGTTGTCGTCGCGTCAGTTTGACGCTCTTCAAATGCTCGAGCGCGGCGCCGACCGGAAGCGCAGAGACTTCGTTGATCGGCGTACCGGCAATCAGGACGTGATATGACTCGCGTCGCAAACGCCTCCCGTCACATGTCTCGCATTGCATCTCCGACATGAACTTCTCGAGGTCGGTGCGCACGAAATCAGATTCCGACTCGCGGTAGCGGCGCATGAGCAACGGCAGAATGCCGGGGAACTTGCGGCCGCGCGCGAGCGCCGCAGGCGTTTTCCCTGCTTTGCCTGTCGAGGCTTCCAACACAGCGGCACCCGGCGGTCCGTTCAGGATCAACTCGCGCGCCTTCTCGGGCAGGTCCTCGTACGCCGTTGATGCAGGCACACCGTACGCTTCACAGATTTTCGTAATGGGACGCGCGTACTTCGTCGCCAGGCGCTTGCCCCACGGCGCGATTGCGCCCTTGGAAACTGCTACTTTCGGATCGGCCACGAGAAGCGCTGGATCGAACATCGTCGATTTGCCGACGCCGTTGCAGTCGGGGCACGCTCCGTGCGGACTGTTGAACGAGAACATACGCGGGCTAATCTCAGGGTACGAAACGCCGCAGTCCGCGCACGCGAACTTACGGCTGTAGGTCTCTTCGCTCCACACCGACCCGCTTCCCGCCGGTCGGCTCGCAACGATCACGGTGTCGTCGGCTAGCTTGAGTGCAACTTCCAGCGAGTCGGCGAGACGCCGCTCGACGCCCGATCGCATCATAATGCGATCGACGACGACTTCGATGTCGTGATTGACGTTGCGGGCAAGCCGTAGATCACCGCCTAGCTCGACAACCTCCCCATCGATTCGCGCGCGAACGAACCCCTGTTTGCGCAACTCGATGAGCTCGCGCCGATATTCTCCCTTCCTACCGCGCACCACCGGCGCAAGAATTTCGATGCGCGCCTTAGGCGGGAGTTTCATCACCCGATCGGTGATCTGGGATGCGCTCTGCGAGGCGATCTCTTTCCCGCAGTTGAAGCAGTGCGGCTTGCCGATCGTCGCGTATAGCAGCCGCAGGTAATCGTAAACCTCGGTAATCGTGCCCACGGTGGAGCGAGGATTGCGGGTCGTCGTCTTTTGTTCGATCGCGATCGCGGGCGAGAGACCCTCGATCGAATCGACGTCGGGCTTCTCCATTTGATCGAGAAACTGACGCGCGTAGGCCGACAACGACTCGACGTAGCGACGTTGCCCCTCAGCATAGATGGTATCGAATGCGAGCGACGATTTGCCGGACCCCGACAGCCCCGTGATCACGACCAACTTGTCGCGCGGGAGACTGACCTCGAGGTCTTTCAGGTTGTGCTCACGCGCACCTTTGACGACGATGTGATCGCTCAATTCTTTCAGGCGGCGGCGAGTTCTCCCTTGAGAGCCTCGAGTTCGGCTTCCACCAATTTTTGGTTTTTTCGTAGACTATCTTGGCTGCTCGATTCGAAGCGGGTCACCAAAACGGGCTGGGTGTTCGATGCACGAATCAGCCCCCAACCATCCTCGAAGAGAATACGTACGCCGTCGATGTCGATGGTCTCGTAACCGAGTTCTTTGAATCGCGCACCTGCGCGCTCGGCCAACTTGAACTTGATATCGTCCGAGCAATCGATGCGGATCTCCGGTGTGAACACGCTCGGCGGGAGATCGGAGAGTAAATCGCTCAACTTCTTGTTCGTGCGCTTGAGGATCTCGATCAAACGCGCGCCGGCGTAGACCGCGTCGTCGAAGCCGAAATAGCGATCCGCGAAAAACAAATGGCCGCTCATCTCGCCGGCAAGCAGCGCACCGGTCTCCTTCATCTTCGCTTTGAGCAGCGAGTGGCCAACCTTCCACATGATCGCCTTGCCGCCATGTTTGTCGATGTCGTCGTACAGCCGCTGCGAACATTTCACTTCCGAAACGATCGTCGCGCCGGGGTTGTCGCGCAGCACATCGCGCGCGAACAGCACGAGTAGTTCGTCGCCCCAGATGATGCGCCCCTTATCGTCCACGGCACCGATGCGGTCGGAGTCGCCATCAAACGCAATGCCGACGGCTGCCCCTTCGGCACGCACGCGCGCCACGAGGTCGAGCATGTTCTCTTCTTCCGTCGGATCGGGATGGTGATTCGGAAAGCGCCCGTCGGGTTCGCTGTACATCTCGATCACCTCGCAGCCCATCGATCGATAGACCGGAGGGCCGACGGGGCCGCCCGTTCCGTTTCCGGAGTCGACGACGACCTTTACGCCTTCACCGGCGCGGCCGAACTGTTCTTCGAGGTAACCTTGGTAGGCCGGAATCACCGGGTAGGCTTCTTCCGCTCCTTCACCCGACGCCATCTCACCGCTTTCGATGATGCGACGCAGTTCCTGCACGATCTCACCATGGATCGTCGCTTTGCCGATCATGATCTTGAACCCGTTGTGATCAGGCGGATTGTGGGAGCCGGTGACCTGTATCCCACCCATGAGATCGAGGTGAAATACCGAGAAGTACATCAGCGGACTTGGGCATTCACCGATATCGACGATGTCGATTCCGGCCGAGCGGATGCCGGACTTCAATACGGCGTGATACGCGGGAGAAGTAACGCGACAGTCACGCCCCACGGCCACGCGCGTAATGTTCTCGCGCCGAAGCAACGTGCCGTAAGCACGTCCAAGCGCCTGCACGAACGCTTCATCGTAATCGACGCCCGCGACACCGCGGATATCGTACTCTCGAAAAATACTCGGGTTCATCTTCATCGTTTCCGCCTCTCACTCCCAGAGGTTGCACCCGCAACCGTGTGCCTGGGCGTTGTACCTGCAACCGTGCGCGCCATCTGCGCGGCCACCAGGATGGCCTCGATCATACTATCCGGCTTGGCTTGGCCGGTACCCACCACGTCGTAGGCCGTTCCGTGGTCCGGGGAGGTTCGAATGAACGGCAGGCCCATCGAGATGTTCACCGACCGACCAAACTCCAAGAGCTTGAGCGGTATAAGGGCCTGGTCGTGGTACATACAAACCACGGCATCGTAATAGCCGGTCCGGGCGGTCGCAAACAAGGTATCGGCTGGAAAAGGCCCTTCCACGGCCAGTCGCGAACGACGCAGCGATCGAATCGCAGGTTCAATAATGCGCGATTCCTCGTCGCCGAACAGACCTTCCTCTCCAGCGTGCGGATTGAGCGCCGCGACCGCCAGACGCGGCCGGGCAATCGCGTGAAACCTGCGCAAGTGCTCGATCGTCGTGCGCGCGGCGCCGACGATCGCATCGACAGTGAGACGGCGTGCAACATCCTTGTGAGCGATATGGGTCGTCGCCAACACGACCCGCAGTGAACGCCCGGCCAACATCATCGTTGCTGGCTGATCGGCCAACTCCGAAAGGTAACCGGTATGCCCGTCGTAGTTGTAGCCGGCGCGCTCGAGCCACATCTTGTTGATAGGAGCGGTGACAAGGCCGTCGTGTCGTCCGTCGGCTACCGCACGCGCGGCCGCGTCGAGGAACGCAAAAGCCGCGGCACCCGCCGCCCGCCCAGGCTTCGGAAGTGTGTCGCGCGTACGCAACCGACCCGCCGGCTGTACTCGGACGATCGCGGTGGGCGCGCGTCGATCAAATGCCAGGAGTTTCCCGGTTGCTTCGAGAACGGCCTCGTTCCCATAGACAACCAGGCGGCATGCGCGGCGTACGCGCGCATTCGCGGCCGCGCGCAGCGTGATCTCGGGTCCAATTCCAGCCGGATCTCCAAGGCTGATCGCAAGTTCCGGCTTCATGACGATCTGGACACGCCGGTCAGAGTAGAGAGGTGACTCGCTCGTAGTGCATGGTGACGTGGTAACGCTTGCGAAGGTCCTCGTTGGTCCAGCGCGTGAAGCGTTCGTCGAGCAGTTCTCCGTACAGGCGCTCACGAATCTGGTCTTCGACTTCGGCCAACGGAACTCGTCCCGGCGGCAACAGCTTGACGAGTTTTAGAATGTGATACGCGCCTTCCGCTTGGAAAGGCTCGGAAACCTCGCCCTCTTTGAGCTTCACGATTTCGCGTTCGAACAGCAACGACATCGTACCGCGCTTGAACTGTCCCAGTTTGCCGTCGTCGTCGGCGGTCGGCCCCGCCGAATAGTGTCGCGCGGCTTTGCCGAAATTCGACTGCGCCTTTTCATACGCCTGGGCAACGCGCGCCTCAACGAATCCCATCTCGGCCGGCGCCGCATCGTGATTGTAAGGCATGAAGATGTGCGCGATCTCGACGGAGTCGGGCGTGGCGTAGTCCGGCGACTCCTTCCAGTACCGCTTCACTTCTTCGGGCGTGACGCTCACTCGCGATCGGATGACCCGATTGACGAGTGCCAGACGCTGCACCTCACGACGCATGCGTTCGTAGTACTCATCCCAGTTGAGCCCCGCACTGGCCAGCGCTTTTCTCACGTCGTCGGTCGTCGAGCCGTTCTGAGCGAGTAGGCGCTCTATATATTGATCGACATCGCTGTCCTGGGCCTCAATGCCGTTTCGACGAAACTCGGCGTCGTACATGATCTCGCTGACGAGCGCTTCCAGAATCGTTTGACCGCTACGGCGCTGCTCGGGCGGGAGAAGTCTACCGCGGCCTTGCTCGAACGCGCGCAGGTCGCGCAATGTGACCGGACGACCGTCTACCGATGCAACGATCGCATTTTCGAGGCGCGCTGCGCCGATATCGCGGACGGGCTGCGCATCGCAGCGCGTCGGCGTCGCGAGCAGCATCAGCACCAGCCCTGACAGCAGGGCGATACTCGCGATCGTGCATACGCGCGGTACGCGTGTCGTGAACTCAGGAGTCTCGTAGTGCAACATCTTCTCCATCGGCCTCGGGCGGTGAGCCCCCGGGCGCACCCAGAACATCGAGGAACCGCTCGATCTCGTCAACCATCGCATCCCACCCACCGCCGGACAGCTTCATGGTAAAACCACCGCCGGGCCTCAATTTGAAGCGCCGAGGATCGCTCGTGACCAACTCGACGAGCCGCGCTCGCTCGACGGCTGAATCCTCGTGGAAACGGAACGCGACCGCGGAACCGCTGGCCTTGAGAGATTCCACGGCAAGCGCCTTCAAAGCCGGCCGCAGCGCCATGATCCGAATGAAGTCCACGACTTGTCTCGGGATCGGCCCGAATCGGTCGGCCAATTCCTCGGCAATCGAGGCCAGCGCCTCTCGATCCTCGACGTTCGCCATGCGCTTATAGACCATCAGTCGCTCGCTGATGTCCTCGATATAGGCGTCGGGGATGAAGGCGTCACTCCCTAGTTCGATCTCGGGCTCCACGCGAGGACCCGCTTTGGAACCACGAAGCTCGTGCGTCGCCTCGTCCATCATCTGCATGAACAGTTCGAAGCCGATGGCCGCGACGTGGCCGGACTGCTGCTTGCCGAGCAGATTGCCCGCGCCGCGAATCTCCATGTCGTGCGCCGCGATTCGGAACCCACTTCCGAGGTCATCTAGTTCTTGCAGCACCGCCAACCTGCGACGCGCGTCTTCGCTGATGATTTTCTCGCCCGGCACCAGAAGGTACGCGTACGCTCGTCGATGAGAGCGACCGACACGCCCGCGAATCTGGTAGAGCTGCGCGAGCCCGAACGTGTCGGCGCGATTGACCAGGATCGTATTGGCGTTGGATATGTCGAGGCCGGATTCGATGATCGACGTGCACACGAGCACATCGTACTCGTGCGAGAGAAAGTCGATCATGACTTTCTCCAACTGACCTTCTTTCATTTGGCCGTGCGCTACGGCGACTCGCGCTTTCGGAAGCAACTCCCGCAGCCGACTAGCAATCATATCGATCGACTGCACTCGATTGTGGACGAAGAACGCTTGGCCGCCGCGCCCGATCTCTCGGTCCAGCGACTGCTTGATCAAACCTTCGTCATAGCGCGCGACATAGGTACGAATCGCCAGACGGTCCACGGGCGGCGTTTCAATGAGACTGAGATCGCGGACCCCCGACAACGCCAATTGAAGCGTGCGCGGAATGGGAGTCGCGGTCATCGTGAGGACATCAATCTCACGGCGCATTTTTTTGATGCGCTCTTTTGCCTTCACCCCGAAGCGGTGTTCTTCGTCGATCACGAGCAAGCCTAGCCGGGCGAAACCCACGTCTTGCTGCAACATGCGATGCGTCCCGACGACGATGTCGAGCGTGCCCGACTCCAACGAGGCAATGACTTCGAGGTTGCGCTCTCTCGAATGGAAACGAGACAGCATTCCGATCTTCACCGGATGATTCTCGAAGCGTTCGATCAAAGAATCGTGATGTTGCCGTGCGAGCACCGTCGTGGGCACCAGCACCGCTACCTGCCGACCGCCCATGACGGTCAGATAGGCCGCGCGCATGGCCACTTCGGTCTTTCCGTAGCCGACATCGCCGCAAACAACGCGATCCATCGGCTTGCGGCTCGTGAGATCGCCGACGATATCTGCGATCGCTTTCTTCTGGCCGTCGGTCTCTTCGAACGGAAAGTGCGCTTCGAACTCCTCAAAATCACCGTCGGCTTCGATGAAGCGATCGCGGTCGTGCACGGCGCGGTACGCCTCAACGTCCAACAGCTCGCGCGCCATGATGAGAATCGACTCCTTGGCGCGCTTCTTCGCCCGAGCCCAGGTCGCACCGCCGAGCTTCGCCAGTTGAGGCTTCCCACTCGCACCGGTGTATTTCTCGACGAGGTTGATGCGGTCTACCGGTAGGTAGTATCGATCGCCGCCGGCGTACTCGATGAAGATGAAGTCGCCTTCGGTACCGCCCGCCACGAGATGCTTCAGGCCGCGATACACGCCGATCCCGTGATCGACATGCACCATGTAGTCGCCGGGTTCGATCTCCGCCAACGCAGTCAAACCACCGGCTTTCGCCGAGCGGCGCCGGCGTGTCGGCCGACGTCGCTGGCCGAAAATCTCTTCATCGGTGACGACCGCAAGGCCGTCGGCCGGCAATCTGAATCCACGCTCGAGATGGCCGTTGACGAGCCACAGGGTACGCGGGTCCGCTTCTACGGCCTCGCGGTAGCTCGCTGCTTTGGCGACCCGGCCGACGCCGGCGAGTTCCAGCAGGTGACGCAGCCGCTCGAGTTGCGTGGAGTCGCCGGCCATCACGATGACGCGCGCGCCGGAGGCCAACTTCGACAGCTCTTCCGCCATCGGTTGGAAGCGACCGTCGCCACGTTTGGCTTTCACACGTGCGCGCGCGGCGCTGATCGATTCATTCGTACGCGTATCGATGCGCCAGACTCGATCGCCTTCGCTGCCGCCCGACTCCATCGCTTCGGTGAGATCCAACTCGACCAGCGGTCGCCGCTGGAAGAGTCCGCGCGCGTCGTCCTTCTCTGCATAAAGCAGTTCGGGTTCCGGAAAGAACGTTCCCGCGTCGGTAGCGGCTTGCTTCGCGTCGCTCACGTCCGAGAGGAAGTCTTCCAGCGCAGCATCTACCGATGACGGATCGAGCAACGTGATGAGCGCGGACTCCGGCACGAACTCGCCGATCCACGCTTGCCTCTCGCGAACGTAGCAGGCGAGCAGCTCGACACCGGGGAATCGTATTCCCGATGCCAAACTTGCGGCGAGCTCACGGCGCTCACTCGCTGCAAGCAAGAGATCGCTACAGCGTTCGTGCACCCTGTCGCGGACCGCAAGACTCCCCAGCACATCGGTGGCGCAGGAGCCGGCAGGCATGATTGCGACTTGAGACGTCGTGTCGAACGAGCGCTGATCGGCGGGATCGAAGGCTCGGAGCGAGTCGATTACGTCTCCGTAGAGCTCGATCCGACACGGATAGTCGCTGCCCGCCGGCCAGATGTCGATGATGCCGCCGCGTGCTGCGATCTCACCGGGCTCCTCCACCAAGCCGACCCGACGGTAGCCGAGATCGACCATGCTCGGCACGAACACTTCCAACTCCAGCTCGTCGTCGGTCGCCAGGTAGAGCGACGCCGAGAGCAGATCCTTCGGCGCTTCGGTGCGCTGCATCAGCGCCGCTACCGACGCGATCACGATCGGCGATTTCATCTGCGCGAGCTGGAACAACGCCGCCGAGCGCCCGGCTTCGATTTCGAGCGGCGGCGAGATCATCTCGAGCGGCGGAGCCTCGCGAGCCGGAAACACGTGAACTCGGCGACGCAGATAGTCGTCGCCGGGCCGCTCACCGAGCACCGTTTGCAGTTCGATGGCGAACGACTCAGCGCGCGTCTGCGTAGACGCGACGACCAGTACCGGGCGCTCGAGCGACCCGACCAAACCGCCGAACACATGCGCCGCCGATCCGTCGCCCAGGCCCTGCAGCTTCCACCGCAGATCTGCAACGCGCGACAGCTCGCCCTCGAGCGTTTCTCGCAATTGGGCGGTCGAGTGAGTTCGAGACATTCAGTGATTACGCGGCAATCGATTGCCTGCGCAGGCTTCAGCTACGAAGCAGCTCACCCGCCAACGCGCGTAGCCCGAGTTCGTAGCTGGTCGATCCGAATCCTGTTACTTGCCCGACGGCGATATCGGCGACCAGCGAGCGTTTCCGGAATTCCTCGCGCTTGTGGATGTTCGACAAATGCACTTCCACGACGGGAACGCCGACGGCAATCAGGGCATCGCGAATCGCGATGCTGGTATGCGTGTAGGCAGCAGGATTGATCAAGATTCCATCGTACTTGTCACGCGCCGATTGAATGGCCGAAACGATGTCGCCTTCGTTGTTCGACTGCTCGGCGACGAGATCGACGCCGAGATCGACGGCAAGCCGGCCGAGCATCTCGTCGATGTCGGCGAGCGTTTCCGTGCCGTACGTCTCAGGCTCGCGCATACCGAGCAGATTCAGATTCGGACCATGCAGGACCAGAATCGATCTCTTCTTTTTGTTGGCTGACACGACTGCTTCTCCTGTTCAGAGGGCGGGACGAATATCCGCGGCTCGGAGCGGCTTTCGCGAGCACGCCCCCATGGAATCGCAAACAATGAACGTAACGAGATCGCCCCGTACTTTCTTGTCGAACCCGACGGCATGCTCAATCGCCGCACGATCGATGTCTGAAGGAATCTCCGTATCGAGGCCGAGCTTGGTGAGCAACGCCTCGAGACGTTGCGGCACGTCGGAGGAACAGGCGCCGATCTTTACGGACAGTCGCGCTGCAGCAACCATTCCGAGCGCCACAGCCTCTCCGTGCAGGAAGCGCGAGTAACCGGTTACTTTCTCGACGGCGTGCCCGACGGTGTGGCCGAAGTTCAACACCGCACGCAGACCGCCTTCCTTCTCGTCACGCTCCACGACGTCCGCCTTGATGGCAACGCTACGGGCAACGAGCTCGGTAAGTAGTTGCGGCGCTCGTGCAGACACCTCGTCGCCTCGCTCCTCGATAAGATCGAACAATTTCTCGTCGAGAATGACTCCGTATTTTACGACCTCGGCGAGTCCGGCGCGATATTCACGATCGGGCAGCGTCGTGAACGTATCGGGATCCGACACCACTACCGCCGGCTGATGAAACGCACCGATCAGGTTCTTGCCGGCGCTGTGATTCACCGCCGTCTTTCCCCCCACACTCGAATCGACCTGCGCAAGCAGCGTGGTCGGAATCTGCACGAAGCGCACGCCGCGCAGTATCGTAGCCGCCGCGAATCCAACGACATCGCCAACTACACCGCCGCCGAGTGCAACGAGAACCGCGCCGCGGTCAGCCCCCTCTGCGAGAACGCGGTCGTAAATCGATGTCAGCGTCTCGAAATTCTTGTACTGCTCACCATCCGGAATCTGGATGTCGATCGGCGCCGCGCCAACAGCATCAGCAATCGATCGGCGTACGCGGTCGCCGTAGAGCGCATCTACGGTTGGATTACCGATCATGAAGACCTTACCGATTGCCGAACTGCGGTCGAGCTCGTGCACATGCGCGCCGACATCGTCGAGAATGCCGGGACCGACGTGGACGTCGTAGGAGCGTTCTCCCAAATTCACACGGACGGTTGTCGCCGTTTCGCTCATTCCTCGTCGTCTCCGGCGTGGTCGGCTTGCCCGGCTTGCCCAGTTTGCCCGGCCTGTTCACCGAGTTCGCCTTGTTTGAGTCGAGGCTCGATCATGTTGAGTACGCGCTGCATGGATTGGTCGATGCTCAGCGAGTCCGTCTCGATCAGCACATCGGCTTTCCTGTAAGACGGCATACGTTCTTTCAGCAATCGTTCGAGGCGTTTACGCCCCTCCGGTCCCTGCGCTAACGGGCGCCGGTCGTTGCGCTGAACTCGCTCCAGAATTGTTTCCAACTTGGTCATCAGACAAACGGTCACGCCGAGTTCTTCGAGGCGCTTGCGGTTCGTGGCGTTGGCGAACGTACCGCCTCCAGTCGAAATCACCGCCGGTGTGTCGGGCTCGAGCTCGGCGATAATACGACGTTCGAGATCGCGGAAATAATCTTCACCGTCTTCATCGAAAATCTTCGAGATCGGCTTGCCGGCCGCCTCTTCGATGAGCTGGTCGGTATCGATGAACGGTCTACCGAGCCGGCGCGCGAGGCGTCTACCTACGGCCGTCTTCCCGACGCCCATGAAGCCGGTGAGAACGACATGGGTCATTCCGTCGCAGCAAGCCGTTCACGCACCTGCGCGAGATAGCCTTCGTAGTTACGCGTTACTTCGGTCAACGAATCGCCACCGAATTTGTCGAGGAACATAGCCGCCAGTTCGAACGCGACGACTGCTTCACAGATGACGGCCGCCGCAGGGATCGCCATGACGTCGGAGCGTTCGATGGTCGCTTTCGATTCCTCGCCGGTCGCCAGATCCACCGAGCGAAGCGGTTTCATCAATGTAGAAATGGGCTTGAACGCGGTGCGCACGACGAGCGGCTCGCCGGTGGTCATACCGCCTTCTGTTCCGCCGTAGTTATTGCTCGACCGAGTCAGCCCCGATTGGCCACGAACGATCTCATCGTGAATCTCAGAACCTCGCACGCGTGCCGTACCGAAGCCGGCACCGATCTCTACGCCCTTCGTGGCCTGCACCGAAAGCAGTGCACCAGCCAAGCGGGCATCGACCTTGCGATCGTAGTGCACGTAACTTCCAATACCCGGCGGAAGACCGGTGACACAGACCTCGGTAATCCCTCCGAGCGTATCGCCGGTCTTCTTGCACTCGTCCACCAGCGCGATCACGCGCTTGCTGGCATCGGCGTCGCCCATACGCACTTCCGACTTCTCGGCAGCGTCGAAAACCTGCTCCGGCGTCATTCCCGAATGATCGGCCACGATGTTGCCGATCTCCGATACGTAGCCCATCACCTTGATTCCGAACTGTTCGAGAATCTGCCGCGCCAAGCCGCCGACCGCTACTCGCGAGGTGGTCTCGCGGGCGGATGCGCGCTCCAGAACGTTCCTGATGTCGTAGTGATCGTACTTCTGAACCCCGACGAGGTCGGCGTGCCCCGGTCGCGGCCGCGTGACGATGATCGACTCGTCGCGATCGGCCGGATCGATCGACATCTTCTTGGTCCAGTTCTTCCAGTCACGATTCTCGATGTTCAGCGTGACCGGCGATCCCAGAGTCGTCCCCCAGCGCACGCCTGAAGTGATACGGACTTCGTCCTTCTCGATCTTCATGCGGCCGCCACGGCCATACCCCTGCTGACGGCGCGCCAGCTGCGCGTTGATCCAATCAACGTCTACCGGCCAACCCGCCGGCAGACCTTCTAGAATCACCGTAAGACCGGGGCCGTGCGACTCACCGGCAGTCAAAAAACGAAGCATCGGGTCAACGTACCACAGGTGGGCATCGATGGAATCCGCGGCGGCATCGCCCACCGTGGCAATCTCGCCAATTATTGCAGCCGAAAAGTGCGAAAAACGACGTCAGGAGATCAACCGGGGGGTGACCAACACGATGAGCTCCTCGACGTCGCGCTCGTGGCGCCGCTTTCCGAAGAGCACGCCAAGCAGCGGGATGGAGCGCAACACCGGCACACCGGTGCCGGAGTGCGAACTCCCCTCTCGCAACAGACCGCCGAGCACGGCCGTATGGCCGTCGGCGACCACCACATCGGCTTCGACGCGCCGACTGAGCTCCTCGGGAATGCCGTCGGGCGGCTGCGGCGGGCCGAGCGTGCTCGATTTCGCGATAATGCGCAGCACGACGTTGCCTTCGCCCTGAAGCGCTGGTTCGACCTCCAGACGGACCCCCACCGGGATCTCTTCAAAAGCGCGTGCGCTGCCGACCGATACGGATGCGTCGGCGTCGGCAACGACCGACCCGCGATCGGGCAGGCGAACGCGCAGAATCCGTACCGCTTCTATAGATGCCGGCTTGCCCTCGACGACGACGATTCGGGGACGCGAGATCACCCGCACCCTTCCCTGCGATTCCAGCGCACTGAGCCGTGCGCGCAGCGTATGTGAACCCGACGTCGCGACCACGATGCCGGCGCCTTCACCGTCGCTATCGGCCGCCGGCAAATCCACGATTGCGCCCAGATTGGCAGATTCCAGCGTCCACTGAACGCCCATTTCCTGACGCGCCGAGCGCGACAACTCGATGATGTGGGCCTCGAGCAAGAAACGGCGTCGTGGAATGTCGAGGTCCTTGGCCAGTGCGACGGCGTCGCGGGTCTCGCGCTCGGGCCCTGCGAAAACCAGCGCATTTGTCGAGACATCGAACCCTGCGGTCACACCCGACGCGCGCAGCGGTCCATCGAGAGCGCGTACCAGATCGGCTGCGCGCGCGTTGCTCAGCCGTAGGAGCTCGGTCACGCGACGCGGCTCGGGCAGCGCGCCCATGGGAATCGAACTCGGCGAGCGTTCGTCAACCGCCGCGACGGCCGCGACACTGGGCGCAATCTCGAGCAATCCGTCCTCTTCGCGCACGTCGAGCGCGTGGGCGCGCGCAACCGCCGCCAGACGGCGACGCCAGTGCGTGCCGTCGGAGAAGTCGGCAGTCACCACGCTACCGGCGACGCCGGGGGCCAACACCAGACCGACGTCCGCCTCGTGCGCCAACGCTGCGAGCCAACGCTCGATCGGTTGACCGGCACCGCGCACATCGCGACGTTCGCGCGCGGATGTCGAAGTCCGGGTGGGCTCGTGGCTGGTCCGGGGCGCCATGCCCAGATCGGGAGAACGGGGAGGCGCGCCGGCCGACGACGGCGCGCCTGGCGCGGAGATCGAACGGGTGCCCGGCAAGGCGAAAAGCGGCGCTCCACTACGATATTGCACGACGGCAATGCCGGCGCATGCAGCCAGAACGACCAGTACAGCCAAGGCGGCAACCACGCCTGCGCGTCTTTGCCGATGACGCACCAGCGAGAGAAGCTCGACCTCAGACATCGCCAAGCCATCCCAAGTGCGCAAGTGCCAACCCGACAGGAACGACCAGGCGAGCCCCCATCGCGACCGCAACGTCTTCGTAGTCGGGAGACACCGACACTGCGGCGAGCGGGTCCATTTGGCCCTCGCTGCGATGTAGCGCGTCACGCGCGCCACCGCCGCGCAACTCGGTGCGCGCGTTGCTACCGGGCAATTCGACGTCGGAGTCGCAGGTTCGGCGTTGTTCGCCCAGGAACGCGGCCAGGCTCAGTTCGGCGCAAGGAGCGCAATCGAGCGCCAGCAAACGAAGACCGAGCGCATCGAAACTCAACGCGACCTGAGTGGCGGCCGCCTGATCGGCATCGCAGACCAGCGATTCGTCATTCGCTGCCGCAACCCGAAGCAGCCCGGAGCCGCAGGGCTCGGCGATCTCGGAAGGATCGACGAGGCGGCACAGCGAAGACCCCAGTGCGGCTACATGCAGGGTAGCGGCGGCGGGCATGAGTCCGGAGAGTTCGAAGAGACCGGCACCGTGCGGGGGCGCAGTGCCGGCGACCGCGCGAGTTTCAAGGCCTGCACAGGCCTCGAGCATCGGCTCTCCCACCGTGTTGCGAATGACCGCGACATCGATGGAATCGGCTCCTATGCACCAAAAGGCGACAGGTTTGTTGCGAAAGCGTCGGGTTTGAAGCGGCATGACCGGACAATCGCGCTGCCGCCCTTCTCCCGTCAACACTCCGCGTGTAATCTCCCGCTGCACTGCGCCCAGTCAATCTCGACGCGCCCCGACGCGCCCCGAGCGATGGGAGCAGACGACGCCGCACGACGAACCGCACGACTTGCCAATGAATACCGCTAAGGAATACGCCACCGTCACGCCCATCCCCGGAATCGCCCGGCTCGATGCACTGACGTATCGGATTCCCGACGGCCATCGGGATTCACTCGAGACCGGCATGCGTGTCGTCGTACCGGTGGGACGGCGCCAAGTGACGGGCATCGTCACGGAAGTCGGCACCGATGCGCCAATGGATTTCGAGATTCGCGACATCGGCGACATCCTCGACGATGAACCGGTCGTCACCGCCGAACTCCTCTCGTTGGCGCGTTGGATGGCTTCGTACTACGCGGCGCCGCTGGCCGACGTGCTGTCTCTAGCCGTTGGTCGCGGACTGACGGCTTCTACGAAGAAGGTCGCGCGCCTCGTCGATGCAACGTTGGTACGAAGCGAGCGCGATAGCGAGATCGTGCGTACGCTCGAAGAGATGGGCGGCGCAGCCGACATCCAGAAGCTCACGCGCGCGCTCAGCTTCAAGCCCGACAGCACGCTCACCACGCTGGCCAAACGCGGCACGATCTCCATTGCGCATGAACTCGAGCAACCCTC
The DNA here is from genome assembly GCA_029262375.1 of Deltaproteobacteria bacterium. Taxonomy (GTDB): domain Bacteria; phylum Desulfobacterota; class Binatia; order UBA1149; family SPBQ01; genus JAJCZM01. The sequence goes on from JAJCZM010000008.1 coordinate 43,498, forward strand.
GGTGCGAGCCAAGCTCGAGACCATCGTCGAAATCATCAAGATTCCCGACGCCGATGAGATCGATGCATTGTTCTCGCGATCTCCGAAGCGGCGCCAAGTGTTCGAGTACTTGCTCGGACAGCCCGCGCGCACCGCATCGACGTCGGAGATCACTGAGCTGTTCTCGAGCAGCACACCTCAGATTGCAGCACTCGAGGCAGCCGGACTCGTCAAACGCACGCAGAGTGAAGTCTATCGCGGCCTACATTTCGAGCGCGAGGAAGACAGACCCATCGTTCTCAGCGACGCACAGTCGAGCGCGATCGATGCTGTGACTGGATCGCTCGGTAGCTTCGATACGTTCTTACTCCAAGGAGTCACGGCTAGCGGCAAAACCGAAGTCTATCTACGCATCATTCGAGAAGTCATTGACCGTGGAGGCAGTGCGCTCGTACTCGTCCCGGAGATTTCGCTGACCCATCAGGTCGTGGCACGTCTGGTCGCGCGTTTCGGACCGACGGTCGCCGTCCTGCATAGCGAGCTGAGCGCAGGCGAGCGTTGGGATCAGTGGCGTCGCATCTGCCGCAATGAGGCGCAGATCGCGGTCGGTGCTCGCTCAGCGGTGCTCGCACCGCTGACGAATCTGCAGGTCATCATCGTCGATGAAGAACACGACGGTGCCTACAAACAGGACGACCGAGTACGTTATCACGGTCGCGACGTGGCGATCATGCGTGCCCGCGACGCCGGTTGCCCGATCGTGCTCGGCTCGGCCACGCCGTCGGTCGAGAGCTGGCGCAACGCAACCACCGGGCGTTATAAGCATTTGATCTTGCCCGAGCGCGTCACCGCGCGACAATTGCCCACTGTTGAAGTCGTCGATCTGCGTGGGCGCGATCTTGTCGCGCGCGGAGGATTCTCCGAGCATCTCGAAGAACAGATGATTGCGAACTGGCAGCGCAAGGGCCAGACGTTGTTGTTTCTGAACCGCCGTGGATTCGCGTCATCGCTCATGTGTTACGAGTGCGGCGTGAGCGCGAGCTGCAACGCTTGTAGCGTCGGCATGACGTTGCACCGCGACAACAAGCGTCTTCAGTGTCACCACTGCGACGCCACTCGCAAGATCCCGGAGACCTGCACCGAATGCGGCGCCGACGCCCTGACCGCACAGGGCCTCGGCACCCAACGTCTCGAAGCCAAGGTCCGCCAGTTGCTACCGGAGGCAATCATCGGCCGTCTCGATCGCGATACTGCCGGACGCAAGGGCGAGACCGGGCGCATCATGTCGGCGTGGCGCGCAGGCGCCATCGATGTACTGATCGGAACGCAAATGATCACCAAAGGTCACGACGCCCCCGGCGTCACGTTGGTGGGCGTGATTCAGGCGGATCTCGCGCTGGCGGTTCCCGACTTCCGCGCCGCTGAGCGTACCTTTCAATTGCTCACGCAGGTTGCGGGACGTGCGGGCCGCGGTGAGGACCGAGGACGCGTGATCGTGCAAACCTATCAGCCCGATCACTTTGCAGTCGCCGCAGCGGCGCACCACGACTTCGAGGCGTTCGCCCAACAAGAGATCCTCGAACGCGAGGATCTCGGCTACCCGCCGTATACGAGGATGTCGATGTTGCGCGTCGAAGGACTCGACGAAGACTTGGTGCGACGCCTCGCCACGGCCGCGGTCAAGAAGCTCGATGCGCTGGCTCGCAAGACCGACGGCGCGCTGATCGTTCGTGGGCCCGCTCCCGCCCCGATCGAGCGGGTCAAGAACCGCTATCGCTACCAAATCCAGCTTCGCTCGGCCGATGCGCAACTGGCGCGCCACGCGGCTGCGCAGTGCCGCGATCAGCTTGCAGACGACGCGAGGCGTGCCGGAATCCGCCTACTCGTCGATATCGACGCTGTAGACATGCTCTGAGCCTTGCAGCGAGTGCCCTTTTTTAGTTGACTGGCAGCGGTGTCCATTCTCGAGATCAAGAAATTCCCCGATCCGGTGCTCAAGAAGCACGCTGCCGAAGTAAAACAAATCGATGGACGGATCGCGGGCATGCTCAATAACATGGTCGATACCATGTACACCGCGAACGGGATCGGACTGGCGGCTCCGCAAGTCGGCATCCTCGAACGCGCGATCGTCGTAGATACGGACACAGAGAATCGCGGCCGCAAGCTCGTCAAGATCATCAATCCCGAAGTGACCGAAGCATCGGGCGAGATCACCATCGAAGAAGGCTGCCTGAGCGTCGTGAACTTCACGGCCGAGATCACGCGTCCGCGCAAGATTCTCGTGAAAGGATGGACCGTCGACCAACAACAAGTCGAGTTGGAATTCGAAGACATCGATGCGGTATGCATCCAGCATGAAATCGATCACCTCGAAGGTCTGCTGTTGGTCGACCATATCTCGCGGCTGAAACGCGACATGTACCGCAAACGCCTCAGGAAACAGGACTCCGGCGGAGGACAGGGCGGCGGTGCCCCCAAAATCTGAAGCCTCGAGCTCGGCACCACGCACACTCGACATCGTATTCATGGGCACACCTGTGTTTGCGCGCGTGTGCCTGGAGGCCTTGCTGGCGACACGGCATCGCGTTCGTGCGGTCGTCACGCAACCCGACAAGCCGTCGGGGCGCGGCATGAAACTCCGTCCATCGGCGGTCAAGCAGTTGGCCACCGAACACGGCATACAGGTCTTCCAACCCACAAGCGCGAAGGATCCGGAGTTTCTCTCGAGCATGCGCACGCTGGCACCCGATCTGGCCGTCGTCGTTGCATACGGGCGCATGCTGCCGAACGCATTGATCGACACCCCCACGCTCGGATGCATCAACGCGCACGCATCATTGCTGCCCAAGCTTCGCGGAGCGGCACCGATCCAACGTGCGATTCTGGAAGGCTACGACGCCACCGGCGTAACAATCATGCGCATCGGCGAAGAAATGGACGCCGGCGACATGCTGATCGAAGACGGTGTCGCGATCGACGCCGACACCGACGCCGCGTCGCTTCACGACGCATTGGCCGAGACGGCGGCTCGCCTGTTGGTCGAAGCCGTCGACCTGATCGCCGACGACAAGGCTCAGTTCACGCAACAGGATCACGGCGCTGCGACGTTTGCGCCGCCGCTACGCAACGACGAGGCGCGAATAGACTGGAACCGTCCAGCGCGCGAAATCGACTGGCACGTTCGCGGGTTCCGTCCACGACCCGGCGCGTTCACGTTCGACGGAGAGACCCGCTTGAAGATACTCGACGCACAACCGACCGACCGTGTTGCCGAGCAACCCGCCGGCACCCTACTCGCGTCGAGCCGCGACGAACTTCACGTCGCCTGCGCCGATCACGTCGTACGAATCACACGCGTCCAACCCGAGGGAAAGAAAGCGATGCCGGCGGCCGACTACTTACGAGGCCGCCCCGACCCGCTTCCACGAGTGCTTGATGCCAAGCGCTGATCCACGAGCCGTCGCTCTCTCGGCGCTCGTCGAGATCGGCACGAAAGAAGCGTTTTCGGATGCCGTGCTGTCGAGTCACCTGGACGCGTCCGCGTTGTTCGGGCTTGACCGCGGACTCGCCACACAGCTCGTGTACGGCTGTCTCGCACGCGAGCGCACGCTCGACTACACCGTCGCCGCGTACAGCGAAAGAGATATCGCCAAGCTCGCACCGGAAGTCATGGCGCTGCTACGCCTGGGTGTGTTTCAACTCGCGTTCCTCGAGCGCGTGCCTAGCCATGCCGCGGTACATGCCACCGTGGAACTCGCCAAACGCGAAGCCCCTCGCGCTGCCGGATTCATCAACGCCATCCTACGACGCTGTTCCAGAGAAGGACTCGCCAACCCGCCGTCCGGCCACATCGAGCGATTGGCCATCGACTACTCGCACCCCGAATGGCTGATCGAGCGCTGGATCGCGGAACTCGGCGAGGCTGACACGATCGCGTTGATGGAGAAGGACAACGTCGCATTACCGACGGTGCTGCGGGCACTCGTCGATCGGGACGAAGCGATCGCTGCACTCTCCGAGCGCGCCACCGATGTCTCCGCCTGCGAGCGCGCTCCCGATGGCATTCTCGCGGCAAAACCGGTGCGCGTTCCCGGCATTGCCATTCCGCAGAGCGAAGCATCGCAATTGGTCGTGCAGTTTCTCGATCCACAACCGGGTGAACACATTCTGGACGCTTGCGCTGCACCGGGCGGTAAGACCGCATACATCGCGGCACTCGTGGGCGAAGAAGGTCGCGTCACTGCCTGCGACCCCGGGCGCAACGCCAAGCGCCGCGTCACACGATTCCTCGCGACTTGCGGGGTCGACGATCGCGTCGACTTTCATGCGAAGCCGGTACAGGAGTTGGAGTCGGACACAGGCTTCGATGCGGTGCTTGTCGATGCACCGTGCTCGGGACTGGGCACGCTCAGCGAACATCCGGAGATCCGGTGGCGGCGCTCGCCCGAAGACGTGAGCGACCTGGCGGCGCGTCAAACCGAAATTCTGGAAGCTGCGGCGTCCAAGGTCCGCACCGGCGGACGCCTGGTCTACTCGACCTGCACGATGCTGCGCGAAGAAAACGAAGAGATCGTCGATGCGTTCTTAGCACGACACGCCGAGTTCACCGCCGATACGTCTCCTCGTGGGCCCGAGTTCGAGGGACTACTCGACGGTGAAGGGCGTATGCGGACGTTGCCACACCGCCACGGCATGCAGGGATTCTTTGCTGCGGCACTCAGACGGGCCTAGCATTCGTCGCAACGATGGCGTCGCAAACGAAAATTGCTCCTTCGATTCTCTCCGCCGATTTCGGCCGCCTCGCTGAGGAGGTGAAGGCCGTAGACGAGGCCGGTGCCGACTGGATCCACGTCGACGTCATGGATGGCCATTTCGTGCCCAATCTGACGATCGGCCCCTGCGTAGTCGATGCCGTGGACCACGCCACCAAACTACCGCTCGATGTCCACCTGATGATCGAAAACCCGATGGACTACGCGGCGCAGTTCATCGAAGCCGGCGCGGACTATCTGACCATCCACCAAGAGGTGGTCGACGATCTGCCGGCGGCGTTCGCCAAGATTCGCGCGTTGGGCGCCAAGCCCGCGGTGGCGATCAATCCAGCCACTGCGATCGAGACCGTTTCGCCGCTTATTTCAGAAGCCGCCATGATCCTCGTGATGAGTGTGAATCCAGGATTCGGCGGTCAAGGTTTCATGGAAGAAGCGCTACCGAAGCTCAGTGCCCTGGCCGAGCTTCGCGAGCGCTACGGTTCGGACTGCCTGCTCGAGGTGGACGGCGGCATCAAACCCTCGAACGTCGCACGCGTGATCGATGCCGGCGCCGACGTGATCGTAGCCGGCTCGGCAATATTCGGGGCCGAGAGTTATCGCGATACGATCGCCGCGCTGCGCTCGCCCGCCTAGCAGAACCGGCCGCCTGGCCCGCACCCGCTGACGAATCCCGCCTCGACCGGGTGGCCCGAGATCCATTCCTCGTTGAAACAGGCGATCCAAGGCATTCGCAAGACGCTCGCAAGTCATTCGTAGTCATTCACAGTCATTCGATTGGCTCTCGCTCACGGCGCGGTGTATATCGCCCCGGACCTGTCGACGGGGTGTAGCTCAGCCTGGTAGAGCACTGCGTTCGGGACGCAGGGGCCGGAGGTTCAAATCCTCTCACCCCGACCACGACAGGCCCCGCGAGCCGCTCATGCCTTACAGGACGAATCTCGGCTGCCTCTGGGTCGTTCTACTGGTTCTCATCCTGGGCGGAATGCCGCTCCTGGTAGGTGTTCTGCGAGTCTTTCTCGGTCTCGTCCTCATCGTCGTCGTTCTTGGCGTCGCCGCCACCTGGTGGATTCGGCGTAACGCGGTTCTCCATTACACGCAGACACGCGGCGAGCGGCATCGTGCCTTCGTTGAGAAACTGGTCGTCCTGCTGGTGCGGCTCGCGGAAATCGACGGCGACTTGGATCGGCGCGAAGTCACTGCGATCCGCCAATTCTTCCAGAGCGATCTCGGCTACAAGGACGAACAGTTGCTGTGGATCCGCGATCTCATCAAGGAGAGCCGCAAGAGCACGGCCGATATCGAGCAAATCTGCGCGGAAATCCGCAGCAACTACATGCTGCAGGAACGCGTCATCGTCCTTCAAGTACTGGCACGTGTGGCGAACGCCGACGGCAGAGTCACTGAGGCAGAGCGCGAGTATGTCGAGCGCATCGCCCGATACCTCGGGTTGGAAGCCTTCATCGGCGGATTCGGAACCAGCGGTGCCGGCGGCATGCCCGGTGGCCAGCCGGCTGCCAGCCAGGTCGATGAGGCACTGGCCACGTTGGGCCTGCGACGCGGCGCAAGCCCGGACGACATCAAGGCGGCCTGGCGTTCCCTATCCAAAGAGAATCACCCGGATCGAGTCACCCATCTCGGCGAAGAATTCCGTACCCTGGCGGAAGAACGGATGCGCAAGATCAATTCGGCGTATGAGATTCTCAAGGACGTCGGCCTGGCGTCGTAGCCGTCAACTGCCCAAGCTATGAGCAATGCCGCCGGATCTAGCATCTCGCTGCTGTTTCGACACTGAAAACCCCGCCGACAGCGGCTCCGCACAGTGGCACCAGCATTGCTAGATAGATGCCACAGATGCGCGAGTCCGACCGTCGCCCCGCTATCACGGAGCCGCGGTCGGAGAATACGCAGGCAGCGGAGGGAACGCTTTACAGTTCGGGTGCGTTCCCACTTAATACCCTCTCTGCGCGAGAGGGCGTCGGGCAGCGACGCTGCCGCCACGAGTTTTTTAGGAGGATCGAGTAAATGAAGAAAGTCGAAGCGGTCATCAAACCCTTCAAACTTGACGAGGTGAAGGAAGCCCTCAGCGGTGCTGGCGTCCAGGGGATCACCGTAACTGAGGTAAAGGGGTTCGGCCGTCAGCGCGGGCACACCGAGCTCTACCGCGGCGCTGAATACGTCGTGGACTTTCTACCGAAAGTGAAGCTCGAGATCATCGTCAAAGACGACCAGGTCGACTCCGTCACAGAGGCGATCGCCGGCGCGGCAAAGACCGGCCGAATCGGAGATGGCAAGATTTTCGTAACCGAAGTCACCGACGTCATTCGTATCCGTACGGGTGAGACGGGCGACGCAGCACTCTAGATCGGGTTCGGCCGATACAGTTCAACAACGCAGAAGGCCCGCACCGATCATGGTGCGGGCCTTCTAGTTTCTTGCACGCTGGATCGGCGACTCAGAGCTTTGCGATCACCAGATCGTGGAACTCGTTGAAGCCCTTCGTGATGCCGTCCTTGTCGAACGCCGGCGGCGGGATCATGAAGCGCGACACTCCCTTCTCTGCAGCGGCGTGCAGACTCTCCGGATCGAAACCGGGCAGCGGGGCCGTTATTTCTATCTCACTCGCGTCGCGCCCAAGGCGATCGCACTCTTCGCGCATGATCGCCAGTAGTTCGCTGAGCCGACCTTCGGTATCGTCGCGACCTGGGAAATAGCCGTCGGCATAACGTGCCGCTCGCTTCGCAGAGATGTCGGTATGACCTCCGATCACGATGGGCACACCGCCCGGCTGCACGGGCTTCGGATTCGACTGCACCCTACCCCATTTGTAGTACTTGCCTTCAAAGGGCTCGTCTCCCTCTTTCCAAAGGTGGCGAATCGCCGCAACGGACTCGCGCGTTCGTGCGGCGCGCTCGTCGAAGGGAACATCCAGGGCTTCGAATTCCTCGCGCAGCCAGCCCACACCGATACCGAGTATCGCGCGTCCTTCCGACAACACATCGAGCGTTGCCATTTGCTTCGCGACGTAAGCCGGATGGCGTTGCGGAAGAATCATGACTCCCGTTGCGAGCTTGAGCTTCGTGGTCACGGCTGCCGCATATGCCAGCGGCAACAATGGATCCGGATGCGGATCGTTATCCGCGCTCGTCATCTTACCGCTGGGGTCGTACGGATACTCCGACTTGTAACCAACCGGCACGAGAACGTGCTCGGTGGTCCAGATGGATTCAATGCCGGTGTCTTCGGCCGTTTTGGCAAGATGCGCCAACATGGCGGGTTGGCCGAGAGGCCCTCTCGTTGCGAATGCGACTCCAAATTTCATACGATGATCTCCCGCGTGCGCGCGCTTGTTTTCGCGATTGTGCGACTTTCACGGGCGGGTTGGTTACCGCGCCTTTGCCTGTCACAATTCCGCCTGTGTACGTTGCGACCAACTCCGACACCAGTACGCTCTGACAATCGATGAACGCGGACCTTCTATATCGCCGGTTCATGGACTTGCTCCTTTGTGTAACCATCATCGGAGCGGTCTACTTACGTTGGCCGAGCGACCCGCAACCGTTTCTGTCGCTCGACGAGGCGTGGCGCGCGATGGGCGCCATCGACACGCACGACACCCAGATATTGCTGGCATCCGAGGTTTTCCTCGGACGCGTGGGCGTCGCACTGGCCGGGTACGAAGCAATCGCGTTTCGCGTATGGCCCCTGCTGTTCTCGGTCGCCGCACTCACCGGCGTGTATGCGCTAGTAAGCCGCACGAGTTCTCGAGGAGCCGGTGTGTGTGCGGCCGCGCTCGTCGCGTTCGGACCTGGATTCGTTTACCACGCGCGCGAGTTCAAACCGTACGCGATGGATCTGGCGCTCGCCGTCTGGTCGATGTGGATGGCGATTCACTACGCCGAGAGAACCAACGGTAAGTCCCTCGCAGCTCTGACAGCGCTACTGTGCTTGTACGCCGCTTCGTCGCTGACGTTCGTGTTCGTCTATCCCGCGATCCTCGCATTCGCGTGGCTCGCGGCAGACCGTAAGCAGCGCAGTTCCTTGTGGCCTTTGCTGGCTCCCGGAGTCCTCTTTGTTCTCGTCTACGCGACCTACCTCCGGCCGCAGATGATCTCAGGGGGCACGATCAACTACTGGAACGATTACTACATCGACAGCCTGACGGCCGTCGCAACAGTCGTCGGCAGCGCGCGGTTCGACATCTCGTGGTTCGTTGCCGTCGGATGGCACGTTGCGGTCGCCGCGTACTTCATCGTACTGCCTACACTCGCGGTACTCGCGCGCGATCGCGTCGCCCTAATGTTGTTCGTGCCCTTCGTCGTTCAGGCGGGATTCGCGAGTGCGCGCCTCTATCCGCTGTTCGGACGACCGTCGTACTATCTCTATGGATTGATCGCGATGGCACTGCCGTACGTGGTGGCCAACTGCCTGCGATCACGCACGGACGAAGGCGCGTTGAAACCACGGTTGGTCGACGCAGCACTCATCGCCGGGGTGCTCGCAACACTGACGCTGAGCTCGCCGTTGCGCGCACAGCTTGCAAGCGCACGCGCGTGGCCGGATGAGCAAGGACAGGACGTACTCCGCTTGCTGGCAGAGCACCAACAGCCTGGCGAGGCTATGTATCTGAACTACGGCGCCTACTACACGTACCGATTCCACTCGATGAAGCCGGGCAGTCCCGCCGCTCGCACAACGACCAAGACTGTTTCCTGGAATACCGCATTGCGCGACAACTCGATGAGAAAACTGTGCGCGTCGCTCAAAGGCGCAACCGTTGGCCACCGCAAAGGCGATCGCCTGTGGTTCGTTTCGACCCACGTCCCGCACGCGCACATCTTCTACAAGGAGTTGCTGCGGAACATCGCCGACGTCGAACTCGTGCTAGGCGAGATGCACCAAAGCCTGACCTCGGCGACACTAAAGAAACCCCTCTCCCGCCTGGCCTGTCCTTGAGTCGGAGCCGGCGAGGACGAGAGGCAAGTCCAGCGAAGCCTGGTCCTGTCCTAACCACCTCCAAACCCAACAGTCCCCGAGTCGGACCCGCTCACCGCCGACTCCCCCGACATTTTCTCGCAGAACACGGTTGACGCACCCAGCCAAGGCCGGTTATAACAGAATCATGATTTGGGAATATATTCCCAAAGATATCGCCGAGCATCGGCACCCAGGGCTCTCCCCTCTGTGCCTCGTAAAAGGAGATCCAAAATGAATAAAGCTATATTTTTCAGCCTGTTAACGGCAGCCATCATGACCTTTGGAGCACCGGTATCGTGGGCGTTCGAAGAAGCCGACCCGCTTCCCGATCGCATTGCGGATCCTGCTCCGGAGGCACCGGTTCTCGATACCGCGCTGGTCTTCACCAACGTCGGCTCGCGCCCGGCACAGGCGAAATTTGCGGCCTACGATGAGTGGGGCCAGGACCTGGGCGGCGGCGAGATCGAGATTCCGGCAAACGGCCTGGTCTACGTACTGGCGTCGCGCATCGCGAACGCTGCCGGCGTCGAAGCGTTCGTCGGTCACGTGAAGGCGAAGGCTCACGGACGAGTCATCGCACGCTCAGTCACTCTCGGCGCGCTAGGCACCGAGGTGGATGCAGTACAGCACTACAAGCGACGCCGCGTGGCTGACGACGGAACCGACCTCACGTCTGATGATTCGCGCATCGTGACGCATATCGTCTTCCCGATCGTCGCCACCCGCTAGGCGACACTCGTCGCGCCCTGAGGCCTCCGTCGGAACCCCGCGCCTGCGCGCGCGGTATCCGGCGGGGGCTGTTTTCTGTTGCCCGGTCCCACCTTCCCGTCACTGCGCACCAGCACGAGACCTCCCCCCCCACCAGCGAGCGTTTGCTGCTGCGTACGCCATATACTCTTCGCAGAAACTCCGGCCCCGTCAGGCTGGATGAGCGAGAATATGTGCACGGCTCGATTCCGCATGTGTAATCGCACGAGCTGTCTAAAGAGGTGAGAGAAAACGTGAAGATTTTGATCTGGCATTTCCGAAGCGCACCGGCCGATCCGTCGAAACTCGCTGAGAACGACGATCCCAACGACTCGGCCGGCACCGACGGCGTTTCACTCGAAATGATGAAGCGCCGCAACATGCTGGAATCGATGGGCCACACCGTCGCGATCAGCTCGGCGTACGATTGGTCCGAGTATCCGATTCCCGAGCTCGAGTTCGACACGCCGGAAGTGATGGCGATGATGCGCAACCTGTTCGGCGCTGCGATCACCGACTATGACGGCGAGGCGGAACTAACCGATGCATTCAACGCATCGGTCGCTCAACTCACGAACGCCTACCGCGCCGTGCTCGACGATTTCTCACCGGACATGGTGTTCGTTCACAACGTTCTTTGCTTGCCGATCCATCCGGCAGCTACGGTGGCCTTGGGCCGCCTCCTCGAGACCACCAAGATTCCGTGCGTCGCGATCCATCACGACATCCTCAGCGAGGGGGCGTACAAGTTCACGCCAACCTGTCCGCTGGCAGCCGAACTCCTGGACACGGCCTTCCCGCCGCAATTCGAGACGCTCTCACACTGGACGATCAACACGCGTAACCAGACCGCTCTCGCGGCCCGCGGAATCGAAGCCACCGTTATTCATGACACGATCGAGTTCGATGACGTGCTCGACCCCGACGATCGCAAGCGTCTGCGCTCATCGTTGCGCGCGAAGTTCAATGTAAAGCCGAACGACGTCGTACTGATGGTGGGCGCACGCATCGTACCCAACAAGCAGATCGAATTGGCCGCGCGTATCGTCGCTGAATTCAACGCGCAACGAGACAAGCTCGAAGGCCGAGAGTTACCCGACGGTGGAACGTTCACCGCAGATTCGAAAGTCTACTTGATCCTTGCCGGGCGACCGGAGCGTGCTTTCGATCTGTATCGCGACAACCTCTACAGGCTGTTCGACGAGACCGAGATCAACTGGGCCTACGCCGGTGATCTCGTACGCCCGATACGCAACGAAGAACGCGGTCTGTTCGCGCTGTTCCCCGACGTCTACGCGATGGCCGACATGGTCGTGTATCCCACGGGTTGGGAAGGATTCGGCAATCAGTTGATCGAAGCGTTCGCCGCCGGTCTTCCCGGCATCGTGTTCGAGTATCCTGTTTACAAGGAAGATATCGGGCCGAAGGGCTTCGAAATCGTATCGCTGGGCGATCAGTTGCTCGATGAACGCGACGACCGCGAGTTCGTGAGCCTCTCCGAGGAGATCGTCGCCAAGGCTGCAAGCGAAGCACTTGAGCTACTCGCCGACCGAGAGGCCTACAATCGTATGGCGAAGTTGAATGCGGAACTCGGTGGCAGACACTTCGGCCCCCACGTACTACGCGAACACCTCGAACAGTCGCTCGACTGGGCTTGTCCCCCGGGCCAAGCCAACAGCTAAGCTAGTAGGCTCAAACGAAACGCGGGGAGAAGGATGCATGTCCTTCTCCCCGCGACGTCTGCAGGAACGCGGCAGCCTCTATCGCGCTTTCGCACGGAACCGGTCCGCGCGGTTCTGACGGTTGTCGGAACTCACGAACTCGGTCGTCCAGCACTCGCCCACGTCGTTGATGATCTGCACGACCACACTCGGATCCTGCGACATCATCTTTGCCGGGCTAAACGGTACCGGCAACGGAACGGTCACGCCCTTGGACTTGAGCGAGATGCGCGCACGGCGCTCGAGGCCGGGCCGCAGTTCGATGCGTTTTATTCCGAGATGTGAGAGCACCGCGTCGTCGTAGCGATAGCTCGTACCGCCGTTGAGCCGCCACGGACCGCCCGGCGGTACCGGCATCGACGCCTCGACGGAATACGTTCCGCCCTCGGAATCGTACGTACAGATCACATAGTCGGTGTTCGCCGTCGGATCACCGAAGTGTTCCAACAATGTGCCGGCGCCCCTGAGCCACCGCAGGCGGTAGCGATTGCGCTGTCCGACTTGACCCTTGATATCGATGCGCGCCGAGCCCGCTTCACGGCAGCCGAGCAACGGTGCCTGCGGACATCCGATGAACTCGAACAACGTTGTCGTGGTCGTCGACGTTGACGTCGTCGTGCTGGTCGTCGTTGACGTCGTTGTCGTTGTCGTTGTCGTTGTCGTTGTCGGCACACAACTCGGATCGTTCGTCTCGTCGAACGGGTAGACACAGCTTCCCGCCACACAATCGGTATCGGTGCAGATATCCGCATCGTCCGGGCAATCGCCGGCAACCAGGCATTCCGTGCACACGTCGCCTACTTCATCGCAGGTCGAGGTCGGACACGGATCCATGCCGCTGACACAGAATCCGGTAACGCACAGTTCCACCCCGTTACAGAAGACACCGTCGGCGCAGTCGATGTCGCCGAAGCAATCCGGAAGCGTCGTAGTGGTGGTCGTAGTCGATGTCGTAGTGGTCGTCGACGTCGTGGTCGTGGTCGTTGTTGTGGTAGTCGTCGACGTCGTTGTCGTGGTTGAGGTCGTGGTAGTAGTCGGCGGCGCCAAATCCTCGAGCAATACCTCGATCGCCTTGATAGCAGGATTGTTGGTCGGCAGATTCGTCAGCTCGATCTCGAGTCCGTTGCCGTCGGTCACATCGGCCAGCACCGATCGTACGACGACAATGCCACTACCACCTGCCGCCGCCACCTGGTCGAAGTTCTCGTACTCGAGCTGGCCCTCGACGTTGATGTGGAACAGGCGCTCGCCGACGTTCGTCGTCCCATCGTAGGTATTGCCGAAGAACAGGTTGACGATGTAGCGCCCGTTCGGAACGTTGAACGTATACGCCAGATCGGGGTCAGGGTTGAGATCTGAGTGCTCGCACTGAAACAGATCTTCGGTCTCTTCGTCCTCACAGCCGAACAGCGCAGGAATACCGGCGAGCACACAGGCCTCGCCGCCGCCGCCCAAATTGCAAGTCGCCGCCTTGACGGCGATGTTGTAGCCGAAGTCGCCGTGCCACATGTCGCCGGCGCAATCGATCTTGTCTCCCGCACACTCGGCGGCAGAGACATTCGCATTCACGCGAATGACGTTCCCGGTCGCTGCATCGGTTGCCACCGGACCGAAACAAGTGTTGCGCGGGTCGCTCGGACACGGATCGTTGAGATCCAAACCGTCGTTATCAATGTCGCCGCATGCAGACAGGTCGAAGCTGCATTCGCCGTTACCGACGTTGCAGCTATCGGCCGAGCACGCGAGTCCGTCGTCGCACTGCCCATTGCTGGTGCATGGCACGCACGTATCGCCGCCTTCATCGCAGGCCTGCGGCGAGCACGGATCGCTCGCCAAGTCACAAACGCCCGCGTTGCAGGTTTCCGCGCCGTTACAGAACGCGCCATCGTCGCAGTCTGCGTCTACGAAACATTCCAGACACTCATCCGCGCTTTCGTCGCAGTTGATGCCCGGGCACGGATCGCCGCCGGCGGAGCAGATTCCGGCGTCGCAGGTTTCCGCACCATTGCAGAACGTACCATCACTGCAGTCTGCGTCTACGAAGCACTCGGCACATTGATCGAGCGATTCGCTGCAGCTCTCGCCGGCAGCGCAAGGATCGCTACCTGCACCGCAGGTTCCGCCGGAGCAGACCTCGGCACCGTTACAGAACACAGCGTCGTCGCAGTCCGCATCGACGAAGCACTCGGCGCACTGGTCGAGCGTTTCGCTGCAAATATCGCCGGCACCGCAGGGATCGCTTGCCGGATTGCAGTTACCGGCCGCACATTGCTCCGCTCCGTTGCAGAAGAGGCCGTCGTCGCACTCGGCGTGCGAGGTACAACCCGTGATGAAGTCGTAGGTAAGGTACTCGTTAACGTCCGTATTCGACGCACCGATGCTCGGGCCACCGGCCACGACGTAGATGCGATCGGTAGTACCGTCGGCGCGATTCGATACGGCCGCCCCAATTCCGTGACGCTGCGTCGGCATCGACGCAAGCACGCGCCACGTATCGCGCGCCGGGTCGTACTCTCGCACGTCGTCATAGACCGTGAGGCCCGGCAGGCCTTCGCCGCCGATGATGAGAATACGATTCTGATAGACGACCGCAGCGTGACCGCCGGTTCCCGTTCCGGGAATGTCGGCGCCTTGCGACCACGTGTTCGACGGAATGTCGTAGATGTCTACTTCCGTGTAGGTGTTCGACTTTAGCGTGTCACGACCGCTGATCGCGTAGAATTTGTCGCCGATGACCGTCGCCTGGAAGTGATCACGGACGCGCGGCATCGGAGCGAAACCGGTCGTCCACTTGTCGGTAACGGTGTTGTACGCCTCCATCACGTCGATCGCCGTATCACCGGCGGTAGACGAGAGGCCGCCTGCGCAATAGATCATTACACCGTGAGCAGCACAGCCGGCCGCACCGCGAGTAGTGGGGATGGTCGCCACGGGCTGCCAGCCGGCGCCCGGATTCTCGGTGTCGAAGACGACGCTCTGATCCGATGACGGGCCGGGGAAGTTCGTCAGTCCACCAAGCACATAGATCTTTTTCTTTACAACCACTGGATGGACGTGATCGACGCGCACCGGGGTCGCCGCAAGTTGCGTCCAAACGTTGGTTGCGGGGTCGTACGATTCGAGCACCGCCGTCTCAGCGCCGCCAACGAGATAGACAATGCCGTCGACCGACACGAGACCGACCTCGTGGCGCGAGATCGTCGCGGGTGCAGCAGTCTGCCAACCGCCGTTGCCTAGACAGGAGTCTTCCGCCGCACCGGCGTGCGAGGGGCATGCGTCACACGCGTCGCCCAGGCCGTCGTTGTCGAAGTCCGCCTGGCTCGGGTTGGAAACATCGGGGCAATTGTCGCCGTCTCCGGTTTGCGGCGACGAGAAGCCGTCGTTCGCGCACTGCAGATCCGAATCGTAATCATTACAGCCGTCTTCCGGGCAGGAGTCGCAGGCGTCGCCGATCGCGTCGAAATCAGCGTCGCTCTGGCTAGGGTTGGACGTCGATACGCAATTGTCGCAGGCGTCGCCCACACCGTCACCGTCACCGGCATCGGATTGGTCAGCGTTGAAGAGATCGATGCAGTTGTCGATACCGTTGCAGACACCGTCGCCATCATCGTCGTCGCCGGTTCCACAGGGCAAGCTCTGTACAAGCACCTCAACCGCCTTGAGCGCGGCGCTCTTGTCGCCCACACCCGGGCTATCTTCGGCGATCGAGATATCGAGCGCACCGTCGGTTATGACGACGTTCGCGATGCTACGCACCACCAGGCCGCCGCAAGCATCACCGGCACCGTTCTGCGCGAGCGAGACTGCGTACTGGTCGAAGCCGTCGCCCACCCCCGGGCCGCCGTATTGGAGCGTTCCTTCGACGGAGATGTCTGCCGTGCGGTTGCCGACCACACATTCGGCCGGATTCGTTTCCGCAAATAAGAGGTTTACGAGATAGGTCCCATTCGGGATGGCGTAGCTGCGCGCTACGGTCGAGTTGGTCGAATTCTCGGAAGCAATGACGGTTTCGGTGTCGGTGCTGGTGCAGCTGAATGCACTACTGATCGGAGCAGCCGTGACCGTGCCCGTATTGTTCTTGCCGGGTCCGTCGTCTTCTACCCACAGGTCTCCGTTGCAGTCCGTCCTGTCGCCGGTGTTGCCGATGTTCATGCGCAACGGTGAACCGGCATCGCACTCCTGCAGGCCGGGCGGCGCTAGGCGACAGGTCGCGACCGTCCCCACGCATCTGTTGAGCGTGTCGAGTGGACAAGGATCGGACCCATCGTTGAGTAGCCCGTCACAGTCGCCATCGTTTATCGGTGCGTTGGCACACCCGGCGTGCGCGAACGACGGCGCGACCAAAACCGTGCCCGGTATCGAAAGCACCAGCAGATAAACAGCAAAAGCTATGCGGCGGGCAGCGTTGGAAAGAAATCGCTGCACGTTAGTAAGACCTCCGGAGTGTTCTCCTATCAACGGGACTAGCCTCGCCGGGGGGCACTGAACAAGGACTTTCGCAGGCTTGGCGGAAATGGAGCGCTCGCGGCGCGAACGGACCCGCGCCAATCGGTCACGGCTACGCACGCGGGCGTTGAACCACACGTTGAATCGCTAGACGTTTCAGGAGCTTAGAGAGTCATCACCCCCTTTCGGGTGAACGTGTCGGGCGTGTAGCGCCACACATGACGATCACCGGCGATCGCCGGCGAGCACCGATGACGCGCCGCCCTATGTGGGGGTAGGTGTCGTAAAATTCCCTGCCTCGATTGAGGATCCTCGACAGTGGCCACACGGCGTCCGCTGTTGCGCTCGCGACCCTCGGTTGCGCACGCGCATCGACATCGAGCGACTAGGACCAAAGTGGTAGCGCGCTGCGCCGTGCTTTTCAGTCAATAAGTTTTCTATTGACTAGCGGCGCTCGGGATGGTGAGTTCAGGGTACCGACAACTACCCATGCAACGAGTTCGCCGTGTTCGTGCAGGGAGAAGAAAACCGATGCGAGCAACTGCGGAGCACGCATACGGGCGGATAAGGAAGTGCGACACGGCAACTTGCGGCCCAGCCTCTCGATCTCGCCCCAGCGTGGCGTGTGCGTGGCATACGGCTCGCTGACTCAATTATCGTCAACCCTTTTGAAGGTTGAAGGAGACTACTGATGGGCGATCTCAACACCGTCATCACGGAAGCGGACGTGCGACACATCCTTGGACGCACCGGGTACGGCCCGGCAGCCAAGGACATGAAGCGCGCGAAGAATCTTCCGGGCCAAACGCGAGCCGACGCCGCCAATTACATCCTGGGACTCAAGCGCAAGTCGCTCAAGGCCAAGGGCAACTCCGCGTACGACGCGCACAACAAGTGGATGAAGCATCTGACGAAGGGCAAGACGCCGCTCCAAGACAAGACGGTCATGTTTTTCCACGACCATTTCTCTGTCTCGCTCGCCATATTCGACGAAGAGACCGAGGTCATTACCAACCACATCCAAGGGCACTACGACTCTGCGCTCGGGAACTTCAAGGACTACGTAAAACGCATCAACACCGACACGGCGATGATGTTCTTCCTCAATACGGTCCAGAACAACAAGGCCATTCCGAACGAGAATTATGCGCGCGAGCTATGCGAGCTATTCACCCTCGGAACACACGACCTCAACGGCGTCGCGAACTACATACAAGACGACATCGTTCAGATTGCCCGCGCGTTTACGGGTTGGCGCGTGGAAGACATCGGAGAGTCGTTCCTTCTGGAAACGCAGCACGACTACATGATCGATTTTCCGGCACGCGGCCCGAAGATCCTGTTCGACAACGCGCACGGCTTTGGGCCGGGGGGCGCATCGTTCACCGTCGGCGGCGAAGGCGCGAACGAAATAGACGAAGTCACCGAGATCATTTTCCAGCACACCGATTCCGACGGCCAGAACACAGTGGCGCGACGCACGATTTACCGAATGCTCGAGTACTTCTGTTACGCCGCGCCCGACAAGACCACCGTCGATGAAATCATCGCCGACTCCAGCTTCGACGCGACGTGGGACATCGCGGAAGCCATTCGCGCAATCGTTCATCACGATGCCTTCTACGCCACGATGGAAGCCCAGCCGTTTAGCGCTTCGACGAAGAAATCGATCAAGTGGCCTGTCGATCTGGTGGTGGGCACGCTGCGCATGCTCAAACTGAAGCCGCAAGGGAAAGATCTGGTCCACCGCGGCGGCGAGTATCTCACGCTGTTCGACCACACGCTCAACATGGGCCAGACGATCGGCAACCCACCGAGCGTGTTCGGCTGGGACTGGGAAGAAGCATGGATCAGCAGCTCGACGTTGCTGGCGCGCTACACGTTCATTCGCGACATCGCCGACATGCGGTACAGCGGACGCTTCAAGCCCGAGAAGCTGGTCGACAAAGACCTGACCGACCCCGGCGCAATCGCAGATGCGACAATCGAAGCGCTCGGCCTCACCGGGCAGTTCACGAGTGCAGAACGCGATGAGTTCATCGACTATCTGTCTGACAACGGCGCGACGACATCATTGGATTTGAACGACTACGACGTACGCAACACCAAGCTCCACGGAGTCTTTGCTCTCGTCATGCAATCGCCGGCGTTCCAGACGCAGTAGCACCCAGGAGAATAGACGATGGCAATTACACGACGTGAATTTCTCAAGAGAGCTGGGTTGGCTACCGCGGGCACCGTCTTGGCGCCCGGTATCTTCGGGAACAACCCCTGGGTGCGCAACGCCTTCGCCGACACCATCGGCGATCGCTACTTGGTCGTCATGTTTCTCGACGGTGGCAACGACGGCCAGAATACCGTCATCCCGGTCGACGATACCGCCGGCCTGCTCACCGCCTACAACGACAATCGAAAGACGGGCGGCGGCGGCATTCGCATCACGCCCGGCCAGACCAGCCAACCGTCGATCGTTCCAATGGTCGACCCCATCAGCGGCACAGGACTGGGCTTGCACCCGGGTCTCTCAGCACTGACCACGATGTACGATGCCGGCAACGTCGCTGTCGTACAGGGCACGGGCTATCCGGACTACAGCCTGTCGCACGCCGAGGCTTCCACTATTTGGGAGACGGCCAATCCCACCGGCAACGCGTTGATCGCCGGAACAGGCTGGGCGGGGCGCCACCTCGGCCTGGAGTACGGCCCTTCCGACATCTACGCGGTGACGGTGCAGGACGCCGTTGCCGGTGAGTTCCGCACCTCCGGCACCAGCGTGTTGGCAATCAATTCGTTGGCGCGATTCGGCTTCCCGCTCGACGAGTTCGATCCGGCCGATCAGGCGATCTACACCGAGTCCTTCCAGGACGTGTATGCGCAGGCGGCGACGAGCCCCGAGCCGTTGACGGCGTATCTAGGTAACTCGGGGCAAGCGACGTACGACAGCACGCAGAGCTACCCGCCGTTGCACAGTCAATATGTGGCCGATCGCGGTGTGTTCAATGCCGCATACGGCGCCCAGAGCACGAGTGTCGCCCGCAACCTGCGCGAGATCGCGAAGATGATCTACGGCACGTCGAACGGCGAACCGGGTGTGACCAGCCGATTCTTCCAGCTACGCAACGGCGGATACGACACGCACGCAGACCAGGGCGGCGCCGATGTAAACGGGCAGCACTATGCTCTGCACGCCGAAGTCGGCAACGCCGTCGAACTGTTCTTTCAAGACATGAACGACATGGGTGTCGGCAACAAAGTGACTCTCGTGATTTGGAGCGAGTTCAGTCGGCGCATTCCGCAGAACGCGAACGGTACGGATCACGGTTCACAGGGCCCGATGTTCGTAGTCGGCGAGCCCGTGAACGGCGGTGTGTACGGCAATCACCCGAACATTGCGTCACTCGACGGCCAAGAGAACACCGCCTACTCGCAGGCGGGGGCCGACCCGTTCCGGTCAACCGACTTCCGCGATGTATTCGGCACGATCCTGAAGCAGTGGGTGAACATGCCCGAGCCGCAGATCCTATCGAGTGTATTGCCGTTGGATACGATCGGTTCCCCCAGCGAATACTGGCAAACCCAGAACTTCGATATGGGGTTCTTGTGAGCGCAGCTAGCCGGCTAGCTTGCCAACCGACGACGCACGAGCGTTGCCACGAGATGAGGTCGCAGTAGTTTCGTCCACAATCGGTAGCCGGCGTCGCTCAAGTGCAGACCGTCTTCAATGAAGAGGTCGGGCTTGGGTCTGCCGTCGGCGCCGATCATGGGCGCGTCGATGTCCACGTAGCGCAGCCGGCCGTCGCCGTCAGCAAATTCGCGGATCAGCCGATTCGTTTCCCGCATGCGTCCCACCCAATGCCATCTTTCGATACTCGGCTTGATCGAGATGTAGATGATCCGCGTATCGGGAAGCCGCGAATGAATCAGCTTCGTCAGCTTGACGAAATCGTCGAATATTCGTGAGGGGCTTTTCCACCCGGCGATATCATTATCACCGGCATACACGACCACCGTTCTCGGCGTGTGAGGAAAAATGATTCGATTCGCATAGTGGATCGAATCAAACATGTCCGAGCCGCCCAGCCCGCGTTTGATCACCGGCAGGTCCGGGAAATCTCGCTCGATATCCCAGAGCCTAACGCTCGAGCTGCCGACGAACACGATGCCGTCTCGCGGCGCGGGGCTCTCGGCCTCGTCTCTCTCGTAGGCTTCGACCTGATGAGCCCACGTTTCCGGATCTTCCCGCGAGCAACCCGTCGCGAACGCCGTCGCCAGCAAGACATACAGAAGTGATGGGATAGCACGCATGAACAAATCGGCAGGACGCGCGCAGCAGCGGCAGTCGCCTACTCCATGCTACGAAATTCGCGACTCAGCGGTGGTCTTTCCGACTCAACGCCGACTCAACGCCGGCCCAAAGCCGGCACAGCGTCTGCCAAGGCGCGTAGCGCCCTCGTGCGACGACGCTACCAGCTAGTTCGCGATCACGATCTCCACGCGACGGTTGAGCGTCCGTCCGTCCGGGTTGTCGGCGCCGTCCTCGTGCTCGTTGGGCGCGATCGGAAACTCCGAACCGTAGCCTTTGGTGGCCAAGAGATGGTCGGAGACACCGTGCGTGGTCAGTGAATCCGCAACACTCACGGCGCGTCGCTCTGAAAGACCTTGATTGTAGAGCTCTGCACCGATGGAGTCTGTATGGCCTTCCACCGAAACGGATCGGCCGCGTGCTTCGTTCAGCAGAACCTCGGCGACATCGCGCAATTTCCGATGCGCTTCGGTCGTCAATCGCGTACTGCCGAACTCGAAAACGACATCGGGTAGCGTCACGACGACACCACGTTCCGTGTAACGCACGTTGAGACCCTTATCTTCGAGGGTCGCGACCATCGCGCGATCGGCCTGAGGGATCCGGATCTCCGGTTCGTCGACGGGAATCGGCTCCGCGGTCTCAGCCTCGGTAATGCGTTCCGAAACGATGTCGAGTGAGCCTGGGCCCTGCGCTTGCGGCTCCGCGGGCCTGGTCATCGACGCGAACGGATTCGTCGCGCAGCCGTTAGTTGCGAGTAGGATCGCCAACAGCGATATCGAGACCAACTGTAATTGATTGCAGGCTAGCGCCCTGCATGAACTTGCCGTGAACATCCTACCCCCGCACTTGACGCGCCAATGCTATAACCGCACGCACCGATCGGCAATCAATGAACGCTTAGGTAGACGCGCTCTCGTCGGCTTCATGAGCGTGACGTCGTTCATTTATCGCCGTCGCCACCACCAACAAGACGGCACCGACGCTTATGCAGCTGTCAGCCACATTGAACGCGGGCCAGTACCACTCGCCCCAGAAGAAATAGAGGAAGTCTATAACCTCGCCGTAGGCAACACGGTCGTACAAATTGCCGATCGCGCCGCCAATGATCGACGCTGCTGACAGCCGCAGCAGCCGATCTTCGACCGTAGACATGCGTACCAGATTGATGAGCATCGCGACTGCGATGACGGCAACGGAAATGAGCAGTGCTTCACGCCACGGACTGGCCAGACTGCCACCCATGCCAAAAGCCGCGCCGGGATTACGAAAATGAACTATCGAGAAGAAACCGTCGACCACTTTGATCTCGCCACCGTACGCCAGCGAATCAATGATCCACAGCTTAGTGAGACGATCGGCCGCAACGACGAGCGCCGCGAACAGCCCAATCGAGCGCAGGGTCACGAGGCGCTCGTGACCACCGAATGACAGCGATCGCAGATTTCAGGATGCTCTGCGTGCGCGCCTACCGACGGTGAGAACTTCCAGCAGCGCCCGCATTTGGCGCCGTCCGGGGTGGATACTTCGACTGCAACCGAACCGTCGCTGACTGCGAGATCCACGTGCGAAACGATGAACAGATCGGCCAGCGTCGTCGCGCCGAAGCTTTCGAGCAGCTCCTTGTCGCCGCCCGAGACACCCACTCGAACCTGAGAGTCCAGAGAGTGGCCGATGTCGCCGGCCTTCCGCGTCTCTTCAAGTGCGCGCGTCACTTCGGCACGAATGTCCCACATTCGATCCCAGCGCGCGGCAAGCGTTTCGTCTTTCCATGCAGCTTCGGGCGTCGGCCATTCGCTCTCGAAAACCGCGCCTTCGTCACCGCCCTGTAAGTCTTGCCAAATCTCGTCGGCCGTGAACGACAGTACCGGCGCGATGATGCGCGCGAGCGCGGTCAGAATCTCGTACATCGCCGTCTGCGCACTGCGGCGCTCGTGTGAATCCGCCCCGGAACAGTAGACGCGGTCTTTGACGATATCGAAATAGAGCGCGCTCATGTCGACCGCGCAGAAATTATTGAGCGCATGGTAAACCTGGTGGAACTCGTAAGACTCATACGCCGCGTGGCAACGATCGGTTACCGCGGCCAAACGGCCGAGCGCCCAGCGATCGAACTCGAGCAGATCGCCGTACGCCACGGCGTGCTCGGCGGGATCGAAACCGTCGAGGTTACCGAGAAGATTGCGCGCTGTATTGCGAATGCGGCGATACGAGTCGGCCAAACGCTTGAGGATCTCTCCCGAGATGCGAACGTCATCGCGATAGTCTTCCGCCGACACCCATAGACGAAGAATGTCGGCACCGTACTGCTTGATGACTTTCTGAGGCGCCAGCACGTTGCCCTGCGACTTCGACATCTTGCGACCGTCACCGTCGAGAACAAAGCCGTGCGTGAGGACCGCTTTGTACGGCGCACGCCCACGCGTGATCATCGACGCCAGCAGCGCCGAGTGGAACCAACCGCGATGCTGATCGCTGCCTTCGAGGTAGAGATCGGCAAGCGTGCCTTCGCCAAAATCGGCTTCCATTACAGCTGCGTAGCTCACGCCCGAGTCGAACCATACATCCAGGATGTCGGTCTCCGGCTGCAAAGCGGTGCCCTTGCAGGAAGAGCATGCGAACCCGTCCGGCATGAGGGTGGCCGCGTCGGCAGTAAACCAAACATCCGAGCCCTGCTTCTCGAAAAGCTCGGCGGCGTGCATGGCCAGTTCGCGGCTGGTCGACGACTCGCCGCAATCGCCGCATTTCATCGCGATGACCGGAACGCCCCAACTACGTTGGCGCGACAAGCACCAGTCGGGCCGGTTCTCGATCATGCCGAAGATGCGATCTCGTCCCCACGAAGGAATCCAACGGACGCGTTCTATCTCTTCGAGCGAACGCTTGCGCAGATCGCGGTCTTCCATCGAGATGAACCACTGCGCGGTCGCGCGAAAGATGATCGGCTTCCTGCAGCGCCAGCAGTGCGGATAGCTGTGCTCGATCGTGCGCGTGCCGAGCAGGACGCCCTTCTCGTCGAGCATCTTGACGATCTCGGGATCGGCCTTGAAGACGAACTGCCCCTCGTATTCGGGGACGTCAACCGTGAAGCAACCACCGTCATCGACGGGCGCGTATACGTCGAGCCCGTATCTTGTACCGACTACGTAATCGTCGTGACCGTGACCGGGCGCTGTATGGACGCAGCCGGTACCGGCTTCGAGCGTCACGTGATCGCCGTTGATGATCAGCGAATCCCGATCGATCCACGGGTGTCGCGCGCGCATGTTTTCGAGTTCAGCACCGGCGAACGTCGCGACGACTTTGCCCAGCCCCAGCGTCTCGCGCAGACCGCGTTCGCCGTCGAGCATGTCTTCGGCGACGATCACCAAACGATCGCCGGCCTCAACCAGCGCGTAGGTAAATCGCGGATGGACGCAGACCGCGAGATTTGCGGGCAGTGTCCACGGAGTCGTCGTCCAGATGACGATGGCCAGGTTGCGGTCAGCGTAATCGGCTAGCGGGCCGGTGGCGTCGTCGATCGGAAACGCAACGTACACGGACGGTGACTTGTGATTGTCGTGGTCGACTTCTGCTTCGGCCAGGGCCGTGCGACACGATGCACACCAATGAACCGGTTTGCGACCGCGGTACAGCCCACCGCTATCGATCACGCCGGCAAGCATTCGTGCCTCGGCCGCCTCGTATGCAAAGTCGGTCGTAAGATACGGCCGGTCCCATTCACCCAAGATTCCCAGGCGCTGGAAGTCTTCGCTCTGTACAGCAACGAAGGTATCGGCGTACTTGCGACATTCCGCGCGGACGCCCACGACCCCGAGTTCCGCCTTACGGTCACGTCCCAGCTTCTTCTCGACCTCGAGTTCGATAGGTAGCCCGTGACAATCCCAGCCGGGACGATACGGCGTGCGGTAACCGCCGAGCTGCTTGAACTTCAGGACGATGTCTTTGAGAATTTTGTTGAGCGAGTGCCCGATATGGATGTTGCCATTCGCGTACGGAGGCCCGTCATGAAGGATGAACACGGGCGCGTCTTTGCGCGCGGCCTGGAGCCGTTCGTACAGTCCGATTTCAGCCCAGCGCGCGAGCCGCTCGGGTTCGCGAACCGGCAAATTGGCCCGCATCGGGAAATCGGTCTTCGGTAGATTCAGTGTGTCGCGGTATTCCATTCGGGGGCCAACGGTCGGTCTTATCAACGCACTGGCGGGCTCGCAACACGGCCCGGCTCGGCGGTTTCCACGCTTTCAGCCAAACCGGCCCGAGTTCTGACGGGTCTTGCTTAGCTTGCCGAGCTTGCCAACTTTGCCTGGACTCGCAACGCGCATCCTTCCACGTTATGGTTTCCCCGTGGCCAAGCGACTCCAAGTGGAATTCAAGAAAGCCCGTGGATCGACCCGCGTAGAAGAAGACGGCCAGGCCAGACCCTGCGCATCGGGCGTCGGCTGGGTGAACGACCACACGCTGCAGACGCTCGACAAGGTGGGCATCAAGCGCACCGACGCCAAGGGTAATCCGCTACCCGAAAAGTCCGACAACTAGGAGCCGCGCTACAAGCCGGCAAGATTCGCAAGATACGCAAGATACGCGCCGTAGGTCACGACGCAGAGGCTGTCGAAGACCGCAGTCAGCAGGTAGCCGCCCGCGAAGTCTTTGATGCGCGTGAGAATCACGCCGACGAAGCCCGCCTTTCCGATTGCGACCACCACCATGACCGGCGTCCGAATCGCCGGATCGATGGCCGCCCAGATCAACAACACTCCGAATAGAGCGATCGGCAATGCACTCGCCCTGGCGAAGAACAGCGCCACGTCATCGTGGACCTCCAGGCCGTTGAACGCCCTCAGAACGGGCCCGGGAGCGGCGAACTGGAGCAGCATCGAAGCGGTCAGGGCACCTGTGACGTAGAGAATGGGCTCGATGTAGGCAGCGATCATGGGCACCTCCGTGGGGTCTGTATTTCCATATATCTCGACATGATGTATCTTGAGATCAAGATACTATTCCCTTTTCGCTTCATGTCAAGTATGTTCACGTCAAGATAATGGGAAAGGACAACAGCGCTCAGAAGGATCACGTGGACCTCATCATCGCGCAGTGGCAGGCCGAACGCCCCGACCTCGATGCGCGACCGATGGCGCTGGTCGGCCGAACGCTGCGCGCGGCAAAAGTATTCGACCGCGAGATCATGCGCGTGATCGGCAGCTTCGACCTGAGCTTCGGCGAGTTCGACGTCCTCGCCTGCCTGCTGCGCAGCGGTGCGCCCTACGAGTTGACCCCCGGCGAGCTTCTGGAAACGTTGATGCTGTCGTCGGGAGCAATGACCAACCGAATCGATCGACTCGAACGCTCCGGGCTCGTCGCTCGGCGTCCCGATCCCGACGATCGCCGCGGCGTACGCGTGGCACTGACCGACAAAGGCAAAGAGCTCATCGGCAAAGCCATCACGGCACACGTCGAGAACGAAGCGCGTGTCCTCGACACGCTATCGACGAAGGAACAGGAGACGCTCTCATCGCTGCTGCGCAAAGTACTCACCCAGTTTGGACAGTAGTCGAGGCACATCACCCATGACGAGTAGCGAAGAACCCAAGTACGGCATTAAAGATGCGTCGTTTCGCGCGGCAGGTGGGCAAGAAGGCATCGCTCGCCTTGTCGACGATTTCTATCGCATCATGAGCGAGCTGCCCGAAGCCGGCCGCATCCGTCGCATGCATCCGAACGACCTCACGGTCTCGCGCGACAAGCTCACGCGTTTTCTGTGCGGATGGCTCGGTGGTCCCAAGCTTTTCTCGGCAAAGTACGGGCCGATCAAGATTCCGGCCGCGCACGTTCATCTCGATATAGGCGAGTCCGAGCACGACGCTTGGCTCACCTGCATGCAGCAAGCGATCGAATTACAACCGTTCGAACCGTCGTTCGCGACCTATCTGTTGGAACAACTGCGGGTTCCCGCCGGGCGCATCGTGACCGTGCGCAAGCAACACGTAGAATCGCAGCAGTAAGTCGACGCCAGCAGGTCCGTTCGGGGGTCGTGGCTCAGTGTCCGATCCGACGCTCGTCGCGCACGCGGCTACAAATCAGGATCATCTCATGACCGACCGCTGATGGGTGAATGAAGTCGTTCATCCATGCCACGCCAGCGGTAGCCGAAAAATGTTCGTAGAGGTCATGGTAGATCTCAGTCGCGCGGCAGTCGTGACACCGGGCGACGACTCAGCATGCGGCCACCAGCGACCGACTTCGGGGCGGAGAAGCCATCCCAGTCGAACTCGCGATGACGCTTGAGCCCCATGCGGTAACAGCACATGTCGCTGTCGAGATCGTTATTGAACGTGCGCTGATATCCGTCGTCGAAGAGAATGCGCACCAAACACGTCCCCCCCTCGATCGTCGAAGTCATTTCTTCGACGACCGCACCCATACCCCATTCCTCACGGGAGGGTTGGTAGACCCGATCGCCGAGTCTTAAGTAGAGGCGCACGTCGCGCATTTCGGTACCATACACCCCAGATAACCGACCTGACAACCGCGACTTGAACTGCAAAGTTTGTACCGAACCGTTTAAACAAGGGGCAGACGGGTGCACGGGAATTAAAATTCCGTTCCGCCGCACGGAGCAACGTCGATCGCCGTACCTTTGACCCGAACCGGAACAATTCGGCGGCCGCCGGTAAGCTTGAGAAGCTCGGGAACAGCGTGCCGTTCACGCCCGACATCGATGACGATGGGCTGCTCACCGCCGGCACGCATTTCATCGAGCAGGCGCTGCGAATACGGGCACTCCGACCGCACATAGACAATCGTCGATGCTGCATGCTTCTCGCTCACTCGATGTACCCCAATCGGCGCAATGCCGTGAAATCGTCCTCACTCATGGGCTCTTTTTCATCGTTGCGCGCCTCCATGAAGCGCTCGACGAACTGCTTATCGGTGGGCTTGTAACGCCACTGCGGCTCGAAACGTCGTTCGTGATCGAAACGACGAGCGACTTCCTTAGCCAGACGCGGGCGCATGCCCGCCGCAGACGGATGCTCGCGGCCTCCCAGCGTGATCTCCGGCCGCGCGGTGCGCGACGCAACCGTGCGTACGGTCGTATAGCGACCATGCGCGGCCAACCGACTTCGCCCTTTCGTCCGTCTCGACGAAAACACGATTCGGTTCTGCCAGGGGACTGCCGAAGGCACGGGCGCTGCCTGCGCGTCGATGATCGGCCGCAACGACATTCCGGTACGCCGCGGCGACTCAGCGCCGACATAGTCGAGCACTGTCGGAAGAACATCGATAAGCGATACGACCGCGTCGCTAAATCGCGGCTTCACACTATGGGAGCGCGGTGGCTTGATGATAAACGGAATCCGGGTCGAGGCCTCCGTCAACGTCACGCCATGGCGAAAATAGACATCGTCGGAACCAAAACTCTCGCCATGATCCGCCGCAAAGATGATCAGCGCATCGTCGTAGACGCCGTCTACTTTCAATTGATCGATGAGCCTGCCCAGTTCCGCATCGGCATGCGCGATTTCGCCATCGTACGCATCGATGTAGTCGCCGAGCGTTTTGTAGTCGTCGAGTCGTTGAAACGCGGGGATTTTCTCGCGCGGAAGAACCGGACCGCCACCGTCTCGATAGCGCCGACGATAGCGTGCCGGTGGCGTGTACGGACCATGCGGGTCGATCAGATGTAGAAAGAAGAACGTCGCGCCCTTGCCACTGCCGTTGTTGCCGAGCCACTCGAGCGCAGCGTCTACGGTATCGGGAGCGTGCCGCTCGAAGTTCGCGCGCTTCGGCTCGCGCGCGGACATCGTGTCGTCCCAATGATTGAACCCTTGCCCCAATTCCGACAAGCGGTCGATCATGACCGTACTGCTCACGAAACCGCCGGTGCGATAGCCACGGTCTGCCAGAAGTTCAGCCAACGTGACGTTCTCGCGTGGGAGCGCTTGTCCGAGCGTCGTCAGCCCGTGTTCAAACGGGTACTCGCCCGTAAACATGGACGCATACGCGGGTGTCGTCTTCGGTGCCGTCGTAAAGGCTCGTGTAAACACGACGCCGTCTTGCGCCAAGCGCGTGATCGCAGGCGCGGTGTCGCGATGGTAGCCGTAGATCGGAAGGTGATCGGGCCGAAGCGTGTCGACCGTCAAAACGAAGACCGGTATCGCCGGCTCGCAAGCCGTGAGAAGCAGGAACAGCGGAACGAGAAGCATGCGCAGACCGCCACGAACGCCCCATCGGCGTTTCTGTGGTCGAGTTTTGCGCGCTGCGCGCTTCATCAGAAGAAACTCTGGGACTTAGCCTTCGACGGCGGGAGGATCGAGCTTACGAACCACCGTGTCGAGAACACGAAGTTCTACGCCGTCATCCGAACGAATCGTCAAGATATTGCTGTACACGTTCATCGAGGGGCGCTCCTCGATCTGTACTACCGTGAACCGACCCGGATGGCTCTGATGGACGACCTGATCGCCCATCTCAACGGGACACTTTCTCTTCTCGATCATCGCGCGAAGTACTAGCCTAGCCGAGGAAGATTGACGAACGGCGATCCACGCCGCCACGAAGCAACAAGTGGACGGTTCGCCTCAGCCGCTCGCTCATCGTCTCGAAATCCATGCCGCCGGCGCCCCGGAAACGGCGCTCTCGGTACAGGTAAATACGCGGTCCGAAGACGATCGTCCATTTCGTAGGCAGTGGGATCAGGCCCGCTAAGCCGAAGAACGGGAAGAACGGCGTAATCGGCACGTAGGGCGCGCCGATGGCCTGGCCCAGCGCTTTGCTGCGACCGATCATCGGGTAAATCTCTTCGGCACCGACCACGGCAAACGGCACGATCGGAATCCGGTGTCGGCAGCTCAGGCGGGGAGCGGATGACGAGAACGGCCCGAGCTTGTACCGATCTTCGTAGAGCTTGGCGACCCCGCTTACCCCTTCAGGGAAGATCGCGACGGCCTCGCCGCGAGAGAGCAATTCATCGGCAACTGCGTAGTTCGCGGGCGCCCCACCAAGCTTGCGGTAGGCGTCGCGAAGCGGAGGAGCGTTCTCGACGAAGCGATCGTAAAGCGGTCGGAGTGTACGTTGCGGACCGGGGTTCTCGGTGGTCAGCGCGTACGCGAGCATGGTGGCGTCAAACGGAAGTCCGCCCGAGTGATTGCCGACGAGGATGACCGGACCATCGGCGGGTACATGCTCGGCGCCGATCGTATCGACGCGCCAGTACTGGTCATAAAGGAATTTGAAGATCGGTCGGCTGCGCGTACGGAAGTCGAGATCCAGGCCATAATCGACCGAAGCGCCGGCGCGCAGTGCTTCCTCGGCACGCGGTGCGGTAGCACGGTCGAATGCGATGTCCATGCGCTCCTCGAGAGTCGGTACTCGAGCTGCCGACGCTGGAATCGAGTTCGAATCAGCAAGCGGGCTGCCGACGCGCGGCGACTGGCGATGACGATCCATCTGCTGCCGAAGCTATCAAACGAAGCGAAACCCCTCAACCGAGGGGGCCATCAAAATCGCGGCAACCACCCGAATTCGAGGGCCGCTCAGTCGTCCTTGAATACCGCCATGTTGGTGAGGCGCTCGCGCGCCGAATCGCGTCGTAACGCGGTGATCGAACGTGCACCCTCTGCGACGATACCGAACGCAAGCACGAGCAATAATGCACCGAGCGAAAAGAGCAGCGTCTGGCCTTCATCCCAGAAGCGGGCGAGGTTGCGGACCATCGCGACCAAGGTAGTGACGGTCATCAACAACATCGGCACTCCCGTAACCAGCCAATTGCGGCCACGTTGGTAGAGATAGATCGTGGCGACCAGCAGCGTGAGACTGGCAAGCAACTGATTCGTCGTTCCGAATAGTCCCCACAGCGCTAGACCGACCGGCCTACCATCGACGCGGTAGAACGCGAAGAAACCGATGACGAGTACCGCTAACGCCGACGTCACAAAGCGATTCTCGTTCTTCATCCCCAGCGTCGCACCCATCTCGGCGATGTTGTAGCGCAGTAGGCGCGTCGCCGAATCGAGTGTAGTCAGTGCGAACGACACCACAACGACGGCGATCAGGCCTGTCGCCAGTTCGAGTGGGATTCCGAGCGCCGCAACGAAATTCGCGCTGCCTTCGATGAACACGCCGATCTTCACGCCAAGGGAGTTGGCACTCCCCCAACTTGCGTAGTGTTGATGCCACTCGCCCGGGGTCGAGAACCCGGCGGTACACGCGAGCACGGCCATCAAGCCGAGCAAGGATTCACCGATCATGCCGCCGTAGCCGATCATGCGAGCATCGCTCTCACGCGCGATCTGCTTCGAGGTGGTTCCCGACGACACCAAGCCGTGAAATCCAGAAACCGCGCCGCAGGCGATCACGACGAAGACGAAGGGAAAGATCGGCGGCGCGCCCTCCGGTGCCACGACGACGGCCGGCGACGCGAAAGTGGGCTGCAGGTAGAAGAATCCGGCGTACATCAGGAACACGCCGACGTACAAGAGCAACGAATTGATGAAGTCGCGCGGCTGCAAGAGCATCCAAACCGGCAAGATCGACGCGGCAAGACTGTACAGCAACAGCAGCGCACCCCAGCCGTCGCGATTGTCCCAAGCAATCGGCGCGATGCCGCCGAGTGAAACGTAGACGACGATCGCCAACGTGAGAAGGAACCCGACAACCGCGGTCGGGATCGACGCGAAGCCGCGCTTGTAGACCAACACACCGACGACGCCGGCAATGCCCATCAACGCGAACGACGGCACGATGGCCCCTGGATAAAATTCCGGCGTGAACAACGTGGAGATCACCGACACGAACACGCCCATCGCAAGCGCGATGCCGAAGAAAATGATCAGGTGGAACATGCTCTTGGCACGCGCACCGATGATGCCTTCGGTGATCGCTCCCACCGACAGGCCGCGCGCACGCATCGACATCACCAAAGCGCTGAAATCATGCACGCAACCGACGAGCAGAGCACCGAACACAACCCAGATCATTCCGGGAAGCCAACCCCAGATTACCGCGATTGCCGGCCCCAGCATCGGAGAGAGGCCGGTTATGGATGCATAGTGATGTCCGAACAGGACGTAGCGATTGGTAGGCATGAAGTCGACGTCATCGCGATAGGTATGCGATGGCGTCTCGACTTCATCCGAAAGCGCGAAGACACGGCGCGACAAATAGCCGGCGTAGAATCTATAGCCTACTACGTAGAGCAGCAGACAGACGATCGCCGCTATCGACGCCAAGACCTAGTCTCCGTTACCCGCGCTATCGCCGGTACCGGCCGAAGCCTCTTCACCCGGCTTACGCTTACGTCGGCGTCGTCGCTTCTTGCGCGCCGGACCATCGGCGCCTTCCGCGCCGCTGCGCGGGGCAGCCGAATCCTTTGGGCCGGGCTTTGGACCTTCGCCGTCCTTGCTCGGCTCCGCGCGTGGCTCCGAGCGACGCTCGGATCTGCCTGACGAGCTACGTCCACCGTCCCCCGATCTACCGCGACCGCGGGGCGCGCTGCTGCCGGACCGACCGCCGGGCGTGCGCGGCTTGCGCGGAGGCGGCGTCCACGGTGCGGGCTCGACGAACATGCCGGGTTCCGCAAACTCGTGCGGCAGCTTGTGGCCGATGTATTCTTCGATCGCTTCGAGAGAGTAGACGTACTCTTCGCAGGCTAGCGAATACGCCTTACCTGACGCGCCTGCGCGAGCGGTTCGCCCGATACGATGAACGTAGTCCTCGGGATCCTGCGGCAGATCGTAGTTGAACACGTGCGTGACGTCTTCGATGTGAAGCCCGCGCGATGCAACGTCAGTACACACGAGCACGCGCAAGCTTCCGTCCTTCAAACGATCGAGCAACTTGATGCGTTTGCGCTGATCGACGTCGCCCGCCAATGCGCCGACATCATAGCCCTGCGCCTCCAACCGAGAGGCGAGCCGAGCCGCCGTGCTGCGCATGTTGACGAAAATCAGTGCACGCCCCGGCTTCTCTTGTTCGAGCAACCCCAACAACGTCGGCAGCTTTTCGTGTTGGCCGACGTGGTACACGTGTTGCTCGATATTGTCGGCGGTGACGGAATCATCGGAAGCCGATATCTTCTCAACACGATTCATGTGCTCGTACGCAAGTTCGAGAACACGATGCGAGAGCGTCGCCGAATACAACAGCGATTGGCGCTTGTCGGGCATCGGCATACGTCGAATCAGGAAGCGAATGTCGTCGATGAAACCCATGTCGAACATGCGATCGGCTTCGTCGATAACGAGAAACTCCGTCTCGTCGAGCGTGTAGGCACGCTGGCGAAAGTAGTCGATCAAACGCCCCGGTGTTCCGATGAGAAGATCGACTCCTTCTTTGATTGCGTCGAGCTGCTTGTTGTAGTCGACCCCACCGTAGACGGCGAGAATCGACAGCCCGGTATGCTTACCGAGAAGTTCGCATTCGTCTTTGATCTGGATCGCCAGTTCGCGTGTCGGCGCAATCATCAGCGCATGCGGCGCGCTGCCGGGCTCGCGCTTGCGATACTTTCCGCTGAGAAGGCGCGAGAAGATCGCAATGAGGAAAGCCGCCGTCTTGCCGGTGCCGGTTTGTGCCTGCCCCGCGACGTCGGTCCCTGCCAATCCGTGAGGCAACGTGAGTGCCTGAATCGGCGTACACTCGACGAAACCTGCGTCT
This sequence comes from Deltaproteobacteria bacterium, assembly GCA_029262375.1. Classification (GTDB taxonomy): domain Bacteria; phylum Desulfobacterota; class Binatia; order UBA1149; family SPBQ01; genus JAJCZM01. The sequence continues at coordinate 77,094 of JAJCZM010000008.1, forward strand.
TCGATGCCCCGCCTAACAGGTTCGGGTAATTCAAATTCACTAAACTTGATGAGGATTCCCCTGTGTCCGTTTACGCACCACTCGCGTTACCAAGCGAAGCTTTGTCGGAGGCGTCGGATTTCTTCCAACCCTCGCGCAACAACTTGGCGAAATCGTCGGGACCGATGAAACCTATTTTGCGTTTCCATTCTTTCCCATCAGGTCCGTAAAAAATCGTTGTCGGTGCGCCGAATACCTCGAAGCTCTTTAGTATCAGTTCGGTACGCCGATCGCTGGTCGTCATGTCGACCGATATGAAGGTCATGCCCTTGCCGGCTTCGAGCACGGTGGCATCTTTAAAGGTACGCTCTTCCATTTCCTTGCAGGGCAGGCACCAGTCGGCGCCAAACTCCATGACGAACGGCGAGCCGCTCTTTCGGGCGGCGTCGTAGGTTGGTGCAGAGAAGTCCTGCCAAGGAAGTTCCGCCGATGCGTCGCCGGCGGGGGCATAGACGAACACGATCGCTGCCAAGGCGACCACACCAGCCACTCGTCGACCGAAAAGAAACGTTCGGAACTCGGATCCTGCTTTGTCGATGAATGCTAAAAACACGGTCGCTCCCGCTAGATAACCGGCCATGAGCCAGTGCTCGATGTTATCGGGAAGTAGTCCGCCGGCGAAATACAGAGCCATCGCCAGCAAGATGCAGCCGAAAAGATGCTCGGTCCATTGTAGCCAAGCTCCTGAACGGGGCAGCGCAGAAATCGACCCTGCAGCGGCCGCCAGCACCACATAGGGAAGCCCCAGCCCCAGCGCCAAGAGGAAAAATAGCAGCACGCCGTGCGCCACGTCGCCCTGACTGCCCACGTACACCAGCAAACCCACGACGACGGGTCCCACGCAGGGCGCCGCCACCAGCCCCATGGTCATGCCCATGAAAAAGGCGCCCAAGGCACCGCCACCGGCTGCGCCGATCTTGGTCGCCAGTGCCGTTGGAATCTGAATTTGAAAAACGCCGAAAGCCGACAGCGCCAACGCCACCATCAATGCCGCCAGCCCGAACTGCACGGAGGGCATCGCGATCACCGAGCCGAAGAAGCTGCCTGAGAGAGCCGCCGAAGCGCCGACGGCGGAGAACGTCACTGCGATCCCGAGCACATAGACGACCGCGAGCCAGATACGACGCCCGCGCCTACCGCCCGCTTGCCCGCCGAAGAACGCGATCGTCACCAAGATCAGGGGGTACACGCAAGGCGTCAGGTTCAGGATCAGACCGAGGCCGAGCATGACCGGCACGACGACCCACGGCCCTGCTTCCACACTGGCGGCGATCCGCTGCGCTTCTGAGTTGCCGGAAAACGCCGCGGCGCCGGCGTCGCTCTGCGTCCAACCCAACGGCAGTTCAATACTCGTGGGGCGTAAGCAAACCCTGTCGTTGCAAGCTTGGTAGTGCAGTACGGCCGTGGCCGGGCCGCTCAAGTCGGCATCTTCTGCGGCACTTAGCTGCGCGCGCACGACGATGTCGCCCTCAAAGAGTTCGAGGTCTTTGTCGCCGGCGAACTCGAGGCGTCGAACCAGCGGCGCCGGAAACTCTGCGTCAGCCGCCGAAACTCCGTCCGGCAGTCTCCACTCGATACGCGTTGGAATCAGGAACTTTTGCTTGGGTGCCGGCGCATTGATGTGCCAGCCCTCGTCGATACTGATCGAGAGCGTTACCGTCGCCGAATCGCCGACGACCAACGGTCCGGTCGCGATCGATGCACGCACGGGTGTATCAACAGCTCCGGCGCTCTGCGGTGTGAGAGCGGCGTTGAAAGTGAGCGCCAAAATCGCCGCGAAGAATGCGGCTGGAACTTTGCGGGCTTGCCGCTGGGCCGAACGAAAACGGCCACGAGAGAAGAGCACGACGTCTAAGGTAGTCAAAATGCTCGGGATTTGCGAGCCGTGGCCCCCGGGGCTAAGGAGGGTCGCTATGCGTATCACTGCTGTCGTCACTTCGTTTGCCTTCCTAGCCTGCTTGGCCTGCCTTGCCGTATCGGCGCCGACGCCGGCCCAAGCCGCCGACGTACGCAGCCAAGGCCCGATTGTCTCGATCGGCATCACCGACGACAACGATGGCGATCTCGTCCACACCGGCCTCGGTTGGCGCTGGGAACTCCGAGCCGGCGACCGCGCCGACTCCATCGCCGAGCGCATCGGCACCAAGCTCAACTGGGTACTGGAACCGCAGGCCGCTGTACTGTCCAACGACCGAGACGGCGTAGAGTTTCAATTTTTACCAATGTTTCAGGCCACGCCCCGGCGTTGGGCCGATGGCGACCTGGTTCCTTACATCGAAGCAGGCATCGGTCTCATCTATATCGACGTGACCGGTTTCGACCTGGGCTCGCAGATTCTGTTCAGCGATGTGATCGGCCTACGCATGGACTTCGGGCGCGATGAGCGCGGTAACAAGTGGTCACTGGGGTATCGCTTTCGCCACATCTCTCACGCCGGCATCTGGGCGACGTCGAACGACGGCATGAACACCCACTGGTTCACGGTCAGCTATCAGATGGGACCACACTGACGCGGCGGGTTAGATCGATACGATTGAATCCGTCAAGCCGGATTCGATACCATCGAATCCTTCGGGCGGATGGGAACGGTCTCGACAACTTCCAAGCCGTACCCTGAAAGGTTCGGCATGCGCAGCGGCGTATTCGTGAGGAGTCGAATCTTGCGTACCCCGAGATCGCGTAAAATCTGCGCGCCGAGTCCGAAGTCCTTGAACACGGCCAAGCGCGAGTTCGGGCTCGTACTCGCGGGGCTGTCACCACCGTCGTCCACCAGCAACTCTGCACCGCGGCCGTGCCGCCGCACGTACAAGATCACGCCGCTGCCTTCTTCACCGATACGCTCCATCGCGGCGTGCAACACACTGCCGGTATTACGACCGGTATAGCCGAAGACATCGCCGGGCGGGTACTCCGCGTGCGCGCGCAGAAGCACCGGAACTTCCGGGTCGATTGCGCCTTTGACGAGCACGATATGCTCGCCCTCATCGACTTCCGATTTGTATACGTGGGCCGTGAACTCGCCGCCGAAACGCGTCGGTAGCCGCGCCTTAGAGACGCGCGACACCAACGATTCGTTCTGCAGACGAAACTGAATGATGTCAGCGACCGTTCCGATCTTCAGGTCATGCTCAGCCGCAAACGTGACCAGTTCGGGATAGCGTGCCATCGTGCCATCGGTGTTGAGGATCTCACAGATCACACCGGCCGGACTCAGCCCGGCCATGCGGCACAGATCGACCGCGCCTTCCGTTTGCCCGGTGCGCACCAGCACGCCGCCCTCGCGAGCGCGCAGTGGGAACACGTGACCTGGGACGACGAAGTCACCGGCGTCCGCGCCGGGTTCGACACTCTTTCGAATCGTCTGCGCGCGCGCTGCGGCAGTAACGCCTTCGGCCGCGCATTCGCGTGCGTCCATCGAGACCGTGAACGCGGTGCCGAGGGGCGCGGTGTTCTCCGCGACCATCATACGCAGACCGAGTTCGCCGAGCCGGCTCTCGGTCATGGGAAGACAAATCAGACCGCGGGCATGCTTGAGCATGAAGTTGATCTGAGCGGCGGTGGTCTTCTCGGCGGCGACGACGATGTCGCCTTCGTTCTCACGGTCCTCATCGTCCATGAGGATGACCATGCGACCGGCTGCGAGCTCGGCGACGATCTCTTCGACCGGGGAAATATTGCTCTTGTCGCCGTCGGCGACCTTGGCCGGCTTGAGCGAGTCTGGAATCTTCGCGAACACGTCGCAGCAGTATAACTGGGCCGGCTTGCTGAGCGAAAACGATCCTCGGGTGCGAGACCGCACTCAGGTGCGCGGCGCAACCGGACGGAAGCCCGCGGGGCGCCGTCTCGGCTATTCGACCGTAACGCTTTTCGCCAGATTTCTGGGCTGATCGACGTCGGTACCGCGCTCGACGGCCACGTAGTACGCCAGCAACTGCAGCGGGATTGCGAGCAACAGCGGCATGAGCGAAGTGCTGGTCTGCGGGATCTCGATGACCGACTCGGCGATAGAGCGCAGCTCGTCGTCCGCCCCATCGGTAATCGCGATGATGCGGCCGCCGCGTGACTCCACCTCTTTGAGATTGCTCAGCGTCTTGCCGTAGACCTCATCGCGGGGAATGAGCACGACAACCGGCATGAACTCGTCGATGAGCGCGATCGGACCGTGCTTCATCTCGCCGGCCGGATAACCCTCGGCGTGAATGTAGGAGATCTCTTTCAACTTGAGCGCGCCCTCGAGCGCGATCGGGTAGTTGATGCCGCGGCCGAGATACAAGAAGTCGTCGGTCTGGCTGAACAGTCGCGAGTCCTTCGCGATCGCCTCTTCCGTATCTTGCAGGATCTGCTCGACGAGTCTCGGAATCTCGACGATGGCCTGAATGCATTCTGCTTCCAGATCCTTATCGATTTTTCCGGTCCGGCGACCGAGGTGCAGTCCGAGCAGATAGAGCGCGGTGAGCTGCGTCGTGAATGCCTTCGTGCTCGCGACACTGATCTCAGGGCCTGCGTGCGTGTAGAGAACCGCGTCGGCCTTTCTCGCAATCGACGAATCGACGACATTACAGATCGCGAGTACGGGCGCTCCGCGTTTCTGTGCCGCTTCCAGCGCGGCGAGCGTGTCGGCTGTCTCACCCGACTGCGAGACGACGATCAACAACGTCTTCTCATCGACCAACGGATCGCGATATCGGAACTCGCTGCCGTAATCGACCTCTGTCGGCATTCGCGCGAAGCGCTCCATGATGAACTTGCCGACGAGCGCCGAGTGCCAGGCCGTCCCACAAGCGACGATGCACATCTTCTCGATGCCGCCCAGTCGGTCGCCTAGCGCGTCCAGTTCGGGCAACACCACATCGGCCGTGTCTTGCGCGACGCGTCCGCGCATCGTGTCGATGATTGCCTGCGGTTGCTCGTGGATCTCTTTCAGAAGGAAGTGCTTGTAGCCGCCCTTCTGCGCGGTCACCGGGTCCCAACTCACACGACGCGGCTCGCGATCGACCGGCGTGCCGTCGAACGTGGTGACCTCTATCTTGCCGCCTTCTATGCGGGCGAGTTCGCCGTCTTCCAGAAAAAGAACGTCGCGCGTGTACTCGAGCAACGCGGGGATGTCGCTCGCAATGAACGATTCGCCGTCGCCTACGCCGAGCACGACGGGCGTGGAGTTCTTCGCGGTCACCAACACGCCGGGCTCGCGACTGGTCATGACGACCATCGCGTAGGATCCGGTGAGCAAGCTCAATACCGCACGGGTCGCTTCGAACAATCCACCGGGCTCACCGCGTTCGAGCTGCCGATGGATGAGATGCGAAATCACTTCGGTGTCGGTCTCGGAGATGATCTCGTAACCGTCGCCGGCGAGTTCCTCGCGCAGCTCTACGTAGTTCTCGATGATGCCGTTGTGAATCAGCACCACGTCGCCGCTGCGATGCGGGTGCGCGTTCTGCTCGGACGGACGGCCGTGCGTCGCCCAACGCGTATGGCCGATTCCGATACCACCGACGAGTCCGACGTCTCCCAGTGCTTCTTCCAGATTGTCCAGCTTGCCGACTGCACGGCGGATTTGGATCTCGCCGTCTACGAGCGTTGCGATGCCCGCGGAGTCGTAGCCACGGTATTCGAGCTTACGCAGCCCGTTGAGCAACACGCGATCCGCGCGTCGCTCTCCCACATAGCCTACGATCCCACACATTCTCGTTACCTCTTGCTACGCGCGGCGCGTTTGCGAAACGCCGCCACCCAACCGCCGCGTACCAGTTGACGCTTGTCGTTAAATACCAGAGAGCCGGCGGCGACGTCGGTGGTTACTGTCGAGCCGGCAGCGACGAAGACGTCGTTGCCAAGTTTCACCGGCGCGACGAGTTGCGTGTCGCTACCGATCTGAACGCGATCGCCGATGGTCGTACGGTGTTTGGAGAAACCATCGTAGTTACACGTGATCGTACCCGCACCGATGTTGCTCTGTTTGCCGATCGTCGTGTCGCCGATGTACGCGAGATGATTCGCTTTCGAGCCCGCACCGATCTTCGATTTCTTCACCTCGACGAAGTTCCCGATGTGAACATCCGGCCCAAGATCGGCGTCGGGACGCAGATGCGCGTACGGTCCCAGAATCGCGCCTTTACCGACTCGTGCGTCGCTAGCGACCACCCCCCAACGAAGATGTACGTTGTCGCCGACTTTCGTGTTCGACAGATAGTCCATGCCGTCGAGCACGCACTCGGCGCCGATAGTGGTGTGCCCGTCGAGTCGCACGTTGGGGCCGATGACGGTGTCGCGTCCGATGCGCACGTCGGCACCGAGGTACGCCGTGGCCGGATCGAGAAACGTCACACCGCGCTCCATCCAGTGAACGATCAAGCGCTCTTGGAACATCGCTTCGGCTTGCGCAAGATCGGCGCGAGAATTGACACCGATGCCTTCGGACTCGTCTTCGACGGTGAGCGCGCGTGCGCGCGCGTTGGTCGACGCGGCTGCCAATACATCGGTGAGATAGTACTCGTTCTGCTTGTTGTTCGTGCCGAGCTTGCCGAGGGCAGAAAATAGGAACTTCGAATCGAAGAGATAGGTCCCGGTGTTCGCTTCGTGAATACGCCGCTCTTCCGGCGAGGCATCGACGTGTTCGACGATTCGTACGCGCCCCGGGCCTTCGTTGATGACTCGGCCGTAACCGTCGGGTTCGTCTACGAGCATGCCCAGCACGGTCGCCAACGCATCGGTGCGACGGTGAAGCGACGCCAGGCGGCGCACCGTCTTTGTCGTCATCAAGGGAACGTCACCGCTGAGAACGAGTACATCGCCGTCGAATCCCGACAACGCTTTCTTCGCTTGCAGCACCGCGTGCGCGGTACCGAGCTGCTGTTTCTGCACGACACAGGTCGCGTGCTCGCCAACGTGGCTGCGGACCCGATCGGCCTGATGCCCAACCACGACGATCGTATGCTCGGGCGAGAGTTTCGCCACCGTGTCGATCACGTGCGTGATGAGCGGCTTGCCGGCGACCTCGTGTAAGACTTTTGCCTTGCGCGAACGCATGCGGGTGCCCTCACCGGCGGCGAGGATCACCGCCGCCAAAGGACGCTTTTTCGTCGATTTCTTGGGATTCTTGGCCAACTTGTCAGATTCCTACGTGGTCGCCCGCGGCCGGGTCTAGGGTGTGGACTTCACGGCCGGCGGCCCCGTGTCGACGAAAGGGTCGGACTCGGGAGTCCATTTTATCAAACCGCCGACGTCCTGGACGATGACAAAACCACCGTCCGGAAGTTGCGATATTCCTTCCTGCATCAGCCCGGGAACCGGAATAGTGGCCTCGCGCCGACCGTCCTCACCGACAACGTAGACCGCCTTCCATAGCGCTGAGGGAATCAGGAACTTTCGGCTCTTCTCGACCCACAGCAAACCCGAAAGCGGACGCACCGAGAGGTCGTGCGCGCGCACGATGCGCGCCTCACCGAACTTCCCTTTCATCGATCTGAGCGGCACCGCCAATTCTACCAATGCCGCCGGGTCATCTTGGTTGACGGCGAAGAATCGGCCGCCTTCCGCATGAGTCTCGTCGGGAACGAACGTCAGCCCCTCGATGCCGTTGCCGCCGCGCTTCAGATACTCGGCGTCACCGCCGTATTCGCGTTGGATGTTGAAACGCCGCGTGAGCTTCAAGTCGCTCGCGCTCAACTCGAGGAGGATCTCGTGGCCCTCGCGCACGATGTAGAGCAGGCCGGTATCGGGCGCGACAGTAATCGCTTCGAGATCGCCGCCAATCGCAACGCTGCGAAGTAGCTTTCCGTCGAGCGAGATCTCGCCGACATCGCCCTCGTCGCCGCACACAAACAGCGTGCGCCTCGTCGGGTGATAGACGATGCCGGAGGGCTCCTTGAACTCCTCGACCGGCCATTCGGTCACGCCGTCAAAGCCCGCCAACCCCGATGAGCGCAGTACAACGAGAACGACCAGCACGACCAGGCCCGCAAAAAAGGCGAACGTCAGAGCTGAAAATCGGGTCGGAAGCAGCGACGCGAGCGCGCTCTTGGCGCGCGCGGTAGGCAAAGCGGGCAAGTGTGAATACCGTCCTGGGCCAGACAGTACCACGCAACTGGTAGCGGTCAACGACGAGCTTTGGACGGCTGGGGACTTGAAGAGCAGGCCCGCGATAAAGACAATGGGCGGTCTAGTGAACCCGCAATCCGCTGCCAATCATGCCCGGAGACGGATCGCCGCAGTGATCCTCACCCGTTTCGTTGCCTTCGTTGCCTTCGTCACCTGCACCACCTGCGTCACCACGCTGCCCGGCTGCGCCCTGCTGGGTCATCCAAACCCGGCACCGAGTACCTTGGCCGCGGCTGCCGCCCCGGAGAGCCGAATAGACCGATTCGCGCTCGCGCTCGTCGTGCACAAGAGCCGCAATACGCTGAGTGTCTACCGCAACGGCACCATCGTCGATCAATACCCTGCCGTCTTCGGGCAGCGCGCCGAGGGCGACAAGAGATTCGAAGGCGACCTGCGCACTCCCGAGGGCCTGTATCGCATCACCCGTAAGCGCGCGCATGCGCGCTGGAAGTACTTCCTAGAGTTGGACTACCCGAACGATCGCGACCGAGCGCGCTACGAGAAGAGTCTCGCCGAGGGGCTGGTACCGGTGATTCGATCCAAACCTCAGGACATTGGGGGCGGTATCGGCATCCACGGCAGCGACCGCCCCCGCGCCCAGAGACGCAGCGAGAATTGGACGCGCGGCTGCATCGCCCTCTCCAATGACGACGTCGACAAGATCCAGCGCGTAGTGAAGGTGGGCACACCAGTGCTGGTTCTGCCCTAAATCGTTTAATTTCCCGGCCTTACGGTGCTAGATTCCCTAGATGGCCGGGGTTCTGTTGATTCTCAGAGGCACACGCGACTGTAGAGGAGTCGTAGACCGTGCCATCGAGAAAGCAGCAACCGAGCACGACCGCCTGGTGGTCTTGAGCGTCTTGGACGCGGCCGTTCTACAAAAGGCCGCATCTCGCATGACGGAGCACGGTCACGTCGGCACCACCCCCACACGCGGCCTTGCCGAATCGGTATGCGCCCGCCGCGAGGACCTCATCAGAGCGGAATCCAGCGAGGCTGTCTCGCGCGGCGAGGCGGCATCGGTCGAGACGCGTTCGATCGTGCGCCACGGCGACTTCGTGCGTGAGGCCACCGAGGTCATCAAGGAGCAGCGCCCGCGCTGCGTCATGATCTCAAAACGGCCGCGCTCGATCCTGCGCATGCGTAGCGCCGACGCTTTTCTCGACGGCTTAGCCGCCGAAGTCGGCTTCGATCTGGTCGAAGTCTAGCCCCCAACTACGAACGCGTCGCTAAGACGACCCGCAGCAGATGAGGAATGGCCTCGGTCGCCTGATTGATGAACTGAACGAGGTCGGCATCAGGGTCGTCCATGGCCGAAGGGAACTCGTCGAGATACTCGCCGAGCGCATATACCTGCTTGCCGGCCGACTCGGGCCAGGAGATCACCAGCCCGGCTTCATCGTCGGATCCGACAACGACGTAGTCCGCTTCTTCTACGATCCAGCGGTCAGCGTTGAGATCGGGGCAGTGATTGCTGTCGAGATTCACGCCGCCTCGCGACAACGCTTCGATCTCGCGCGCCGGTGCACGGCCTGCGCCGCTCGCGACACCCCCCAAAGTGACCGTCAGTCGCTCACTCCATCCGTGTTTCGAAATGCAGTCGTTGAGCAAGTGCGCCAGCGCAAGATTGCGCGCCGGTCGGTGTGAACCGACGACACTTATAGATCGCGAAGCCGCCGGTTCCTCGAACATTTTCATCATCTTCAACCTCTGCACCGTTGTAAGTAGAAACGCGTATTGTAGCGGCCGGTGAAGCAGCGCGCGATTCTCGTAACAAAAAGGAATTATTGTGCGGCTCAGCGTTGCGCTCCTGACCTCAGAGGCGTACTTCTTTTCTTTGATGGAGCGAACTACCAAACGCTCGAGAGTCACTCGCTGGAGTGACATCGGCGATCCCGCCCAGATCCTTACACTCTCTATTCCTACACCTATCGGTAGACTCTGGTTGGCCGCCGGCCCGCGCGGATTGATCCGTGTCGAACTGCCGGGACCGAATGCAGAACTCCGAATGAACGTGTGGTTGGCACTGCACTTCCCCGCGTCGTCGATACGCGCCGGCGTCACGCCGATCCTCAAACGCGCTGCAACCGAACTGCAAAACTACTTCACGTCGGGGCTCACCGACTTCACCGTTCCGGTTGCACTCGTCGGCACCGACTTCCAAGCGGAAGTCTGGAGCGATGTCGCATGCATTCCATTCGGCCAAACACGAAGCTATCGCGAGGTCGCCGACGGTGTCGGTCGCCCGAAAGCAATCCGTGCAGTAGGAAGCGCCCAGAGCGCCAATCCCGTACCCATCATCGTGCCGTGCCACCGCGTGATCGCGGCCAACGGCGCGCTGGCGGGCTATTCGGGCGGTTTAGAGACGAAGAAATGGCTGCTCGAACATGAAGCAGCCCACGACGACCGCATCACACCGCCGCGGCCGCTCGTAGATGCGCCGGCCCCGGCCGCGCGACGACGTCGCCTGGACCGGATCGGCGAACGACCGGCCGGCTCGCTGCGACCGCTGCAGTAACGCGCCGCCCGCCAATAGGCTAGGTAGGATCGATGCCGGACCTGTTCGATCTGTCACACCGCGAAGCCCAAGCACGCGCTCGCGAAGGCGCGCCGGTTTTCTTGTTCACGAACCCGGTCGAATACCACGGCCCCCATCTCTCGCTACACAACGACAGACATCTTTCTTACGGATTGGCCGAGCGCCTTGCGCATGACGAAGGTTGGCCGTTCATCGTTGCCGGTCACATCGAGATGGGCGTCGATCCCTGCCCCGGTCCGGGCACACAGTTTTCGAGCTTTCTGTCGGTACGCAAAGCCGTGCTCGAAGCATGCCGCGCACTCGCCGAACTCGGCGCGTCGAAAGTCGTCCTCATGACGTTTCACGGTGCGCCGCTACACAACGCCGCGCTCGAAGCCGGCGCCGAGTGGCTACGCGCCAGCGGCGTGGGAGCCGTCGCGCCGTTTCACATCATCGTCGAGAAACTCATCGACCTCGACGATCCGTCCGGTTACTCCGCGGCAATCGATGCCGCCGAACCCGATGCACCGCGCGACGAGTTGCTGCGTTGGCTAGCGCGCGACATGCACGCGGGGTTCTTTGAGACTTCGCTTGCGATGCATCTTGCACCGGCGACCGTCGGCGAGATTCGCAAACGCTTACCGCCCTGCCCCGACATCAAATCGATTCGTGCACTGGAACGCGCGGGCGCCGTCGCACGCCGCTTCGGCAAAGAACGTCTCGCACGCGAACTGGAGTTCGGTGCGTTCGCGATCGCGTGGACGAACAACCGGCCGTTCACCGGCTACACCAGCCGACCTGCCGCGGCGACAGCCGAGTCAGGCGAAGCGTTTACGGATGACATCATACGGGAGTACCGCGCGCTTGTTCCGAGTGTACTCGCGGGGGAAGCGGTTTCGCCCGGGCCGTTGATGGCTTGGTTGCCTCGATTGTCGCTACAGGGACGGTTGGCGGTGGCGCATCCGATTGAGGAGAGTGCGTTGATTCGGGTTGGGGAGTGAGAACGGAGACACGCTAGTCCTCGTGATCCCCCGATCTTATCGCGGAGACGGCTGCATCTACTCGCCGCATTCGCTGGGAGCTATGGAGACGACCCTTCTCCTTCGTGCGTCCTCGATAGATCGATCGCCGTCACCGCTGCGACGGAAGCCGCACGAAGGCCTTGGCCCAGGCAACTGTCTGTTCTCGGTCATTCTTCGCCAACAGCTCAATAACGACGAAGCTCTTCCCATCATCGCGCGGGTGGAGCTCCATCACCTCGCCACTACACGTCACTGTGTCGCCAGGGCGTACTGGCGCGACGAACTTGCTCTCGATACGCGTGATGAATCCCCCGCTCGCATAGCACCAGTCGGTTACCGTGGATGCGAGAAACGACACCGTGCACAGTCCGTGAGCAATCGTGGTGCCCGCGCCTAGCAAGTTCACTTTCTTTGCCCAGACTGGGTCCACATGAATGGGATTGAAGTCGAGGGAGGCCACCGCGTCTCGAGTAATGAACTCCTGGTCGATTCTCCTCACGAGCTGGGGCAGGTGAGAATTTAGCTGTACCGATTCGAATGTAATTGTCGACATCGTCGTTGCTCCGCTTCCTAGAATTGGTGTGTGCCATCGTTTTTCGACGTCGGCAGAATAAGCGTCGCCTGCAGCCGAACGACGAGCGTGTCATCTTGATTCAGAAAGTCGACTTCGTAGGTCAAGTAGCGTTTGCCGCGCTTGATCCACTTGTCCTTCACGTGCGCCCGAGAACGGAGCGTATCTCCTGGTCGTATGGGTTCGAACATCTCGTAAACCCCGCCTGGATTGATCGCTCCCGGCGTTCGGAGCCAGCTCAGCGGGCCTTCGTCTCCCGCGAGCCAGAAGACAATTGGCGTGAAGAAGATCGGATGCGCGATCAATCCACCGAATGGGCCGGACTTCGCCGCTTCCGCATCGGAGAACAACGGGTTCTCGTCCCCCACGCCCGCTGAGTAGGCGAGGATGTCCTCGGCTTCGACCGTGAAGCGGCGATCGTTCTCCCACACCCTACCGAACTCGACATCTTCCCAGCGCTGGTAGTGCTCGGAGCCCTTGAAGAAGTCGCGCTCGAACTCCTTCTGCTTCTTCGTGAGGATAAAGTCCTCGAGGCGTACTTGTTCAGTCATTGATGCAAACCTCTTTTCGATTCACGCTGGAAGCGTGCCGGGGACGTCGATCGCACCCAATTGCAGATAAGTGGAATAGAAGTCCGTGAGTTCCCATTGTTCTGCGATCCGGTCATTTTCGACGCGGAAGATCGCAAAGTCGGCGATTTCTATAGTTTTGCCCGTGGGCGCAATGAACCTTCCCGTCGTAGGGTCGGTGATCATCGGACCCTTATGCGTGCCGCGAATGGTCAGTCGAGTGACAACACGATCGCCGGCGATAATGAGGTCTTCGATTGTCTCGTGATAGTCGGGGAACGTAGCACGCAATCCGGTCACCATAGCAACGACGCCTTCCAAACCGACGCGCCATTCAAGCGCCTGGGGCGTAGCTACGTGGGCTTCAAAATCCTCAGTATAAAATTCGTGGATTCGAGACATGTCGCCTTCGTTCATGATTACTTGGCATGCTGTTTCGAACAGTTCTTCGGTAGACATTGTGAACTTCCCTCGTAGGTGCCTGATGGTTCTCGCTCCCAATCCATACTGAGAGCGACGGCGCGCAGAAACTAGGACATCTGTCCTAGTTCATGGCGAAACGGAACAGATCAGTCAACCTGGAATCCACGAACGTCCATGAGCCTAGAAAGCGCGGCGATTGCAGTGACCCAAGTGGCGCAAGCGCTCGGGCACGCCCAGGCGATCAAAATCACGTCCCATGGCTCCACAAAGCTCACCAAATTCGAGGTGCGAACCTGACGGCGATTGCATTTAGGACGCGTGTCCTACTAGGGTCCGAAGAACATGTTCACCGGAGCGCTGCTTCGCAGGCGCAAAACCCAGAGGAGGAGCCCACTTCCGTGCGTGAGCTAAAGGCGCGACCCGTTTCCAACGGCAAGCGCGCCGAAATCAAAGAGCAGCGTGTCCTCGCGATCGTCAAGGCCGCAAGGGACGTACTCATTCGCGACGGTTACCGGGGACTGACCATGCGTGCGGTGGCAGAGAACTGCGAAATCTCCGTTGGTCATGTCACCTACCACTTCCCGCGGAAGCTGGACCTGCTTGAGGAATTGTTCGAACGGGTGTTCGATGAGTATCTCGTTGAGTTTGACCGGATTCGCGCGAAAGCCCGGGACGATTCGCGAGTAGAACTCGAGGAGACTATTCGCTTCGTCTTCTCCGATCTCGGAACGCGAGAAACCACTGTGTTCTTTCCCGAGATCTGGGCGCTCGCTAACCACGAACCTGCTGCAGCAAGATTCGTCGAGCGGATCTACGTCTCTGAGCGCCGCGCGTTCGCAGAGATTATCGGACGCATCCACCCACACCTCAGCGCCGACAAGATTAAGATCCTCGCGCTCTACCTATCTGCAACCGTCGAAGGCCACACAATGTTCGTAGGGCACCGCAAATCACTAGCGAGGCGCCGCAACGAAGCGGAGGATCTTGTCGTGGCGAGCATGCTCGACGTACTCGATAGAGCCGCAGCCGAAGCGTAGCCACCCGCACCGAGCGTGGCGACGATGGCGCCCGTCACGCCCAGCCTATGACACTGCTCACTCTCGGTGCCACATCCGACACTATTCTCGGCACCGTCGTTCACTCACCACCCACAGACCGATTGGCTGCAGAGTCAGCGACAACGAGGTAACCATAGTGCCAAATCAATCAATCCCATTCGCGATTTCTGCTGCGTCCCTAGCAGCCCTCGCCTACTGCGCGGCACCGGACGCTTCCGCTCAGATCAGCGGCACGTCTGAGAACTACCTCCCCAATATCCCCGCACTCGACGGCCGATTCTTCAGTACCACAAGATTCGGCGTCTCGATCGCCGCGATCGGAGACATCAACGGCGATGGGTACGACGACATCGCAGTCGGCACGGGGCCGATGACGGGGATCTGAATCGCGGCGCGGTTTGGGTACTCCACCTCGGACCGACCGGTCGGCTCGAAGACGCAACGAAGATCAATGCGAACGAAGGTGGCCTCAATCCCGGCCCGAACGAAGACGGCGTGGATTTCGGCGAAGGCCTAGCCGGGCTTCCCGATATCAACAGTGACGGCATCGGCGGCTAGGAGCTATAAGCGCCCATCGCGAAGTATCGGCAACAGCCGGTAACTAGATGTTACGTAAACCTGCGGCTTGGTGCACGCGCCGATGGGGTGGGGCGGTGCGTACCACCGGCTGAGCAGGGGCCGTGCCCTGTTGGCCGTTCATCGTCGCCGGTCACATCGAGATGGGCGTCGATCCCTGCCCCGGTCCGGGCACACAGTTTTCGAGCTATCTTTCGGTACGCAAAGCCGTGCTCGAAGCATGCCGCGCAATCGCGGAACTTGGCGCGTCGAAAGTCGTGCTCATGACGTTTCACGGTGCACCGCTACACAACGCCGCGCTCGAAGCCGGCGCCGAGTGGCTACGCGCCAGCGGCGTGGGAGCCGTCGCGCCGTTTCACATCATCGTCGAGAAGCTCATCGACCTTGACGATCCGTCCGGTTACTCCGCGGCAATCGATGCCGCAGCACCGGATGCACCGCGCGACGAATTGCTGCGTTGGCTGGCGCGCGACATGCACGCGGGGTTCTTTGAGACTTCTCTCGCGATGCATCTTGCACCGGCGACCGTCGGCGAGATTCGCAAGCGCTTACCGCACGGTTGGCGGTGGCGCATCCCATTAAGGAGAGTCCGTTGATTCGGGTGGAGGGGTGAGGCGGGGCCTGGATCCTAGTTATGGCGCGGGCTCGGTAGGCTGTGGCTTAGATTGCAGGCGTAGATTGTCCAAACTGCTCTGAACCCGGCCACTGTACTGCCGAATCTGAGCCCAAAACGACGCCCGCTTGGCAAGCAAGCATTCACTTGCTAAGGTCGCCGCATGACTTCGCCAAAACGCCTTCCTACGGCCGAGCGCCAGCGCCAGATCGCTGAGGCCGCGCTTCGGATCATCTCCAACCAAGGGGTGAGCCGAATGACAGCCGCGGCCTTGGCAGAAGAAGTTGGGATCGCCGACGGCACCATCTTCCGCCACTTCAAGGACAAGGGAGAAATCGTCAACGCGGCAATCGACCTGTTCGAGACAGCCCTCGAAAGCACGTTTCCCGCACCGGATGGTGAGCCGCTGGACCGGCTCGGGTCGTTCTTGGTGAAGCGCCTGACGCTGCTACGCGAGAAACCAGAGCTTCTCCGCCTTGCCTTCAACGACCGCTTGGCGGAAGCCGCCGGTGACGATGGGGCTGCTCGCGTTGAGCGGCTAGTTGGACGCTCAGTCACCTTCGTCCACGACTGCCTCGTCGACGCGCAAGACAAGGGCCACATCACCCGAGACACTCCGGTGATGCTCCTTGTCTGGATGGTCATCGGCGTTGTCCGCGGCGCATCCACGACCGGTATCCACCGCGTGCCCGGACGGAAGGCTCTCGCAACCGCGCCTCCCAAGGAGGTCTGGTCAACCCTGGAAACATTTCTTCGTAGCACTGCAGCGGAGCAGACATCATGAAGACTACGCCCTATCTCGTTGCGACATCCCTTCTTTCAAGGACCGCGCGCGGTCTTTTGCTGGTTGCGTCGCTCTTCGTAATAGGTTGCGCCGCAGTCGGCCCAGACTACGTCCCACCCATTGCGTCAATGCCCGCTGTTTGGAGTTCGGACCTCGCGGAGGGAGTCCCCTCCGGTGATGCAGAGCTCCACGAGTGGTGGAAGCTCTTCGAGGATCCAGTGCTCAGCGGCCTGATCGATCGGGCCTCCGGAGGCAACCTTGATCTTCGCGCAGCCGTGTCTCGAATCGATGAAGCACGCGCCATGCTCGGCGTGGCACGGGGCGCGAGGTTGCCACGCATCGACGCGGATGCCTCCTACAGCCGAAGTCGGCAGAGCTCCGAGTCAAGTCTGGGTGGCAAGTCGATCGGAGACCTTGTGTCGGTGAGCGACGTCGACACGTACGCGACAGCAATCGGAGCCGGCTGGGAGGTTGACGTGTTCGGTCGTGTGCGAAGGTCCGTCGAGTCCTCGCACGCGAACTGGCAAGCATCCGTCGAAGACTACGGGGCGGTGCTCGTCGCTCTTCGCGCAGAAGTGGCGCTTGTCTACATCAAGACCCGCACCCTGCAAGGCCGCATCGCGATCGCGGAGAGGAACGTTGCCGCACAACGCGCCAGCCGAGAGATCGTGCGCGAGCGCCGGGCAGCTGGAACGGCACCGGGCCTCGAACTCGCGCAGGCGGATGCGAATGTAGCAAGCACCGAAGCGATACTACCTCAACTTCGTGCGCAGCTTCGGTTGGCAACGAACCGTCTCAGCGTGCTGCTTGGTGAACACCCTGGAGCGCTCGAGGAAGAGCTGAGGACCGAAAGCTCGGTTCCGGCCCCACCGGAAGGAACTCTTGTCAGCATCCCCGCGGATCTACTGCGCAAGCGGCCCGACATCCGGCGTGCAGAGAGGCTTCTCGCCGCGCAGACCGCACGCGTGGGCGTCGCCACAGCCGACCTCTATCCCCGGCTATCTCTTAGCGGGGTTTTCGGGTTCAGCGCTCAGAGCGCCGGGGATCTCTTTCAAGCCTCCAGTCGTACCTTCGGCCTAGGGCCGTCGCTCGTTTGGAACGTGTTCGCGGGAGGGAGCGTGCGTAGCACCATCGACGTCGAGGACGCGGGCGTCGAGCAGGCACTGGTCGCCTACGAACATACGGTGCTCAGAGCGCTCGAGGATGTCGAGAGCGCACTCACAAGTTATAGCCACGAGCGGACGCGCAACACGTCTCTCAGTTCGGCTGTCGACGCGTACCGCCGCGCAGTGGGGTTCGCCGAGGACCTCTACAAAGGCGGAACGACCGACTTTCAGAACGTCTTGGACGCGCAGCGCAACCTGCTCGCGTTCGAGGACCAGCTCGCAACGAGCGACGCGGCACTCGTGGAGCATCTCGTCACCATGTACCGAGCGATGGGAGGAGCATGGAACGTAAGTCCGATGCGCAGTGCGACCGAAGCGCCGGCCGGCAAGGGCGAGAGAGGTAAACGAAAATGAAGAACCTGCAAGCACAACTTCGTCGCGTTGCTCCATGGCTTCTCCTGTTCGGAGGCGGAATCGCCGCGAGCTACTTTCTGTTCTTCAAGCCAATCGACGCGACACCCCATCGAGTGACCAAAGGCTCGGTTTTGGTGGAGGCTCTTGGTACGGGTTCCGTCGAGAGTCGCCGGACGATCGATGTGAGTTTCGAAGTGACTGGCCGCCTTGCGAAGATCCACGTGGACCAAGGGGATCACGTCGAGCAAGGCCAGGAGCTCGCGTCGATCGCCAACGCCACATTCCTGGCCGACGTGGCGTTGGCCGAGCAGGAAGTCGCATTGGCTCAGTCGACCCGGCAACGACTCGACGCGGACATCGAGCGCTCCCGCGCCGTCTTGAAGGGCGCGGACGATGGACTCAAGAGAATCCGCCCGCTCGTTGAAAGCGGCGCCGCCTCGGAGGAGGCGCTGGACGTGGCCGAGGAGCGTCAGAAAGTTGCGACTGCAGAGCTTACCCGGTCGCAAGCAGCGCAACTCGAAGGACAAGAAGCGGTCTCAACGGCACGCCGCCGACTCGACCGCGCAAAGACCGCATTCGACCGCACCGTAGTTCGGAGCCCGTTCGACGGCATCGTCCTTCGCAGAGAACGTGAGGTCGGAGACGTGGCTGTTCCAGGGGCCGCCGTGCTCAGGTTGGCCGCGACCGATACGGTCTGGGCGAGCGTTTGGGTGGACGAAACCTACCTCGACACGCTGAAGGTTGGACTGCCGGCACACATCGCGCTGCGGTCGGACGTCGAACAGACCATCCAAGGCAAAGTTGCGCGGATTGGTCACGAAGTTGACCGTGAGACGCGCGAGCTCCTCGTAGACGTGTCGTTCGACGAGTTGCCGAAGAAGCTCGTATTCGGTCAACGCGTGGACCTTCGCATAGAGCTAGCTCGACGCACTGACGTAGTTCGCGTACCGACGCGCGTCGTGGTTCAGCGCGACGGTCAGGAAGGAGCTTTCGTCGCGAACGGCGGGCGTGCCGAGTTCCGGGCTCTCGAGTTCGGCAAGCGAGGTCGTGAGCTGATCGAAGTTGTCGGAGGCCTATCACTCGACGAGGTGGTGCTCGACCCAACTGTGGCGAAGAACGAGCTGCTCAAAGACGGTCAGCGCATTCGTCTACTGGCCTACGCCGACGAGGAGTCATCGCGATGAACCTCTCACTGCGAGACGTTCGACACGACTTCAGTCGGTTCCTACTAACAGCGGTCGGCCTCGGGCTACTACTGACCGTCGTTTTGGCGATGACGGGGATCTACAACGGGATCATCAAGGATGCGACCGCGCTCCCCGACAGCCTCGGTGCGGACCTCTGGATTGTTCAGCGAGACACACGCGGTCCATTCGCGGAGCTCTCCCGAGTTTCGAACGACTTGGAGGAGCGCGCGCGTGCAGTGCCGGGTGTCGCCAGGGCTCGCAGCTACGTTGCGCACACCATCCAGCGCCAGTTACCGAACGGTAGGCCCCTGCGATTCACAGCAGTTGGGCTCTCTTGGCCTGATGACCTCGGGCGAAGTCTCCCGATCGTCCGGGGGCGACCACTCGCCCAACCCCACTACGAGTGCCTGGTGGACAGTTCACTCGGCCTGTCACTCGGTCAGCGCATTCCTCTCGGGCGAGATGTTTACACCGTCGTGGGCATCACCGACGGCTTGTTGGCTTCTGGCGGCGATCCATCCGCGTTCTTCACGCTGTCCGATGCGCAGAGGATTCAGAACGACGTCTCCAACGAGGCAATTCGGCTAGACCGAGAAGCACGCTCCGCACGGGTTCGGCAAAGTGCGCTCGGCCGTGATCCAGAACTCGTCCGCTTCTCGGGAAAAAATGCGCGGCTCATTCCAGCCCTCGCTCCTCTACCGGTATCCGCAGTGATGTTGAACCTCGAACCGGGGGTGTCGCTGGAGACGGTTCAAGCGAGGTTGCAGGGTTGGCAAGACATCACTGTCTACTCCCAAGAGGAAGAACACGGCCTGATCCTGGGCGGAGTCGTGGAGAAGACACGGCGCCAGATCGGCTTGTTTCGCGGTCTGCTCGTCGTCATCTCGGCCATTCTCATGGGCCTCATCATCTACACGATGACCGTCGACAAGATCCACTCGATTGCTCTCCTGAAGCTCCTGGGGGCACCTATGTCTGTCATCCTCGGGATGATTCTCGAGGAGGCTCTACTCCTGGGCGGCATCGCGTACGTGCTCGCGGTGATGATCGGCAACTTCGCTTTTGATATCTTCCCGCGCCGCGTCGTCGTCGAGAACGAGCACCGCTTGGCGCTCCTGTTTATCGTGACCGCCATCTCCATTGCCTCCAGTGCGATCGGGATGAAGAAGGCCCTTGCGGCGGATCCCAACGAGGTCTTGGCGGCATGAGCGATCCGATCCTCGCAGTACAGGCACGCTCGCTCTCAAAGCACTACGGAGAGGGCAACACCTACGTACTCGCACTCAAGGAGGCGACCTTCGAGATTGCCTCGGGGGAGGTCGTCGCCCTCCTCGGACCTTCCGGGTCTGGAAAGTCGACTCTCCTTACGATTCTCGGCCTCATCAACCCGCCGGACACGGGGTGGCTGCAAGTAGGTGGAGTGGATGTGATTCGCGACGGCGCCGCCGTTGGCGACACGAACCTCATTCGACGCCGCAACCTCGGGTTCGTGTTTCAGCGCTCGAACCTCATCCCGTTCCTTACCGCCGAAGAGAATGTGCGGCTGGTTCTGGAACTCGATGATGTGCCGCGCCGCGAGGCGCTTCGGCGTACGCGTGAGATCCTGGAGTCGCTCGATGTGGCCGACCGCGCAAGCCACCTCCCCATGCAGCTATCGGGGGGACAACAGCAACGCGTCGCCATCGCTCGCGCGCTGGTGCACCAACCGTCGCTTCTACTGGCCGATGAACCAACCGCTTCCCTCGACAAGGAACTGGGGAGACGCGTCATGGAGCTCTTGAAGACGGCCGCCATCGAACGGGGAGCTGCCGTCCTCGTTGTGACTCACGACCATCGCGCCCTAGACCTGGTCGATCGAATCTTCGAGATCGAAGACGGTGTCTTGGATGCACAGAGCGCTAGCGTTCCCGAGGTGACACAGTGAGGGATTCGATGACTAACATGCAACCGGGCTGCCGAAAGGAACTTTCTTTTCTCGACCGTTATCTGACGCTCTGGATCTTTCTTGCCATGGGTATCGGCGTGCTTGGCGGATACGGGATTCCCGGCGTCGAGACGTTCATCAACCGCTTCCAGGTCGGCACAACGAACATCCCGATCGCGCTGGGGCTCATCATCATGATGTACCCACCGCTCGCCAAGGTGAAGTACGAAGAGCTCGGAGATGTGTTCAGTAACTGGCGCATTCTCGGATTGTCGCTGATTCAAAACTGGATTGTCGGTCCTGTTCTCATGTTCGTCTTGGCCATCGTATTCCTGCGCGGTTACCCGGAGTACATGGTCGGACTCATCATGATCGGCCTCGCGCGTTGCATCGCCATGGTCATCGTCTGGAACGAGCTCGCCGAGGGCGACACGGAGTACGCGGCCGGCCTCGTCGCGTTCAACAGCATCTTTCAAGTGCTGTTCTACAGCGTCTACGCCTACTTCTTCATCACTGTACTTCCGCCACTGTTCGGATTGGAAGGCAGCCTCGTGAATGTGGGTATGGGCCAGATTGCAGAAAGCGTCATGGTCTACCTCGGCATCCCTTTCGCTGCGGGCATCATCACTCGGTTCTCGCTCATCTCCGTCAAAGGCAAGAGCTGGTACGAGTCCACGTTCATCCCGCGTATTAGCCCGCTGACCCTGGTTGCACTGCTGTTTACCATCGTGGTGATGTTCAGCCTGAAGGGCGAAATGATCGTCTCGATTCCGGGCGATGTGCTGCGTATCGCCGTGCCGCTCCTCATTTACTTCGTGTCGATGTTCTTCATTTCGTTTTGGATGGGCCGAAGAGCGGGCGCGGACTATGCGAAAGCCGCAACGCTTTCGTTCACTGCAGCGAGCAATAATTTCGAATTGGCGATCGCGGTTGCCATCGCCGTTTTCGGCATCGATTCAGGGGTAGCGTTTGCTGCGGTGATTGGGCCGCTGGTCGAGGTGCCGGTACTGATCGGCCTCGTGAACGCATCGTTATGGATTCGAGGCCGGTATTTCGAGAAGGCGCCCGTCTAGGACATGGGGTCTTTGGTGAAGTTGGGGGTACTCACTGTGTCGGGTACGCGAACCGTCGGCCTCGAACCTGTTGGGCATGCAGAGCTAAGCCTTCGAAGTCAGGTATTGTCCACGAAGCCACTCTGGAACGTAGGCGAGCACGGTGCCGAGAACCATGGTCACGAGAATTGCGTTCCACGAAACCCCAACGAACTCGAACCCAACGAGTAAGCTTCCGACAGCGCCTCCCAAGTAGAGCGGACCGGTAAGGAAGCAATGCAGTCGTCCGCAGCCTCGGGCGTTCACCATGCAGGCGGCGCCCATCAGAGCGAAGCCGGGTGCCCAGGCTAGTAGTTTCGCAGTTGGCCCGAAAAAACTCGCGACGACAATGGCCGTCCATGGGAGCAACCAAAGCAAGACTGCGGAGCGTCCCTTTACCAAGTCCGACTGACTACACGGCGAGTTCATAGTTCTTCCTCGTGCGTGCAACAACGCGTCGGCACCTCGTCGGTGCCCCGCTCCTGCATGGCGGCCTTGGCGACTTGGCGCACATTCCCCAAACAGCATGACCCCTGCGGGTTCGTCTCTTCACATGAGTCGAGACCTTCACGACATTTTTCGGTGATGTCATCGACGATCGTCGATGCGCCCGTTCGCACGGCGTCCTCGCGAATCGCCTCAACGGTATGCCCGAAGCAGTAACACACGAGACGGGACGGGTCGTTGGATTTTTGCAATACGGGGACGGTAAGGTCGGCTTGTAGATACTGCTCGCTCCTGCGGGCTCCGAAGTACACAACCCCGCACGCCTCGGTCTTGCAGAACAAGAATTCGCGCGTTTCGTCGAAGCGACTTTGTGCCCCCGCTGAAAGCAGTGACCGCATGGTTAGCGGTGCAACCTTTCGGCCTTCTGCCCCACACCGTGGACACGTCGATGCGGCGTGCTCTTGCCCTCTCGCTGTTGGTTTCGATGTTGCGGGCGCGTTCATACATCAATCCGCCGTGTGTGACGGGTAACCTACAGCGGCAGTGGCTTCGACGAGGTCTTTCGCAGTGAGCTTCGTCGGGTCGAACTCGACGACGGCCTGCGGCGGGTCGAAACTCACGCGAGCGCCCACAACACCATCCAGTCGAGTAAGGCTCTTCTTCACCGTGGCTGGGCAGGTATCACACGTCATCCCGTCTACGGTGAGCGTTACGCTGTCGGTTGTGACGGGGGCCGCCTCATCGGTCGATGCCGCAAGCCGGCCGACCACATACGGAGCTGCGAAGAGACCAATGACGACACACATTGCCAACCACAAACTCGCTTTCGTTGCCCGCTTGGTCGCGGGTCTTTCGCAGGCACTCCCTGGCTCGCAAGCCGCCGGCTCCGCGCGATACACGCGAAAGAATGCAAGGACGAGGAACCCCGCAGTCGCCGCCATAAATAGAGGGCGGTACGGTTCGAGGGCACTGAGGTTTCCAATCCAGGCTCCGGTAGCACCGAGACTGACGAGGACAAGCGGGCCGAGGCAGCACAGAGAAGCAGCGATTGCGGCAACAACGGCCGCGAAGAGACCCGCACCTGTTCCGCGGCTGCCTGTTCCGCGCTTGGTCGTGGAGGATGTCGTCGATTCATCAGTCATACGTCTTATCCTTGCACTGCTAGAATCCGTTGTTTCGGTCGAGGGCCTCTAGAATCGGACATTGCGACGTGGGGGCGCGCTCGTCGCATGCATCCGTAAGCTTCACCAACGCCCGCCTCATCCGGCCGAGCGATTTCATCTTGGCCTCGATGTCCACGATTTTGGCCTCGGCTTGCTGCTTCACCCTGCCGCAGCTCGCTTTGCGTTCCACGCGCAGCGCGAGCAGTTCCTTGATCTCCGCTAGAGTGAACCCAAGTTCTTTCGCACGTCGGATGAAGAGCAACCGACGCACGACTCCGTCGTCATACTCTCGGTAGCCGGACATCCGGCGAGCCGGGACATCAAGCAGTCCTTCCTTCTCATAGAATCGAATCGTGTCGATACCCACGCCCGAAGCTTTCGACACCTTCCCGATCGTCATTCCCGTATCAGTCCTCATCTTAGCCATAATAATTGTAAACCCTGGAGTACACTCCAGAGTCAAGGACTTTCTGTCGAGTTCATGAATTGATGTCGCCGGTCTGACGACGCTACCGCACCGCGATCTCAGTCGTCGTTATCGACTTTCTCATCAGCACCGTTGCGACTGCCATACGCCGCTCGCAACCAATCGATGGTCGCAAGCTCGTCGATTCGAATCGCAACGAGAACTTCACGAGTGAGCTCGTCGCCGGCAGTCATCTCAATCGCTTGATCGATGCGCTCGGTAGAACGCTCGATGTCGGAGAACTGGGCAACCAATGCGCCGAGTCGCTCGACGTCGGATGCTTCGCTCGAGAGGATTGCGTGATTGAACCCCGCCAACCACGACGGGACTTCAGCCGACGGAGTCACGCCGAGTTCGCGTAACCGGTGCTCGAGTAAAACGGCATGGCCGTACTCGCGCGCGGCGAGTACGCGAAGGCCGCCGATCAATTGCGGGTCCTCGCTCATCTTGGCCCAGCGAGAAAGCGTGTCGGCGCCGGATGCTTCCGCCGCCCGAAACTCGTCGAGCAGCTGGACGAGCCGATGCGGATCTACGGGTTCGCCTTCGCCGGACTCGGTGGCCGTCGAAGCCACGCCGTCCGCGGCGCCCGAGCCATTCGGGCCCTCGGCACTCACCTGCTCGATCTGGTCAAGCAGGGCCTCTTCGCTGATGGCACCCTTTCGATAGAGCGTCAGCAGGCGGTCGAGCTGTTCTCGCGTATCCGACACGTGGTCGATTTTACACTGTCGAGGTGGGGCTAGGGGCTGGTTTCGCGCGGTCGCGCTTGCCGAGAGTCGGAAAATCCCGGCTGCGAGGGCACTCGAGCCCCCGCAGCCGGGCGAATAATCCGCTTAGCAGGACTCGAACAGGGCGGCCATGCCCTGTCCGCCGCCGATGCACATGGTCACGATGCCGTACTTTTTGCCGGTGCGTTTGAGCTGGCGAAGCAGGGTGCCGGTCATGCGGCTACCGGTCATGCCGTAGGGGTGACCGATGGCGATCGAGCCGCCGTTCGGGTTGATCTGCTCTTCGGTGATTCCGAGCTCACGCATGCAGTAGAGAACCTGCACGGCGAACGCTTCGTTCAATTCGACGATGTCGATGTCCTCGATCTTGAGACCGTGGCGCTTGAGCAATTTCGGGATCGCGAAGACCGGACCGATGCCCATCTCTTCGGGACGGCAACCTGCCACGGCGTAACCGCGGTAGATGCCGAGCGGCTCGACATTGAGCTTTGCGGCGCGCTCGGCCGACATCAGAACGGTCGCCGACGCGCCGTCGGAAAGCTGCGAGGCGTTGCCCGCCGTCACGCTGCCGCCTTCCCCGAAGGCAGGCTTGAGGGTGGCCAAACCTTCGAGCGTGGTCTGCGGACGATTGCACTCGTCTTTGTCTACGGTGTGGTCGTGCAGTTCCATTTCGCCGGCGTCGTTCTTGCGCGCCCATTTGACGTCGAGCGGAAGAATCTCTTCGCTCATCAATCCGGCTTCGGCGGCGGCGACGTAGCGCTGCTGGCTACGAAATCCGAATGCATCCTGATCTTCGCGCGAGACTTTGTAGCGCTCGGCAACGATCTCGGCGGTCTGGCCCATGCCGTAGTAAACGCCCGGCCACATCTCGTTGACCTTGTCGCTGATCACGCCGTTCGAGTTCGCCTGGCCCTCGCCCATCGTGATGCTCTCGACACCGGCACCGATCGCGCAGTCCGCCCCTTCTGCGATAATGTGATGCGCGGCGACGGCGACAGCCTGCAGGCCGCTCGAACAGAAACGATTGATCGTGGTACCGGCGACAGTCTCGGGAAAGCCCGCGCCAAGCAGGGCGATTCGCGACACGTTCATTCCCTGTGCGCCTTCGGGGAATCCGCAACCGGTTACGACGTCTTCGACTTCGCCCTTGTCTGCACCGATTTTGTCCATGGCGCCGGCCAGCACGTGGCTGAGCAACTCATCGGGTCGCGTTGCATTGAACGAACCGCGATACGACTTCGCCATTCCGGTACGCAAGCTCTCTACGACTACTGCTTCTTTCATCTATGAATACTCCTCGTTGTTCGGGATTCGGCGCGCGCACCGGGTAGACGCTTCGGTTTGTAACCGTGCATCGCTGCCGAGAATTGGCAGAGCCTATGTCAACGTACCGGATGAGCAAATCGCGCGGGCGCAGCCGGGGGACGGCCCCGAACCGCACGCATGACGGCGGCCATACGGGCTACCGCAACGACTACATGGACAGCGGCACGAAGGCGTTGATCAGCAGACTCAGCACGAACAGCCCGCCTGCGGTACGCGTCAGCCGGAACGCCCACGCGACGTACCACAGCGGCCAAATCGGATAGCCTTCGGGCGGCGCATCGGGACGCGGCGTGCGAAACGTTTCGAGCGTTTCCAGTAAGCGAGGAACGGAGAAAAGAACGATCAGACACCAAAGACTGATCACGCCGGCGAGCGACGCCGCCACCACGGTAACGTAAAACGCGATCATCAAGCCCTGAGCCGCTACTCGAGCAGTCGGCTCGCCGAGAATGACGGGCAACGTGCGAATGCCTTTGGCCGTATCGGCCGGTAGCTTGTCGATGTGCTTACCGAACAGTACCGCCGTCACCAGCAACGCGTAGGGAATCGACGCGGCGAATACCCAGCCGGGCGCATAGCCGGTCGTGACGAAATAGGTTCCGCCGATCATCAACGGGCCCCACACGACGAACACACTGGGCTCGCCCATCCCGCGATGTTTCAGTTTGAATGGCGGCGCCACGTAGAAAACGCTGATGAACAGACCGGAAAGCGCGAAAGCGACGACGCCCATTCCGCGCGAGCCCGCCAGCATGAGAAGGATCGCAAGGTCGATCAGGTTCAAAATCGCGATCGACGCGATGAGGCCGCGCTTGGAGATGAGGCCCGAGAGAATCGGGTGCGGCGCGTACACCGTGCGCGCGTAGCCTTCGGTGTCGACACCGCCGTCGAGATCGAAGTAGTCGTTGATCATGTTGTTGGCCGCGTGCGCGATGACGAGACCGACGACTGAAAGAGTGAAAAACGACCAGTTCGCGCCGGGTCTACCGACGGCCAACAGGCCGCCAATCAGCGCCGAAATGATGGTCATGGGGAAAACGCTGGCGCGCGTGATCAATAGCCAACGCGACACCGGGTCCATGTGGTGTTCGTCGGACAGATTCTGCGTTTGGATGATCTCGTTCCAGTTGCCAACGAGACCGCCGATGCCTTCACGTTTCATTGCTCGCGAGCGTTACAGACAGATCACCGCGATGCAATGGAGCGGCGGCGCTCCGTGCAGCCTACTGCGTCGAACAGGCGCCGCCTTCCAGCGTCTCGGTGAGACAGGGAGGGCTGGCGAGCTCGAGCACCGGGTCTCCGTCGAGATTATGCATGCGAACCAAACCCACGCCCGGAGCGAACCAGCGGGTTCCATCTTCGTTCGTCACGCGTGCGCAGCGTAGTGTGAGGCGATCGGCGGTACCACGTAGAAACGTCAGTGTTTCGAATCCGGCCAACATGAACGTCGCGTCTTCTAGGGCAGAGCCGCTGTCTTTCCACTCGGCCCCTATGTCGGCAACGGCGCCGAAGTACAGATCTCCGTCTTCGTCCTGAGAGCCTTCACCGAGCGGGCCTTGATAGAGCGGAACGCAATCGACACCGGGGCAATCGTGCGTGGGTTCGATGCCGAAAACGAAGACACCGTCTTCTGTCGCCATGCCGCTCGAGACCGGCAACACGGTATAGGTGAGCGTCTCGACCGGATCTTTGGTCAGGTCCGAGAGTTCGAGCATGCTTCCGGGCATCGCAGGGTAGACGCCGTACGCATCGCGCGCGAGATCGACACCGGCTTCAAACTGGGTGGTGTGTCGTACGATGCGCGACCCCGTGTCGATACGAACCTCGATGTTCTGCGTACCGAACGCGACCGGCGTGTCGTAGACGACGGTGTAAATCGACTTGATCTGCCGCGCCACTTCGGTGAACAGCCCGACCAGTGACGGGCGCACTCCAACGAACTTGCCCGGCCCGACGACGAGCGCACGCAACTCGGAGCTATCGACACTGCCGAAACCGACGGTGAAGACGATCATGCCGCCGTTCTTCTCGCCGTTGGCCGTACTCTTCAAAATGGATAGGGCCTCGGCGCGCTTGCCTTGCGGGCTCGAGTTTTCCTTGCCGTCTGAAAATACGACCAGAATGTTGCTCGGGTCCGTGTTGTCTCTGAGCGCTTCCACGACTGCGTTAAAGAGCGCAGTCGAGGACGCGCCGGTCTCCATGGCTTCGATGTCGTCGCTGGGGTCGGGGGTCCACTCGAATCCGCCGCTGCCGTCGTCGGTCGCTTCGTATTCGCCGACCAACATCGTGCGGGTCACCGACGAGAACGAGAAGATGCGCAGGCGACCCGCGATGCCGACGACTTCTTGCGCGAACTCCTGAGCGCTGGTCTTCAGATTGTCCAGATCGGTCGGCGAAAGGCTCGATGAGACATCGAGAACCATCGTAATGTCGCTCTTCGTGAGATCGGCAGAGTTCACGTCAACATTGGCCTCGACGTCAACGGCGCCGTCGATCCGCACCTCGAAATCAGCTTCCGTAAGCGGTTCGTCGGGGTTGGCCAGATCGCTCAGTAGGAACCGCAGCCGTAAACCCGTGCGCAGGTCTCCCTGGTCGAGGATCAGATAGCTGGCTTCTTCCTGGATTTGGAACTCGCCGGCACCACCGCCTCCGCCTCCACCACCGCCTCCGCAGGCAGCAACGCCGAGAAGGAGCCCGACGCTCACTGCCGAGAACGCCGATGAAAAGGAATACCGCTGGCTTCGTTCGCTCATAGTTGATTGCAAGTGTGAGCCAGCACCGACGTGAAAACGAGCCGAGGCGTGCATTTCCTGCGGGCGGTCGCGACTCGATTACCTGCGCCGCAGTAGCTATAAAACCCTGTGGTCGATCTACCGCCAGTCGTTGGTCGCTACGAGCGCAACCCCGTTGTCATCCTCGTCACCGGAAGGACGGCCGTGGCACGTGTTGGCGGGCTGACCTCGGTGGGCCGAAACGTCGCCACCGCCAAGCGTCTCGGACTGGAACCGCTGATTCTGTTTCCGTCACGAATGCCCGCACTGGGCGCCGAGATCGCCGGCGAAGTCCCCACCGACGTGCTCTGCATCCCCTCGGATTCATTCGCAAACCAGGCCGGTGCTGACGACGACAACGTGCTGGTGATTGCCGGCGACTGGTTTATTTCACCTCCCGCCATCATGGATTTCAGCGACGAAACGCGCGGTCCGGCTGTGGCGGTGTTTCATCACCAAGGCCGCACGGTCGCGCCGCTGGCGCGTATGACGGTGAAACAGGCGCAGTCGCTGATCGGCAAGCTTGCCGCACACCCGACCGGCGAACTCATTCGCGGCGCCGCCGCGCGCAAGAGCGCCTCGGTCGAGCTTTCGGTGCGCGACTGTCACCGGCTGAGCGATTCGGTCGCGATCCAGCGCTGTGAGGACAAGCTCTTCGCCATGCTTGGCACCCGCGCCGAACCGCCACTCGTGCGTATGCTCGAGCGTCACGTGGCGATTCCGATCGCCCGCCTACTGGCGCGATCTTCGGTCACACCGTTTCACATGGCCATGGCGCAAATCGCGCTCACTGTACTGGCGGCACGCCTTTTTCTGGTCGGCGCAACCGCCGCCGGAATCGCGGCGGCCATCGTCTTCGCGCTGTCTCGACTGGCCGAATCCGTATCTACCGATCTGGCAAGGGCGGCCGTCCGTGAGGGCGTGCAGGACAGGCCGATCATCGTTGCCCTCGATATCCTCGCCCAGATCACCATCGTGTGGGCCATCGCGGTGTCGATCGAATCGATCGACTACGGCCGCATACTGGCAGGTGTCGCGACCGCGGGCCTGGTCATCAGCACTTGGATGATGAACGCGCGAATCCTTCGCCCCGTGTCACAAGCGCGCGCAACCGGCACGAGACACGGCATTCCCGCCGACAACTTCCCGACCCGGTTCCTACGACGCCACGGAGCAGCGTGGGGACTACTGCTCGCCGCCGCTCTCGGACGATTGGATCTCTTTCTATGGGCCGCCGCACTCGGCAGCCACCTCTTCTACGTGATGTGGCTGCGTGTGGACGCGCGCGAAGCAGCGAGCGATACAGCGAGCCAGGCGTGAGCAACGACGCGGCGACACAGCCGGCCATCATCGCCGAGCGTGTCGAGCGCCGCTTTGGGAACTTTCGCGTACTGCGCGGCCTCAGTCTCCAAGTGGACTGCGGCAGCGTGCTCGCTCTGTTCGGGCCGAATGGCGCGGGCAAAACAACGCTATTGAGAATGCTCGCCGGCTTGGCCTCGCCCAACCGCGGCACCGCAACGGTGTTCGGCACCGCGCTACCGGGCAACGCGAAGCTTCGCCGACGAATCGGAGTCGTGGCGCACGACGCCTATGTCTACGCGGACCTCAACGCGCGCGAGAACCTCGCGTTCTACACGCAGTTGTACCGGGTCACCGACACCGAGCGCGCCGAGCAGCTGATCGAAAGAGTCGGACTCGCGGCCGCGGCCGACCGAGCGGTACGAACCTATTCGCGCGGCATGTTGCAGCGACTCGCGCTCGCACGCGCGCTCCTACACCGCCCCGACCTGCTGCTTCTCGACGAACCGTTCACCGGGCTCGACCCGCAGGGGGTAGCCCGCCTGATCGAGCTTCTCGCCGAAGAAAGACAACGCGGCACGACGATGATCGTCACGACACATGACTTCGACCGCGGCCTGGCTGTGGCCGATCGGGCAGCGATACTCGGCGGCGGCAAAATTGCATGGCAATCGAGCGGCGGTCTTCCCGATGCTGACGAAATGTCCAGGATTTACGCGACCACTGTGTCGCCGGGCGCTTGAGCATGCTGGCGATCATCTGGAAAGACATCATGCTCGAGATGCGGTCACGCGAAACGATCGCATCGCTACTTGTATTCGGACTGGTCGTACTCGTTGTATTCAACTTTGCACTCGACGTGACACCCGCCAACGTACTCGAGCTCGCGCCGGGACTGCTGTGGGTCGCGATCGTGCTGTCGGCGGTTACCGGACTGGGCCGCACCTTCCTCATCGAACGCGAGAACGGCTGCATGACCGGCCTTTTGCTTGCCCCGATCGAACGCAGCTCGATCTATCTCGCGAAGCTTCTCGTCAACATTGCGTTGCTGGTGGTATTCGAAGCCGGGTTGATTCCCTTCTTCATTCTCATCTACACGGTTCCCATCGGTGGGAATCTTGCTGCACTTTGCGCTGTAGTCTTGGTCGGAACGATCGGTCTTGCGGCTGCGGGCACGCTATTCGCCACCGTGGCCGCCGGCACGAGAGCGCGCGAACTCATGCTCCCTCTCATCGTGTTGCCGTTGCAGATCCCCTTACTTATCTCAGCAGTGCAGGCCACGGGCCTGGTCCTGGCAGGTCATCCACTCGGCGACTTGGGCAATTGGGGAACGATCCTCGTTGCCTTCGATGTGCTGTTCATCACGATGGGTTGGCTGGCTTTCGAATTCATCTCGGTAGACTGATGTAGGTAGTCATGGTCGATAAGATCTCTCAGCTGTTTCTCCGCATCTCACCGTACGCCGCATTCGTGCTGTTCCCCATCACGCTCTGGTGCGTATTCTTCTGGGTACCCAGCGACGCGTTTCTCGGACTGAATCAGCGGATTTTCTACTACCACGTGCCCGCGGCGATCACGTGCTTCCTCGGATTCGCATCCGGCGGTGTCGCCAGCGGCATCTTTCTAAAAACCGGCAACAAGGATTGGGATCACGCCGCCCACGCCAGCGTCGGCATCGGCCTGCTGTTCGGCACCATCTTGTTGGCGACCGGCTCGGTATGGGCACGCACCGCGTGGGGAACCTGGTGGACTTGGGATGCGCGCCTCACGACGTTCCTCGTTCTGTGGCTCATCTTCGCGTCCTATCTATTGCTGCGCATGATGGCCGACGACAACGAGATGATGCCGCGCTGGGCCGCCGTCCTTGCCATCGTCGGCTGTGTGAACATTCCCGTCGTGCAGTTCGCGACGCGGCTGTGGCGCACGATCCATCCGCAGGTCATTCGTAACCCCGACGGCGGTATCAACGATCCGGCCATGCAGGCGACACTCGGCCTGTGCTTGCTCGCCTATTTTGTAATGTTCTCGTGGCTCTGGGCGTTGCGGGTTCGAATGTTGCGTATGCACGATCGCGTCGATTATCTACTCGACGAAGCGTATCGAGAAGGAAACGCCTAATGACTCCCATTCAATACGTCGGACTGGCTTACGCCCTGGTCTTCTTCTTGTTCTTTGCTTACGCGCTGCGGCTCACGCGCTCGTCGAAAGAGTTGGAAACGAAACTCGACCAACTCGAGCGGGAATCTCGTAAAAACTAGGCGCGGCCTTTGTGCGGCTCCATCAGCCGCTCGACATACTTCCCTATCAAATCGTTCTCGAGGTTGACGCGGTCGCCGGGGCTCTTCGAACCGAGCGTCGTCACCTGCATCGTGTGCGGGATCAACGCGACATCGAGCGTGCCGTCGTGGCAGTTGAAGCAGGTCAGACTGATGCCGTCGATGGCAATCGAACCTTTCTCGATGGTTCGAGCCAACAGCTCGTCGGGAATCCCGAACGTGTAGACCGAAGATTCTCCTTCGGGGCGGATGCCGCGAACCGTTCCGGTACCGTCTACGTGCCCCGACACCAGATGGCCGCCGATCCGATCGGACAGCTTCATCGAACGTTCCAAGTTCACCGGATCGCCGACGGCGAGCGTGCCGAGCGTGGTACGTCGTAGCGACTCGGCAGAGACATCGACACTGAAGGTCGTATCGGTCCAGGCTACGACCGTCATGCACGCACCGCTCACGGCGATACTCTCGCCCATCTCGAGGTCGTCGTTCGCGGACCCGGCAAACGCCGACTCCAGCGTCAGTCGTTTGCCTTCTTCAAGTGGGTCTACGGCCGCGATGCGGCCGAGGTCCTGTACGATGCCGGTAAACATCAGAACGTCAACGCCACGCTATTTGAGAACGGTGCGAATCCACTTGCTCGCCCAGCCCTCGCCCTCACGCGCGACGATCTGTTCGAGTTCGCCCTTGTCGAGCCACATGCCGCCGCAGGCCTTGCACTCGTCTACTTCGACGTCATCGACCGTGCGCGTGATGAGCGCCTCGCCGCACTTGGGGCAGCGCCCGAGCACGATTTGCGAGTGCTCCTCTTCCTCTCGAAGCTTCTCGAGCCTTTTACGATCCTGCTCCGCGAAGTACCTGTTCTCTTCGGCCTTCTCTTTGTCGCGGAGCTTGTCTCCCAATTTATCGCTGCTCATCAGTGTCTACCCTTCTCTGTGTGGTATTGGTTTCAGCGGGAGCCTCGGTCTCCCGGGACTCCGCCTTTCCCTCACGCTTAACTTTGCTCTTAGCCCAATCAAGTGCCCGCCTCGCGCGGCGGCTCTCGGGTGCTAGAAGCGTCAATCCGGCAATCACGAAAATCCACCCCTGTAAGACAGGAATGAATCCTCCGATGACGCCGATGATGAGCAGCACGCTGCCCCCGACGATGCGCGCTACTCGCTCGACTTGACGCTTCAATAGACCCTCGAAGGAAGCGCCTATTGTTCCCGTCGCCCGATGGACGGTCAAAGCAAAGCCTTGCGGGAAGCGAGTTCGGACTTACTTTAGGTACGTGACCGGCAGCGGCCGCACGCTTGGCGCTGCCCTGATGGGAGACAAACGATGGAAAAGAAACTTACCGAACGCTCGCGGGAAACGATCGCAGAGGCCCAAGGTCAGGCACTTGATCGCCGCCATCTGACCGTCGAGCCGGAGCATCTGCTGACTGCCCTTCTGGCCGACGCAGATGGGTTTGCCGCTTCGATCTTACGCCACCTGAACGTCGATATCACGGCGCTTCAGGGCACACTGGAAAAGACACTTTCAGGCTTCCCCGTCAGCGACGACGTCCAGGACATGCGTGCCGGAACTCGGCTCGCACGAGTTTTACGCGACGCGTCCAAAGCTGCCGGAACCATGGGCGACGAGTACACCAGCGTCGAGCATTTGCTGCTCGCGCTACTCGCCGACCGCGGCGTCGCCGGCACGGCGCTCGGCGCGGCGGGCGTCAACCGTGACAACGCCACCGCAGCCATCACCGATTTGCGTGCCGGCAGCAGCGTCCAAAGCGAAAATCCCGAAGCGACGCGCAACGCGCTCGACCGGTACGGGCAGGATCTCACCGCGCGCGCAGCCGACGGAAAACTCGATCCGGTCATCGGCCGCGACGAAGAGATTCGCCGCACCATCGAAGTGCTATCGCGCCGTACCAAGAACAACCCGGTGCTCATCGGTGAGCCCGGTGTCGGTAAGACCGCCATCGCCGAAGGGCTTGCGCGCCGCATCGTCAGCGGCGACGTCCCCGAGGGCTTGAAGAATCGCCGACTGATTACGCTCGACATGGGTGCACTTATCGCCGGTGCCAAATTTCGCGGCGAATTCGAAGAACGGCTCAAAGCCGTTCTCGAAGAGGTCAAAGCCGCCGAAGGCAACATCATCTTGTTCATCGACGAACTGCATACCATCGTCGGCGCCGGTGCGGCCGAAGGATCGATGGATGCAGGCAATCTACTCAAGCCGATGCTCGCCCGCGGCGAACTGCACTGCATCGGTGCGACCACGCTCAACGAGTACCGCAAGTACGTCGAGAAAGACGCAGCACTCGAGCGACGTTTTCAGCCCGTCAAAGTAGACGAACCCAGCATCGACGATACGGTTTCAATTTTGCGCGGCCTCAAAGAACGCTACGAGATCCACCACGGTGTGCGCATCAAGGATGCCGCGCTCGTGACGGCGGCGGTTCTGTCGGCTCGCTACATCTCCGATCGCTTCCTTCCCGACAAGGCGATTGACCTGATAGACGAATCGGCGGCGCGCCTGCGCACGCAGATGGATTCGATGCCGGCCGAGATCGATGAAGCGTCGCGCAAGGTGCTGCGACTGGAAATCGAACGCGAGGGACTGCGACGCGAGACCGACGACCCGTCGAAAGACCGGCTCGAGAAGCTGGAGAAAGAACTCGCAGAACTGCGGGCGTCGTTCGATGCGAAGAAGGCCTTGTGGGAAGTCGAGCGCGCCGATGTGGCCGCGCAACGCGAACTGAAGGAAGAGATCGAACAAGTGCACGTCGAAATCGAACGCGCCGAGCGAGCGGCCGACTACGCACGCGCCGCCGAGCTGAAGTACGGAAAGCTCAACGAACTCCAACAACAGTTGACCGAACTCGAAGAGAAGGCAGGCGCCGACGCACACGTACTGCTTCGCGAAGAAGTCTCTGAAGACGACATCGCCGAGGTCGTCGCGCGCTGGACCGGCGTGCCCGTCACCAGACTTCTCGAAGGCGAAACCGACAAGCTCGTGCATTTGGGCGAACGGCTACACGCACGGGTCATCGGGCAGGACGAAGCAGTCCGCGCAGTGTCCGATGCCATCATACGTTCGCGCGCCGGCCTCGCCGATCCTGCACGGCCGGCCGGATCGTTTCTGTTCCTGGGACCAACGGGTGTCGGTAAGACGGAACTCGCGAAAGCCTTGGCGCACGAATTGTTCAACGACGACAACGCGCTCGTTCGCATCGACATGTCCGAGTACATGGAGAAGCACTCGGTCGCGCGACTGATCGGAGCCCCTCCGGGCTACGTCGGTTACGAAGAAGGCGGGCAGTTGACCGAAGCGGTTCGGCGCAAGCCCTACAGCGTAATCCTGCTCGACGAGATCGAGAAGGCACACCGAGACGTGTTCAATACGCTCCTGCAGGTTCTCGACGACGGCCGTCTCACCGACAGCCAGGGACGCACTGTGAACTTCACGAACACGGTCATCCTGATGACGTCGAACATCGGCAGCCAGGAGATCCTCGCGTACGGTGCAGAAGGTGACGCGAACTACGAAGCGATGCGCACGGAAGTGACTGCACTTCTACAGCAATCGTTTCGCCCCGAGTTCCTCAACCGCCTCGACGAGACCGTGGTTTTCCATTCGCTGCAGCGCAGCGAGTTGCGACAGATCGTCGACCTGCAGATCGCACGCGTCGCCGAGCGACTCGAATCGAGGCGCATCGAACTCGAGCTGACCGACGCTGCACGCGACCGGCTGGCGGAGATCGGCTACGAGCCAAGCTACGGCGCTCGACCGCTTAAGCGGGTAATCCAGCACGAGTTGGAAACGCCGCTGGCTAACCGACTCGTCGCAGGTGAGATCACCGACGGCGACCACGTGCTGGTAGACGCCGACGAGAGCGGCCTCACCATCGCTCTCGCCGGCGCGGTCGCAGCCTAAGCGAATCGGCGGCCGCCGGATTAGGAAATCCGGCGGCCGTTCCTTATCTTGGGCGCATGGCCCACACTCTCTCAGAGCACGAATCGAAACGGCTACTGGCCGAGTACGGCGTTGCCATTGCGGATGAGCGCCTGGTTTCCGGCGCGTACGCGGCGGCCGATGCGGCGCGCGATCTCGGCGTACCCGTCGCGCTAAAACTGTGCGGGCGGGGCATCGCACACAAGACCGAACGCAACTTGGTGCGCCTCTCGCTCACCGGCGACGAAGCCGTCACGCGCGCCGCCAAGGAACTTCTGGCGGCAAAGACCGACGACGACAGAGAGGCCGATTTGCTCGTGTGTCCAATGGTCTCAGGACGGCGCGAACTGATCGTCGGCCTCATTCGCGATCCGCAGTTCGGTCCCTGCGTGATGCTCGGCCTCGGAGGCATTTTTGCCGAGCTCTTGTCCGACGTCGCTTTCGCCGTCGCACCGCTGGGCAGCAACGATGCAGAGGGCCTGATGGCCGCGCTCGAACATCGCGACATTCTCGACGCGTTTCGAGGCGAGCCGGCGGTCGATCGCGCAATGCTCACTACACTTCTCGACGCGCTCGGACGCATCGGCACAGAACGCCCCGACGTACTCTCAATCGACATCAATCCTCTAATCATCTCCGGCGGCGTGCCTGTCGTCGTCGATGCGTTGGTCGAGTTGGATGAGAAGAGCACGCCGGCAATGTCGCATGCCGCACGCCCGCAACGTTGTGGCGACGAGATTCGCGCTCGCCTCGATCCGCTGTTTCATCCGAAAGGAATCATCGTCACCGGCGTTTCGTCGCACCCTGGAAAATTCGGCACGGTCGCCTATCACAACATCATCGCCTGCGGCTACGAAGGAAATCTGTTCGCGATCAATCGCGAGGGAGCCGAGATTTTCGAGCGTCCGTCCTTCAAGAGCATCGAAGACGTTCCCGACGGAGCCGCCGACCTCGCGGTCGTCTGCACACCTGCAAAGATCAACGAACAATTTCTGCGCCAAGCGGCAGCGAAGGGCGTGCGTGCAGCGTTCATTGCGTCGGCGGGTTATGGAGAGTCGCAAGACGGCGAAGAAATGCAGATCCGCCTCGTCGCGCTTGCCGATGAACTCGGCATGGCGGTAGCAGGCCCGAACGGCCAGGGCGTCATTTCGACCAAGTCGAAGCTGTGTGCGCAAATCGTCGCGCCGTATCCGCCCGCGGGCAACATCTCGGTGGTAAGTCAGAGCGGCAACATCGCATCGAGCTACATGAACTATGCTTGCGTCGGCGGCGTGGGCATTTCGAAAGCCGTATCGTGCGGCAACGCCGCGCAGCTCGAACTTGCCGACTACATCGAGTACTACGCCGCCGATCCCGACACGGCGGTCAGCCTGGTTTACCTCGAAGGAGTCGGCGACGACGGCGCGCGCTTCTTGGATGTCGCACGCGCCCACACGCGAACGAAGCCTCTCGTATTGGTGCGCGGCGGCGTCACCAGCGCCGGCAAAAGTGCCGCGTCGAGCCATACCGGGTCATTGGCATCCGACGAAAACATTTTCGCGGGAGTCTGTCGCCAGGCCGGCATATCGCGCGCCGGCACCGTCGAAGAGGCTTACGAGATTGCCGCGAGTTTTGCGGCACAACCATTGCCGCGCGGCGCGCGCACGCTGATCTTCACCGTGGCCGGTGGCTGGGGCGTCTTGACCGCTGACGCCTGCGTACACAACGGCCTCGAATTGATCCCGGTCCCGCAGGATCTGAAACGGCGCATCGATAAGATGGTCCCGTCGCGCTGGAGCCGCAGTAATCCCATCGATCTCGCCGGCGGTGAAACGCGCGATACGATCCCGGAAGTCATCGACATGATCACGGCGCACGACGACGTCGATGCCGTGATCTACTTGGGGATGGGAATCCAGGCCGCGCAGGCGCATCTCTTCAAGAGCGGGCCTTTCTACCCCGATCATGGAATCGGTCGCATCGCCGACTTCCACGACAATCAGGACCGGCGCTACGCCACCGCTGCCGCCGAAGCAGCGCGCACGCATGGGAAGCCGGTTCTCGTCGCCACCGACCTGGCGATCACCGATCGCGACTACGGAAATCCCGGCACGGTTGCGTTGCGGGAAGCCGGCTACCCGGTGTTTCCATCGGGCCACCGGGCCATTGGGACGCTCGCACACATGGTGCGGTATGCACGGTTTCGATCTCGAATTTAGAAGAACGCCATCGTGCGCACCTCTATGCTCTCACGCGGCGCAGCGTCGGTTGCCGCCGCAGGGTTCGCGAACGCTGAGTGCGCTGTGAAACGTGCACGACCATCGGTCTCGGAGTCGAAGCACTTCAGCAGCATGACTTCGTCAGGCCGCATGCGTGGATAGTAGTACCAACGGTGTTGGGGGTTATGCGCGAGAGAATATATCTCGCCTGTGCGGCCCGAGTACTTCAAATCGGTAGCCAAGAGTTCACCGTCGGCGATGCTTCGTGCGTCGCAAACCGCCAGCGGCATATCGTCGGCCACCACGCTGATCGGCTTCCACACGTTGATCACCGCGAAACGGCGCGCAAGCAGCGAATCGGCGTCATTCGGAAATAGATCTCGCACACGGGTCGGCCCCGAACGCTCCGTGTAGTCGTTGTGTGCGAAGCGGACCGCATGCTGCGCTCCGTTCTTACCGGCCTCTGCCATCGGGTCGCAGCGAATATTGTGGTCGAACGCCTCGACACGCGACGCACCTGTCGCGGATCGCACGAGAGCGCAGACTTCGTCATAGAACTGCGCGCGCACTCTCTCGGTATCGAAGTAGTCATCGAAATCGGTCGAGAAGCTGTGCATCGAAAACCCTTCGCGATCGAGCGTGGGCTCGGTCTTCAAAGAGCGTGCATCGTGAACGTTGAAGTCGTGACGAACGATAGCGTCTCGGTTCTGTTCCTGACGCCCACCGCTCGATTCGGCGGTAAACTGATGTTTCTCAGGCAGTGCGGCCGTGTAGTTGAACGATGCTCGTACGAAATCGGGATTGTCGGTCGCAGGCATAAGATCCTCTCGGCAGCTCACGTGTTAGTCCCGCCGCACACCTGAGCCAATATACAGTCCGATCTGAATACTGCACTCTCAGTCGGCGTAGCGCATGACGAGATGCGCAACCGCAGGGGTGTCGCCGGGGTTCTCGTAGCTATGCGGACTATCGGCACGGAAGAAGATCGAATCGCCCGCACCGAGGCAGGCTTCGTTCTCGCCGGCCTTCACGATCAGCACGCCTCGAACCACCACAATGTGTTCGTAGGTCTCGTTCGCGTGAGCCTCGGCCGGCTCAAAGCATCCCGGCGCCAGTGTGAGTTCGTAGACTTCGGGAGTGCGCGGGTCACCTTCCGAGAAGAGCACCCGCGAGCGAAACTCATCGGCAGCGTTCGCGATAACGCGCCCATCCT
Organism: Deltaproteobacteria bacterium; assembly: GCA_029262375.1. Taxonomy (GTDB): domain Bacteria; phylum Desulfobacterota; class Binatia; order UBA1149; family SPBQ01; genus JAJCZM01. The sequence continues at coordinate 116,906 of JAJCZM010000008.1, forward strand.
CTGCGGGCTGTATGCGAAAGGGGGAGTCGGGCGTATCCGCCAGAGAGGTGTTCTCGAGCAGCGTCCCGAAAGGCACTTCGAGCGCCGTGGCCAAGTGCCAGACCGCCCGCAGGCTCGGTACCGCCTCGCCCGCTTCGAGCTTCTTGAGCAGCTCGACGCCGATCCCGCTGCGCTTGGCGACGATCTCCAGTTCGATCCCTCGCTCACGTCGGTGGTGCGCCACATTGGCACCGATGGCCCGGCCCAACTCCAAGCCCTCGGGGCTTTCGGGACCGCGCATCGCGTTGAGACGCTCCGAGCGCACCTCTTCGGTAACGGCTGCGGCCAGCTCCGCATCGGGATCAACTGGAGTCTTCTTCGCCATCCATAGAGAGAACCAAGTTTTGGCTGTTCCCGCAACATGCGCGGCGCCCTGATATCGAATCGCCTAGTCCGGGGGCATGGGCTGCCTTCGCTGCGCCCGGCCAGTACCATGGCCCGATGGATCTGACTCTGGTGCTGCCGCCGCTCACCCAACTGAACACCCCATACCCCTCGATCTCGTACCTGGCCGAGTATCTGCGCCAGAACCGAATCGACTGCAGTCAACGCGACCTCGGCATCGAACTGGTACTGGCGTTGTTCTCGCGTGACGGGCTCGAGGAAACGTTCGCTGAACTCGACACTCGCGACGCACTGCCGGAACCCGCCTGGCGCGCGCTCGCGCTGCGCGAACAGCATCTCAACGTCATCGATTCGGTGGTCGCGTTCCTACAAGGGCATGACGGCACGCTCGCGACGCGCATTCTGGACACGCCGTTCCTACCGATCGGACCGCGACTGGAACGCGCCGACCTCCAGGCGTTCGGTCCGATGGGCGCGCACGATGCCGCTCGACATCTCGCAACACTGTATCTGGACGATCTTGCCGACCTCATCACCTCGTGCGTCGACCACGGCTTCGGCCTCGCCCGTTACCAGGCGCACTTGGCGAGCGCGCAGTCAGGCTTCGATGCACTCTGGAACCGCCTTTCGGAAACAAGCCTCGTCGACACCTATCTCGACACGCTATCGGACTCGATCGATTCGAGCGTCGTCGGGGTCTCGGTGCCCTTCCCGGGAAATCTCTACGGTGCCTTGCGGATCGGTAAACGATTGAAAGAACGCGGCGCGACCGTGCTTCTCGGCGGCGGCTTTGTGAACACGGAACTACGCGAAGTCGACGAAGATCGAATTTGGGAGTGCGTGGACGCCATCACCTACGATGACGGCGAAGGTCCGCTGCTCGCCATCCTCGAACACATGCAAGGCGGTGAAGACCGACGTCATCGAACGCGCACCCGCGACGGCGTCCACGAATGCGACGTTCCGCGGCCGGCGATAGGCTGCGCGGCGTACTACGGAGATCTCGAACTCGACGCATACCTGCAGACGATCGATACGCTCAATCCCGCCCATCGACTGTGGAATGACGGTCGCTGGAACAAGATTACGATCGCACACGGCTGCTACTGGAAGCGCTGCACTTTCTGCGACGTATCGTTGGATTACATCGGCCACTACGAGGACGCGGGTGTCACACGTCTGGTCGACAACATGGAGCGACTGATCGCGGAGACCGGCCAGACCGGTTTTCACTTCGTCGACGAAGCTGCACCACCACGCGCACTCAAAGCGTTGGCCATCGAGATACTCGCACGCGGACTGAGCGTGACGCTCTGGGGCAACATTCGATTCGAAAAGGCCTTCACACCCGACCTTTGTCGATTGCTCGCTGCCGCCGGTGTCGTCGCCGTGACCGGCGGACTCGAGGTCGCGAACGAACGACTCCTGACATTGATAGACAAAGGCGTAACTGTTGATCAGGTCGCACGCTCAGCGGCGGCATTTCGCGCCGCCGGCATCATGGTACACGGCTATCTCATGTACGGATTCCCGACCCAGACGGTCCAAGAAACGATCGACAGCATGGAACTCGTTCGGCAGTTGTTCGTAGCCGACCTTCTCAACTCGGGATTCTGGCATCGATTCGTGCTCACCCGGCACGCGCCCATCGCGACCGATCCGAAGCGCTTCGGCGTAAACATCGGCGAGGAGCAGCCCGGAGCGTTCGCACGCAACGATCTAGAGCACCACGATCCGACCGGCGCCGACCACGACCGTTTCGACGGTGTGTTACCGTTAGCCCTCGAGGCCTGGCTACAAGGCCGCGACCTCGACGTCCCGGTCAACGAATGGTTCGACGAAGAGCTGCCCCCCACGACCGAAAGCCCGAATCGCATCGTTCACGCACTCGACGATCGTGTCGCCCCAACCGGCGATCGCCTCGTGTGGCTTGGTGGTGAACCGATTACGACCGAGGACAGCCTGATACTGCACACCACCGACGCCAAACTCGCGGTGTGCTGCAATCAAGCCCAACAGTCCTGGCTCGCTGATCTGCTAACGGACGCTTCGCCCGGCGGTCGGGCGACCAGCCTACGAAGTGCAATGGATACGTACCCCGGCGCGTGGAATGCGTTCGAGGATGACTGGCAGGCAATCAGAGAGTTGGGACTGGTTGCGGTCTGACGAACCGCTTTTCAGAACTGGAAGTAGCTGTTCCTCTCAAGGCCCTGGGCTGTTAGCATCGCGCCAGTCCGGAGATTCTCGGACTCATTCATGGGAAACAACGGCAAGGAAAATGGCACCGGCACCATCCGGGTGATCGGCGGCATGAGTGGCTTCGCGATCGTGGCTGGCTCGATGCTTGGCATCGGGATTTTTCTCTCGCCGCCCATCGTAGCCGCCCAGACGGGTTCGGCGTGGCCGTTCTTCGCTCTTTGGCTCCTCGGCGGACTGATCTCGCTAGCGGGCGCCGTTGCCTGCGCGGAGCTCGGTACGATGATGCCGCGCGCCGGCGGTGACTACGTGTTCCAGTACGAGGCCTACGGTCCCTCGCTCGCCTTCGCCAGCGGTTGGGTGCTGTTCGCGGCGATCTTCTGTGGGTCGATCGCGACGATGACGGTCGGGCTTTGCACCTACCAACTGCCTGCCCTGTTGGGTGTCGATCTATCGACGGAACTGCTGACCATCCCGTTCGGCGCGTCTCTGAGCGGATCCGATTTGGCCGCGTTGATTCTGGTTCCAACGCTTACCGGTCTGAATCTGATGGGGACGCAGCCGTCCGCACGGACGCAGACGGCGCTGACAATCGTTCCCATCGCATTACTCCTGCTCATGTCGCTCTATGCGATCTTGCTGTACACACCGCCGCTCGAGACTACCGCCGCCGCGACTGCAATCACAGACAGTGCAGTGGCAGCCAGTAAAGACTGGACGATGCACGGGCTCGTCACTGCCTACATGGCCGTCTACTTCGCGTACTCCGGATGGATCAACATCATCTATGTCGCAGGCGAAGTCGCGGAGCCGCAACGCAATATTCCGCGCGCACTCATCGGCGGTACAATTGCCGTGACACTGCTGTACCTACTCCTGTGTGCAGGCTTCGTACAGGTGCTTGGACTAGGCGGCCTCGCGACAGCGGGTGAAGCGGGCACGGCTACCGCCGGTGCGTTGGCCGGCGATGCCGGCCGCATGGCGATTACGATTCTGATTGCGTGCGCGTTGCTCGCAAGCATCAACGCCACGATCCTGGGCGGAGCTCGTGTCGCGTTCGCGATGGGGCAACGTGGCGCCATGTGGCCGCGCCTAGGAACGGTCGGCGAAGAACATCACGTTCCCAACAGCGCGCTCTGGATGCAGGCAGTGATCTCATGCGTGCTGATCTTGAGCGGTCGTTTCGAAGAGCTCTACTCCATGGTCAGCTTGGCAATGGTCGTAACCGGCGGCCTGACCGTGGGGGCGGTATTCGTTCTTCGACGCCGATTGCCTGACGTCAATCGCCCCTATCGTGCCAGCGCGTACCCGTTTCTGCCGGGCCTCTACATATTGGCATCGCTCATCGTCGTCGCGGTCATGCTGTCGGAAGCCGCGTCGAACGAGCCGGGCGCATGGTACCCGTTGCTCGGAATCGGGATGCTCGTTGCCGCATATCTGCTGCACCGATTCGTACTCAGTCCGTCTTCTAACACTACAGATTGACCACTGAGTCCTAAATCCTAGAACTGGAAGTAGATGAACTCGGCGCCCGTTCCGCTCGCTGCGATCGCGAGTGCGAGTATCGCGCCGAGGACGAGCCCCTGCGCCATGCCACTCACCAGGGTGGGTTGGAGTCCGGTTACAAAATTGCGAGCGTGCGGACGAATCAGGCGCTCCGCCACGTGCGCCAACCAACACACTCCAATCACGATTGTCGGCAGCAGAGGCCAGCCCGCCCAGTAGCTTCCCGTTGCGAGCGTTTCGATGATCTGGGTTGCGTCAGCGAATGTTGCCGCGCGAAAGAATATCCACAGGAAGCATACTAGATGGAACGTCAGTGCGATGGTTCCTGCATCGCGCCATGTGACTCCGCGCTGGGTCGACGGACGTTCTCCCGGCAGTGCGCGGTGCAGGGCCAGTAAGGCACCGTGAAGGCCTCCCCAGATAGCGAAGAGCCAGCCGGCTCCGTGCCAAAGCCCTCCGAGCAGCATTGTAAGGAACAGATTTCTGTACGTGCCGACGGTGCCGAATCGGTTGCCTCCCAGCGGGATGTACAGATAGTCGCGGAGCCATGTCGAAAGTGTGATGTGCCAACGTCGCCAGAACTCCGTCGGGTTGCGAGAGAGGTAAGGCTCTTTGAAGTTGAGAGGCAGATCGTAGCCCAACACTGCGGCCAGGCCGCGGGCGATGTCGGTGTAGCCGGAGAAGTCGAAATAGATCTGGAATGCGAAGCTGTACACGGCAATCAAGTGTACTGTTGCCGGCGCGATACCGGGGTTGGCGAAGACCTCATTCACGAACGGAGCCAGCAGGTAGTCGCCGAATACGACTTTCTTGAGCAGGCCACAGGCGATGAGCCAGATTCCGAGCTGAGTACGTGCGCGGGTGGTGGTCCCGCCGCTCTCGAGTTGAGGGAGGAACTCGCTTCCTCTCAGGATCGGTCCCGCAATGAGTTGAGGGAAGAAGGTGACGAAGAGCGTGTAGCGTGCGAGTCCGTCGGGAGGCTCTACGTGCCGCCGGTAGGTGTCTACGGCCAATGCGATGATCTGAAACGAGTAGAAGGATATTCCGAGCGGCAGTACGATGTTGGTCCAGCCTGCGCCTGCCGTGCCCAAATCTCCAAGGAACGGAACCACGCCGGCGACCAAGAACGCGGCGTACTTGAAGTACATGAGCAGGCTCAGGGTGAACGTGATCGAGAAGCTGAGGAAGAGCTTCGGTCGCGAACTGGTGACGATCGCTCGGAGAAGCGCGTAGTTCACGACGACATCGAAGAGCAGAAGCAGCAGATAGGCTGGGTACCAGAGAACGTAGAAGAGGAGGCTCGCGGCCAGGAGCCATGCGTTCTTCGCACGCCCGCTCAGGGAGCGATGTCCGACTAGGACGATCAGAAAGAAGATTGCGAACTGGGCCGTGTTAAACAGCATCAGGATTCCGGAGCCAGAACACGGCGTGCGTCCTCTAATACGAACGGAGCGAGGCGATCGGCGATTAGCTGTGAAGCGTTGGGGCTACCCGCGCCGGACAGGTGATCCATGTTGTCGCGAAAATACTTGTCGGAAAGCAGGTCGTGCAGGTCTACGAAAGTGCCGCCTGACTCTGCAACCGTTCGCTCTATGGCGGCTAGCGTCTTCTTTAGCCCTTCGTCGTTCGCGAGCCCAAGGGACTCGAGACGATCGATATTGTGAGGCGGGACGAACGTAATGGTCTGGATCCCCTCGCGCTGCATCATCGAGAGGAACGTGGAGAGCACCTGTAGCGCCGGATGGTCCAGCTCCACGCCGCGCAGTGCCTTCCCGAGTAGTTGGTCGGCGTAGAACGCGGTTGCTCGTGGGCCGGCGGGGGTGTGCACCGCTCGCTTTTTCAGGAACTCTCGCCGATGCGCATTGCGAGACGGTTGGATCGCCGGTGACGATGATCCGTCTTCGAGGTACTCGGCCAGAGACCAGTAGCCGTTTGCCGCCCGTGCTTGCTGTTGCTCCACCCATCGCCAGGAGTCGAACTGACGGGCCGACAGCAGAGCCCGATAGTAGAGTATGCGATCCGTAGATAGGCCGATCTCGTAGAGCGGGAGGCGTAGTGCATCGCTCCAAGTTCTCGTCGGTAGCCATCCGACGAACTGCTTGCGCTCGCGCGCCAGCCACCACTTTGAGAAGTAGAACAGATTGAACTCGAGTACGACGGTGTTCGGTTCAAGCTCCAAGATGCGATCGGACATGAAGAAGTGTGAGTAGACGCTCAGGCCTGTGTAGACGATGCCCATGGGTGCAATCGACTTCCCCAAGCCAGGGTCTTGCCCGATCGTGCGAGCAAGAGTGTTCGAGACCCAATCCGCAGTCGTTACGTGGACCGGCGAGACTGCGGCAAGAGAATCTCCCAGGAACACCGTGGAGTAGGGTGTCGGACGTCGCGCGAGGGACCGTTGGAAGCTGATGTCCAGGTGGTGCATCGCATCAAGCCCGACGGGCGTTTTCGGTACTTCGGCGCGGTCTAGGATGGAAACCAGCAATAGCGCGGTGGCGCAGAGTCCAACCACGAAACCGGAGGCGATTCCCAGCACAGCGATCGAACTGCTCTGCGCGTCCTTCTCGGTCGATTGCTCAGCGCCTTGCTCAGTGCCTTGTCGCGTGGTCGATTGTTTTTCCATCGTGCAAACTGATCAGCGCCGAGTACGGAGAGGCGTACGGCTCTCGGTAGCACAAGCAAGATAGCTCGCAATTTTAGCTGCTCGGGGGTAGCCGCGTCCAGCTTGTTCGATGGCAAACAGTGAACCAACGGACCTTCGGTCACGACAGCCATATTGACGAGTGCGTGTGAGCGACTATGCTCGGTCCCTCAGGTCTCGCACGAGAACTCCGCCCTCGTCGCGATGAATCAGAAAAAGGTGAATACCACAGTCCCCGAGCCTCGAGACCGCCGCGCCGATATCGACTACATCAAGGCGGTGGCGATCTTGGCTGTCGTGATCATGCATGCCGGAGGCCCGATTCATGCGGGGATGGACGTGGGCGAACGATTCATGAGGCAAGCCTGGGTCAACTTCCATGTTCCCAGTTTCTTCGTGGCCTCTGGATTTCTCTACTATCGTCCCGATCCGATCTCGTGGGCGGGTATCGGTTCTCGCGCCGTCCGCTTATTGGTCCCGTACACGGTTGCTTCGATCCTCGCGGCGTTGTTTCTTGGACACGGTACGGCAACGTTGACGGACTTCTTTTACCGGCTCGCAACCGGCGGTGTAGTTCCGATCTATTACTTCGTGTTCGACTTCGCTCTGTGCATCCCCCTGCTCTGGCTGCTCTCGAGGAGCTCCGGGAAGGTCGTCTGGGCGATCTGGGCCTGCCTCTACGCCTACGTAATCGCGATCGCGGCTGGATGGCTGAGTACGCCGAGGCTGGGCTTTTACTGGCTCGCGCGGGATCCCTTCTATCAGTTTTGGTTCGGCTACTTCATTGCCGGCTGGCTGGTCGCGTACAAGTCGCGGTCGCTGGTATTGCCACACTGGGTTTCGAAGATGCTACCGCTCTTGTTCCTCGGCGCAGCCGCTCCCTATCTGTACCTCTGGACTCAGATGATCATTGAACACGAGATGCTCCAGCCTCTGCCGATGCGGATACTTCTCAAATCGTTCTACGTGTTCGGCGTGGTCGGGCTGATCTCTGTTGCTACGACTTCGCTACGTGTGCCTGGCGTCGTCCGTTTCTTGAGCGAGGCGAGCTTTACGCTCTACCTATATCATCATGCCTTTCAGGCTGTTGCGCGGCCCCACCTGTTGGACGTCGCGCCGATGCTGCGCGTTGTGCTGCTGACCACGATCGGCATTGCAGGGGCGAGCATCGTGGCGCTCGTCGGGAGACGCACACTCGGCACTCGATCGCGGCTGTTGCTGGGCTGGTAGGCGTCGCCATGAAGACGCCGCTGTACGGTGCCATGCTCGGGACTATCTCGCGCGGGTCGGCGGCTGCGGCCTGACGGCGAAGAGGCGATCTACTCCATCGCGGGCAACGAGAACCAGTCCATGTTTTCCGCCCGCGGGCTTTGGTGGTGCAGCCCAGGCCACGCGCTGCTGCGGAGTCAGGTAGGTCCCATTGAGCCAGACCAGCGCCACACCGGTACTTTCGACCAAACTCTCGAGGGCTTCGGGTGCGGGAAGCTCTCCGGCCGTAGCCATGTCTTGGATGAAACTTGCCGGCCAGTAGCTCGAGTAGCCGTTGAGCAACGGATACCAGTGGCCGATCGATCGGTACATGGCGCGCGTGTGAGGCCACGGCCGTGCCTGCCCCGGGCCGGCAGGCAGCACTACCACTGCCGCATCCGCCGACTCCAGATACGGCAAGAACGATTTCGGTACCGGCGGCTGGGTGTGTTGTATCGGGTAGGTTTCCGGCATCGGCTTTGGGCCGGTCAGATCGCGATAGCTGCCTGCATAAGAGTTGTACGCGAGCAGCACCACGACGACAGCCAGCGCGCTTGAAACTGCGATGGACAGGCCGCGAGAGCGGATGGAGTCGCGAATACGTCCATTGATCTCGCCGAACGCGACTCCGGATAGAACTCCGAATCCGATCAATCCCGCGAGGCCGAGACGGCTGGGAACGCGAATGGCATCCAAACTCGGTACCAAGCTTACGAGGATTCCGAGCGGGCTCGTGAACTCTGTCTGGCCGATCTGGACGACGGGGTGCAGTGAGAGGCCGGCGCCGACGATGAGCCACAACGCGCCGTGAGCCCAGCCGCCGGGCAGATCCAGGGATCCGTGCGAGCGTCTGCGCAGGAGCGCCGCGCATGCTCCGATCGCAATCAGAACCAGTCCACTCGGGGTAAGCAGCAACGGACCGAAGCCTTCGAACAAGCGCTCGGGAAGGACTGAGGGGAGTGCGCTTTCGGTAGTGACCCACTTTGTCTGATTGCCGAGATCGGGGTTCGACGAGGCGACGGACAGGTAGAAATAGTAAAGCGGCGCCAACATGACGAGTGTGATCACCAGAGCCACGCCTAACCGAATTCCGGCGAGCCGTGTGGAAGGCTTGAGCAAGCGTAGGCCCGCGAGTACGCCCAGTGGTCCGAAAACCGTCGGCGTCATATAGACGAGGTCGGTGAGACATTGCAGGACCAGCAGTGGGATCAGTGCAAGAGCGGCACGCGACGTGTCTAGCCGTGTCGCGGCTAGGAACGCGATAATCGGTAGCCAAAAAAGCGTTGCCCAGTGAGGGGTCGCCGACACGAATCCCCAAAGAAGCCAGTGATTGAGTAGGACGGTCGACGCCGCCACCACGCCGGCGAGATCGGAGCCGGTCCAGCGGTATACGATGTAGTGCATGGCGGCGCCGGTGAGGGCCAGCCCGAGCAGCAACGTGACGTTGGTTGCCAGCGCAGGATTTCCGGAGACGAGGAACACGGGCGCGAACAACTGAAGAGCGCCGATTGCCGTCGGCCCGTAGAAGAACGCGTTGTCGGCCGGGTAGTATATGTTCGCGTCCGCAAAAGAAGCGGCGCTGCTCAGTGCATGGCTGCCATGCGCCATCGCCCATATGGAGTAGTGCAGGTCATGCTGCCATGCGAATCCGACCGCTGCGCGTGGAAGGAACGACAGAAGCGATCCCGCCAGCGGCCAGGTCAACACTGCCAGCAGTGCGATATATCCGGCAATGATCGCAACAGCCCGCGCGACGCCTCGTGCGTTTGGCCCGGTGAACATCGCGCGGCTAGTAACACGGCTCATGGATTCATACAACGTCGTGCGGTCTTGTTGGCACGCCCCGATGCGGGGCACTTACATTTGCGCCAAGCGCTGAGACAGTTCGGGCCCGTTGTTTGCGGCGAATCGCAGCAGCTCGCAGATCGTGTCCACCTGTTCTTCGGTGACGCCCTTGCCGGTCGGTAAAACCAGTACCTTGGACGCTACGCTTTCTGTTTCGGGCAGCAGTAGCCCGGCGTGCGGTTGGTAGGAGCGATACGGCTCCATGCGATGGCAGCCCGGATAAAAGTACCGGCGCGCGAGCACTTTCTCGGCATGTAACGTGCGCAGCAATGCGTCCCGGGAAATACCGGCCGTGCTCTCATCGATCAGGGCTACCGCATACTGGAAGTTGTGTCGCGAAGTTGCTTGATGCTCATACAGCTCGACCCCACTCACTGTTGCGAGTGCGGCCCGGTATTGTTCGTAGCGTTGATGATTCACCTTCACGAACTCATCGATGCTTTCGATCGATGTAATGCCCATTGCCGCGGACATTTCATTCATCTTTCCGTTGGTGCCGATATGAATGACGTTGTCGGGGCCGTCGAAACCGAAGTTTCTCATCAGCTGCAGTTTCTCGGCGAGCTCTGCATTGTTGGTGGCGATGGCGCCCCCTTCGAAGGACGTACAGAACTTCGTCGCATGAAAGCTGAAGCACTCGGCGTCGCCGAAGTTGCCGATCATGTGATCGCCGCACGATACTCCGAAGGCATGCGCTGCATCGAGGAGCAGCCTCAGGCCGTTGCGGTCAGCGATGTCGGCCAGAGCTTCGACGTTGCAGGGATTTCCCCAGAGATGCACACCGACGATGCCCGTGGTGAGAGGAGTGATCAGCGATTCGACCTTATCGACGTCGATATGGTGAGTGTGCGGATCGATGTCGCAGAAGACAGGTTTGATTTCCTGCCACTGAAGGGCGTGCGCCGTGGCGACGAAAGTAAACGAAGGAACGATGACCTCACCGGTCAGGCCGAGCGCGCGGATGGCGAGTTCTAGCGCGATGGTTCCGTTCGACGTTGCGACACAGTGCTCACTGTCGACAAGCTCACAAATTTTGGCTTCGAATTCTCGTACATAGATGCCGTTGTTGGTGAACCATTTCCTGTCGAGGATGTCGTTGAATCGAGCCAACAGGTCGTCGCGCGATCCCAGGTTCGGGACACCCACGTGCAACAGATCCTCGAAGGCTGGAGGGCCGCCGAGGACGGCAAGTTCGCTCAGAGTCGTTTTCACGCAAGAGTTCCTGGAATCCGTTCCGCGGATTCGGTGCTCACAGGCCGGCTAAGTAGGTTGGATGGGTTTACGCGCCAGAGCCATCACACTGGTCCCGAAGGGCAAATCGATCCCGAAACTTGCCAGCCGAAGCTCAAATCGACAGAGGACTTTCAGAATCATGTTTATAACTGGGTGTGGCGGACGATAGTACGCCCTGCGTTGCTCAGATGCTGAGACGTCGCGAATAAGTCGTCGCTGGATCCAAACCAAAGGGAACGAGAATGAAAATGCATAGCGTAGTCTCACAGTTTCAAGGCCAAGTTCCTCGAACAGTCGCGATAGATCGGCGACAGTGTAGCGACGCTTGTGCCCAAGGAGCACATCGAACGTCGACCAGAGGCTTTGAAATGCCGGGACCGTCACTACAATGTGCCCACCCTCTTTCAGTTGGGCGACTGCCTTTCTCAATGCGGAAAGATCGTCAGGCAGATGTTCGATTACGTCGAAGAAGCAGACCAAGTCTACCGGGTCACTAAATCCCACCCTCTCAAGTGGCGCGCAAACCAGCGGCCCGTTGACGACTCCCGCGGCGTTTCTCAGACCGCTGAGATGCATGTCCGTCCCGAGGACCGTCCACCCCGCTCTTTCTAACTCAGCCATCACGAGACCGTTACTGCAGCCGTACTCTACGCACCGGTGGCCCGAATCAGGCCGGGCCACCTCGTCGCCCAAGATCTGTAGGATGAATAGATTGCGCATGCAGAACCAAAAGTGGCTCTCTTTGACTTCATTCTGGACGCCAGCCCCTTCCTCCGAATAGTCCGCTTCCACGGGAGCATGTTCGAGGACGGCGATTCGGCCGTCGCGCTCAACGGCAAATCCACACGAAGGACACAGCAGGTGTCCATCATGCAAACTTCCGGTCTCGCACTCCGGACAATTGAGAGCGAAACTCTTAGGCAATAGCGACGTGTTCAACACAACCCCATCCGTTTTCACTGTACGTCGCCAGCTGAATTGAGCAAGCCTGACATGCCGCCCCAAGAGACGCTACTGGCCGTCTCCATGCGGCTAGGCCGCGTTCCTGAGATTCGCTCGGCACCTATCATCTTAGGGACATGATCTCGTGTTGCCGAGGCTCCCAGCTGTCGTTCGGTGTCATGCTGCGAAGCGCGTCGTGGTAACGGGGTGTCAGCGGACGAGTACGTTGGCTCTCACGTTAAGACCCCCTTGTTCCCGTTCGCGAGCCAGAACCCATCGTGGCCGGCGGTGGGGGAGAGAAGTACAGAAGCGGAGCCCCCAACACTCCTATCAATACATTGATCCCAAAATGCTGCAGGGAGAGTGCGGTAGCCGCCTCAGCTGATATTCCTTGTAAGGAGAGAAGGTACACAAAGGATAGTTCTCGAAGGCCCAATCCCGAGATCGAGATGGGGATCGCGGCAACCACCCAGACGATGGAGCACGCAGCCGATAGGGCCAGAAAAGAGATTCGGATCTCGCCACTAACGGCGAACGCATACAAGATCGCAAACGTTATTAGATGGATCGGTAGGCATAGGGCGAACGCACCGGCCACGCGCCCTTTCTCATGGCGGTAGAAGTCCATGACGCTTAGTAGCCGGTTGCGCAGATTGACGATGAACCGTTGGGCCCGGCCTTCGTCTGCCAGCGCTCGCCGCATGAGCTTCGGCAGGAATTCGCTCGTCACAATCCATCCGCCGCAGACAACCACTGCGAGGACGGCCAGGATAATCGTGACATATTCGGCCCGCCCTGAGTCCGCGGGAAGAAAGAGAATCGCAACGAGACCTACCGCCAGGATGGATACCAATCCAACGTACCGATCCGCCGCGATCGATAGGATGTGGGTGACACGGGCGGGGCTATCCGTGCGGTAGAGCATGAACGAACGTGCGATATCTCCACCTAGGGCGCCGGGAAGAAACAAATTGAACGTGGCTGAGATCATCATGTAGCGAAAATAGCCCCACGAGGAGATCTCCGCGCCCGGATCGGGATTCAACAGTCGCCAGCGAACGCCGCTGATCCACACTCGAACCAGCGCGAGCAGAACACATACGGCAAGCAGCGAGATCGGCACGCTGAACACCTGATCGAGGACTAGTTCCCAGTCGACAAGTTGGTCGACTGCTATCAGCATTATCGCGAGGCCGACCAGCCGCCCGACGAACACAAGGAACGACTTACGGCTCATCCGCGTATGCTGTCGGCTGGCTCGTCACCCGTCTCGTTCATGCTCTCGACTACACACCAAAATGACCGGCGAGATCTCTGAAGCACCATAGATATTGCAGTTCGTGGGCTCGAACTTGAGCTTCATCAGCGTACATTTATGCAGCTACGGTACTGGGTTACAACCGATCACAAGTGCGAGCTGCTGGACAATGACCGGGGGGCCGAAGCATACTTACCATGTGATTTTGCGGTGTGGGAGCAACCCGCGCGCGTAAAATTGTCGAGCAGCGTGCCGACGCAGCCGGCCAGCGATCCATGAAACGGAACTTCAATCCCGCGCGTCTCTATTTCGTCCTCGTAACGGTGCTGGTCTATTCGGCTATCTTCATAGTCGGGCTCCGGTACTCGTTCTACAAAATTTTCTCGCAGTTCCGCTTCTACGATGACGAAGGCACGATGATGCTACGGGTGCAGGCGTTCATCGAAGATCCTGCAACCTACGATTCCCTATCGGGCATGTACGGGCCGTTTTACTACCTACATAAGTACGCGATCTACAGCGCGCTCCAGACCAATGTCTCCCACGATATCAATCGATTCACGACGATCGTCCTCTGGGGACTGATTGCCGCAGCTTGTGCCTTTCTCGTTCATCGGGTTTCCCGGTCGATCGTTTTGGCGGCGATCGTACAGATGCAGCTCATCGTGTATCTCGCGGCGTTCGCCAACGAACCCGGACACCCGCATGAGGTGGGTCTTGTCTTGATCGGCGCGGCTCTGGTGTTGTCGACGTTCGTTACTACATCGCGGAGCAGCTTTGTGAGCATGGCGGGACTCGGTGCCGTGACTGCGGCTCTGCTACTCGTCAAAGTGAATCTGGGGATATTTCTCGTTGCGCCGCTCAGCCTAGCCGTGCTTCGCTTTTTGCCCCGGAGCAAGCTGGTTCTGGGCCTCAGCTGGCTAGCCGCCGCGGTCGCCCTCGTTCTGCCGACAGCGCTCATGTGGCGACATCTCGATATGCGATGGGGGCAGAACTACTGTGCGCTGGTCACGTTAGTTATTGCCTCTAGCTTGGTCGCTTCGTCACGCAGGAGCGAGAGAGGCGAATTACGGTGGGCTGATGTCGGCGTTGCATTGGGCGCGGCGGCCATCACGGTCGGCGCTGTCTGCGCGCTGATCGTGGGTTGGGGGAGTTCACTTTCGGCAGTCGCCAACTCCGTCTTCTTGCGCGCGGCTACCCTTCCCTCGTCTTTTGTCATCTCAGCTCCGATAACTCAGAACGTCGTCAAGGCTAGCGCCGCGTCGTTCTTGCTTGCCGTCGGCTACACGCTCGCGGCCCGAACGATCCGAGGGCGCAAACTTTCCATAGCAACCCTGTCCATCGTGAAATTGGCGTACGCTGGTTTCGCACTCTACAGCGTTAACTACTATGCGGACTCTGTCTTGCTCCGCAGCATCCCGATTCCGTTCATATGGCTCGTACTCGCTGAGCCTAATGCTGTTGAGAAGACGTCGATCCGTGAGCTCTTCCCTAGAATTTTCCTCTGCCTGCTAGCCGCTTTTCAAACACTACAAGCGTACCCGGTTCACGGATCGCAAGCGCGATGGGCCGCGTTCTTGATTGTTCCGTTAGCCGCCATTTGTATCGGTGATGCGGTCCGCGGCCTTTGGGACGTCGTCGACCCCGGTTTGCGACGCACTTCCAGCTGGGGCCGACTGACCTGGCTTCAACCGACGCTCTCATTGCTGCTCGTGTGTGGCATTGGTACCGCCTACTACGGAAAGGCAAATCTCACAGGAGTAGCCACTGCCTATGCGCAGCGTAGCCCTCTGGGCATGCCTGGTTCCAGCAGAATCCGGCTTCTGCCGTCCGAGGTCGGCCAGATTCGCTGGACGGTTGAGCGGATAAAGTCCCACTGCGATGGGTTCATCGGTTTGCCGGGATTCGCGAGCATGTACTTCTGGACCGAAATCCCCCCGCCAGGCACCATTAACAACGGCTGGATTTTCAATCTTGGCAATGCTCGCCAGCTAGAGGTCATTGAGACGATGCGGACGTATGAGCGGCCCTGCGTGCTCCGCAATATGAAAGCCGTAAGATTTTGGACAGGCGGTCGCCCGTTGGATTCCCAAAAGCCACTCATCCGATACATCCAGACCAACTACAAGTCCGTTGTTGAAGAGTACGGAGCGTACTCGCTACTCGTGACTGGAGATCGTTCGATCGGTGTCGGACCGAGGGAGGAAGGCACGTGACGAGTCCGATTTTCGTCCTTGGAAACCCCCGCTCCGGCACGACGATGCTGAGACTCATGCTGACTTGCCATCGGAACATCATGATTCCTCCGGAGGCTGGTTTCGCAGTCTGGCTCTACCAACGATACAATGGGCGGCTCGGGGATAGTCGGCACCAACTCGATGCTTTCGTAGATGATCTTCTCGAGACTCGAAAGATCGAGACGTGGGAAATCGATGGACCCGAATTGAAACGCTACTTGCATGAGGCAGGCCCGTCATCCTACCCGGAAGCGGTCTCCCTCGTGTATCAGTGGTACGGTCACTGTACGGGACGACGCTTCAATCGATGGGGAGACAAGAACAATTTCTACATCGATCATATCGATGTTTTAGATCGCATGTTTCCCGACGCGCAGTTCGTGCATATCGTTCGCGATGGCCGCAACGTCGCATGCTCGTATCGAAACCTCGCGAAACAAACGATGCACTCGACCTATGCACCGAAGCTGCCCGTTGAGATCGAGAGCATTGCCGATGAGTGGCAACGAAATACGGATACGGTTCATCGTGCTTTCCAGAATATCGGCGGCAACCGATGCTACGAGATGCGACTCGAGGATTTGCTAATCGATCCGGCGAAACAGTTGGTAATGCTCACCGAATTCCTCGGCGAGGAGTTCGATCCAATGATGCTTGAATACCATCGCTTAAATGGGGACCGGCAGCTGGAACCGCAAGAGTTCCTGCAATGGAAGGAGAAAACTTTGCAGCCACCGATTGCCACGCTGAACGAAATCTACAAACGCCAGCTCGAACCCGAGGCCATCGCGACGTTCGAAGCGGTGGCCGGCGACGCGCTCCGACGCTATCGCTACCTACCGCAATGAGCGCGCAAGCGCCCGTAGTTCCGGGCGTACAAGATGGGGAGTGCGACTACTCAATCGTTATTCCGGTCTATTTCAATGAAGGGTCATTGCACTCCACCATGGAGGCGATACACGCAGAAGTCGTTGCGAAGAACCCGGACCTGACCCACGAAGTAATATTCGTCGATGATGGCTCAGGCGACAATTCCTTTTCCGAATTGATCGAGATCCACAAGAAGTATCCGGGCGAGGTTCGCGTCATCAAACTTACGCGCAACTTCGGTCAACCAAGCGCACGCTTGGCCGGGCTCGCCCATGCGCGGGGACGCTGTCTGATCTCGACTGCCGCGGATGAACAGAATCCAACTGCGCTGATGAACAGCATGCTCAGTGCGCATTTCGATGAGCACTACGAAGTCGTGATCTGTGTGCGCACGCACCGTGACGAGTCGTGGTATCGAACTCTAACGTCGAGATTTTTCTTCTCCCTGATGAGGCGGTTGAGTTTCCCGAACATGCCGGTCGAGGGATTCGACTACGTCCTACTAGGACGTAAGGCGATCGATGCGATTCTGAGGAACCAGGAAGCGCACGCGTACTTTCAAGGACAGATTCTGTGGTCTGGATTCGAACCTAAGTTCCTTGAGTATCGTCGGCTCGAACGCAGGGTCGGCCGTTCTCGCTGGACGTTCGGAAAGAAGATCACCTTGCTGGTAGATGGAACGCTCGGCTATTCGTTCTTGCCGATCCGTTTGATGTCCCTAGTGGGTATTGGCATCTCCTTTCTGGCCTTCGCCTACGCCGCTTTCGTGATCTTCCGAAAATTGTATTGGGGCACTAAGGTACTGGGCTGGGCCACGCTAACGATCGCGATCTTGGGCATAGGCGGGGTCCAGATTCTCATGCTGGGAATCATCGGCGAGTATCTTTGGAGATCGTTGGCTCAGAGCCGAAATCGCGACGCATACGTGGTCGAACAAATCCTCGACTAACGCCGTACAAAGCTGACCGAAGTCGCTGGTTGGTTCGACCATAGCTGCGACAACGAAAGAGGCGGCGCCCCGGTATTGTGCGCGCAAGGCCGGGGGCGCGGCGATGTGAGTTGCTGTTCCAGCCTTTCAGAGCGCGTCGGATAGACGTTGGGCATAATCTACAGGTCTTCGCTCTTACCATCCTGATGAGCGTTCTCGGCGCCCCACTTCTGTGGTTCTCGCGCGGACTGATGATATCTCCCAGTATCGACCGTGGCTCCACCGCCCCCTCGCACCCCTCGTGAGGCAGGCTTAGCCGCGCCGATCGATCCAGAATCCGGCGCGCTAAACCCCCGAAATGCGCTATACTTATCCGTGCAACTCATCTCGAGTTGAGGTCTTATCGTGAACAAACGCGTTCTCATCACAGGCGGCGCCGGATTTATCGGCTCCTTCCTCGCGGATCACTTCCTTGCGGCAGGGACGCCGGTTCGAGTGCTCGATTGCCTGGACCCACAGGTTCATCCGCAGGGCCGCCCGTCCTATCTGTCCGAAGACGTCGAGCTGCAGGTTGCCGATGTCAGAGATCGCGCGGCTGTAGACGCCGCCCTCGAAGACGTCGATGTGATCGTGCATTGCGCGGCGGCGGTCGGTGTCGCCCAATCGCTGTATCGCGTGCAGCACTATTTGGATGCGAATGTTGGCGGTACGGGCGCACTGCTGGATGCGATCGCAGCCCGCAAGACGAGGCCGTCAAGACTCGTCGTACTTACCTCGATGACCGGCTACGGCGAAGGTCTCTACCGCCGACCGAGCGACGGCGTACTGTTGCGCGTACCGATTCGCAGTCGTGACGACATAGATCGTTTCGGTTGGGATCTTGTAGATCCCGAGTCGAAAGAAGTGTTGGAGTACGCTCCGACGCCCGAAACCGCCGAGTTGCTAGCGCGCAATGTCTACGCGCTGACGAAGCGATACCAAGAAGAACTCTCATTGTCGTTGGGAGAGCTCTACGGTTTTCCTGTGACTTGTTTGAGAATGTTCAACGTCTACGGACCACGACAATCGCTCAGCAATCCGTACACGGGAGTGCTTGCCATTTTCTTGAGTCGTCTTCTTGCCGGTCAAGCGCCGGTGGTTTACGAAGACGGTGGGCAGACGCGCGACTTCATTTCGGTACACGATGTCGTGCGCGCAGTAGATTTGGTTGTCTCGCATCCCGCAGCGGCAGGGCAGATTTTCAATCTCGGAACGGGAATCGCGCGTTCCATCGGTGACATCGGTCGCGACCTGGCCGTACTCGTTGGTCGAGAAGATCTCGCCCCCAGCGCCAGTGGTGAGTTTCGCACCGGAGACATACGGCACTGTGTTGCCGACTCGTCGAAGATTCGCGAAACGCTTGGCTACACGCCAACGGCCGATTGGGAAGAGAGCTTGGACGAACTGCTCGAATGGTCACGCGCCGCGCCGACCAGCGACGATTTCTCTCAGGCAGAGAAAGAATTGCGTGAGCACGGACTCGTGAGTTCGGCAGGTGGAGAATCGAAGTCGTGACCAAGACCCATACGGTTCTCATTACGGGCAGCAGCGGCCTGATCGGCTCGGAAGCCGTCACCTATTTCGACCAGCGAGGCTGGGACGTACACGGAATCGACAACAACATGCGCCTCGATTTCTTCGGTCCCGATGGCGACACGACCTGGAATCTGCAGCGCCTTCGCGAGTCCACCCGCGGGTTCACCCATCACGACATCGACATTCGCGATCGTGAGGCAGTGCTCGCGTTCGTAGCCGACCAGCGTCCCGACCTGATCATTCATTGCGCGTCTCAACCGTCACACGATCTTGCCAAGGATCGACCTTTCGACGACTTTGACGTGAACGCCGTCGGAACTCTGAACTTTCTCGAAGCCGTACGCCGGACATGTCCGACGTCGCCATTCATTTTCATGAGCACCAACAAGGTGTACGGCGACGTTCCCAATGAGATTGCGCGCGTGGAACTCGAAACGCGATACGACTACGCGAACCCCGAAGACTACGACGGCATAAAGGAAACGTGCCGCATCGATTCGTGCACGCATAGCCTGTTCGGTGCGTCCAAGGCGGCCGCTGACCTGATGGTCCAGGAGTACGGTCGCTACTTCGACATGCCGACCGTTTGTCTGCGCGGCGGATGTCTTACGGGACCGAATCATTCCGGCGCCGAGTTGCATGGATTTCTCGCTTACCTCGCACTGGCAACTAAAGAGGGGCGGCCCTATCGTATCTACGGATACAAAGGGAAGCAGGTCCGCGACAACATTCACTCCTACGACGTATGTACTTTCTTCGAAGCGTTCTGGAAGCGACCGCGCGCGGCGGCGGTGTACAACCTCGGTGGCGGCCGAGACAACAGCGTGTCGATGCTCGAGGCGATCGATCGATTCCAAGAAGCCATCGGCAAGAAGCTCGACGTCGAGTACGTGGACGAGAATCGTGTGGGCGACCACATCTGTTACATCAGCGATCTCTCGCTCATCCGCAACGACTACCCGGAGTGGGATCTCGAGTATGATCTCGACCGAATTTTCGACGAAGTGAGTTCGTCATGACCCGCCCGATGCTGTTGTCGGTGGTAATTCCTGCTCGCAACGAGGAGGCAAACATCGGCGCAACGTTAGACGCACTCGTCGCTGCGCTGAACGCCGACAATATTCCGTTCGAACTGCTGGTAATCGATGATGGCAGTACCGACGATACGTTCGCGGTCGTAGAGGCCCGCGGCGCGAACACGCCGGGCATACGAGTGGAGCGCAATCCCGGGCGTAACGGCTTCGGGCGCGCTATACGCTACGGACTCGAGAACTTCACGGGAGACGCGGTGGTCATCGTCATGGCCGATGCGTCGGACGACCCGGCCGATGTCGTGCGGTACTACTATGTACTCAGAGACGAAGCCGAGTGCGCCTTCGGTTCGCGCTTCATCAAGGGGGGCGGGACGGTCGACTACCCGCGCTTCAAATACGTCATCAATCGTTTGGCCAATCTCTTCATTCGCATCCTGTTCAGAATGTCGTTCAACGATGCGACCAATGCGTTTAAAGGCTACAGGGCCGGTGTGGTTCGCGGCTGCGCACCGATCATCTCCCCACACTTCAATCTGACCGTTGAGCTGCCGCTCAAGGCGATCGTGCGCGGGTATAGCTATCGCGTGCTTCCTATCACCTGGCGGAATCGTACAAGTGGTACGAGCAGTCTTCACCTCGAAGAGCAGGGATCGCGATATCTATTCATCGTGCTCCACGTCTGGCTCGAACAGCTTCTGACCAAGGGAGATTACCGGCGTCCCGTGGAAGATGAGGGCTTCAAGCCGTGGGACAGCGAGGCGTCCGACGGCGCCCACTGAGTGGACATGGCAGATTCAGAGTTCGAACCATCGAAACTAGATAAGGGGCTGCAGCAGCTTTACGCTGCCCGATTTCCGGAAGCCGAAAGGCGTGCTCGTGTCGTACTTTGGAAGACGCTGTGCGATTCGTTCTTCGCGCGGTACGTGACTCCTCAATCCACAGTTTTGGATATGGGAGCCGGCTACTGCGATTTCATCAATCAGATTCGGGCGTCTCGCCGGATCGCGATCGATCTGAATCCCGAGACGGCTGACGCAGCTCAACCGGACGTGGAAGTACACTCCGTAGCCTTGCCGGAACTAGACAGCGTTGTGGAAGCCGAGTCCGTTGACCTTGCGTTCGCGAGCAACGTATTCGAGCACCTTCGCAATCCCGACGATCTATTACGTGTTCTTGCCGCGGTTCGCACGGTGCTGCGTCCCGGTGGAAAGCTGATCATCATGCAGCCCAATGTGCGATTGGTCGGCGGCCGCTTCTGGGATTTCTTCGACCATACGCTTCCATTGACGGAGAAAGGGATGGAGGAAGCACTAGAACTCTCCGGGCTGTGCGTGACCGAGTCGCGCGCCCGCTTCCTGCCGTACACGACGAAAAGCAGGCTGCCTCAGGCCGCATTCCTGATCCGTTTGTATCTCGCCTTTCCACCGGCGCAGTGGATTCTTGGCAAGCAGTTCTTGGTCGTGGCTGAACGACCGGCGTAGGGCGATCATTCAGCGAACTGACCACTGCGCCTACCAAAAGCGCAACACCAATACCTGTCTCTAGCGAGTGCCCGTGGCGCCTGTGGCAGGCTTGGCAGGTTTAGCTGGACTGGCCGGCTTGCCTCCCATGGCCCCCACGGGTCGTGCGCTCATACTCAGCGTGACCGTGTGCACGTCCATCGGAACGATCTCGTCTTCAATGACCTGGACGAGGTCGAAATCGACTTGGTGCGGGCCTCGGCGCGCCGGCCCGACGAGGTACGCTTGGCTGGCAACGCGCTCACCGGGCGGCACATCGACGTACAGTGGTGAGAGCTGCGTGAGCGTTTCACGACCGGTAGCCGCATCGCGGAATGTTGCCCGAAGCTGGACCAGCCCTGAAGTGTCTGGGTCTAGTCCGGGCCAACCAACTGCGCTGTTGTTTGTTACGGTCAGGCTGGCGCGAAACGGCAAGCCGAAGTCGCCCCAGAATAGGTAGCTACCAAGCGTTCCGACTCGCAGAGTGCCCGCGCTATTGGCGCCCAGTGATTCACGACTCAGTCCGGTAATCGTACGAGGCGCTGAAGTCTCGTCGCGAAGATCGGCCAGCCACATTCCCGCCGAATCGCGGTTGGCGACTTCATAGATCGTCGTGTTGGTTGCTTCGTTGACGACGCGCAACGTTCCGTCTTCGACTCGCGATGCCCAGCGTGACGCGTCTGGGTCAAAAGGTCTGCTATGGCGTACGATCCACCTCAAGTCTGCAAATCGGACCAAGTGTTCTATGCGCTCCGGATGCGGCACTCCCTGAGCCAACTCTTGTAAGAAGCGATAGGCGCGCGGGCGGTACGCTGTGAACCCATTGAGTGTTCGTTTCCAATGGAGCGTGCTCAAAAGCGCGTAACGACTCTCCCAGCCGCTGATGTCGGCGTGCGGTGCATTCCAAGGCAAACTCAGAACGCTGCCCGCTGGAAGCTGCGCGATCCGCTCGTACGGCTCACGCTCGTTCTCGGTCCACGCTTCGGCGGCAGGAATCTTCACAGGTACTCCGTTCGGAACGGCGTAGATCACCAGCGCGGTGATCGTCGGTGCAAGCAAGCTCATGCGTTGCCCTACGGCTCTCGCAAGAACATCGGTCAGGCCTGCAAGTGCGATTCCTGCGAGAGGGGGTAGCGCAACGCCGATCACGATTGCCCAGCGAATGGGGAAACGGAGGTTCTCGTAGCCCGGCACCCAGCGTGCCGCCCACCCACCCGGCATCGTGACGAGTGTGCCGCCAATCATGGCCTTCCATCCGAAACACAGAAGTGCGCAGCCTACAGCGATCGCCAGCAATGCGACCGCGAACGAAAGAATCTCGCGTCGATCGACCGTGGGGTTCGAGCTCCGGGAAAGAAGTGGGGCGATGGGCGCCAAGAGAAACACGACGATCGGAATGCTGTAGTTGACGACTGTCCTCGGTGTGCCCGTCAGCGAAAGCAGCGATTCCGGGAGCAGCGCAGGCCAAAGTGCGTCCCAGGGAGTAGATTGGAGTACGGCTGCCGTCTGCGCCAATCCGTCGTTCGATTCGCGCAATAGATACGGAACTGCACTGAGGACGAACACGCCGTAAGGGATTCCGCAGCCTAGTGTTACCGAGCGTACGCCCCTCCATGTCGTCCGTCGCATGGCGATGAACGTGATCGCCAGTACCGCTAGGCTGAACGTGAGAAAGTACGCCAGGTAAAACGACGTGAGAACTTGCAGCCCAACGACGAGCGCCAACAGCGCGACGCCGCGGCCCGAAAGCGCGCCACTCAGCGCGCGACCGAATAGCAGCCAGATCAGTGGGAACCAATGCGCGCTCAAGAGCTGGATGTGCGAGAACTCCATCCATCGCCAGGGCATGAGTATTGCTGCGAGCGCAGCGACGAAGGCCGGAAGCGGTACCCGGACCAGCGCAAACGTCAGAACGAAAGTGGTCCACCCCATGAGCACGGTCGAGAGCATGAGGCCGATCTGATGAACGTCGACCGCGCTACGCGCCAATGGCGCGAACGGCCAAGTCTGCAAAGCCATCCCTATCAAATGCTCGGAACCGGCAAGCGCGTTGCGCGCCGGATAGAATGTGTTGCCGTCGAAAAGCGCTCGCGGTTCATGCACGAGTGCGCGCTGAACCCATGCGATGATCCAACTGTTGAGGCGGGCATCCTGGGTCTCGATCGAGCCGAGCCTTGCGCCGTGATAGGCGCCGTAGTCCACGAAGCAATCGCCGGGGCAGGCGAGTATGTTCTGGAAAAGCCAGGCTGTAACGATCAGGCTGAACACGCCGCCAAGCGCGATCCATAGTAGTTGCCGTCGCATCCTGGGCACGATTACGAGTACTATCTTGGAAGTCTAGTGCAGAGCTAAGCAGCCGATCCCGTTCCGACTTGCCGTACAGGCGCGCATGACTCGCCCTGATTCCAACCGAATCCCGGCTGCAGTACGGCCTCCCAACAGGCATAATCATGCGAAGACGTAGGCCGCCCTCGCAGCCCCTACGGCGACTCGGCACCAAAATGATAGAGCGTTCTACGACATGGCCGGGTCTGATCCTGGCTGCCCTCGCGGCCGCCGTAAGTGCGCTCCTGTACGACCGCACCTTCATCCTGATCGACGAAGGCCACATCGCCACCATCGCCGCACGCATACTAGACGGTCAGGTCCTGTACCGAGACGTACAGACTGGTATCTTCCCCGGCGTTTACTATCTGACTGCCGCTCTGTTCGGCCTGTTCGGCGAAGACATCGTCGTTACGAGAATCGCTCAGGTCGGCGTCAACATCGCCACCGTACTCGTGTTGTGGCGATTGGGGCTGCGCGCGGTTTCAGCGCGGTGGGCGCTCGTGGCTCCGCTCATCTACATCGCGATGATCCCGTTGGGATTTCCGGTCTATGTCATGTTCGCGTACTCGGGCATCGCACTCCTGTTCGGACTCGCGGCGTTGCTCGCGACGTTTCGCTACCTCGAAGACGGCGACCGACGCAACTGCTTCGTTGCCGGCGTGTTGCTCGCGCTGTGTGCGCTCACGAAACAGAACTACGGCGCGTTGTTCGGGGTTGGCATCGCGTTCGCACTACTTTGGGCCAGACCCGTTTCTGCGGTTGCCCAAGCATCGCTCGTGCGAATCTTCGCCCCGATCGTAGTTGGCGGTGCGTTGACGACCGTGGCCGGCCTGCTGCCATTGATTGTCGCCGGTGCGGGTCCGCGGCTCATTCAGTATTCGCTGCTCACGATCTTCGACTCGCAGCTCACCGCCTTCGACCAACCGCTGCCCACTATCTTCGGCAGTCTGCCGATGTCCGACGGTCGCTGGGCGTTTCTTTACGCTCCCGGGATCCTCTTCAACTACTTGATTCGCGGCGAGCCTTTTCTATCGATTCCCGTCACCCAAGGACTTCGCGAGTTGGCACTACGCCTCGGGTACGGATTCGCCATGGCGCCGCTGTTCCTCGCACCGCTCATGCGTGCGGGTTCGCGCTACGAACAGCGCGTCCTCGACCAACGACTCACCGACGCCGTCGTCGTAACCGGCGTTGTCTCGTTCCTGGGAATTTTCCCGTCGGCAATATGGTCGCACCTCGTCGCCGTGCTGCCGCCGCTGCTACTGCTAGGCGCCGTCGTTGGACAAACACTGTGCGCACGCACGACCTCCAATGTTCTGCGTGTAGCGGTCGGTGCGAGCGTGGCCGTGACTACCGCTGCGTTGTTAGTCGGCGCCGCTGCGGCCGCCGGTGACTTGCGTAAATGGAATTCCGAGCCAATCGGCAATCCTCACGCCTCGCTCAAAATGAACGCGGACTAC
Source organism: Deltaproteobacteria bacterium (assembly GCA_029262375.1). Lineage (GTDB taxonomy): Bacteria > Desulfobacterota > Binatia > UBA1149 > SPBQ01 > JAJCZM01. Next base: position 142,090 of record JAJCZM010000008.1, read on the forward strand.
GCAAGCGTCCTGCGACAATCGGTAAAGTTCCTCGAAGACTGCGCCGCACCGGGCGAGCCGATCTATGTCGCGCCCGATATCTCGGGACTCTTCTTTCTCGTCGATCGCCCGAACCCAACGCAGTACGACGTGCTCATTCCAGGCGATATCGACGAACGCGTACTAATCGACCGCCTCAACGAAACGGGAGTACGCTGCATGGTGTACAACCCGCGTCTCTACATTCACTTCCGAGAGCTCAGCATCCATTTCCCGATGTTCACGTACTTCGCCGAAACCCAGTTCGAGCAGGTCGCGGAACTCCGTTCGGGGAACGTTCGCTGGCAAGGCCTACGGCGAATCGAAGAGTCGTCACGCTAGGCCGATCGCGATAAGATAAAGTATGACTCTCGTGATGCGCTCACTCGCCAAACTGTCGATCGGCCTACTCATCGCGGCATCGCTGGCGGGCTGCTTCTCCGAGCACCGCCCTCGGATCTTGCTTCTCGGCATCGACGGCGCGAATTGGAAGGCGATTACCCCCCTTTTGGAACAGGGGCGACTCCCGAACATCGCACGCCTGACGATCGAGGGCAGCTGGGGGCCGCTTCAGGTACTCCCGCCGTATCTCTCGCCGCGCGTGTGGACCAGCATCGCGACGGGCAAGGAGCCCAATAGTCACGGAATCCTTGGATGGGTAAAGCCGGAAGGCGAAGGCGGCGCAAAGCTCTACTACAGCAACGACCGGCAGGGACACGCGCTCTGGAACATCTTCAGCGACGATAAGAAAAGCATCGGCCTGGTCAATTGGCTCGTTACGTACCCGCCCGAAGTCGTTCGTGGCGTCGTGGTGTCGGATCACGCGCTATCGGGAGAGTCGAAAGCACGTGCCTGGCTCGGCGCGCTCTTCGCGAACGCGCAAGGGCGAGAGTTCGATGCAGAAGCCGCCATCGCATCGCCTGCGCAAGCGATCTTTCCTAAAGCCTGGAACGAACGCGTCCTGCATCCACGTCACGCAAAAGCCAAACTGGCCCGTTACGAGAACTCCTTCGAAGACGAGCGACCGCTACCGGACCGATTCGATCGCGAACGTCTGTCGAGTTTTTTCGAGCGCGATCAAGAGTTGGTCTCAATCGCACTAGAGATCGACCGCACCGTCGAGCCCGATCTCATGATGCTCCTACTGCAAGGCATCGATCGCGTCTCTCATTCCTTGTGGGCCTGCATCGACGATCCCGCCGGCTATCCGGACAATTTCAATCCTACGCCGGAAGAGCGCAAGAACTGCCGCGACATGTTGTTGGGCTACTACGAATACACCGATGAGCTCATCGGCCGGGTTCTCGATCGCTTTACCGACGAAGACCTCGTCATGGTGATGTCCGATCACGGATTCGAATCGATATTCCGTGGCGCTCTGACCGGTGGGCACGACACACCCGATGCATCGCAGGGTGTGATCCTCGCGCGCGGCCCCCGTATCGAAGTCGGACGCCTTCTCTCGCCCAATGAAGTCAGTGTTTACGACATCGCGCCGACCGTACTCGCATGGGCCGGTAAGCCGGTCGCCCGCGACATGGACGGGAAGGTCGCGCCGTTCCTGATGGTGGATGAAGACAATCCGCTACTGGAACCGATCGATACCTACGCGATCAATCCGATCACGCGTGTCGGAGACAACACGTCGGGCGGCGAAGCGGTCCTCATGGATCAACTTCAGGCGTTGGGCTACGTCGACTGAGCATCGCGTAGCGACTGAGTCGGTACGATCTGTAGATGTGGAAAAGATCGACGAGTGCCAGCAGCATGTGATGCGGCCGCAGTTTCGATCCCTCGACGTCGTGCCATTCGGGCAGGGGCAGTTCGAGTAGCGGCGCCGCTTTCTCTGGATCGTTTCCGTCGCTCCGACCGGATATCAGGCGCGCGATCAGCTCGACATCGAACACCCACTTGCTCAGAAACGGAGCGCCGAATATTTCACGGATCTCACGACCGGCGCGAAATAGTTTCGCCCCACACTGCGTGTCGTAAACACCGATCCCCAACATCATCGAAACGATCGTCGCGAAGACGCGGCCGAGGTAGTGACGTTTGGGTTGCCGATCAACGTCGGCCCCCAGACGGCGAATGCGACATCCCATCACGCCCAATAGCTCTGGGCGTTCGTCGAGCGCGGCGACGAAATTTGGAACTTCATCGAGGCGCGTGGACAGATCGGCGTCCCAGTAGCCCACGTATTGCGGCTCGCGCTTCAGAGCATCGACTATGCCCACCCGCACGGCTTCCGCCTTCCCTCGATTGCGATCGAGACTCAGATACGAAAATGAATCCGGCCGTTCTTCGCAGATTGCGGCGATCATCGTACGGGTCCCGTCGCTACTGCCATCGTCAACGAAAAGAATGCCGACGTCGCGATGCGCATCGACATGCGCAAGAAACGCGGCCTTATCCAGGCGTTTCTCTTCGTTGAAGCAGGGGACGACAACGATGGTTTTGAGCTGTTTCATCTGCGAATGCCGACGGAGAACGTCCGGACGGAGAAGGTCTCGGAGCGCAGTCATAATGCGCCCACAGTCGGGGATCTAGCAACTGCCGGACTGCCGAATAGCCGACCCAATGGGGAGCGCACCATGCGGGCCCGCGCTGCAACCGCGACGTTCGCCGTTGTACGCCCTAACACCACTACGGTTCTTCCCTCGCTCGGTTTTCCGCCGCCCGGAAACCGGCCATACGTGTGCTAGAATTGCGTGTTGGAGCGGCCGCGTGTGTGGTCGCCCCAGGGGGACGACGGCCGACGACGGCGGGCGAAGGCAATCGCACTTGCCATGTAGCTGCGCAAGGCCGCAGCTTCTTCGCGACCGCCCGCTCGATCCATGACGAACTGGCTTACAACGTTACGCATCGATCGAAAGCGGCTCGCCGCCTTGTCGATCCTCGCCGTCGTGGTGCTCGCGTATCCGCTTTGCAAACGCGGAATCATTCTTTCGGACGAAGGTTACTTGCTGACACAGGCCTTGGACATGCTCGACGGCAAGGTCCTGTATCGCGACCTCGACGCGTTTGTCGTACCGGGAATTTGGTTCCTGCTCGCCGGTTTGTTCTCGGTCGTCGAGCCGACGGTATACGCGACACGCCTACTCGCACTCGCCGGCTTCGGTTGTATCGTAGCCACGGTGTACCGCTCGACCGCTCGCACCACTTCACCGGTATACGCAGTCTGCACGAGCGTCGCACTTCTCGCCGGTGTCGTTTGGTCGTTCCCGGCGTGGACGTTCGCGTTCTACTCACCGTTCGCGACGTTGTTCGGACTGCTTGGGTTCGAACGACTGCTGGCGTGGAACGAGTCGAACAAGCGTCGCGACTTGATTCTCGCCGGCATTTGTTTCGGGCTTTCGATGCTCTTCAAACAAAACTACGGTGTATTCGCGACGGTCGGCGGGCTAGCCGCGTATCTTTCTCTCGCACTCGCACGCACTGACCGCGACGCGATCCGGGAACTCCCACGCGATGCTCTCAGTGTACTGATCGGTGGATTGCTTCCCGCCGCTGCGTTGCTCGGCTACCTGCTGCACCACGGCGTATTCGACAACGCGTACCATGCGCTCATAGAGCAACCGTTCTCCGACTTCGCGCAACACCACACGATTCGCTATCTCGGTCCGTCCGACATGCTGGGCAACACGGCGCTCGTTGGTCCTTGGAGACTGACCTACGGGTCGTATCCTTTGTCGAATGCGCCTTCGATGAAGCAGCACCCGGCTGAGACGATCCTGTTCGTGAAACGACTTCACGTGCTGCTATACCTCTGGCCGCCATTCGTGTTCGCGGTTGCCTCGCTACTCGTCGCGACGTCTCGTCGCTGGTACGGCTCGTTGGACCGCACGCTGCTTGCCGCACTGGCGTTCGCCGCAGCTTTCTTTCTTGGCGTGTTCCCTCGCGCCGATTCGAATCACCTGATGCATGTCTATCAGCCGGTCATCTTGCTGTCCGCGATCGTATTCCATCGTCTCGTCTCAGTGCAGCCGGTGACCGGACTACGAACCGTCGGAAGGCTGACCGGGATCGCACTGCTGACCAGCTTCTCGCTCGTGGCGCTCCTCTGGTACCGAGACATTCTCGTAGGACATCGAACACCACTGACAGGACGTGGCGGCGGTGTGACGGTCGACATGTTCTCCGGCGCCATGATCAACCGCGAACTCGAATTGATCGAAGAACAAACCAATCCAGGTGAACCTCTGCTCACCGGGCCGGGATTGGCCATGCTCAACTTCTTAGCGGATCGCCCGGTGCCGGGTCGCTACTACAACCTGTACGCCGTCCACATCGGTCATGACCAAGGACGCGCGGTCGTAGCGGCGGCACGTGAGGCGAACGTACGCACGGCCGTTATCGAGTACAACAACTTCTATTCCGACCCTGCCGGACTGCGTGACTTTGCTCCGGTGTTGTCGACGTACTTGCGTGATGAGTTCGATATCATTGCGTCGGTCGGCCAGAACCAACACGCGCTGCTACGCCGTAGCGAGACGCCAAGGTCGGAACTTATGCGGAAGGATTTCCTCGCCGACTGCAACGAAAGCGCGATCCTCGCGGACAACCGCATGATTCGCGAACACACCATGTTCCGCAGTGTCTATCTAGGAGTACCTATCGATCCCGCACCGGGCTTCGAGAATCGACTCCGCTGCGGGGTCGACGTGCCGAAAGACGCTCGGTTGCGATTCCTACTCGACTACACCCGCCCGGCCGAGATCGGGGACGACGCATTGCTGCACGTCCAGATCGTTGCGCAACCCTTAGACGGGGATACCGAGTACGACATCGACGGAGATGGGTTCGAGGAATGCACCTTCGCCCGTGGAAATCTGCTGCTCGATAAGGTGATCGTCCCACACCCGGCCGGAGGATGGTCCCTCCCGCCACCGACCCCGATTGAGGTCGATCTATCGGCACTGGCCGGACAGCGCATAGACATCGACTTGCAGACGTGGGCGGAAGGCAGCATCCGCCGACGCCCGTTTGTCATGTCCGGACTGGCGGCTATCTGGATGGACCCCGCAATTTACTGGCCGGATCCTGTCGCAACCAACGCGCGATAGACGCTATGGCCCGCATGCGCGATACGCTACTAAGAGAACATCGCCACTAGGCGATCGACCGGAAGAATGCAGTACAAAGAACTCGCAGAAATGCACGCCGTCGAAGTGGACCACTGGTGGTTCGCCGGCAAACGCACGCTTTTCAAACGACTGCTACGCGAGCGTTTGGCGAAACCGGGGCTTCGCATTCTCGACGTCGGTTCCGGAACCGGCGCAGTACCGCAAGATTTCTCACAGTTCGGTTGGATCTGCGCGACCGACCGTAGCGTCGATGCGATGCGCTTCGCTCAACAGAAAAATGTCACGCGCACAGCCGTCTGCGACGCGACGGCGTTACCGTTCGCGGACGGGTCGATGGATCTCATCCTCGCGTTCGACATCATCGAGCATGTCGAGGACGACCGCGGCATGGTCGAAGAACTGGCACGCGTCCTCAAGCCCGGCGGTGCCGCCGCGATCCATGTTCCGGCGTGGCCGTCGATGTGGAGCCGTCACGACGAAGTGCTCGAGCACAAACGCCGTTACACGCGACGTGGTCTGCGCGCGCTCCTCGAAGCGAGCACACTGGATATCGAATACCTCGGCTGGGCCAGCGCAGCGATCCTGCCTCCGGCTTTCGCGTTGCGAAGCGTGCGACGCTCGGACGACTCCGGCGGCCCGAACGACAACGCCGGCAGCGCCGACATCTTCTCGCTGCCCGAGCCACTCAATACGATCGCTCGCGGCGTCTACCGGGTAGAGGCAGAGATCGCCGCCACCACCGGACTTCCTTTCGGAATGTCGCTGGCAGCCATCGCCCGAAAACCCTGACTTCCGCCCCCTGGCCGATATCGAAGTTACATACGACTGTAAGTTTGCATCTAAGTGTAAGTCGCGATAAAAATCTCCGGGCGGGCCACGCAGGAATCCGCCGAGGTTCCGCCACGGTCCTCTACAAAGACTTCCGCCAAGAGGTTCTCTATGGATCGCTATCTCGTCATTTCATCCGACTGCCACGCCGGCCTACCGCCCGAACGCTATCGAGAGTATCTCGACCCGCAGTATCGCGAGACCTTCGATCTCGCGCTGCCGGTGCAGGAAGAGATGACCAAGCTGATGGAGAAGCAGTTCTTGGTCGGCGACATCAATGAGGAGTGGCGCCAAGGTCGCGAGCACATGCTTGAAGGCGCGTGGGATCACAGCCGACGCAACGAAGTGCTCGACGGCGACGGCGTCGCCGCTGAGGTCATCTTCCCCGACGGAATTACGGAACGAAATATGCCGCCGTTCGGTGCGGGCATTTCGCTGCCGACCGAAGGAATCGTCCCGGAACTCCAATGGGCCGGCGCGCGCGCCCACAACAGGTGGCTCGCGGAGTTCGTCGCGCTGGAACCGACGCGGCGTTTCGGTGTCGCCGTAGTACCCGCGCTCTGGGACATCGGCGAAGCCGTCAAGGAAGTGCATTGGGCCAAGGAGAACGGGCTCGGCGGCATCATGATCCCCGTCATGTGGGGCCGGCAATCGCCGTACCATCATCCGAAATACTACCCCCTGTGGGAAACCTGCCAAGAACTGGGAATGGTCGTTCACTTTCACAGCGGCCCGGCGCCGACGGAAGATTACTTCGGCCCTGCACCCGAGATCGGCAAAGAACGCGATCACCCGGCAATGCCCGGCGCGATGGGCATTTACATATCGGAAGTCGCGTGGTGGAACGTTCGCCCGCTGACGTTCCTGATCTGGGGCGGTATCTTCGAGCGCTACCCCGCACTCAAGGTTTCGATCACGGAAGGCACGACCATCTGGGTCCCCGAGTACTTGCAGCTACTCGACCAGCGCTACGCCGAGACGCACTATTCGGCCAAGCTGGGCGACTACCGCAGCCATCTTTCGATGAAGCCCAGTGAATACTTCGCTCGCAACATCGCGTTGGGCGCTTCCTGCATGCCGCGTCGCGAGACCGAGATGCGTCACGATATCGGCATGAACAACATCATGTGGGGAAGCGACTACCCGCACCCCGAAGGATCGTGGCCGTTTACGCGCGAGCAGGTGACGGAATCGTTCATCGGCCTTCCGGAAGACGAGATCACCGCCATGCTCGGCGGCAACGCAATCAGGTTCTACGGCTTCGACGAAGCGAAACTGCGGCCGATCGCCGATCGCGTGGGACCAACGAAGCAGTCGCTGCGCGGCCCCAACGCGGCGTCGGAATAGACGTCGCTCAATCGTTACTACTGAAGTGAAAGACGACCGATCCCGCGGTGTAGATCACGGGATAAAATAGCGATGCCCACGCCAGCGCCGCCGACGGCTCGGGAAGCTGCGCGATCAGCACCATTCCCATGACTGCCCAGACCAAGCCAAGCAGCACGATCGCCATGCGACCTCGCTCCATGCGCGACGGGTAGAGCCATCGCATCGGAACGAAAACCAGGACCACGGCCGTCAGCATCGCGATCAGGTTGGTCATAGGAGTCGTTCCCAGCATCACCATATAAAAGGCAACGACGTTCCAGTACGACGGAAAGCCTTGGAAGTAATGGTCGATCATTCCCTTGGCGTCGGTACGGCTGAAGCCGTATGCGCTCGCGATCAAGACACCCAACGCAGTCCATTCCAGGCCTGCGGGCAGGATCCCCGGCCGCATGAACACGGCAACCGGTACCACCACGTAGGTCAGGTAGTCGATGATGTTGTCCAGCAGCGTGCCGTCGATCCAAGGAATGACTTGCTTGACGCGCGCTAGCCGCGCCAGTGCGCCGTCGCTCGCATCGATCGCTAAGGCTAGCGAAAGCAAAATGAAAGTACGTTGATCGTCGCCGGCGAACGCGGCTTGCAAAGCAAGAAATCCTACCGCCGCGCCCGACGCCGTATAAGCATGAACGGCCCAAGCCATTGCCGTTCTTCCCAGCGACATGCTGCCCCTATAGCCCTATGCCTTGCACTCGGCAACAAGGAGATCGGCGATGTCGTCCGGCCTTTCCATCGGCAGAAAGTGTGTCGCGTTTTCGAACTCGAGATAGCGGCCGAAAGACAACGCGTCGAACGTCATTTTCTTCACCGCATCCCGAAACACATCGGTGCCGTCCGGGATCGCGAGCAGAACGGGTATCTGCAAGCGATCGAACTCCGCCACAGGATCGATACCGGTCGCAGCCTCGTACAGCTTCGCCTCGATGCGCCCTGGGCACAGAAGCTCGATCGCGCCATCGGGGCGTTCAAACGTGCCGAAGTCGGCATAGACCTGCAGCGCCTCGTCCGTCCAGCTGTCGTAGGGACGACGTGTCCGGTAGGCGTCGAACAGTTGCTCGCGTGAGTCGTACACCAACCGACGCGTGCGCGTGCGCTTGGCCATCGATGAGTTGTTTTTCGCCCGCTCGCGAGAACCCGGAAGCGAACCGATCAAAATAGGATCTATCAGGATGAGGCGCCGGAAACGCCCCGGTCGACGCGCCGCTGCGAGCGCAACAAAGGTCGCGCCGGCCGAATGGCCGACGCCAACTGCGTCGTGCAGATCGAGTTCGTCTAGCAGTGCTACCGCGTCGTTGGCGATCTCGTCCCAGTCGTAGCCTTCGTCATGCTTGGAGCTCATCCCCTGTCCGCGCTGGTCGAAGGTGATGATCCGACCCGAATATCCGCGCGCGCGCAGTCGGTCGATCGTCGGCTTCCAGATCTTGCCGAAGAAGCCCGTCGGATGGCCGAAGAAGATGGTGTCGCCCTCGCCGCCCCAGTCGGTTACGGCGATATCGACACCATTTAGCTTGGTACGACTGTCGATCGGTTCGAATTTCACCACAACACGGTTGATTCCTCGCGCACGTGTGACAACAGTAAAATCAACGTGCGTCGTGAGAGCGCGTTCGCGGGGACGAACGCGACCGCTTTCTTCCTCGAATCGTTAGCGGGTTCAAACGACGCGACGGCGGCAGCGCCATGCACAGTGCCAGTTCTTCGAGACCATTGATCTCGGTCTACGGAAGCTCGATGAGCACTCCGGACGACCCCGACTACGCGGCAGCGCTGCGTATTGGTGAACTCATTGCTCGCGGCGGTGGTAACGTCGCGACCGGGGGATACGGCGGCGTCATGGAAGCCGCCTCACGTGGCGCAGTCGAGAACGGCGGACGTGCCATCGGCATCACCGTCCAGGGCTGGACGATGCGCGAACCCAACCCGTACTTGAGCGAGAATCGGCCGAGCGCCGATCTCTACGATCGGCTGCGCAGCCTCATTGAAGGCAGCAACGCGTTCGTCACACTCGGTGGCGGTATCGGCACCCTCGCCGAACTCGCGCTGGCCTGGAATCACCTCTACATGAAACTGATCCTCGCCCGGCCGCTGATCGTCGTCGGCAAGGGCTGGAAGCAAGCGATCGACGACATGAGCAATCTGCTCGAGATCTCGAGCGCCCATCTCGCTCTGGTCGAGTTCTGCGACGATGTAGACGCGGCTGTGGACAGCCTACGAGAGAAAGGAATCCTCAGTTGAGCAAGGCCGACGAGCTGTTCGGGCTCGGCGGTAAAGTCGCCGTGGTCACCGGTGCCTCGTCCGGTCTCGGTATCGAATTCGCGCGCGTGTTCGCCGCGGCGGGAGCCAACGTGGCCTTGATGGCAAGACGCGAGGATCGCCTGCGTGAGACCGCCGCGGCCATCGAGAAAGACTTCGGGGTCACGGCGCTTCCGGTCGCCGTAGACATTTGCGACCGCGCGGCATGCAAACAGGCGTTTGAGCAAGCCGACAAATCGCTGGGCCGAATCGATATCCTCATGAACAACGCCGGCATCTCGCCGACCGGCCGAGCGGAGAAGCAATGGGAAGAAGGCTGGGACGCCACCCTGGAGCTCAACCTCACCGCGCTGTTTCAATGCTCGTTGCTGGCCGCCGAAGCGATGGATCGCGGTGGCCACGGCGGACGCATCATCAACATCGCATCGATCTTCGGCCATCAAGGAAGCTCTCTGTTTCGCGTGTCCTCGTACGCGGCAAGTAAAGGCGGCGTCGAGAACCTCACACGTCAACTCGCCGTCGAATGGGCTCCGCGCAATATTACCGTCAACGCCATCGCGCCGGCGTGGTTTCCCAGCGAGATGACCGGTGGCAGCCTGGACAAGGGCGATATCGTGCAGAAGATGGGAAGCGCGACGCCGCTCGGGCGTATGGGGCGTGCGGGCGAACTGGAGACAGCAGCGCTGTTTCTTGCCAGTCCTGCCTCGAGCTACGTGACGGGCGCCGTTATTCCTGTCGACGGCGGATACTCGGTCTGGTAGGCGGCCCGCTGCGAGCAGCGGACCGCCCAGAATCCATCAACGATCCATCAAATATTCCGCACCTCAGAATACGAAACCCGCGCCGACACGGATCTCGTCGGGCTGGTCGCCTGAGCGTGCATCCTGGTTGCGATAGTCGAGCTTGAGCACGACGTTCGGGATCGGCTTGTAGCTGATGCCCATCTCGTAAGCGTTGCGGTCCTTAGTTTGATCGGGCGCGAAACCGCTCGGCACATCGAACTGCGTATCGTACTTCGAGTACCGCACCCACGGCGCGAGATACTGCTCGCTGTTGGGCAAAAGGAACGGCGCAACGTCGTAGGCCAACTCGACGTACCAACCCATCATGTTCTCGGCAATGGTCTCACCAGCGCCAACGCTCAACACGTCGGCGTCGTCGAGATCCGTATACACACCGAGCGCGCGCGCCTCGAAGCCGCGGTACTTCCACTGCGCGTGCGCTTCGTACATCTGCATGAACGCATCCACGGTCGTCGTCGCTGTCGGGTTGCCGTCGATGTCGAATGCCGTTGGGATGTCTTGGTTCTGACCTTGATTGCCGACATAGACGGAACCGCCGAGATCGAGTCCGGCGATAGGTTCCCAATCCAGACGACCAACCCACGACCAATCGTTGGCCTTTTCTTGCGAGCCCTTCTGACGCCCACCGCGGATGTTGCCCGACGAGAAGTCGCCGGCGAGCAGGCTCGTGACGACGTATGTCTTGTAGCTCAGTGTCTCGGTGAGATTGCCGTAGATACCGGCGCCGTTCGCGCGCCAAGTCGATGGAATGATTTGCCGCTCGACGGCGGGGCGATCGTTGCCGTGGAAGAACGGGGGCTCGTGCAACTCGTTGATGAAACCGACCGGCATCAACAGTAGGCCGGCTCTCAGGTTCACGAAATCGTTGATCAGGAAATCGAGATAGAGCTGCTCGAGCGAGACCTCGCCGTTGCCACCCGTCGAAGCGTGCTCGAACTCGATCTCGCTGTTGAGAACGATGCGGTCGTTGAACTTGTAGCCGAGGTACAAAACGAACCGCAGCAGGTCGAAGACGTCGTCCTGCCCCGCGTCGTCGTCAACGGTACTCTTGAGGTTGAACTCGCCATACCCGCCTATCGAAACCTGTTGCTGAGCGGCGCCGTAGACTTTCGATGCACCCGGTGCACCGTGTCCGCTCCCCCCGGTCGGCTCACCGCTCACGATGGGATCGGCGACGGCCGGCGCGGAGCGCGACTCTTTCAGCCGTCGCAGTTCCTCGGTCAGAATTTCGAGTTTGCGCTCGAGTTCATCGACACGCGCGTCTACTGCGGTCCCGATAGCCCCCGTGTCGGCAGCACATGCCGCGGGATTCGACATTTCCACGAGCGCCAGGAGCGCCAGGAACATTGCACCGGCGCCGGCAGACGCGGTGACTGCGAGTAAGTGTTTGAGTGGTTGCATGACCAATCCTCCGTAATTGATTTTGAAATTCATTATCAAAATCAATTACGGAGTCAAACCGACTGGCCAAAAAAAACGCCCACCGATTTCGGTGAGCGCTACTGAATGTTCTGTGCGGCAAGAGTTCTACATGCCGGCTCCGGCCGAAGTGCCATGGCCGTCGACCACGTCGGCCCATGCCACGCGGGTGAAGGCTCGCCCTGCCTGATCGGCTCGCCGCGTTCGGTTTCGTGCCGGATTCACGCCGCACATCAGCACGACCATCTTGCCGCCCTGACTCATATAGCCGGCCTGAGCGCCGGCCTCTTCGCCCTCCCCCCAGTAGATGTCGGCACGCGCCGGTCCTTTGATCGCCGCTCCCGAATCGTGGCTGAAGGCGAAGCGAGAAAAATTCTCCCAACCGGTGAGCTGCCCGTTCTCGTCGGTTACCGGCCGCTGCGAACGAATGTACATCAACGCGCCCGGCGGAATGTAGCGCGAGTCCGTGGCGATAGAACGACCGGCCACGAGAGGAACCCCAAGAGAACCGATCGGCCCTTCGTTCGCTGCGAGATCAACCTCGCGGAAGAAGATATAGCGCTTGTTCTTGAACATGATGTCGTCGCGCGAGGTCGGATTGCCCGCGAGGTAGTTGCGAATCGCACCCGAGGAACCGGATCGCAAGATGCCGTTGTCGAGCATGTAGCGACCGATGCTCGTGTAAGGAAGGCCGTTGCTTGCGGCATAGTTGACGCGCATCACGCCCTCATTCGTACTGAGGCGGCCCGACCCTTGGATATGTAGAAAGAACAGCGCGACCGGGTCGTCCACCCACGCAAGTTCGAGTCCGCGACCGTCAAGTCGACCGTTGCCATCGATTTGCTCGCGCGTGAGATAGGGCAGCAGCTTCCCGGAATCGACGGCACCATGAAGATGCCGCGAGTCTTCAGGGAAGAAATCGGCGAGGCGGACCAACGTCAGCTCATCAGGTTTCGCGTAAACGGGATATCGAAATCGTTCGGTCTTGCGCGTGCTCGCCGTGAGTACCGGCTCGTAGTACGCCGTGAAGCGCGGCGTACTCATTGGCGTGTAGGCGCGACACTCACGCGCGATACGGCGGCCTACCTGCTCGGCCGGCGTTTCTTCCATGATGCGCATGAAGGCATCAATCGATGCCTGGATCTGTTGCCGGGAGAAGTGGTCGCGTCCGAGCGCGAACTCCCGTCCGTCGCCGGCGCGGCGGAAATAGTCGCGGCTCATGTCGGCTGCCTGCTTCAGACCGCCGAAATCGAGGTCGTCCGCGTACATGATTCGCGGCGTCGCAATCGGGCGCAGCCGCGCGCGCTCGGGCACGTCGACTCGAATACGGACGCCGTAACATCCAGGTACCAACAAGAGCAGCGCCATGGCGGCGACGCCCCTAATCCACAACCTCGTCATCCCCACAACATCAAAGCCCACACCACCAGAACGGGATTAGTAAGAGTGCCTAAGCGAGATCACAATTCGCCCAGCATGTTCATTCTGGGACACGCGACGAAGATGTCAACGCACCTGACGAAGGTTTCGAAACTTTCCAGCCCGCCTTGCCCGACCACCGTTGCGTTCACGACCCTGCCCTTGACAGTTGGGCGTCTGCTTCGCGAACGGCAGCAACTCCATCGCCACCGAGTTCACACGCGAGTGCCAGCAGCAGCCGCCTAATGTTCTCCGGACGACTCGATTCGCCCATCAAACCGATCCGCCACACATCGCCCGCTAGCGGACCGAGTCCCGCACCGATCTCGATACCGTGATCGAGCAGCAAACGTCGACGGATACCGGCTTCATCAACTCCGTCGGGCACGCTGACGCTGTTTAGCATCCAAAGGCGGTAGCCCGCGGCGGCGGCCGGCTCGATGCCGAGCACTGAAAGGCCGGCGATCAGCGCAAGGTGATGTCGCTCGTGACGCGCAAATCGCTTCTCGAGACCTTCTTCGTGGACGAGCGCCAGCGCTTCAGCCAACGCGTAAATCATCGAGATGGGCGCAGTGTGGTGATAGACGCGCTCGCCACCGAAGTAGCTGCCTATCAACGACAGATCGAGATACCAGCTTCTCGGCTTGCTCTCGCGCGCACGGATCTTCTCGGCCGCACGCTCGCTCAGCGAAATCGGCGAGAGCCCGGGCGGACAGCTCAGACATTTCTGGGTACCGCTGTAACAGGCATCAATGCCCCAGGCATCGACCTCGACCGGACAACCGCCGAGCGAGGTCACCATGTCGACCATGAAAAGGGCATCGTGGCTACGAGCGAGCTCGCCGATGTCTTCGAGCGGCTGCCATGCACCGGTGGACGTCTCGGCATGCACGACCGCCACCAATGACGGGTTGCGGCAAGACGCCAACGCTTCACTCACGGCTTCCGGGTGGATGATATCGCCCCAGTCCGCCATGACCTTCACAACCTGGGCACCGAGGCGCGTGGCGACGTCCGCCATGCGGGTCCCGAAGACGCCGTTAACACCGATAACAACCTCGTCGCCATCCTCAATAAGGTTGGCAAAACAGGCTTCCATGCCCGCGGAGCCCGTTCCGGAGATCGGCAGCGTCAGTTGGTTCTGGGTCTTGAAGAGTCGCTTGAGATCTTCCTGGACGCGGTCGAGGAGCGCCAGGAATTCGGGGTCCAGATGCCCGACCAGCGGCTGCCCCAATGCCGCCAAAACACGGGGGTGGACCATCGAAGGCCCGGGGCCGAGGAGAAGTCTTGCAGGCATGTTGGGGCCACTCATTGCGCCGTCTGCATAGTGGGGCAGGACGCTTAATACAACACGCCGTTCCTGCTCATATGGTCGCACCGTGCCCAGCGCCTCGCACATTCTCGAACGCCCCGCCCTGCGCGGCTCCAGCGGCGCAGCTTCCCGCGTGATTATCTGATGACGCTTGCAGGCCAACTACGCCGCCGCCTACGCGACGTCGTCGGAGACGAAGGCTTCGTAGACTCCGCCGCCGGTCTGCGCGTCTACGAGTGCGACGGCTACACGATGGAGAAGGCGTTACCCGAACTCGTGGTGCTGCCTGCCAACACCGACGAGCTGAGCCGGGTGGTACGCCTGTGTCATCGAGAGGGCGTTCCCTTCGTACCGCGCGGCGCCGGCACCGGCGTGAGCGGCGGCTGTCTCCCCTACGAAATTCCCGTGATGATCGGGACGAGCCGCATGCGGAAGATCCGCCGCGTCGATATCGCGAATCGCCTGATTGAAGTCGAGGCCGGCGTCGTCAATCTCGAAGTCAGCCGGCAGGTCGAAGCGGCCGGCTATTACTACGCACCCGATCCCTCGTCGCAAAGCGCCTGTACCATCGGCGGGAACGTCGCCGAGAACTCCGGCGGCCCGCATACGCTCAAATACGGCGTGACCGTCAATCACCTTCTGGGAATCGAAATGGTTCTGCCCGACGGCGAAATCGTCCGCCTCGAGCGAACCAACGACATCACCGGCTACGACCTCGCCGGCGTCTTCACCGGCTCCGAAGGAACACTCGGCATCACGACCGCGGCAACGCTACGGCTCATGCCCAAGCCACAAGCGGTTACGACACTGCTCGCGATCTTCCCCGGCATCGTCGAGGCCAGCCGCGCCGTCTCGGCAATCATTGCGGCAGGCATCGTTCCCGCGGCACTCGAAATGATGGATGCTCTTGTCATCGAGGCGGTGGAAGCGGCGTACCGCTTCGGCTTCCCGCCGGACGCGGGTGCGGTGCTCATCATCGAACTCGACGGGCTCGAGGCAGGCCTCGAAGAGCTGTGTGGGCGGGTCGAAGACGCCTGCCGCCAAGCGGCCGCCAGCGAAGTACGACGTGCCGCCAACGAAGCCGAGCGGGCACTTTTATGGAAATCCCGCAAGAGGGCCTTCGGAGCGATGGGACGTCTCGCACCGAACTACTGCACGCAAGACGGCGTCGTACCCCGCAGTAAGCTTCCGCAGATCGTCGAGGCAATCGCCGAGATCTCGTCGCGCTACCACTTACGCATCGCGAACCTGATGCACGCAGGCGATGGCAACATCCACCCGCTCGTTCTGTACGACGACAGCAATGACAACGAAGCAGAGCGCGTCGTCGCGGCAGGCCACGAGATCCTCACGGCCTGCGTGAAGCTCGGCGGATCGTTGACGGGCGAGCACGGCATCGGTGTCGAAAAGATAGAACTCATGTCGAAGTCGTTCTCCGACGACGATCTGTCGGCGATGGCCGATCTGCGCGACGCGTTCAATCCCACGGGACTCTGCAATCCGCACAAGATCTTTCCGACCGATCGCGCCTGCATCGAGATCAAACGACCGAGGCCGCGAGGCGGGGGCTGATTATGAGAACCCCGAGCACGCCGGGCAATTCGGACAATCCGGGTAATGCCGGCAATCCTGGCAATCCAAAGTTGGCGGCTGACATCGCACTACCATCCGGATTGACGGCGGCGCTACATCCGGGGCAGATGCGTCGCGGACGCGGTGCAGACGCCATCGACGACGTCACCCCCGCTTTCGTTCTGACGGTACGCAGCGATGAGGACGTCGTGCGGGTCGTAGACGAGGCGCGACGCGCCGAACTCGCCATCGTACCGGCAGGCGGCGCGACCAAGCTCGGCATCGGAAACATTGCGCGCGCGCTCGACCTGCGCGTCTCGCTCGGCGGCATGGCTTCGATCATCGAGCATAGCCCGCAGGATATGGTCGTCACGGCACAGGCCGGAGTGAGTCTCGCGCGTCTGAACCTGGCGCTGGGCAAGCACGGACAACGCATCTGCATCGATCAGGCTGCCGACGATCGATCGACCATCGGCGGCATCGTTGCATGCAACGCGACCGAGAGTTTCGCGTACGGCTACGGAACGCCTCGCGACCTCGTGTTGGGTATGTCGGTAGTCGATGGAAAGGCCCGCCTACTCAATCCGGGCGGCAAGGTCGTCAAGAACGTTTCGGGCTACGACCTCGTGAGAATGTTTACCGGATCCTATGGAACGCTGGGCATCATCACATCGGTGACGCTGCGAACCCACCCGATCCCGCTGGCGGAGCGCGCGCTCGCGATAGATTGTAACGACATCGTCGAACTCGAAACTCTCAGAGCGGCGCTGTTCGCATCGCATCTCCCACTGGCCTGCCTCGACTTCGAACTGGCGAGAGAGTCGGGCGGTTGGAGAGCGATCGTCAAGATCGAAGGTACCGCCGGTGAGGTGGATTACCAGCACGAGTGCATCGAGCAGATTGCACCGACGCGCTGTCATGTGTTCGAGCGAGCCGTGCCCGTTCGCGTAGCCGGCCGCTCGAACGTAGTGCTACGGGTGTCGTCCAAACCATCGGCGGTCGTTGCGACCGCACGGGCGATCGCTGACACAATCGGTGATGCGACCGAAATGCCTGCACTGGCCGGCCGGCTCGGCGACGGCATCATGCGCGTTCGCATCCAGGAAGAAGACCCCCGCCGTGCGCTCAACTTCGTTCGACGCATGAGCGAAGCAGCCAAGCAGGCCGAGGCTTCAGTCGTCATCGAGCGCGCCCCCAGTGAGATCAAGCGCATCATCGACGTCTGGGGGGAGCGGCCGGCGGGTTTTGCGCTCATGCGCCGACTGAAGGACGCATTCGATCCGCAAGGCATCTTGTCGCCGGGTCGATTCGTGGGAGCGCTATAGCGATGCACACGGACGACGATCCCGGTCTGCCTTGCGTGCACTGCGGTCTGTGCCTCGACACCTGCCCGACCTATCGAGTGCTCGGCACGGAGGCCGACTCACCCCGCGGTCGCATCTACATCATGCAGGGGATCAAGCGCGGCGAGCTGGCGTTGGGCTCCGCGGCGGTGTCGCATCTCGACGGTTGCCTCGGATGTTTGGCCTGCGAAACTGCCTGCCCATCCGGCGTCAGCTATGGCGAACGCATCGAGGAATTCCGTCCACGTGTGCGCGCCGCTATTCGGCGCAAGCCATGGCGTCGGCTCGTCGGCTACGTAGCGTCGAACGATCGAATGTTCACGCTCGGGCTCGGTGTCGCGGCGACTATGGATCGCTTCGGCTTACACTCGCTGCGTCGCCGAATACGCGGACTCGATATCTTTCCACGCGCGCCGCGCACACGCCGAGATGGCGCGCTGGCTGAGATGCCTCCGAGAGAGCGCAGTCGCATCGCCCCACCCGCTGAGTCAAAACTCGACGTCGCACTGCTCACCGGATGCGTTGGCGATCGGCTGAAGCCGGAAATCAATCGCGCGGCCGTCGAAGTGCTGCATCGAAACGACATTCGCGTTGCCAACGATCAAGGGCTCGGGTGTTGCGGAGCATTGGCGATGCATTCGGGCGACGAGACTGCGGCGCGCGAAGATGCAAAGCGCAACGTTCGAGCGTTCACGCGATCGGGCTTGGATCGCGTCGTCACCACCGCCGCCGGATGCGGCGCAATGATCAAAGACTATGGTCGTCTGCTCAGGGATGATCCCGAACTCGCCGAAGAAGCACGCGCGATGTCGGATCGCACGGTCGACGTTACCGAGCTTCTCGTCGAGATGGGATTCGATGCGCCGGATCTATCGCGAAGCAGTCGGCAAGCGCCCGGCAAGGTCGTCTATCACGATGCTTGCCATCTCCTGCATGCCGCCGGCGTAGAAGCCGAGCCGCGCAGCGTCATCGAAGCAGCTTCGGGTGCACCTCCGATCGATCTAGGCGAAAACAACGTCTGCTGCGGCAGCGCGGGCAGTTACAATCTCGATCATCCGAAAATGGGATTGGCACTGGGCGCACGCAAGGCGCAGCTGGTGGCTGAAAAGGATGCGCAGGTAGTGGCGGTCGGCAACGTCGGTTGCATCCTGCAGCTCGAACGCGCACTCGCGATGGCCGGACATGACGCGCGGGTGCTACACCCGGTAGAACTTCTAGCGGCGGCTTACGAACGAGACACCGATTGATCCGTCGTCAGCTCGTTCCTTCCGACCACGGAATATCGTCGATACGCGATTCGATCTCGTTGAGCCGGCCGATGACGCCACTGAGATCGATGACGGGATCGTAGTCTGCGCCGCGCGTTCGCACGGCTTGTTCGAGTTCGCCGAGTCGTTGGTGCAGCAGCATGAGCTCTTCGCGCGTACGTATGCGGGCGACGTGATCCATCTTCAGCTCGACGTCGTCGACACGTTCGTCCAGTTCCACCAAGGCCGACGTCGAGGCAATGCCGAGCAGGGCATAGACGTCGTCGAGCACGGTCGAAACCCGGAGCTGTTCCATGAGATCGCCACCACGCTCGGCAAGAATGGCACCTAGTCGCGATCCGGCATCGATGAAGCCTCCGAGGCCGCCGCGACTTGCAGTCATGAGCCCGGTAAGTGCTCTGGCGATATCCGATCCCAGGGCTTCTTCATGCGCTCCGGCTGCTGCCGGCTTTACGCGCATCGAGAAAATAGGCGCGGCCATGCCATCGCCATCCGCATCTCGTATGTCTCTACTGTTCATCCGCCCGACCTCCTCGTTCATTGCCTCGGCCGCTGTTGCAGCCTCAGGCACCACCACTCGACCGATGGGCGCAGCACCGCCGGCCGCCATCACGCGGGCAAGGGCGCGCATTCTGGCAATACGCGCCGCGTGGACACCGAGATCGATAGTCTCGCAAGTAGAAACGACCGCCGAGGCCGCTGCGCGGTAACGCGGCGGCAGTCTCGGATCGTTCCTCCTCGACCAGTGTGGATCGGGGAGCGCGCGCAGTTTTCCTGCCAATGCACGCTCTCGCGGCTTGCTCGGCTGCAAGCGGGCCGTCTTGCGTCGCCCACAAATATGTTGCGAACGGCTTCTCGGCACCAAAATCACCCGGTGTCAGAGCCGATGATACACGGCGGCAGGTAGGGTGGGCAATGCCGGGACCGGATTCGCCGAGTAGTCCTTAGATCGGTGTTTGACGAGTCTCCCCTAGTCGAGGGCGAACCGTACCGGAAAACGTACGCTGTAGGCCTCACCGGGGATCTCGTCGGGCATCGCCGGGAACGGATCGGAACGACGCACCCAATCCTTCGCAACACGCTCGAGCAGATCATCGGGGAGTGCGGCGAAGGTCTCGAGAGCGACGACGCGCCCACTGCGGTCGAGTTCGACGCGTAACACCCCCTCGCCTTCGAGCCGTCTGCGGCGAAGCGTCGCTGGGTAATACTTATGGCGATCGAGCCATGCCGCCAGAGTCTGCTCGTAGCGAACCGATGCTCCCGCGATCTCTGCTGCCAAGGCCGATTCGGCCGGAGACTCGCTGTGCGCCAGCTGTGTTGGGGCCGCTTCGACAGGAACTACCGCCGTTTTCGCTATCGGCTGCTTTGTAGTGCGTGAGGCCGGAGTCGGCGGCGGCGTCGGCTTAGCCGGGGCGCCACGCAGCGCGGGTTCGTGGGTTTGGCGGATTTCGGAATGTCGGCCGGCCAGATTCTGCTCGACCGGCGGCACAACCGGTGCCGCTTCGGTCGGCTTCTCTGCAGCGACCGACGTCGTAATTGTGCTCGGCGTACTCGGCGCGCTGACGCTACTGGGCGCAACCTCGCCGGTCGGGAGCGCCGAGAATCGCAGCGTCAATTTCGCGGGCGCCATCTCAGGCGTCACGGGATCCGTGCGCCATCCCACCAAAACGATCGCATGCAAGAGCACGGCAGTCGTCAGGCTCAATACGAATCGCGGATCGGAACGTGTCACGGCGCCGCACGCTCGGCAGGACTGACGGCCTTGGCGGCGCTGGCGAGATTGGCAGGCTCCACCGCGCCCCTGGACTCGGCCATCAACGCAACCGACTCACCTCCGCCTTCGCGAACCGCGTCGAGAACCGAGAGCAGCTGCGCTACGTCGACGTGTTCATCAGCCTGGACGGCCACTTCCTTCGAAGAGCTTTCAGTGATTCGGGCGGCGATTGCTGAGGATAGTCCGCCCGCCGACACCGCGATGCCGCCGACACGAACACTACCGTCGGCCAACAGGGAAACAGTGATCGGGGACTCAGCAACGGCTCGTGCGGTGCTCGAACCCGGCAGATCCAGACCGATCGCGCGCGGAGTGACGAAGCTACTCGTCAGCAAAAAGAAGATGAGCAGTAAGAACACAACATCGACCAGAGGAGCCATATCGATACGGCTCGATACGCGCGCGCGCCCATCAAACTGCATGATCGGCGGCCTCCTCGTGGCGATGCGCGCGATCAGCGCGATCTGAGGTATCGAAATCAGCGTGCGCCAGTTTCTCAAAACTCCCGAGGACGACGATCGACGCGTCCTTCATAGAAGCGCGCACGCGATCTACTTCGCCTTCGAGCAGGTGAAAAGCCGCCATCGACGGGATTGCGATCGTGAGACCGTAAGCCGTCGTGAGGAGCGCCTGCCAGATTCCGCCCGACAGCAAACTCGGATCAACGGTCGAACCGGAGCGCTCGACCTGCATGAAGGCGAGGATCATGCCGATGACGGTGCCGAGAAGCCCCACCAGCGGACTGAGGTGAGCGATCGACGACAGCGCCCTCAACCACGATTCAAGATCGCGAAGCTCGCGCGTACCGATGCGCGCCACTTCCGCCTCGGCGGCCGTCGCCGACTTTTCTGGATCGGCGCCCACACGAATGGCCGCTTCCATGACTCTGGCCGTCGGATGGCGGATGACTTCGAGGCGCTCGCGCGCGGCATCGAGGCGACGATCGACAACGAGTTCAATGATGGGATCGACGAAGGCGGTCCGACGAAGCCCCGACCGACCAAACTGCCAGAGCTTCGCCAGCAGGATGGCCGAGGCAAAGACGCTCAGGGCCAATAGGACCCCCATCACCGGGCCGCCGCGGGCAATGATGTCGAGCGCGCTCATCGCGGCGATATCCTCAGGAATATCAGCCATTTGCAAGTTTGGACCTGGAAAAATGCGGGTCTAGAGGCGAATCGGTTTGACTACAAAAACGAAATTGACAATCATAATCAAAATCACTTAGCGGAAACGCGGCCGATGGCCGTACGCCGCGCCGGTGAAAGATAGCAGAGCCAGCATGCAGAAAACGACACTAACCGGCCTCGCGGTCGCAACAGTTACCGCGATTTTCCTATCGAGCGTACCCGCCGCCGCTACCGTTTTTCATGCGCGTAGCCAAATGTTCGAAGTCGCCTTCCCACAGGCCGAGAGCGTCGACGCCAAAGACTACTTCATTACAAAGGAGCAACGCGCCGCGATTCAACAGCTGGCGGTTTCGGGTCTCGATTCCGATCTGATCACCGTCTACACCGCGAAGCGCGGCGAAGAAGTACTCGGACACGCCATCCTCGACACGCATGTCGTACGCACGCTGCCCGAGACGTTCCTCGTGGTTCTCGATCCCGACGGTAACGTCGCAGCCACCCACATTCTCGCGTTCCACGAGCCGCTCGAGTACATGCCGAGCGATCGTTGGCTGGCACTGCTCGAAGACCGATCCCTGACCAACGACTTGAGACTCGGTCGCGATATCGCCGGCATCACCGGTTCTACTCTCAGTAGCCGCGCGGTTCTCGGCGGCGTACGCCGCGCGCTGGCTATCTACGAGGTCCTTCTCTCGGAGAAAAACTGAGTGCGATTCGTCGTAACCGGCGAGTGGACGCGCAATCGCCTACTCAAGGTGATCGTGTGGTGCTTCCTGCTCTACACATTCTTGCTCTGGATCACGAATGCGGGCCTTTTCTTCTCGAAGATGAGTCTCAACCCCGCATCGGTCGTCGATTACTACGGCGGGAACGAAGAGAAGTTCATGCAGCCGAAGTCATTGCTCGGCCTGCTCGAAGTGCTCCACTTTCACGGTTTCGCGATCGGCATCATGCTACTCACGCTGACCCATCTTCTGCTCTTCGTGCCGTTGTCGATGGAGATCAAGGCGATGGGCATCGGCCTGTCGTTCTTTGCCGGATTCGCCAACGAACTGTCCGGCTGGGGCGTTCGTTTCATCCATCCCGGATTCGCCTACGCGAAGATCTTTTTCTTCCTTACCCTCGAAGGCGTCATCCTGTTCCTGATGCTGGCCGTCGGACGCGCACTACTGTTCGACCAGCCCAGCAACTACACCGCGTCCGAACGCTGAAGCTTTTGTCCGAAATTCTCACCAGCGTGAGTCGATACTATGCGCGCGGGCTAGCCCTCTGCGCGCTGATGCTGGTGTTGATAGCCGGCTCGAGCGTGGCTCTGGCCGCTACCGCGCGCGGCGGAAACGTCGTCATGGGAACCGTGCTCGAGATCACGGTGGTTGCGGACGATCAGAACACCGCCAACGATCTGATGCGCAGCGCCTTCGATGTCGCCAGGCATTGGGACGATGTGCTAACGACCTGGCGCGAAGACGGCGAACTGGCGCAGCTCAACGCAACCGCGGGCGTCGTAAGCCCGGTAAGCGACGACCTTCTCAGGGCGATCGGCCTGATGTTGAAATACTCGCTGATCACCCAGGGCGGCTTCGACCCGGGTGTGGGCCCCATCGTCGAAGGTTGGCGACGCGGAGACCCGGAGCCGGGTCCGCGCGAAGGCGAGTCCTACGACATCTACAGAATACGCACTGCAGTATCCGTCGAGGAAGGTGGCGTACGCATGAGACGCGGCGCCGCACTCGACTCCGGCGGCATCGGCAAGGGGATCGCACTCGACGGCATCGTGCGCTCCTTCGGCAACAAGGCGAAGGCTTTCTACGTGGACTTCGGCGGCTCGAGTCAGATCGCCGCAGGGAAACCGGAGGACGGAGCGGAGAGCTGGAAGGTCGTTGTCGCCGGCAATACCCGAGGTTCAATCCACGGAACTATTGATTTGGTCGACGCTTCGCTCTCGACATCTCGCGCACTGCCGCCGTCGGATCCTGCGGGAAGTATCATTGATCCGCGCACGCTTACGGCCGTGCGACCGCCACGTCTTGCGACCGTATGGGCGAAGAACGCGATCGCTGCGGAAGCCTGGTCGACCGCACTGATCGTTCTGGGCGCCGAGGGAGTCCGTATCGCCGAGCAGGCCGGTGTCGAAGCCTTCGTCGAAATCGACGGGAAGGTCACAAAGACCGGCGGCTTCCCGATTCAGCCGCTGCGCTAACTGTCACCGACAGATCGACTAACGAAGTCCGAATGCGCGCCGGCGTGCATCGCGCGCCCGTAGGATCGCTTCGAGCGCGGCGAACGCGAAGAAGAAGTACCCCGGCAGCGCATAGATTCCACGGAAGTGGTCTGTCATCTGTGCGGGACCTGCGATCCCTGCGTACATTGCGATGAAGAACGCACCGAACATCATTAGAAAGCCTCCAGGCGATCGAACGAATGATGCCACCTGCGCTGCGACGACCTGCCGCGATCGTACAGTCACGAACAATCCCCAGCCCAACACCGGTGCTCCGAAGTAGAGATGGGTGCCCTGCCCCAGAGCGAGGGCCAACGGATGATTGAGCGAGTAAATGGCGACGAACAAGAGTGACGCCGCGGCGATCTCACTAACTGTCGCAGTGTCGTCGCCTGCTCGCGCCGCGGCCACGAATCCCACGAATCCCAGACCTGCGAGGATGGTCTGCGCGATGTCGATGGGGCCGAACTCCGCTGAGCCCGCCGTCATAAAATCACGACCGGCACCGAGAATCGCGGCGTGCACGGCCAGCGACGCGAGTAGCGCATACGCCGTCAGCCGGGCAAGCAGAAACCATCCGTCACGAATATCGTGACTGCTGGCGGAACCGGACTGGATGCCCATACCCATCGCGAGGACCTACTTTAACCAACGAAACGAAATCAGTCATCTCGCTTTCGCGGGATACGAACGTGCACACAGTCGGCAGACGTTGTCTAGATCGTTTACAATGGTGGACCTGTCGATGATCCCGAACCGCCGAGCGGCCTTCATCAATCAGCATCAGCTATATGGGCAAAACAAAGAACACCGACGAAACGCCTCTCGAGAACGCGCTCGATCAGCTGCTGGAAGTAGCAGGCATCGCCGAGACCGACACACGTACGGCGCGCCTGATCAGAAGTCTCGTCGAAACGGCGCTGGCACTGGGGACGGACGGCGTCGCGGTGCCCGACCTCAAACTCGTAGACGCCGCACTCGCGGAAATTCGCGATGCACTCGAACGCTTCGCCCCCTACACCACGACGCGCAAGGTGACCGTCTTCGGCTCGGCCCGTACCGACCCCGACGCCGATGAGTACCGCCTCGCACGCGAATTCTCGGCACGGATCGCCGATCACGATTTCATGGTGATCACCGGCGCGGGACCCGGAATCATGCAGGCGGGCAACGAAGGTGCGGGCCGCGAGCGCAGCTTCGGCGTCAACATTCGCTTGCCGTTCGAGCAATCCGCGAACCCGATCATCGACGGTGATCCCAAACTCACCAATTTCAAATACTTCTTTACGCGCAAGCTTTTCTTTTTGAAGGAGTCCTCCGCTGTCGCGCTGTTCCCGGGTGGATTCGGTACGCACGACGAATGCTTCGAAACACTGACTCTCATTCAGACGGGTAAGACGCAGCTCGTACCGGTCGTGTTCCTCGACGTTCCGAAAGGAACCTACTGGAAGACTTGGCATCAGTACGTGCTCGAGCATCTCTTACGAAAAGAACTCATCGGCGCCGACGACCTCGCTCTGTACAAAGTGACCGACGACATCGATGAGGCCATCGACGAGATCACAAATTTCTATCGCGTCTACCACTCGTCTCGCACGATCCGCGGCAAGCTCGTGGTGCGCCTCAACCACGCCGTCGACCAATCGGTGCTCGATACACTATCGTCGGAATTCGCGGACATTCTTTCCGACGAGCCGATTACTGCGCGAGGCCCATACGACGAGGAAGCCGACGAACCGGAGTTGGCCGAACTTCCTCGATTGTTGCTGCACTTCAATCTGCGCCACTACGCACGACTTCGAATGCTGATAGACCGCCTCAACGAACTCGGCTGAGCTGCGCTTGGCTCGCGGCGCCCGTCGCGTTACACCACGAGGAGCACCCGCGCACAGGCGCATACGGGGAGACTCCCAATGGCAACACCGGCCCTACATTCGGACGACGAATCGTTCGCCTACGAGACATGCGTTAGTGGTAACAGGCCGCCGCTTTCCGTTCGTGCCGGCGGCGACACCAGCCTCGACCAACTCTGTGAGCGCTT
The DNA here is from genome assembly GCA_029262375.1 of Deltaproteobacteria bacterium. Lineage (GTDB taxonomy): Bacteria > Desulfobacterota > Binatia > UBA1149 > SPBQ01 > JAJCZM01. The sequence continues at coordinate 167,961 of JAJCZM010000008.1, forward strand.
ACGGGCGCAGCCGGATTGGGTGCAGAACCACCTGACCGAACATGGCGCAATCCTCTTCGAAGGTTTCGATGTTCGCGACGCAAACGATTTCGAAAAGCTGGCGCGCGCGATCGACGACGACCTGAAGAACGAGTATCTCGGTACTTCACCGCGCGACGGACTGACCGACTATGTCTTTTCGGCGAGCGAACTGCCGAGCTTCTACCCGATTCCACAACATTGCGAGATGTCGTTCACGGCCGCGCCGCCGCGCCGCGTTTTCTTCTGCTGTCTGCAAGAACCGGCGAGCGGAATGGGCGAAACACCACTGGTCGACTTTCGCGCCGTCTACGATGAACTCGACATCAACGTGCGGGAACGCTTCGAAACCGGTGGGATTCGGATTGTTCGAAACTACAGCGGTCCGAGCAGCAAGAGCAGATTCAATCTCTTCCAACTCAAACCGTGGACCGACATGTTCCTGACAACGGATCACGCGGTCGTCGATTCAAAGTGTCGCGAAGAAGGCTTTGAGCCGACCTGGAGCGCCGACGACGATCTGCGACTGGAAAGCACACAACCGGTCTCCCGCGCTCATCCCGAGACCGGCCGCAGGGTTTGGCACAATCACCTGCAGGTATTTCATCTCTCGTCGGCGCCCGGCGAGTACAAGCGCATCTTTCGACTCCGGCCGTCGCTGCGTCACTTCGCTTGGTGGCAGGTCGCCCGAGCCCTGGTTGCCGTTCAGAAACTGACCAAGGGACCCGACGACCAACCGATGCACTGCACCTACGCCGACGGGCGCGAAATTCCAGACGCGGACATGGAACATCTACGCGACGTCATTTGGTCGAACATGGTCGTGCGTGCGTGGAGAAAAGGCGATGTTGTCGCAATCGACAACCATTCCGTCTCGCACGGGCGCCTGCCTTACAACGGACCGCGCGAGATCGCGGTCTGCTGGGCCTGAGTTTCGGCCGGCGGCACTTCAGCTCGTCTGAGTACTGCCGAGAGACGCATCGAAGAAATCGAAACTCGAGTCGTTGAGCGGGAAGAGCGCAGCGTTTGCGTGACTCTCTATCCCTGCGAGCGTACGCAACGCCTGCTGGATGTCCTTCGGTTCGATTCGTACACCGGACGGCGAGATCTGAAGCGTCGTCGGGTCCAACGACTGGGCCTCATGGGTCTCGGTAGTCGCGCCGATCACTCGGTTCGTCCAGTCGACGCCACGGCGCATGAAGAGCGTGCTACCGATCGGCCAGTGATCTTTCCCATTCTCGTCGTTGTACCAAGGCGTACGGCCGAACTCAGAGTTCACGACCACGACGAGGCGGTCGTCGATGCCCATCGCTTCAGCAGTATCCCAAAGATATTCGATACCGCGCACGAGCATCGACAGGGGCGCGTGGTGCTCTGCATCATGATCCTCGTGAGTGTCGAAACCCCACATCTGCAGATGCGCACTGACGCTAACGCCGGCCTGGAAACAAAGTAGAGCGAGCTGGGCCTGTTGCAGCAGGTAATTCGTATTTCCGTCCGTATCGGTCGAGCTAACGAGTTCATCGGGCAGGATATCGGCAAGCGCAATGAGCTGGTTGTTGGTGGAACGCGCTTGCAGCAGCGCATCCATGTTCGCTTGCGTGCGCGGAAGTAAGTCGGTGTCGCTACGCAACGCGGCCAGCCGCTCGCTTCGATAACGTGTGATGACATCGAGTTCGTCCGCTTCATGATAGACGTTGTCGCCCCATGGTACGGCGTTCGGGCGCGCCAAATTGCGTAGTGCACCTGTGTCCCCCAGCAACGTGTATTGCGTGAGGCCTGCCGTCTCGCGGTAGCCACCGTTCGTAATGAAACCGAGCGGCATCTCCGTTCCATATGCAGAAGCGACCAATGCCGCCCACGATGGATAGCCCGGCGAAATACGCCCACTCCAATTGTGTCGTACACCGGTATCGTGAGACTCGGTAAGCGCATCGACACCATTCACGACCAGCATGTCGTCATGGAAACGATCGAACAGAGCCTGATTGACGGCGTAGGGGGCATATTCGATCGGGCTGCCCGCGATCGTCTGCACACCCGAAGTGGTAGCCCACTGATTGATGATAGGGGCACCGCCGGGATTTACTTTCGGATCGCAGAAACTCGTGACGTCCCAGCCACCTTCCGCCGCTATCTGCACGTAGAGAGGACCGGTGTAAGGTCCCGTGCTCTGCGCGTACGCTCGCCGTAGCGGTAAAGGCGCAACCGCCGTCAGGCCGGCCATGCCCATGAGCTTCAAGAATTGTCTTCGATCAAACTTCGCCATCTTCTTTATTCGTGAAGGAATTTGTAGTCGCCCAACAGATACGCGAGCACCGCGGTCCAGCCTCGCATGACATGATCGGGGTCACCCGAGACCAGGGTCTCGTCCTGCCAGAACGGCGCGTTGCAGTGGCTGCCGCCCCAACTCAGGAACTGCCCGCGGTTTTGCGCAATTCGCAGCGCGCGTATCTCTTCGAACAACGCGATCGTACGATCGACCTCCGCATCGTTCGTCGAAAGCGTCTCTCCAAGAAAGCGGTCGTGCAGCAACACCACGTTGTTGCGGAAAGCCTGCTCGTCGACGGCCGGAGTCGTGTCGGGCTCCACGTAGGGGAACAGCGTGCGACTACCGGCAAGGGCCGAGAACTCATAGACCACGATGCGGCACGCCATCTCGTTCGCCAGGCGCTCGACAACCGTACTCATCATCGCGTTCATGCGCTCCGCGCGCGCGATGTTGCCGTCTGAATCTATGCCGCCGTAGAAATAGCGATACCGCTCGAGCAACTCGTGCCAGGTAGGATCCCAATCGGGCGCCCATACCTGACCCGTTACCGACGCGACTTTTCGGTCGAGCTGCTCCGGCGTAAGTAGCCGCTCGCGACCTGCGCCCGCATATACCTGCTCGGTCTCCCCTTGCTCCGAACCCGTGAGGCGCGTAGCCGTCATCAAGGGGCTCATCAACATCTCGAGGAGAAGATCTTTGATGTTCAGTGCGCCGTTCGCTGCGGTTCCCGCGGCCCCATCGGCGAACAGGCCGGCCAGGCGGTCAATCTCATCCTGCTCGGCGCTCCACGCCGCGAACGTTTCGGCGTACGAAGGATCATCCACATCGGTGGGACGCGCGGTCGGACTACGTCCGAACATGCCGGGCCACCAGAACTCTACCGCCCCACGCGGGAAGCGTTGGTCGTTCACGATCTGGGCGGCAAGCCACTGCAACGAGTGGTCATTCTCGCTGCTCGGCATCACCAAACCGTTGAATCCCGGGCTGCGCATGTCGCGATACCAGAGGTCGCCCCACTGATACAGATCGCCGCCTTTGTATGTCCAGGGAAGCGAGTCGTTGTCCGAGATTCTGAACTGTCCCATGTCGTCCCAGTTTTGAAACGCACCGGCGATCGGATCCATCACCGTGTGACAGACGGTACAATTCACATTGTTGAGCGTCGGGTTCTCGGTGTTGAGAATCGCCGGATCACTCGTACGCGGCGCAAGAGATTCGATATCGACACCGAGAAAGAAGCGCCACGTATACCGCGAGCGTCTACGGTTTCGATTGCTCGCCGACGAAGGATAACGATTGAGAAAGATCGGCGACGACAGGATTCCGGCGTGCGGGAAGTTCGGAAGTCGGTAGCCCTCGTTGGTGACTTCACGCCAGTCGTCGAAATCATCGCGATCGGGGAACACCATATCGGGGACGTAGATCGAGCCCGAGTAGGGATTCACCATCATGTAGTCGGCGGTTAAGACCTCCGACCATGGCCTCTCGTTGTTCGCCACGTGCGCGATGAGCCGTAGAGGTTCACGCGCCAACGAACGATTCATGCGCTCGTAGGTAAGCCAGTCGTCTTCAGGTTCCGGCGTCTCGCCGGCTTCGTTGACGCGGTCGAGTAGGTGCGGGTAGGAGTACTCGCTTCCTAGTGCCGCGAAGCCATCCATGTTCCCATACAGTAATCCGTCGGTATGAATCTGATCGTTCGCCGCTTCCATGAGGAATGCGTCGAAATCATCGCCCTGCATGAGCGAACGTATGGTCTGGCGCAACGTCGATTCGTTCCCGGAGGCGACCGTCGCACGCTCGGAGTCCGTCGGGAGCCTGCCGGCAAACAAGATGGCGGCGCGGCGCAGCGTCGCCGACCAATCCTGGTTGGACAAGCCCGCATAAAAGTCGGCACTCGACGAAGTTTCGCATGCGACAGGGGTATCGAACCGATCGACCAACTCAACGAGGTTCTGGTGAAGTGTGCTCGCCTCGGTCATCCCGAGTCGCTGGCCGCCGTAATGCGATACACCGAGCGGCTTGCTGAGAAATAGCGTACGTCCCCCCGGGGTCACCGACTCATCGGTAAGCGCACGAATCACTTCGTAGTTGGTCGTGAGGTAGTCGGGCTGAGAAGCGGCGGTCAGAACATATCGCGTAGACGCGGCCACGCCGGCGCTTTGATGGCAGGCGATGCAATCGGTCAGGATCGGACTCCAGACCTGCTGAAAGAAAAAATCGTCGTCGTTGACGCAGATCGCCGCGGATCCTCCAGGGCAATCGAGCGTCACGGGTTGACCGACCGCGCTACCGAGGAGGGTCAATGCGTCGGTCGCACTGACGGTACCGTCATCGTTGACGTCGCAGACGCTCATCGCACAGCTATTGATACCGACCGCCGCCCCCAGCGCGCCGAGCGCGTCGGTTGCTGTGACGACACCATCGTCGTTGAAATCTCCGCAGGCGGTTTGCGCGGACGCGGGCGCCGCGATCGCAAACACGAGAGCGATCACGAACAGCGGCATCAGCCACGATCGGTATTCCCGACGTTTGCGGTTGGAGATCTGCATGAACAGGTGATGCAGCGTTCGCGTATTCGGGCGCAACATCGGCGCTATCGTACGAGCAAACGCTGGGCCGCACGTCCGGCTCCGCTACTGTGGCAATTTCACCCGCACATCGTGGCAGCGCCACGGTCGTGGCGACGTACTACCGTCAGCGGCGTGCATTCGCCGCACACCCATATGCACAACTACAAACGGTTGCGCACGTAGAGACTCGCGCTGTCGGTACTGTGAATAGGCGTTACCAGGTTGCGATGAGTGGTTCGAGTTCGCTGAGCGCTCCAATGTGATGCTCGGGATCGGCGATCGCATCCCCGATTGCAACGAAACGAAGCCCGGCACTCTCGGCCGATTGCCGATCGGTTTCCTGATCGCCGACGTATACCGCTTCAGCGGCCGACACTCCGAAGTGTTCGAGACACTTCAGCAGCATGTCAGGATGCGGCTTCGGACGATCGACGTCGAACACGCCGACCGCGAGCTCGAAGAAATCGGTAAGCTCGAAGAACGCCAACACTTCATGAACCGTTTTGCCGCGATTGGTAGCCATAGCGACTTTGTAGCTACGACCCAACTCGCCAAGCACGTCGTAGAGTCGATCGCGTGGCTTCATCAAAGGAAAGAAAGGCGCGTAGTTCGTCGACTGCGCGGCCGCCTTTACCCTTGCCAGCGTTTCGGGCCGATCGCCAAAGTATTTCTCGAAGAGCTGAGTCGACGCGAGCGCATGACACGCGGCCTCGGCGGCGTTGCCGAGTTGCGGCTCGCCGGCGGCTTCGAACACCGCATTGTAGAATCCGATGTTGGCGGCTTCGGAGTGAAACAACACACCGTCGCAGTCGAAGATCACGAGTCGAACGGACATCAGGCGAGATCTTGCGAGACAAGTTCTAGTCGTTTCTTCCAGGCCGCGCGCAGCATCTGTCGCTCGTCGTCAGACATGTTCGGCTCGAACACGCGGTCAGGGTGCCAGTCACGACCAACATCCGCTTGGTCCGTCAGTCCTACCGCAACAGCTGCGAGTCGTGCGGCGCCGAGCGCGGAACCATCACTGAACGAGGACCGCTCGACCGGCACACCGAGGATGTCGGCTTGAAACTGCAGCAAGAAATCATTGCGGCTCGCACCACCGTCGGCGCGGATGACGTCTGCAGGACCGGTCGGCTCCCACACCCCCGCAGCGACGTCGGCAACACGTTGCGCAATACCCTCGAGCATCGCGCGTACGACATGCGCGCGCTGAGTGCCGCGCGACAACCCACCGACTGCCGCGCGTGCACGGCCTTCATCATACGGTGTACCCAAACCTTGAAACGCCGGAACCGCCCAGACACCACCGTTGTCGGCGACACTCAACGCCAGGTCGGACGTCTCTGCCGCATCGGAGACAACCGCCAGGCCATCGCGTAGCCACTGCACCGCGGCACCGGCCGTCGTCACGTTGCCCTCGATCGCCCAAGTAGGAACGCCATCGCGCGACCAGGCCACGAGCGGATAGGTGCCGGAACCGCCGAGAGCGAGATTCGCGCCTGTGTTGACGTTCACCATCGCCGCCGTTCCATACGTGCATTTCGTCGCGCCCGGCTGCACGCAACCGAGACCGAACATCGCAGCTTGTTGATCGCCGCACATTCCCGCAATAGGCACACGCGCGCCGAACACTTCTTCAGTAGTCGTAGCGATCTCGCCGCAGGAATCCACGATCGTCGGCATCCACGCGGGCTCGACACCAGCCAGGCCGAGCAGTGACTCCTCCCACTTGAGATCGAATGGGGCGTAGAAGCCGGTCGTGCTGGCGTTCGCGTGATCGACCGCATGGACCGCACCACCGCTGAGGCGCGCAACGGTGAACGACTCCGGCCCACCCAGGCACAAGCGTCCGTCGCGCGCGGCCGCCGCAACACGTTCGTTCGTACGCACCAACCATTCGGCCTTGGTCACCGACACACTGGCATTCACGAAATAGCCGAGCGCGCTGAGCTCGGCCGCACGATCGGCAGCGCGCACGTCGTGCCACAACAACATCGGCGACAACGGCTCTAGCGTTTGTGAATCCCAAGCCAAAACAGACGACCGTTGGTTGGCGATGCCGATCGCAGCCAAGCCACTGGTCTTTACTCCGGCCGCGCGAAGCGCCGCGGCAATCACCGATTGTGTCGCCGACCACACGCTCTCCGGATCCTGCTCGGCATGACCGGGCGCTGGGAACTGTGTGGGCAACTCTTCGTACGCCGAACCGCACGGCGTCAGCGCCGAGTCGAAAACAATCGCGCGTACGCCGGTCGTTCCGATATCGATCGCGAGAACATGTGCGAGATCATGCGCAGTAGTCTGGTTGGATGCGTGCATCAGTCGGCTAGCCTTCTTCGACGGAAGAAGTTCAATCGTCCACGTCGATCAATGCGCCTGGATTCATGATCCCTTTCGGATCAAGCGCACGCTTGAGTGTCGCCAACACATCCTGGGCCTCGCCCAGTTCCTTCGGCAACCATTGCTTGCGAACACGTCCGATGCCGTGATGATGGGCAATCGTTCCACCGAGATCGTGTGTAACCTGCATCGTGTGATTCCAGGCGCGGTCGTAGAGCGTGATCCCCTCTTCGGGCGACGCAACCGATCCGGCGAACGTGAAATAGATGTTCGCGCCCTGAGTATAGCAATGCGAGACATGGCCGGAGAACCCGAGCATTCCGTCGATCTGGATACCGCCTTCACACACTTTGCTGAACAGCTCGGCCAGGCGATCCCAGCCAATCGCGACTTCGATCGTGTCCAGCGAGATGCCTTTCCCGATCAGGTCTTCGACATCGGGAATGCTGTTGCGATGCCCCATCCAGCTGTCGACCGGATCCTCTCCCTGATCTTGCCCGCCTTCTGCCACGATAATGTCGTGGCATGCCTGCATCTCGACCTCGACCAGCGCGGCGGGTCCTTCGCTTCGAAGCAGAATCACGGGCTGTCCTTCGCTCGCAATCGTAAACGTACGCCCTGCTTCTTGCGCATCGTACAAACGCGTGACGGCGGGTGTCCAACCGGCGCGCATGATTTTTCGGAAGGACTCGCAGCCCGCCTCGACCGATGGCAGCGAGTACGCCCTGCCCTTCGCCAGCTGCGCAGCTGGATGAATACGAAAGACAAGCTCTGTGAAAACACCGAGCGTGCCTTCCGACCCCATGAACAGATGCTTGAGGTCCGGACCCGTGGCAGCACGCGCCTTTTCGGGAATGCGAATCACCTTGCCGCCGGGAATCACGACCTCGCATCCGAGTAACATGTCTTCGATGTTTCCGTAGCGCGTCGAGAGCTGTCCCGCTGCGCGCGTCGCACACCAACCACCCACGGTCGATAGATCGATCGATTGAGGGAAGTGCCCCATCGTCATGCCTTTCGCGGCCAATGCATCTTCATAGTCCCTACCGCACATTCCCGGCTGCACGGTGGCGGTGAGCGACTTGTCGTTCACGCTAACGAGCTTGTTCATGCGCGACATGTCGATCACGACCTGATCCTGGGTCGTTTGCACCGCACCGCAAACCCCGGAACCCAGACCGAAAGGCACGACCGCCGTTGCCGTTTCTTGTGCCCAGGCAAGCAATGCGCTGACCTCAGCCGTATCGGCCGGCCGAACGACCGCGCCACAACGCGTTAGTTGACCGGCCTTTCGCTGCAGTCGCCCGCGTACCCACCAATCGTGGCTCTTCTCGGCGAGTGTGTCGCCTTCGGTAATGATCTCCAGCGACGGCACCGAAGATCGTAGCCGATCGAGGTTTTTATCGAGATTGCTCATTGGCTTTCCTTGCAGGTTTTCAGTTCGGCACGACGGGTGTGCGCGAAGGTCGCGGCTTCGTCGCGAGCTCGGCCATCGTCCCATCCAAGTCGTTCGCCGAGCGCGGTCGCGGTTTGTTGCGCCGCGTCCGCCGCGCGAGCCGTGTCGAACATGGCAATGTGGGAACGACGCCGAAGCACGTCGTCGAGTCGAATAACCATTTCGTTTTCGACCATGTGGTCGAGTTCGGCGACCGTCAAACAGTCGAGCGAACCGATCCGATCAGCCGATCCGTTGCGCGCGGCCCCAACGATTGCGGCTGCCGCAACGCCGTAGGTACGCCAGAGTCGGTCTTCAAGTACCGCGTCACCGCCGTTCGCAAGATCGCGCCGGGCGTCTCTTTGTTGCTGCGCCGAGCCCCCGGATAGCGGCTGCTCAGCGGAACGCGGATCGCGCGATCGCTTCAAACCAACCGCGCCCTCGACCTTGTCGACGACGCGCTCCGCCATTCGCCTGTAGGTCGTCAGCTTACCACCGGCGACGGCCACGACCGGACCTGGTCCGACATGTATTTCGTCTTTGCGAGAGATCTCGGACGGAGATTTTCCTTCCTGACGCAGCAGCGGTCTCACTCCCGACCACGTACCGATCACGTCTTCGCGTGTAGGCGGATCGACGAAGGTCGCGGACAGCGATTCCAGGAGATAGTCGACATCATCATCGCTGACGCCCGGTTCGGCGGCATCGCCCTCATAGTGCGTGTCGGTCGTACCGACGTAAACGAACTCGTCGCGCGGCACGACGAACGTCGATCGACCATCGGGCGAGCGAAGTACCACCGATGCGTCGACCGGCAGCCGCTGCGCACGAACGACGAGATGAATGCCTCGCGTCAGTTGCACGGCGCCCTCAGCCGACGGGTCACCTAGACGGCGCACTTCGTCGAACCAAGGTCCCGCTGCATTCACGACGCAACGCGCCCGCACTTCGAACGTTTCACCGGTTTCGTCGTCGCGCCCTGTCACGCGTACGCCGCCATCAACGAACGAGATCCCGGTCACCGGAGCGTAGTTGGCAACCAGCGCGCCCTCGGCGGCGGCCGCCTTGAGCGTCTCGAGCGTCAAACGGGAATCGTGGGTCACGTACTCGGTGAAAGCGACGGCCCCTGATAGGCGATCACGGCGCAGATTCGGCACCGCGGTCAACGTGGCATCGCGGTCGAGAACATCGTGGGTCTCACCCGGATCACCAGCCAGCTTGTCGAAGGTCCACAATCCTGCGGCTAGTTTCATGCGGCCGGCGCGAGAGCCTGCCGGGATCACCATCCGCACTGGACGCGCCAAATGCGGCGCTAAGCGACGCAAAACCGCGCGCTCTCGGGCAGCCTCCCGCACGAGGGCGACGTCGCCCTGGGCAAGATAGCGCACGCCGCCGTGAATGAGTTTCGAGGAGCGAGAACTGGTTCCGGAGGCGAAATCCCCCCGATCGAGGAGGACGACCGAGTGTCCGCGCAAGGCTGCTTCGCGCGCAACTCCTGCGCCGGTGATGCCGCCGCCCACGATCACGAGATCGACGGTCTGCTCTGCGGCCCGTGTCAGCCAAGTCCTTCTTTCTACGTGTGAAAATCGCATATTCAGCGTCGCGGCCTAGTGTCGCAGCAGTGCCCAGTCAACGCGTCTGGGCGAATACAGGGCGAAAGGAAAGCGAGGCGCAATTTATCAAACAAATACAATGCTTTGGCAGACCTCAAAAAGTCCTTGACAGCGTGGCTTACGATCCACTAAGTGGATAGCTGTACTTTCCACTTTGGCGCCTAGGAGGGAACTTGGCGCCGCGGTGGCGGAACCTACCACGAAATGGCCAGCCCGCAGACAAAAGCAACGGTCGCCGAACACCGCGAGGCCCGGAAGGGACTTTATAAGATCTCCGATCTTTCGCGAGAGACCGGTGTCTCGATCGGAACCATCAAATACTACCTGCGCGAGGGGCTGCTACCGCCGCCCACTCTGAAGACCGGCCGCAACATGTCGTACTATGACCGCGGCTTTGTCGATCGCATCCGCGTCATCAAGGAACTGCGGCAGAAGCGTTTTCTCCCTCTCGACGTCATCAAGACCATCCTCGACCGCGACTCCGAGGTCATCAGCTCGCACGAGATCGACACGCTGCTGAGCCTCGAAGGTAAGTTTTACGAAGCCATCCACATCTCGCCCGGACAAGAGCCGGTCAAGCGCTCCGAGGTCATCGAGCACTACGGTCTCGGCGCCGACGAGCTCGACTACTGCCTTGAGAGCGGCGTGCTGACTCCGGTCATGCGCGATGGTGAAGAAGTGTTCGAAGGCGACGACATTCTCATGCTCGAGACCTTCGCCTCGATGCGTAGCGCGGGTTTCAACGACTCCCTCATTCCAAAGGGCATCGGCATCCCGCTGTACGTTGAAACGCTGAACAAGCTAGCGCGCGAAGAGTTGACCATTTTCAGCCGAGCCGTAACCGGCAAGGTGGATGACGCCAAACTCGCCGAGATGGCGATGGCGGGCGTCAAGATTGTAGAACAATTCATCGTCCTGTTACGGAGAAAGTTGCTGCTTCGGGCAATCCAAGAATTGCGAGAGCAGACGAATGAAGACTCCGCAGCAACGGGACGATGAGTGTTCGGGACCGGGGGCCGTTAGCGGTTGGGCGCCGCACTTGATGGGCCGAAGAGAAGCGAGCGCCGAGACGCCAGGCAGTTTTGGAGAACGCAAATTGTTTCATCACGGGTACGCTACACGCGACCGGATGATGAAGGAGGCACAATGAGCGAAGTCATGAAGGACACGCAAGAACAACGTAAGTCGAAGACCGTGTGTGTGGAAGATCCCGCAATCACGATGGTCGAGCCGGATACGATGACACCCTCTCAGTTTTTCGACCGTGTGTTCACGGAGTCGACACTCGTACCCGAGAAGCGGCTGATGCTTGCCGTTCTGGAAGACGCAATCGCGTCGTTCCAGCGCAACTTCATTCAGGCGCGCGCTGCAAAGCAGGAAGGCGAGGATGGCGATGTGGAGCACTGGCTGGCGTCTGACGATATGACGTGGCCGTTCTCATTCGCGAGCATATGCCAGGCTCTCGACATGGAACCGGAGTATCTGCGTCGCGGTCTACACAGCTGGCGCGATAGAACTGAGCAGGCCGGCACGCGCGGTCAGGTCTATCGCTTCCCGTTCCGTCGCGTGAATGGGCGTCGGCACAGCATCAACGCCAAGCGCGAACGCCGCAAAGTACGAAAGGCAGGCTAAGCAGGTTAGGCGGGCTAGGCGGGTTAAGCAGGCCGAGCCGACCGACAATAACAGACCACTACCAATAACGGCCGGTGAGGAAATCCTCACCGGCCGTTTCTGTTTCAGAGGAATTACCTACCGATCTTTCGGGAGGCCCAGAACCCGCTGAGCGATGATCCCGCGCTGCACTTCCGACGTACCCGCCGCGATCGTTCGACCGCGCGAGTACATGTATAGATGCGGCCACTTCCCCGATGACGGCGCGTGCGCATCGTCACCGTCAAGCATCGCGTACGCGCCGAGCATCGACATCGGTATCTCGAGCATTCGCTGGTACATTTCGCTCCAGAAGAGTTTCTCCATCGACCCTTCCGGCCCCGGCGGATCGTTACGTTTTATGCGCTCGGTAAGATGCCGGGTCGCCGTCAACCGCATCGCTTCGCTCTCTATGTGTGCCTGGGCCAAGCGCTGTCGAAAGATCGGATCTTTCGCGGGTGTACCACCTCGCACGTCGAAGTCGCGCGCGAACTCAATCATTTCGTTCAGAGCCACGCGCGACTGCAGTTGTCGCTGGAACGTCAACGTTGCGCGTTCGTGCATGAGCAAGGAGACGGCCATCTGCCATCCTTCGCCTTCTTTCCCGACGACGTTCTCTGCCGGAATACGAACGTCTTCGAGATAGACCTCGTTGAACTCGCTATCACCGTTCATCTGCTGGAGCGGACGGACATCGATTCCAGCGCTCTTCATGTCGAGGATGATCAGCGTGAGGCCACGATGCTTCACCGAATCCGGATCGGTTCTGACTAGTAGAATGCAGAACTGTGAATACTGCGCGTAGCTGGTCCACACCTTCTGGCCGTTGACGACGAAGTCGTCACCATCGCGAATCGCTTTCGTCTTGATCGCGGCGAGGTCCGAGCCGGCACCGGGCTCGCTATAGCCCTGACACCAGATCTCGCTCGCATCTAGAATCGGCTTCAAATAGCGCTGCTTCTGCGCCTCCGTACCCTGCTCGATGATCAACGGGCCGACCATCGACAGGGCCAATAGGTTCACCAACTGTGGGGAACCCGATCGTCCCAGTTCTTCTTGGAAGATGATCTGCTCGATGATCCCGATGCCGCGCCCGCCGTACTCGGCCGGCCAGTGAAGTCCGCACCATCCAGCATCGTAGAGGCGGTTCTGCCACTCACGACCATGCGCAACGTAGTCATCGAGCGAGGCGGCTTTGACCGCACCGAGACTTCCAGACTCTTTCTCAGAGTCGAGCCAAGCTCGTAGCTCGCTGCGAAACGCTTCCTGTTGCGGCGTGTAGTTGAAATCCATCAGTCGTTCCTCACGAGCACCTTACGTACACCGCGAGTCATCGCATGCGCAAAGCCATCCTCGATAGCGTCTAGAGAATACTCAGCCGCGACAAGCGGTGTGACATTGACGCGCCCCGAGGCGAGGAGGTCCAGAGCCGGCGCGAAGCGACCGCACCGAGATCCGATAACCGTGATCTCGTTGATCACGATGGGTGCGAGGTCGACTTCGTGTGCACCGGCCACCGTCGTCTTTAATACCAACGCACCACGCGGACGCGTCGCGGCAATGGCGGCGGTCAGACCTTCGGGAGATCCTGTCGCTTCCACGACGAGATCGTACGATGCGGTTGCCGGAATCGTGTCGGCGATCGCCACGCCACTGTCGCGGATCCAGCTCAACGTGTCCGTGTGTCGCCCGACAAGCAATACGCTAAAGTCGTTGGCGGCCAATACTTGCGCGATCAAGGGCCCCAACTTGCCGTCGCCCAGAACGAGCGCGGGACCGCGGGGGAAATCTACCGGAAGCTGATCGAGGATCTCGCAAGCCGCTGCCACGGGTTCCGTGAACACAGCAGTCGCGTCGCTGACATCGTCGGGAACTACGAGAAGATTCCTCTCGGGAATCAAAAACTGTTCTGCCAGTACACCATCGGCACCTAGGATCCCGAGCACAGTCCGCGTGGGGCAATGGCGGGCCATCCCGCTATTGCACGAGACACAGCTGCCGCACCCGAAGTTGATACCGCCGACTACGCGCTTGCCCGAGAACCTACCGTCCAGGGCCTCGCCCACGAACTCATGGCCGAGTACTCCGTTGAACCCCATGTAGCCGCGCACCAGTTCGAGATCGGTGTTACAGATTCCCGCACTGCGCGTGCGCACCCTGACGAAGCCGCGGGCCGGATCGGGCTGCGCAGGCTCGGGGTGCTCGCGCGATAACGCGGCCGTTTTTCCGTCCAGAATGAATGCCAACATCGCTTGTAAGTCGGTTCCTACTACCAGTTGTCGCCGACGGGTTCTAAATCGCGGCATTGCCGGCTCCCTCCCCCCATCGCCTCCTGGAAAGAACACTTTCCAGCCATGTCGCCAGCCCGGGCGCCGCCCTGGCTTTAAGCTAGGATGCAATGCGGCAACGGAGCTTGGGCCCCGCGACCTCGCGATACACGAAAAGACTTGCATCGCAGACAAACTCGGGCCTAAACTCATGTCGATCAGTCGATGAACGACCCCGACCAACCTCCGTTGCCAAGGCCGCAAGGCCGTACCCAACTCAGTCCAGAACCTACCGCGTGCAAGGTCAGCATCCTGCGCGTACGTGCGTGTATATGAGCGTCGGCCTCACCGTAGCGCTCATCGCGTTCCTCATCGGACTCAATGCATGGCTCGTCGCCGCCGAGTACGCAGTCGTAACGGTTTCCCGAGATGCCGTCGTCGCGCGCAAGGACCAGGGGAGTCGTCGCGCGCGAGTGCTCCTGCGCATTGTCGATGATCTGGAACCCGCCGTTGCCACGATCCGTTTTTTCTCATTCACAATCCTGTTGTTGCTGGGGTGGACCGGCGTACCGGCGGTTCGCAGCGCGTTGTTGCAACCACTCGCGTCCTTGGGCATCGGCGACACAGGAATCGTCTCACCGCTGTCCGCGGTTGCCGCGTTTCTGTTGACCGGCTCCTTCGCCGTGACTTTCGGGGAGTCTTTCCCAAAGCGGTTGGGATTGAGAACGCCCGAGCGTGTCGCGTTGTGGTCTGCGTTCGTGCTGCGTGCGCTCATGAAAGTGTCGCTACCCGTACGCCAACTCCTGTCTTTGATCACACGGACGTTTGGACGCGGTGCCGGCGGCACCGAAGCCGATGACATCACCGACAGGCAAGAACTGCGGCTCGTCATCTCTCAGCTCACCGCGTTGGAACGTTTGTCGCCTGCAAAGCGCTCATTCCTGGAGAACCTACTGGAGTTCTCCAACACCACTGCAAGGCAAATCATGGTTCCGCGCGACGCGGTCGAGTTCCTGTCGCTCGCAAAATCGTTGGAACAGAACTTGACGACCATTCGCCGGAGCGAACACACGCGCTACCCACTGTGTAGTCGCGACATCGATAGCATCATCGGTATGATTCACATTAAGGATCTCTTCCGTCAGATCGGCGGCCCTACGAAAATCACCGATCTTCGACAACTGAAACGCGACTTGCCGGTCGTGCCGGAGACCCTTTCCCTCGACGAGCTGCAGAAGGTATTCGAACAGAGACGCGCGCACATGGCGCAGGTTCTCGACGAGCACGGATCGATCATCGGCGTCGTCACATTGGAGAACGTGCTCGAGCAACTCGTCGGAGAAATTTACGACGAGTTCGATACCGAGGAAGCCCCCGCAATATCAATGGATGATACCGGCCTACTCGTCGATGGTATGATGCTCGTAGACGAACTCTGCCGTACACTCGAGCTCGATCTCGAAGATGGAGAGGCGGAAACGGTGGGCGGCTACGTAACCGAGTCCCTAGGAAAAATCGGTAGCGTCGGCGACCAATTCAGGTTCGGCGATTTCGACGGCCGTGTCGAAGAGATGGAAGGCAGGCGCATTTCGCGCGTACACCTCAGTCATCCAGCGCCGACCGAAGCCGCCACCGGCGAGCAAACACTGTAAGGGCTCATCTGCCCAACGGACGTTAAGTGCGAAATACTACTGAAAGCGAAGATCCTCCCAGTACACCTGCCTACGGCTGCTGCGTCGGTGCGAGGTGTTAGTGGATCTGCTACGTGAGTCCGTCGGCCTCATCGCGGCCGGCTTTCTGGTGCTCCTCAACGGCTTCTTCGTTGCGGCTGAGTTCGCTCTCGTGCGCGTGCGCAAGAGTCAGCTTGATGAAATGGTCGCGCGCGGGGAGCCGTTCGCCGATTCGGCGAAATGGCTCGTCGAGCATCTAGACGGCGCGCTCTCAGCCTGCCAACTCGGAATCACGATCGCATCCCTGGCTCTCGGCTGGATCGGTGAGCCGACGATCGCGCGGCTGCTGCATCATCCTCTCACCTCGCTCGGCATTACGAGTGCGGCCGTTCTGCACGCAACGTCATTCGCGGTGGGGTTCACCATCATCACCGTGTTGCACGTCGTCATCGGCGAACTTGCACCGAAGACTCTCGCTATTCGCCAGCCGGAATCGCTCGCCCGCTGGTGCGCATTGCCGCTTCGCGGATTCTGGATCGCGAGCTACCCAATTCTCGTAGCGCTCAACGCGACGACTGCGGCATTCCTCAAATTGTTCGGTGTCGAAACGATGTCGGAAGCCGACGAGACGCCGCACAGCGAAACCGAAATCCGTGCTCTACTGAGCATTGCTCGCGATCACGGCGAAGTGACCGGTGCCGAGCGCGAGCTGATCGAAGGTGTTTTCCAATTCGACGATCTCATCTGTCGCAAGGTGATGGTCCCACGCGTCGATGTCGCGTACTTCGACATCAACGATTCCCTCGAGAGTTTCCTGGAACTGATTCGTCGCACCAAGCACACACGCTACCCGATTTGCGACGCATCACTCGACAGCGTGCTCGGGGTGATTCACGTGAAGGACATCATGCTCTCAACGGACCCTGGAGCGATCGATCTGCGTGACATCATGCGCCCGCCGCGTTTCGTTCCCGAAACGCTATCGATCAGTAAACTGCTCAGACAATTCCAGGCAACCCATCAACTGCTCGCTATCGTCGTGGATGAGTACGGGACCACAAGCGGCGTTGTCACCCTCGAGAACGTTCTCGAGCCGATCGTCGGGCCGGTCGCCGACGAGTTCGACATCGAGCCTCCCGAGATTGTTCCCGAGAGTCGGGGAAGCTTCCTGATCGACGGTCGCGCTGATATCGAATCGGTCATCGAACGATTCAACCTGGAACTAGTCGACGAGCAAGCCGACACACTGTCCGGTTACGTGATGGCAAGACTCGGGCACGTGCCCGAAGAAGGCGATATCGTCGAGCTGGGCGGGGTAATCGCCGAGGTGTTGGAGGTACGTAAGTCGCGTGCAGAAAAGATCCGCGTCACCGTTCCGCCTTCGGAGGAAGACGATGCAAACGACGAGGCGGCCAGCAGAAAAGAAAAGGCGGCCGACTGATACAGCCGACCGCCCCTCCCGTGCAAAGATCTGCGTGAGTGCTATTTACCGGCGGTCAACAATCCTGCGATCGTAAACCAATCTTCATCGACCGAGTTCTCGTTGTCGAAACCGATGTCGATGAACCAGCCCGGCTCGTTCGGGAACTGCATACCTGGTATCGCCGCGCGTGTTCCGTGCAACAACTGCATATCGAGAACGGTAAATGCGTACACGAACATTCGCTCGCGATCATACTCGAAGTCGAGCCGCGGGTTCGGCTTGGTCGATGTACGAATGTTCTGAATGACGGTCTTCCAAAGCTCACCCGCGTTGTCGTACATGTCGGCATACGCGATGAAGTAAACTTCCCTATCCATGAAGATGGTACGTTTCGAGTAAGCGTAGTTGGGGACGCGCGGAACACCTTCGATGATGAAGACCTTCGGACGCACTTCCCAGTTCTCGCAGTAGGTCATACCGCCGTCTTTCTCACAGACGACCGGAGGGAGGTTCTCGCCGTGGAATGAGGCGAGCATCGGCTTCTCACCGATGAGCTTCCAGTCAAACCACGGAATCTGACCGGCGTAGCCACCGAAGCTATCCAGATCGATATCCTGACCGAACAAGGCATCACTACGCTGCGCGCTCGACATACGACGAACACGACGAATCGTCGGCACATAGAGCCAGGTATCGTCTTGCCTGGTGGGGTCGAGATAGCGGAAGCTGATCGAACCAACCCCCTTGAGATCGAACGGCTCGATCAGGGGATAGAAACCTTGCTTGCCGAATACGCCGTCCTTGTTGTCGGCGATCTCCGGAATCGGCTCGTTTTCGAGACGACCTTTGAAGCGAATGCGTCGCGTCCAGTCGACGATGAAGTGGCGCTCGACATTGTACTGACGATTGCCGTCGGCGGTCACATAGAAGTTCCCCGTGTCGGCATCGGGAACCCGGACATTCAGATCGTCCGTGAAGTAATGGGTTCGTTCGAAGTTATACATCAACTTCGTGCCCACCATCGGATCGTTCGAATCGACGGTGGGGAACGGGCGACCAGCAACCCAATCCACTACGTCCTGGGCATCGTTCAGTTTTACCTGTGCCGAGTACTTCTCGGTTGCGGCAGTGTAGTGCGCCGGCTCATCGATCTTTTTGTAAGGCACGATCTTGAGATCCATGCCGTTCTCGACCGCCCAAAGAATCCCGGGTGATGCGAGGTTCTTGATTTTCTCGACGTTCTGTCTGGTGATCAGGTCGCCAGGTACGACGTCCGCCGAGGCTGGCGCGGCCGCAAGAGCGAGAAAGCTCGCGGCCATCAAACAAGTGAACGCGGTAGCCATGCGATTCTCTCCGTCTCGCTGTTGGTGCAGCCATTCTCGAAGCATGTGTTCAGGACCTCCTGCTGCCCACGTCCGTAAACTTCCGCCGCATCAATGTGATTTCAGCGGGAAAAGCTCCCGGGCAAGCAAAACTAGAACGCGTTCTATAGCTGTTCGTAACTCGCATGTCACGCCCTGGTATGGAGACGAACGGGCCGGCAGCGCCATTCGAACGCGTATCGTAGGCGTTCGCACCTCAAGGTTCTCGACGTCACCTCATGATGGCTTCGAATTCCTTTCGATACCGGGCATTTAGGACCTGTAGACAGGTCCTGAGACCTTCCCTAGGCAGGTCGGAGACGCGACGCAGGGTGTTTCGTTTGTGGCGGACCCACCGACAGCAACCAACAACGACAAGCGATCACGGGTGGACCCGGCGCGCGTGTCGAGGCAGGTAGTGAGGCGATGAGCTCGATCTCCGCCGGAACCGGCCCCACCTCACACACCTTCATCTCTCAGAGACTGCGCCTGCACTACGTCGATTACGGCAACCCCGGTGCGCCGCTCGTCGTGCTCGTCCACGGAGGACGAGACCACGCACGCAACTGGGACGCCGTCGCGGCGAAACTGCGAGATCGCTACCACGTGATTGCTCCGGACCTACGAGGCCACGGCGACTCCGCGTGGGGAATCGGCGCGCAGTATTCCATGCCGGAGTACGTGCTCGATCTCACGCAGCTACTTCGTCATCTCTGCGAGCAGCGCGTACGGCTCGTCGGACATTCTCTCGGCGGCGCCGTGTGTCTGCACTACACCGGTCTGTACCCGGACTCGGTCGTGCGCCTGTGCGCGGTGGAAGGCATGGGCCCACCGCCTGAAATGATCAAGGAACGTCCCGTCGAAGAGCGTTGGCACGAATGGATCGAGTCCGCACAAAGCCTGGCGACGCGAAAACCGCGCGAGTACACGAGCCTCGATGAAGCGGCGGCGCGTATGCATGACGCGAATCCGCATCTCAGCGAAGAGATGGCACGACATCTGACCGTGCACGGCGCGATGCAGTTGGAGAACGGGAACTACGCGTGGAAGTTCGACAACTACGTGCGCAACTGGCCGCCGAACCGCTACGACCGCGAATCGGTGCAGCGCCTGTGGTCGCTCATCGATTGTCCGGTACTGCTGGTGCGAGGACGAGAGAGTTGGGCGTCCGACCCCGAGAAAGACGGACGTGCGCAGCACATTCGCAATTACGATTATGTCGAGATCGCGGACGCCGGGCATTGGGTGCATCACGATCAGTTCGACGAATTCGTTTCACACCTCGTTCCGTTTCTTGAAGGATCCGACTGAGCGATGAGCAGCAATAGAAAAGACCTCGCGGCGCTTCTGGCGCAGCTTTCCTACCGAAGCGGTACGTTCACACTGGCGTCGGGCTTACAGAGCGATTTCTACGTGGACGTGAAACAGACGGTGTTCACGGCGCGCGGTAGCAGGCTAGTCGGCGAACTGTTGTGCGACAGACTCCAAGCTTCCGGCATCACGTTGGTCGGCGGCATGGCTGTCGGAGCAATCCCGCTGGTAACCGCTGCGCTCGACGCAGCAGCAGCACGCGACTACGCACTCGACGGCTTCTTCGTGCGCAAGGACGTCAAAGCCCACGGCACATCGCAGAAGCTCGATGGCCGCTTCGACGCCGCGGCAAAAATAGCACTGGTTGAAGATGTGGTTACGACCGGCGAATCTACCATCAAAGCCATCGACAGCGTCGAGAGCGAGGGCGGAAGCGTCTCGCTGGTGATCACGGTAGTCGACCGCGAAGAGAACGACGGGATGTCGAACCTCGCCGCGCGAGCCGGCGAAGTCGACGCGCTGGCAACGCGTACTGCGATCATTGCCGCGGCGCAGTAGCGAGTAGCGCCTCAGGACTTCAAAAAAGAAAGGGGAGGCCCGAAAGCCTCCCCTTCATTCTACAGGCAGGCTCAAGAGCCTACCCGAATCCCGGCAATGTCGTTTCTAGATATTGCCCGCGATCGTGAACGCGATGACGAGTGCGTAAATGGCGAGTGCTTCGATCAGAGCCAGACCGATGATCATCGGAGTCTGGATGCGGTCGGCACAGTTCGGGTTGCGGCCGATGGATTCCATCGCTGCTGCAACGGCGCGGCCCTGACCCAGCGCGCAACCGAAGGCTGCCAGCGAGATCGCGAGGCCTGCGGCCACTGCGAGAACGCCACTGTTTGCGCCGCCGCCGGCGGCGTCTTCAGCCAGAGCAACTGAACTCGTTCCGAGCGTCGTGAAAACGGTACCAGCGGTGATCATCAAGAAAGTGCGAATTCGTTTCATTGTATTGCGTAACTCCTGTTGTGTGTTGCGTCGCAGCCGCGTTTTCACCGCACCTCTGCTGCCTCTACCACTGCGCTATGCGACGCTGATATCGTGCGCACCCGCTCCCCTCAGTGATGATCTCCGTGCCCCATGGAGAGAGACACGTAGATGATCGTGAGCAGCGTGAACACGAAAGCCTGAAGCACCGAAACCAAGGTGCCGAAGAAATAGAATATAACCGGAATGACGAGCTTGGTGAGATCGGTGAAGATCTCGAGCACCAAGTGATCGCCCGTCATGTTACCGAACAGACGTAGGCCGAGAGAAACGGGCCGTACGAATACGCCGATGAGTTCCAGCGGGAACATCAGAATCGCCAGCCACCAGATCGGACCTGCGAAGTGCGCCAAGTAGCTACCGAGCCCCTGGTCTCTGATGCCGATGTAGTTGAATGCGAGAAAGCTGGAAACGCCGAGTGCGAACGTAATGTTGAAATTGCTCGTCGGCGGCGCGAACCCGGGCACCAGGCCCATCGCGTTGCTGATCAAGATGAACGCGAAGAAGGTACCGAACACACCGACGATGGGTTTTGCCCGTGGGCCTATCACGCCGTGGGCCAATCCGGAGATCCCTCCGACCAAAAGCTCGGCGAGATTGCGCACGCTCAGTCCCTCATCGGGGATCAGCGCGGCGCCGGACGCTTTCGCGGCAACGAGCCTTCGGTTCGCAACGACTGCGAACGCGATGAGAATCGTCATGACCAACGTTGCGTAGAAGGTCCTCCCGAAAGGCTCGGGGATGTTCAGGACCTCATGCCAAAAGATCGGATGCGTCATCGTATGCGTAACCTACTCGGTAGTTCGGCTGCTGCCGTCTTCGTTAAGAGGCTCTAGCGGCTCGCCGATGAAAACCGCCTCAACGACGGTGGCGAGAAGTAGCTGACTGGCCCCGAATGCGAACGACATGGGTTCGATCGGTAGCCGGTAAAAGGCCCCCGCGACCAGAACGAAGAAGAGACCGAACTTCCCGACGAACAGGATTACCGCCCAAACTTTGCTCAATCGCGGGCTTATTAGTTGGGAAACCAGCATACGAATCAAATGGTAGTTGGCCAACATCAGACCGCTTCCGGCGACGATGCTCCACGGCTGCCCGACGCCTACGAAGGCCGATATCGCAGCCGCGGCGCCGGTCATCCCCAAGGCGATATTCGAAAGCCGTTGTAGGTCGACGCTACGAGCTTGCATCGTCGTCCGCGCCGTCTTGCGCGCCTGGGCCGGCCGGCCTTTTCGATATGCGCAGCATGTCGGCAACGGCGCCGACCAGGGCACCGATGGACAGGACTGTGATGAAGATCGGTGTGGTCCCCTGCCACTCGTCGATCCAGTAGCCGATGATTGCGCCCGCGGCGATTCGCCACCCGAAGCCCAGAGCCAAGCCCCAGGCCTGGGCCGCTTGCGGTGTCAGTCGCATGGCGGGCATCGCAGCAACCCTAATCCGTTGCGGCGATCGCCCGCTCGGCGGCGGCGATGGTCGCGTCGATGTCTGCATCGGTATGCGCGGTGGACAGGAACCAACATTCGTACTGGGACGGCGGCAGCCAGATCCCCTCGTCGAGCATTGCCTGGAAAAAACGGGCAAATCGGCCCGTATCGAGCCCGCCCGCATCGTCGTAATTCCGCACTTCACGGCGGCCGAAGAACAGTGTTAACAGCGAGCCCAGCTGCGCAACGCAGCCCGTTCGCTCGCCGAGCGCCGCACGCAGGCCGTCGGCCAGCCTGGAGCCCTTCGCCGCCAGATCAGCGTACGGATCGCCCTGCTCGAGCGCGCGCAGGGTGGCCAGTCCCGCAGCGACGGCAAGCGGATTGCCCGACAATGTACCCGCTTGATACACCGGCCCCGCGGGAGAGATCTGCTGCATCAAGTCAGCCCGACCACCGTAGGCGCCTACCGGCAGACCGCCGCCGATGACCTTCCCGAGGCAGGTGAGATCGGGCAAGACACCGCACACGGTTTGATAACCGCCGAGCGAAGCGCGGAACCCACTGATGACTTCATCGAAGATGAGCAACGCGCCGGTTTCGTCTGCAATCGTTCGCAGCGCTTCAAGGAAGCCGGGCTCAGGCAGAACCAAACCCATGTTGCCCGCAACGGGCTCGACGATGATCGCCGCCGTATCGGCCCCCACGACACGCCTGACCGACTCGACGTCGTTGTAGTTGGCCAGTTTCGTGAGCGCCGCAATTGCCTCAGGTACGCCCGGGCTGTCGGGAACCCCCAGCGTGGTGGCGCCGGAGCCGGCGCGCACGAGCAAGCCATCGGCGTGCCCGTGATAGCAGCCGGCGAATTTTACGATTTCGCTATGACCGGTCGCGGCACGCGCGAGTCGCAGTGCGCTCATGGTCGCTTCAGTTCCAGAATTCACCAGGCGCACACGCTCGATGGACGCCACGAGCTCGGTGATCTTCTCGGCGAGCACTACCTCCGAGCGCGTAGGCGCTCCGAAACTCGTCCCGCTTGGAGCAGCCGCCGACAGCGCGTCGAGCACGACCTCGGGCGCATGACCAAGGATCATGGGACCCCAAGATCCGATGTAGTCGATGTACTCGTTGCCATCTTCGTCGGTCAGACGTGCGCCCTTTGCCGAGGCGACGAAACGCGGCGAGCCACCGACGCCGGCCCAAGCGCGAACGGGTGAGTTCACACCGCCGGGGATGACCTGTGTGGCCTTTGCAAAAAGATCTTCGGATACTGATGCGGACATCGATCGTCTCCACGGTCTGCGACGCGTCGAGTTAACAGCGTTAACACTACTCCTGTCGGCTAATAACGGCGCGCCTGCCCATCCGTCAGGATGTCTTCTAAGACAAGTAACAGGTGTACCGGAAACCTCGAACCTGTGCTTAACGTGCGTTCACCCCCGACTGGTGTTGCAACGCGATAGCGGTGTGATTTATCTCGCCGCAAGCGCTGCGAGGAGCCGGCCGATTGAGCCGAGGTTCTCGTCGAGACGCCCTCCACAGGTTATCAACACCTGTGGACAACACTGTTCATAACTTGGAGTGGTTGGGTGGATAAATCTTCCGGAACGAATCTGAAATCCCTTTGGGAACAAACAGTTGCGCCGCTACGAGAGCGTCTCGACTCGACCGACTACACAACCTGGATCGAGCCCATGAAACCCCTGGCAGCCGACGATCGTAGCGTAGAGATCGCGGTTCCCAATCGCATGTTCGCAGCCTGGGTCGAAGAGAACTTCCTCGACGAATTGTCAGACTCGTGGGTTCGCGCCAGCGGCCGAAACAGTCGATTCCATTTCAGCTGGGGCGATGTCGCGCCGCAGGGGGAACTGTTCGGACGACCCGCGCCCGCCGCCGATAGCGGTCACGAAACGGCCGAAAAGCTGGCGCAGGAGCTCAAGCAGTCTCGGCGGCGCACCACCGGTCTGATCGAGCGCTACGATTTCACGAGCTTCGTCGTCGGGCCGAATAACCAGTTCGCACGCGCGGCAGCAATGGCGGTCAGCGGCCAACCCGGGACCCTCTACAATCCGTTCTTCGTTTTCGGCGGAGTCGGTCTCGGCAAGACCCATCTGGCAAACGCGATCGGCCACTCGGTATTGGCGGAAAATCCGTCGGCACGGGTGCTGTTCATGAGCGCCGACGCTTTCACGAATCGCCTGATCGACGCCATCAGCCACAACAAGGTCCAGGAATTCAAGAATCGGATCCGACGCGTCGATGTATTGATCATCGACGACGTTCAGTTTCTGGCGGGCCGGGAACGAACGCAGCAGGAATTCTTCCATATCTTCAACGCGCTGTATGAACGCGGCAGCCAGATCATCCTGACTTCGGATAAGTACCCGAACGAGATGCAGGGCGTTGAGGAACGCCTCTGTAATCGCTTCGGGTCGGGCCTGGTGGCCGATATCCAGCCACCTGATGCAGAGACCCGCGTGGCGATTCTCGAGCGCAAGGCGAAGGAAGAGAGAATCCACCTCCCTCTGGACGTCGCCACGCATATAGCGGAGCGTTTCGACTCCAACATCAGGGACTTGGAAGGAGCGCTGACCCGGCTCAGTGCTTGGGCATCTTTGAATCGCTGCGAGATCACCCTGGATCTGGCAGCAAACCTGCTCGGCGAAACCGCACCGAGCGAGCGTCGCCCGCCTACTTTCGATGAGATAGAGGCCCGCCTGACGACGTATTTCGGACTCAAGCCGGGTGACCTCAAGGCTCGGAGACGAACACGCAAGATCTCCGACGCTCGCCAGGTTGCCATGTTCCTCATGCGCTCGCTTGCAGGCGCCTCGTTCCCCGCCATCGGGGAGCACCTGGGTGGGCGCGATCACTCGACCGTGGTTCACGGCTGCGGAGCCGTGCGCAAACGGTGCGAAAAGGACGCGCGCTTTCGTGCGGTAGTGGAGACGTTGGTACGTGAACTGGGCTGTGGATAACTGGTGCAGCGAATCGCTTCTGCGCACGCCCGATATTGCTTCTGCCGGTCTCAGGGACGAGTTATGAAGGCGAACGCCCAGGCACCGCACATAACGAGTGTGAGTTGCCGGCCTGAGTTATTAAGTACTTGGCATTGATATCCACAAAGTTGCGCAAGTAATAACAGCAGCAGTAATTAAATTACTCTCTTATTAATAGGTTCCACATGAACGTAACCATCGAACGTGAAGCGATCCTTCGTATCCTCGGCCGTACCCAAGGCGTCGTAGACAAACGACACTCCATGGCGGTACTCACGAATGCGCTTGTAGAAGTTCACGACAAAGAGATCAGCATCGTTGCCACCGATCTCGAAGTGAGCCTGAAACAAACCGCACCTGCGCAAGTAGGTGAACCCGGCAAAGCCGCTGCCTCTGCGCGAACGCTCTTCGAGATCGTGCGCGAGTCGAGCGCCGATGAGATTCGTCTGCGGACGTTGGACAACCAGTGGGTCGAAGTCTCGTACGGAAAGTCGAACTTCAAACTCATGGGGATCGACCCCGAAGAATATCCCGGCATGCCGAAAGCCGGTGCGAATGGTGCGCAATCGGCGACATTCGAAGTTGCAGCCGGAGACCTCGGCGAAATGGTCAGAAAGACTATATTTGCAGTGTCTGCTGACGATACGCGTAGCAACCTTGCGGGTGTGTACATCACGAAGTCGAAGAAGAAGAATCAGATCCGAATGGTCGCAACCGACGGTCATCGTCTGGCGGTAATCGATCGTCCGATTACCGGAACGTTGCCGGAAAACGGTGCAATTCTTCCACGAAAAGGTCTGGCTGAGATCGGCAAGATGCTCGGCGAAGAGACGGGCAAAGTCGGTATCACCGTGTCCGGAAACGAGGCGATGATCACCGTCGGCGATTCGGTTCTTAGCATGCGTTTGGTGGAAGGAAGTTTTCCCGACTACCAAAAGGTAATCCCGAAAGAGACTCCGAATCGGATGACGGTCTCTCGCGATGATTTCCTACACACGCTTCGCCGTGTTTCGATTCTTTCAAGCGAACGCGCACGCGGCGTCAGGTTCCGCCTGTCGGAAGGAACGCTCGAGTTGTCCGCCAACAATCCCGACATGGGTGAAGCGAAAGAAGAACTCGCCGTGGACTACGGCGGAGCGGAGATGGAGATCGGCTTCAATGCGAAGTACCTGATCGATGTTCTCGGTGTCCTGCCGGAGGGCGGCAACGTCGAAATTGGCTTCGGCGATGAACTCTCGCCGGGAGTCTTGTCGGGCGATGACGCCGGCTACCGCTACGTCGTGATGCCGATGCGAATCTGATGGTTGCTAGATCTTTAGCCGGTGCGCGTCGGTCGGTGAAAAGGACACCCGGGGGGACCGCGAATTGACGATTCGAGCCACCCGGAACCATCCGTAACCCTGCGAATTTCCCCGCCTGCATACGACCTCGAAATATGGCCGCAAATGCAGACGGGACAAGGGTTTTCAGCCCCTACCCAACTTTACTTTAGGGCCCCCCTCTGATACCTTCTCCGAGTTCTCTAGCGGGCCTGCAAAGGCCCCTACGGGGCTTCGGTTGATGCGGTCGCGGTGGGGGAAAGTTCCCGTTTTCGTAGCGCGCTGGGCCAACGCATTTTGGTCTTCACTACATGGCAAAAAAGTCAGCTGATGTGAGCGTCGAGGGCCACGACGGGAATGCCTCGCCTACGGGCGTAGCAGGCGTTTCCACGCCCAACGGCAATCAGGGCGACTATTCTGCCGACGCAATCAAAGTACTCGAAGGGCTTGAAGCCGTACGCAAACGGCCCGGCATGTATATCGGCGATACCGGGGAACGTGGGTTGCACCACCTGGTATTCGAAGTCGTCGATAACTCGATCGACGAAGCGCTTGCGGGCCACTGCGACACGATCAGTGTCGAAATTCACGTAGATAACTCGATTACCGTCACCGACAACGGCCGCGGTATTCCCACGGGCATGCATCCCACCGAGAAGATCTCGGCAGCCGAGGTCGTTCTCACCAAACTGCACGCCGGCGGCAAGTTCGAGAAAACCTCTTACGCCGTCTCCGGTGGCCTACACGGCGTCGGAATCTCGGTTGTCAACGCGCTATCGGAGCTCCTCGAAGTAGAGATCCGACGCCAAGGTGAGGTATTTACGCAAGCCTACGAGCGAGGCGATCCGCGCAAACCGCTCGAGCGCACCGGCCAGACCAATCGCACGGGGACCAAGGTCAAGTTCCTCGCCGACTCGCAGATATTCGAAAACGTAGAGTATCGATTCGACATCTTAGCCAGTCGTCTGCGCGAGTTGGCGTTTCTGAATCGTGGCGTAAGAATCACCCTCGAGGACGAACGTGACGGCGGCAAGACCAACGAATTTTACTACGAAGGCGGTATCGTTTCCTTCGTCGAGCATCTCAATCGCTCGAAGAACGCCATTCACGACGCGGTTGTGTTCCTGTCGGGAAATCGAAACGGCGTCGATATGGAAATCGCGATGCAGTGGAACGACGGCTACGCCGAGAACGTCTACTCGTTTGCGAACAACATCAACACGATCGAAGGCGGTACGCATCTGAGCGGATTCCGTGCTGCTCTGACCCGCACCGTGAACGCCTACGCGGTCAGTAACGGTCTTGTTAAGAAGGGCGAAACATCCCTCGAGGGCGACGACGTACGCGAAGGGGTAGTTGCCGTTATCTCGGTGAAGGTTCCTGAGCCGCAGTTCGAAGGTCAGACGAAGACCAAGTTGGGTAACAGCGAAGTGAAAGGCCTCGTGGAAGCGCTCGTCAACGACGCGCTTAGCACCTACTTCGAACAAAACCCGGCCGAAGCAAAGAAGATCGTCGGCAAAGGCATGGAAGCTGCGCGCGTACGACTCGCCGCGCGAAAGGCAAAAGAACTTGCGCGACGCAAAGGCGCGCTCGACTCGGCTGCGCTTCCGGGCAAGTTGGCGGACTGCCAAGAACGAGACCCCTCGAAGAGCGAACTGTACATCGTCGAGGGTGATTCAGCGGGCGGTTCTGCGAAGCAGGGCCGTGATCGGCGTAACCAAGCGATTCTCCCGCTTCGCGGAAAGATCCTGAACGTGTGGAAGGCACGACTCGACAAGACGATCTCTTCGCAAGAAATTCGTCTGTTGATCACGGCGCTTGGAGCGGGATTCGGCGACGCTGAGAAATCGCTCGAGAAGCTTCGCTATCACACGATCATCATCATGACCGATGCAGATGTTGACGGCTCGCACATTCGCACCCTGCTGTTGACGTTCTTCTACCGACACTTCTACGAACTGATCGAACACGGCTACATCTACATCGCGCAACCTCCACTGTATCGCGTCAAGAAAGGCAAGTCCGAGAACTACCTGAAAGACGAAGGCGCGCTGGCCGGCTATCTGATCGATCTCGGTGCCGAGAATGTCGTCGTGAGTTCAAAGAAGAGCGGAACATCGGTTTCCGGTGACACGCTGAAGAGTGCGCTGAAGGAACTCGCCGAGGTGGACGCGTTGCTCGACGTACTCGAACGTAAGCAGCGCAACCGGCAGGTCGTTGCACTCGTTGCCGGCGACCCGGAGATGACGCCGGAAGCGCTCGGCGACGAAGCGAAATTACGTGCGCGCATAAGCGGGCTTGAGGCATACATCACTGAAGCCGCGCCCGACCTTCTTCCGATCTCGTTCCGCTACTCTCCTGACATTGAGCATGGCGGCGAGAGCGTGGTTGTAACGTCGAAGCTCGACGGTTCACGCAGCGACACCGTCATCAATCGAGACCTGCTCGAGCTTCCCGAGTTCCTGCGGCTTCGCAAAATGCTCGGAGATTTGAAGAGTCTCGGTGAGCCCCCGTTCGTGATTACGTCGGGCACCAACGAACTGACTGCGGGAAGTATTGCTGAAGCACACGAGCTGATCATGGCCGCAGCACGCAAGGGACTCGACGTTCAGCGGTACAAAGGCCTGGGTGAAATGAACCCGGAACAGCTTTGGGAGACCACGATGGATCCCGAAGTACGAACTCTTCTTCAAGTAAGAATCGAAGACGGCGTTGCTGCCGAAGACATCTTCTCGACGCTCATGGGCGACGAAGTCGAATCGCGTCGTCGATTCATCGAAGACAACGCACTCAACGTGAAGAACCTGGATATCTAATCGGTGGCAGACACGCCCGAAAAGCAATCCACGATACCCGTCAATATCGAAGACGAGATGCGTTCGTCCTACATGGACTACGCAATGAGCGTCATCATCGGGCGTGCGCTGCCCGATGTGCGCGACGGTCTGAAGCCGGTGCATCGTCGCGTTTTGTTCGCGATGCAGGATCTCGGCAATAGCTGGAATCGTGGTTACAAGAAGTCGGCCCGTGTTGTTGGCGACGTCATTGGTAAGTATCACCCACACGGTGACTCTGCCGTGTACGACACGATCGTTCGTCTCGCCCAGGACTTCTCGATGCGCTACCCGCTCGTCGATGGCCAGGGCAATTTCGGATCGGTAGACGGCGACCCTGCGGCCGCCATGCGTTACACCGAAATTCGCATGTCTCGCATCACGAGCGAGATGCTGGCCGATCTCGACAAAGAGACGGTCGATTTCGCGGCCAACTACGACGATACGACTATCGAACCGACTGTGATGCCGTCGCGTGTCCCGAACCTATTGATAAACGGTTCGTCGGGCATCGCCGTCGGAATGGCAACCAATGTGCCGCCGCACAATCTACGCGAAGTCGTCGATGCGTTGTTGGCGGTGATCGAGAATCCGGAACTGACGTCACAGGATCTCATGGCGCACGTGACGGCGCCCGACTTCCCGACCGGTGGCTTGATCTACGGTCGATCGGCGATCTACGACGCGTACACGAAAGGCCGCGGCATTCTACAAGTGCGCGCGCTGGTCGATACTGAAACGAACGAGCGTACGGGCCGTTCTCGAATCATCGTCACCGAGATTCCCTATCAGGTGAACAAGGCGCGGTTGATCGAGAAGATCGCCGAGCTCGTCAACGAGAAGCGAATCGACGGCATCTCCGACCTGCGCGACGAATCGGATCGGCAGGGCATGCGCATTGTCATCGAGCTAAAGAAGGACGCGATCGCCGAGATCATCCTCAATCAGCTCTACAAGCACACGCAGATGCAGGATTCCTTCGGTGTGATCATGCTTGCGATCGTAGACGGTCGCCCTCGCCTGCTCACGCTCAAGGAGATGCTCACGCTCTTCTTGGAGCACCGCAAAGAGATCGTTACGCGGGCGACTGCATTCGATCTACGCAAAGCGGAAGCGCGCTTACACATTCTCGACGGACTGAAGATCGCGCTCGACAATCTCGATGCGATCATCGAGTTGATCCGCAAGTCGAAAGACGCACCTGCAGCGAAAGCCGAATTGATGAGCCGATTCGATCTCAGTGAGATCCAATCGCAGGCGATTCTCGACATGCGTTTGCAGAGGCTGACCGGCCTCGAGCGCGACAAGATCATTCAAGAACACAAGGAAACGACGGAGCTGATCGAGCGGCTTCGTAAGATCCTGGCCGACCCGAAAGAAGTTCTGAGTATCATCGCGACCGAGCTGGCGGAGATCCGTGAGCAGTACGGTGACGCACGCCGCACGGAGGTCGTCGATGCGACCACCGAGATCAACATCGAGGACATGATTCAGGAAGAGGACATGGTCGTGACCGTGTCCCACGAGGGCTACATCAAGCGCAGCCCGACTTCGCTGTATCGCTCGCAGCGCAGAGGCGGCCGTGGCAAGACCGGCGCAACCGCGAAAGGCGATGACTTCGTCGAGCATATGTTCGTTGCCTCGACGCACTCGTACATTCTGTTCTTCACGAACCGCGGTCGCGTGTACTGGAAGAAGGTTCACGAGCTACCGCAGGCCGGACGCGCCGCGCGCGGCAAGGCAATCGTCAATCTGGTTACACTCACCGAAGGTGAGAAGATCAGTGCGTTCTTGCCGGTACGCGAGTTTGTAGACAACAAGTTCATCATGTTCGCGACTGCGCGCGGTACGGTGAAGAAGACTCCGTTGCTCGACTACTCGCGCCCGCGTACGAGCGGCATCATCGCCATCAATCTCGACAGCGAGGACGAGCTGATCGCCGTTCGCGTTACCGACGGGAGCCAACAGGTCGCGCTTTCCACGCGCGGCGGTATGGCAGTGCGCTTCGAGGAAACCGAAGTGCGATCGATGGGCCGCAACGCCGCCGGCGTCAAGGGCGCCGCTCTTGCACCCGACGATCGCGTAGTATCGATGGAAGTCGTGGATCCAGTCGCCACGCTTCTCACTGTCTCGGAGAAAGGTTTCGGCAAACGATCTCCCATCGACGACTACCGTCTCGTGCATCGCGGCGCGAAAGGCGTGATCACGATGAAGGTCACCGACAAGACCGGTCCGGTCGTCGGTGTACTGCAGATTCGCGATGATGATGACGAACTCATGATCGTCACGGACGGAGGAAAGCTGATCCGCATCTCGGCGCGCGACATGCGCGTGATGGGTCGCAACACGCAGGGCGTGCGACTCGTAACGGTCGATGCGAACGATGAGGAAATCGTGGCCTCGGTTGCACCGGTGGCACGAGAGACCGAACTCGGCGAAGGTGAGCCGGGCGAGGATTACGAAGACACGGAAGCGCTCGATGAGATCGAGCCTTCTGATGACGACGATTCCGCACCGGGCGACGACGACGCCGGCACGGACGGCGACTGAGCGGGCGAGCGTTGAGTTATAAAGTAGCCGTCATCGGAGCGGGAAGTTGGGGCACAGCCCTCGCGACTCTGCTCGCGGGAAACGGCCACTCGGTCACCATCTGGTCGCGCGGTAAGGAAGTCGCCGACTACATCAACAAGAAGCACGAGAACCGGGTCTATTTGCCGGGCATTCCGCTGCACGACGAGCTCGTTGCAACCACCGATATCGAGACCGCGCTCGTGGACGCGGCATACGTCGTCATGGTCGTACCGTCGCATGCGATGCGTACGACCATGGAACAAGCGGCGCCGTTCATCTCGTCCGATGCGACGGTGATCTCTGCAAGTAAGGGAATCGAAGACGATACCTGTAAGACGATGTTCCAGGTCATCGAAGATTGTGGAGTATCGGCCAAGCAGATCGGTGTGATTTCCGGGCCGAGTTTCGCCTCCGAGTTGGCGTCCGGTCAGCCCACTGTCGTGGTAGCGGCTGCAGAGACGCAGGAGGTCGCAGAAAGCATTCAGCGCCTGTTCGCGTCCCAAGCCTTGCGCGTCTACAGCAGTACCGACGTCGTGGGAGTAGAGATCGGTGGTGTCGTGAAGAACGTCATGGCGATCGCGACGGGTGTGTCTGACGGCTTGGGGCACGGGCACAATGCGCGGGCAGCTATCATCACGCGCGGTCTCGCCGAGATCATGCGCTTGGCGATAAAACTCGGAGCACAGCCGGAAACGCTATCGGGCCTCTCCGGTATCGGTGACCTGGTGCTGACATGCACCGGCGATCTGTCTCGAAACCGCCAGTTCGGCCTGCGCGTTGGTCGTGGCGAGAAAGTCGACGAGATCC
Source organism: Deltaproteobacteria bacterium (assembly GCA_029262375.1). Taxonomy (GTDB): domain Bacteria; phylum Desulfobacterota; class Binatia; order UBA1149; family SPBQ01; genus JAJCZM01. The sequence continues at coordinate 200,877 of JAJCZM010000008.1, forward strand.
TTGCCGGAATGCGTATGGTCGCCGAGGGTGTTCGAAACACCAAGTCGGTCAAGCAACTGGCTGCGCGAGAAGGCATCGAACTGCCAATTGTCGATATCTCGTACGAGGTTCTGTACGAGAATCTGGACCCCAGCGAAGCGGTGACGAAGCTGTTCAGTCGTAGCTTGAAGCCCGAGTTCGGCTAGTTTGGCGTCCATCCTGGGTTTCCGGGAGAGAGATCCTGGCGGCCTCTACCTACTCAAGTATGCAATAATGCTTTGAAATGCCGTCTACGGCCGATTTCACCCTCAGCCTGTGCGCTTGGCCTTTCCGAATGTCTCCGCTTTAATGGCGCGACCAATTACCTAACGAGGCTACCGTGAAGAGGACGTATCAACCTAGCAACGTAAAGCGCCGACGGCGCCACGGCTTTCGAGCCAGAATGTCGACCCCGGGGGGACGCCGGGTCATTAAGAATCGCAGAGCGAAGGGGCGAACACGGCTTGCGGTCTCAACGCCCGCTAAGCGAAGCCGAGGGTAGTCGCGATTCGAAGCTCCCGAGACGTAGAAGAATAAGGAAACGTCCGGAGTTTCTGCGCCTACAACGAGGCAATCGAGACAATTTACGAAGAAAAAGCCCCCACTTTATCCTTATCTATGCTCCCGGCCCTGCGGATGAATGCCGCATCGGGGTTACGGTTACACGGAAGGTTGGCGGCGCAGTGGCGCGCAATCGGATAAAGCGACGGGTTAGAGAATTTTTTAGATTACACAGACACGAGCTGCAGCCGGCCCATGACCTCTTGATTATCGCGCGGGCAGGCGCGGACACACTGAGCTTCGAGGATGTCGAATCAGAGTTGGCACACGCATTGGGGCTTCGCCATGAATAGCGAAAGAATTAGCGAAGGCCCCCACGCGCTGAGCCCTCCGAGAAACGCTCTTACAGAATTGCTGGTCTCAACGCTTCTTTTGTTGATCAGGATTTACCAGCGCGTCGTTTCTCCTTGGATCGGGCCCTCATGCCGATTCCATCCTACCTGCTCATCGTATGCTGTCGATGCAATCCGTAAGTACGGACCTTTCGGCGGGACCTTCCGCGCGCTCGCGCGGCTCGGCCGGTGTCATCCACTCTCGAAGGGTGGATACGACCCGGTTTTGTAACTCGAGGCTCTAAGCCGGCAGTGCTCCAAGAGGCTGCTGCGTGGAAAGTAGAGCGCTACTAGCATTCGCACTATCGCTAGCCATTCTGATTGGCTACCAGGTTCTATTCGGTCCAGAGCAACAGCTCGCACCGACCGGCGGAGCTATGTCGGAACAGGTCGGCGCTGAGGCGGAAGATACGTCAGGCGTTGGCGGTGTCCCTCAGCATTCGGCCGCTACCACGGTGCAACCGGAGATTCCCGCGTCCTCGATTGCCGAGGGACCCGAAGTACTGGAGACGGTTGAGACCGATCTGTATCGCGCGGTGTTTTCGTCGCACGGCGGCCGCATCAAATCGTTTGTTCTCAAGAAATACGCGAGCGATGGAGATCCAGCGGACGTCTCGGGCGCTAACGGCCGAGAGATGGTCGATGCCGAGCGACTACACCCGTTGGGCATGTACTGGAGCGACGCTTCCGGCGACGTGATGACCGATACCGGTATCAACTACACGATCAAGGTAACGCGCAAGGCCGGCCTTGGAACGAGCGTCGTGATGAAAGCGGAGAGTCCGGACGGACATTCGCTCGAAAAGATTCTTAACCTGACCCACGGCAGCTACGTACTCGATCTCGTCGCAAAAGTTGGAGGGACGCCCCCGCAAACCATCGGTCTGGCTTGGACGCGTAAGATTCACGACCTTGGCAGCCGTTTCGGCGGGCTGGAAGGACCTACCGCGTACATCGACCTGGATTTGGAAACCGAGGCGGCCTCGGGGCTCGACGAGCCGGTTCAGTATTCCGGCCAGACGTCGTGGGCGGGCTACACCGACCACTACTTCCTCGCCGCCCTCTTCCCGGAGCAGCCCACCGCCCTGCGGATGGTTGCGACGGCGCGCAACGGCGAAGCCCAGTCGACCTTGTGGTCTGACGACGGCAGCGGTCGCGTCGAATTCGGTCTGTTCGTCGGACCAAAAAGTATCGATCTACTCAAGTCGGTAGGACACGATCTCGAAGAGGCCGTCGACCTTGGCTTCTTTGCGGTCATTGCCCGACCGCTTCTGTGGCTACTCCTGAAACTTCACTTGGTTACCGGCAACTATGGCTGGGCCATCGTTTTGTTGACCGTCGGTATTCGCATCGCGTTTTACCCGGTCAACCAGAAGCAGGCTAAGGCGATGAAAGCGATGCAGCGCATTCAGCCCGAGCTCAAGAAGATTCAGGAGAAGTACAAAGACGACCGCGAGAAGTTGAATCAGGAGATGATGGAGACCTACCGGCGGCACAAAGTGAACCCGCTGGCCGGCTGCTTACCGATGGTGGTGCAGCTCCCCGTTTTCCTCGGCCTGTACAACGTTCTGCTGGCGGCAATCGAGTTGCGAGGCGCCCCCTTCGTATCTTGGATTACCGACCTCTCTCAGCCGGATCGGCTGGGCGCACTCGCGGTTCCTTTTGTGTCGCCGCCGGGGATTCCGGTGATGACGCTATTCATGGGGGCGAGCATGCTCTTGCAACAAAAGATGATGCCTGCGGGCGGTGATCCGACGCAGCAGCGCATGATGATGTTCCTGCCGCTCATCTTCACGGTCATGTTTATAAATTTCCCGTCCGGACTGGTTCTCTACTGGTTTGCCAACAACATGATGTCAATTGGGCAACAGTACTTAACGAACCGTTCGACGGCTTAGGAGACCCTTGATCGCTATGTCCACATCGATCGAAGCACAAGGCGTCACTGTCGACGAGGCAATTCAGTTAGCACTGAATCAACTAGGCGTAGGCCGCGACAGTGTCGAAATAAAAATACTTCATCATCCCCGTAAGGGCTTTCTCGGAATCGGCGCGCGCCGCGCGAAAGTAGAAGCGACAGTACGTGAAGACGTGCTGGAAGACGGCGCGGAATTCGATATGTCCGAAGGTCGCGGTAACCGCCGTCGTCGTCGTCGTCAGCCGCGACATCGCCGCGGTTCCGAGAAATCAGGATCCGAGCGCGACTCGGGAGCTTCAACGGGCTCGGCGACTTCGCCAGGCTCGGCAGGTCCAGCACGGGCGGCAGGCTCAGCAGCTTCGGCCAGAGGCCGAGAGCAAACGCGGGGCAACGAGCAGCGTGGTGGTCGGGACCGCCGCGGCGGTGAACGACGCAGCAACGACAACCGGCGAGATCAGAAGCGCACCAACGGGCAGGACGACGTTGCGCGAACGGGCGATGCTGCTGCTGCCGATGGTTCCAGCGACGGTCCGGGCGAACAGCGTTCGGGCGGTGGCCGCCGCGGAAATCGTAGAGGCGGTCGCGGTCGCAGCGGTCGTGGTCGAGGGCAGCAACAGGACGGTCAAGCGGTAGACGGCGAAGCCAAGGTTACCGACGGCGGTACGGGCACACAGCCGGTAAGTGAAGGTGCGTCGAGCGGGCAGCCCGTGCGCTCTGGTGACGGAGAGCGCACCGGGAATCGAAGCAGAGGGCGTCGTGGTGGTCGCGGACGTGACCGCGGCGACCGTGATCAGGCTAAGACGGAGAATCCTGCTGAGCAGGTTGTGCCGGCAACGCCTGTTGCGCCTGAAGTCGAGCCTCCGCGTAGTTCGTTCTTCCAGCCGACGCGCACTCCCGCACCCGCACCTACTCGCAGCGAGGCGCCCGCGGCCGCAACGACGCGTTCTGAGAGTGTCGCCGGTACCGGTACTGACGCCGCGGATACGGTAGACGCCAACGTGGAAGCACTACCTCTCTCAGAGGTGCGCGAGCGTTGCGAAGAGATCGTCAGCGAGATGCTTCGCCTGATGGGTTTCGAAGCGAAAGTATCGGCGGAGTGCATGGAGGCGGATGACGAAGTCGTCGTCCACGTCGAAGCGGACGCCGAAGGCCTGCTGATTGGTCGGCGCGGCCAGACGCTCGACGCATTTGAGCACCTGGTGAATCGAAGCGTCGCAGCCCGCGAGGCGGCCGAGAGTCGAGTCATCATCGATGTCGGTGGATATCGGGATCGTCGCCGAGAGTCTTTGCTGGAACTCGCTGCCCGTCTCAAAGAGCGCGCCATGCGTGAGGGCCGTCGAGTTCAGGTGAGCCCGATGAGCCCGCGCGATCGCAAGGTCTTCCAGGATGCGTTCGGCGAGGACAAAGAAGTCAGCACGCGCGCGCTCGGTACCGGTTTCTATCGCAGGGTGCTCATCATTCCTGAGGGTGCCGATGAACGTGAAGCGACCGGCGAAACGGATGTCATAGATAACGACGATCGACAGTCGACAAGCGACCCGGTCGAATAGCGCTCGTCGAACGGTGTATCGCGCGGACACGATTGTAGCTTGCGCCACGCCCGCTGGGCGTGGCGCAGTCTCAATCGTGCGTATTAGCGGCAACGAAGCATTCGCCGTTGCCGACGTCGTTGCGCAGCCGCACACGACGAGTTCGCCGGCCTCCTGGAAACTACACCTCAGTACAGTTCGGAACGCTGACGGTCGGCCCATCGACGATGCACTCGTCGTGCGCATGCCCGGCCCGCGCACGTATACGGGTGAAGATGTCGTCGAGATTCAATGTCATGGTTCGCCCGTCGTCGTAGAAGCGATCGTGCGTGCGTGTATGGCGGCCGGCGCACGCGCAGCCGAGCGTGGCGAGTTTTCCCGCCGTGCGGTTCTCAACGGCCGAATGGATCTCACACAGGCCGAGGCGGTTGCGGATCTTATCGACGCACGTGCCACAGCCGGCGCACAGTCTGCCTGGAATCAATTGCAGGGAGCACTCTCCGACAGACTCGCGAACTTGCGCGCGTCCATCATCGAAGTGCTTGCGGATATAGAGGCGAACGTTGACTTCACGGACGAGGAACTACCAACGGAGAATCTTCCGGCCCGTGTGGTGCAAATCGAAGGTGCGTGCGTCGATATCGAATCGATGTTGGCGACCTTCGCTGTCGGTCGGCGTCAACGTGAAGGACTGCGCGTCGTGATGCTCGGCCCGCCCAACGCCGGCAAGTCGAGTTTGGTAAACGCGTTGCTTGGCGAGGAACGCATGATCGTTTCCGACGAACCGGGGACAACCAGAGACAGCGTTCATGAGACGGTCGATGTCGCGGGCATCGCCTTGGTCATCACCGATACTGCGGGCCTACGCGATACGCCGAGCAAGGCAGAAGCGGCGGCGGTCGCACGCACGCACGCTGAAGCAGGCGCTGCCGATATCGTACTCCTCGTGCTCGACGGCGCGCGTCCGCTCGGCGACGACGACGTTGCGATCGTAGCCGGCGTGCGCCGCGCACGCGGCATCGTCGCAGTCAGTAAGAGCGATCTAGGGTCTGCATGGAGTATCGTAGACAACGAGGCTCTCGCTTCTTTGCACTGGCCGACGGTGGTTACTTCGTCGCGAACGAGCGCGGGGTGTGACGAATTGCGCGAGTTGTTGCGCGAGTTTGCGAGTGCCGCTGATGCGGAACTGAGCGAGCCAGTTGTGATCAGTCGTGCTCGGCATCGTAGTGGGCTCGAGCAAACGCGGGATCGATTGCGTGCCGCTATTGGTTTGCTCGGCGACGAGGGTGCTAGTGAGCTTGCGGCGCTCGAGCTTCGCGCAGCGCTCGATGCGCTAGCGGGTGTGACCGATCCGCTCGGTAGCGAAGAAGTCCTCGATCACGTCTTCGCCGAGTTTTGTATCGGCAAGTAAGCAAGCAAGCTTCATCCATCTCGTTTTGACGCCATCGTCGCGCCGACCCCCCTCTTAGCGGGGGACCTTCCCTACACGCCGGCGCATGATTCGTATAGGGTCGCCCATTGTCGCCCGCGCCGTGCGTGGTCGTCGGTCAGCATGGACGCAACATTTGACGTTATCGTAGTGGGCGCCGGTCACGCCGGAATAGAGGCCGCACTTGCCGCGGCGCGCTCGGGTGCGCGCACGCTCATTCTTACGATCAACCTAGACAACATCGGGCAGATGTCGTGCAATCCGGCCATCGGTGGCATCGGTAAAGGCCACCTGGTGCGCGAAATCGACGCGCTCGGCGGCGAGATGGGACGAGCGATCGACGAGTGCGGCATCCAGTTTCGCCGACTGAACACACGCAAGGGCCCGGCTGTCCAAGCATCGCGCGCGCAAGCAGATAAGGCGCAGTACCGGCGCCGCATGAAGCGTGTAGTGGAATCGACGGAGAACCTGTCGGTACTGCAGGCCGAAGTCACCGATCTGATCGAACGTGACGGCCGTGTAGTCGCCGTCGTGACGGATCACGGGGAACGACTCGGCGCAGGCGCCGTCGTGCTCACGACGGGAACTTTCCTCGAGGGGCTCATGCATGTCGGCGAGCGCAAACAGTCGGGAGGGCGCGCGGGCGATCGTGCATCGCACGGTCTGAGTGCAGCCCTCGGGCGCCTCGGCTTGGAGACCGGCAGACTGAAGACCGGAACTTGCCCCCGCCTGGACACGCGTTCGATCGATTACAGCCGTTTGCGCGAGCAGCCCGGCGACGAGCCAGCGCCGTTGTTTTCGTTCGACGGTCCGAGGCCGCTGCTGCCTCAACTGCCCTGCTACATCACGTACACGAACCAAACGACGCATCGCGTTATTTCGGATAACATAGCATTATCACCAATTTATAGTGGTGAGATCGACTCGCGTGGTCCCCGCTACTGTCCTTCGATCGAAGACAAAGTGATGAAGTTTCCGGATCGCACGGAGCATCGGATCTTCCTGGAGCCCGAAGGGCTGGATACCGCCGAGGTTTATCCGAACGGTCTCTCTACCTCCCTACCCTACGATGTCCAGAAGCAGTTCGTGCGGACGATCGTCGGGCTCGAGAACGCGGTGATCGTTCGGCCGGGCTACGCGATCGAGTACGACTACGTCATCCCTACGCAGCTCTCACCCACTCTCGAAACGCTTGATGTTGCCGGCCTGTTTCTCGCCGGCCAGATCAACGGAACGACGGGTTACGAAGAAGCCGGGGCGCAGGGCCTGATCGCCGGCATCAATGCGGCTCGCCGAACACGCGGCGAAGATGCCGTCGTCCTGGATCGCTCAGAGGCCTACATCGGTGTCATGATCGACGATCTCGTCACGCGCGGCGTCGATGGTGAGCCCTACCGAATGTTCACCTCGCGAGCAGAGTTCCGGCTGCTGCTGCGCGAAGACAATGCGGATCTCCGACTCGCGCCGACGGCGCAGACACTCGGCTTGCTGTCGAGCGAGAGGCGCGAACGACTGGCTACCAAGCAGGCCGCGATCGCGTCGGCAATGGCCGGACTACGCGAGCGGAAGGTGACTCCCTCCGATGCGGTCAATGCCGCGCTGGCGGCAGGCGCCGAGCCTCCCCTTTCCTCTCCGTGCTCGGGCTTCGATCTGATGAGACGCCCAGGCCTCGACTACGCGTTCGTAGCGGACCTCTTGGGGCTCGATCGTTGCGATGCGACCGTTGAGGAGCAGCTCACGATCGCCGCCCATTACGAGGGCTACATCCGTCGTCAGCATGAAGAAGTGCGTCGCATGCGTGGTCTGGAGCGAACTGAGCTTCCGGCCGGCTTCGACTTCGGCCTTGTGGCCGGCTTGTCGGCAGAGGCCACAGAGAAACTCTCTCTCGCACGTCCGGCTACGCTAGGACAGGTATCGCGAATCAGCGGCCTCACTCCGGCCGCAGTCTCTGCCCTTGCCATTCATCTGAGGAAAGCGGGGAACGAGTGAGTTCATCGTCGGCCGAGCACGCGGGTCTTGTCGCCGCAGCGGCGGAGCTTGGCACTGCCCTGCCCGACCCCCTCGCCCACAAACTCCTCGAGTACCTGGATCTACTTTATCGCTGGAACGCGTCGGCCGGTTTGACGCGCGTCGATCGCGAGGACGCGGTGCGTCTGCATCTGGTCGATTCGCTCACAGCACTCAATGCACTGCACGGCGCCATGATTGTTGCGGATCTCGGCACCGGAGGCGGCGTCCCGGGGATTCCCATTGCCATGGTAATGCCGGAGACGAAGTTCTTCCTCGTCGAGACAAGGCGACGCAAGTGCAACTTCCTGCGTGACGTAGTTCGGACGCTCAGCCTCGCTAACTGCGAGATCGTCGAGGCTGACGCCAGGACTCTGGAAGCCGACTTCTGCGATACGGCGATTGCCCGTGCGTTCATGCAGCCCCAGGAGATGCTCGAGCTGGCGGCCCAGCTGGCATCTACGCGAGTCGTCCTGATGGCCGGTCCGACCGCCGAGTCGGCCGAGCTGGATGGCCCCAGCGGCTGGCGGCTATCGGAGGCTTCGCAGTTCGTGCTGCCAGGTGGCGGCGAAGAGCGACAGATCCTGAGCTACACTCATGAGTCGTCCGCCGGCTGAGGCCGGATGTTTCACGTGAAACAAACCATCGTCCCGACGCGCATCTCGACCTGAATCCGGAGAATGTTTCACGTGAAACATTCTCCGGATTTCCGGGGTTTTCGCGTTGCGTGGGGTCGCTGTGCGAAACCGGTGGTCGATTTCCCGACAAGTCCTAGCAATCCATATTTTTGCGTGGTAACTGCTGCAGAAGGCGCGCGGCGGTTCTCGAACCGCCGGGACGGCGGGACGAGGTGGTGGAATGATGGGAAAAGTCTTTGCGATCGCGAACCAGAAGGGTGGGGTCGGCAAAACCACCACAGCGGTCAATCTTGCGGCGGCTCTGGCTATGGAGGGCCATCGAACCCTCCTCATCGACTTCGATTCGCAGGGCAGCGCCTCGAGCGGTGTCGGAGCGGGTAGGGCGGCGGCGCCAACCATCTACGACGTCCTGATCGGACGCGCAGACGCCAGTGACGCATTGCGTCACACCGACATGGCTGAACTGGATATTCTTCCAGCAAATCAAGACCTTGCGGGCGCCGAGGTCGAGCTCGTGAACCTCGATTCGAGAGAGTATCGGCTGCGCGGCCGGATCGAGCAGATTCGCTCCGGTTACGACTTCATCATCATCGATTGTCCGCCGTCGCTCGGAATGTTGACGCTCAATGCCTTGTGCGCCGCGGATGCGGTGCTGGTTCCTCTGCAGTGTGAGTTCTATGCACTCGAAGGTCTGAGCGCTTTGGTGGGGACGGTGGAGCGAATCAGCGCCGTCCATAATCCGGATCTGCACATACAGGGGATCCTGCTGACGATGTTCGATGGAAGAACGTCACTCAGCCGCCAAGTAGCCGAGGAAGTACGCGCTCACTTTGGACCCGTAGTCTTCGACTCGGTAGTGCCGCGTAACGTGCGACTCGGTGAAAGCCCGTCTCACGGATTGCCGGTGCTGCTCTACGATCCCGCGTCAAAGGGATCGGAGGCGTACCGCTTGGTCGCGAAAGAATTGCTCAACCAGATCGCCGCGGAAGAACAGGGCGATCGCATGGAAGATGGAGGCGAAGGTGAGGAAGCCCGCCCTAGGTAAAGGTCTAGACGCGATTCTCGGTGAATCGGCTCCGCCGCCGCCGATTGCCGCTGCGGTTGCCGCCGACATTGGCGTCGCAAAACCGTCGGGGAGTGCCCTCGAGGTTCCCATCGAACAGGTAACTCCTGGGCGTGCGCAACCACGACGATTCTTCGACGAGGATGCCCTGGATGAGTTGGCGTCTTCGATTCGACAGACCGGCATCATCCAACCGTTGATAGTGATGGAGCGGCCCGGCGGTTTTGAACTGATTGCCGGTGAGCGTCGACTCCGAGCGGCATCTCGAGCCGGTTTGGCGACCGTTCCCGTCGTGGTCAAACGCGATGTGGCGGCTAGCGAATTGGTCGAACTCGCGCTCGTTGAGAATATCCAGAGAGCCGATCTGTCCCCGCTGGAAGAGGCGAAGGCCTATGAGCAGCTCGTCAAGGACTACGGCTATACGCAAGAGAAAGTCGCGCAGAGAGTCGGTAAATCCAGGGTCGCGGTTACCAATGCCATTCGACTCCTGAACTTGCCGGCTCCGCTCAGACAAGCGGTTGAAGAGGGCAAACTTAGTGAGGGGCACGCCCGCGCGTTGCTCGGTCTCGCGACGACGAATGCCCAAGTGGCGCTTGCCCGAAAGGTCATCTCGCGTGGCCTGAGCGTGCGAGAGACCGAGGAGATGGTGCGACGTTCGGGCGAAACGAAAGCGCCGCCGAAGCAGACAACCGCCGCGGATTCGGCGCGCACGGCGGTCGAGCGCTCCCTGGAACAAGTGCTGGCGACGAAGGTTCGCATCAAAACGAAAGGGAAGGGCGGTCGAATCGAGATCGACTACTACTCAGATGACGAGCTCAATCGGCTGCTAGAGCGGTTCGGATCGTAGGTTACGTTTTTGACAACCTAACCCTCAAATGGTAGCCGACACACCGTGGCTAGCGGTCTCCTACCGCTAGCCGAAGAACGCCCGATATCGAGTCCATTCAACTTGCTTAGCGGACACAAACACACGACCGAACGCGAGGTCGTCGGCGTCTTGCTAAGGGGGGTCCTGGTTCCGCGAGTGACTCGAAATGCGGCTGTTTGCACGGGGCGGACAGACGTACGGGAAAATGTGGTCCTAGGCCGTAACCGCTAGAGCAGCGAAGGGGATCGGCGCTCAATCATGTTGGCGTTCCCGCCTGACATAACCTTTTACATTCAACTGGGGAGCTTTTTCCTACTGCTCTTCATTCTGAATCGTTTGTTGTTTGTTCCGTACGCGGAGCTGTTGGCGGAGCGTGAGGCGCGCACCGAGGGGGCGAGTCAGGGCGCCGTGGCCGATCGTGCTCACGCGGACGAGCTCGCAGCCAAGATCAATGCTGAGTTGTCGATCGCGCGCACGCTAGCGGCAGAAGAAGCCGAGACGATTCGCGTTGCTACGCGAGCCGACGAGGCGAAAATCTTTGCGGCTGCTCAGGCGGACGCGACCGCTAAGCTGACCCGATTGCGCGGCGAGATCGCCAAGGAAACCGCGAGCGCACGCGATTCCTTACGCGGTGACGCACAAGCGTTGGCCACCGAGATGACGAATGCCATCCTCGGTGGAGGCCGTGGGTAGAAGGGAGAACAGCCAATGAACCGTTTCATCCTCCGTTCCATCCTCATGCTCGCCCTCGCCCTCGTCCTGTTGCCTGTAGTAGCAGTCGCTGCCGGCGGCGGCGGTCACCACGAAGCCGATCCTGCGGCGCAGTGGAAGCTCTTCGCCTTCGCTGTTGTCAATTTTCTTATTTACGCTTTCCTCATGCGCCGTTTTGCCGGCCAGCCGATCAAGGATTTCTTGTCCGGCCGCCGCAGAGAAGTAGCGGATGCGATCGAGGCAGCGGGTAAGGCAAAGGCCGAAGCCGACAAGATTAAAGCCGAGTTCGAGGCGAAGGCTGCCAAGCTCGAGGAAACGAAGGCCGAACTCATCGAAGAGGTGAAAGCCATCGCAGAAGCCGAGCACGCGCGGGTGATCGCTGCTGCGAATGAGACGGCTGAGCGGATGCGCCGCGATGCCGAACTCACTGCCGAGTCGGACCTTCTGCGCGCACGCCGCGAGCTACGCAAAGAAGCTGCGAAGATCGCCACTGAACTCGCCACTGAAATGATTCGCGGCAAGCTCGATGACAACGAACGGCAGCGGTTGCTCCGCGACTTCATCGCAAGGGTGGATGCATCATGATCGCTGGATCCGTAGCCCGTAGGTACGCGAAGGCGCTCTACGAACTCGCGGCCGAAGAAGGCGCTGTCGCGGACACCGCGGCGGCTCTGTCCGAACTTTCAAGCGCCATACAGTCGCTGGCAGACGGTGTGTTGGCACCGGGTGTTCTCGACGGCGATGCGCGCCGCAAATTGGGATCCGCGATGGCGGCGCCGATCGGCGCTGACAGCACGCTCGGCAAATTCGTGCGGCTTCTCGCGGAGCGTGATCGCCTTCTGATTCTTCCCGCGATCTACGAATGGTTTGTACGTATCGAAGACCGGGAGGCCGGTCGCGTGCGACTCACGTTGAAGGCGGCAACGGCTCTCGATCAGAATCAGGTCGATGCGGTTGTAGCGGCGTTCGGCAAAGTAACCGACGGCAAGATTGCTGCCGCAGTAGAAATTGACCCTGACCTTCTTGGTGGCGCGCTCGTTGAACTCGAAGGAAGAGTTTTCGACGGAAGCGTCAAGACAAGACTTACACGCCTGGCCGCTCGCATGGCCGGCGATAGCTAGAATCCCAGCGAGCGACCTGGAGGAGATTAGATGCAGATCAAGGCATCCGAGATCAGCGACATCATCAAGGAACAGATCCGCGAGTTCGGTCAGGACGTAGAAGTCCGAGAGACCGGCCGGGTTCTGATGACCGGTGATGGTATCGCACGTATTCATGGACTGGACCGCTGTGCCGCGGGTGAACTCCTTGAGTTCGAAGGCGGCGTCTACGGCATGGTTCTCAACCTCGAAGAAGACAACGTCGGTGCCGCGGTGTTCGGTGATCCCGAATCCGTGACCGAAGGTGCCGAGGTGAAGCGCACCGGTCGTATCGCGGAGGTTCCGTGCGGCGACGCGCTACTCGGGCGCGTTGTTAACGCTCTCGGCCAACCGATCGACGGTCTTGGCGACATCGCTGCCGCTGGCTCGCGACGTATTGAAGTGAAGGCCCCGGGCATCAAAGAGCGCCAACCGGTTACGCAGCCGCTGCAAACGGGTATCAAGGCAATCGACTCGATGATTCCGATCGGCCGTGGTCAGCGTGAGCTCATCATCGGCGATCGCCAGACCGGCAAGACGGCGGTCGCGATCGACACCATCATCAATCAGAAGGGCGGCGACGTGATGTGCATCTACGTCGCGATCGGCCAGAAGCGATCGACGGTTGCGCAGGTTGTCGAGCGACTGAAGAAGAACGGCGCGATGGACTACACCATCGTCGTTGCTGCCACCGCTTCCGAGTCGGCGCCGCTTCAGTTCATCGCACCGTACGCAGGTGTCTCGATGGGCGAGTACTTTCGCGACAACGGCAGGCACTGCTTGATCATCTATGATGATCTTTCGAAGCAGGCGGTTGCGTATCGACAGTTGTCGCTGCTGCTTCGACGTCCTCCGGGCCGTGAAGCGTATCCGGGCGATGTGTTCTACTTGCATTCTCGGCTGCTCGAACGTGCGGCAAAGATGTCGGACGCAGAGGGCGGCGGCTCGCTTACCGCACTGCCGATCATCGAAACGCAGGCAGGTGACGTGTCGGCGTACATTCCGACGAACGTCATCTCGATTACCGACGGTCAGATCTATCTCGAAACGGATCTGTTCAACTCGGGCGTACGACCCGCTGTGAACGTCGGTTTGTCGGTTTCTCGTGTCGGCGGCGCGGCGCAGATCAAGGCGATGAAGCAGGTCGCCGGTACGCTGCGTCTCGATCTCGCTCAGTTCCGCGAGATGGAAGCGTTCGCGCAGTTCGGTTCCGATCTCGATGAGGCCACGCAGAAGCAGCTCAAGCGCGGTGCGCGTTTGGTCGAAGTTCTCAAGCAGGGCCAATACGTTCCGCAAGGTGTCGCGAAGCAGATCGTTGTGATCTATGCCGCGACGAAGGGCTACATCGACGACATCGATTCCGATTCGGTCGGCCGATACGAGGAAGAACTACTCGGCTTCATCCAGAAGGACCACGCGGGTCTGCTCGACAAGATCCTTTCAGTTGGCAAACTCGATGACGAGATCGAGGGTGAACTCAAGAAGTCTCTCGAAGAGTTCGCAGGGATCTTCGCGTAGGAAATCGTGGCGAGTCTCAAGGAAATCCGCCGACGTATCGGGTCGGTCAAGAATACGCAGCAAGTTACAAAGGCCATGAAGATGGTCGCCGCAGCGAAGTTGCGTCGCGCGCAGGCCGCTGCTGAGAACAGCCGTGAGTACTCGGCGAAACTGACCGGGATTTTGCGAAGCCTTTCGGGTGCACCGGGTGCCGACTCGCAGCCCTTCCTACAACCTGGTGCCGACGCACCGGCGCACGCAATCGTAGTTGGGTCGGACCGTGGTCTGTGCGGCGGCTACAACACCAGCATCGTCAAGCTCGGTGAGCGATGGCTCAAGAGCGAAGACGGGCAAGGCGCGAAGATTACGACCGTCGGGCGTCGTCCGACCGACCACTTCACTCGTCACACCGATGCTGTCGATGCGTCGCACCTGGATGTTGGCGCGGCAGCCAACATCGAATTGGCGCGTAAGGTTGCAGCCGATGTTTCGCGTCGATTCCTCGCCGGCGAAGCCGGTACCGTTCACATCATCTATACGCAGTTTCGATCGGCGATTTCTCAGGAAGCGGTCGCGGTGCAACTGCTTCCACTAACTACGCAGAGTGTCGACGACGAAACGGTCGAAGCAGGACCCGACTACGTGTTTGAGCCGGATCCAGGTTCGATTCTGGGATCGCTGCTACCGCGCTACGTCGAAACGAAGATCTATCACGCAATGCTCGAGGCGATCGCCAGCGAGCACGGTGCTCGGATGACGGCGATGGACAGCGCCACGCGCAATGCGTCCGACATGATCGATAGGCTTACTTTAGAAATGAACCGTGCGCGCCAGGCGGGCATTACCACCGAACTGATGGAGATCGTCAGTGGCGCAGAGGCGCTCAACGGCTAGGCAACCGCCCGCGCAAAGTATTTGCAGGACGTTTAGGAGACCGAGAAGAAATGGCCACAGGTAAGATCACACAGGTTATCGGACCGACAGTCGACGTCGAATTCCCTCCCGGGAAGGTTCCGCCCATTCTGAGCGCACTCACCGTGACGAATCCGGAGATCGACGATCAGGAGAATAACCTGGTCCTCGAGGTCGCACTGCATCTCGGTGAGAACACGGTCCGTACCATTTCGATGGACGCCACAGAGGGTCTCGTGCGCGGTATGGTCGTTACCGATACCGGCGCGCCGATTCAGACTCCCGTAGGCGAGGCGGTTCTCGGGCGCATTCTGAACGTTGTAGGTCAGCCCGTTGACGGCAACGGGCCGGTTGGTACCGATCTGACTTGGTCCATCCACCGTCCGGCACCTGCTTACGTAGATCAGTCGACGTCGGTTGAGATGTTCGAGACCGGTATCAAGGTCGTGGATCTGCTTTGCCCGTACGCGAAAGGCGGCAAGATTGGTCTGTTCGGCGGTGCCGGTGTCGGCAAGACCGTCATCATCATGGAGTTGATCAACAATGTTGCGCAGCAACACGGTGGTTACTCCGTGTTCGGCGGTGTCGGCGAGCGTACTCGTGAGGGCAACGACCTCTGGCTCGAAATGAAAGAGTCGGGCGTTATCGACAAAGCCGCACTTGTTTACGGTCAGATGAACGAGCCCCCCGGAGCGCGCGCGCGGGTCGCACTGACCGCTCTGACGGTAGCGGAGTACTTCCGCGATGAGCAGGGCAAAGACGTACTGCTCTTTATCGATAACATCTTCCGTTTCACGCAGGCGAACTCCGAAACATCGGCGCTCCTGGGCCGCATGCCTTCGGCGGTTGGTTATCAACCGACGCTATCCACTGACCTCGGTGGCCTGCAGGAACGTATTACGACGACCACCAAGGGCTCGATTACGTCGGTTCAAGCGATTTACGTACCGGCGGACGATCTCACCGATCCGGCGCCGGCAACGACCTTCGCGCACTTGGATGCAACGACCGTTCTCTCGCGTCAGATCGCGGAGCTTGGAATTTACCCGGCTGTTGACCCACTCGATTCGACCTCGAGGATTCTCGACCCGGACATCCTGGGCGAGGAGCACTACGCGGTTGCGCGTGCTGTCCAAGCGGTGTTGCAGCGCTACAAAGACCTGCAAGACATCATTGCGATTCTGGGGATGGACGAGCTGTCTGAGGAAGATCGGCTCATCGTTGCTCGCGCCCGTAAGGTTCAACGTTTCTTGTCGCAGCCTTTCCACGTTGCCGAGCAGTTCACGGGTACCCCCGGCGCATACGTGAAACTCGAAGACACGATTCGTGCTTTCAAAGAGCTGGTTGCCGGTGAACATGACGATCTGCCAGAGCAGGCGTTCTACATGGTCGGTACGATCGAAGAGGCCCGCGAGAAAGCGAGCCAGATGGCGGCATAACGATGGCTCTCCGTTTACGCGTAGTGACCCCGACGCGCCTTGCCGTCGATACCGAGGTGACCGAGCTTACGGCTCCTGGCTCCGAGGGACAGATGGGCGTGCTGCCCTCACACGTTACGTTCCTCGGTCAACTCGACGTAGGCCTCTTGCGTTACACTGAGGGTGGGACGTCCAAACAGGTGATCGTTCACGGCGGATATGCCGAAGTGATCGACGATGTCGTCACGATACTGGCCGATCATGCAGAGTTCCCCGAAGAGATCGACGGCGCGGCCGCAAAGGCCGATATCGAACGCATCAATGGTGAGTTAGCGGAGGAACGTGAAGACACGAATCGCGTCTCCGAGTTGCTCGGCGAACTCAAGAAAGCGCAGACGCGCGCGGACGCCGCTTCGGCGTAACGCTGGACGCTATGCCGACGCGAAGATAGATAGCGTCGAGTGAGCAATACAGCGCAGCATCGCAATCGACTTGCGGATGAGCCGAGTCTCTACCTGAGACAGCACGGCCACAATCCCGTCAATTGGTATCCTTGGTCCGACGAGGCACTCGAAAGAGCGCGCTCGGAAGACCGGCCGATCCTACTCAGCATCGGATATTCATCGTGTCATTGGTGTCACGTCATGGAGCGCGAGTCCTTCGAGGACGAACGCATCGCGAAGCTGATGAACGACTTGTACGTCTGCATCAAGGTCGATCGTGAAGAGCGCCCCGACCTGGACGGTATCTACATGAAGACGGTGCAGATGATGACCGGCCGTGGCGGTTGGCCGATGACGGTCTTTCTTCGTCCGGATCTCAAACCTTTCTATGCGGGAACGTACTATCCCCCGGAAGATCGCGGCAACATGCCGGGGTTCCCGCGCGTACTTGTTGGAGTCGAGCGCGCATATCGACACGATTCCGAGAAAGTCGGCGAACGTGCGGATCAGATCGTCGAACTCCTCGCGGAGAGCGGTCGCGGTGACAGCGAAACGGAGTTCGTCGAGGACGAAGCGATTGCGGCGATTGCAGAGAAGCTCGCCGGAGTAATGGACGGTGTTGACGGCGGATTCGGCGGTGCACCGAAATTTCCGAACACACTCGCGCTATCGTTTCTGCTCGAGTCATCGCGCGGGCACGGCGACGACGGACATGCGGCACTCGTTAAGGTAGCTCTCGACAAGATGGCCGCCGGCGGCATCTATGATCACCTGGGCGGTGGATTTCATCGCTACTCCGTAGATCAGTTTTGGCTGGCGCCGCACTTCGAGAAAATGCTCTACGACCAGGCGCTGATCTCGGATGCTTATCTCGAGGGCTGGCGTCGTTACGGTGAGTCGGCCTACCGCGATGCGGTTTACGGTATCGGCGACTACATATGTCGAGAGATGATTGGCGATGGGGGCGGATACTTTGCGACCCAGGACGCCGACAGCGAAGGCGTCGAAGGCAAGTTTTTCGTGTGGACACCCGACGAAGTTGCGGCTGTCGTAGGTGAGGCTGACGCGGAGATGGTCTGCCGTTTCTACGACGTCACCGACGGCGGAAACTTCGAAGGCAGCAATATTCTGCATCGTACAATTTCCACCGACGAGCTTGCCGTGATGTTCGAGAGAGGCGAGCACGAGGTCGTGGAAGTTCTGGACAGGGCCAGCGCGGCGCTGTTCGCCAAGCGAAGTGAGCGCGTCGCACCCGTGACAGATGAAAAGCATTTGTCCGACTGGAACGGCTTGATGATTGGCGCGATGGCGAAAGCCGGCGCAGCGCTCGATGAGCCGCGCTTCGTCGATAGCGCGAAAGCCGCCGCAGACTTCGTTCGTCGCGAGATGGTCGCGGATCAGCGTCTCATGCATTTTTACGCGGACGGTGCCTGTCGCGTTCCTGCGTTTCTCGACGACTATGCTTTCTTCGGGCGAGGCTGTCTGGAGTTGTTCTTCGCCGCGCAGCGACAAGAGGATCTTGAGTCGGCTGAAATCGCGGCGACGGAAATCATTGATCAGTTCGAGGATGGTGAGTCCGGCGGGTTCTTCTTTACCGCGCGTGACGCAGAATCGCCGCTCATGCGCACGAGGGATTTGACGGATAGCGCGGTACCTTCCGGCAATGCCGTTGCGACGGAGTTGCTTCTCAGGCTCTGGCAATTGACGGGGAAGGATCGATATCGCGAGATCGGAGAACGAAGTCTGAACGCGTTGCTTCCGAACGCACTGGCAAACCCCCACGGTGGTGCGCACCTGTTGAACGTCGCGCTGAAACACCGACGCGGTTATGCGGTGGTTGTCGTGTCCAATAGTGACAGCGAAGGCGGTGTGGCCCTTGTACGTCGTGCGCTGGAGCTCGCGTTGCCGGAACTTTCCGTGCTGCCTTTGACGGGGGACGATCCGGTGTGGTTGCCCGAGCCGGTACGCGGAAAGTCGAAGGGTTCCGAGGCGACGGCGTCGGTGTGTCGCGGAACGTCGTGCATGGCCCCGGTTGCCCGCGCCGATGAACTCGAGGCGCTGTTGGCTTGAGGCGGCGACGCGTCGCCTTTACCGTTGGGATACAGTCGTGAGCATGCGAGTCAGACCACATCGGCGTCTTCGAGCTGTTTTCGGAGCGACGTGCGTACTAGCCGGGCTATTCCTTACGTCGGCGCCGACGCCGTCGTTGGCGCAGAACGGCCAGGACGATCGTGAGCCGCGACAGGTCGTTACGCACTTCTTCGTAGGCGGAACCGGCAAGATTGCCGGCCTACAAACCGTCATCGGCAATAGTCTGACCCATCGCATTCGCCGTTCGGAGACGTTCCTCGAGATCTCTCGAGAGTATGACGTGGGCTACAACGAATTGGTGGCAGCGAATCCGGGCATCGACCCCTGGGTGCCACCGACCGGTCGCGACATGCTCGTGCCGGCCGAATGGGTGCTACCTGCCGGTGAGTTCGACGGTTTGGTCGTGAACATCCCCGAGATGAGGATGTACTACTACGTGCCGTCACCGCGAGCGGGAGCTAAGTCGTCAATGGCTATTACGTATCCGGTCGGACTCGGCCGCCAGGACTGGCAGACGCCGCAAGGCGCGTTTCGGGTTCGCGGAAAGACGAAGAATCCCGCTTGGGTCATTCCCGAATCGATCAAGGCTGAACGGATCCGTGACTCCGGGTCTACTGAAGACGTTATTCCGGGTGGGCATCCTGAGAATCCTCTCGGTAAGTACCGGCTCGAGCTGACTATACCGTCGTACGCGATCCACGGTACCAACAAGATCGGTGGTATCGGGATGCAGGTCAGCCACGGCTGCATTCGTATGTTTGCGGAGGATATCGAGGCGTTCTTCCCGCTGGTACAGATCGGTACGGCCGGTCGCTTCGTCTATCAGCCGATAAAACTCGGTGTTCGACGCGGCCGGGTGATGGTCGAAGTCCACGAAGACATCTACGGCGTTGCTCCTTGGCCCTGGCTCCTAGCGCGCGAGCTGGTCGAGGGCATGGGCCTGGAACGATACGTGGATGAGAAGAAGCTGGAGGCCGCCGTAGAAGCGTCGAGCGGAATTCCTACCGATGTGAGCTTCGTGGATTGGTCGGCACCCGAACCGCAAGAGGCGATTCGCTTCGACAAACGCGGCGATCCCGTGAAGCCGTACGCGGATCAGACTGCTTCAGCGCGCTGATTTCACCAGCGAGTCGACACGTATACACCGGCGCGCTTACCGCTGATGCGCGGCTTGATGCGGGGCACGTCGATCGGGTCGAACCCGAGCGCTTCGCCACTGCGATTCACGATCGATTCGGTGACAGTCGCCATTCCGGCGAACGGCTTCGCTGCGCCCTTCTCCGCTCCATCGGCGAGAGCGGCGACCGTGTCGGCGCTGCGTGTGAGGATAGAGTCCGGGCCGTACTCTTCCTGAATACGCACGCGGGCCTCTTCCGGATTGGACGGGCTACGGTAGCGTGCCTCCGGAGTGAATTCCCCGGCATCCTCGCGCTTACGTCGTAGTCCTGCTTCGTACATTGCTCGTCCCAGCGACGCTCGATCGTTAATCCCGCGTACGGCATCGAGGTCGGACGATCTCAAGTTGGATGGGGGGAGGGCCCCCGGGAGCATGATTTCCAGCTCGGCCGACGCAACTCCGCAGGGTGTTATCTCGCCGATGGATTCGGTTGCGGCGGCCGTTGCTCCCAGCACAAGTGCGAAGACGAACGCGGCTCCCGATAGGAGGAGTTCATTGGAGAACCGTCCCCCTTTTGGGTCTCGTGCCATCCAGACCACGTCACCATGGCGTGGACCGGGCGTCAAGCTCAATGAAAAAAGCCCTCCGCTATGCGGAGGGCTTTGTAGGGACGAAAACCGTCTAGAAAATAAGGTGTTGGGCTAGGAGGCTTCCTGAATGAGAGTCTCTGGTTCCGGAACAACCTCTGCCGCTTCCACTTCGATGAGGCGGTTCGACAGGGGAACGATCCGTGCCGTGGCACGCTTGACCGGAGCACGTTGCTGACGCCACTTCGAAAGACCGCGCCGGATGTACTCGGGGTGCAGGCTCAGCACTTCGCAGATGTTCTCATAAGAGAACGGCCACTCGCGCTCGCCGGATTCGATCCAATCGCGTGCGTCGTCAAAGAGAAGGGTCCCGCGCGGGTCACGGGCCAGTGCGTATTTCTGGTAACACTCGACGGCGTCTTGAAGGACGGCGAGCATCAGTCGGCGTTCCCGAACCAAACCGCCCTCGCGGGCGAATGCGGCAAAGTACTGTGCCGGTAGTAGAGTGTCGGGCTCAAAGAGATTTACGAATCGATCTGCCATCAGTTTTCCTCCCGCATCTTGAGGCCGGGTGCGTATTGCAGGTCCCCGTGATGCGTGGCGTCATCTAACACCGTTTCCGGCGCCGTTGGAAGATGAAATTTCATGAAATAATAACCGTACCCAAATTAGCAATCGTTATCTCCGGCTAAGTGGTGCTGAAGATGCCGATCCCGTGATCGATGGCCAAGAGCCCCGCAAGTCCCGGTATTCATACCGGTAGTGGGGCATTTTTAGGAGAATTGCCCGGAAAAGGCGGGAGAAGGCGCTACAACCCTACCGCCGTGCCACTGGGTCGGTGTTAAACCATTGAGGCAAGGGCCGTGTCAAGCGGCTCGAGATGGGACTCTGTGCAATGACGCTGTGTGGCATCAGTTGGGGGGGGGCGAGCACTGGCTCTTTGTGCGCTGGAGAGGCGCACTGGGCTTGGAAATGGGCGCTGGGAGCATTTCGAGGCGCTCCCGGCCGGGGGTGCGGGTGCGATCGAGCTCACGGCGCATGGCGGCAATAATCCGATTGGCCTCCTCGGCCAACGCACCATAGAGGCTCTTCTGATGGGCGACCTCGAGGCAGGATGCGAGCACCCGTAGTCTGCCGGCTAGTCCGCGCCAGCGCGCCTGGGCCCCTCGACTGGGTGCCGTTACGTGGTCATGGC
Organism: Deltaproteobacteria bacterium; assembly: GCA_029262375.1. Classification (GTDB taxonomy): domain Bacteria; phylum Desulfobacterota; class Binatia; order UBA1149; family SPBQ01; genus JAJCZM01. The sequence goes on from JAJCZM010000008.1 coordinate 222,350, forward strand.
GTGCGCTGGACCAGATCTCCATGTTTTCGCGCAAGATGGCCGCGGCTTTCTCGTGGTCGGCTTGGTCTACGGCCTTTGCGTAGCGATTGAGTGTGGGATTCTGCTGCGAAGTCGGCGGTCGCCGACCGGGGTCAATGGTCCGGCCGGCGACTCGCGCACGTGGCAGCACCCCAATAATCGTCCCGATTATCTGTTGACGGGATCCCTGCGTTGGGAAAGGAAGGAGGCTTGGGGCTGCTGGACGCATCACGGTTCGCCCGCCGCGGTCATAATCAACCCGCCTAATAGTCTGGCCGTCGCCGTCTTTTACGAGTACGAGGCGTCCTGGAGTGGCTCTTGCCCCCGGCTCGACGACGATTTGCGCGCCTTTGGGGATGCCGGCTTCCTCAAAGGCGTTGGTCATCGCTCGCAGTACGAACAGCCGCCGCTTTTTCCAGGCGCCGGACGGGAGTCCCAAGAATTCCTCGAACGCAACCACCGACATGGCCGGGGTTTTTTTGAACGGCGTCCGATTGAACGGTGTTTTGGCGTTGGATTCGACTGCACGCGAGTCGGCCAGCTTCGGGCTGCGGCCACGAACGGTGTCGCTAACGGTCTCCAAGTTCGTCATGGCTCAAAGCCTAGGCGAACATAAGGCGAAAATCAATACCTTTTCTTCGCCCCCGCGAAAAGCAGGTTACGCAGCGTAGGACGAATACTCCAAAAGTCCGCCAATTTGCCCGTTCCACGGGCCTTTCCAGCCCTCGATGATCGCATCTGCCGGGCACTTACCGTCGTCGACCATGGCTGCCAGCGGGTCCAGGTAGATGGTTTCGTCTTCGCCTGCGGCGTTCGTTTTCGCCTGTCGACGCAGCCCTTCGCGGGCGATCCCGACGATCTCCTTCGCGTAGTCCCGGATGGAATGGCGGGGCCCCGGCGCAGCCATGCCATGGCGGGTCGCCTCCGCGAGTAGCTCGAGTCGCTGGTCGAGTGTCCAGGGGCCGATGACATCCCACGCAGCGTCGAGACAGTCGGCGTCGTAGAACAGTCCTTTCATCAAAGCCGGAGTGCCCAGCATGAGTGCGGGCGACTGACTATCGGCCGCGCGCACCTCGATGTAGGTCTTCATCCGCGCCTCGGGAAAGAGTGTGGTGAGATGGGTACTCCAGTCGTTCAACGTCGCGTGCTCGCCGTCGAGGCCGGTGCGCATGAAATCGCGGAACGTACGGCCGCCCAGTCGTAGTAGTCGATCACCGCGGGCGAGGAAGTACATCGGCACGTCGAGCGCATACTCGGTGTAACCCCGAAACACAGCATCGCTGTCGAAGGCGAACGGCAATACGCCGCAACGGTCGGCGTCGGTATCCGTCCAGATGTGCGCGCGGTAGCTCTTCAAATTTGTCAGTTCGCCGTCGACGATCGGCGAGTTAGCCGACATGGCCACGAGCAATGGAGACATTCCCATGGCGATGCGAAACTTGTCGCGGGCATCGCGCTCGTCTCCATAGTCGAAGTTCGCTTGGACGGTCGCAGTTTGCTGCATCATCCGGTGTCCGAGCTTACCGGTTTCTTGCATCACGGAGCGCATGATCCGATAGCGTTCCTTGGGCATCCAGGGGACGTTGGCAATCGGAGTCTTGGGGGTGATGCCCAGGCCGAGATAGGCGATACCGAGCTCGTCGGAGACCGCGAGGATCTCGGCGACGTGACGGTCGAGTTCATCTTTTGCGCAATGAAGCGAGTCGCAGATCTCGCCCGACAGTTCGAACTGGCCGCCCGGTTCCAGCGTGATCGAAGCGCGTCCGTCTCCGAGTGCGATGAGGTTCCCGTCTTCGTAGACGCCCTTCCATTCGCCTCGTTCTTTGAGAGCGGCGAGCAGCGCGCCGATCCCGGACGGTCCCTCGTACGGTACTGCTTCACCGGTGACCTTATCGACTACCGGCTTTTCGTACTCGACGCCGATTTTCCAGTTTTCCTTCGGTGTGCAGCCGTCGTGGAACGTCGCCTCGAGCTGGTCGATCGATGCTATCGCCGGGCTTTCGGAGGGATCATTCGCGCTCATCGCTGCGCAAGCTAGCCGAGGCGACCAACTCTTTCCACGGAGATGGGGAGTGTCAGCTCGATTCTACGAGTCGCGGTCGGCCGCTGCCGCAGCCGGAGCAGAACTTGTCGGACTCGGAGAATGCCGCGCCGCAGCGCACGCAGAACGCGGCCGGCCCGGGTTTGTTCTCTCCGGCGGTCGGCTGCGGGTCCTCGGTTTCGACGTGGGACTCGCCGATGGCGTTCATCGCGTCGAGCGCGCGCTCCTCATAGATGCTTCGCAATGCGGCGTGATCGTCGTCGCTCAGTTTTCCCATCGCGCGATCGAAGTCAGCCTCGCGGATCGCGAGCAGCGCGGCGTTTTTCTCTCGCTCGAGTAGTTCCTCGGCGAGATCCGGGATCGCATCCGCCGCTTCGGTCGGACGAAGAAAGGGCAGGGCGATAGCCCCGGCCGATACGAGAATCATGAGTGCGGCCACCACGAACGTCACGGGTCGTAGTCCTCCAACTCGTCGCGTAGGCGATCCCTATCGGCGCTCGAGATTCCGGAATCGCCGTCGTCTTTGGGCGAGTTGCCGGGCTGTGCCGCGATCCGCTCGGGCGTCCAGCGGCGAATAACCATGATGACGATGAACCCCGCGCCGAACAGTGCGATGTAAGGGCCGTACCACGCGAGCATGTTGAAGCCTTCGCGTACCGGCGACGACAGTACTTTCTCACCGTACTCTTTAGCGTACCGGGTGATGATATCCGGTCCTGCCTCGCCGTCGGCCAGGGACTTCGCAATGTCCTCGCGAACCGGGATCGCGAACGAGCACTGAAGGTGATTGCACGTGTGTACCGTCAGGCCGCAGCCACACTGACACGTGAGCTGTTCCTCAACGGCCTTCTGCGTGCGAGGTGGCTCCGGCGCGCACGAAAAAGAAAAGACGGCGAGCGCCGCGAACGCACCGACGGCGAGAAATCTATGGAATCGTTTTGTCACGCGTGTTCTTGAGTGCGTGCGGTGGCTGCTTCCCGCGCGCGTTCGCGGCGGCGCGCGCCACTTACGGGGAAAATGCAGATTCCGGTACCTGCGATGATCACGAATCCGCCTATCCAGAACCAAACCACCAACGGATTGATGTAGGCCTGGAACGTGGCGGTCTTCTCGGGGTCGATAGATCCAAGGATCACGTAGAGATCGTCTCGCCAGGTGGTGCGGAAGTCGACTTCTGTGGCCGGTTGCTCGGGCTTCCGGTAGAAACGTTTTTCCGGCGAGATGGTCGCGATCTCTTCGTCATTTTCGAAGACGGTGAGCGTCGCAATCATGCGCGCCATGTGATCGTCGCTGCGATCGACCGCGTCGTCGTAGCGCAGCGTGTATGGGCCGATCGAGAAGCTCTCGCCGGGATCGACGGTGTACATCTCTTCGACGCGATAGATCGACGACATGGCAACACCGATGAAAATGAACACGACGCCGAGGTGGACGACGTACCCGCCGTAGCGTCGCTGATTCTTGGTCAGAAGAGTGAAGAGCGCGCTAACATAGTTCTGGCCGACCATCGACACGCGGGCGGCTGCACCGCGATGAAACTCGAGCGTGATCGTGTAGAGCACAAACGCCGAAAACGACACGACGAGGACCGCGTTGATGTCTCGCATGCCCGCAAAGAACGCGATGGCTCCGGCGGTAATGCCGAAAAGTGATGGTGCAAGGAAGGTTCTGGCGAGCTTATCGATAGTCGAGCGGCGCCACGCGATCAGCGGCCCCACGCCCATCAAGAAGAGAAGCGCGATCGCCAGCGGTGCGTTCACCCGGTTGAAGAACGGTGGACCGACGGTGATCTTCACGCCGCGTACCCATTCCGAAAGCACGGGAAAAACCGTTCCCCAGAACGTCGCGAAAGCGATTCCCACCAGCAGCAGATTGTTGAACAGGAACGCGGACTCGCGTGAAAGCATCGAGTCGAGCTGATGCTTCGGGCGAAGTTCAGGTAGACGACGTATGGTCAGGATCGTCGAGAAAACGATTACTGCGGCCAAGAAAGCCAAGAAGAACGGTCCAAGCCCCGACTGTGTGAACGAGTGCACCGACGAGATCACACCGCTGCGGGTAAGGAACGTGCCGAAGATCGTCAGGCAGAACGTCAGGATGATCAAGGTCATGTTCCAGACCTTCAACATGTCCTTTCGTTCCTGGATCATTACCGAGTGCAGATAGGCGGTGCCCGTCATCAAGGGCATGAACGCCGCGTTCTCTACGGGATCCCAAGCCCAGTAGCCGCCCCAGCCGAGAACTTCGTAGGCCCACCGCGCACCCAGGATGTTGCCGCAACAAAGGAAGAACCAAGCGGCCAATGACCATCGTCGTGACGTACGGATCCAGAGATCGTCGAGGCGGCCGGTGGCGAGTGCTGCGATCGCGAATCCGAACGGAATCGTCCAGGTCACGTAGCCGAGATAGAGCGCCGGCGGATGAATCTGCATCCAGTAGTTCTGCAGCAGCGGATTGAGATCCGAGCCTTCGGCAGGAATGAACGGCAACTGAGCGAACGGCGGGGTGACGGTGTTGAGCAGTGAGAGAAAGAACGCTCCGACCGTCATGCAGGTCGCGACCACGAAGGGCATGAGGATGCGATTACGCTCGCGGTTCTGGAAAATCACCAGCGAGGTCATGCTCGTGAGCAGCAGGGCCCAGAACAGCAGCGAGCCTTCCATGCCTCCCCACAGCGCAGCGATGCGGAACCGCAGCGGCAGGGTGCTGCTCGAGTAGCTGGCGACGTACTTCAAGCTGAAGTCGTGTGTGATGAGCCCGTGAACCAGCGCGATCGTCGCGATGACGACCATCGCGTGACAGGTATAAGCTGCATGTTCCCCGCTCGCGACGAAGTCTCGGCGGCGATTGAGCCCTCCGTAGACCGACGCGCCGATCGAATAGACCGCCGCGATCAGTGCGATGAGGACGGCGAGGTTGCCGATCGTGATCATCTATTAGTTCTCGATCGCTTCGGAGGCTGCTCGGTCGGGATAGTTGGGGTCATCGCCCGGCTCGGCCTCGTACTTGGACGGGCAACTCGTGAGGACGGTGGTGGCTTCGAAGGGGTCGCCTGCAGCGTAGGGGCCTTCGACGACGACGTCGCGTCCCTCGGCGAACATGTCGGGCAGAATTCCCGTGTAGTGAACTCCGATCGTGCCTTCGCCTTCGATGTCGTCGAGCGTGAAGTGTAGATCGTTCGTCTTCGAGTCCCAGACCATCGAGTCCTCGGCTACTCTCCCGGCGATACGCAGCGTGGTGCCTGCATATGCATTGCCGCCGGTGACGAATTCACTGACCGTCACCATGTACATCTTGGTTTGGTCGACGGCCGTGTAGACCAGGAATCCGACGGTCGAGATGATGATGGCTATGCCGGCGACGAATTTTAGTTGCTGGTTCACGTATCGAGACCTCGGTAGCGCCAGTTAGGCGGCGCTGCGCTCTGTCTAAAAAGGTATCGAAAGGGGGTTTCCGCTACAAGCGTGAAACATGGCGTCAGTCGGAGGATTCGCCGTCGGAATCGGCGTTCTCCGGCACCTCGGCAGGCTCACCGGGAAGTCGATAAGCACCGTCGAGCCAGTTGCCCAGGTCGATTAGTTTGCAGCGCTCACAGCAAAAAGGCGGGAACTGCGTCTCGTTGCGTTCAAACGCCGCCTGGCAAGTTGGACAGGTCATCGATCGCATGGTTGCTCGTGCTCGCTCATCGTCGCCAGCTTGGCCTATCTCGGGCATATAGCACCACAAGTAGGACATCGCGCTTCATGAGACGGCGATGAGACCGTCTCATGACGTGCGAGCAGATGCGGACTGACGCACCGTGTGAGTCTAAACAGAGTTCGGACGCACTTGTAAATCGTCCCAAATATCCCGAGATTCAGCAATAACAGGTCACAGACTAGTACCTTTGGGATACCGACGGTACGGCGTGGTCACGCCGGAAGAAGCGAAGCGGAGCGCACGAGAGATAGTCGTCGAGTTGGCCGCCCGCGAACCACATCGAGCGCAGCATCGCATTGATTGGCTGATCCATATACTTCGCGGGGAGGGCGAGCGTGAGGACTCTTGAACGTCTGGTCACGGGAATCGAATTGATGCCGACTCCGAATCTGCGTTCCGTGGCTTCCGTGCTGACCACCGGCATACTTTGCGTGACCCTGCTCGGGTGTTCGGGGGAGAGTCGGTCGACCGATGAGTCCCAACCCGATCGTCCCAACATCGTCTTGTTGATCAGCGACGATCATGGCTGGCCGTATTTCGGCTTCATGGGCGATGCGATCGTGCAAACTCCGCACATCGATGCACTGGCCGCGCGCAGCGCCGTGTTCCCCTACGGGTTTGTGCACGCGAGCACGTGTCGTCCGTCGTTGATGGCCCTCCTTACCGGGCTGTACGAGGACCAATGGGACGATAAGAATCGGACCCTGACTGAGAAGGGACTCCTGTCGCACGTTCAGACCCACGAGTTTCGCGAGATCGACTACTACCGAACGCTGCCGCGGGAACTTGCGAAAGTGGGCTACGTTTCATTTCAGGGCGGTAAGCACTGGGAGGGAACGTTCTCGGAGGCGGGGTTCACCGCCGGTACGAAGACGGCGCGCGGGAAGAATATGCTCGAGATGAATGCGCATTCGGGCGGTGCCGCGAAGTTTGCAAGAGAATCGATCGAGGCCGCAACCGAATTCATCGAAGCGTCCGATAACCAGCCGTTCTTCATGTGGTTTGCACCGGAACTGCCGCACTATCCTTTGGATGCCGGCGACGAGTTCACGAGTCTGTACGCAGGGAAGGGGCTGACGATGCTGGCGCAGGCCTACTACGCCAACATCTCGCGTCTCGATGCCCGCGTCGGGGAGCTCCTGGAGTATCTCGATCGGACCGGGAGAAGTGACAACACGCTGGTAGTTTTCCTTTCCGACAACGGATGGGAGCAGGATCCCTTCGAGAATCGCTTCATGCAGATTGGATTCGGCGGCCCACGCGGCAAGGCATCGGCTTATGAGCTGGGTTTCCGAACGCCTGTTCTTGTTAGCTACCCGGGTCGCGTCAAACCCCGCCGCGATGAGGGTTTGGTTCTTGGAATCGATTTGTTTGCAACGATGCTCGATTACGCTGGAGCTCCGCAATTGCGCGATAGGTTCGGCATCAGTCTGCGTGCTCTGCTTGAGGAGGGTGACGGCGAAACGAGGTCGCACGTCGTCGAGAAAACAGGCGTTGTCCGGGTTCGCGATGAGAAGGAACTGGCGGCGAACGCTGGTAACCCTATGATCAAGCATCCGATGTATTTCGTTCGCACAAGAACCTGGCGCTACATCTGGAAATACGCGACCGAGATAGAAGAGCTCTACCGCATAGATACCGATCCATACGAACAGGTTGATGTTGCCGCCGACAACAGGGAGACGGCCGTAGAACTTCGGGCGTACATCGAGAACTGGCTCGCGGGGCTGCGTGCGCAACGTGATGGATACGATGTCGACGGTGTGGTTCGCGACACATCGACTTCACGGCCGGCTGCCGGTTTGAAGCTCGTTCTTAGCGTATCGGCGACTGACAAGCGGAGGATCGAGCGTGAAGCCATCTCTGACAGCGACGGTCGCTTCGCATTCCGCGATTTGCCGCCGGGTGACTTCACTTTGACGTCCGGGGTTGCCGGTATCACGCTCTCGGCGGCCGGTGACCCGGATAAGAGGGTACGCGTAGTGTTGCCGCAGGGGGCCATCGGTGGTTTCGTGGCGGTTGGCGCGACCAAGATGCCGGCGGGGGCGCAGGCGGTCGGCTTGCAAAATGATTCCTAAGTTGGATGTTCACGCCGGCGGTCCGGCTTTGCGGACCATCTTGGGGCGGGTGTTCCTCGTGCTTGTCGGTCCCATGCTGATCTTGGGTGTTGGTGAACTCGTAACGAGTTCGGCGGGGCAGCGCCTGCTCGCGTCCGATCCGCTCTACCTTGCCGGCCAGGAGATGGAGAAGTGCCGATCGGCGCCGTCGCTGGTCGAGTGGTGCCGGACGAAGAAGCTGGGACCCGGCCAGACTGCGGTGTACACGGTCGGCGGCAGTAGCGTGCAGGGCTATCCAATCCGCATTCAGTCCTTCCCGAAACACCTCGCCACCGTTCTTCGCCAACGCTCAGGCTCTCGATACGCCGTGCAGAACTTTGGCGCCATGTGCCGCGACAGTATTTTCGTCCGCCAGTGTTTAGCGCACTTACAACCCGCCCCCGGCTCGATCGTGGTGCTGTATGCAGGCCACAACGATATGGCCAATTTTGTCGTCCCATGGCCGTCTCTGCGTTACTTGTCGGAAGAATATCCCGCGCTATTGGAGATCCCTCGGTGGCTTGCCGGTACGCATTTGTATTCTGCGCTCATCGACAAGGGAGGGCGCTGGCCGCAACAGCCGACCTTGACGCGGCATCGGATGAAGAGCCCGGACTACGAACGCGCTCGTGATTTTGCGATCGAAAAATATACCGAGAACCTGAAACAGATTCTGGATTCGACCCAAGCACAAGGATCGCGCGTGATTCTGGCAACGCTCGTGAGCAATCTTTACGAATTTCCGTTCCGCAAATCCAAGTGGGATCCGGCGGTGATGAACACAACGGAGATGGCCCCCGAAAAGCAGAACTGGCAACGAGCTTACCGCGCGGGAATCCGCGCCTTCCGTGAACAGCTCTTTACGGACGCGCTCAGCGAATTCAAAATCGCGCGCGACGAGCTCATGGTCGGGCGTGCGCCGAGCATGCTGAATGACCGTATTCGCAGCCTGGCGGCATCCTACCCTCACGTGACCTTGCTCGATACCGAGCGGATTCTCGATGAGTTGGGACGTCACGAGGGCATCGGCTGCAACTTCTTCGGGGAGCAAGACTGGTGCGATCAGTTCCACCCCAATCGTCGCCTGCACGCGATCATTGGCGATCACTTGGCCGCGATAATCGAACGCTTGGACAACGGCTGACTCGAGTCAGCGCGTAGCCGTTTTCAATACCGCCGAGACGTTATCGCGCGCGCGTTGCGTTGAGGGTCCTCTGGGCGGGGGCCTCCAAGGAGCACAAACGCTTGAAAAATGGAGCGGGCGACCGGGATCGAACCGGCGACAACCAGCTTGGGAAGCTGGCATTCTACCACTGAATTACACCCGCATATTCCGACCCTATATGGGCGAAGCGCCTGATTCGGTCAACCTGGGGGCGCGGGGCCCTGGTTGGGCGTGCTTGCTGTGTTTGCTCGCGACGGAGCATCTGTTAGAGCCGCTCGCATGTCTGAAGTCGGTAACGCGGAGCCGGGCGAACGCCCGACCTGGGACGAGTACTTTCTTACGATCACGCGCCAGGTGGCGGAACGCTCGACCTGCGTTCGCGCCAAAGTAGGCGCGGTCATCGTCCGTGACCGGAGCATCTTGGCTACCGGCTACAATGGTGCGCCGGCCGGGATGCCCCATTGTCTGGACGTAGGCTGCCTCGTCTACGAATCGAAGACGCCCGACGGAAATATCGAAGAGAACTGTTTCCGTACGATACACGCGGAGATCAATGCGATTGCACAGGCCGCCCGCAACGGCACACGCATTGATGGTGCCGATATTTACGTGACGCACACGCCGTGTATCCACTGCTTCAAGACGCTGGTGAACACGGGCATCAAGCGCATGTTCTACGCGAAGCCCTACAAGATGGAGACGCTCGACGAATTGCTGCGCAACACCGGAGTGGAGCTCATCGGTCTCGTGCCGCCGGGCTGACCCTTAGTCCGAGTCTTTCAGTCCGAGCAGGCTTCGCAGTTCTTTGCCGGTGTGTGAGGCGGCGCAGTCCGCCACTTCCAATGGGACGCCGGCGACGACGACCTTGCCGCCTCCGTCTCCACCTTCAGGTCCCAGGTCGATGATGTGATCCGCGTGCGAAATAAAATCCGTATGGTGTTCGACGACGAGCACGGAGTGGCCGCGTTCGACCAACCCGTCGAGTACCGTGATCAGTGTGTGGATGTCTTGCAGGTGTAGCCCGGTCGTCGGTTCGTCAAAAATGAAAAGAGAGCCATGCGAGCGACTCTCTTCGGCTAAGAACGCTGCGAGCTTCAGGCGCTGTGCTTCGCCGCCCGATAGAGTCGAAGTGGATTGGCCCAGTGTGAGATAACCGAGCCCTACGGAGATGAGACAGTCGAGTTTCATGCGCAGCGGCGCGCGCTCGGCGAAGAACTCGCGCGCATCCTCGATCGTCATGTTGAGCACGTCGTGGATATTCTTGTCGACGTAGCGAACATCGAGAACGCTCTGTTTGAATCGACGACCGGCGCAGTCGTCGCATGGCACATCGATGTCGGCCATGAAGTGCATCTCGATCGTGCAGGTGCCGGTTCCCTGACATGCCTCGCAACGACCGCCGACGGTGTTGAAGCTGAACGCCGCTGCCGTGACCTTTGCGCGCCGCGCGGCCGGTGTGGCCGCGAATAGCTTTCGAACCTCGTCGTAACATTTAAGGTATGTCGCCGGGTTCGAGCGTAGCGAACGGCCGATCGGGGCCTGGCTCATCATCATGATATCGTCGATACAATCGAAGCCGTCGATGCCGTCGCAAGCACCCGCTTCTTGGCCGCCCAGTGAACGCGCCTTGAGAAAGTTCTGGTAGAGCACCTGTTCGACCAACGTAGATTTCCCGGATCCGGACACGCCCGTGACACACACGAGTTGCCCGAGAGGGATCTCTACCTCGTCGATCGCGAGGTTGTGCTCGCGGGCACCCCTGATCACGATCGACGACTCGACCGATCGCTTACGCTGCTTTTTTTGTCGGTGCAGCGTACGGATCAGTAGCAGCCGCCCGGTTGCCGAATCTTGCGACGGCAATCCCGACGGTTTGCCTTCGTACATGATTTCTCCGCCACGCGATCCGCCGCCGGGTCCGAGGTCGATGACGTGGTCGGCGCCGTTGATCAATGTCGGGTCGTGTTCGACCAGCGCGACTGTATTGCCGGTCTTCGTCAGTCGGCGAAGTACTTTGAGCAGTCGCTCGCTATCTCTCGGGTGTAGGCCGACCGTCGGTTCGTCGAGTGCATACAGCGTATCCGTTAGCGAGCTGCCGAGTGCGGCAGCCAAGTGGATTCGTTGGGCTTCACCTCCGCTCAGCGTGCGTGCTTGCCTGTCGAGCGTGAGGTAGCCGAGCCCGACATCGAGCAGGTAGTTCAGACGATTCTTTATCTCGCCGAGAACAGACGCCGACCGTTCTTTCTGTTCGGTCGTCAGTTTCAGTCGTGCAATCGCTTTGGACAGGTCGATGATGCTGAGCGCGCAGAAGTCGGCGATGTTGCGACGGCCGATTCGTACCGCGAGCGCTTCCGGTTTCAGGCGAGCCCCTTTGCAGACGCTACAAGTCTTGTAGCTTCGATAGCGCGCGAGAAGGATTCGGACGTGCGTCTTGTAGCGGCGTCCTTCGAGCCATTCGAAGAAGCCGACGATACCCGGACTCTCGCGATCCCCTTCCAAGATCCATTTCTTCGCTTCGTCGGGGAGTTGCGAGTACGGCAACCCCGTCGAGAAACCGTGACGTTTTGCTCCGTCGAGAAAGTCGGACTGAAATTCCGAGTAAGCCGGTGTGCTCCACGGCGCGACCGCACCGTCTTTGAGCGACAAGCGCTTGTTCGGAATGACTTTGTCGATGTCGATGTCGACAACGCGACCGAATCCTTCGCACTCTGCGCATGCGCCGAGTGGGCTGTTGAAACTGAACAGATGGGGCGTCGGCTTCGTGTACTCGCGATCGCATTCGCGGCACGTGTATCGCGAATCAAACGTGACGGGCGGTCGCTTGGCGTCGATGTCGCTCATCGTGACGCGTCCGCCGCCGAGTTGGAATCCGCGCTCGATCGCTTCGTTCGCACGACCGCTCTTCTCTTTCGAAACCGCGAAGCGATCGATCACGACATCGAGAACATCGCATTCGATGTTTGTCGTTCGGATGTCGTCTATCGGCTTGGCTTCACCGTCGAGCCAGAGCCGCGTGTAGCCCTGGCGCGTTAGCGCATCGAGTGCGTCGTCATGCGCGGTGCCGTGCAGCGGGATCGAAGCATGGAACGCGACGCGCGTGCCCTCGTCGAGGTTCGTCGCTTCGGTGGTCGCTGACTCGACCGTATCGGCGGCGACAATCGTTTGGCAGTCGGGGCAGGCCAACGTGCCGGCATGGGTCAGTAGCAGGCGTACGTAGTCGTGAACCTCGGTGATCGTACCTACCGTGGATCGTGCGTTCTTGATCGAGTTCTTCTGCTCGAGCGCGATGGCGGGAGGGATGTCGGTGATCTTCTCGACGTCGGGTCGCTCCATTTGTTCGAGGAACAACCGTGCGTAGGTAGACAACGACTGCACGTAGCGGCGTTGGCCTTCAGCGTAGAGTGTGTCGAAAACGAGACTGGACTTACCGCTGCCGGAAACACCGGTAACGACCGAGATCTTGCGTCTCGGAAAACTGCAGGTGATACCCTTCAGGTTATGGGTTTGTGCCCCGACGACTTTGATCGCCCGTTTCACGTCTCAATCTCTCTTGGGCTAGTCCGCCCTCGTATGGTCGCGGGTTCGGAAGAGCCGAAACGCCCGACGCTACCACAGCGCGCCCTGCTGGCAAGCGGCGGAGAGAAGGCGCCATGACGATCGTCCCGAACGGTTGGGAGCGATTCGTGGGTCTCGACTGCGGATTCGGTGGGCGTGACGATGCACCCGCCGCCGGCAAGAGGGTAGTTACGGTGCGCCAGGTGCACGGTAATCGACTCGTTTGCGCCGAGCAGGTGGTCCTCAATCGCGAGCGGGGTCAGCAAGCGGAACCGCGTGAGCAAGCTGAGCCGCGTGAGCAAGCTGAGCAAAGTGAGCAAGCTGTGAATGACGAGAGCGTCGAGGCCGACGCTCTCAGTGTCGTCTCCGATGGACTCATGGCAGCGATCCGTACGGCCGACTGCGTTCCCATTCTGCTGGTCGGTCAGCGCGAGCCGCTCGGGCCGGGCCGGCGGAGTGACGGCGCAGAACCGGGCAATTGCGAGCCTCGTTGGGCTGCGACGGTTCATGCCGGTTGGCGAGGCACGGTGGCCGATATCGTGGGGGTCGCCGTACGAGCGGCCGAAGCGGCAGGTTTCGCGGCAGATTCGCTGTACGCAGCCATCGGACCGGCGATTGGGCCCTGCTGTTATGAGGTCGGTGAGGAGGTCGCGTCGCGTTTCGAGGAACTCGACCTCGACGTCGTTCGATCAGATTCGAAACTGTCGCTCGACTTGCGAGCCGTCAATCGAGTGCTGTTGCTGCGCGCCGGCTTGGAGGCGTCTCGGATTCAGTTGTGCGGTCCGTGCACTCGCTGCCATCGTGATCGCTACTGGTCGTTTCGCGCCGACGGGCAGAAAGCTGGGCGTCAACTGAGCTGGATTGGCTGGGAAGACCGAACGCCTCGTACGGGTCGGTAAGCGAGTCGACGACAATTCGGGCCAGATTGCCGGCTTGGTAGCCGTCGATGAGCCGGTGATCGAATGTCGAGCCGATCGTCATCATAGGAGCGGCGACGATCTCTCCGTCTTTTACGATCGCGCGGTCTATGACCGAACCCACCAGTAGTACGATCGGAACCCGCGATGCCGGCACCAGGGGCGCAAGCCCGTGTCCTATGCCGAACGATCCCACGTTCGAGACCATCGCCGAGCCGAACTGGTCGAACTCGACGCCGATCTTACCAAGGTCGAGAAAGAGGTCGTACGTTAAGAATTCGATGACGCGCAAAACGATGCCGAGCAGGCTATGCGGGACTTTTCGTACCGTGCTCTTGGTACGTTCCGAACCGGGGTCCCTGTGTTCGAGGACTCGTTTCACGCGGGTCCGCATTTCGTGGGCAATTTCGATCGCGGACTTCGTATCTGCGTTTACGATCTTGAGTCCCGACAGGTCTTCACCACCGTCGGTAGCGACCTGGCAATACACGTCCACCGAGTCGCGACGGTACAGCGCGCGCCTTGCGATGATTGCGTTCGCGTCCGGATACGCGGCGATGGCCTTCCCGATAGCCATCGCGACCAGATGCGTGATGGTTACGCTGTCCGCATTCCCGGCAGCTCGTTGTCGCGCGTTCAACTCGTCGCGGTAGGCGAGCGCTCGCGTCATGTCGATCTCGAGATTGCCGTAGACCGTCGGATCGGTCGGGCGGCCCCACATATGAAGTGAGATACGGCGCCAGCTCGACATCTTCTTTATACGGGTAAACGCCACAATTAAGGGTTGCAGCTTCGCTTTGTCGAGTGCTGCAGCGCTAGGTATTCCACGTTGCCCGTCCCCATGTCTATCGACATGTAGCGCAGCGCGTTGGTATTCGTACGATTGCGGGTGACAAGTGAGAAGGACCGAGTATATTCTTGTCGAAGCAGGTGCCCGACCTCGGGACCGGCGCAAAATAGTCCGGAGCAACAATGATGGCGACTATGGTCAAGCGATTTCTCAGCACCGGCGCACTTGCTGCGTTCGCGACGATGACGATTCTGGCGATTCCAGGGCAGGCATCGGCGGAAGAGGTCTATACAGACGCGGACTCGGAATACATCCGCGTCGTGTCACGCGTGGTTCAACCCGTCGGCATTGTGCTCGAGGCAGTGGTGTTTCGCCCCTTCACCGCGTTGATGTCTTGGAGCGATCCCAACATGATTAAAGAAGACCGTGTCGAGCACCCGCGTGTTTGCTACGGGCAACGTCCGCATCGCGCGTGTTCCAAGCTTAGATAAGTTCAGGTAGGCCGCGTAGCGGGCTCAGCTGGGCTCAGCCGAGCCGAACTAGCCGCCGCCAACGATCTCCAGACGCGCGTAGCGCGCGACAAGCTTCTTCATGCCGCCGCGCTGAAACTGCACCACGAGTTTCTCGTCGTCGCCGCTCTTCTCTGTCTTCTTCACGGTTCCTACCCCGAACATCGGGTGCACGACCTTCATTCCCGTCTTGTAGGTCGCGTTAGGATCCTTGGTCTCGAATTTCTTCACCTCGGCTCGGCCGGGGTCACGTCGCTGCTGTTGTGGCGCCCAATCGTCATCGTGCACGATGCGTGTCGCGTTCGTCGCGGCCGCATGCCGTTGTTTGTCGATGAGATCCGCCGGGATTTCGTCGATGAAGCGCGACGAAAAATTGAACTGTGTCGTGCCATAGAGATGGCGTCGAACGGCATAGAGCAGCGAGAGCTGCTTGCGCGCTCGAGTCATGGCCACGTAACAAAGCCGTCGTTCCTCTTCGATGGCGGCGTCGCCGGAATCGGTAGATCGCGAGTGCGGAAAGATTCCTTCCTCCATGCCTGCGACAAATACGTGCGGGAACTCCAGACCTTTCGAGAGATGGACGGTCATCAGGGTGACGGCTTGCTCACGACTTTCGTAGTTGTCGATCTCCGACGCGAGCGTGATCTGTTCCAGGAATGCGGCGACCGGCCCGTTGTCGGGCTCTTCGGGATCGAGCTCGCGTTGGTCGAAGTCGGCATCGAAGTTTTGGCTGACCGTCATCAGCTCGCGGATGTTTTCGATGCGGGCACGGGCTTCGTCGGTGCCCGCGCCTTCAAGCCAACTGACGTAACCGGTGTCCTCGATGATGCGCGCCAACAGTGAGGTGACCGAAGCTTCTCCGCGATCGTTGAGCCAGCCCCTCACGATCTCACGGAACGCCCCCACCTTTGCTTTGGCGGCCGATCCCAGCCCCGCCTCGGCCTGTTCATCGTTGAGGATATCCCAGAGCGTCGAGCCGCGCGCCGTCGCCTCCGCGCGAATCTTGTCCCAGGACACACGGCCGATTCCGCGAGTTGGAACGTTGATGATGCGCGCGAGCCCGATTTCATCGGCCGGATTCTCGACGAAGCGGAGATACGCAATCAGATCCTTGATCTCTTTGCGTTCGTAGAATCGCGTTGCGCCGACAATGACGTACGGCAATCGGCGTCGTACCAACTCTTCTTCAACGGCGCGCGATTGGGCGTTGGTTCGATAGAAGACTGCGGCCTTTCCGCGCTCGTCTCCGAGTGCGATCAGTTCATCGACGATCCAGCGCGCCTCGTCTTTCTCGTCGGCTGCCGCATACACGCGAACCGCGGGACCGTCTTCGGCCTCGGTCCACATTTTCTTGGCCATGCGCTCGCTGTTGTTACCGATGACGGCTTGGGCGGCTTTGATGATGTTGCCGGTGGAACGGTAGTTCTGTTCGAGATGGACGATCTTTGCGCCACCGTAGTCGCGCTCGAATTCCAGAATGTTTCTAAGATCGGCGCCGCGCCAGCCATAGATTGATTGATCGTCGTCGCCGACGACGCAGATGTTCCCGTGATGAGCCGCGAGTTGCGAGACCATCAAGTACTGCGAGTGGTTCGTGTCTTGATACTCATCGACGAATACGTAGCGGAAGCGTCGCTGGTATTTCGCGAGTAGATCGGGATCGAGGCGAAAGACGTCGAGCACGCGCACGATCAGATCGCTGAAATCCATCGCGCCGTTTGCGTGTAGGCGTTTTTGATAGTCGGCGAACACCTCGTAGGCTCTGCTGCCGAACATGTCGGTGCGCGGAGAAAGACCATTGCCCGGGACCTTCGCTTCGTGCTTGCAGGCTTCGATGTACGCGCGAATCGCATCAGGCGGGAATGTCGAGTCGTCGAGATTGTGCGTCGCGACGATTTCTTTGATGAGTCGAAGCTGATCGTCTCCATCGTAGATGGAGAACGCCGAAGGATAGTCGAGGACGTCGCAGTGACGACGCAACAGGCGCGCGCCGATACCGTGAAACGTTCCGGCCCATACATCCTGACCGACGGGTCCGACGAGTGTGGAAAGTCGTTCGCGTAGCTCGCGTGCTGCCTTGTTCGTGAAGGTAACGGCAAGAATCTCGTGCGGTTGCGCGCGACCTTCCTCGAGCAGTCGCCCGATGCGGTTTACAAGAACCCTCGTTTTCCCACTGCCCGCGGCGGCGAGAATCAGTAACGCTCCATCACCGTGTTCGACGGCTTCTCTCTGGTGTTCGTTCAGTTGCATGATCCGGAGGCGATGCTGCCCGAGCAGCGTGCAGCGGGCAAGGCGTCGTGCGCGTAAGAAAAGTGTGCAGGCGGGTTACTTTGTTGGTGCCGCCCGGCGCCTCGTCTATACCACAGTGCGTGGCCGCTTATATACGCAAGGACGGACCGTACCGAGCCGCCAAGCGCGACGGTTTGCGATCTCGCGCCGCGCCCAAACTCGTAGATCTGGACAAGCGCTACAAATTTCTGCGAAACGGCGTCAAGGTGCTCGATCTCGGCTGTTGGCCGGGCGGCTGGCTACAGATCGCATCTCGCGCCGTCGGTCCGAGCGGAAAAGTAGTCGGCGTAGACCTAGAGCCGGTGACCGATCTAGCGCTCGACAACGTGCGCGTACTTCAGGGTGATGTCCTCGAAGCATCTACGCGCGAAGCACTCGCAGATGCTCTTGGGGGACGCGCCGACGTTGTCTTATCCGATTTGGCGCCGAACTTGTCGGGTGTGAAAGTCGCTGATCGCGTGCGACACCTCGAACTCGTAGAGATGGCCGTGGCGCTCGCGGAAGAATTTTTGACCGACGGCGGCGTGTTCGTGATCAAACTCTTCTCCGGCGTTGAGAGCGAGGCAACCGCGATTCTCAAACAACGCATCGGAAAAGTCGTGAAGTCGCGACCCGATTCCACGCGAAAGGGGTCGTCGGAGATCTATGCGATCGTGCACCGGCGTCCGGAGAACCGCGAGTAGGTGCAGTGGCAAGCGGTCATCGACGTCGTCGGCCCCGTCTTCATCATTGCGGCCGTCGGGTATGTGCTCGGAGCCTTTCGCTCCATCGATATTGCGCAGCTGACTGATTTCGTCGTCTATCTCGTAGCACCTTGTCTGATCTTCTCGTCACTGACTGCCGATGACCTGGACCTCGAAACGATGGGACTGATGGCGGTCGGGGCTACGTGGATCGTGATTTCGGTGGGATTGCTGATGCGTGCGGTCGGCGCGCTTACGGGCAAGCAATTCGGCTCGATGTATCTCCCGGCGATGTTTCTCAACGCCGGGAACATGTTGTTGCCTCTCTCGTTGTTCGCATTCGGCGAGATCGGTCTGCGCTATGCGATCAGCGTTTTTGTGACAGTGACGATTCTACAAGGCTCGCTCGGTGTCACGATCGCCTCCGGGAAGCCGTCGCTCGGCGAGGCGTTACGTTTTCCGCACATTTATGCGACCGTCTTAGCGCTGTTTACTAACAGCAGCGGCGTTCATGTTCCCGCGATGCTCGATCGAGCGATCGGGATGCTCGGCGATACGGCAGTTCCCTTGATGCTCGTTGCGCTCGGCCTACGACTGCGAACGGTGCGTATTTCGAGTTGGCGCATGCCGATCGTTGCGACAATCGCGCGTATCGGCGGCGGATACGGGATGGGTCTACTGTTCGTGTTGCTGGTGGATCTGCCGACGGAGGCGCGTGGCAGCTTGCTGCTCGCGTCCGCGATGCCCGCCGCCGTGGTAACATTCGTGTTCGCCGAAAAATACGGCAGGGGCAGTGATGATGTTGCAGCTGCGGTCGCACTCAGTACGTTGCTCTCTGTAGTGACGACACCGCTGCTGCTGGCGTACGGCCTCTAGCGAGCACCGAGAAAGTCGAAGGAGCTTCGATCATGCTAACGAACGAATCGCGACGCACGAATCGTGTGAAGGGAAACCGGCTGTGCCTGGCGGTCGTATTTCTGCAGATCGGCTTTGCACTGCTGCTGCCCATCAATGCAGCCGCTCAACCGAAACGCGAGGAGCCCAGGACCATCGAGGCCGTCGGTCGAGCCACGGTTCGTGTCGCACCCGACACGCTACGCCTCGTACTCGCTGTTGAGACACGCGCGAAGACGGCGAAGGAAGCCGCAAAGGAGAACGCTCGTCTGAGCACGCGTGTGACCTCGGCGTTGGAGAAGATCGTCGGCTCCAAGGGGGAAGTTTCCACTTCGGGATACGCACTACATCCGCGTTACCAGTATCTGAAGTCCGAGCAGCGCCAAGAGCTCGTCCGATTCACGGCGAACAACTCCGTCTCGGTCACGTCGTCGAGTCTCGATAGCGCCGGATCGTTGATTGATGCCGGAGTGGCAGCGGGCGCAACGTCCGTAGGATCCGTCAACTTCACACTGCGCGACGATGAATCCGCGCAGCGGGACGCCGTACTCGAAGCGGGGCGGCGCGCGCGCCGCCGGGTGGATGCCATCGCCGAATCGCTTGGCGTGAGAGTCGGGGCGCTACGTCACGCCACCAGCGAGCCAATCAGGGCGGATGGGCCGCGGCCGTATATGGCGCGCGGTGCCGGTGCCATGATGGCGGAGTCCGCCGACGCTTCGACTCCGATTTCCGCCGGAGATATCGAAGTGGTCATGGCCGTCCATGTAGTATTCGAGGTACGCTGACGGCTCGGATCGACACGTCCCGGGAGATTTCTTTGCATCGCACCTATTCGTCATTGTTTCTCAAGCGCGCGGCAACGATCGTCGTCATCTTGTGCTTCGCCTTGGGTTGCGAGCCGGCCGGTGTCGAGGCGGAAGCGCCCGCCGTAGTACCGGTCGCGGCCGAGCCGGCGCCGCTCGATGTAGTGGGAGCCGTTGCAGACCGGGCGCCTGAGCTACTCAGTGCCTACATTCGAATCGACACCGTCAATCCGCCGGGGAACGAAATCGAAGGCGCTCGTTTCTTGCAGCGCCTGCTCGAGGCGGACGGAATCGATGCCCAGATCTTCGAGCCGCAACCCGGCCGCGGTAGCCTCTACGCAAGGTTGCGGGGAAACGGATCGAAGCGACCTATTATTTTGCTGAGCCATATCGATGTAGTGCCGGTGGAGCCCGATGCCTGGAGCCAACCGCCCTTCGAAGGCCTGATTGTCGATGGCGCGGTGCATGGTCGTGGCGCCCTCGATGCGAAAGGCGTGGGAATCATCCAGGCCCTGGCTGTGATCGCGCTGCGGCGACTTGGCGTAGAAATGGACCGCGATATCATCCTGTTGGCAACGGCGGATGAGGAGACCGGAGGCCGAATGGGCGCCGGCTGGTTCGTCGAGAATCAATTTTCACTGATCGCCGATGCCGAGTTCGTCCTGAACGAGGGTGGATTCATCCGACGCAGCGAAGGGCGACCGCTCATCTACAATCTCAACGCGGGAGAAAAGGGCCCCTGCTGGTTCGATGTCGTTGCTACCGGAGATCCGGGGCACGGCTCCCGGCCTGCCGCCGATACGGCTGTGACGCGCCTCGTCGAAGCGTTGGGGAAACTCAGTGCCTGGC
Source organism: Deltaproteobacteria bacterium (assembly GCA_029262375.1). Classification (GTDB taxonomy): domain Bacteria; phylum Desulfobacterota; class Binatia; order UBA1149; family SPBQ01; genus JAJCZM01. Next base: position 242,658 of record JAJCZM010000008.1, read on the forward strand.
AGCGTCCGATCGACGTCGGCCCGGTCGTTGCGGGCTACTACGCCGCCTACGCCACCCTCGATGAGGAGCATGCCCGACAGTTCCGTCAGCTGGCGAGATCGCTGGAAGATCCGCTATTTCGCGACTGGTTCATGAGTGATCCGGTCGCGGCGGCTCTCGTTCAGAACACGATTGCGCCGACAGTCCTGCAAGGGAGTTCGAAAACGAACATCATTCCCGGTGAGGCGCGTGCGAAGGTCGATTGTCGGCTCCTGCCGGGCCACGATTGCGGGGATTTTCTGGACGACGTCCGTGCCCTGATAGGGAACGAGCATGTTCGTGTCGAGCGTGGTGCGGTCGCCTTCGGCTCTTCTCAATCGCCGCTCGATAACGCGTTGACTGAAGCCGTGGAAACCGTAGCTGCCAACGACGCTGCCGCTGCGGTGGTGTTGCCGGGGCTTCAGACTGGGTTCACCGATAGTCACTACTTTCGCGAGAAGGGCATTGCGGCGTACGGATTCGTCCCCATCGTCGTTAGTAATGAGGAACGCGTAGCGACTCACGGCCCCAACGAGCGGGTTCAAGTCGAAGACCTGCGAGCCGGTGTCGTTCGACTCGTCGAAATTTTGACCGAAGTCGGTGCACGAACGCAGTAGACGGGCGTCGTCTCGTTGCTTGCAGAAACCATCTAGCCGATAATGCGTGAATTGTGCGCGAATGGTCGCAAACAATTCCAGTGAAACGAACTCGGTCGGCAAGCGGCGCACCGATGTGCGTCTCGGGAATTGCGGCCTGTGGTGAGGAGGGGCACGCATGGGTGTGGACGGCGTTGGCTCTTCAGGTCTCGATCAGACGATTCGAAGCCTGCGGGCGCTGCTAAAGAGTTTCGAGCGCGAAATCGGTTTCGTCGCAGGCCGCGCCCGAGCGGGCTCCGGCGATGTGATCCAAGAGTTCGCGCGCAGTTTGGCCGGCGCTATTGCCGGTGGCATGTCGGGTGGGGCGTTCGCTATGGCGTCCGGTGGTTTGAGTGGGGTGGCAAACATCGATCTGGCGAAACTGATTCGTTTACTTACTTCAGCATTCGATCCGACCGCGTTCGCAGCGTCGTTGGCGAAGTTCATCGGTCTGGCCGACGCCAAGAGCCTGGATTCGATGCAGCGTGAAGTACTGGCAATTCTCGATGAGCTTGGCCGTGTGCGAGAGCGAGAAATCGCCACCGCCGGCGGGCTCTCTCAACTACGCACCCGTGCCACACGTTTTGATGAAGCGCTCGGTGGCTTGGCTCGACTCCAAGGACGGCTGGTCGCGCGCCTCGATGAGCAGGCGACTCGCGGGCACCAGGTCGAGCAGATGGCCGGTCGGCGCGACGATCACATCACACGGCTCATTCGTGACCACGCCGCCCAGCGTGCGGAGCTCGAAGGCTTGGTACGCCGTGGGGTCGAGTTCGACGCTCAGGCCAAGGAATCCGCCCGCCGGTTGGAGGTTCTCGAGGTCTCTTCCACTGAAGAGGCCCGAGTCGGCCAACTCGAGGGCCAGTTCGACGATTTGCTGCGGTCGCAAAAGAATGGAATCCAAAGTGCGATCGAGTCGCTCGACGGTCTGCGCGAAAGGGTGGGTCGTCTCGAAGCACGATCGGCCGAGATGACGCGAGAAGCGCGTGCCAAGACCGGTAGGCTGGACGCGTTGGCGCGTCATGTTGCCAGCGTCGAGGGGCGGTTGACGACTGCGATTGGCAAAGGCGGCGGAAACGTCGTTACTGTTGCGGCTCGAAAGATTGAGGATTTTGATCAATCCGAGGCAGGCTCGACCCAAACATCGAGCCCCTGAGGCACCAAAGCCCCCGAGGCACTGAGCATGGATATGAAACTCGCCACCGGCCGAATCGCTACCCTGATCTCGGTCTTTTCTCTCATGGTTGTTGCGCTGTCGGGCGTGACCGGTTGCGACATGTTCGGCGGCGGCGCCGATGAAGCCGGCGCCCCGACATCGACCGGTGCACCGGCTGCGCCCGCGGCTAGTGGACACGCAATAGAACCCATCGAAGGCATGAAGTACTACGTCGGCGGTCCGGTCATGGGGCAGGACGAGTACGGTCGCATGCGCGTCAAAGCGTTCAACGGCGAAGTCAAGAAGCCGACGTCGCGCGGTCTCGTCATCGGACACAAAGTGCTCGACGAGAATCGATTCGAGTTGCGTACGTGGCTCAACGGCGACCCCGTGACTGCGCAGTTCGGATTCGTCGATGAGAATGGATTGTTCTGGTACGACGAGCGCTCGACCCTCAACGCCGACGGTGTGGTTATCGTTCGCCAGAAGCTGACGTACGATGACGATAAGGAAGTCATGCACTCGAAGGTCGAGTACATCGATCCCGCCGACGGTGAGATCGTGAAGACCTACGAGAGCGATATTCTGTATCGGCAGGAAGACGAAGAAGAAGACGACGAAAAGGAAGAGGGCGACGCGGCTGAAGAAGGAACCGCAGAAGACGGCGAGTAGTGGAGTACTGACGTGAAAGTTGTTCCGGTTCCACAGCTTGCAGACAACTACGCTTACCTAGTCATCGATCCAGCCCGTGCGGTTGCAGGCGTGGTTGACGTCGCCGAGGCCGGGCCTGTTCTGGAGGCGGCACGACGGCACGACGTGACGCTCACTGCGATTCTTTCCACGCACCATCATTTCGACCACGTCGCCGGCAACGAATCGTTACTCGACGAACTTCCAAAGGGCTCTGTGGAGGTCTACGGATACTCGGGCGACGCCGAACGAATCCCCGGTATCACCCGGCCGCTAGACGATGGTGAGGAGTTCGAACTTGCCGGCCTTCGTGGCCGCGCGATGTTCATTCCGGCGCACACGCGCGGACATCTGGCCTACTACTTTGAAGCAGACAAGAGTGTCTTCACGGGCGATACGATGTTCGCGGGCGGATGCGGTCGCCTGTTCGAGGGCGATGCTGCGCAAATGAAAGCGTCGCTCGAGAAGCTGGCCGCACTTCCTGACGACACGCTCGTGTACTGTGGTCACGAGTACACGCAGGGCAATCTACGCTTTGCGGCGACATTAGAGCCGAACAACGCAGAACTCGGACGCCGTCGTGAAGAGGTCGACGCGCTCATCGCCTCGGGCAAGCCAAGCGTTCCCACGACCATTGCGATCGAGAAACAGACCAACCCGTTCTTGCGAAGCGCGAGTCCCGAACTCGTTGCGTCCGTACAAGCGCAGGTGGCGGGGCTGGGTGCGGATCCAGTCGAAGTGTTCGCCGCTACGCGCACGCTCAAAGATTCATTCTAGCGCGGCGTTAGTCGCGAAGCTGGTACACGACTATCGGCCGAACTGTGTGCGGATACTGCCGCACTTCGCGTCGCGCATAGTACTGCGATGCCCACCGTTCGAACGCGCGTCGACGCGGACCGGACCATCTTCTTGCGACCACCATGAGGCGTGGCCGATCGCGGTCGAGGGCGTCGAGAATTCCGTCGAACTCGCCCGTGGTTGATTGCGCAGCGAAACGATCGACTCCGAACCACATGTAGGGCCACGGCCATACGCTGTGGCGACCCGTGTGAATCAGTAGCTCGGGATAACTCACAGCCAACACTTTGTCGTTCGGCTCGAGCCGCTCGGCGAAGGTCGCGATGAACGCCGCTTGCTCTTCGTATGTGATGGGCGGGTAGGCGCGTCCGCTGGCCGGAACCAGCGCTGCAATCAGGCCGGCAAATATGGCGAGTGCGGCGACCCACTCTCGCGCACCCGAGCATGCAAGCAGTGCGAACAGTCCGACACCGAGTACCGCGCCGAACATGGGCGCAAGGAGGATCATGTCAGGCCATGCCTGAAAGTTGACGAACATGAAGGCGAGATAGGTGGCGCTCGCAGCCGTCAGAGAAGACGGTAGGAGGTCGCGACGAGTCGATAGGGCGGCGACACACGCGGGCAACATCAGCAGCTCCGTGGCGTTCCACTCGACTAGTAGTTCGTACAGGTGGACGACCGTGGCGATGGGATCGCGCGAGTGAAGCTTGATGTAGTGAACATTGAATCCTACGGCCTGAGCGAAGAACTCACCAAGCGCATCGACCGATGCCAGGAAGGCGAGTAGTACGATCGTCGGAATAGCCGCGCCGATTGCGAGGCGCACCGTTGCGCTCGTGCGCCGTGTATCGTCGTTTCGAAGAATCGACCATTGCGCACCCACTAGAAACGCCAGGCCGGGCTGCCATGTCAGTGTTGCAAGACCGCCGAACACGCCGGCGACGAGCGGTCGTCTGCGATCCGCCGCCAACAGAGCGGCCAATCCAAATGCGGTTGTTGCGACTTTTGGGCGCACTCCCTCGATAGACGCGATTAGCCAATGATCGACGGCGAGCATCCACATCGCCGCCGCGGCCGCGGCCTGCCACGGCGCGCGGCGAGCGATCAGCGCGAAGAGCAGAGTCGGTGCGACTGCGCCCAGCGATACGAACACGAAGTGCGCACCGTCCAAACGAGTGAACCCTAACAATTCGGCGCACGCGGCTCCGGCTCCTCCGAGAAACGCGGCAAGAGGCGTCTTGTGGAGGAAGATGTCGCGGTACGGCAGCCGCCCGTCAAGCAGGCTGATCGACATGTAGTCCCATGTAGCGGGATCGAGTCCGACGATGCGATTGAATGGGTCGAACGAACACAAGATGAGAAACGCCACGACGAAGACGCCGAGGGTCGACCCGAGCGGCGTTCTGCTATTGCTGGGCGTCACGAAGTTCGTTCCCCGGTAGCGATCCGGCGTCAATGCGCCACGAGACTCCATCGTGGCGAAGTACCAGGCGATCGAGGCGCCGGGTACCGTCGTGGAACATTACTACGACGTCGACGTCGGCAGTCTCGCCATCGGCGGACCGCTCGGTCGCGTCCGCGTGCGCGACGATGCCGTTTTTCGTCAGGCGATCACCCCATGCGCCGATGCTTCCATATTCGGCGAGTAGGCGCGCGACGCCGGCCGTGTTGCCGAGCATCGCGTGTGCTTCGCCGAAACGTTGGGCGTCGAGTGCGCGGTAGAATTCACGTACGCGTCGCGACGGTGTGGCGGGTCCGGCGTCGCCGCTGCAGCCGGCATGGACGGTTGAGATGAGCAGCAGCGCCACGAGTAGCGGACCGATTCGGCCGGCCCTCGATCGAGTCGGCCCGTTTTCGGCTCTTCGCCGCGCGTTCGCTTTCATCGGCTACGAGCATGCCGGAGCCGGAGCGAGCCGCCAAACCGAACGTTGCTGCGGCGAGCGCTCCGACTAGAATGGCGGTCGTGAAAACCATGATTGGTCTGACGGGGGGGATCGGCTCGGGCAAGTCGACGGTGGCTGCCATGCTTGCCGAGCGCGGCGCGGTCGTGATCGATGCCGATCGAGTTTCTCATGACGTATATTTGCCGGGCACGGAGGGGCACGATCGCATCGTCGAGCGGTTCGGTAAGGAAGTCCTCGCGAGCGACGAAACGGTAGATCGTGTCCGCCTCGGCACGATCGTCTTCGACGACAAGCAGGCGCTCGAGGATTTGAACGCCATCATTCATCCATTGGTTCGCCAAGAGGTTGCGAGGCGACTTCTTGCCGCATCGCAGGAAGACCCTGAAGCGGTTATCGTCGTCGAGGCAGCGCTAATGACCGAAACGGGGTGGACGGGAGGATCGGGTACGGTCTGGACCGTGATTGCCGACCCGGATGTAGTCATCGACAGGCTTGTCGAGTTTCGCGGCATGGATTCGACGGACGTTCTGTTGCGACTGAAAGCGCAGGCCACGAACGACGAGCGACGAAAGTTCGCTAGTGTCGTCATCGAGAACAACGCCTCTCTCGAAGAGCTGGAAGAGAAGGTCGGACAACTCTGGATCGAACTCGTCGGGCCCGACGAGGACGACTGATCGGCGGTGGCTGACATCAATGTCGCTCATCTCATTGCGGACATCGGGCAACGTTACGCAGACCGCATCGCGCTCATAGATCTATCGGGCGACGAAACACGCAAGCTGACATACGCGCAACTCCTCGGGCGCGTCCGTGCACTCGCGGCCGGCCTGCGCGTCGAAGGACTGACGTCAGGCGATAGACTTGCCGTGGCTCTCGATAACTCGATCGAGATGGTCCTGACGGAATGGTGTTGCCTACTCGAAGGTTTTGTATGGGTCGCGCTCAACGTGCGCTCCTCGCCGGCCGAACTTGGCGAAGTGCTCGAGGATAGCGACGCCGCGATCGTGATCACGAACCGTCGCTACGCCGACGCGATCCACAGTGCTGCCGGTAAGCGTCGTGTTGTGGTCGTTGCGAGCGAGCAGTGGCGAGCCGTTGTAGAGCCGCGCCGCGACGCCGCGCCTCACCATACCGATACGCCGAACGCAGACGATCCCGTGCGCATTCGTTACACTTCCGGGACGTCCGGGCGTGCGAAGGGCGCAGTGTTGACGCGCGGCGGCTACGACGCCTCGGTCGAGAATGTCTCTTCGGTTATCGGACCGCTTGGTGAGCACGATCTCGTTGCACAGGTCGCACCGATGACACATGCGAGCGGCGCGATGCTGCTCCCGCACTTGGCGGCCGGTGGCTCGGCTCTGATTCTCGATGGCTTCGACGCGCGCGCGTTCATCGACGCATGCGAGCACTATCGTGTGACGTCGATGTTTTTGGTGCCGACGATGCTCGTTCGGTTTCTCGCCGCGCTACAGCCGACGGATCGGCTCTCGTCGCTTCGAACCATCGTGTATGGCGGTGCATCGACACCGCCCGATACGATCGCGAACGCGGTTGAACGTCTGGGTCCGATCTTCGTTCAGATCTACGGCCTCACGGAATCGACCTGGCCGGTCTGCGCGCTGCTCCGGCAGGAGCACGTCCGCCGCGAAGAGGAATCTCGAGACGACTGGCTCCAGCGACTTGGGTCTTGCGGTCGGCCTACGGCAATCGGCAGCGTTCGAATCGTGGATACCGATGGAAACGACGTCGGCCCCGGCGGCCCCGGCGAGCTGTGGGTACGCGGTCGCAACACGATGTCCGGTTACTGGCGAGTGGGCGATGACGGCGGCAAAGGGCTGGACGCGGACGGTTGGATGCATACGGGCGATGTCGCGGTGCGAGATGAAGATGGGCGCATCACCATCGTCGATCGTTTGCACGACATGATCGTCAGCGGTGGCTTCAACGTCTATCCGCGAGAGATCGAAGACGCACTCGGGTCGCACGATGCCGTGCTCGAATCGGCCGTCGTGGGTCGCCCCCATGACGAATGGGGCGAGGCGGTGCACGCCTACGTCGTGCTTAGTGACAGAGCACTCGCTACCGAGCAGGAACTGCGCGAATACGTCGGTGGTCGTGTCGCCGGCTACAAGAAGCCAAAGAGCATCGAGTTCGTTCCTTCGTTGCCTAAGAACACGTCGGGCAAGATCTTGCGTCGCGTACTGCGCGAGCGAATCCGCGCCGCCGGCTGCTCTTAGTGACCGGCGCTTCCCGCTACTCCGGCACCCGCGTAGTGCTCTTCGAGGGCCAGATCCAGTAGGCGATTCACAAGGTCGGATAGCTCGAGTCCGCTCTCGGCCCACAATCGTGGGTACATACTGATGGCGGTGAATCCGGGGATGGTGTTCAGCTCGTTGAGGAAAACGTCTCCACTGGCTTTGTCGATGAAGAAGTCGGCGCGCGCCATGCCGCGACAACCGATCAGCTCCCACGCGCGCAGTGCGGTAGCGCGAATTTCTGCGGCTTGTCGGTCGCTAACGTCGGCCGGTACGATGAGTCCTGCTTCGCTGTCGACATACTTGCTGTCGAAATCATAAAAGCCTTTCCCCATCACGATCTCGCCGGGTGCAGAGATCTCCGGCGCTTCGTTGCCCAGCAGGGCAATCTCGATCTCTCTCGCATCAATCGCACGCTCCACGATGACACGTCGGTCCCATCGGCGCGCTTCCGCGAGCGCATCCGGGAGATGCTCCGGCTTCTCGACGTGGGTGATGCCGACCGAGGAGCCGAGGTTCGCGGGCTTGACGAAACAAGGGAATCCGAAGGTGCGGCGAATGAGCGCTTCGACCTCGCCCGGGCTGTCGTTGCCTGCGGAAATGAACTCGACCTGTGGAAGCTCCGCACCCATGCACAGCGTCTTCATGGCCAGCTTATCCATGGCGAGGGACGATGCGCGCGCGCCGGCGCCTACGTAGGCGACCCCAATGGTATCCAGATGGCCTTGTAGCGTGCCGTCCTCGCCTCCGGGGCCATGGGTGACGGGGAAGGCCGCATCGAGGACGGTGCCGAGCGCAGCGTGGCTCACGGGCGAGGCGCCCGTGTGCATGAACTGTGCGCCCGCGTCAGTGCGCGCGAGGACGACCGGGATTCCGGAATCCTCGGCGACCTCCACGAGTTCGGTTCGGGCGCGCTCGAGTAGGCTGTCGTAGTCGCCGAGAAGCCATCGACCACTCTTGGTGATCCCGACGGTGATCACCTCGTGCCCGGCTTGTTCGATTGCCGGTTTCACGGCGGCAGCCGACCGCACCGAAATCGAGTGTTCGCCGGATATTCCGCCCATCAGCAGGGCAACTCTCAGGGGTGATTGAGGCATGGGTTACTTTTTACCACTGTGAGGCCGGCAGGTGAACGCGGCCGGCGAAAGCGGCTGCACAGAGAAGCGATTCTTCATCCGACGATTAGCATTTGCTTGCGTCTTGGCACTCTCATAAGCCCAGATTCTGTATGGGCAAACGAACTTCAAAATCGTTAATGAACGGCTGGTAAGCACGCATGCATATCGAAACGCTAAAGATCTTCTGTGATGTGGTTGAGAACCAGAGCTTTTCTCTGGCAGCCTCGCAGAACTTCATCACCCAGTCGGCTGTGAGTCAGCAGATTCGCGGGCTCGAGGAGCGCTACGGAAAGCGTCTCCTGGATAGGAAGCGCGGCAGTGTCCGCCCAACGGCGGCCGGTGAGATACTGCATCGCGCCAGCCGGGAAATGCTGCATGTTTTCAACGAGATGGAGGCGCAGCTCCAGGGCCTGAGCAACGTGATCACGGGTAGCATTCGGGTCGGGACGGTCCACAGCGTGGGCCTGTACGAGCTATCGGAGCCCCTGAAGTCGTATTTTGCCGACTTCCCTCACGTAAACGTCTACCTGGAGTACGACCGAGCCAGCCACATCTACGAGCAGGTCCTGCGCGGTAACGTTGATCTGGGGATCGTCGCTTATCCGACTGCCCGTGCCCAGATTACGGTGCTGGATTTTCGCACCGATCGCTTGGTCGTCGTTTGCGCCCCCAGCCATCCGATCAGTGAGCGCGTCGAAGTTCCCGTCACCGAGCTCGATGGCGAGAAATTTGTGGGTTTTGAGAAAGGTATCCCCACGCGGCAGGCCCTCGATCGGCTGTTCGCGGAGAAAGAAATCAGCGTCCAGTACGTCGCCGAGCTCGATAATATCGAAATGGTGAAGCGCCTGGTGGAAGTAGGCGCCGGTATTGCCGTGATTCCCGAGAAGGCATGCGTGCACGAGGTGCACTCAGGGTCGCTCGTGAAGATCGAGCTGGCGGATCGAGATCTCACGCGTCCTATCGGCATCATTCATCGTACCGGCAAGCACTTCAGCCCGGCAGTCGAGAAGTTCATCGAGTATCTGCAGGCCGAGACCGCGGCAGCGAAACGCGCGGCTGAAGCCGCCGCGCGCAAGTAGCCCGGTAGAAATGACGACGCGTGTGTTCAGATCTCGAGATGCGGAAGCACACGTTCGGCGAATAGCGCGAGCGTTTCGGGCGTGCCGTAGTCACCGAACACGATCGTGAAGTCGCGTACGCCGGTACTTAGCTTCGCGCGCAGGATCTCTGTGATGCGTTCCGGCGTTCCGCAGACGGCCATCTCGTCGATGTCTACGAAGCTGCCAATCATCAGTTCTGCCAACTCGCGCTGCTTCTTGTAATCGTCCTCGTCACTTCCCATCACCACCGCGGCTTGTTCGCTGATCAAGATCTCGGAGGCGTCGCGATCGATCGCGTCGCAATGTCGACGCAACGCATCGAGATGTTCCGCGATCTCCGCAACGGTAGGCATCGAGCAGTTCCAGGTCTGTGCGTACTTTGCCACCAGACGCATGAGGACGCGCTTGCCGCCGCCGCCGATCGTGATCGGCAACGGGCTTTGCACAGGCTTCGGTGCGAAGGGCGCGTCGCGAAACGTGTAGTGCTTGCCATTGAAGGTTGTACGCTCGTTGGTGAACAAACTGGTGATGACCTCGAGCGACTCTTCTAGCTGAGCCAGGCGCACACCGATCGAAGGAAACCCGAAGCCGTAGGCGTCGTACTCTTCCTTCATCCAGCCGGCGCCCATTCCGAGTTCAACGCGGCCGTTGCTGATGTGATCGGCGGTCGTCACGGCTTTGGCCAGCAGACCTGGATGGCGAAACGAATTGCAGGTTACCAGGACGCCGATGCGCAGCCGCTCGGTGGCCTCGGCAAGGCCGGCTACGGTGGTCCATCCCTCGAGAAAATCGAGGTCCGGCGCGCCCCCGGCGATGACGTGGTCGACGACCCAATATCCTTGATATCCAAGCCTTTCCGCTAGTTTGGCGCGCTCTCTGACGTCCGCGTAGGAGCTGGCCACCTGCGGAATGAACAGTGATACGGTCGCGGTCTCGCTCATGATCTGGGGCTCCTGTTCCGGTTTCCTGCTGCGGTCGGTGCCGGCCTGCATTGCGCTGCGCAACGCATCATAGCCAGGCGGTCTTCTCATCGCACATCACGGCGCCGGTGACGACTTTGCGGCAGCGAACGTTGCGCGGGTATGCTGCCGAGGTCGCGCGCACAGGCGTACCGACAAGGGCAGTCTCTAGAATATGGCCGGCAAGAAGAAGAGCGCACCGTCGAAAGACAAGCCGTTCAATAATCCGTTCGCGGACAACGCCAAGAAATTGCGCAAGCGCCTGCGCGAACGAACGGCGCGAACGAAAGAATCGTCGTCCGACAAACACACTGCCGACAACTCGGATTCAAAACCATTGAGCGACGACGATGCGTTCCGCCATGCAATGCACGGTGCGCAACCGATCACTGCACGTGGTCGTGAAGTAGCGCACACTCCCAAGCCGAACGAAACGGTCAGATTGCGTGCGCACGATGTCGACCCCGACGACGTGATGGACGACAGTAACTTCGACGTGCGTTTCTCCGATCAGTACCTTCGCGGGGCTTGTCAGTCGGTAAGCAAAGAAACGATCGACAAACTTGCGAACGGAGTGTTCGCGGTGCGTTCCCATGTTGACCTACACGGCATGGCGCTGGACGATGCCAAGCAGACGGTCGATGAGTTCCTGACTGACTGTCAACGTCGAGGAGAGCGCTGTGTACTTGTCATTACGGGAAAGGGTCGTAATTCGCCGCGCCAGGTCGGTGTCTTGCGAGCCGGTATTCCGGAGTGGCTCGCACGGGGGCCGAGCACACGTCGTGTGCTCGCCTTCGTGACAGCGCGTCAGTGTGATGGGGGAGAGGGTGCGCTCTACGTGCTTCTCAGGAAGAACGCAGCTCGCAAATCTCGGATCGATGTTGAGTCCGGCGGTGGAACCTAAATCGAGCTTGAAGTCATGCGTATTCGCTTGAAGCTATGCGTGTTCGAATGACGTTCAAGTCGATGCGGGAACGAGGATTGTGGTGGAGCGGCGTGACGTTGGTTCGCGCCGGCGGTGGTTGTGGAGGTTCACGCGGTGGAGAAGCGGAGTGGGTCTTGTCGGCTCGTCTATGTAGGCGATGACGGCGACCTGTATCAGACAGGGCGCACACTAGAGTCCCAACGGCTCACCTGGGGTTGGGACGAGTCAGATTCGGCGGGCAGGCTATACTATGTCTGGCCTTCCTATTCCCCCGATGGGCGCCTGGTTGCGTGTTTCGGGGTTCGTCCGGGAGATTCTCCCGAGGCAGGTTTGTACGCTGTCGCTCAAGATGGCGTAACCATGCATGAAATATGGCGAATGTCGGGCGCCGCTCCCATTTGCGAGAGCTGGTCGCCGGATTCGAGCCGCATCGCGCTCCTTCTCCAGGACGATCTTGGGCTGCGTCTTGAACTAGCGACGATCAACGATCCCGGTAAGACAGTCGTTCTCGACACCGGCTCGCCTCTTTTCTGGTCGTGGAGCCCTGCCGATGGCTATCTGGCGGTTCACACGGGCGGTAGCCGGTCCGTCTATGAGGACGCTCGCCTCGCCATCTACGACACCAAGGATGACTGCCGCGAGGTCGCCCAGCTGATTCCCGGTGAATTCCGCACGCCCGCGTGGTCTCCAGACGGACGCCGGCTCGCCTACGTCGACGCCAGCGACGGACGTACCGAGTGTTTGGCGATCTACCGCATGGATGACGGCGTCTCCGAGATCGTGCATCCAGTGGAGGGCCACAGCGCTCTATTGTGGTCACCCGACGGTCGATACCTGGCGCATTCACAGGCACTCGGCGAGACGCCGCACATGTTCACGGGCGTGAACCTGGTCGATGTGCGAACAGGCGTAAGTACCGTTGTCTGTGACGATAGCGTCGTGGGTTTTTTCTGGACGCCCGACGGAAAGCGCCTGGTGACCATATCGTTCAATGACGAAGGCGGCATGGAATGGTCGGTCATGGACGTCTTGGGAATGCGCAAGACGCTCGATTCGCGCTTCTACCCCACCCGCGAACTCGTCTACTTCTGTTGGTTCTTTGACCAGTTCGCTGCGTCGCACCCGATCATTTCGGCCGACGGCAACAGTGTGGTGTTTGCCGGGCACATGGCCGAAGATGGCATCGACCAGCTCGAGGGCGACAGCAGCGTCTACATACAGTCGCTGGTGGACGATTCGCCGCCGCAGCGTCTCGGAGGCGGACACTTCGCCTGCTGGGACAGCGTTCCGAGATAGTATGGCACTTCAAACCCAACACTACCTGAGCCTGAGCCGGGTACTGTTGGGCGCGATCGTATTGGTCGAGCTCATCGATTCGTCGCAATCGTGGCTCGTACTTCCAGCGGTCGTCGGTGCTGCGGCCGCTGACTGGTTCGACGGCAAGATCGCACGCGCTTCGGGCACCGCATCGATGTTCGGTCGCCTCATCGACAACCTTTGCGATTTTGCGTTTCTGACGATGTGCTTCGCGGGTTTCGCGATTCAGGAGATATGGAGCCACCCGACTTTGGGAAGCGCCACGCGCTACTCGGAGCACGCCAACTGGCTACCGCTGGGGTGTTTGGTCGGTGCGTTCGGCATGTATTTGATTCGCTGGGCTGTCTGCAACCGTCTGGGCGTCGCCCTTGCCCCCTCTACGCGCGGCCACAGCGCGGGCGTATTCAACTACATTCTCGCGCTGCTCGGGGGAGTGGCCGTTGTGCCCGGGATCGAACTTACGCGATGGCTGCTAGAGCCGGCGTTCGTCACCGTCGCGTTGCTCAATGCGACCGCCGTATCGGAGAATCTCCTGCTACTCGTTCAAGCGCGTCCGCGTTGACGGTGCGATAGACCGTCCGGCATCGTCATCTCAGGGCCGGCCCATGATCGGGCGTGCATGTACCAACCGCCGGGTATCCGGGCTATGGTCTGCGACATGAAGACTCTGCGCAGCGTCTGCGCGCGTTCGGCGATCTTTCTCGTGCAGACAGTGTGGTGCGCGGCCGTGTTGTCGTCATGCACGTCCGTGGCGAAGAGCTACGAGATCCATACCGCCGAGATCGGATGCGAAGAAGCGAACCGAATGATTCACGAGGCGGTACTCGGCATGCGGATGACCGTTACGGGCCTCGGCGTCGCGAAGCCCGGTTCTCCCGGTTACATCAGCGCGACGCGTACCGACAACCGTGGTCGTATGGACGGAACGGTGAAGCTGCGCTGTGAGTCGGATGGAGTACACATCGCCGCGAACCAATCGGGCTTGGGAGGCGACGAGTTCGAACGCGGAATCTTTCTTTCCATCACGGGGCGTGCCGGCCTGGCGGTAGAGCGCGATGGCCGCGGGACAGGCAGACTCGTCAAGCGAGACAGCCCCGGGCAGTCGTCGTCTACGCGCGCATCCGCAGCCAGCCCGACCTCGTCGGGTAGTTCGAATTCCACAGCGGCAGCGCCGCGCGAGAAGGTCGTTGGTGTACGGGTTCGACTCGAACCGGTACGCGGTTATGCGACGCTCCTCGACTTCGAAGCCAATCTCGGTGCCGCAGGTATCCTCCCGGTGCGCATCGACGTCACCAATGGGACGCGTCGCGCCTATGAGTTCGACCCGCGCGATGTAGTACTGCGCCGTACCGGATCGCGAGACCGTGCGAAGGCGCTGTCCAGTGATCGAGCGATCGCGATTCTGAAAGACGCAAACCTTGCTGCGCTTGGGCTCAAGGGTGCACAGGCCAGTGATGCGACCGGTCCAGGCGATGCGCTCGCGCCCAGTGAGCTGGGCGACGTCGGTCGAGCCGTCAAAGTCATTCCCTCGCGTGCGGTGCGTGCCAAGCGACTCGGGCCGGGCGAGACGGTGGAGGGATTTCTGTACTTCCCGCTCGCGCAGTACGATCGGGCTCGGATTCTCATGATAGATTCCGCTACCGGTGAAACCGAAGGATTCTTGGTCGAGTTCTAGTGACGATGAACCAGCTCAGCGATTGTCGTAATGCACGCGAACTTGCCGCTGGTTTCGTGCGCGCCATGCTACTGGTGATTGCGCCTACCTGTGTGTTCGGCGTTCCGGCTGCAACCGCGGGTGATCAAGTTGCGCGTACGCTGCTCGTGGTCGACGAAAACCAGGTCGTCACTATTCGCGAGACAGATCGTTCGCTGCACGAGATCGTCATCGAGCTTTGTCGAAAGGCGTCGGTGAATCTCCTGGGCTTCGCGGCAACGGATCGACCCGTCGCGATCAAACAGGAGGGGGTGGCCATGGACAAGTTACTAGCGCGGTTGCTGCGAGAAGAGAGCTACATGGTCGGCCTGAAACGCGATGGTAAAGACGGCGTGCGCATTGCATGGCTGCGTGTCATGGGTCCCGAGGCGAGTGTGTCCGGAAATCGTTTTGATGACGCATCTGAGAATACGGCGTACTTCGGTCTTCGCGAGGACGTGGTTTCCCGCGCACTCACCAGTGAGGACGAGAAGTCACGGACGCACGCCGTGAACGCCGTGCTCGCACAGGTCAGAGACAATCCCGATACCCTCGACGCGTTCATAGCGCGCGGTGCGCCGACGCTTCTCGAGGAGCTTGGCGATCAGCCTTACTCGGTCGAGCTATTGAAATCGCTTGGGGCAGTTGCAGAGACGAACGCGCAACGGTTTCAGCTCATGGGGCTGATGCGCAGCATTGAGAACTATCGCAGTCGAGACGAGCGAGACTTCAAGCCGCTCGCAATTCTCAAGAAACTCGAAGAAGCCGGAGTCGGACGCCCGCCCGAGCAATAATACCGCCCGGGCTACGGGTTCGGCGCCGATAGCTGCGCGCGAAGATCGTCTACCAAGTTTTGCAGACCGACCAACGGTTCATCGGTCTCGGTGCTGTCGGTCTGGGTGTCTTCGAGAAGTCGTTCATAAACGCGAAGTGCGACAGTACGACTTCGGCGTGCTGCTGCGCTGTCACCGCGCTCATCGCGTAGCGCGGCTTCTTTCAGGAATACTATGCCCAGTTTCTTCAGCGACCCGCGGCGGTAGGCTTCGGCGCCGTCGAGCGAGAGGAGGCGTTCCAACTGCTGGCCGGCCGCGTCGAGGTCGTTTAGCGCGCGATGCGCGACGATGCGTAGTGAAAGCACTTCCGGAAGCAACTCACCGGCTTTGCCGAAATCCTTCTCGAAAGTAGCGAGGCGCTGCAGGCGATCCTGCATCGAGCCCGCACCGGCCTTGGTCACGATCGACGCCGCCATCACCGTGGCTTTGGCTCGTAGCGACATTGTTACATCTGAGGGTGCTGTGTCGTCCGGGCCGCGCGCGGCCGAGAGAAATTCGTCGAGTGCAACGATCGCCGTGCGCACGAGCTCTACAGGTGCCTCGTCTTCTTCGGGCACGGCCAATACGGCCTCCACATAACACTGCGCTGCGAGGTACGAGGCCTTTAGCGAAAGCATGGTCTCAGGCTTGACGTTCGTAAACGCTTCGGCGCATTCGATGTAGGATCCCTTCTCGCGATGCCAATCTCCTAGGCGGAACCAGGCTTCGAACGCCTGAGCGTGGTCCGGCGCCGCATCCAGGTACGCTTTCAGATGATCGATGTAGCGCGTCTCCGCCAGGTCACGTGCATCGTCGGCGGCGGCTACATAGAGCGATTCCGAACCCTTGAATCGAAGATAGATTGCCTGTTCTGCGTGCTGTCCTTCGGCGTTCTCTTCGAGATAGGAACCGAGGAAACTGAGAGCGTCCGCGTAGCGTCCGCGGTAGAACGCGCAGGATCCGCTTCCGTACAGCGCCTCGGCGCGGAAGCGCTTGGAGTCGATCAAGGCGGAGTACAGGTCGATCGCGCGATCGCATTCGTCGCGTCGCCGTAGCGAGTCGGCCACCAACCAGGAAACGAACTCGCTGCGCGACATCTGCGCCCATTCATCTGGACTGACGGTGCCCGCGTCAACGAGTTGGACGACCTTTTGTTCCCAGTAGGCACCGCGGCCATAAAGCTCTTCGAGGTGGAGTGCACACTCCGAGATGTATTTTTTTCGCGTCGCACCTTCGCCTTGCCGGTCGAGAGCGAGAAGCAGTGCTTTGCTGCGTAGGAACAACGCTTGTGCGCGTGCTTCCCCCTTCGGCTTGGTCGCCATCAAACGCGCGGTTTCGGTAAGTGCGTCTGCGCCTCGCTTCGTTGAAAGATAGACCTCGACCAAACCGATACGCAGCCTGGTGATCATGGCTGGGTCCTTCGCGACCTCCAGGGCGGCAGAGAAGTCGGCGATGGCAGTCTCGTAACGGCGCATCGCCTTCGTCGCGAGTCCGTGCCCGAGCAAGACTTCCACGGTCAGCGAGACGTTGTCCGAACCCATGAATTCTTCGAAACCGCGCGCCGATTGGTCCAGCAGGCGTTTGCGTTTGGCCGTATCGCTTTCGAATCGCATGGCGGACTCGTAACGAATCCAGTTCAAGCGATAGAGAACACGCATTGAGAGAAGTTCGTTCTGTTGCCAGCGTTCGCTGTCCTGCGCGGCTTCAAGATCTCCGTCGATGCGGATGATCTCTGCCTGAATCTCGTCGAGTACGTCAGTGTAGCGCGCGCGGATACGCTCCATCAGTCCTATGAGCGAGCGCGCCGTCGTGGTGAGCGTGGTGCCGGAAGCTGCGAGATCGTGAAACTGATCGGCTACCGTGTCGAGCCGTTCAACGAGTGCACGCTCGGCGTCGAGGTTCCACGCACCGGCGGCCAACTGCGCGTTTTTCGACCGTACCGCCGAGATTGCCGACGTGATGGACTCAGCGAGCGCGGGCCCGGCGAGTGCGGCGCATACCGAAACGGCAACGACGCTCGAAAGAAGGATTCTTACAACCGTACGCATCATGTTCTGGGGGCGGTTTGAGAACCAGAGGTGAGTGGGAAAACGACTTTCTCGACGCCCACCTGCAGGCAGCGGTTGTACACGCGGATGACGTGCTCGTAGGCAACCGTTGCGCCGGCGTCGAGGACGACGATCGATTCGGGGGGGAGTTTGCCGATGTGTTGAGAGACGTCTTCGTAACTGGATGAAGGCCAGTCATCGACGAAATACTGAACGCGCGCGCCGGTTTGAACGACACGAACCACGACCTCTTTCTTCGGCTCGTCGAGTTCCAGCTTTTCTTGATCGAAGGAATCGCCGAGCGCGAGTTCCGACGGCAATAGTCCTTCGACAGTGGCCAACGAGATGGTGAACAGGAAGTACGTGAGCAACAGGAAGACAGCGTCGATCAACGGAGCCATCTGAAGCTCTCCTGATCCGGACCCCGGTCTGGCTCTACTCGACACGCGCACGATTTATTGGTCTCCCGTGGCTTCGCCCATTTGCAGGGCGGCAAGACTGACGTCGCTGATCCCGGCCTCGGCCGTGAGGCGCATCACGCGTTGGACGGCGGAGAACTCACTCGACTTGTCGCCGCGCACGACGATCTCGAGTGCGTCGCCTTCTTCTTTACGCGCGCGCACGTAGCGCAGGTAGTCGGTCGCGCTCTGTTCGACTCCGTTGATGAGATACAGGCCTTCTTTCGTAACGTTGACGGTGATGAGTTCGACTCGCTGCTCCGTTACTTCGGTCGCCTGGTCGGCGCTTGGAAGCGTGATCTTCTCGTCACCTTCCTGTCCGAACCGAATCGACATGATGAAGAAAGTGATCAACAGGAAGGTCATGTCGATCATCGCCGTGATCTTGAAGGAGACCGAACGGCCGCGTATGGAGCGCGCCGACCTCATGCCCGCGGTCCGCCCCCGTTCTTGAGAGGTTCGACGATGTTCTCGGCCTTGGCTGCTGCGTCGGCCACGACGGCATCGACGCGATTGCGGAAGATACCGTAGGCATACAGCGCGGGGATGGCGACGATCAATCCCATGACTGTGGTCATGAGGGCTTCGAAGATGCCGCTCGCAAGCCGACGTGGATCTACGCCTCCGACGGATACGGAGATCTGATTGAACGACGAAACCATACCCATCACGGTGCCGAGCAAGCCGAGCATCGGAGAGATATTCGCGATGAGATTGAGATGCTCGATCTTGCGGAGCAGGCGTCCGGTCTGTTCGTCGCTCGAGTCTTCCATGTGTTTGACGACCGCATCGTAGCCTCGATCATGTTCGCGCACGCCGCGAGCTACCACAGTCGTGAGAAACGACCTGCTACCTTCACCGAGTTTGTCAGTGACCTGGTCGTAGGAACCCTCGGCGACGAGCTTAGTCAGCTCTTCGACCTCTTCGTCCGGCGCCAGGGTCTTCATGCGAATCGAGAGCGAATACTCGACGACGAGCGCGACCGCCGCTACCGACAAGAGCATGATGATGTAGCCGACCCACCCCCCGAACTGGATGAGATCGATGAGGCTGTAGTTCAGCGCTTCGGTGGCCTGGCCGCCCGCTTGTGCCCACGCGGTCTGCGTCGACGCGAGCCCGAAGACGATGAAGAGTAGTAGTGCGATGTATCTCATAAAATTGACCTCAAGA
>JAJCZM010000009.1 GCA_029262375.1 Deltaproteobacteria bacterium
CCCAGAACCACCGCAGCCCCCCTCAGCGACGCGCCCGGAGCGAGCACTCGAAGCAGGGGCGCCTCTCTCCTTTCACTCCCCGCCGAACCGCCCAAAGGAGCCGCGCGCCAACCATCCACACCAACGCGATTTGAGATTCGCAGCGCTGGTAGTTAGATTCGCGCACATTCGGCGGATCCGCAGCCGCCGCGACTATTGGCGCATACGCCCTCGTCAGGAGAACAAACGTGAGCGATCGACCGTTTAAGGTACTCGGGATTCAGCAGATTGCAGTCGGCGGCCTGGACAAGATGGCGCTTCGCCGCCTGTGGGTAGACACCCTAGGCCTCTCTCTAGAAGGTGACTTCCAGAGCGAGAAAGAGAACGTGGATGAAGACATCGCCGTCGCAGGCTCAGGCCCCCTCAAAGTGGAGGTCGATCTGATGCAGCCGCTCGACCCCGAGAAGAAGCCCAAGGTCCACGATCCGGCCCTCAACCACGTGGGACTGTGGATCGACGATCTCGATGCCGCCGTCGAGTGGCTGGGCAACAAGGGCATGCGCTTTACCCCGGGTGGAATTCGCAAAGGCGCAAGCGGCCACAACATCTGCTTCGTGCACCCGAAGGGCAACGAGGAGTTGCCGATCGGCGGCGAAGGCGTTCTGATTGAGTTGGTGCAGGCGCCGCAGGCCGTGATCGACGCGTTCGCCAGCTTCTCGAGCTAAAGTGAGCGGGCTGATTCGATCGTCGGCTCGGCGGCGATCGAATCGGCACCGCGTAGCCGGCTTACCGGATGGTTAGGCAATTCGCCGATACTTGCCCTGGAAGTACAGCAACGGCCCTTCGTCGGAAAGAATCTCGCCGCCGACGACCTTCCCCATCACAATGATGTGATCGCCGCCTTCGAAATGCTCGCCCATCTCGCATTCCAGCTGCGCAATGGCACCGCCAACCAGCGGTGCGCCGGTTTCCCCCTGAGAGAACTCGAGCCCTCGCAGCGTGCCGCCTTCGGGGTCACCGCGCGTAGCGAACGTGTTCGAGATACCTTCTTGGCTCTCGCCCAAGATACTTACTCCGAACGCAGTAGCCTGGCGTAGCTCTTCGAGCGCGCGCGCATTCTTGTCGACGCAGACGAGGAGAAGGATCGGATCGAGTGACACGGAGGTCACGGCGTTGGCCGTGAAGCCGTGGTAGTTGCCGTCCACGTTCGTCGTCACGACGGTGACGCCGGTGGCAAACGATCCGATGATTTTGCGGTATTGATCGGCGTCGATAGCCACGGCGCTTGCTCCCCTATCGCCCTACCGGGCTATAGCGCCGCCGCGCGGCCGCGCTGGAAGATCGACGACGGGGCGCGAAGGTCTCGCACCCCGTCGATGTGAGAAAAGTTGGTGCGAAAGGGGGGACTTGAACCCCCACGGCCGTGAGGCCACAGGAACCTGAATCCTGCGCGTCTGCCAGTTCCGCCACTTTCGCAGTTAGGCCTTCTCAAGCCGAGGCGGATTCTACCGCATCGACTTCCGCGGGCAAGCCGGTGCCCGCCTTCTTCCCCTTCGTCCGGGCTGCGCGCGTCGCCCTGGTAGACAGGATGCGCTGGCGTAGACGAACCGACTCTCCGAGCATCTTGAGAACTACTCGTGGCAGAAGTCCGGTGGCACTGCCCGCGGTGCGCGGGAAGTGACGAACAGCGACCTCGACGAAACTCGCCCCGCCTAACCGCGCGCGCGTCAACAACTCGGCACTGATGAGCGCGCCTGTCGATTGCAGTTCCATGTCGGCCAGCACGTCACGCGAGAAGAGCTTGAAGCCGCAGTTCACGTCGCGAAAGCGGCCTCCTAGCATGGCGCGTACGAACACACGGTTGTAGAGCCAGCCCGCCATTCGCCTGGCGAACGGGTCATGACGCGGATTGCGGTAGCCCAGTACAACGTCGGCCGACTCGCGGTAGCGCCACAGGGAAGACAGGTCCTCCATGCGGAACTGCCCGTCACCGTCGCTCAAGAGAATGAAGCGACCGCGCGAAGCCTCCACCCCGGTGCGAAGCGCGGCACCGTAGCCGCGATTGATCGGGTGGACCACGCTGCGCAGTCGAGGCTCAGCGGGTGAAATAGCGGCCAGCACGGATTGCGTGTCGTCGGTGCTGCCGTCGTCGACGACGACGATCTCGTGATCGATGCATAGGGAGCGAAGATGATGGCCGGCGTCCTCGATGACGGCCACCAAGTTCTCCGCCTCATTGTATGCGGGCAAGACCACACTCAACTCAGCCATCGGACGCTGCACGCGTGGCTCTATCATCGTGTGCCCTGCTCCCCTAGAATTCTGTCAGAGACGATCGAACCATGGCCCCCGAACCACGCACGGTATTTCCCAAGCTCAGCGAACGCTCCCCTGTATGGACGGCGGCAATCATGCTGGGCGCGCTCGTCACGTTCTACGGGCTGCTCGCCGTCTACATGGCGCGCGATCACGCCTGGACGGACGAGATGCTGCAGCGGATCCCCCTGCCCTCGACGCGGGCTACGCTCGCAGCCGATGCCGGGTTGGCCTCTCAGCTTCGTATCGTTTCCAGTCGCGCCTGGTACACGAACCTGGCGGACCAAACCCGTACACTCGTGGCCGAAGCGACGGTCGTGAACGACGCGCTGGTTCCGCTGAGTAAAGTGATTGTCGACGCTCAGGCGCAGGGGCAAGGCACGCCGCTGCGCACTCGAAGCGTCGTCTGCGGCGGAGCGGTATCGCGGCGCCTGCTCGGGCGTTTGCCCGTAGAAGAACTCGATACGTTGCAAGAACTGATACCTTCGTTAGCTGCGCTGGAGCCCGGCCGCACGATCGATTGCCAGGTAGCCTTTCCCGACATCGGAGCCGGGGCCGAGGAGGTCGTTCTCAGGATTGCTTGGGCGGAGCCTTTCCCGGGCCATCCTCGTCCTCTTTTTCATCCTGAGGGGTAACATCGATTTCATCCGGAGCCTGGACGGCCTTACGGAAGTTCTTGATGCCCTGCCCCAGTCCTTCAAAGACTTCGGGAATACGGCCGGCCCCGAACATCACAAGAATGATGACGAGGATGATGAGAAGCTCAGTGATACCCAATCCGAACATGGCAAGCTCGAGCGTTACTGTAGGATTTCCCCACATGCGTGAGGCGAATATAGACGAATGTTGCGGCGACGGCCAGCCAGCAATGGTGGATCGTCATCGAGGGCGCTAACCGTCGATGCCCCTTTCGGGCTAGGCGCCCTTTTCAGGCTGCGCGCTCTGCGAATCCCGCTCATCATCTATATCTTCTGACGCTCGCTTCCATGTTAACACGGGATGGCGGGCTGCGCGGGTTTCATCCAAACGGGCCAAAGGCGTGGTTTCCGGGGCATCGTGTAGACGCTGAGGATCGTTCTCTGCCTCATCGGCGATGCGCAGCATGGCATCGATGAAGGCGTCCAACGTCTCAACGCTCTCGCTCTCGGTAGGCTCGATCATGATCGCTCCAGCGACCACGAGCGGAAAATAGATCGTCGGGGCGTGGAATCCGTAGTCGAGCAAACGTTTGGCGATATCTAGAGTCTTGATGCCATGCGCGTTCTGAACTTTATCCGTGAATACCACCTCGTGCAGCGACGCCGTGTCGTACGGGAGGTGGTAGCGACCGACAAGCCCTGCGCGGATGTAGTTCGCCGCGAGCACCGCCTTCTCGGTGATCTCGGTGAGTCCATCGCCACCGCAGGCCAGCATGTACGTGTATGCACGCACGAGAATTCCGAAGTTGCCGTAAAACGAGCGAACCTTACCGACCGAGTCCGGGCGATCCGCATCCCAGTAGAGCAAGCCTTGTTTCTCAGCCGCACTCGCCTTCTCGGCGATGCGCGGCCCCGGCAAATACTTCTCGAGGTCTCGGCGTACCGCCACCGGTCCCGCTCCCGGTCCCCCGCCGCCGTGCGGCGTCGAGAACGTCTTGTGCAGGTTGAACTGCAAAATATCAGCGCCCATGTCGCCCGGCTTCGCCTTGCCCATGAGCGCGTTCATGTTGGCGCCGTCCATGTAGACCAGCGCGCCTGCGTCGTGCACGGCCTTCGCGATCTCGGCAATCTCGACTTCGAACAAACCGAGCGTGCTCGGGTTGGTTACCATCAGCGCAGCGACTTCGTCGTCGAGTAGGGCTTTGACCGAGTCGGCCGACATCAGCCCGCGCTCGTCGGTAGGAATGACGACGGCATCGTAACCGCTCAGCGCCGCGCTGGCCGGATTGGTGCCATGCGCGCTCTCGGGAATGAGAATCTTCGAACGCGCGTTCCCCTGTGCCAGATGCCAACGGCGTATGATCTTGATGCCCGTAAGCTCGCCCTGCGCACCAGCGGCGGGTTGCAACGACACGGCACCGAGTCCGCTGATCTCGGCGAGCCAGTGCTCGAGGTCACGAATCAGCTCGAGAGCACCTTGAACCGTCTCGGTCGGCGCATACGGATGAATTCCGCAGAACCCTGGAAGCGACGCCATACGATCGTTCACGATGGGGTTGTATTTCATCGTGCACGAGCCGAGCGGGTAGAAATTCGTGACGGCTGAAAAGTTGAGCGACGACAGACGCGTGTAGTGGCGCAGGACTTCCGGCTCGCTGAGTTCAGGAAAACCATCGAGGTCGTCGCGTAACAGCGAGGCGTCGAGGCGCGGTTCACAGGCATCTGCGGCCGCACTCGGATGATACCCCACGCGACCGACACCGGACTTCTCGAAGATCGGCGCCTCGAGTTCAGGCTTCCTCTCGGTCAAGCTCACGCCGCTCTCCTGGCTGCGAGCGATCGCACCAAGGTATCGATCTGGTCCGTGGTGTTGCACTCGGTCACGGTGACCAACAGTCGCCCGGCCATTTCGGGCCGGTCGGGAAACATCTCTCCAAGTCGAACGCCGGGAACGACGCCGTGCTCAACCGCATCGGCGAACCAATCGCCGCCGGGCTCATCGACGACGAACTCGTTGAAGACAGGTCCCGAAAAAACACGCCGCAATCCGGCTTCGGACTCCAGTCGAGAGGCGACCTCTTCCGCGCGGTTGGCGTTGACTGCAGCGAGCGCGCGAAGACCGCGTCTACCCGCAAGGCCGAGGAACACGGTGGCGGCAACGGCTGCCAGTCCTTGGTTCGTGCAGATGTTCGACGTCGCCTTCTCGCGCCTGATGTGCTGCTCGCGGGTCGCCAACGTCAGGACGTAACCGCGTCGACCTTCGTCGTCGACGGTCTCGCCGACCAAGCGCCCGGGCATCTGACGTACGTGCTCTCGCTTGGTTGCGAACAACCCGACACCGGGACCGCCATAGCTCATCGGTAGTCCCAAACTCTGGCCTTCGGCCACCGCGATATCTACGCCGCAATCACCAGGACTCTTCAGCAGCGCAAGCGCGAGCATCTCGCTGGTCGCGCTGACCGCAATCGCTTTGTGTTTGGCCGCGATCGCGGAGGCCGCCGCGAGGTCCTCAATCACGCCGAAGAAGTTCGGATAGCCGAGACAGACGCAGGCAACATCGCCGTCCATCATTTTCTCGAGTTTTCCGAGATCGGTGCGGCCATCGGGCCCGAGCGGAATGCGCTCGATCACACCGCGCCCAAAACCATCGAGGTAGGTTTCAACGACCGCTGCGTACTCGGGGTGAACGCCGTCGGAGATGAGAATGCGTGATCGCTTTCTGCCGATCCGCAGAGACATCAGTACCGCTTCCGCAAGCGCCGAAGCGCCGTCGTACATGCTGGCGTTGGCGACGTCGAGACCCATCAGGATTGAAATGTAAGTCTGGAATTCGAAGCAGATCTGCAGCGTGCCCTGGCTGACTTCCGGCTGATACGGCGTGTACGCCGTCGCCAATTCCGAACGCGAAAGCACTTGGTGCACCACCGAAGGTACGAAGTGATTGTAGCTACCGGCTCCCTGAAACGTCCCGAGGACACGATTGCGACGCGCGAGGGCTTCCAAGCGCGCGACGACTTCCTGCTCGCCAAGACCGTCGGGTAGTGCCAGACCGGCGGTCTCGCGCAGACTTTCGGGAATGCTCGCGAATAAGTCGGCAACCGAAGCGACACCGGTCGTTTCGAGCATACGCTCTACGTCACTCGTACTGTGCGGGATGTATCGCATCCCTCTAGGCCACCTCGTTGAGCAGGGTTTGGTAGTCTTCCGGGGAAAGCAGATCCTCGAGCTCCGAGCTGTGCTCGAGTTCCATGATGACCAGCCAGCCGTCGCCGTACGGCTCCTGATTCATCGCCTCAGGGCTGTTCGGCAGTTCGTCGTTGACCTCTTTCACCTTGCCGGTGACGGGCGCGTACACGTCCGAAACTGCTTTGACCGATTCGACGACCGCGAAAGGCTCGTCCTTCGAGACCGGGTCGTCTCCGACCTCCGGTAACTCTACATAGACGATGTCGCCGAGCTGCTCTTGGGCATAGTCGGTGATACCAACGGTAACGGTACCGTCTTCTTCAACCCGCACCCACTCGTGTTCCTTCGTGTAACGAAGGTTGCTCGGAATCTCCATGATACGTATCGGCTCCTTTCTCTGCTATTCGTCGAACGCCTTCGCTTCTCGCTTCGGCTATCCGAACGCCTTCGCTTCTTACCTTGGGACCGGCTAGTCGCCTGCGCGAACGTAGAACGGCAGATTCGTCATCTGCGCCGGTCTCGGTTTCCCTCGTACATCCACCGCCAAGTCATGGGTATCGGCCTCGCGATCGACCAGCGCGATGGCAACCGGCCTACCCAGCGTCGGACTGTGCGTGCCGCTGGTTACCACGCCAATGCGAATGCCGGAAGCGAGAACCGAACAGCCCTCGCGAGCGATGCCCTTGTCGACCACCAGCCCCATCAGGACCCGGCTCGGCTGTTTTTTGGCCCGGGCAAGTGCCTCGTAGCCGGTCATCTGCGGCCGATTGAGCTTCACGACCCAATCCAGCCCGGCCTCGAAGGGACTGATCGAATCATTAAGTTCGTGGCCATACAGCGGGAGCGCCGCTTCCAGGCGCAGCGTATCGCGCGCGCCCAGCCCGATCGGCCGCACTCCGAGAGATTCGCCGTCTTTCAACAGACGGTTCCACACGTGAGCGGCAGCAGCCGACGGTACGAACAGTTCGAAGCCATCCTCGCCGGTGTAGCCGGTGCGGGCGATCATGCCGGCGTGCCCGACGATATCGACTTCCGCGCAGGAGAATCGCTTCATCTCAGCGGCCTCAGGCACCAGCTGGCCGACGAGACGCGCCGCCTTCGGTCCCTGCACGGCGATCAGCGCGAATTGGTCGCTGCGATCGACGACCGAGCATTCGCCGGCCGATCGGTCACAGATCCATTCGAAGTCCTTGTCGGCGTTCGATGCGTTGACGCATACAAGGAAGCGATCTTCGGCGAGGCGATACACGATGATGTCATCGACCACTCCGCCCTCTTCATTGGGGATGAGGCTGTACTGGGCTCTGCCCGGCACGAGGTTGGCCGCATCGTTGGCAAACAATCGGCGACAGACGGCTTCGGCTCCCAGCCCGGAAAGTTCGATCTCGCCCATGTGACTGACATCAAAAATGCCGACGTCTTCGCGCACCGCGCGATGCTCATCGACGACTCCGCTGTACTGAACCGGCATGTCCCAACCGGCGAATTCGACCATCCGCGCACCGGCTTCGAGATGACACGCATGCAGGGGCGTTTTCTTCACCATGTCAGACCCCCTCCTGCGCGCGTTCGCGAGCGACGCAGGCCGCCAGCGTGTTCTCGAGCAACATGGCAACGGTCATCGGGCCGACGCCGCCGGGTACGGGTGTGATGTAGGCGGCCCGTTTCTCTGCCTCGGCAAACTCGACGTCGCCGATCAGTTTTCCGTTCACACGATTGATTCCTACGTCGATGACGACCGCTCCTTCCTTGATCCATTCGCCCTGCACCAGCTCGGGCACTCCGCAGGCGGCCACTACGATATCGGCCGCACCGACCTGTGCGCGCAGATCCGATGTTCGTGAATGACATAGGACGACCGTCGCGTCGCGCTCGAGTAGCAGCATCGCCACGGGCTTGCCGACCAAGGCCGATCTTCCGACAACGACGGCGTGCAGTCCGTGGGGATCCACGCCGGTAGTTCCGATCAGATGCATACAGCTGATCGGCGTGCAGGGCCGAATTCCCGGGGATCCGGTGAACAGTGCACCTTGGTTGAGCGGATGCAGGCCGTCCACGTCCTTCGACGGATCGATCGCCGTGATCGCTGCCGCCTCATCAAAACCTTTCGGCAACGGCAACTGCACGAGGATGCCGTCGATGTCCATGCGTGCGTTGTAGCTCTCGATGCAAGCGATCAACTCGGACTGCGGCGAATTGGCCGGCAGCGTCACGAGTTCCGAGAGCATGCCTACTTCTTTCGACTCGCGTTGTTTGCGCCCTACGTAGACCTGCGACGCTGGATCTTCGCCGACCAAGATCGTGACCAGACCGGGCGCTCGCGCGCCGGTAGCCGTGCGCGCGCGGATTCGCTCAGCCAGACTCTCTCTGATGGCCGTCGCTTCGGCCTTTCCGTCTATGATCGCCGCCACACTACCTTCTCATCCGCCGCACACGCTCAGCGGAGACTCTTCACCATCTCTTTCACGAGTTGTTCGGCGTACACCTGTGCCTGTCCGAGATCGCTGTGCCAGCGGATCGGCTCTCCACTGATCATCTCGCGCACACGCCCGACGGTTACCGGCGGCGGTTGCTGCACCCCGTCGCGCGTTCCTACCCAAAGCACGTTCTCCGTAAGCGGATCGACCAACGCGGCGTAGACGGACGCGCCGCCACGCGCGCTCGGATTTCGCGGATCACCTTCACGAGGGCGAAGCGCCACGAGCGTGCCTACCAGGACGGCGTCAATGTCCTCGGCCACCTGCAGTCGATCGAGACTCTCTGCCATATCGGGCACGAGCAGTCGGTCAACAGCCTCGAAAGGCAAGATAGAGAGGCGCGGATACGTCGTCAGCGCCTCGTGAAAGAACGCAGTCACCAACAGTGCGTCCTCGCGCGAGGTCTCTTGTACGTCGCCCACGTCGGGGCAGACCGTGCAGACCACCGAGTCATCAGGGCCGCGGTATGCGAACGGAATGATCGCGATGCGTCGAATCTCACGCTCACCGCCACCGCCGATCGTCGAGCAACCGCTTGTCGTAACGGCGATCACGCAGCCGAGCACACAGCCGAGTCCAACGACAAACCAATTTCCGCGTCGCTGCATCTTCACACGTCCACCTTGATACCGAGACCACGCAGCTGAACGGCATCGACCTGCGCGGGGGCATCGGTGAGTAAACAACCGGCACGTTGCGTCTTCGGAAAAGCGATCACGTCACGAATCGAATCGGTGCCGACGAGCATCGCGACCAAGCGGTCCAGTCCGAGCGCCAGGCCGGCATGCGGCGGAGCGCCGTAGGCCAATGCTTCAAGTAGGAATCCGAACTTCTCTCGCGCCTCGTCTTCTTCGATGCCGAGAACTTTGAAGACGCGACTCTGAACCTTATCGCTATGAATACGAACCGAGCCACCGCCGAGTTCGACTCCATTCATCACGATGTCGTAGGCATCGGCGCAGACGGCGGCCGGGTCGCTTTCCAGTTTTTCTAGATCGGAGACTTTCGGTGCGGTGAACGGATGATGAAGCGCATAGTAACGCTTGTCCTCTTCGTTGTACTCCACAAGCGGGAAGTCGGTAACCCAGAGGAAGTCGTAGCGCCCCTCAGGAATGAGGCCGCGCGCCGCAGCGATACGCGTACGCAGTCCGCCGAGAACATCGTGGACTCCCTTCTCAGAGTCGGCGCCGAAGATGACGAGATCGCCGTCTTCGAGGCCGGCCCGCTCGGTCAGCCCGGCGCGCTCAGCATCCGAGAAGAACTTCACGATCGGCGACTGCCATTCACCGCCGGCGTTGACCTTGATCCAGGCCATTCCCTTCGCGCCGAGTTCGACCGCGGTCTCCGTGAGGTCGTCGATTTCCTTGCGCGACATTTCAGCGCCGCCCTTGACGACGATCGTCTTGACGACACCGCCCGAATCGACCGCGCCGCGGAACACCTTGAAGCCGCTCTCGGCGAAGAGATCGGTGTGATCGACCAGTTCCATCGCGAATCGCGTATCGGGTCGGTCGCTGCCGTACCTCGACACGGCTTCGGCGTACGTCATGCGTGGGAACGAATCGCCGAAGTCGACGTCCAGCACTTCCTTAAAGATATCCTTTAACAATTGCTCGACCAGCCCCATGATGTCTTCGCAGTCGACGAACGACATCTCGAGGTCGATCTGCGTGAACTCCGGCTGCCGGTCGGCGCGTAAGTCCTCGTCGCGGAAGCAGCGAGCAATCTGATAGTAACGGTCGAATCCGCTCACCATCAGCAGTTGCTTGAACAGCTGCGGCGACTGCGGCAGTGCGAAGAATGAGCCGGGATTCACCCTGCTCGGCACAAGATAGTCCCTAGCTCCTTCCGGAGTGCTGCGCGTGAGCATGGGCGTTTCGACTTCGAGAAACCCGTTCGCATTGAAGTGGTCGCGCGCGATTCGGCAGACATCGTGTCGAACCCGCATGTTGTGCTGCATCATCGGTCGCCGCAGATCGAGAAAGCGGTTCGTCAACCGCACGTTTTCCGTCACCGTTGCCTCGTCGTCGATAGCAAACGGCGACGGCTTCGCACGATTGAGGACTTCGAGTTCCTCGACCATCAGTTCGACGTGACCGGTCGGCAGTTTCGGATTGATAGTTTCGGCACTGCGAGGCTGCAGCTTCCCCTTCACGGAGATCACGAACTCGCTGCGCAGGCCGTGCGCCAACTCGTGAGCGGCACCGGCGACATCCGGATCGAACACGACTTGTACGATGCCGGTTCGATCGCGCAGGTCGAGAAAAATCACGCCGCCGTGATCGCGCCGGGTATCGATCCAACCTTGCAGGATCAGTTCTTTGCCGGTGTCGGACTCGCGGGGTTCCCCGCAGTAACAGCTACGCTTCACGTTAGTTCGTTCCCTCGAGCTCGCGCCCTATTTCTTCGGCCGTTGCGTCGAGCGCAAAGCAGCCGGGGTGGTCGCTCCGCGCGCCCAAGTTGCGTACCGTGGCGCGCCCTGACTCCAGTTCGTCAGGACCAAGCAGTATGGCGTACCGAACGCCGACTTTGTCGGCGCGCTTCAGTTGCGCCTTCAGTTTCTTATCGCTGGCACCGATCTCGACCTTCCAACCTTCGCGGCGTAATCGGCGCGCAAGCGCCATTGCCGGACCGGCCGCTTCGGCCGCCATGGGCGCGACGAAGATGTCCAGATTGAGTTCCGGGCGGTCGTCGCCCGCAGCCAACTGCATGCGCTCTAGGCCGAAGGCGAAGCCGATTCCGGGCAACTGCGGGCCGCCGAGTTCGGCAACCAAGCCGTCATAGCGCCCGCCGCCGCCGACCGCACCTTGCGCGCCGAGGCCTTCGGCACTTACTTCGAATGCTGTGCGACAGTAGTAGTCCAACCCTCTTACCATCCGAGGATTGTGCGTCAGTTCAACCCCGAGTTCGCCCACGAGCTGTAGAACACGGTCGTGGTGCGTCCGACAGGGCTCACACAGATGGTCGATCATCATCGGCGCATCGGCCGTCACGGCCGAGCATGCCTCGTTCTTGCAATCGAGAAGACGCAGTGGATTGCGCTCGAGGCGAGCCTTGCAGTCATCGCAGAGGTCGGCGAGACGGGCACGCCCAAACTCCACGAGCGCCTCGCGGTAAGCAGGACGACATTCGCCGTCCCCGAGCGAGTTCACTTCGATGCGATAGCCGGACAGCCCGGCGACCTCGCAGATATCGGCGACCAAGCAGAGTGTCTCGGCATCGGCCTCTGCGTCGTCACGTCCAAGAAACTCGGCACCGATCTGGGTGAATTGCCGAAATCGACCTTTCTGTGGACGCTCGCGCCGAAACATCGGCCCCAAGTAATACAGCCTCGCGATCGGCATCGCGCGACTCAGGCCGGCCTCCAAATAGGCTCGCACAACCGATGCCGTGCCTTCCGGGCGCAGTGCGATCTGCGTACCGTCTCGATCGTCGAAGGCGTACATCTCCTTCTCAACGATATCGCTCGTGCTTCCTACCGAACGGGCGAATAGTTCGCCGCGCTCCATCAGAGGGATCTCAATCTCGCCGAAGCCATAGCTTTCGAGCACGGCGCGCGCGCGTTCGATCAGGATACGACGAGCTGCCGCTTCGTTGGGCAGAACGTCGCGAAAACCTTTGACGGATGGGATTTTCACTACAGTAGGAGCGACGGTTCATGCCCGCCAAGCGAGCTACTTATCGGGCAAATCGGGCCGGGGGTCAAAGCGTTTCGGCAGTATGGACGCGTACTCCGTCGGCATCTATTGCCAGCGAAACAGCCCCATGGCGTGCCGTAGAGAGAAAGAGCACACCGGCATCGCGATAGCGCTCTAGAACCTCAGCGTGCGGGAACCCGTATCGATTGCCCAGGCCGCAGCCCGCCACCGCCAACCACGGCTCCACACGGTCGATGAGCGCCTGGCTAGACGAGGTTCGGCTACCGTGGTGCGGTGCCTTCAACACGTCGTGCACAAGATCTTCGGAGAGCGCCCGAGCGGATTCATCCATGCGGCCCCGCACAGGCACAGGCCCAGGCGCTCGCGCACGGGCCTCGGAAGAATGATCCAGTACGCCGACGAGTCGCTGCTCACCGGCGGCCTCGAGGTCGCCTGCGAGCAGCACTCCACGCCCGGCGTATCGAATACTCAGAACGACGGATCGATCGTTCGCGTCGCAGGCGCCGTCCGCCTCGCGCGGCCCGAGCGCCTCGACGAAGGCACCGCCTTCGAAGTGACGCAGCAATCGAGCAGCGGCCGCTCGGTCGCGGGCGGGCTGCGCGAGTAGCGCGCCGACATCGACGATGTCCACGCCGCGTGCCCGCAACGTTGCCACAAACTGCGAGAACGGCGCGTTCGAACAGACGCCGCCGTTGTACCAGAACTCGCCTACTTCGAAACGATCGGCGAGTTCGACCAAGCCGCCCCAGTGATCGACCTGCGCATGCGTCGCAACCAAATAGTCGATGCGGCGGACGCCGAGCCGCCCGAGCCATGGGCCAACGGCGAGGCGGCCTCGACCGGGTCGGCCCCCGTCCACGACGAGAATCCGACCGCCGGGCAGTTTCACGATCGTGGCGTCGCCCTGCCCGACCGACACAAAATGTACTTCGAGTCGGTCGTCGCGATAGCGCTCGCCATAGGCAGCCACGACCAACACCACAACGAGGAATCCAACCGCGAGCGCAGCTGCGGTCACGACGTCGCGACGCATGCGTCGGCCCACACGCGCGACGAGAAGCAAGGGGAACGCCGTCAGCGCAGCCGTCAACGTCACGCCGGGACTGACGACATCGATCGCCGCCCACGGCACGGCCGCAACGGCGTCGCAGATGCTGAGTAGCTGCGATGCGCACCAGCACGCGACTGAGAACACCGGCGCTGCCGCTGCCGCAGAGATCGTCATCAGCGCCGTGGCGGCGAGTCCGAGCAACACGACCGCGGCCACGAGCGGACCTGTAACGAGGTTGACGATAGGTGCCGCCAAGGAGATGCGCTGAAAGTGCTGCGCTACGAGCGCCGCCGTCGCTAGCCACGCAAGTACCGGCACGCACGCGTAGCCCAACCAACGGGATCCGCGCGAAACAGGTGAAACATGAGAGGCATGAGAGGCATGAGAACCGGGGGAACCGGGAGAAACACGCAGCGCGAGTACGACCAGCGCAGCCGTCGCCGCAAACGAGAGCTGGAACCCCGGCTCGGTCGCGACGCCCGGTATGGCAAGCGCCAGACCTGCCGCTGCGACCCCGAGCACCTCGAAGGGACGTCCGACACCGGCGAACGCGAGCACCGCCAATGCCGCCGCTCCCATCACGCTCGCGCGCAGCACCGACACTCCAGCGCCACCGAGTGACGCGTAGCCGACCACCGCGATGACCGCCCCCGCGCACGCCGGCCACACGGCGTCGTGTCCCGCCCGTACATACGCGGTTCGTATCAGTGACGCGCGTATCATCAGGAGACAGGCGGCGGCGAGCAGTCCGACGTGCAATCCGGAAATTGCCAGTGCGTGCGCCAAGCCCGCGTCTCGGACGTTGTCGAGCGTAGCGCGATCGAGCCCGCCGCGATCTCCGACAGTTAGCGCGGCGACCAGGGCTGCACCGCGAGCCACACCGTTCTCAGTATTCGCTTGCGCCGCACGCGCCGCGCGAGCAGCCGCCGTCGCGCTCACACGACGCCGCAGCGCCGTGATTGGGTCGAGCGCACCCGCACGCTCGAGCGATACGATATCGCGATCGCTCCATATGAATGCGCCCGCGCGAATCCCACGTCGGGCATTCCAGCCCGCCCAATCGAACTCGCCCGGGTTTCCGAAGTTGGTAATCGGGCGTAGCGTGACGCGAAACGAGATCCGATCTCCGATGAGAAACCTCTTCTCGCAATGCTGCACGCGAAGCCGTAACAGATCGGCACCGAAGGTCGCGTCGCGTGCGCTGTCGCCGCCAAACTGTGGGCGTACGATGAGCGTGGCGGATCCGTCGCGATACGCCACCGGTCGCTCGACGACGGCGGTCACGCGCTGTGGACCGTCTGGTAAGCGCGGCGGCGTGAACGCCTGCGGCGAACGCATTGCTCCCAGCGCGACCAACGAAAGGAATATCGTCGCCGGCAGCAGGCGTAGCGGCGAGTCCCTACGCCTTCGCACGCACGCGTGCCGACGCGCGCTCTGCCGGCGCGCGAGCAGAGCAAGTGCGACCGACGCGGCCAGAGTCAGCGGCTGCGACCAACCGCCGGCTTGAAGCCATTGGGCCGTCACCGCAGCCACTCCCATCGCTGCACCCACGAACAAGGCGTAACGTGACGCGCCGGTCGGCGGCAATCACGAAGCGGTAATAAGGCTTACTCGCCGTCGTCGAGGGCGCGCTTGATGGCGGTAGCCAGCTCCAGACCTATGCCGGACACGCCCGCGATCTCTTCGGCCGTGCTCTCTCGAATCCGTTTCAGGCTGCCGAAATGCGCAAGCAGCGCGCGTCTACGCGTCGGCCCAACGCCTTCGATGTCATCGAGTTGGCTGCGTAGTCGCTTCTTCGAGCGCAGCTCACGGTGGAACGTGATTGCGAACCGGTGCGCTTCATCGCGCACCTGCTGAAGAAGGAAGAGCGCGTTCGAGTTTCGACGAAGAGTGATCGGGTTGGATCGCCCGGGCCGAAACACGCGTTCCTCGCTGTGTTCGAGCTCGGCTCCCAGCGCGTCGCTCGCGACCCGGTCCTTTGCGAGCGATGCGAGTTCGACGCCTTCGATCTCCAATTCGCGAATCGCCTCGACGGCCATCGCCAGCTGCCCTTTGCCGCCGTCTACGACGAGCAGATCAGGCAGACCGCCCTCGGTCTTGCCGCGCGAGAGTCGGCGCCCGAGCACCTCTTTCATTGCCGCGAAGTCATCGTTGCGCTGCACGTCGCGCAGCTTGTAGCGACGATACCCGTTCTTGTCGGGGACGCCCTCGTCGAACGCGACCATCGATGCCACGACCGACTCGCCCTGCACGTGAGAAATGTCGAAGCATTCGATGCGCTTCGGCATGCTCGGTAGCGAGAGCTTGCGCTGCAACTCGGAGAGCATCTTCTCGCGGCGCGCCGACTCGTCGGTTCGTTCCCGGAACGCGTGCGCTGCGTTCTCCAGCGCCATTTCCACGAGGCGTCGTTTCTCGCCGCGAACGGGCACGGCGACCGCGGTCTTGCGCGCTCGCTTTACGCCAAGATAGGTCGCTAGCGCGTCGCGGCCTTCGATGTCGAACGGCAACAACACTTCGTCCGGAATGAAGCGTTCGCCTTCGTAGAAGCGCCCCAGCAGAGAAGAGAGAACTTCTTCGTCCGGCAATTCATGATCATCGAACTCGTAGGCGTGATGACTCACCAACTTGCCGCCGCGCACGACCAAGACCTGCGCTTCGATGTACCCGCCCTCGCGATACAAACCGAACACATCGCGGTCACCGCCTCCGTGCTCCAGAACTTTCTGTTTTTCCGCGACTTTCGAGATCGCCCCGATACGATCGCGCAGCCGCGCTGCATCCTCGAAGCGTTCCTCGGTAGCCAACTCCTGCATTCGTGCGGTGAGTTCGGCGACGAGCACTTCCGTTTTGCCTTCGAGCAACTGGATGGCTCCGCGTAGATGCTGCTCGTATCCTTCACGATCAACGTCATACACACACGGCGCGAGACAACGTTTGATCTGATATTCGAGACAGGGACGGGACCTGTTGCGAAAGACCGAATCCGAGCAGGTGCGTAGCGGAAAAACCTTCCGGATCGTTTCCACCGTCTCGCGCACGCCCGCCGCCGACGCGTAAGGCCCGAGATACGTAGCGCCGTCGCGCTTGATCTTGCGCGTTACGACGATGCGCGGCCATTCGTCTTTGGTGGTGACTTTGACGGAGACGTAGCTCTTGTCGTCCTTGAGTCGGATGTTGTATCGCGGCTTGTACTGCTTGATGAGATTGTTCTCGAGGATCAGCGCCTCGGTCTCGCTCGCCGTCACCAGCGTCTCGACATCGGCCGCGCGATCCATCAGGAATCGAATCTGATAGCGCCCGTCACCATCGTTCACGTAGCTACGAAGCCGATCGCGTAGACTCTTGGCCTTACCGACGTAGATGACCTGACGACGCTTGTCCTTGAACAGATAGACGCCGGGACGCGGCGGCAACCCATCGACCTTCGCCGCCAGATCGACCGGCGACGACTTCTTCTTGCCGGCTTTGGCTGCGGCCGGGGGCTCGGCCGCCGATTCGGTCTCGGCGTCGGCCCCGCGTTCACGGCGCGTCGGCCGTTCGTCGGTGGGGTCAGCTTCCAAACCCGAGCTCCTGCTGCTCCAACCGCCTCGCCTTGTCGCGAAGTTGCGCGGCCTTCTCGAAGTCCAAGCGCTCGGCAGCCGATTTCATGTCCGAGCGCAGCTTCTGGATTTCCCTGCGGACTTCCTTCGGCGAGGTGTACTCGAGACCGTCCTCGGCAACTTCAGGCACTCCGGCGTAGTCGGCCGACGCCATACGAACCATCGGGTCGTCGATAGCCTTCGTGATCGACCTCGGCGTGATGTTGTTTTCGCGGTTGTATTCTTCTTGATGTTCGCGGCGTCGGTCGGTTTCGTCCATCGCTGCACGCATCGACCGCGTGATCTCATCGGCGTACAGAATCACCCTACCGTTGAGGTTACGTGCAGCGCGCCCCATCGTTTGGATTAACGATCGTGCCGAACGCAAAAAGCCTTCTTTGTCGGCATCGAGTACGGCAACGAGAGAGACCTCCGGCAGATCCAGCCCCTCGCGCAGCAGGTTGATCCCGACCAGCACATCGAACTCACCGCGACGCAGGTCGCGAATGATCTCGATGCGTTCGAGCGTATCGATATCGGAGTGGAGATAGCGCACCTTCACACCGAGGTCCTGATAGTAGTCGGTCAGGTCTTCTGCCATCTTCTTCGTCAGCGTGGTGACGAGTACACGCTCAGTGCGCTCGACCCGTAGGCGGATCTCTTCGAGAAGATCGTCTACCTGATTGCCGGCGGGACGGATCTCGATCTGCGGATCGACGAGCCCGGTCGGGCGAATCAGCTGCTCGACGATTACGCCGCCCGAATTGTCGAGTTCGTAATCCCCAGGTGTGGCAGAAACGTACACGCGCTGGTCGATCAGTTCATCGAATTCGTGGAATTTGAGCGGCCGATTGTCGAGCGCCGACGGCAGACGGAACCCGAACTCGACCAAGGTTTCC
The DNA here is from genome assembly GCA_029262375.1 of Deltaproteobacteria bacterium. GTDB lineage: Bacteria > Desulfobacterota > Binatia > UBA1149 > SPBQ01 > JAJCZM01. The sequence continues at coordinate 17,784 of JAJCZM010000009.1, forward strand.
TTGCGTGATCGATCGCCGCGATACATGCCGCCGATCTGCGGCACGGAGACATGGCTCTCGTCGAGAAACATGACGAAGTCGCTCTGAAAGTAATGGAGCAACGTCGGCGGCGTCTCACCGGGTTGGCGCTGTGTCAGGTGGCGCGAGTAGTTCTCCACACCGGGGCAATTGCCCATCTCGGAGAGCAACTCGATGTCGTAGAGCGTGCGCTGTTCGAGCCGCTGCGCCTCGAGCATTTTGCCATCGCGTCGAAACTCCGCGAGGCGATCGCCGAGTTCTTGGCGAATCCCCTCAACCGCGAGTTCCAGTCGTTGCCTCGACGTCACGTAGTGACTTGCAGGATAGATACACAGTCGCTGCGCACGCCCCGTCACCGCGCCGCGAAGCGGATCGATCTCGTGAATCGTTTCGACCGTATCGTCGAAGAACTCGATCCGCAGTGCTCGCTCGCTTTCATAGACCGGGAATACCTCGATCACATCGCCGCGCACACGAAACGTGCCGCGGAAGAAATCGTGGTCGCTACGTTGGTACTGAATCGCGATCAGTTTTCTGAGCACGTCGTCGCGGTCGATCTGCATGCCTTCCTCGAGAAAGAGCAGCATGTCGAAATATTCGTCCGGAGAGCCGAGGCCATAGATACATGAGACCGATGCCACCACGAGGACGTCATTGCGTTCCAGAATCGCGCGCGTCGCCGAATGGCGCAGCTTGTCGATCTCGTCGTTGACCGAAGAATCCTTCTCGATGAAGGTGTCACTGCTCGGGAGATAGGCTTCCGGCTGGTAGTAGTCGTAGTACGACACGAAGTATCGCACCGCGTTCTCGGGAAACAGCAGTCTGAACTCGCTATAGAGTTGCGCGGCAAGCGTCTTGTTGGGCGCGAGAACGATCGCGGGCTTGTTCGTGCGTGCGATGACGTTCGCCATCGTAAACGTCTTGCCCGAGCCGGTGACTCCGAGCAGAACTTGATGTTTCGCGCCCTCGTCGAGGCCGCGTACCAACCCGTCCACGGCGGCCGGCTGGTCGCCCTGCAGCGTGTAGTCGGTGACGAGTTTGAAGCTGCCCGTACGATCCATGTAGCGCAAGATAGCGCATGGCGCGCGCGGAGCACAGTGCGCGCGCTCGCGATTCTGACCCGAATCGGCTAGCGTGCGCGCAACAAACCGTCCGGAGGACCACCGTGAAACGAACCCCGCTCGCATTCGTCGCCACCGTCGCAATCATCATCGCCGCCGCACTATCGCTGGGCTTACCCTCGTCCGGCTTAGCCGACAATCACGCATCGGACGAAGCCCCGGCCTACGAAAGACAGATCAGCCCCGACTTCGACGCGAACAAGACCGGCTACGACCCCAAACACACCCCCAAGGTCACAGCCCCCGACAGCGTCAAACGCGGCGAGTGGTTCGATGTGACGATCGAGATCGGACAGGGCGCGCGTCACCCGTCGCTGGTCGAGCACCACGTTCGCTGGATCGCTCTATACAACGGAGAGGTCGAGTTGGTGCGTGCCTACATGCATCCCGTGGCCTCGAGCCCGAAAGTCACGTTCACGATCCGTCTCGAAGAAACTGCGACGCTGCGAGCCCTCGAAGAGCCGACGCATACCGCCGCGTGGATCACCGAGCACAAAGTCACTGTGGAGTAGCAGCCGGAGTGTCGACAGGCTCGGTCTTCTCCCAGGTCACTTCTAAAAGGCCGCCCTCATCGCTCACGGTGACGGCGGCCTTTCTCGTTCCCAGGCGCTCGTGCCATAGCGACGCATCGTACGACCCCACTGCCAATCCTTCGATCGAAAAGCGTCCGCTCTCGTCGGTGACCGCGACGAAGTCGTGCGGTTTGACGACGACGACGGCGCTCATCCAGTAGTGCACGTCACATGCCGCTCGAATGATCTCGGGCGTCTTGAAAACGAACGCGTCTTCCTTGCCGCCGATCTGCGCCTTGTTGATCGCACGATTGTGCTTCGTAATCGTACGAAAGTTGTGAAGCACCTTGTCGCTGTTCTTCACACGCAACGTCTGCCCCGGCGCCACGACGGAAACGTGCGGCGCGAACACGCAGCCCTTCTGGTCGATGAGAAACTCCGGAGCGTCGTCATCCGCCTGGGCGGGCGGCGCTCCCGGAACGTCGATCTGCACAACCACATTCGCCAACCCGCGCTCGGGACCGATGAGAAGCGATGGGTCGCGGGTCTCACCGTCGGGCGCACAGACCCAGGCATCGATGGCCACCGAGAGGCTTGCAGCCGCCTCGACTGATTTGCCGGCCAGAATACGGCCCTGCAGTGCTCCGGACGTAGCGTCGCGCGTAGCGCCGGCGCAACCGATCGACGCATCGAGTACCAGAAAAGCCGTGAGAACGAACGACAGACGAGCTAGAGATCGAATCATCACTCCTCCAGGATGAAAGCGCCGGGCCCCAAAGCAAACGGCCGACACCCCTTTCGAGGTGCCGGCCGTTGGTAAGAATCGATATCGCAGGAGGAACGACTACTTCCCGATACCGCCAAAGCTCTTCTTGAGCGACATCATCGCCGGCCCGAGAATCACCAAGAACATGGTTGGGAATATGAAGAACACCAGCGGAAAGAGTAGTTTGACCGCAGCCTTGTTCGCCTGTTCCTGTGCGCGCTGACGGCGCCGCGTTCGCAGTTCGTCGGCGTAGATCTTCAGTGCTTCGACCAAACCGGTACCGAGCTTCTCACTCTGCACCATGAAGGCCGCGAGAGCCTGTAGGTCATCCACACCGTTGCGCGTACCGAGGTTGTGGAACGCCTGATCGCGGGGAATACCCGCTTGCAGTTCGTACGTCATGTACTGAAGTTCGCTACCCATGATATCGCGACGGTTGTCGGAGCGACCGCTCGCCACCCGGTCGATGGCTGCATTGAGACCCAGACCCGCTTCCACGCAGGTCACGAGCGTATCGAGGGCATCGGGAAGCGTCTTACGGATCTTGTCCATGCGAAGCTTCGTACGCCTGCGCAGGTAGAGCTGCGGCGCGTAGAAGCCGATCATACCCGCCATGACGCCCATACTGCAGCGGTTCATGATGGTTTGGTCGGCCCAGTAGACGAACGCGGTAACGAACAGTCCCAACGCGATCGTCATGCGCACGCCTTGATAGAACGCAATGGCTTGAGGCCCACGAATGCCGGCGTAGGAGAGCCTCGCCGTGAGATCGATCTTGTCTTTCTCTTCTTTCGGGAAGCGATTCTCAGCCCATTTTCCAACGCTCGCCATCGCAGCCGAAGCCTGCTTCATGGCACCGGCTTCTTCCTTTGCTCGATCGGCGTCGGTCTGCTTCATCCGACCGGTGACGGTCATCAGGCGCTGCGTCGTCGCGTTGCGTCCGGCGTTGAGCCACTGGGCTACGCCGACGGAAACGAGCGTGATACACGCAAAAACACAAAGTGCGATCAGTTCAACCACAACGATACCTCAGTAGTTGACCTGCGACGCCTTGCGAATGAAGTAGAAGCCGACGACTTCGAGCGTCCCAGCGATCTTCAAAAGCGAGTGTCCGGCCTCTGTGTGCAACAGCGGATCGAGATAGTCCGGCTGCATGAGATTGATGACTCCAGCCAACGCGATGGGCAGAAAGCCAACGACGTAGCCCGACATACGACCTTCCGCTGTTAGCGCCCTCACCTCTTGGTCGACTCGGAAACGATCGCGAATAGTGCCCGAAAGATTGCCCAGAAGCTGGCTCAGGTTGCCGCCAACCTCTCGCTGCACGAGCATCGCCGTAACGAAGATGTTGAGGTTCTCGTCTTTGACACGCTTGGTCAGCGCACCCATCGCGCTTTTGACGGGAACACCGAGATTCAACTCTTCTACGGTCTCGTAGAACTCGACTCCCATCGGATCGGGCATTTCTTCTGCAATAACCTGCATCGCCTTCGGCAACGTGTGACCCGCTTGCAGAGAGTTCTTCATCATCGTCAACGCATCGGGCAACTGACGTGCGAAATCCATGAAGCGCTTGTTGCGACGATGCCAGATCCAGACCGCAGGCAAAGACCCACAAAGCCCGGCGGCGATCACTGCGGTCAACATCCGTTGGCTATAAAGGAAGCCAACGTAGCCACCGGTCAGGAGCAACACGCTCGTCGCGAGCACGATGACACCGGGAGCAACCTCAGCGCGTGCCTGTACGAGCCACAGTTGAAGTGACTGGGCGAAGCTGCCGCCCTCGAAGATACGATTGAGTATCTCTACACGACTGAAGCTACGGTCTCGGAGGATGCGCGCCTGTGCGGACTGCGCCGCGTTCGCCGCCATAGAGCCCTGCAGGCGACCGGTAAGCGCGTCCTTATCTTTCCCATGTTGGCGCGCAGACGTGACGCCGTAGACGACGGCGCCCACGCCCACGAACATGAGCGCTGCGATGATGATCGGCTGCATTAGTTGAGGATCCTTTGCGTGAAGAAGTCCGGCGGGAACGTCAAACCGCAAGACTCGAGAACCTCGAGACACTGCGGTCGAATGCCGGTGCACTGGTGATATCCCAGGACTTTGCCTTCTTCGTCCACACCCGTCTGGATGTACTCGAAGATGTCCTGCGAACTGATGACGTCGCCTTCCATCCCGACGATTTCGGTGACTTTTAGTACACGGCGACTACCGTCGCGCATACGCGTCTGCTGAACGACGTAGTCAACTGCAGAGCTGATGTTCTGCCGCATCGCAGCCACGGGAAGCTCGACGCCCGCCATCAAGATCATCATCTCGAGTCGGCTTAGGCAGTCGCGCGGTGAGTTGGCGTGCAGTGTGGTCAACGATCCATCGTGACCGGTGTTCATGGCCTGGAGCATGTCCAGGGCCTCACCGCCACGTACCTCGCCAACCACGATGCGATCAGGTCGCATACGCAGGGCGTTTCGAACCAGATCTCGCGACGTGATCATGCCTTTGCCTTCGAGGTTCGGCGGGCGTGTTTCGAGTCGTACCACGTGCGGCTGCTGCAACTGAATTTCAGCCGCATCCTCGATGGTGACTACGCGTTCGTCGTGCGGAATGAAGCTCGAGAGGCAGTTGAGCAGCGTCGTTTTACCAGAACCCGTACCGCCCGATACGACGATGTTCATGCGCGCATGAACGATGCCGCGAAGGAACATGGCTACTTCCTCGGTCATCGAGCCGAACTGCACGAGATCTTCGATGTGGAACGGATCTTTGCCGAATCGACGAATCGAAACCGAAGGACCGTCGAGCGCGATCGGTGCGATCACTGCGTTCACACGAGAACCATCAGGCAGACGTGCGTCCACCAGGGGCGATGCAGCATCGACGCGGCGGCCGATGGCCGACACGATACGATCGATGATCTGCGTTAGATGTTCATCGTCGCGGAACTGTACGTGCGTGAGTTCGAGATTGCCGCGGCGCTCGACGTAGACCTGCTTGGGTCCGTTAACGAGAATATCGTTGACTGAGTCGTCCTTGAGCAGCGAGTCGAGCGGCCCATAGCCAAGCACCTCACTGGTGATCTCGGCTTCGAGGCGCTTTCGATCGTCTCGCGACAGCGGCATGCCGTCCGCTTCGAGAAGTTGAGCGATGACGCCGCGAATCTCTTCGCCGGCCTGCTCGTGGCTGAGACGCCCGAGAGCCGACAGATCGAGACGGTCAATGAGTTCCGCATGAATGCGAATCTTGAGTTCGCTGACGATCTCGTTCGGTTGTGCCGGTCCACGAGCTTGCGGGTTGTTCGCCAGGCGACGCTTCGCCTGCTGCGCCGACTCCTGTACGGGCGGAGCCTCAGCCGACTTCGAAGGCGGAGGCGTAGCCTGCGCCGGCGCCGAACCGCTCTTCTTGTCGGCAGGCGACTGCGACCCGTTTCCAGATTCTCGTTCTCGTACTCGATCGAGCAAGCCCATAGGTCGTCTCCGCTCCCTGTATCCTTAGAAAAGTCGTCCGAAGAGACCTTTCGATTCCTTGTCTACGCCGTCCGAGCCGGCCAACTTGCGTGCTATCACACGAATCGCTTCAGCCAGCGGGCTTCGAGCGTTCGCTTTGGTCAGAGCCGCACCCTGATTGGCGGCGAGCACGGCTGTCGCTTCGTCCAGCGGTAGTTTGTGTGCGACCGGGCGCTTGAGCGCTTCCTGAACGTCTTTCTCGTTCACTTCGGAGCGAGATACCGGCTTGTTGAGCACGACCTCGAATCGATCGCTGTCGATCCCGAGCCGCTCGAGCGTATCCAACAAACGCTGCACGCCGCGTACCGACGCCACCATGTTGTCGGTCAACAAGAACACCTTGTCACCATGCTCCATCGCAACCAGGCTGACTTCGTTGAGGTGCGAGGAAGTGTCGAGCACGATGTACGGATACATCTTGCGCAACATGTTGAGCACACGCTCCAGTTCAGCAGCACCGACCGCCTCGCTGTCCTCTATGTTGGCCGGAGCCGCGAGGACGCGTACGCCCAGCTCATGCTCGTACATCGCGCCCTGAAGGAACGCGTTGTCCATCTTATCGACACTCTGACAGACGTCGAGGATCGAATAGTCCGGCTTGAAGTTCAGGTAGACCGACGCGTCGGCACATTGCAGGTCCAGATCAACCAACACGACATCCGAGCCAGTGGCCGCCCGAAGCTCGACGGCCAAATTGACCGCATACGTCGTCGACCCCACACCTTGGTGCGGCGCGTGTACGGTGAAGATCTGTCCGCCGGCATCAGCGCCGCCGGCTGCTTTACGGCGCTCGCAGATCTTGACGAGCGCTTTCAGGAGTTCCTCTTGTGTCGGCATTTCCGACAGGAGCTCGTCCGCACCCGCGCGGATTGCTTTCACGATGTCTTCGGCGCTTCGTTCACTCGAGACGGCGAATGCGAAGACGTTTTCACGCGTCTTCTTCATATCTTCGAGGATGATAGTGCCGCTTCCGGGCTGCTCCTCGAGGAATACGATCGCAACGTCCGCCGCGAGTTGGCGAGTTCGCGCGACGCAATCGGTGAACTTCGCGCCTTCGACTTTTACGTCGAAGCCGCGCAGTTCGCCGAACGTCGAGCGGAGCGCGTCGGTCTTGGTGTCGTCATGAGTGACGACTAGTGCTGTGATCTTCTCGTTCACGATACTCTCAGGTGTGTTCGGTTACGTTCTGTTTCGCCAATCAACTCAGAAGGGTCGCGGACGCGTGACTTTCTCTTCCTCAGGACCAGTGCGGACTTCCTCCCGAGTGAAAGGACCACGATCCGTAGGCAGGGCGACTCGCGTTCCACTCGCAATCGGACGAATGAGTCGCGGACGAACCACCATGACCAGTTCTAGAATATCGTTCGTGAACTCGGTCCGTCGGAATAAGTAGCCGAGCACCGGAATATCACCCATGAAAGGCAGCTTGGACTCCGCCTCCTGCTTGGTCTCTTTGATCAAGCCGGCAACAATCAAGCTTTGGCTGTCGAGCAGCGAAACGTGCGTGTTGCTTCGGCGAGTAACAAAGGCCGGAACCGAGAAGCCGAACAGTTCGACACCAGCGGAGAAGTCAGGCTCGCTGACTTCCGTCGCCAGTTTCAAGTCGATCGTGCCGTCCTCGCGGACCGAGGGCGTGAACTCGATGCTGACACCGAACTCTTTGAACTCGATCGACGTGTCGTCGTTGCTGGCGACTACGATCGGAATTTCACCGCCCGAAAGGAACGCGGCTTCCTTGCCACTTCGCGAGAGCAATTTCGGCTCGGCGAGAATGCGGCCCAGGTTGTTGTCCTGGATCTGCTTGAACACCAACGCGATGTCGTTCTTCGCATCGATGATGGCCCAGGAAATGCCACCGTCGAGGCTGATCGGCAGCGGCGGTTGGCTCTGCTTGGGAGGATAACTTCCGCCCGTAGGCGCGGCGCCGCCAAACTGCGTGATGTGCTGGTACTGACCGCTGAAGTTACGATAGTCGACACCGTGGCGCTCCATGGCGCTACGGTTGATTTCGGCTACGGTGACTTCGAGCATCACTTGATCGGCAAGGTCGTCGCCGACCACCACACTCGACATCGTGTAGTTGCCCGCGCGATCCCAGATGATGATCGAGGTCTCCCCCTTGGCCAGACCGTTCACCATGATCTGCTTCGGCGTGATGATCAGCACCTCAGCAGTCTTCGGATCGGCCACGGCTACGCGCTTCGCGTCTTTGGCGAGATCGATCATGATCGATTTGCCGGTCAGCACGCGCATGATGTTCGGTGCACCGTTCTTACTGCCTCGAGCGATGAGCGAGCCACCAGCCGGGGGATTCTCAGTCGCAACCGGCGCCATCGCCTGGCTGCCTCTGGTCGCACCCTGACGATCTGCAAGCACGATAGGCTCCGACACCGACACAGCGGTTTTCGCGGTCGAAGTCCGGGCAACGAACGGTGCCGCAGTAGGCGTCGTTGTCTTCGCGGACGCAGCCGTTTGAATCGGTGCGGCAGGCGCAGGCTTCGCTTCGACCTTCGCGGTCGTCGGCTTGGCGGTGCTCGTCGCGGCGATCACCGCAGGCGCGGCCTTGTCGTCGGTTACCGACGCGCTACGCGACGAACTATGGATTCGCGAACGCCAGCTGCGGAAGCTGTTCCCGCCGGTACTTGCGGACTGCGTGGCCGACTTCGGCGATGCAGCAGGCATCGCAGGAGCCGCAACAACTTGCTTCTTGGCTGCGCTGTCGGGCTTTACGCTGGCAGCTTTCACCGTTTTGGCGGCGGCTGCCGGCATCTTCTTGCTCGACGCGGAAGCGGTCGCCTTCGCGGCAACCGTACGCGGTGCGGGTGCGACCTTCATCGCCGTCGCTGCAGGCTTGGCCGCAGCAGCTTTCGGCGCAGACTTCGCAACCGTGACCGCGGGCTTCGCCGGAGCGGATTTCGGCGCAGGCTTGGCGAGCGTCACCGCAGGCTTCGCCGGAGCGGCTTTCGGCGCAGGCTTCGCAATCGTGACCGCAGGCTTCGCCGGAGCGGCTTTCGGCGCAGGCTTCGCGACCGTGACCGCAGGCTTCGCCGGAGCGGCTTTCGGCGCAGGCTTCGCAATCGTGACCGCGGGCTTCGCCGGAGCGGCTTTCGGCGCAGGCTTCGCGACCGTGACCGCAGGCTTCGAGGGTGCGGCCTTAGGCGCAGGCTTCGCAACCGTGACCGCAGGCTTCGAGGGTGCGGCCTTGTGTGCAGGTTTCGCCACACTCACGGCACGCTTCGGCGTTGCATGCAGCGGCAGAACGTTCTTGCTGCCCGAGGCGGACGAAGCCGACGATGTCTTTCGCCAGTTGCTATAGCCGCGTGCGGGGCTCGAGTTCTGCGCCATCTGCGGCGCGATCACCTTCGAGTCTTGGCTCGGGCGATCCAAGGTGGACAAGGAAGTGATCCTTCCCGTCGACCTCGGGGCGTACTCCTTGAGCACGCCCGCCGCAGCTTCGCCGCTCGCAACGCTGTGCGCGGGCTCTTCTGCAATCGTATTGTCCATTCGGCCGGTCATCTTCGACAAAGCCGTCGAGTTCCCGGTCGTTCCCGTCATCTCATCGGCGAGCGCAGGGCTCGCAACGAACGCTGCGCAAAGCAGAGCGAACGAGATTCCACATCCAAATCGGTTTAACACTAGGCCACCTATTTTCATCATCATCCCAGCCCCAGTCTCAGTTCACGAAGTCACTGACTGAACCGAAGTTCAGAAAGAGACGCTCATTCGGCTTACGCCGCGGATCAGTTCAACACTCCGACCATCGCCGGCTACGGCGGTGCCGATGATATGGTCCAACGAGACACCCGCGGAATAGATTCGCGCGGTGTCGCGATCATTACGCATGACCATCTGGAGCGAGCCTTCGTGCGAAGCGAGGGTCAGACGCTCGGCATCGCGCGGGGCGACGTTGAGCGTGACCGTGTTCACGACGATCGGCTTGTTGTCTTTCTGTTCAATGTTCTGCGCGATCGCGAGAACCTCGACGTCTTGCAGTACCGTGCGCGTGCGCGGCCCTTGCTCTTCGTCTTTGCGGCCGCCAACCGACAGCAGAACGTCGACATGACTACCCGGCGCGATGAAGCCCGAAATACCGGTTACTTCATTGACCTTGATTGATATCGCGCGTCGTCCGGCCGGAATCAGCAGTGCGAGAACGCTAGGCGAGTTCGAATCGAGCAGCTTTTCCTGCGTCAGTGGATCGTTCGCATAGATCAGGTGACGTGCGAGCTGCCCGATGGCCTGTTCCTTGTTGCGGAACGCGCCTTCGGGGACCGTGTCTTTCGGCCACTCGATCGTCTTCACATGCTCTAGCTCGACGACCTCACCACGCGAGATCTCACTCGTCGCGACGACGATCGTTGTCGTCGTCTTTTTGGCCTTCTCAGGCTTCTTGTCCTGGTCGGACAGAACTCCCAACGTCATGAACGCAGCGACAGCTGCGAAGACCAACCCGAGAGCGATCGGAATTATCGGCTTACTCATGGAACCCACCTCAAAAGTGTCGCCGTAAGCGCTCCCGCCATGCCCATTGCCAATAGGACACCGTACGGAACCGTCTCAACGGCTTGTGTTGTTTTAAGTGTCGTCGGCCGGACTCCGGATGACAGACACACGAGATCCGCGAAGAGGCTCTTCATCGCGGTAACGAAACGGCCGCTCTTCAAAAGCGAGCCCGCGGCAGTGACGCCGCCCAAAATCACACCTGCAAATAGTCCGACCACGAGTACCTTCCATCCTAGGTAAGTCCCGACGGCCGCGCTGAACTTTACGTCCCCTCCGCCGATCATCCCGGCGGCAAAGGGCAAAAACATGAGGGATAGCCCGACGACGAGGCCCGAAACGCCCGCAGCCAGACCAGGCAAACCGTTGAATGCGGTTTGCAGTAGCAAACCCGCACCCGCGGCAGCGAGGTTGAACCGGTTGGTGATCTTTCTCTGCCGATAATCAGAGATGGCGCCGGCGATCATTACGCCGAAAGCTGCCGCTACTATGATCGGATGAAACTCCATCTCTACTCGTCACTTCCGCTCTTCGTCCATCCAACGACGCGTCCAACTAGTGGTCGGCGCTCGCGATCGGTTCGCCCGTAGCGCGAAAGACCGTTACGAACTGTCCGCGCATCAAGGTGATGGCACCTGCCGACGCGACCGCGATGATCGCCATGATCACCGCGTACTCGGGCATACTCACCGCGCCCTCGTCGTGCCAAAACCGCTTGATCATCGTCATGTCCGATCACCCACGGACCACCATGCGCACTGCGCTAGAGCGGGGCCGACGCGTCTGTAATGGAGCAAGGGCTGTGCCACGGACGGGCGTCGCACAGGGCTTGGATTCTCAGGGTATTTACTGAGTCATCAGGCGAGGGACGGCCGAATAGGACAAAGCTGTGCAACCAGCGCCACAATTTCGACTGCATCGGCAGGGCATAGATGCCGGTCACGCGTCGTGGCATCTGCGGGGTCCGAGCCTCGAGAGTTCGCACATAGTCGCGAGAAGCGCTCGACGGCGTTGACTGCCGACACACCCTTCCCTAGGCTATTTTGCGTGTTGTCAAAGCTCGTTACGGCCATCGTCTTCTGTATGTTCGGCCTCGGCGCCGGATACGTCATCTGGGGCGCCCACATCGGAAGCCTCACCCATTCCATGAACGCAATGGTCCTCGAAGAGGATACTCTGCGAACCCGACTTGCCGCCGTCAGTTCTGAGGACGACAAAGCCGTGCTCGCTTCGGCGCTCGGCGAACTGGCCGAGCAACTCAGAGCGCACAGCACGCGTATCGCCGAGCAGGCGGAGGCCATCGATCGGATATCGGACGGCGAGGGTCAAGTAGTTGATGGCGAGTTGCGCGAGTGCGGCGACCTCAAGGCGGCCCTCGAGCACGATCTCGAACTCTGCCTGTTCGAGAAGGCGGGCCTAGCTCGCGATGTCGAGGCGGCTGCCGCACGACCTTCGGCAGCTCGCAGCGGAGTCTCTAAGGTTGAACGCACGGTGACCTTCCCGGCCGGCACCCCGGGCGCCGGCGCAGCGGGTAGCGTCGGCCCGATTGGGAAGCCGGGGCAATAGCGCCGGGGTCGCCGTACTCGTCTTGACCGGCCTGCCCGGCTTGCCCGGCTGGCAACCGACCTACGCACAACCCCCACAGAACACGTTCCAGTCGCCCGCTCGCTGTAGGCAGCGGGACTGCACCGGTGCACGACATTTTTTGAGACTGACGCGGATGCAGGTCCGCTCGCCCCCCGCGACGAGCCTCGAAACGAGCGCGCATCTACATGCGTGCGCGCATGCCCAACGCCCAAGTTGAGGTTTTGAAACATCCCTCCGTTGGGGGGCGAGCGTCGCCAGAACCCGCGCCAGTACGCCATGTTCCGAGCGTTGCGCGCGAAACGTTAAGAGTGAAAAAGAATCGTGCCGTTTCGCCCGCGTCTCAAGAGAAACGCCCTAGCAAATGCCCGGGCATCTCTGGCACATATCTTGTTTATTAGGACCCCAACGCCGCGAGCAGCGTGGCCTCGTCCGGGGCGATAGTTTCGGGCTCGGCTGCGCTGCTACCGGCACGGCGGATGTGGCGGATCTGAATGAAGAGGCGGTTATCCCAACGAATCATGATCGCGGGGCACGAGACCCCGGAGCAGGAAAAGGCACCGATTTAATGTACGCCGAAACGACCAACTACCGCACCGTCCGAGCGCCGCTGACCCGTCACGAGTTGCAAGACTCGAGTTACGACACCGTCTTCTTGGTTGCCGAGCTCTCCGATGCCATCCGACGCGGTGTCGCGTACTACAGCCTCTCCGGCAATCCGCTGCCGCGTCTCAATGACGTTCTGAACGCACTGGTCTGCGACGGCGAAGTAGCCTTCGACGACGATCTCGCCGACGACCCCATCCCGCACTAGACTACTTCTGCTTTGCGCCTTTCGGAGCCGGGCCGTCCACATAGCCCAGGCCTCTGAGCTGTTCCCACGTCTGTTCATCAACTGGAAACTCGTTGCCGGCCTTACCGCCGGTTTCGTAGGTCTCTACGGTGTCGACCGCTCGTCCGAGTACGCCCGCCAGCGGTGCAATGACCCGGCCTGCCATGTCTTCGCCCACCGGCTTACCGAGTAGGTAGAGCAGGGTCGGCGCAACGTCTTCGATATTCGCGCGCGGCCCGTCCTCGCCCTTCAATCCGGGCCCGGAGACCAGGTACACGCCGTCGAAATGGTGAGTACCGATGTACATCGACTTGTTCAGGCTCGACTTGAAGCCATGGTCGGACACGATGACCGTGTAGTGCTCGCCGTCGATGCCGGCGAGCACTTCGCCAAGATGAAGATCGGTTTCGCGATAGGAATCGGCGACGGCCGACTCGTACAGCTTGGCCTTCGCCGCATCGAGCCCATCGTAGTCGCCGGGGCTCGAATAGGCCCAGTACGGATGAGAGACACGATCGACGAACGTATCGACGTAGATGAACAGGTCCCAAGGCTGGTCGAGGATCTCCATCACACCGGCCGTCTGTAGCCGCGCGACCTGCAACAGATGCTCGTACAGGTACTTCGGCGTGTCTTCCTCGGCATGTTTACTCCAGCCGGGGCCTTCCGGGATGTACGGACCACCGATCTTTTCTTGCACGCCTGCGCGAAGCTCGGGCGGATAGCTGATCACCAGTCCGTCATCGGTGCGATAAACCGGCGTGATGTAGAACTTGCCGCCGTCCAGCCGCTTCACGCGAACGGTAGCGCCGAGGTTCGGTTGGTTGGTGAGCTTCAGAGAGGTCCACTCGCTCCAGGCGTTCTCGTCGAGCTTCTCGCAAACAGCGCGCAGCGTATCGACGTTCATACGGATCGCGGGAGGGTTCTGGCGATCGCCTATGGAATCGAGCGTCACGACGACGCCCGTGTTGCCGCCGAGCGTGGAGCCACTGAGAGGAAAGCCCGACAGCATCTCGCCGACAATCTCTTCGGCGGGCCAGGTCGATGGGACGTTGGCGACCTTACTAGTCATCTCGAGGTCGGTGAGGATGTCCCAGACCGCTTTTACTTTTCGATGTGTGGACTGGGAGGTCGCCCATCCGTCTACGCCGTGTTCCTCGAGCGGGCGGCCGGTGAAAATCGTAGACCACACGACCGGCGAGATGACCGGCGGGCGCGAAACGAGCACGCCGCGCAGACCGCTGTTGTAGAGCTTGGCGATGTTCGGGAGTTCTCCGGCCTCGATCATCGGCACCATGACGTCCCACGTGCCACCGTCGATCCCGAAGACCAAGACCTTCGCGGATTTCTCCGCCGAAGTGCATGAAGCGGTACCCGCCACGGCCAGGGCGAGCGCGAAAATGGCTATTGAGAGTTGCAGCTGTCGGAACTGAAGACGAAAGCGTCGCACCGCGAAATACCTCACTCGCCGCGCCCCTCGATCCCGTGCCAAAGCCGGCCGGGCTACATGGACATTGCCGCCGGTGCTGCTAGAAATAGCGCCTGGTCCAGCCTGGAATGCCCACTTCATTACTTCGGATCGCGATCGGCGTCGTAGTTTGCCTTGCCCTCGGTGCCTGTTCAAAGGACTCGGTGCTGCGAGGTGACGGGAACTCGGGGGAAACCGCCGAGGTGCTGTGCCCCGGCTGCAACGTCATCCTCATCTCTATGGATACCGTGCGCGCCGATCACCTGAGCGCCTACGGTTACGAGCGCAAAACCTCCCCCCACGTCGATCGGCTGGCCGCGAAGTCGGCGGTCTTCGAGCAGGCAATCAGCCAATCCTCATGGACCCTACCCGCCCACGGCTCGATGATGACCGGCCTGTACCCCGGCCGTCTCGGTGTCTCGCACTACCCTGCCAAGCGGCGCTTACCCGATAAGACGACCACGCTTGCCGCGACGTTCAAACAGGCCGGCTATGCGACCGGCGGATTTACCGGCGGCGGGTTCGTGTCGGCGCATTTCGGCTTCGACCGCGGCTTCGAGACCTATCAGAGCGACGGACGCCGTTTCGAGCACAACCTCGACGAAGCCTTGGGTTGGCTCGATAACGTGAAAGACCGACGCTTCTTCATGTTCTTCCACGGGTATAACGCGCACCGCCCGTACTTTTCGGCGCAGATAGACAAGGCCGAGATGGGCATTCCCGAAAAGGCACCGGTCGAGCGTCGCGGGTTCTGCGTCAAAGGACGGCGCGAGAAGCCGGCGCAAAAGCAGCTAGACGACATCCTGCGCTACTACGATGCGTCGATTCACCACGGCGACCGCCAGGTCGGCAAGCTGCTACGCCAGCTCGAAGCGCTCGGGCTCGACAAGAACACCGTGATTTTGGTGACTTCCGACCACGGCGAGGAGTTTTTCGAGCACGGCAACTGCGACCACGTGCGCTTCCTTTATAAGGAGGTGGTTCATGTGCCGTTCATCCTGCACATCCCCGGGGCCACTCCCGAGGGCAAGCGCATTCGCGCGCTGATCCCCGCGTCGATCTCGGTAGCGCGCACGCTACTCGATGCCACCGGCACGGATCACAATATGCCGGGCACCAGCGTGCTACCGGTGCTAGCGGGAACGAGCGGTGCCTACGAGTCCGTGTACAGCGAAGCCTCGAGCCCAGTGGGTGCGCTCGGAAGTCGCGGCGAGACGATGGCGATGACCACGCCGCGTCACAAGCTCATCTCCTACCCCGTCGAAGGTACCGATGAAGCCTACGACCGTGTGCACGACATCCACGAGCACAAGGTCCTGCCCGAAGACCACGACGCCTACGACAATCGCAAGGTGCTCCGAGCGTGGAGCAATTCGCTCGTCGTGCTGCCGAAGCCGGCGTCGCGTGCTTCCCAGCCCCGCTACACGACGCCCACCGCAAAGACCCAAGAGGGCGAGCCCGATGAGCCGAGCGCGTCAAAAGAACCGACGGCGCCGACAGAGAATGAAGAGCCAGAGGCGTTGCCCGACGCGATCGAGGAGCAGCTGAAGGCATTGGGGTATCTAGACGACTGACCAACTTCGGCTTGGACTCGCTTTTTTGCGCGCTCGCCACGGCTGGGTTATACAATTCTCTCTCTCGCTCCTCGGTAGCTCAGTTGGTAGAGCAGGCGGCTGTTAACCGCCTTGTCGCTGGTTCGAGTCCGGCCCGGGGAGCCAACTTCTTTCCTTAGCGCGTATCGAAGCGCTTCAAGACGGGGGCGGTTAACAGCGGCTGTCAACTTCCTTTTTAGATACGCTCGCGCGGCTCGCTGTTGGTCGCGTCTGCGCCGCGCGCTGGCGCGCGGCTTGACCGAGTCCGGCCCGGGGTGACCTTCCTCCGAAATAATGGAGACCCCGGTTATGCCGCAAGCGCGGCGGTTAAAGCGGCAGCCTCGAACTCGGCAGGACTCATGTAGCCGATGTAGGAATGCCGACGCCAACGGTTGTAGAACACCTCGATGTATTCGAAGATCGCCGACCTCGCCTCGGCGCGTGTTTCAAAGTCGCTGCGATGCACAAGTTCTTGCTTCAGCGTGCCGAAGAAACTCTCGACCACGGCATTGTCCCAACAATCACCTTTGCGACTCATGCTGCACGTGATGCCGGCAGCTCGCAGACGCTTTCGGTAGTCGTCGCTCGCGTATTGGCTGCCGCGATCGGAATGATGCAGCAGATCATCGCTCGGCTCGCGCACCGTCAACGCCATATCCAACGCGCTCAGTACGAGCCGTCGATCGATACGATGATCCATCGCCCATCCGACCACGCGCCGCGAGAACAGATCCAAGATCACTGCCAGATACAGCCAGCCCTCGCGCGTCCAGATGTAAGTGATGTCGCCCGCCCACTTACGGTCCACAGCTTCGACCGCGAACGCGCGGTCGAGTAGGTTCTTGGCCACCGGCGAGTTGTGCTTGGAGTCCGTCGTTACTTTGAAGCGTCGCTTACGGCGCGCACTGATTCCGTTCTCGCGCATCAGGCGCTCAACACGACCGGGGCTGACTACACAACCTCGAGCAATCAGCTCGCGATACATTCGCGGTGAGCCGTACGTGCCGCGACTCTCGACGTGGATCTCTTTGATCTCGGCCAGTAGCTTCGCGTTCTCTAGTGCACGAGCAGACGGCCCGCGTTGCATGAATGCGTAGTAGCCGCTCGACGAGACCTGCATTGCACGGCACAGGATTGTGATCGGGTAGTTCGTCTTCTCCGCACCAATGAACCGGTATCTCATTGGCTTTCCTTGGCGAAGAAGACCGTCGCCTTTTTTAGTATCTCTCGCTCCATCCGCAGCTCGCGAACTTCGCGACGCAAGCGACCGAGCTCCTTCTTCTCGTCACTTGTCAGTTCTTCAGCGCGGCCGTTCCCGGCATCAACATCCGCTTGGTGCAGCCAGCGTCGAAGCAGGGATTCACCAATCCCGAGGTCTGACGCGATCTCGCCGACGCTCTTCGTGCTCGTTCGCATCAGAGTGACTGTCTCAGCCTTGAACTCCTTACTGAACTTCCTTCGTTTCCTTCCTATGGACACCTCCCAGCGCCGCATTCTGGCGCTTCGGCGGGTCTCCACCCAATCGGGGGAAGGTCAATTGACCTGCCCCCGATTGGGTGGAGACCCGCGAGACGTGGCAACGCCGGCCGGCGGTTTGTAAACCGCTCGAGCCTCGCGCGAGGAATACTCCAAATATCACAGCTGATCCTTCAGCATGTTGACTGAGATCGACGATCTCGTAACGCTCGCGATGTCGTAACGCCTGATGGTCACCGGCGTTGCCGAGTCGGAGGGAATTATGTTGGGAACGTCGAAGCGCCTGTGCGCCGTGGCGATCGCGATACTCGGCATCGCCGCGGTCGCTGCGTTTGCGCGTCCGGCCGACGCGACGTCCGTCAGCTCAACGACAACCACGACGACGTTGGCCGGTCCGGTTCGTTGCGCGCAACCGGTTAGCAGTGGCGCAATGCCGACGGCGAGCGATTGCCTGTTCATTCTCAAAGCCGCCGTCGGCATCGGCTCTTGCGTTCCCGCTTGCGTGTGCGACGTCAACGGCGACTTCAACGGTACCGCGACGGACGCTCTCGCCTGCCTCAACATCGCCGTCGGTGTTCAACTACCGCTCGCTTGCCCTTGCAGCGGATCAACGACGACGACGATGGCTTCCGACGCCGGTGCGTGTTGCGAGGATGGCCGCAAGGGCCGTGTATGCAGCATCGCTGCACGAGACCTGTGTATGGGTACCTACCTGGGCGATAGCGAGGATTCTGTTTGCAGTAGCGAAGAATGGGCGCTGTGCGACCTGCCCGCTACCACGACGACCACGTTGAGCACCACCACCACGTTGGGTACCACGACCACGTTGATCACGCCGCCGACGACGACTACCACAACAACGCTTTCGGACCGGCTCGGACCCTGCTGTGAGGGGGGGCAGTGTACGATCGTCGCGCCCGACAACTGTGATGGCCTGTACCTGGGCGACAGCACCGCCGCGAGCTGCAGCCGTGCAGACCGGCGTGCTTGCGCGTCCAGTCCGACGACCACCACGACGGTTCCCTGAGAGCCCGCGAGGGAAACCGACGGCACGGGCGCTGCGGATGGCCGGGGTACAGCCGGCGCGTGCATCAAGCCGCGAGTTTACCTAACAAATACTTCTCTGAAGCTCCCCGATGCTTCGCGAGAAGCGCTTGGATGCGCTAGCCACACATAGCGATGCAACGGCCTCAAAGAGAGTTCGCGTATCAGAATTCGGCACGCGACAGAGAGTTCGATATACGTCCACGAAGGGGAGCCAACTTTTCCCCCATGATCTCTAGCGATCGTTGCAACACGTTCCGAACGGCGGCTCATCAGAGTAGGAAGGGGCATGGAAGGGGAACGGAGAAAGTTCAGCAAGGAGTTCAACGCTGAGACAGTCGCTCTGATGCGCACGAGTGAGAGGAGTGTCGGTCAGTACGTTTACCCAACATGGATACGAACATGCTCAGTCTTGTATTGATTTGGCTTCACGTTGTTGCCGCGGCCGTGTGGGTCGGCGGTATGGTCTTCTTCGTGACGGTGTTGGTACCGGTGGTGCGCTCGGGGGAGTTCGCCACCCATTCGGCCGCAATCGTGCGTGCGACTGGTCGCCGTTTCCGCACGGTAGGGTGGACTGCATTGGCGGTCCTTATCGTCACGGGCTTCGGCACTCTACTCGTTCGCGGGATCGGTCCCGCCGAATTGATCGATACTGCGACATGGGCGACGCCGTTCGGGCGTCTATTAGGGGGCAAGCTCCTGTTGGTGGGGCTCGTCTTGGTGCTGAGCACAGCACACGATCTCTACGTTGGCCCACGTGCGAGCGCTGCTGCAATTGCCGCCCCCACTAGCCCGGCCGCCACGGCACTGCGACGCCGGGCGAGCCTCATGGGCCGCTCTAATCTAGTCTTGGCGCTCGCGATTGTCGCCTTAGCCGTGACGATGACCCGAGGCTGCGGAGTCTGAGCCCGCTGTGTGGGCGGCGCCCGAGGTATCGGGTGCGGCGCTAGCCTCCCGCAGTAGCTCCGCAGAGCTCTGTTCGAAGGCGTTGGCAAAATCGTGCAAGTCCGGAAGTAGGTCACGGTCTGCGTTCAGTCCCCAGCACAACCGTCCATCGTAGCTGACGTTAGCCACACCGAGGCGCTGATTCTCGAACAGCGGATTGGAATGCTGCCGTTCCGTTCATCTGCATGAAGACCTCGAATCAGCTGCGCAGCAAGTGCATGCTGTAAGCTAGCGACGCAGCAGCGAGCTGGTAGGTAGAAAGCGTGACGATTCAGGATTTTGGAAGCATCGGAGAGGTTGTAGGCGCGATCGCGACCGTAGCAACCCTGGCGTACCTCGCGCTTCAGATTCGACAGAACACCATCTCGATTCGCCGGGCGAGCGGGCGTCAGTCAGGCGAGAAGAACGCTGTCGCGCTGCGAGCTCTCTCCGAGCATCCCGAGTTGTTCTCGGGGGACTTCCTCGGACTGGATGCGTTTGCCGCCCTCGAACCAGAGCGGCGTACCCGCTTCGACATGATCTTAGGAATGTGGATGCAGGCCGTCGAGCAGACCTTCGCAGACGTGCGTGAGGGACTGGTCGAGCCCGAGTATGCGGTGCCTTACCGCGACTTCGTTCGGCAGATATTCTCCTGTCCGGGTGGTCAACAGTGGTGGAGCGAGCGCCGGGCCTGGTTCACCGTCTCGTTCCAGAAGGAAGTCGACAAGCTCATTGAGAGATGATCGAAGCGACAGTCTGATTGTCAGCTCGGAGGTCGCGAATGCCCGGCTACTTGATCGCAAACTACAAGCTCTCCAATCCTAAGGGGTATGAAGGATACGTCACCGCTCCCCCATCCGGGCAGTACGAAGGGCGGCGAACAGCCGCAGGACTACGTTCCGCGCGGAATGTTCAGCGGCTGATCGGAGCGCGCGTATTCGCGAACCATCAACCTCCGCCCTCGATGCTCCAAGCACTCGACGCGCGTGAAGCACATCACGCGCAACTCTCGCGTCGCCGCACTCCAGGGGAGAGACGGCAAAGCCCTTCCCGGGCCCTGAAACGGGCCCTCAGACATAAGCCATCATCTAGGCGCCGCCTTGGCGCCGCGCAACAAGCCACATCACGTTGCGGGCGACGAGACAGTTCAGGGGAGCAGATAGCGCACTGAGCGCGCCCGTCGGCCCGAAGTAGTCGTAGAACCACCGGGGGTAGCCGTTAGTACGTAAGTAGCGATAGATACTCGGCACCAGCGTTGGCGCCGTGCCATAGCCGAACTCTTCGACCGTGAAGCCGGAGCGTTCGACGAGCCGAGTCACAGCACTTCTACTAAAATGCCACAGGTGCCGCGGTGGATCCCACAGATACCAGTATCGGCCCAGCAGTCTGCGCTCGACGGTCTCGACGTTCGGAACGACGACATAGACGGCATCGGCACCGAGCTGCGAGAGGCTAGTCAACATCGCGTGCGGGTCTCTGGCGTGTTCCAGCACGTGCCGCACAATCGCAACAAAAGGCCCCCTCGGCACCTCGCCCGAGAGCGCGTAGCTATCGAAGTCGAATTGCCGATATTGCGCGCCGGGGATTCGCGTGAGCAGCGCCGGTGCTCTACGTGCGGAATCCGCACCCATAACATCGAAGCCCTTGCCCGCGATCACCGCGAGAAAGTCACCGGCACCACAACCGACATCAAGGATTGTGGTCGCGTCCGTCCAGCGTACGATTCGCTTCAGCTCAATCGCCAGTGCGAGGGAGCGTAGCCGGCTGAATATCGGGTTCCCCTCGCGCATCATCGTTAAGGCCAGATCGGTGTCGTAGTACGCGGTGAGATCGTCAGGTACCGGAGCAGTATGCATCACCCCGCACCGGCTACACTGCTCGATCGAGAACGTCTCGTCGGTATCGATGCTAGGGATGGAATCGACGACGAGCGAGAAACGCCCTTCGCCGCAGCTCGCGCAAGTGGCGGCAACAGACATTCGCGTCGCCTACTGCGGCTTGGCCAGATCGCGGCCTTCGCGCCAGAAATCGAGCATGTGCCCGACCGCGATCCGGGCAGCGTGGGAAAGGTAGCGTACGTCTTCCCATGCCCGCACCGACATGACCTTACGCGCAATGAAGCGCGGCGACATGAACACACCATAGAGTTCGCTGGCCATCTCCATGAGTTCCTCGTCGGCCATCTGAGATGTCATCGCCGGTCGGGTCATATCGTACTTCGCCCAATCGGAGCCGTATCGCAGCCAGCCTTCACGTGCGGCCTCGTCGAAGAGCGGTGTTCCCGGGTACGGCATGACAATGGTCGCTTGGATCGTATCGGCATAACCGTCGTTAAACAGAGACCGCGCCATATCGAGCGTTCGCTTCGTGTCGTCGGACGTCTCCCAAGGGTAACCAACCATAGTGGTGAGGTGCGGCGAGAGTCCGGCCTGTTTGGCTTCCTTACACCCTCTCACCAGATCCTCGACGGTGGTTCCCTTCTTGATCCGGTCGAGCGTCGCTTGATTGGCCGATTCAATGCCGAGTTTAATGAGCCGGAAACCGGCTCCCGCCATCATCTCGTATTCAGGCTGGCGCAGCGCATCTACGCGCATGTTGCACGAGAAAAAGACACGATCACTATAACCGCGCTCCACCATGCCCTCGCAGAATTTTTTGAGGAAGGAACCGATCGGAAACGTACCCGTGTCGTCGAAAATTTCACGAACCTGATACTTGTCGAGGATCATCCCGACCTCGTCGAGCAACGACTGCGCCGGACGCGTTCCAAAGTTCGGCCACAGTGTAGTCCAGCTGCAGAACGTGCAGGTCGGGTGCCAACAGTCCCGCCCCACCATCGTATAGGCGGCAGGCTTGTAGTAGAGATGCTCGCCGTAGAGCCACCACTTCGTGAGATCGCGATCTATGAAAGGCCGGTCTTCGTAGCTGCGCTTGCCAAGAACAAAGGGGCCGGTGTTTTGGATCCCGCCTGCTTCGCGATACCAGATGCCCGGAACCAACGGACCCCGTCCTTCGATATGCTCCGCGATGCTCAGCAAACCCGTGTCGAACTCGCCACCCGTCAGAACGTAGTCGACCGGCGACTCGAGCATCGTCTCCTCGGGCATCGCCGTCACGTGGTCGCCCATGATGACGATCCTCGTATCGGGGGCGGCTTCTTTTAGATCGCGGATGATCCGCCAATGCTGACCAACCACCGGAGTTTTGGTCTCAAACACCAGCATCTCAGGCTGTTCCCGGACGACCCGTGATCGGTACTCAGCGTAAGTCCATTCTTCGGCAACCCCGTCGGTCCAGTGAACGTCGTGGCCCTTCTCGGCAAGAACCGTAGCCGCCATAGCCGGAACCAGCGGGTAGACGTAGGACGGATTGCCATACCAACGAAACTGTCGGTTCTGCCCCAGGGTAGGCTGACCCCATTGGCTGCGCAGCGGCGGATAGCCAATGAAGATTTTCATTTCGCGTCGGCCCTCTGGCGACGGCGGGCGACAGTCCCGGTCACAGAAGTTCCGACCGCACTGCGCGAAGCGTGTGCGAATCGTTCAGACTCAGGACGGTAGCCGAGGGGGTACGGGTCACTAAGCGGCTCTCGGTTTCGGAAACACTCCACCAGGAACCCACTGGGATAGCTCGTATGGATGACGAGTAGCGTCGGCAACATCAGCGCCAACGCCGCGCCGTCGCGGCGATGCCACGCGGTCAGGAGCGAGACTACAAAACCTACGGTGAGATACAGCGCGCCTGGGGCAGCCACTACCGAAGCGCCGACACCACCCAGTGCTCCCGGAGACCAGAGCATCAGCAACGGCATCAAGACGAGCAGCGCGAGGTAGCCCAAGAACAACAAGGGGATGCATTGGAGAAGACCGGGCAGACGCTTTCCTTCGATCCTTCCCTGACGCGCGCGGCCAACGCCGTAGCCAAAGCATTGACGCGCAAGTCCCGCCAGCGAACTTCGCCGCTTGTGAAAGACGACGACCGTGGGGTCGTACGCAATCTTCCCCCCGTCGTTCTCGACGCGCCGCACGAACTCGGTTTCTTCATTCGGGGATAGACGCTCGTCCAGCGGCCCCCACTTCGCGAAGGCTCTCGCGGTGACGAAAAGGTTTGCGGAGGTAACGTCCAACTCCCCGGCGTGCATCAGGCGCTCGCGCACCGCGAAGCGTCGGCTGGTCCGCGACGTACCGAACCGTGACGCCAAAGCGTAGCCCGCCACGCGGGGCAACGGCGCTTCCTTCGCCAGATTCAGCTGCGGTCCGCCAAGAACATCGCAGTCGGGGTGCTCGTTAAAGAACGCCGCGGCCGCTGTGAGCCAAGTCGCGCTGACTTCACAGTCATCGTCGGTGAATGCGAAGATCTTGCCGTTGGCGGTCGAGACCAATTCGTTGCGGGTGCGGGCGGGATTCGTGCCGCGCTTGCTGAGAATCTCATAGCCATCGCTCGGCGCGTCTAGCTGCTCGAGCGAATGGAAGACACGCGCGTCCCGGCTCGGAGCAACGGGGACGATGATCGAAAATGCTTTCAGCATGTCCGCCACGCCGGCACTAGGCTGCCTGCCTTCCCGCCAACGCAGATCTCGGCGAAACGGTTTCGGGCTTGCGAACGACCCCGAGCCCACTGTGAATCGTACGCTGGAGCCCCGAATTGGCGGCGAACGCCCAGAAGGCCCGACTCCAGAACACGTCGTCGCTGACAAGCAACCCACCGTCGGAGATCTGAGGCCACGCGGTCTGGTACTCCCAGAGCATCATCTCACGGGTGTGCAGGCTGTCATGAAAGAAGAGATCGATCTCGCCACATTCTTCGAGCACTCCTTCGAGCAGCCCTCGAGATGTTCCCACGTGCAACGTCCACCTGTCACGTAGCGACTGAGGCACAAGCCAACCAGGGTCGCGCCCAGTGGGTAGACAATCGAAGAACATCTGATTTGTACTCGCGCCTACCGGGCTACGCGCCGGCAAGTCGATTGAATAGAGATGGCCGTGACCATTGTCGCGAAGGGCTTTCAGTATGAACGCCGAACTGAAGCCATCGAACACTCCCGTTTCAACGACGCTCGCCGGTTCAAGCAGTCGCGTGAGGTAGTAGAGCATCCGTAGGCCGGTTTCGTGATCCTGCGCCGGCGTCGAGCCGAGCAATCGAATGTCGCACTCGCGCACGTCGGAGTACACGGACTCTACAGCTCGCGTAAACGCCGTGTCGCGAACAAGCGCATGCTCGAGTTCGGCAAAGCGCTCGGCATCGATTTCGAAGTGCTTACCGAGAGCCGCCGCCTCTGAGCCTTCAAGGAGGCTATGGAGCCCCGCCAACACGCTCGAATAGTGCAGGCGCGCCAAGCGACGTGGTTCGCGCATCGCGCGCAGCAATTGGAATACGGGTCGTGAGAGTGGGCTAGAGAGATACCGCAACGCGAAGTCCTCATAGATCCAAGGTAGTACGTCGTACCACTAGGGTAGCTAACCCCCAGGTCCCGGCCTGGTCAAGGACCTCGCGAGCAACTAGTTTCGCAGACAGTGCGGATCCCACCACGAGACACGGTATCGCTGTATGCAACGGCGGCCAAGAATACGCTCGGCTACTTCGGCTTGCGGACACACCCACCTGCCGTGCTCTGGGTGATTACGAAGCGATGTTTCTACAGCTGCATCCACTGCGATTCCTGGAAAGACTCGACGCCGATTGATGAAGCGATCGTCGCCAAGATCGCCGGCGAACTTGCAGCGGCGCAAACGAAACTGGTCGCCATCTCGGGCGGCGAACCGCTCATGATCAAGTCGCTGCCCGATGTTGTCGCGAAACTAAAATCCGCTGGGAAAATCGTATCCCTCAACACCAACGGACATCTTCTGGAAGAGAACGTCGAATGGATCGTCGATGCCGGCGTTAACAACATCCAGATCAGCATCGATGCCGACACCCCCGAGCTGCATGATCGCATTCGACAACGTGAAGGGTCCTTTGAGACAATCCTACGCGCAATAGATCGGCTGAAGAACGCCCGCAGAGATGG
This sequence comes from Deltaproteobacteria bacterium, assembly GCA_029262375.1. GTDB lineage: Bacteria > Desulfobacterota > Binatia > UBA1149 > SPBQ01 > JAJCZM01. Next base: position 43,137 of record JAJCZM010000009.1, read on the forward strand.
ATTGCCCCGGATCTCGATCTGCGGCGTCGCAATGAAAGAAAACCTCGGCCGCCTTGCCGGCTTTGTAGATCGCTTCAAGGCTGTGGCCGACGATGTGGAGCTTCAGCCGCTCCACGAAACACCGGACTGGCTCATGACCGCGGGTTGTGAACCGCTAGCGCCACGCGACGAATCGCTGTTGCGAGACGACCTGCGAAACGTGATGGCGCGAGATCCTCGATTCGCAACCCCCTACTACGAGGCGTTCACCCGCTTCCTCTTCGACCGGGACTCGATGAAGCACATGGCCACAGACCACTGCTTGCCACGAATCTTCAACACGCTGGTGATTCAAGGCAACGGAGATGCGTACATCTGCCGCTTCCCCCTGCAGCACAACGTTGTAGAGAGCGGGCTGAGTGCCGCCTGGAACTCCAGCGAAAGGTGGCAACTCTATCGGATGCTGAGTCGCGATGGCTGTAGCGATCCGTGCTGGAGCCGTTGCAACATCCATTCGTCGAGCCAGCCGGGCCGAGCGATGAAAAGCGCGCTGGGGCGAGTGCGTAAGTAGTACCGGGGAGCCAACTTCGTTACGCGCGCGTCGACCACCGGCCAGGCCGGCCGTCAGCTGAACGTGATCAACCGTTGCGACAAAGCCGAGGGGGTTCCTAGAACGGCGCCGGACTCTCAATCGTAACGAACTCGTTGCTCCCGGGATGTCGCAAGCGAAGCATCTCGGCGTGCAACATGAGTCGCTCCCCTCCGCGGCCGTAAAGGTTGTCACCGACGATAGGCGCTCCAAGACCAAGGTGATGGGCCGCGTGGATGCGCAGCTGATGCGTGCGCCCCGTCACGGGACGCAGCTCGATCCGCGTGCGCCCTGCCCTACGTTCGATCACCCGCCAATGTGTAACCGCGCGTTTGCCATTCACTGGGTCGTGAATCTGCCGCGGTCGATCATCCCGGTCACCGCGCACCGCGAGATCGATCGTTCCTTCATCTCCTTCGACCTCCCCTTCGAGCCATGCGACGTAACGTTTCTCGATACGCCGCGTGGCGAATTGCCGTTGCAAATTCGCATGTGCTTGTGGATCCATCGCAGCGATCAGAAGGCCTGAGGTATCCATGTCCAGGCGATGAACGAACAGCGGTCCCTCCACTGAGGGCTTGAGCGCCCGCAGGCGCACGGTGGCAGAGTCCGTGATCTTCACGTTGCTCGACGGTACCGATAAGAGACCCGAAGGTTTGTCGATCACGACCAGCCGCTCGTCCTCAAATACGACGCGGATGTCGAGACGGTTGGTAGCCGGCGGCGAATACGGCTCCAACGATTCGACTTCGACTCCCTCGAGCATGAACGGAAGCAACGGACCGCACTTGGTCCGACAAGCGCGGTAATAGACGCCCGACATGCGCCCGCCCGCCAGTGGCGCAGCGCCGAACCAGAACTCCGCGAGCGCGATCGGTCGCAAACCGTTTGCGTGCGCATAGCCCAGTAACTTCGGCGCGGCGCAGTCTCCAGCGCCCGACGGCGGGAAGCGCTTGCCGTACAGATCGCGCAGCTCTCGCGTCTCGCCGCGCGCGTTCGCCACACGATACGCCGCATGCACTCTTCGCTGCGTTCGGCGCAACAAATAGTCGCGAAGGCGCTCGAAGGCCGCGAGTCGGCGTTCGAGCTTCACGAGCGGTCCCAGCACCTGGCTCCGCTCGCGTAGGGTTCGCTCCTTCAGTCGCCGGCGCTCGGTCTTGTCAGCGCAACTGCGCCTCGCCAGTTTCTCTAGAAGTGCCGCATCGGCCGTGCCGGCACGTCGCTGCTCACGACGAAGCCGACGATTCTCGATGTGGTTGGCTCGAAGGGCATCTGACTCGCAAGTGTAACGGCCCTCGAACTCTTCGGCCGCGGACCTCGCAGTCGCCAATTCTTCAGACCGTGCAAGCGCTTGTAGGCTGGCATCGAGCGCGTCAATGTCGGCCTGCCCGTCGCGTTCTATTCGCTCTCGCTCAGCCACATCGAACAGGGGCGGAACAAAACCGCGGACGTTCCACCGGTCTCCATGTTTTCCTGAGAAGCCGCGCAAGAAACCGAGCTGCCCACACGGTGTTTCTACTGCGAGCACACCGAACATCCGGCCGCTGCCGGGCTCATCGAGCGCGGCGCTCTCGGTGTCATCGGCCACCCGCCCTCGGCGCAACTCGGCTAGCAACGCTTCTCCCGCAGCCAGCGCGAGCCCGGTCGGGCGTCGCTCTTCGAATGGATTCGGAAACGGCGACCGTCGCGCCTCCGGTACATCTGGCAGTACAGGACGCCCCCCGATACCGAAGACCGTTACCAGCGAATGCATCCGAGCCTCATAGCTCACACGAGCGCCCAACGCTCACGGCTCACACGAACGCCCAACGCTCATGGCTAACCAGGCGTGCTGGCCGATTGGCTCATCCGGGGTGAAAAAAGGCCGGCAACAATCGCTCGAGGCAGCAGCACGACCGCCTGAAAACCAAACGCTCACTTCATGAAATCGTGCCGTCGGCGATGCGCGCGACCAAGTCGAGACTGCTCACGATCCCGATCGGAACGTTGTCTTCGGTCACGATCAGGCGATGTATGTGACGCCGCTTCATCAGCCCGGCGATCTCTTGCAGAGTCGCGTCCGCCCGCACGCAAATGACGTCGACGATCATCACATCATCTACCGTTTGGCGTCGCATACTGTCGGACGAGATCGACGCTTCCAACGAAACCTCGCCCTCCGCGTCCAGGTTACCGAGCATGCCCGCATCGGTTTGATAGTCGACCAGATATCCGGCTACGGAGTCCTCGACGACGAGCTGTTTCACGATGTCGGAACGCGATACGACGCCGATCACCTTGCCCGCGCGGTCAACTACAGGTGCTCCCGTGATCTTGTGCTCGATCAGGAAGCGTTCCAGCGCCAGCAGGGTCATTGACGGTGGAACCGTCAGGACCTTGCTAGTCATCAGATCTCTCGCTGTCATTGTGTTCATCGTTCTCCTAGCAGGATACGCAACACCGCTGACCTTCGCCAGTGGGCTCACGCACTACCGATCGTAGCGAGCGCGCTTCCCACGCTTTGCGCGGCTGTCACCATTTTCCTCGCCCCCACGCCGTGGGCCGCCGCCTACCGAGCAGTTGCCGACTGACAGGAGCCAGCTCGGTCAACTTGAAGACGGGGACTAACATTCAGGGCAGTGGCAGCGGCAGACCATACCGTCGCCCTAACGCGTTCCTCGGCGCCGAGCCGCCGGGACGGCCTGGAGCATCTGTTGATTGGTCGACGGTCCGGAACCGGCCCGCGTTACTTCGCCGCGCCGATCACACCGCAAGCCATGCGGGGCCCTGCGTTACCCGTCGGCTGAGTCTCGAGATCATCAACATCGGCGTGAACGATGATCGAACGTCCAAGAATCGATTGTCGGCCGAGCAACGCGATGATCATATCGACACGTTCATACTTCGCGTTGCCATCGCCGTCGGCGACCAGGTTGCCGAGATCACCTTCGTGACGTTCGCCGCGCTTGCCTTCGGGTCCGGAGTGCATGATTCCCTGCGAACTGAAGTGACCACCCGCCGATGTCGCGTCGGGCGCCGAACAGTCGCCGATCTCATGAATATGGAATCCGTGTTGGCTGTCGGGCGCGAAGCCGCTGAATGTCGCAGTGATCTGAATGCCCTTGGTGAGCTTTTTGAACTCGACGCTGCCGCGGACTTTGTTTCCCGCGGTCGGCTGCAAATGCGCGACGGCGCTCGTGACCAGCGGCGGCGGGACCAGAGCGGGCCGTTGTCGAGCGGGTGCCTTGTTCGCGGCAGGCGTCGGGGCCGGCTTAGCTGATTTCTTGACGGGTGCGCTATCCGTGTGCGGGCCGGCGCACGCCGTCCCGAAAAATGCCGCCACCAGAACGACGGTTGCCAGCGACAATGCCGCCATGACGCCCATGACGCCCAAACGAGAATTTGTGTGTTTCATCAAACCGAAGCTCCTGACCGCCGTCCGCATCGACCGGTGCGACCCGGCCCTATGAATCAAAACGGTCGAGGTTCATGACCTTGGCCCATGCTGCCACGAAGTCGCGCACGAACGTATCTTCCGAATCGTCGAACGCGTAGAACTCGGCCACCGCGCGCAGTTCCGAGTTCGAACCGAACACGAGATCGACTTCGGTCGCCGTCCACTTGAGATCGCCCGTGTCGCGATCGCGGCCCTCGAATACGTATTTGGAGTCGGATGACGGCTTCCACTGCGTGCTCATGTCGAGCAAGTTCGCAAAGAAATCGTTGCTCAGCGCGGCCGGCTTGCCGGTGAATACACCGTGTTCGGTCTGCCCGGTATTCGCGTTCAGCGACCGCATACCGCCGACCAGAACGGTCATTTCCGAAACGGTCAAAGTCAGCATATCGGCGCGATCGACCAGCATGGCCGCCGGCGACTTCCGGTGGCCCTCTCCGAAGTAATTGCGGAAGCCATCTGCGGTCGGTTCGAGGACGGCGAACGCTTCTACGTCCGTCAGTTCCTGCGACGCGTCGGTGCGTCCCGGCCGAAAAGGAACCTGCACCTCGTGCCCCGCGTTCTTTGCGGCCTGTTCGATGGCTGCCGCGCCGCCCACAACGATCACGTCGGCAAGCGAAACCTTCTTTCCGCCCGACCGCGTGCCGTTGAAGTCCTTCTGGATTTTCACCAGGATCTCGAGCGTCTTCGCGAGTTCACCGGGATCGTTCACGGCCCAATTCGTCTGCGGCTCTAGGCGAATTCGCGCGCCGTTCGCGCCGCCACGCATGTCGGTACCGCGAAAGGTGGCGGCCGACGCCCAGGCAGTGCGAACGAGTTCGGAAACGGAAAGCCCGGAAGCAAGAATCTCCGACTTCAACTTCTTGACGTCCTTGGCGTTGATCAAGTCGTGATCGACCGCGGGGACGGGATCCTGCCAGATCAACTGCTCAGCGGGGACCTCCGTGCCGAGATACCGCGCGCGCGGGCCCATATCGCGGTGAGTTAGCTTGAACCAAGCTTTGGCGAACGCGAGTTCGAACTCGTCTGGATTATCCTTGAAGCGTTTGGCGATCTCGCGATAGCTCGGGTCGAACTTCAGCGAAAGATCCGTCGTAAACATGATCGGCGCATGCCGCTTCGACGCGTCGTGCGCATCCGGCACGAGCTGCGATCCGAATCCGTCTTTGGGGATCCACTGCGTCGCGCCGGCCGGGCTCTTCGTTTGCACCCACTCGAAGTTGAACAGGTTTTCCAAGTACTGGGTGCTCCATGCGATCGGATTGGCCGACCATGCACCCTCCAGCCCGCTGGTGATCGTATCGCCGGCGTTGCCGGTGCCGCAGCTGTTCTTCCAACCCAGCCCCTGCTGCTCCACGCCGGCGGCCGCAGGTTCGCGACCGAGACACTTCGAGGGATCGGCCGCGCCATGGGCTTTGCCGAACGTGTGTCCACCTGCGATCAGCGCAACGGTCTCTTCATCGTTCATCGCCATGCGAGCGAACGTCTCGCGAATGTCGCGAGCTGCTGCGATCGGATCCGGTTTGCCGTTCGGCCCTTCCGGATTTACGTAGATCAAGCCCATCTGAACCGCGCCAAGCGGCCTCTCGAGTTTGCGGTCGCCACTGTAACGCTTGTCCGCGAGCATCTCGGTCTCGGGTCCCCAGTAGACCAGGTCGGGCGCCCAGTCGTCTTCACGCCCGCCGGCAAACCCGAAGGTCTTGAAGCCCATTGACTCCATTGCGACGGTTCCAGTCAGCACCATCAGGTCGGCCCAGGAGATCTTCGGACCGTACTTCTGTTTGATCGGCCACAGCAAACGTCGCGCCTTATCGAGATTGCCATTGTCGGGCCAGCTATTGAGCGGCTCGAAACGCTGTTGACCGCCGCCTGCACCGCCGCGGCCGTCAGCGACGCGGTAGGTACCGGCGCTATGCCACGCCATGCGAATGAAGAACGGTCCGTAGTGACCATAGTCGGCCGGCCACCAGTCCTGTGAGGTCGTCATTAGCGTCGCGATTTCCTTCTTCAGGGCATCGAGGTCGAGAGTTTTGAACGCTGCTGCGTAGTCGAACTCCGCGCCCATGGGATCGGACGTTGCAGCGTTCTGGCGCAGAGGCGTGAGATCCAATTGTTCCGGCCACCAGGACTGGTTCGACTTCGGCATCCCCTGAGCGAACGCAGAGTCCGCCGACACAGCCATCGAGACAGCGACCGCCACGGTTGCGATTGATAGTATTACTTTTCCAAACATGGGCTTTATTCCTCTGCATTTCCGACCGATCGAATCGTTACCTCACCACGGGAACACAGACGCACAGCGTATACAATGACGAGATCGCTTCACCGCGGGTAGGAGCCCACGGATGCGTTCTCGCGGAAGAGCCGCGATCGGTTCTGCCCAGCGATTGCGAATCATTGAGCACGAGGTCAGCCTCCTCCACCGGATGCCAGTTCAGTTAGCGGGTACAGCCGACCGGTGCTCCCGTCTTCGATTTGCCTCCCGCCGCCCGCGCCGTATTGTGCAGCCGATGACCACGTTGGCCACCGTTGTTCTGGGCAGTCCCGCTAACGACCCACTGATGGACGCTATCGTGCGCAGAATCGAAGCGGCCGGCATTCTCGTTGCTGCAGTGGCCCTGGACCTGCGTATCGACGACGACGCGATTCACCGAGCGCGATTTCGCGAAACGCTGGCGGACGTTGCGGGCAGCCCGATCCTTGGCGGCTTTTCGCTAGGTGCTCGGATTGCCGCCACGTTGTGCGCGGAAGTGACGCCGCGAGCGTTGCTTGCCTTCGGGTACCCGTTTCATGCCGCCAATGACTGCGAGACGTGTCATGGACTGCCGGCCTTGTGTGCAGTGAACGTGCCGACGCGGATCATCCAGGGGACCCGCGACCCGCACGGCACCGAGGCCGAAATCAGAACGTACGCGCTGCCCGATTGCATACAGATGCGCTGGCTCCCCGATGGCAATCACCGCTATCGGCCAAGACAACGTTCGGGTTTCACACACGAAGATCATATCGCGACCGCCGCAGATTGCGCGATCTCGTTTGTTCGTAGCCAATAGATGCTCCCGTGACACGACAATCGCCCACACGCGCTTTGCCCGAAGACGGCCGCTCGCTGATAGAGCGGTCGGGATTTTCCTATCTTCCTCGTTTCATCGGTGCCGAAGAAGCCGATGCGTTGATCGCGTACTTCGGCGGGATCCGACCGTTGTGGGAGCAGCGCCATCGTGACGTCGATCATGATCGTCCGGGAGAACACAGCCGCCGACTCACGCGCCCCGTCTACTGGTTGGGGGCGTGGCAGTTCGCTTGTCTGGGGTACTACGCCGAGCCCGATCATCGCGAAGACCGCTGTCTTCGGGCCGAACCATTTCCCCGCGTCATGAACACCATTCTCGATCGCCTGCGACCGATACTGCAGTCACACGACGAGACCTTCGAAGACGTCCCCAACAGCTGTCTCATCAACTACTATGGCCGCGAGGTTGGCGATGGACCACCTCGTGACTACGCTCGACTGCGGATGCATCGCGATGGCGAACCCGGGCCGGTGGTGATGTTCTCGATCGGCCAGCCGGGACTCTTGGAGTTCGTAGACCCCGACGAATCCGATGCAGCGGAACTGGCGGTTTGGACGCGTCACCGTTCGGTGTGCGTCTTGAGTGGTCCGGAGTTCAAAGACCGCCTCTACCATCGAATCACACAGGTGCGTTTTGGCGACGAGCCGGCTATCGCTTCCCGGATCGAAGGCTTTGACGTCCGGCGCGTGAGCGTGTCGTTTCGGCATGTACCCGAAGCGCTCATCTCCGAGTTCGATGAGCTCAGTACGCAATCGCGTGCGCTCGTTCGAGACTATGTTGAGGATCTCGCGGAGGACTCAACGCATTTTCGTGCCCAGCTCGAGCGCAGCCCGGTGTTGGAACACAAAGAGGCGCTGCTTATCGGAAAACGCGCGAGTAGGGCTAGCGATCTCGAAAACGCGTAGGCCATGGGTATGGCAAGACCTCGATCGGTACCGATGACACGATAGAATAATGTCGGGCGACATCGGCGTCGAGTGCGTCAAGCCGGTGCCTTGCTCCATGAATGCGAACAGCCGGGTGTGCCGCGCGCGACGGGCGACTACTACGGGTCCACCTTTCCGCTCAGCCCCAGCGTGAAGCAAAACGTTGCGCCGTGCTCGTCGTTTCGCGCCAGCGACAATGTCCCGCCGTGTGCTTCAACGATCGACTTGCTGATCGACAAGCCCAAGCCAAGGCCGCCTTCCTTAGTCGTGTAGAACTGATGGAACATCTCCTGCGCAGCCTCGCGCCCGATGCCGCCCGCGGTATCTGAGACGGAGACCTCCACAGCGGCCTCATCCTTCTTGCGCCCGCCCACCGTGACGACGCGGTGAGGTCTGGCACGAACGACCAGAACGTCGATCGCGTTGCGAATCAAGTTCAGTAAGACCTGCTGAATCTGAACGGAGTCCACGCGCACCAGGAGATCGGGATCACACGAGACCTCGAGCTGCACGTCGTGCTCACTCAGATCGGCTCGGATTAGTGCGGCCGTGTCGTTTATCAGATCGCTCAGACGCCGGTCGCGATGCTCGGACGGCTCCTTGCGCACGTGGCCACGCACGCGTCGTATGATCTCCCCGGCGCGCATCGCGAGATCCGCGATCTTCTCGTTCGCTTTCACCAAATCGGGAATGTCGACCCGCGTGTCGCGCAAATTATTGTTGATGCCGCGCGCGAAGTTCGAGATCGCGGCCAAAGGCTGATTGATTTCGTGGGCGATACCGGCGGCGAGCTCGCCCATCGTGCCGATTCTCAATGCATGAGCGAGCGCGTCACGGTGAGCGTCCGACTCTGCGTCGCTTGCGATGCGCTCGACGACATTCGCAAACATATCAGCGGCGACGGCGAACAAATTGCCCGCTGCAGTAAGCCAGTGTCGCCCGGGCGTTTTCGAGGCGAGCGCGAGAACGCCGAGCGAACCGCGGGCACCTTCGATCGGAACGGCCGTGAAGGACTGAATTCCCAATGAATCCGCCCAGGCGCGTTCCGTCGTGGCCTGCGCCGGAATCTGCGAAAACTCGGAGACCTCGACCGGTCGACCGAGCCGCAAGTAGTCAGCGATCCAACCTTGCCCCGACAAGGACAGCGCGCTCCGTGATACGCCGTGCTCCGCGCTCCACTGGTAGATAGTGTTCAGTTCGCCGGCCCCACGACGCATCAACGTCAACACCGCATAGTCGGCTCCCGCTCCCGCTCCGAACGCGGCGAGCGCATCCTCGATGCCGCTATCGAGGCGGGCGGTCGGGAGATTGATGAAATCGGTCGCCAATTTCGTGAAGATGCCTTCGAGAACGGCGTATGCCGCACGTTCGTTGTGTAGTTTCTCGCGGGCGATCGCGTTGGAGAACATCTCGGCGGCGATCGTTAGCAGCGCTTCGGTATCCTCAGGCCAACGAACGGGTTCTGCGTACGAGGCGAGCGACAGAAATCCGATCACTACATTGTCGGCGATCACCGGCACATCGATCACCGCCCGCAAACCGAATCGCTGGGCAGCCTGTCTGTCGGCAACTGCTTCGCTGGGCAGACTGGCGATATCCTCGATCACAACCGCCCGGCGCTGCATGAGTTCTTCGACAACCCAGGGATAATTCTTCGCGGGGACGGAATCGAGCATGCTGGTCTCGTCGTCCAGTCCTTCCTCATGCCATACGTGCACGTTCGGCGGATCATCCAGGGAGTCACCGAACAAGAACACCGCTGCGCCTGACACGCCCACGTATCGGGCTAGGGACTCGAGAGCCGACGCGATGCCGGTCTCGAGATCCTCGACAGGAACGCTCATGAAATCCACGGCGAGAGAGGCGATGAACGTCTGCATGCCGGCGCGTCTTTCGCGTTCGCCGTCGAGGCGCGCGGCTTCGAAGGCGGTCGAAAAGGTTCGAGCCGCTACGGTCAACAGTGGGACCCATTGGGCCACCTCGTGCGCGGACCTGGCGTCGCGCCCGAGTAACGCCAGCGCACTCTTCGTGTCTCCGGAGGTCTCGATCGGGACATGGACGCAGCAATGGATATCCAGCAGCTCGAGACCTTCGCGTTCCTTCGCTGCCTCGGGTGGGAGTCGGTCGAGATCGCAAACCTCGACGACTTCGTTTCGTCCCAGCGTCTGCGCGAACCAGTGAAGGCCGCCGGAGGAAACCGACGCGAACAGTTTTTTGAAGTCGTGTGCACCCTGGGCATGCCATTCATGACTGACGTATGCCTCGCGGTGGGGCTCGAGTACTTCGATCATTCCCCATTCAACACCCGCAACCGCAGCCAATCGTTCGAGCGCCGCTTCCACTTCATGGTCGAGAGCCTCGGCCGATATTCCTACGAATCCAGTGGCGATTTCTGTAATCAGTTGATCGAACTGTGCGCGACGCCGCAGCGTGTCCTGGCCGTTCTTTCGCTCGGTGATGTCCTCGGTCACACCGGCTACTCGGGGCCCGTTGTCACCGCGCGCGGGAAGTGGAAACGCCCTCGAGTACAGCCATCGTTCGCTACCATCGCCCAGTAGCGCGCGATGCTCGAGCTCACCTGCTTTTTCGAGTGCGTCAAAGAGGTGCACGTTCATCGCGTCTTGATCGTCCGGATGCACCCGCCCGAGCCAGACACGAGGATCAGTAGGCGTTTCCGATTCGTCGAAGGGGACCCCGTAGAGGCTGTGGAGCGCCGCATTCGCATATATGATGCGCGAGGGATCGGGCCCCCAGAACCAGATACCCTGCCCGACACCGGCGGCGTAGCTCCGCATGAGCGCGTCCGTTTCGCTCAAGACATCGACCACGCGTTTGCGCTCGAGCGCGTTGGCCGCAATCTGCGTTACAACCTCAAACATTGCGACGCTCTGTTCCTCCCATCTTCGAGGTGCCGCAGCCATGAAGCCTGCGAACCGGACCGCAGATGTATCCGTGCCAAGCGGAACCACGACCAGGGATGCGACGGCACGCTCCGCGAGAAACGCTTTATCGGCCGCGCAGAGTTCCTCGCTCGCGGCAACATCGTGGATATTGACGGTGAGACCACGGGCAATACGGTCGAGCGCCCAGCGTCCAACGTTCCCCGAAATCGCCGAGCGCTCGTCGGCGTCCATCACCGACACCGACTCGCCGCGTACCCAACCGGGCGCGCAGACGAACATGTCCGAGACACCGTCGTAGCGGAAGACGCCGCAGCGATCCGCCTCGGCGAATGTACCAACCGCTGCGAGAATTCGGGAGATACCTGTATCCAGCTCGTCTGCGGCCAACGTGACGAGCTCGGAAACCAGGCCCGTTAGCTCCAGATCGAAAGCGAGCCGCCGTGAGAGAGCACGCGCCGCGTGGTCGCCGCCATCGTCAAACGCTTCGAACTGCGTGATGAAATACTCGGCCTTGCCGTCTCTGTTTCGAATCGCCGAGGCGTAAGCACGTGCACCAATCTCATGGCCGTCCTTGTGCACGTAGAAGCGATCGAGTGGACGCCCGTCAGTCTCACCCGATGCAATACGAGCGGCGTCTTGTCGCAACTCCTCGCCGCTGTGTCTTCGCAGAAGGTCATCGAGAGGAACCTGTGCCAGTTCCTCTCGCGTGTACCCCAGCATGCGACAGGCGGTCTCGTTCGCCCAGACAAAGTTGCCTCGCAAGTCTCGAATCAGGGTTCCGACGGGTGATAGACGAAAGACATCGGCGAACGCACTGGCCGGGTCGCCCGTTTCCAGACCTTCCCCATGTGGGTGGGATACGCTCATATGGGAAGACGCACGACGGATCACAATGTACTACGGCTAACACGCGAGCCCACCTTGAGGTAGTTCCACTTCGCGCCGTTGGGTTGGCGTTTTAAGCGATCTCGGTGACGGCGTCCGTGCTGGAGATGCTGTCGCGATGAACTTCTGCGTGGACTTGCAACCCAGATCCATCTGACCCGCACTGCGCTCCCGCAGCTTTAGCGTGTGAGCGATCAACGTTCTCCATCATCGAGAACCTCTCGTGGTCCGCCGGTCGGCCGGGGTACGTAGTTCCCCCAATAGCGCCACGACTCGCAGACGACTATGTTTCCCGCAGCCTCGCGCTAGGTCGCTGGTTGGAACTACGGCCATGCAATGTACGACGAGTGAACGAGGCGGCCAGCCAGCGCATCATGCAGATGGGGAAGCAACCATGAAAATCAGGGCTGGCCGATCCGCAGCTCCCACGCCCGGCTTCCGGGTCGATCGGCGGCATGAACGAACCGCGCTATTGCTTTTGGCCTCCATGATCGTTGCAGCACTTCTGTCCTTGCTTGCTCCACACAATTCCGATGCGGGTGCCGCGTGCTCGATTGTCGTTGCGACGTCGACCAACGTGGTGTTGGGCGCGATTCAGGTCGAGATCGGTTACTCGGGATCCGGTGGTGAATTCTCAGGGGCTTCGACTTCGGTCGGCTGCCAAAATCTCTCTACAGCCGACATCATGAGCGCGAACGACGACGATGCGAGCAAGACTCTTCGCATCGGTTGGGTCTCGCTATCAGGTATCGACGCGCCCAGCGATCTGGCGAGCTGTTTGTTCGAGCCCGGCGCCGGTTCCGTTTCGCCTTCGGATTTTCAAGTCACGGTGGTTGATGCTTCCGATCCCGAGTCCTCTGCGGTGTCGGCGTCCGCCCATGTCGACCTGACGAACTGCGGCGACTCGGGCGCGCTGTGCGGTGACGTCAATAGCGACGGCGGACTGAGTTCGGTGGACGCCCTTTTGGTACTGAATGCGGCCGTCGGGCTGCCGGCCCCGCTCAATTGTTCCGGCACGCAGCAGCTATCAAGTAGGCTCTCGACAACGACGCTGGCGAGCGCCGGCGGCCAAGCGGGGGCGGTGTGCGGCGACGTCAACAGCGACGGCGGTTTGAGCTCCCTGGACTCGCTTCTGATTCTCAGCGCGGCAGTGGGGCTGCCAGCACCCCTCAACTGCACGGGCATTCCGACGCCGACCACGACAACCACCACGACCACAACAACCACGACGACCACGACGACCACGCTTCCGATGGTCACATACCGGCTAGTGGTCGAAAACGTCGGTTCCGGAGCAGGGTTCGTCGCGAGCCAACCCGCGGGAATCGACTGCGGAGCGCAGTGCGCGCACAGGTACGAAGACGGCACGGACGTTACTCTTACGGCAACGCCGTCTGGGGGATCCGAGTTCGAGGGATGGAGCGGAGCCGTACCTGCGCGGTGCAAAGACGGCGTACCTACCACCTGCACGTTTCGCATGAATCGCTTTCGCAGTGTTTCGGCGACGTTCACTGCGAGTGCCACAGAGTGTCCAACGAACGGCCCGATCCTGGACTTGCGTAACGATTGTTCCTCCCGAGTGTATGTTTATGTGAGTGCGGTCGAAGCTGCGGGATTTGCGACCGACGGCATCGACATTCCGATCGTGATCTTGCCGCTCAGCGGTGGCGAGGGGGTCGGTCTTCGTGGCAGAGTAACCGGCGCCAGAAAACTATCTTGGACTATCGCGTGTTTGCTCGACGCAGCCGGTAACGTCGACGTTTGCGGCACGGTTCCAGGGACCGGGAGTCTAAGTAGCAATGGGCAGACTCTCGCGCTCGTAGTGGACGGCCAGACCTTCAACTTCGTCTTTTCCGGGAGCGAGCCGTTTCAGACAGTCGGCAGCGGCGGCGGCGCGCGTGGTGACCGTGGCATTGCGTCGCTGGCGCGCGTATTGCTCGATCGCGGTCAGCAGCTAGGCGAAAGCACAGGGACGCGCGTCCCGTTCGGGCGGGAATTGAATGAGTTGGTGGCCCGCATAGAGGGGCGGCTTTCCGACTAGCGCGGGCGATCCGAGCTGTCGGCGAGTACAGCCGCCATGGCCGGGCTGCTTTCCGCCTGATCCAACGGGAAGATCGGTCTGGGAACATTGCGATACGGCAGTCGGTTGTACTGCGGGGTGCACAGCGCACCACTATCGCAAACGATGACTCGACCCGCCATTGACTCAAAGGCCGCACGAAAATGCTGCATCGATTTCAATGCCACGACTTGTTTCTTTTGCGGGTCAATACCGAATGCTTCGAATTGCTGCGTATCCAATATCTGGCGGGCGACAGAGACTACGAGTATATCGATCCCGCCGACACGCAGAACGGCGCTAGGACCAAAGCTGCCACTGAGCCCGCGCATCATTGGTCCGTCGCCAACAAAATGCCCGTCACTGACCGAAACGAGTTCACCGTCAACCGAAAGCGGTACACCGCTAAAGAGTGGATCCGTCTTTCCTCCCAATTCAATTCGCACGCGTCCGCCGACAGGGGACGCGTGCAAAGCCTGAACGGCATCTGCATCCACCATCGGCCCAAAGCAGGCATTTGTCACACTCGCCTCAAGCAAAGCCCGAAGTAGCTCGGTCGAATCGCCGTAACTACCTGCACCGGGATTGTCTGCGTAGTCTGCAATGATCAGCGGGCCTTCCTTGGCCTCATACTGGGTAGCAATTGTCGCAGCCTCATCCACCGTGACGTAGTCGTTGAGAACTTCGAATCGTTTGTTCCAGATATCGTCAGCGATCGTTTCGGCGAAAGCGACGTGGGCGGAAAAATCCCCCTGGCCGGTGACAAGCACTGTCGGGCCAACGATCGACACGTCGGCACTGGCGAATCCCGCGTTCACACTGACAGCGAATACATCCTCGGTTTCTTCGTACGCACGAGCCAAGGCTATGCGCTCAATCATTGGACCGATATCGGTGCGACCACCGTTCACTTCTTCCAACATCGGTCGACGGACGCAGATCGTACGTGGGCTGATCGCACCCGCCATTGTCCGCTGCAGTATTTCTGCAGCGTGACGACCGGTACTGCGCATATCGATGTGGGGATACGTTTTGAACGAAACGACGATGTCAGCCAAAGCACACATTTCCTTGCTGACGTTCGCATGTGGGTCGAGCGTGACGGCAATCGGTACATCCATACCCACCACCTCGCGGATGCGTGAAAGCAATTCGCCTTCGCCATCCTCACAAAACTCAAGATCCATCGCACCGTGGAGTCCCAGCAGAATCCCGTCGAACGTTGTTGCTCTGACGGCTGAGATGATCGGTCCACAGAGCCAATTGAATGTACGGCGCTTGACCTTGCCACTCGGCCCCGCCGCAGCACTAAGCACATGATGGACACGCCAGTCATGGGTACGGCCAACATCTAGGAAGCCGGCTAACTCGGTGTTGGCCTGCCCTCGCTCAGTAATCGCGTCGTCCCCCATCAGCACATAGCGACTCTTGAACGCCACTTCGTCTGTTTCTAGCAGACTGAAAGAATTGCTTTCATGAGACATCTCAGCGGTTAGGACGTTGAAAACCATTCGGTGACTCTATCGCTGATAGTGACGTCCGTGCGTCCTACTACAAGCAGGCCTCAGACTATTGAGTCGCAGAGATTTCGCGACCGGTTTGCATGGACACCGATTCGGCCTTCAACACGTTCTCAACGAACGGCGAAGTCATCGCACGGACCAACGCACTGTAGTTCGGCTGAAACCTCAGCTCCGTGCCCACGGCCAATTGGCAACGACTGGCGACGACCAGGTGATCGCCGCTGGCACCAAGCAACTCAATCTCTGGCGGCGGCCGAAGGCCCGCAGGGTCGGTGTCCTGGTGCCCGAGTGCCAGAATCGTCTGGTCGATACGGCCGCGATCCGACGCGGGCGTCGCCATTCCAAACGCGGTCTCGCCGACGTCGCCCCACGGGCGAGACGGCTTCGATTTCGATTCGATCACTTCGGCAACCAGCGTCACCGCGTCCGTGTGCAGACCTGGGATAGGTTGGCGTTGAAGAGGCTCGCAACCGAGCAGCACCGACTCTCCGAGGCGCAACTGATTGACGCGACTTGTATTCGCGGCGCCGAGCGCCCACGTGAGGCTTGCGGAGTTGCCGCCCGAAACGACGCGGAGCGCGAGCCCGAAGGTCCGCTCGATGGACTCGACCAAGAAACCAAGCACGGTCATGTTCGCGTCGTCCGGCGCCACGCCGCTGCGACACGCCAGGTTGACACCAATGCCCTCGAGTTTGATGTTCGGCAAACACAGCGTTTCACGAACCACGCTCGCGAGATCGTCAGGCATGATGCCCTCGCGCAGGTCGCCGAGTTCCACCATGAGGACCACGCGGTGCACGTTGCCGCGCCGTCGCGCCGCCTTCGAGAGCTTGGCGATGACGTCCAATTCGGTGTTGAAGCTGATGTCGGCGTTCGCCACGACGCGATCAGCCTGAGAGATCATCGGAGAACGGATGAGCGACAGAGTCTCGCTGACCCCTGCTCTACGCATGGTCTCGATGTTTTCTATCCGGGAGTCCCCGAGGCCTACCGCTCCCGCACTGAGCAACGCCCGGGCGATCTCTGGCGACCCGAGCACGGCTTTGGTGACGCCGACTACCTGGATGCCTCGCGGACGCAGTAGCTCGACGAGCGTGCGCGCGTTGTGGTGGAGCTTATGGAGATCGATTTCGAGTCGTGGTGCGCTCACTGCGCTCCGCGCGCCAGCGTCGCACGGAGTTCTGGAAACGCAGCCGATACCATCGCCACGAGAACCTCGGGCGGTCGGTTGAGGGCGTCGGTGACGGGAACGCCTAGCTCGTCCTCGTAGCGCACAATCGCCGCGCTGAGCTCATCATCGGTCATGTTCTCGTGGTTGATCGTGATTCCGATCACCTTGGTATCGGCGAAGGTCTCAATCAGCTTGATCTCCGAGGCCGGCGTCGGCATCGCCATCTGGTCGAAATCACAACGGTGGCTACGGCCGGGCGCGTGCTGCAACACGACCGCATCGGGGCAGCTACCGCGTAGAATGAAACTCGTCGTGGAGTAGGCAGGATGCCCCAGGGCCCCCTGCCCTTCGATGATGATTACGTCCGGCCGCTCGCGCTCGAACGCCTCGACGATGAGAGCTTCGAGTTCCCCCGCGCAAAATTGCGATGGCACGGCGTCCAGTGCGACGCCGTATCGCGCGCCCTGCATCAAGCCGGTCTGCCCCGTGCCGATCATCACGGCGTTCACCCCGCGCTGTTGAAGCGATTGGGTCAAGATGGTGGCCGTCGTGCGCTTGCCGATCGCGCAGTCTGTTCCGAGCACCGCGATGCGTGGACACGTCACTTCAGCGATGCGTCCACTGAATGTACGCAGCTCCTGCTTTTCGCGCGGCTTGCGCACATCGCGGATGTGTACGCCGCGTGCGGAACTGGCAGCAACGAACTCCGGGTCATCGGTGAGAAATTCGTGCAGCCCATTGACGATGTTCATGCCGAGGCCAATGGCCGACAGCACGACGTCGCGTTCGTCGGCAGACAGCATGCCACTCGCCGGTGCCATCCCATAGATGAAGTAGGCAGGCACGCCGCCGCCGAGCCTGAGCGAGGCATCCAGATCGCGACAGATAGGGATGCCTTTGATGCCTTCGTCGAGGATCGTGCCGGCATCGACGCCTGCCTTCCCACTGTCGATGATCGCGACGATATCGTAAAGCTCCGAGTGTCGGACGAGCCCGTTGGCGGTCTTACCATCGATCTCGCCGAAGTTGCCCTCGCAGTAGACGACCGCAGTCGCGGCCCTCTTACGCTCGTACACGATGGGTGGCGGCGCAGCGGGCGCCGGAACCGGCGCGACGGCGTTGGCGGACACGATTTGCGGAATGGATGAAGATTCAGAAATGGGAACTAATGGAATGAATACCTCCTCTAGCTGGGCTCAGAGGAGGCGACAAGTCCGTACCGGCTGGCAGCAGCCGGTATCACCGGTATCACCGGGGGGCCCCACTAAGTTTTGCTTGGCACGTTTATCGTATCACGAGCCCACCGCTCGACCTATCGTGAACTGGATGCGGCCCGTCGGGCGGAGCAAATGGATGGGCTGACGGCCGATCTGGTTCGGCGGAGTCCCGCACGAACCCACTGTTGCTCAGGCGCGTTGGACTACCGTCTAACGCATGGTAACCGTGAACATGACCCGGATTTCCCTGCCCCATTCGCGTTCACGCGTCCTACTTATCTGCTTCGCGGTTCTGTTTGCGCTCGGCGGCGGGCCTATTCGCACCGCCCGAGCAGCAAACGGTGACTGCGGCCAGCCGCTCTCTTCGGGCGTCATTCCCACCGCCACCGACGCGCTGTTCATCCTGAACGTCGCAGTCGGTTTCGGCACTTGCGAGCCGTGCATTTGCGACACCGACGATTCAGGTGCGACCACTGCCACCGACGCGCTGAAGACCCTGAGTGGCGCCGTCGGCGTCCAGGTCGATTTCGCCTGCCCGAGCTGTGAGCCGGTTTCGCTGTGCGACGCGCTTCTATCGATCGACACCAGCGGCGACACGTTCGACACGATCGATATCGGCCAAGTCCCCGGCGACCCTGGCGACCCCGGCGACTATGATGGTCTGTGGGCGATTGTGACACCGCCGGTCGGCGATGCCGGCACGGCTCCCGTCTTGCTGGACGCCGACGGCAATGAACGGCTGATGGTACCGCTGCATCCCGACGGCTCAGTCACGGGAGGGACCGTCGACGTCGCCATCACCGACGGCATCGAGATCTGCCCGATCGGTTCGTTGGAGATCCTTCCGCTGCCCACCGCTCCTGCCGACACCAGTGCCGATGTCCTTGCGGCGTTCCTCACGCTCATCGATGCGCTCGCAGCGGATTTCGGATTCACGGGCGCCGAGCTGGCGACAACACCACTCAGTCAGCTCCCTTCGGCACTCCTTCCATCGGCGGTCGCTCAGATCGCCCTCGCGGGGCCGAGCAACGAAAACTCGTTCGCTGCGATGCTCGCCGGTACGGCACCCGATGTCGCCGATGGCCTCGATATCGATCTCGTCGATCGGCTGTTCGCAAAGATAGGACTCAAGAGCGCACTCGAGGAGCTACTCGCAAACCGAACACAGATCACGCCGGGCTCATCGACCGTACGTGCGGCGCGGTCGGCATCCAGTCCCGCACAAGGCACATGCGGTGACCTGGCTCCCGTCGACTACGAGATTTCCAACGCCGAAGAGCTCAGTAGATTCATGCTGGAAGGACAGGCCGCACGCGACGGTCAGACATCGCTCGGCAATCAAGTGCTAACCGATTCGCTCGGGATGATCTTCACGACGATCGGCCTCGCCGTACCACCGGTGAGCGCGATTGGAGGGGCGGCGCTGCTCGCATGGACCCAGCAGCAGCAAGCAACAGGGGATCTATTTCCAGCGCTTCTGACCAAGATCGAGTTCGAGGTTGAGAACGGCGGGCGCATCCCCGAGGACCGGATGGACGGTGGCGACGGTGCCGTGGCGCCTTATCCTGAATGGAGCGACCCGCAGCTATTCGCGACGAACCTGGGCATGGACCTCTCTCGCGCGACGTTGGAAAGGTTGATCGCCGTCCTCAACTTCCTCCCGGTCCCCGGCACGATCGACGGAGAACTCCTCCGCGCCGGAGTACTTATGGCTGTGAACGATGCTTTGGATGACTTCGGCGACGAGCAGTGTCGGAGCATCCCTCCCACGGTATGGGGCCCCGTCGGTGAGGCGCGCGATCCGAGGTTCGTCGAACCATTGTTCTTCGGCGACAGCGTCGAGCAAGTGCTGTTCGAGTTCTTCCAGCCGGTTGCCCTCGGAACGACACAGCTGCGCATCCGAACCACGGACGCGTTCAGCGGACCGCCGGTGAGTGAGGAAGTAGCTCTCGAGGTTGTGATCAAGCAAGTGGTCTTGGAGAGGTCAGAGATCACCGTTGAACCGGGTGATCCAGTGGAAGTCATTGCCACCGTTCTGGATTCCTACCGTCCCGATGCTCTCAACTGGGAGTACCCAGGCTTCCTCACCACCCAGGTGGATGCACCCGAGGGCAACGTCCACACACTACGGTTCGATTCGCCCGAGGAGCGCGAGCTCTTTCCGTTCGAGATCCGAGCTTTCAGCACTTCGATCAAGTTGGATCCCCAGACTCCCGAGCGCGACGACACCGTCCAGATCAAGACGGAGGCAAGTGTCAGAATTTCCCCGCGCGGAGGATGCGTCTCGAACGGATCGACGCTCGATCTCGAGGCCGAGGTCGAAGGCTTGGCCGACTCCGAAGACGACAGCGTGGATTGGAGCTACTCGGGCGGCGGCTCTTTGGTACCGGGGATGAACAACCTGGCGGTCTACACTGCGCCCGCGAACGGCGAAGGCCAGGTAACCATCATCGCGACGCTCGCTTCCGACAGCGAGGTAACCGACGAGGTCACGATCCCGTACGGCCCCTGCGACATCAACCTCGACGTCGGTTGGTATTCCGGCTCCGGCACCTACGACCCGGCGCTGCCGGCGGATATCATTCAAATGAAGTCCGCCTATTATTCGGGCCCCTTGTTCCCACAGCCGGGTGATCTTTTGATGCCGCCCGCAAGTTGGTCGAACGGCAGCAGCGTTATGGTCTCGACGCTCAACGGCAGCACGTACCCTCAGACGGTTCGCGACAACATGGGTGTCGACCACCAGTTGTTGCTGACGTCGGCAAGCCAGATCGATGCCAACCTCACGTCCGCCTCCGGCAGCGCAGCCGCATTGACAATGGCGTGGAGTACGAGCGCCGAATGCCTGGCGATCCCTAATAGTGCCAACGGCGTCGAGTGCAGCAACGGTCAAGCGCAGTTCGATTGGAACCCGGTGTTCTGGCTCAACATCGCCGAAGGCGGAACTTACGAAGCGCGCTTCACGATGAGCTGCACGCGAAACGGAATGGACGGCCTTCATGCGGTGGGAGCCACGACGCGGTTGTATCGACACAAAGCCGGCGCCGCGCAAACCAGTTTCCCGAACAGCGGGACGACGGGCCCCAGCATCAATGGACTGAACCCGTTCAATGCGCCGACGCCCGCGCCTCTGCCGTTCCCGATCGGTCAAACGAACCACGTCTGCGAGCCGGGCGCGCAAGCCATCGACGTGCAGGCCACGTGGGAACTCGGCCCTCCGGCCGATCCCTCCAAGCCCGACGTCGTAGCATTTGTCATCACGATCTTCTCGTTCATGGTGAGTCCGGTGGATTACAGTGTCGTCTTCGATCCAGAGGTAGGGAGCTACAGCCAAAGCGGAACGATCTCCAGTTCGGTGAGTATCGTTCGTACGGGACCGTGAGCCCCGCGCCCGCCAGGTCGAGAAGCAGCCACACCGCAGCGCTTCTCATCACAACTAGCGGTTCAGACCGCAACACTATTTGTAACCGATGGACGTAAATTCACTTCCGACATCCCTCGAAGAGATCACGCCCGAATGGCTCACCGGCGCGGTCGCCGATCGTTTTCCCGATGCGCGTGCGCGCACTACGTCGGTCGTGGACGCGCATAGCGGCACAACGGGCCGTGCGCGCTTGCGGGTCGATTGGGAAGGCGCGCAGACGCCCGCCGAAACGCTATTCCTCAAGCTACCGCCTACCGACGAGACATCCCGGCTGATGGTTCTTGCTACCGGCATGGGTCGGCGCGAGGCGCGTTTCTATGCACATGTTGCGGATCACGTCCCCGTACGCGTCCCTCGCCCGCTGTTCGCCGATGCAAGCGAGGACGGCGCGCAATATCTCATGGTACTCGAGGATCTCGAAGCCGCCGGGTGCACCTTCCCTGACAGCGCCGACTCCAATCTGCTCGCACACTCCCGTTCGATGATGCATTCGCTCGGGCGGCTCCACGCCGCCTACCGCGAAACCAGCACTCCTCGCCCCGGGTTCGACTTCATCGAAGGCCCCATGCAGAGCGAATGGGGCAAGATATTGGTTCAGACCGCTCTGGAAAAATACGAAACAGAGATGCCGAACGAGTTCGGCGCGCTCGGCCGTTTATATCTCGACGCCAACGAGCAGTTCCTTGCCCTGCTCGAAGAAGGCACCAAAACGCTCCTGCACGGAGACACGCATCTGGGCAACCTGTTCGTTGAAAACGACGAGATCGGCTACCTCGACTGGGCTTGCACGTGTCGCTCGGTGGGCATGCGCGATGTGGCGTACTTCTGCTGCGCCTCATTGCCAACACAGTTTCGACTCGACCACGAATCCGAACTGCTCGCGATCTACCGCGATTCAATGGAAGACGCCGGCGCTCCCGTCGATGCCGAAGAGGTGCGCGAGCATTACCGCCGCTACGCAGCCTACGGTTGGATTGCCGCAACAGCCACGCTTGCTGCCGGCGACCGGATGCAGAGCATCGAAGTCGGACGCCGCGCCACCGCGCAGGCGAACGCGGCGATCCGTGATCTGGGTACCGTCGAGTATTTCCGCGAGCGCCTATAGACGGCGTGCGCGTTAAACATTGCGCGCAGCGGCCAGCGCGACTTCGCGACGAACTTCTTCTCGATTGACCAACGTCTGCTCAACGGTAAACGTCCATGCGATGCGCGATTCTGATAACCGTGATGACGATTCGACGGCCGTCGATGCTGATTAGAGCCCCGGCGCCTGCGCGGCCGCGAGCCCGCCGCCTAGTCCAGTTCCATTCGCAGGATCGACCAGTCCGCCAACAAGGAGTTGCCGAGTTCGGTAGCGACGACCACGGTCTTCTTGTTCATCGACGGCGGCGTATGCGGGAGCCAGCGGATGTTGCCGCCGCTGGAAGGGCCGATCGTGTCGAACCGATGCAGGAGCCGATAATGGCTCCCCTTACGTTCGGCGAGCAGTACGGTGTCGTCCGGGAGATCCATGATGCTGACGTACACCGCACCTTTCCCTTTCTGCTCGGCGGCCGGGTAGTTCGACGGCCCCAGCAAGTCGAGGTAGCGGTGATAGTTGCCGTAGATGTACGGATCATCTTCGCAGCGAACGACATCGATCGTACCCTTGGTCCATTTGAAAACGCAGGAACCCGATATCGCACCGGACACATAGGCGCCGAAATAGATGTGCTTCGACGTTCCGGACGGCGGTCCCTTGTGAAGGCTGAACGTGCCGTCGAACGGCAACGGTGCCGAATCTCCGTCGCAGACGACGACATCGAGAGGATCACCGGCGCGCCTTACCTTATATACGCAGCTGAAACCCGATCCGGTTCCAACGAATACGATATTGCGTTTGCGTACTACCGGCGCATTGAAGCTAGAGAAGGTCCCGCCGTTCGGTGCGAGATCGCCGTCCATCACTACCGTGCCGAGACCCTGCTTCGTCCATACGAAGAGACCGGTGCTCCCGGTCGGATGGCCCTCGACGTCGGCAACGAATGCGATGGTCGACTTATCGGCTGCGGGAACCGCCAGGTCGCTGTTCCCGGTTTGATTCTGAATGTTTGCGAACGTTCCAACGGCACCCGGAAGGGGGTCGCCTTCGAGAGCGACAACGTCCACGCCCCCACCCTTCATCGTCAACACCGCATCTCTGATGTCGCCGGCCCCACCCGCGACCTTCGCAAGCACAGCCAGGCGCTTCGACGCGCCGTTCAGCGTGAGTGTATCGATGTCGTCGATGTGGCTGCCCGGGAGACCGGCGAGTGCGTCGCCGCTGGACGCGACACTAATCGCGGGTGCGCAGCTCACCGAGTTGCAGCGGGCGACGAAGGCACTCTTGCGCCAGCCGCGAAACGACAGATCGCCGGCCGCGTTCACTTCGGGCAATGTCGGTAGGAAGCCGGCGCCGACGGCGCTTACGAACTGCGTATCGGCAACGGCGTTGGTCGGATTGGTACCGTTCTTATGGAATACGCCGCTACCGCTGGCGCAATCCGCTACGAAAACGAGTTGGCCGGTGCCATCGATCTCAGGCTTGGAAAACCGCAGCCACGATCCGCCACCTGGACAACCCGGCGTCACGCCGGCCGCGACGATCGCGCTCGGTCCGGGCAGCGCGGGCGCGTCGGCAATGATGGCGGCGCCGTCTCCGACGACGCGACCGACCACAGCATAAACGCCGTTGGAGGAAGCGGCGACGTCTCCTGTCACCGACTCCACTGTTTGGCCGCTCGCGAGAAGCCAACCGTCGACGAGCATCGCAATTGCCGGCGGTCCGTTCGGGGCTCGTCGCCACAGCCCCGACGTGTAGATCCCGCCGGTTATGTCCGAAGAGAAGTACACGTCGCCGAGCGCGTCAATCGCGGGTTCACGGTTGAGGTTCCGGTAGGTCCCGCCGCCCGGTGCCGGTCCGTCTTCGCATGCAATCGCCGTCGCGGGGATGCCCGGGCTCGCCGCCAGAATACCGTCGCCGTCGCTGCCCTTGGCGTAAAATGTGACCACCGGCGCGTTGTCGGCGACGTCGAACCCTCGCGGGCGACTGCCGATGTCGCGAATCACACCGCCGCCGCCGGCGCAGGGATGGTTAGCAAAGATCTGCGCGAGTAACGCCCCCACACCGGTGCCCACATTGATGGTATAGAGATCCTCGGTAAGCACGGGGAGTGCCGCGGCACTCGCGCGGAAGACGAGGTCGCCGTTGTTGTTGAGAGCTACGTCCTCACCGAACTGCGAGAAGTTGCCTCCGCCGGGCGCCGCTTGGCCCTTGAGCACCATCGGAAAGACCCCGGCGCCGCTCGAGCCGAATACGCCTTCCTCCACCGCGCCGCCGTTGACTCGACCGTAGAACGCGATCGTACCGTTGGCATTGATAGACGGTTCGCCGAGCTTCGAGAACACACCGCCAACAGGCGAAGGTGAGCCGCTGCTCGCTACCGTCACGATCGCACCGCCGGCGTCGCGCTGGAAGACGGCATACTGGCGCGAAGCGAAGCCGATGTCCCGCCGCGTGAGTGCGACCGCCGTACGCAGCTCGGCAAACGTTCCGCCCAGCGGATTGGCATCGCTCGATAGGATGATCTCCTCGAGGCTTACAGCTGTGTGGTGCTCGGGATCGGCCTCGTCAATGTTCAAGACCAGATTCCCGCCATTGCCGCTGTTCGAACCGACTTGCACGAACACGACCTCACCGGCATCGAGCGGCACGATCATCTCGGCCTCGTCGCCGCTTCCGCCGGGAATCTCGGCGTTGCACCCCAGTTCGATGAACATGCCGCAACTGCCGCGGTGTGCGGCAATCACGGTGTCGTAGTCGCTGCCCTCGGTAGTGATGCGCACGCTCACGCGCGACGCCGATTGCAGTCGATACCAGAGGTTCTCACTGCCGTTACCGCAAGAGGGCAATGGATCGGCCGCCTGCTGATTGAGCGACGTTGTGTCGCCCACTTCCGTGTACGGGAACGACGCAATGTTGACGGCTCCGCCGCAGTTGTCGTGCAACGGGATAGCCTGCGCAGGGCGCGCGACGACGAGAGACGCGGCAATCGAAGCTATAGACAGGAGCAGCGGGTGCATCGCGCCGCGATTGATCGAATTCATAATGTCCCCCAACATTTAGATGCGATGTCGACTGCGCGATCGAGATCCCCAGCCACACGCAGTCTTGCACGGCGCGACACTCCCCGTAAACCGGGAATGTCGTTGATTTAGAACGAATCCCGACTTCGCGGCTACCCCTTCGGGTAAACTCCCGTGCCTCGCATGGTCATCAGGGTAGGCCGCAAGATAGGGCCGGTCATGGCGTTGCACGGGCGTGGATGAGCGCCGCCCCACCCCGCCGGCGCTTGCATCATGTCACTAGGTGGCATGACACGTTCTTATCGGTCCAAAAGTAGACATGACTTAGGAGTGTCAATAAAGTTTTCGTTGCCATGTCTCACACGAGAGCACCAGGACGGCGGGTTTATCGGGTAGCTGTCGCGACACTCCTTGCCCTCGTGTTCGCGCTGTGTCCGCAGGCGCGTGCCGGTCAGGGCGACTGTGCGCAGCCTTCGAGTGTGGGCTCGGCGCCGACCGCAACCGATTGTTTGTTCATCCTGAACGCTGCGGTGGGCAATACGAGCTGCACTCCCGAGTGCATCTGTGCACCGAAGGGGACGCTGCCGACCACGGCCACGGACGCGTTGATTTGCCTCAACCGGGCGGTGGGTGGAGCCGTGGAGCTCAATTGCCCGTGTAACGGGGGGTCGACGACATCGACCACCCTTGGTTTCCCTACCACGACGACAACTACGACCACGTCCACGACGCTCGGAGAAGGCTATTCTGCCCAGCACTCCTCCTACATCAACACGCTCACGTTCCCGCCCGTCGATTTGCAGGCGGAGGTGTACGACCCCGAGTGCTGTCATGATTTCGGTCCGATCTCGCGCGACTTCATCGAGAACGGGACCAACCTCAAAGATAACGGTGTTGCCGTCCTGGCAGCTGCGCTAGCGGCGATCACTGGGACGGACCTCAATGCCGTAGTCGCCGGTGCGATCGCTACCGGTGAAATCGTGCACTTGCTCGATCATCGCGGCATCGCGACAACTCAGGCCGAAGCGGTCGGCATCGCGGGCGGGGAACCTTTCATCCTGCACTGGCTACAGGGCCGGTTCGCGCCTGGGACCGATTTCGCAGCCGCTAACTCGGGAACCGGAGAATTTCTCATCCAACCGAGTTCTTTTGAGCCCGGCACCACCGTCCCGAGAGAGAGGTTCACCGACGCCGCGTTCGGCCCCACGACCATGATTGCCAACGGTGATACGTTCGGCGTCGCAGTCCCGTTCGGTGGGTTGTTGATCCAGCTACCAATCGAACTCGTGAGGGTGACCGGCACACACGCGGGCGCAACCGAAGACGGCGTCACGTATAGCGACGGCGCGGTGTCGGGTGTCGTTCGTGTCGATGATATGTTCGCGGCAGTCAACGGGTTCTTACGCGGGCCACAATGCACATGCCTCGGAATTGCGACCGATGTCTTCACCAAGGACATCGACGGTGTGTGGGTTGGAACCGGCTGTATCGAGAGTGCAATCGAATGCATTTCGTCCGACGAACGGTTGTGCGTGTTGATGGCCGAGGAGTTCGATCTGGACGACGAACTCGCGATGGGCGCCTGCGACGTCATCCCCACGGTGACCGGAAACATCGCCGACATCGACCTTGACGGTGATACCGCGACATTCGAAGGCCTCTCCTCCGGTGAACGATTCACGGCGGTGACCGCAACGATCTCGGGAGTGGCCGATGAGTAGCATTCATGCGAGAAGCATCGGCCGCGCCCTGCGCTCGGTAGCCGAGCGACGCAGAAACTACCGCATGCGGTCGACGTGGAACGTCCCCGCCGCGGCTACGCACGTACGCCAACTGCTCGCCGACCCCGCCGATATCGCGCGCTGGTGGTCTACGGCGTTCCTGTCGGCTGAATCGCTGAAAGAGAACGCGCGATGCGCGAACGGCACAGACGCCTTCCGACTTCGTACCAAGGGATTCTTGCCCTATACGATCTCTTTCGATGCGTGGGTTGCAGAGTGCGACGAAGAGGCGTTGCGTCTCGTCGTTGAGACCAGCGGTGATTTCGACGGCCATGCGACCATTACAGCCGCAATCGATACCGCGCGACACACGGTCCGCATCGACATCGACTGGAACGTACGGGTGGTCTCGCGCGTACTCCGCGCCGGCTCTTACGTGGTACGCCCACTGCTCATCATGAACCACCGTTGGGTCATGCGATGCGGCGAGGCCGCGCTACGCCGCGAGCTCGTGCGATACTCGGCCACCGATCGTATCGTCGCCCACCGTCCGGCCATCGTCACTTCCGGCACCACGGCGTGAACACGGCTCTTCGCCTCCTCGTCCAACACCCGATCCTCACCCGAACACTTGTGGCAACGATCACGCTCGTTTCGCTCGTCGGCATCGCGAAGCTACGCTTCGACGATGACCACCTGAGCATCATCCGCGCGCAAGACGAATCTTTCCGCAATTTGCTTCGCAGCTTCGAAACCTTCGGTAGCGAAGAGCGTGATTTTCTTGTCGTCGTGTCGGGCGACGACCTGCTCACGAGAGCGCCTTTCGATGCACTTCGCCGCTTGGACAACGAGCTGCGAAGGGTTGAGGGACTCGCCGTAGTCATTTCTCTGTTCGACGCACGCCGACCGATGAAGCCCGGCCAATTGCTTGCGCCGGTGGTACCGAACGCGATCGTGGACGAGGCCCACCGTGATCGCATTCGCGATCGTCTGCTGGCGCACCCGCTGGTCGCAGGTCGGCTACTTTCCGACGACGCAGAGACAGCCCTCTTTTTCGCGACCGTCGACGGGAACGATCCGATAGAGGTCGAGCACGCCGAGGCGCTGCGCGACTCAATACGTCGAGCGATTGTCGATGCCGCCCTCCCCAGCGACATCGATGCGCGCATCACGGGGCTGCCGGCGATTCGAGCCGACATCGTCAATGCGCTCGTGCGAAATCAAGCGCTCTACGCTGCTATCGGCGTGGCAGTAGCGCTGCTGGCGGCGCTTCTCATCTATCGGCGAATCGGCGCGGTCGCAGCACTCGGCCTGGGCCCGGGACTCGGCGTGATTTGGACGTTCGGCCTCATGGGGCTCGGCGGACAGACCATCAACGTCGTCAACAGTGCCGTCCTCCCGGCGCTGCTGGCGATCGGCCTGAGCGACAGCCTACACATAAATGAGCGGGTTGTTTTGGCGCGTCGCCAGGGACGATCGTCAAACGACGCCATGACGACAGCGCTCCACGACCTGATCGTTCCCTGCGCACTGACGTCCGTGACCACCGCCATCGGCTTCGGCTCGCTGGTCGTCTCCGACCTCGCATTGGTACGTGCCTTCGGAGCGACGTGTGCCTTGGGGACGATCGCGGTATTCGTTGCAACGATCCTCGCGACGGCCGCCACCGCCAACCTGTCGAGCGGATCCCGATTGTTGAGCGAGATGGGTCGCCCGGACGCCGCGCGTATCATTGCGTTCATGACCAGGCGTGCACGGCTGATCGTAACCGCCGCAAGCGTGCTGTGCGTAAGCCTGATCGTCGTCGCGCTCGGTCTTCGACCGGACACCCGCATGCGCGAGAACCTCCCGCTTGGCAGTGAATCGGAGCTCGCCATGGAACTGCTCGACCGCGAGTTCGGCGGGGGCTCGTTCGCTCGCGGGGTCGTGCGCTGGCCGGAAGCCGTAGAGCTCGAGTCGCCGAGACTCGCCGAAGTATTGCAGGCAATGGAGTCCGTCATCGAAGAAGCCGCCGGGGGTTCGGCAGCCGGCCGTACGCTCTCCGTGCGCGATGTCGTCCACGCGGTGTCGGGCGCTCCGACCGTTGCAATTCGCAAATCCGCGCTCGCGTTTGCCCCGCGCCACATCGTTCGGCGTCTGATCACTGAGCGCGGCCGTAGTGCAGTCGTTCAGTTTCCCGTCGAAGATCTCGGCACGCGTGCGAACGCGCCGCTGTTCTCGCGAATAGAGCAGGGATTTGCCGACCTGCAGACGAGTCATCCCGGCTTCGAGATTTCGTTAACTGGGTTGCACGTAGTTCAGGGGCACAACACCGACCGTCTCGTGAATACGCTCGTGCACAGTTTGGTGCTGGCCGTCCCCCTGATGCTCGTCGTTGTTGCGATAGGCCTGCGTTCGGTACGGCTCACCGTGGCCGCCATCCTCCCAAACCTACTTCCTCCGGCGCTCCTTGCAGCCGGCTTGGTAGTTTCTGGAACACCGCTCGATCTCACCGCGGTAATCGCACTAACCGTCGCACTAGGCATCGGCATCGACGACACAATCCATTTTCTCGCACACTACCAAAAGGCACGCGCGCGCGGATTGACGCTGGACGCTGCACTAGGTGCAACGTGGTCGCGACTGTTCGCCATCGTGATTACGACCACCATCTTGCTCGTCGTGGCGTTCGGGGCGACCGTGCTCGGCGATTTCGAACCGATCCGCCGCTTCGGAGTATTGCTCTGCTGTGCCCTGATTGCGGCGCTGATCGCAGACCTCTTCGTGCTACCCGCCTGTGTAGCTGTCGCCTACGTCAACGAACACGGGCTCGAGGATCAGCCTGGCCCGGACTAGGTGAGAGCAGGAAAGACACACTGCGACTTCGAGCGGTATTGCTGCAGCGCTGAGTGCATCGACACAGGGGTCGCGCGCGAGAGTCGTGTTCGCCCGGCGATGTGGTGCGGCTCACAGTGTACGTACACCAGGAACCTAACCGCGGTATTTCCCACCATGGTCGCGACATCGCACTCCGCACTCGCCACACCACCGCTCCATCTCCCGTAGGTCGCGACGCTCGCAAGCCCTAAGTGATTTCCGTAGGCCACGTCGGGTTATCACGGGGGCGCGCCAATTCTTGCGCGCGTTCGTTGCGCGCCGTTTTTAAAAATCGTCTGGACTACGAATGTTGTTCTGCTAAGTGTTGAAACGTTCGCACATGACTCGAGCTTCGGTTGGTCTGCAACTTCTTCGCACTCCCGGCACGGACCGACCTATCAAACAGCCGCAATACAACTTGCCCGGCGGCCTGACACTTGGGGGTTCTGATGAAACGCCTCGCCCACGTTCTTCTTTTCACGTCGTTGGTATTCGCATTCGCAATTGCTTCCGTATGGGCGGCTGAGCCCAAGCTCGTCATCTCGATAACCAGCGGCGGCGGCACTACCGTATGCGATACGAACTGCACGGTGTGTACCGTTGGGTCCGGCGAGTGCGTAGACGTGACCGAGGAAGACCTCTTGATCTGTCGACCTCTGTCGAGCGGCTTGCCGATCACATCGTGCGACTGGGAAGTGTTTTTCGACGGCGACTCCGTCGCGCTCCAACTCGAGAGCCAATTGCGTGCGCTCGAGGTTGCCCCCAACGGCAACCTCGCGCTCGTAACGCTCAACGACAACACCGTTCCCGGTATCGGAACGCTACTCAAAACCGACATCGCGTTGTTCGAGCCGATTGACGTGCTTTCGCCGTACGTGGGTGGTCCGGCGTACGACGACGGCGCATTCAAGCTGTATCTCAATGGCGATCTCACCCAACAAGAGGAAACGACCAAGCCCTGGGACGCGATCGAATTGCTGACCGACGGCATTTGCGAAGTCGCGATCACCGCTGACGACACGGGCGATCATTCCTGCCCGATCGTCGGTTCGCTGACCGGCGGTTCGGGCGGCGCAGGGCTCGGCGGAGTTCACTTCAACAACGAAGATCTGCTGCGATGTACGCCTTCGGGTTTCGCCGTCAACGGTACTGTCGAGGCCTGCGACTACGCGATGTTCTTGGACGCCAGCGACATCAACGGAGTCGGCAACGGCGTCACCACCGACATCGAGGCAATTGATTTTCTCAGCTTCGATCAACCGACCATGACGGGGCTAATGGTATTCAAGAAAGCCGGCGGGAGTCCTCCCGGTTTCCCCGCGCACGACAATGGACGCGATCTACTACTGTACGACGGCACCTTCGGTGCGGGGCTCTGCGATATCAGCGCGACACCGTGCGCAGGCGATTCGGATTGCCCGGGCGCCGAAGTTTGCGACACCGGCACATGCACACTGACGGTTGATTCATGCGCAACGGATGCCGATTGCTCCGGGGCGGGTAACGCTTGCACCGTCACCCGCCTACCGGCCGGGACGGTGACCAAGTACTTCGACGGGGTGGCGGTCGGGCTGAGCGGCGCCGGCCAGAAGATCGAAGCGTTCTCGATCGTGCCTGACGGCGACGAAGATGATATTCCCGACGGGGCCGACAATTGTCCGGACGACATCAATCCGCCTACGGTCTGTACGGACGGCGCGTCGTGCCCTTCGGGCCTGTCGAGCGAGTGCAATCCAGGTGAGTTCTGTGTTCAGGCCGACGCCGATGGAGATGGCGTCGGTGATGTGTGTGATCAATGCAACGGGCGTGACGACGCCGTTTGTTTCTGTGGCGATTCGATCGTCGACACACCGTCGGAGCAGTGCGACCTCGGCGCCTCCAACGGTGCGGCCGGTAGCCCGTGCGAGAGTGACTGCACGATCATGGGAGCATGCACGACGAGCGGCGCCGCTTGCACGACGGCCGCCGACTGTCCGATCGGCGAAGGCTGCTGCGGCAACAACATCGTTGAGGTGGCCGAGGCCTGCGACGACGGCAACGTCATCGAGAACGACACCTGCGATTCGTTCTGCATGGGCGTCGCCGGGATTCCGATCCTCGGCTGCGAGGATCTCACGGGGCCCAACATCATTCCCGCCTTTGTAAAGGTATCGCTGTTCAAGGACACCAAACATTTCCCCGACTTCAATCGCTGGAAGACCAAAGGGGACTTCAATTTTGCGAACGGCCTGCCCGTGCAGCCCGACTCGGACGACGTACGCGTCGTCTTCAACAACACCACCACCGGTGAGTTGTTCTCGAGCACGCTCGCACCGGCGAGTTGTACGCCGTCTCCGTGCTTCGTCGAATCGGGCACGCCGCCGAAATCGAAATGGAAGTTCTTGGACAAAGAGGCCGATGTTCCCGGTGCTCCAAGCTGGCGTAAGGGCAAGCTCACTCAGAAGGAGAACAAGATAAAATTCTTGTTCGACGGTCGCGCGGTGACGCTATTTACCGCCGCCGAGGCCGGTGTGCCGGCGCCGGTGCGCCAGACGGTGCGCATTGGTGACGCCTGCATCACCACGACACTGGCCTGCGAGGTAAAGGGCAACGGCAAGACGCTGAAGTGCGCGTCGACGCCCTAGCCCTTCTCCGTCTCGTCAAGGCTGTCGAGAATCTGCGCTGCCAAGCGCGGGCGGTCTTTCGCGAGCTGCTTCAAGAAGGCCTTTGGCACGTTGGTCCGCGAGTCATGCTTGCCACTCCATGCCGTGATCTCGAGCATGATCGGTAGCAGTTCCCTGCCCTTTTGGGTGAGGCGATAGATCACTTTCGATCCGTGGCTCGGATCGGCCTGTTTCTCGACCACGCCATCCCGCTCGAGGCGCTGAAGGCGATCGGCCAGGATGTTCGTCGATATCTGCTCGTCAGAGGCCAGAAACTCCCCGTAGTGCCGCTTGCCGTGAAAGAGCAGGTCGCGAACTATCAGCAGAGTCCACTTATCCCCAAACGTTTCGAGGACGAAGTTAATAGGACAGTTGGATCGGCATCGCGCGGAGTTGTGCGGCATCGATTGAGATAATAGCGCCCAGTACTTGCATTTCGCAAGTCGCTTGATAGGCTCGCGCCGGCACTTGCATTTCGCAAGCGCTGCTAGCCGACTGCGGACCGGCCTCGATGCCGGCCGCGCTCCCCGTCAATTGAGCGAGGACTAAGATGCTGATTCATCGCCGAGAGATCATCCGTTTCCTGGGGGCCGCGATGGCCACCCTGATGATTCCACTGCTCTTGTTCTACGTGGGCGCACGCCAACCGCTGAGCAGCGAGGAAGTCGATCGCTACATCGCCCGGATCCAGTCGCAGCCGCAAGCACCCGGTGGCAGGCACGACGTAGCGGCGTTGCGTCGCTTTCTGGAAGGCGACGACGGTCGCCCCTTCTACACGGTAATTCTGTACGACTTTCACGAACGAGCGCAGTACCTCGACGACCAGTTGAACGAAAGAACGGGACAAGAGGCCTTCGATCGCTTCAGCGAAGTCATGCTTCGTCTCCTGGCCCAGCGATCATCGCATCCCATCTTCGCAAGCGATTGGACCGATACGGAGATCTCCGCCTGGGATCGCATCGTCATCGTGCGGTATCGCAGCCGACGAGACATCGCCGAAATCTTTGCAAGCACCGAGTTCGCTGACGCGAGCGCGCACAAATGGGCTGCCCTGAAACGAAACGACCGACTTGTGGTCCAGGCACTGCATCTCGCCGAACTCCAAGCGCCGGCGCTGCTATTCGCGCTGATCGGCGCCGGCGTTTTTCTCTTGCTGCGAACCGCGCCGCCGAACCGCTCTAGGTCTTCGAGCACTGACGCCCGCACGTAGGGTTCGGGCGCTGAGCAACTCGCCTAACGATGATCAACGTACGACGTACGTCGAACGACGATTTTCCCTACTCAGTCCTCGATCATCTTTCCCGACCCGCCGATGTCGGTGGGAAAGTCGGCGAACTTGGGCAGCCCGTCATCCATCGGCAGCACCGTCTCGGCGTAGTTCACGTGATAACTCGGAACGAAGGTTAGTGTGGGCAACGTAGCCGCAAACACGTCGTACATCCCGAGCGTCGGATGGTGGATCATGACATGGCCGCCGCAGCGGCTGCAGAACTGCCGGTAGCTGATGCTGTCCGGAGTCTTCTGAAAAGTCGCCAGCGCGTCTGCGCCGGCCGTCACCTTGACCGCGTCGACCAACCACATGGTCGACGCGTGCACCGGACTTCCCGACCAAGACCGGCACGACTGGCAATGGCAGTAGCCCATGCCGGCCGAATCACCCGAAACCTGGATGCGGACGGCGCCGCAGAAACAGCTCCCCTCGTACGTCTTCGCCATTAGCCATTCTCCTTCCGATTCCGACCGAGAAGAACCGTCAACACCGCGCCGCCGGTCAGGCTCCTGCCTTTCCGGGCGTGAAAGCACACGGCATTCGCTTCACACCGTTGATGAAATTCGAGCGCAGGTAGGCGGGCTCACCGGTGATGGTCAGATCCGGCAACCGATTGAAGATCTCGCGGAACATCACGCCGATCTCGCGGCGAGCGAGATTGGCCCCCAAGCAAAAATGCGGCCCCGGACCGCCGAAGCCCACGTGCTCGTTGGGGCTGCGGCGCACGTCGAACTTGTAGGGCTGGTCGAACACGTCCTCATCGCGATTGCCCGACGTATACCAGAGCAAGACCTTGTCGCCGGCCTTCATTGCCTGCCCGCCGATGGAAAGATCTTCGGTGCAGGTACGCCGCATGAACATCACCGGCGAAGCCCAACGGACTATCTCCTCTACCGCTTTCGGCAGAATCCCCTCGAAGTCGGCTGCCCAGATCGCACGCTGATCGGGGTAGTCGCAGAGCGCTTTCATTCCGTGAGAGATCGAGTTGCGCGTCGTTTCGTTGCCGGCCGCCACGAGCAAAATGAAAAACGAACACAGTTCCTGATCGGTAAGCGCGCCGTCGTCCCCACTGGCGTCGATCAGCGCCGACGTCAGATCTTCCGTCGGACGTTTTCGTCGCTCTTCGGCCATCTCCTGCATGAGCGCGGCCAACTCGGCACCGGCGACCAAGGCCGCCCCGATAAGATCGCCTCCGGGCGCCACGAAATCCGGATCGCCCAGCCCGAGGATGAGGTTGGTCTTCTCCAACACCATCGGCGCGTGCACTTCGGGAATGCCCATCATGTCGCAGATGATCTCGAGCGGAAGCGGCGCCGCGATATCGGCCACGAAGTCACACTCGCCCTTTTCGATGACGCGATCCACGACTCGGCGAGCACGCTCTTGCACGCTCGCTTCGATCCGCGAGAGCGCACGCGGCGTGAACCCTCGCGAGATGATCTTGCGTTGCCGCGCGTGACGCGGGTCGTCCATGTTGATCATGCCGCCGAAGAACTCGTTGAAGTCTTCGGGTAGATCCGGAATCGCAGTCGCGCCTTTCGACGAACAGAACAAATGTGGTTTACGACTCGCTTCGAGAATGTCGGCGTGTTTGGTGAGGTTCCAGTAGCCCGGCCCCACCGGCAGATCGACGCCGGGAAACGCACGCTCCGCGAAGAAAGGCACCGGTCGCTCGGCACGAAGCGTGGCGAACACGGCTTCGCGCACCGCTTGCGGGGCTGACCAAAGCTCGGGGTCGCTGAGATCGATCTCGGACAACGCCGTCGATTGCTGAATTTCCAATGTTTGTTTCCCTCTGGTTAGTCGGTTCGGATATCAGGAAGCCTTCGCTCCCGCATGGCACCAAATTACTGCACTCCTTTACGGCGGTGCAAACAGATCGCCCACGAGCATCTTGACCGGCGGACCAACCCGTTAGTGCCCCCGATCGAGCAAAACCCCGCTTGACACAGCCGTTTCCAGCGAGCGAGTCTGAACTCGAACTTAGGCCAAGGCCCCGCGCAGCGTCCGATCACAAAGAGCCACGGCGCCGCTGGTGCGGCCGAGCCCGAGCATCGCATCGATGAAACAGCTACTTGCCAGGGTAGCAAGAGTACGGGGGTTCCAATGTTTGAGCGACTAGCGGCTGTTCTCTTCACGATCATGATCTCGATCGCGTTTCTTCCTTCCCAAACATCGGCACAAGTATCCAGCGACGAAGCGAAGTGTCGTGCGTTCATTTCCAAGAGCGTGGGCAAACAGGTCAAGGCCGCCCAGAAGGCCATCGGCAAATGCCACAAGGATCGCATCAAAGGGAAGATCCTTCCTGCCGTCGACTGCAATACGATCTCGATCGCAGACACCAAGGGCAAAGTCGCCGGCGCCGAGATGAAGTTCTCGGACAACATCGTGGCGCAGTGCTCGGACACCGGCGGCCCTCTGGGCGACGTGCTCGCGCAGTTTACGACCTGTCACTCGCCGTCCGAGACTGCCGATGACGGTGGCGCAACCACCGACATCGACGACTTTCTCGAGGTCGCAGCCTGCGTATCTGCAATGGCACGCGCACTGAGCGAATCGAACGCCCGCCAGATACTCGGGACCCCGGACGCGCTCGCGGTTCAGAACCTCGAGAACCTCACCAAAAACCTTTCCAAATGCCACGCAGAGGTAGGCAAACGCTACGCGAAGCTGATCGAGACGGCCGCAAAGGTGGGCGCCAAGTGCCAGAAAGCGAGCGACGCGAGCAGCGGGCCACTCGACTACGTATGCGCCGGACTGGACCCCGATGGCAAAATCCTCAAGACGCTGAACAAGCTCAAGGCCAGTGTCACCAAGCGCTGCGGAAGCCTTTCGCTCCCCGACATGAACACTTTGGACATGTGCGGCGACAGCGCCGACCAGGTGGGTGCCTGTGCCGGCGACAAGATTGCCAGCCTCGTCGGCGACGGCCTGGTGGCGATGTCCTACAACCTGGACAGTTGCCCGCGAGGCTTCGACCTGACAATGCGCGCCGCCAACTGCTCATCGATTACCAACACGGAATCCGATCTCGGCACGAACGGCATCGGTCACGACCGCGGCGGTATCGATGCCACGCTCGCCTCGTTAGAGCTGAGCTGCAACCCCTCGTGCAGCGTCTGCGCAGCCACCCTCGAAGCCGGTAGCAATTGCCGCTGCGCGAACGATCCGACCATCATCTGCAACGAGGTCAACGCACTGGATCCCGCTAACTGCGGGGCCGATCTCTGTGAGTGCTACCTAGGGCCCCCGCAGCCGATCTCAGCGAACGGCACCGGCGCCTGCGTCCTTCAGCGCACGACATCAGTCTCCGGGACGATCGGCGCCGGAAGCGGTCAGGTCGATCTGAACGCGCAGCTTCTCGCCGATGTCTATCTTCCCATCGATGCTTTACAGCCCTGCCCGATCTGCGTAGGCGACCCCATATTCAACGACGGCATTGCCGGCGGTCTATGCGACGGCGGCCCGCGTAACGGCTTGAGCTGCGACACCAACGGCGACACTTGCGACCTCGGCGCCACCAGCCACGACTGCCCGCCCGATCCCGGCTTCCTTGTCACCGGCAGTGGTGTCGCCATCGAACTGGATCCGCTGACTGACGGTCCGATTGCCAAGACCAAGACACTTACGGGCCTGTTTGGCAGCGCCGTGGCCTGCGGCACATGCACGCTCGATCCGACGATCGGCTGCTTCTCGGACGTGACCTGTATTCTAGCAGGCGCCGGAACCTGTGACGGCTCGGGGCATTTCCCGAACGCCTGCTCGCTCCCATTCAACTCGTCATGCGTTCCGGGCGGCGTCGGCCCCGGTGGTGGGCCGGACGATGGTGTGTGCTCACCGGTGGACACCGATACGTACTGTGACGGCGTCCTGCTCAGCAACGGTGAGCCGGTACTCACCTGCGCTACCGACGCCGATTGCATCGCACAGAACCCGATTTGTCCGGGTAGCTTCTGCGGACTATGCACGATCAATAAATCGCGCGAGTGCTTCCTCGACCCCATCGCCGCCATCGGCTCGGCCACCGGCCCCTATCAGGCCGATCTCGCGTCGATATACTGCCACCCCGGAACGTTCAGCGCGGCGATCAATGCGACCCATGGATATCCAGGACCGGGACGGCTGGTGGGCGACTTCGCACTGACCCCGCGTTGCGGCGAGTGCGCACTGCTGCCGTCGGACGACTGCTCAGTCGATGCAGACTGCGGAGTGAACGGCCCGTGCGTCTCCAACGCTACGACCTGGAACGCGCCGATCGGCTCACTGTGCCCCTAGAGCCGCGTTGCGTACGCGGATCGTCACGTGAGACACAGACCGCGAGCGATTCGCGTCGCGTGGGACGTCGATGCGCTGTGCGCGGAGGGAGTCACAGCGGAAACGCGCGCCCGCGAGCGAGACTGAAGACAATGAACCCGCCTCCTTGACCGGCGTGGTGGGCGGTGACAAGACCATGCCGTGAGCGAAACCGCGCCACAGCAGTGGACCTACTTGGACGCCGGCATGAACGAGCCCGTGCAACTCGCGCTCGGCTCGGCCGGCACCGCGGTCGTATACTCGAATCGCTCCCCCGACAAGGAAACGGCCAACGAAGATTCGGTCCTCGTTGCGACCTCGGTAGGCGGCGGTGTGTTGCTGGTCGTCGCCGACGGTATGGGAGGGCGGCCCGGCGGCGAGGAAGCGTCGAAGATTCTGATTCGTGAGCTCGCTCGCGCGATGCGCGATGTGGAGCCCGAACGCCTCCGCGCCGCAGTGCTCGACAGTGCGGAGGCCGCCAACCGCAAACTGCTGGACTCCGGCTCCGGCTCTGCCACAACCTTGGCCGCCGTGGAGATAGGCCGCGGCTCGAAGCGGCCGACAGCGCGCACTTATCATGTCGGCGACTCGCAGATCTTGATCGTCGGCGGGCGCGGCAGTCGCAAGCTACAGACCATCGCGCATTCGCCGGTCGGCTTCGGAGTCGAAGCGGGGTTGATCGCCGAGTCGGCGGCGCTGCATCATGACGAGCGCCATCTGGTATCGAATATCGTCGGTGCCGACGACATGAGGATCGAGGTAGGTAGCGCGCGTCCGCTAGCGGTGCGCGACACGGTCGTCATCGCCAGTGACGGTCTGTTCGACAACCTGAGCGTCGATGAGATCACCGAGCGTGTTCGCAAGGGGCCGTTGCTCGCGGCGGGGATGCGCCTGATCGATCTTTGTCGACGCCGCATGGCCGGACAGGACGAAACGACACCGTCGAAACCCGACGATCTCAGCTTCGTCCTGTACCGACTGTAGCCGACATCGGGGTCGAGCGGACCACGATCATCAACAACTCGGACACGAGAGCGGCGCGGGCTGTCCGACCGCGCGCCGCAGAGTAGCCAGAGCGTCACTCGCGCTCACGGCCCCCGACCCATCCACGTCGCAGCGGCACAGCGGACATTCAAACGTATTGACGGCCGTACGCAGCACGGCCAAGGCGTCGGAAGCCGTCACGACGTGATCATCGTTGGCGTCGCCGCAGGTCACACTCGGCAACGTTGTCGTGGTCGTGGTCGTGGTAGTCGTCGATGTAGTTGTCGTCGTCGTTGTACTCGTAGTTGTCGATGTGGTCGTCGTACTCGGCACCGTACTCGTAGTTGTCGATGTGGTCGTCGTGCTCGGCAGCGTAGTCGTAGTTGTCGATGTAGTTGTCGATGTAGTTGTCGTCGTACTATCGGGCTCGAACTCGCAGGTCATCGAACAGCCATCGCCGCTATTCGAGTTGCCATCGTCGCACTCCTCACCGGCCTCGACAGCGCCGTTGCCACACTGCGCTTCGCACGAATCGGGAACACCCGTACCGTTTTGATCGAGGCTCGGATCGAGCAGGATCTCCCTCAGATCGGTGGTCAGGTTCTCGTTGCAGTCGCCGAGCGCTTCCGAATAGACAGCGACGAACGAATCGAAGTCATCCATATCGATCGCGCTGTCACCGCCGAAGTCCATCATCTCGCAACCAGTATCGAATCCGTCGGTGAAGCAGCCCGCGAAGGCGAAGAAGTCCGCGAGCGTCACCGTGCCGTCGCCGTCGGCGTCGCCAAGCCGGGACGGCGGATACAGCGTCCATGTGGCGTCGGCTGGTAGCGCAGTCAGCGTCCTGGTCGGCGAACCACCGGGCCAGCTCACGTTGACCTGATCCACGAGTACAGCTTCGCCGAGACCTACATGCAGGATCAGATCGTTTTGGCCCAGGTAGCCGTTGCCACCGGCGAGAACCTCGTTGACCTGCTGCCGGGTGCCGACCTGTGTGACAATCCGGCCGCCCACCGCCGCGGCGTTGTCGCCCAAGCCAACCATGCGGAACTTCGCCCAGTGGCTCTCGTCGTCGGTGTAGTTGATGAACAACTGGACGTTGGAGTTGAGGTTGTTTGTGAGCAGGTCCATGTCGCCGTCGTCATCGACGTCGGCGATCGCCGAAACGTACGACACTCCATTGTTCGCGACGACACCCGCAGCCTCCCCTACTTCGGTGCATGGGAACGTACCGTCGCACACGTACAGCGAGTTCGGCAGAAACTGATTGTTCACATACAGGTCGTTCACGCCGTTGTTGTCAAAGTCGTAGAAAATCGTTCCCCACGAGGTGATCCAATGCTCCACGCCCGCGAGCGCCGACGACTCGGTAAATGTCGGAGTGTCTGTAGAGTTGAGGTACAGCGGATTGAATCCGTCGTCGTACGCGGCGACGTTCGTCACATACAGATCGGGGCGACCGTTGTTGTCGAAGTCGGCGCAGGCGATGCCCATCGAGAACAGTGCACCGTCGGCGCCGGATCCAACCGAGGCGTTGACCAGTTGGCCATCGTCATTGCGCCAGAGTTGGTTCGAACGGAACAGCGGTGGTCGGTGCCCGCGATCATTAGAGAGATACAGATCGACGTCGCCGTCGAGATCGTAGTCGAACCAAACGGCCTCGAAGCCGTTGCCATGGTCGTCCACGGTCTGGGCTACCGATACGTCTTCGAAGGCGCCGTCGCCGAGGTTACGGTAAAGCTTGTTGTCCTTTTCTTCAGTGCCGGGAAGCTGACCGTTGTAGTTGACGAGGTACAGGTCGAGACGCGAGTCGCCATCGAAGTCGCCGAAGGACGCGCCCTGCCCCGGACCGTCGTCATCGACCCCGGCCGTTGCACTGATATCCGAAAATTGGAAACCGCCATCGTTGTGAACCATCACGTTCGGCAAGCGGAGCTGGGTGAAATACAGCTCGGGCAACCCGTCGCCGTCGATGTCGCCGGCCGCAAAACCGGCGGGGTCACCCAAGACCGGAATGCCGCTGGCCTGCGACCGGTCCGTGAAGTTCCCCGTGCCGTCATTCTCGAAGATGCCGACGTAGCCTCCGACGGCGTCGTCGTCGCCCGCCCCCAGAATGATGACGTCCGGGTCCCCGTCGGCGTCGAGGTCGGCAAACCCCGCGCCGTAACCCAGTAGTCCGAACGTCTGCGGATACGGTCCCATCTGGTAGATGAGGCCTCGCGCCACTGCCTCGTCTATCGATGGTGTGATGGCGAATGCGGAGGACGATGACAGCAGCAGCGCGGCGAGAATCACAACTCGCGCAAACAGACGATGCGCCCGCCGGGGGAGCACGTTAAGCAGCTGGCACACTCGTTCCATCATCAACGCCAACTATACGACCGGCCTGGGCAGATCAGAAACGCAATCGCGAAGGGAAATACTTCGCAGTTGTGGCAGAGCGGAGGCTGCGCGTTCGAAATGCCGCACGACAACGACCGGAGGCTGAACGGTCGCGCGAAAGGGTGGATGCGGGTTAGAGATGGACGAGCCGTAGTGTTGGAACTGGCGCCCACCACAAGTGGGGGTTCCTTCGTACGTGGCGCGCCACGGGGGCGCGCCACGACGAAGAAGTAGCGTTACGACAGGGTCACGGACAGATGGTCTGGCATATCGCAGCCGTCGTACCGCCGGTGGTCTGGCATACCCCACAGTCAGGCTGACAGATGTTGCCTGCGCAGATTTCGAACGCGGCACACATTCCGCAACTGCCGCCGCAACCATCGTCCCCACAAGTACTCCCGGCACAGGTGGGCTGACACGGTGGCATCGTTGTGGTTGTGGTCGTCGTCGACGTAGTCGTAGTGGTCGTTGTGGATGTCGTCGTAGTCGGCGGCACCGTTGTGGTGGTCGTCGATGTGGTCGTGGTTGATGTCGTCGGCGGAGGCGTCGTCGTCGATGTCGTCGGCGGAGGCAGCGTGGTCGTCGTCGTCGACGAAGTAGTGCTCGTACTGGTCGTCGTCGTTGAGGTTGAGGTTGACGTCGTGCTCGTCGTTGTGGTTGACGTCGTCGTTGGCGCGCAGATCGCGCAGAGTTCGACCGCTTCTCCAGCGCAAAGGCCATCCCAGCTCACATCGCAGCAGAACGCGTCAATCCCGCAGACGATATCTTCGCACTCAGGATCGTTGCAACCCGGAGTTCCGTTTCCACCAGCCGAGCAACAGTCGCCGTCGTTGACGTCCGGGCAGACCTGCTGGCACTCTTCTTCAGTCAGGAAGTTGTTTCCGTTGGCGCCGCAGCCGCCGAAGTTGAACTCGACGCACTTGCCCTGAGCCGCGTCGAATGCCCAGCGCGGGATCACGGCGTCGCAAGGGCCGACCTCGATCGGCTCACTGCAAGGATCACAGTCAGCGCGTGCGAAGGCGATGTTATCAATCGCCGCCGAACCGTTGAGCGTCACACGCATCTTGTAGACACCCGCGTGGGCAGCCAACATCATGCGCTCGACACTGTTCTCGCCGAGCCCAACGGCGAGAGCCTGAGTCAGGATCTCGCCGTCGCCGGCATTGAGCAGAGTCACCGACGGCGGCGTCTCATCTTCATCAACGTCGATGAAGTCGAGATAGCTGATGCTCACCGGTGCGATGGCCGAGAAGTCGAAGTCGATCGTCACCGTTTTGTCGTTGCCTTGAGCACGCGGCATGTCGACGAGACCGTCGTTCGGGTTGGAATCCGTCAAGTTGCGCGCGACCAGCAAGACGCTGCCGTGCGTCATCTCGTTTTCACCCGGAGCACCTGAAGAACCGCCGGCGCCCACGCCCGGGCCCGCGAAGTCCTCGTTCGGGGTTCCGAGCGCGCTTTGCCCAGCGGCACAACCACCGGGGCAGTCCGAATTGAAGACTACGGCCGCGTTGGTCGCCATCGGGAACTGCACTAGGTTGGTGCCCTTAACGAGCACCGGACCATTGCCGAGCTCACCGTTGGCCACGCCAACGATCGAGCCTCCGACGAAGTCCGAGAAGGTAATGACATCCTCACAGCCTATGTCGAGGCATCGGTCCGCTTCGTCATCGCAGATCTGGTCGGACGGGCACGGCGGCTCGCCGGGCAAGCAGCTTCCGGGCGACAACTCGAGCTCGATGTCACCGACGGTCAGCTTCGAGAACGGGCTGCACACCTCCTTGCCATTGCAGAAGTTCCCGTCGTCGCAGTCGCCCGAGTTGGTGCACTCGGCGCAAACATCAAAGCCCTCATGGCAGACTTCGTCGTCGGCGCAGGCCGCCGGACCGGGCTCACAAACGCCGGCATTGCATACTTCCGCTCCGTTGCAGAAGAGGTCGTCGCTGCAATCACCATCGGTGACGCACTCGGCGCACGTGTCGGTAGCTTCGTTGCAAGTTTCATCATCGGCGCACGGCGGCGCGGTCGGGAAACAGCCGCCGACTTCACAAATCTCTGCGCCGTTGCAAAACAAGCCGTCGTCACACTGGACGTCCATCGTGCAGTCAACACACTGGCTGCCTGCCTCATCACATACGCTCGTGGGGCACGGCGGCGATCCATGTTCGCAGACACCGGTGGCGGAGCAGGCGTCCGGGCCGGTGCAGAACAGATCATCAGTGCAGTGCTCATCGCCCGTGCACTCGTCGCATTCAGCGTTCGGCTCGTCGCAGAATGGTGTATCGCCTGAGCACGGGTCGGTGCCCGGCTGGCAGAAACCGCCAACGCAGGTTTCCGCGCCGTTGCAGAAGGTCGCGTCGGCGCAGTGGCTCGAATCCGCGCACTCGTCGCAGACATCCGCATCCTCGTTGCAGAATCCCGCCGGACATGGAGGCTTCAGTTGTTTGCAGAAACCGTCGGCGCATACGCTTTCACCGGTACAGAACAGACCGTCGTCCGGGCAGTCCGCGTCTTCGAGACACTGCACGCACTTCCTGGCATCTTCGATGCAGGTCCCACCGTCGCAGGGGTCTTTGCCGGGCACACACTCGCCCTGGAAGCAGCCTTCCAGGCCGTCGCAGAAGATGCCGTTGTCGCAGTCCTCATGGTCCTTACACGGAGCCGGAGGGATGCAATCGTTGACCGAGAACGCGATGTCGTCGATCGCAGCCGAGCCGAACAGCGTCACTCTCAACGTCTTCACACCTTCGTTGAAAGGCATGAAGGTCTGGATGATGCCGTTCTCTTCGCCTGCAACCGCCTGGTTGGTCGAAGCGACCACGCCGTCACCGGCGTCCAGCATTTCGAACAGCGGCATGGCCTCGCTCCCATCGACATCGATCACCTTGATCGAATGAATCGAAACCGGGCCGACCTCGGAGAAGTCGAAGTCGAGCATGACCGTCTTCGAGTTGCCCTGTGGGCGGGGGTTGTCGACCAGTCCGTCGTTCGGATTCGTGTCGTGTAGGTTACGCGAGGCGATCAGCATGTTGTTCTGGGGAGTATCGTTCTCGCCGGGCTCGCCGGGTCCTCCGCCAGAACCTACGCCGGGGCCGGCGAAGGCCGCGTTCGGGGTACCGAGAGAGTCCTGCCCTGAAGCGCATCCGCCGGGGCAGCTCGTATCGTAGATGA
Source organism: Deltaproteobacteria bacterium (assembly GCA_029262375.1). Taxonomy (GTDB): domain Bacteria; phylum Desulfobacterota; class Binatia; order UBA1149; family SPBQ01; genus JAJCZM01. The sequence continues at coordinate 87,740 of JAJCZM010000009.1, forward strand.
CGGCGGCGTTCGTGGCGGCCGGGAATTGCGTGAGGTTGGTTCCCTTCACGCCTATCGGGCCGATGCCACCGCTGGCAGTCACTACATCGAGGACCGCGCCTTCGTCGAGACCTTCAAACTCGATGATGTCTTCGCATTGTTTTTGACCGACGCAGATGTCCAGTTCTTCGTCGCAGCCGCCGCCGCCGATGCCGAACATCGGACAAACGATCTGGGCTACCGTTGCGTCACCGCCTATCAAATTCGCGTCAGAGAGATCGCACTCGCAGATCTTCCCGCCGCCGCCCTCGATGTCGGCACCCGTCGTGACACTCTGGGTCGCGTACTCGCAGACCTCAATGCAAGGGGGGAAACCGGGCAAGCAGAATTGTCCGTTACAGAATTCCTGACCGTTGCAGAACTGGAGGTCGTCGCAGTCGGCGTTCACGTTGCAAGGCGGCAGTGTCGTCGTCGTAGTGGTCGTAGGCGGGCAAAGATCGCCGCACAAGCTGGCGGCTCCGCCGGCGCAAATACCATCCCAGCTGGTATCGCAACAGAACGCGTCACTGGCGCAGACCGTATTCTGGCAATCCGGATCGTCACACCCCGGAGTACCGTTACCACCCGGTGTACAACAGTCGCTATTCGCGAGCGTTGTCGACGTTGATGACGGTGGAGGTGAGGTCGTCGTCACCTGGATCGTAGTGGTAGTCGTTGTGCTGGTCGTTCCCGCAAGTACAGGAAGCGCAATCAACGCCAGACATAACGAGAGAAGGAGAAAAATACGCGGTGAAGAACCCATGGCTGCCCCTGTGGTCCCCCGGTCCCTTGCCTGCCCACGATCGATTTCGCCGGCGAGGCTATCCAACATCTGAAGCCTTCGGGGGGCCTACTAGCCGCACTGTGCACACAATCGTGCCGTGAGGCAACGATCGCGCCCCCAAGCACGCCTATAGGTGGGCCTACACGCCTATCCAGGCCCTCATCTCGATCGTTCTCAATTGGCCGGAACGGGAAAACAGCCGGATTTTCCGGATATTCGCGAAGGAGAGCCGGAGCCCACGACGGCAAGAGCTAAGGCCGCCGGGACAGTTCGTCGCGAAGGGTATTCAGAATGGCTTCCCCCGCCGGTATAAGTTCAAGGATAAATCGGCTCGCTCCCTTGGCGAGGCGTCGCCGTCCGGCGGCATCGCGCGCGCGAACATGCGGTTCCGCTCTGTTTGCGGCGAGCCCTCGTACACCGCTCAGGTGCAACTCTACGGCGATCTTTCGGAGGCGACGCTTTCGAAGATGACCACCCAGTTCTACGGCGTCGATGATCTGGGCTCACTGACCGCCGATTGGGTTCGCAAGCCGAACTCGGTGTTGAAGCCTCTTAGAGGTTGGAAACTCTCGCTCTCCGACTTGCCGCCTGGAAGTCCTGAGTCGACCTGCTTTTAGCAGAACAGCGTCCTGCGGTGCGCTGAATGCGTACCGCAGGACGCTGCGACCTCGCCACGAATCCAACGCCCGGAGGAGTTGGCGTGCGATCCTAACGGTCACTCGGTGGTAGGCACCCGACCCCACCCCGCTCTCAGCTCACACCTGCTCCGCCCCGTGAGGAACATAGCGCTGACCGCCGATTCATGGTCTGATCCTGTGTGACACGCCATCAGTCGCCTGTGGGTAGGCGAGCAATACACCTGCGCTACTGCACGGTGCTCATCGCGGCCGTTGCCATCTTCGGCTGCAGCGGTTCCAAGCCGTGGACCGAGCCGGCCTCAACCCACTATCGGACGATCATCGACCACCCTTTGCCGCTCGCGCTCGATCTCGTCGAGCACTACCCCGCGTACTTTCTTCTCGAAGTCCCCAACGCGTCGAAACGGGATCCGCAAGCGGCAGCGGAGTGGAAGGCCTCGCTCTCGCGAGCAACACACAATCGCATTCGGACACTCACGTTCGGGCTGTACGAGGCCTGGATCGAGCGACACGCCGACACCGGGCCTGTCCGCTCGCCACAAGATTTGCGCCGCGCCGTCGCGCACGATCTCCACGAATATCGTGGGCAGATGCGAATCGGGCCGGACGCCCCGCGGCATCTGTGGGGCGTTTGGTCCTACGATACCGACGTACGCGCCGAGGATTTCTACGCGCTGAGCTTCGCACGCTTGGTGCGCGGCAACACCAACAGCGACGGCCACGCCGGGTTGTTCGCGGGATTCCTCGAACGCTACGCAACGTCGCGATACATCGACATCCGCGGTCCGAAGTTCTCCCACACGATGTTGATGCTCGACGCAGACGGCGCCGCCATAGCGATCGACGTCGCTTCCACGCTGCCTGCATTCGACACGACCGAGCTTACGAACTCGGTGTCTGGATTCCCGACCTACACTCAAATGGCCGGCGCGCTCCGAACACCCGCACCGGTCGGCACCACGCTGATTCATCCCAGCGAGTACAATATCGGCGGTAAAGCTACGTTTATCGGTGAGTATAAAAGTGCGAACTGGGCATCGGTGGCCGAAGCCTGGCCGCCGGCTTCCACGTACGTATTCGAGAACACCACGCTACGCCGCTCGCTCGTAACCTTCCTCCAGGGGCGTGTCTACGAACTATTCGACGACGCGCCCACCGCGCAGGCACACTACAGGCAATTGCTCGAAGGGGATTGCACGCGCTTCAGCGAACTCGGCACCGACCCGAGCGATGCGCCGGAAGATGATCTGGGGATGATTTGTGAGTCCGCCGACTTCTTCAGTAACCGACTGAATGCCGCGGCAACGCCACGCACGGCAGTGCAGCGCCGCGGATAGGCATCCCCCACCGACGGAGCTTCAAGCCGCTAGTTCTCGGTGCTCACGAAGCGGGCCGAACGTGCGGCGTACGTCGCGCACAACCCATGCCGCCCAAGCAGCGAAGGCAAGCGCGACGGGCAACGGTGGAAGCCAAACCGCGGCGACGACCCAGGCGAAAACGAAAACCGCGAACCTAAACGCGGCAATCCCGAACCTGATTTGAATCGGTGGCACACCGGGAGAGTACGCAAAGGACTTGACGCGCAGGAACCATCCGTTCGCAAGCACCGCCGCCAAGAACAACGGAGTCGGAATCGATTTTTGATCGATTTCCGGGTGATCGTCGTGCGCTGCGTCGGCGGCATCGGCGCCCGCGCGCAGTGCCTGCTCGAGCTTCTCGCACACGTACTGAGCCGTCGGACGGCAAACCGTACCGTTCAGGTTCGCCGCCGATGGTACGGAGCGCCAGCGATACAGAACACGCGAGCGCTGTGTGAGCGCGAGCACGCCGGGTTGGAAGAATCCTTTTGGATGCTCGACCTTCCACGATGCGCCCCGCTGTAGGAACTCGAGGTTGTCTTGCGCATAGAGCGTCAGCCAACCGCGCTCACTACAGACCTGCGAGATCTCTTGGTGCGGATCTCCGACGGTCTCGAATGTGAGCTCCCAATGTTCGCGCGCCTGATCGGCCAGGTGCTGTGGCTCGCTGCTGATCGCGTAGAGCTCACCGCCCGCCGCGCGAATCTTCTCGATCACCCCACCCTTCATATAGCTCCGCAACTCGGAGCGACACGGTGGTCACCAGAAGCCGCGATAGAAGACAAGAACGACGAACGCGTGTTGCGAAAGCTTAGCGTCGAGCCAGCCGCGCCGCGGACCGGGCGGCGGATCGAGCTCGGCTTGCGGAACGCCCGCGCGGCGCGCTTCCGCGGATTCGGCAAGGGCAATCTCCCACGCATCGGGGCGCCCGCCTACTTGGAAGGTACGCTGCTCACAGCGATCACCTCCACACAGAACCAGGCGTAGCTCGTCCGAACCCGCGAGCGAGGCTTCTGCGTCGAGAATACCGGTGACCTCGAACTGCGCGCCCTCAGATGCATTGAACCAGGCAAGCGCCGCATCGACACGCGGCCGCAGTGCTTCGGGAATCGTCTCGCTGACCGTGGGCATGCTACCTCCGCTGCGCACTCAGGCGCTTAGTTCAAAGCCATCGAGACCGTGCGTCATGCACGCGCCATCGCGGAACCGGCGTTGATACCAACCGAATCGCACCAGTGAGGCAAGCGAAGTGCGTTGTTCCTCGGTTGACCGTCGGGCTCGCCGTTGGCCTCACTCGGCGTCATCCCCACCATTCGTGTCCGTCTGGAGCGGGTGCAGGATGTAGTAGCCAACGTCATCACCGCCGAGTGCTTGTCGCGTGGAATCACGCCGGTGGTTGGGGCCGAACGAGTAGACGAATATGGAACGCTTGTCGCCGTCACTGTCGCAGTTGTCACGAATCCAATATGGGACATTCCAGGGATCGATGAAGTACTGCGCGCGCTCCTCCGGCATGCCCTGCTCCGCGAGGGCGGCGTAGCGCCCTTTGGTAAGGAAACGGGCGTTGTACTTCTCCATGTACGTATAGACGCGCTTGTGTAGGTCGCACGAAGTCGCGTACCGCTCGCGCTCGGGCCGAGCGACGGAAAGAAAATCGCGCTTGAGCGCTGCCACTTCAGTCTCGGCCAGGCGTAAGTAGGCGGCGTCGTTGCTCTTCACCAACCGAGCCGCGGCTGTGGTCGCGAAGCCCGCAGCGAGTACGAGTGCGCACGCAGCAAAGGGCATCCAGCCGGCCGATGCCCGAGTACTCACGTTAGATCCGTCGCTAGGCAAAGTAGTTGTCTGCGCCGCGCGGTGATCAATGGCGGCGAACAGGAAGCCTAGGCCGAGCATCAGTTCGACCGTTTCCCCGCTGTAGCTCCACGGGTACGCAACATAGAGCCACAGTGTTCCTGCGAACGCTGGGATTAGCGCCGGCGACGGTGCGGCAACCCCGATCCGGTCCAGAAGTCTGCCGAGCACGGGAACAAAGACGACGAGCGGGAGCGCGATGCCGTAACCGGCGATGATGGCGCGCAAGACGAGCTTTCGCAGCGACGTGTCGATGATGTTGTGAAGGTTGGGCTCCTGCTGAAAGTTCTCGCGCAGGAAGTACTCCGGCGGCTGATACCCGAGTAGGCGTTGTGCCCACGAGATCTCTTCGCCGGCTACGAACACGCAAAACGCAGCCATCCCCAGCCAAAACCAAGCACGCCCGAGATTGGACTCCGAACTCTCGCGAGCCGCTGAGGCTGCGACGGCCAGCCGCACGTGAACGATTGCAGCGATCGTGAACGCCCAGAACGTCCCCCACTCGAGGTATTCGTCCTCTTGGACGCTCAGGTAATAGAAATCGGGGGAGTAGGCGTTGAGAGCAGCAATGTAGCCTATCCAGCCCAGGACGAGCGTGTTGGCAGCGATCGCGTAGGAGTTCTTCATGAGTCACATGGGGTGCCGAACCCCGGGGGGTTCGGCACCCTGCATGTGGTCATTTTAGCGCGTTCTTGTCGTCCGGACAGACCCTACGCCCTGTCCGGCTCATTCTGCTCTATGCACCGACGGCGGCGCTGAGGATCCGCAAAGCGTCGGTGGCGGTGATGCCGTCGACCCCGTCTAGATCGCAGGTACCCGCATCGATGCATTCGTCGAGTCCGAGCGCGTGGAGCAATGCCAGGAGGGCATCCACCGCGGTGATGTGACCGTCACCGTTCGCGTCGCCCTTCAGGTGATAGCCTCCATCGGAGTCGCTGTCCGAATCCGAATCGCTATCGGAGTCGGAGTCCGAGTCCGAGTCCGAATCGCTATCGCTATCGCTGTCGCTGTCGCTGTCGCTGTCGCAATCGTTGTCCGAGTCGGAATCGCCGTCATCGCAAGATGCCGGCGTGCAGGGCTCATCACTCGGCTCGGTTGCACGCTTGCCGTCGAGAGCGACCACGGTAAGCGCACCGAACACGTCGCCGACCCGCAAAGGCTGCGAGCATGACGTATGGAACACGAGTTCCATCGTGCCGCCGGCATTCCCCAGAACGAAGGTCGACTCCGAACCGAACTTACTATCGGCTTCGACCAAGATTTCCTCGCCCGGCGCAACCGGATTCGGCGTCACGGTATAGACGTTATCCGACTTGTTGCCGACGCCCATGACCTCAACCGACGCGCCTGCGTCGATGCCGCCGTCACAGGTGGCCTTGTCGCTATTCTGATCGTTGTCGCTGTCCGCGCACGAGCCGCCCGAGTAGACGAACGTCATCGTCACAGGCTTCGACTCGCACTTCGGCTGGTCACCGTCGTCGCAAACCGGCGGCGGAGGGATCATCTCACAACGGCAGTCCATCGTGCACATGAACGCCGGCGGTACCGGGGGATGGCAGTTGCCGCCACCGTCCGAGTCGCTGTCGCTGTCCGAGTCGCTGTCGCCATCGGAGTGAGTGCCGGTATTGGCACGGACAGAGTATTTGGCGGAGTGCCCCGAATCGCCGTCCGAGTCGCTGTCACTGTCCGAATCAGAATCGCTGTCGCTATCCGAGTCATCGTCGCATCCCGGAACACAGAAGCCGTCGTTCCCGTCGGAGTCACTGCCACAGATCGGGATGCACGGCTCCCCGACCGGCTCGGTTGCCCGCTTGCCGTCCAGCGCAATCACTTCGAGCGCGCCGAACACGTCACCAACCTGCAGAGGCTGCGAGCATGACGTATGGAACACGAGTTCCATCGTGCCGCCGGCATTCCCCAGAATGAAGGTCGACTCCGAGCCGAACTTGCTATCGGCTTCGACGAAGATCTCCCCGCCCGGCGCAACCGGATTCGGCGTCACGGTATAGATGTTATCCGACTTGTTGCCGACGCCCATGACCTCGACCGACGCGCTTCCGTCGATGCCGCCGTCGCAGGTCGCCTTGTCACTATTCTGATCGTTGTCGCTGTCCGCGCACGAACCGCCCGTGTAGACGAATGTCATCGTGACCGGCTTCGACTCGCACTCCGGCTGGTCGCCGTCGTCGCAGATCGGAATGAACGGGCATCCTGAAGCGTCGCCATCACAGGATTCGCCCTCGTCGATGATGCCGTCACCACAGAACTGGAACGTGCAGTCGTTGCGGCAGCCATCGAACTCGTCGTCGTTGCCGTCGTCGCAGTCTTCGTTTGCGTCGATGATCCCGTCGCCGCAGACCGGAACCGTACAGTTGTTTCGACAGGCGTCCGTGTCGTCAGCGTTGCCGTCGTCGCAAGCTTCACCGGCATCGACGATGCCGTCACCGCAGACAGGAGTCGTGCAGTCGTTGCGGCAGCCGTCTGCGTCGTCGGCGTTGCCGTCATCGCAGGACTCGCCGGCATCGACGATGCCGTCACCGCAGACAGGGACCGTGCAGTTGTTGCGGCAGCCGT
>JAJCZM010000010.1 GCA_029262375.1 Deltaproteobacteria bacterium
CACTAGCGTGCGGGCGTGCAACGCCGCAATCGGACGGCTATCGCTTTCGCACTCGCGGGTGAGAGCCGTTCGAGTGCAAGGCGCGCGCTCGCTGAGCGAGCCGAGTCGTACGCCCTGGTACGTCGAGGCGAGCGTGCGGGCGTGCAACGCCGCAATCGGACGGCTATCGCTTTCGCACTCGCGGGTGAGAGCCGTTCGAGTGCAAGGCGCGCGCTCGCTGAGCGAGCCGAGTCGTACGCTCTGGTACGTCGAGGCGAGCGTGCGGGCGTGCAACGCCGCAATCGGACGGCTATCGCCCGCGAGCGTTCCAGTGGAGCTTTTCGTGCAAAGCGTCAAAGAACCCATTCGGCTTCGTCGTCACGATCGTCGCACGGTTCGACGCCTTCTTGATCTCGACGACGTCGCCGCCCTGTAGCTCGAACCATTCTTGTCCGTCGAGAGTGAGCACGGCATCGTCACAGGTCGGTTCAATGTGAACCGCGACCACTCGCTTGTCGGACAAAACTGCCGGCCGGCTGGTCAGAGTATGCGCCGAGATCGGGGTCACGAGAATGGCACTCACGGTCGGCTCGACGACGGGGCCGCCGGCCGACAAGGAATACGCGGTTGACCCGGTAGGCGTCGCAACGATCAGACCGTCGCCGATGTAACTGGCCAATTCATCACCATCAACGGTCGCACTCAGGCGTAGCGGTCGCGAAAAGGTTCCGCGGGTAACCACCGCGTCATTGAGAGCCTGTGACGCGACGACTCGCTTCTTGCTCTTCCCACGCAACACAGAGACACCGATCATGGTGCGATCTTGCAGCTCGTAGTTACCGTCGAGCACCTTCTCGAGCGCGCGGTGAAGATTGCCGTGGTCGGATTCGGTGAGGAATCCCAGCTCGCCGAGGTTTATCCCGATGACGGGTGCCGACCCGCGGCCGCTGAGGCGCGCGGTGCCTATCAAACTGCCGTCGCCGCCCAGTACGATCACGAAGTCGGCCTGCGCCATCATCTCTTTGCGACTTCTGACCGAAACGTCGTCATTGCGCCCGGCCCATTCGTCCTGGGCCAGAACCTTAACTTTTCGACCGGCCAACCATTTCGCCAAGCGCCGAGCGCGCGCGGCGACTGCGGCGTCATCGGGCCGAACTACGATACCGACGGTGCGTATGCGACCTTTCTTAGAACGGGGCATGCTGACATCCTACGGGAGGACGACGTACGTGGCCACGCGCGATCAAGAAACTCTATTCGGACACGCCGAGCGCAAACGCGCCGCGGCCGATCCGGCTCGCACTCCGCTGGCCGAGCGCATGCGCCCGAACTCAGTCGATGAAATGATCGGGCAAGAGAGCGCCGTACGCCCCGACGGCTTCCTCGGCCGCATCTTACGGGGGGCCACACCGCGGTCGTGCATCCTGTGGGGACCACCCGGGAGCGGAAAGACGACCATCGCGCGCCTGCTGGCGGGGCGCCGCGACTTCGAACTCGAATCCGTCTCGGCTGTGCTCTCAGGCGTTAAGGAGCTTCGCGAAGTCATTGAACGGGCAAAAGATCGGCGCGCCATGGATGGCCGCGACACGATCCTGTTCGTCGACGAGATCCACCGTTTCAACAAGGCGCAGCAGGATGCCTTCCTACCGCACGTCGAAGCCGGAACGATCGTGCTGGTGGGCGCGACAACGGAGAATCCGTCGTTCGAACTGAACGCGCCGCTATTGTCTCGATGCCGTGTCGTCGTTCTCGACCGGCTCGATGCCGACGGCCTCGCAAAACTGATCGACCGAGCCATCGCGGACTCAGAACGCGGCCTCGGTCGAATGGGAATCAAGATCGACGACGACGCGCGTTCGTTCCTGGCCGACCGGGCCGCCGGCGATGCGCGTGCGGCGCTCGGGGCTCTCGAAGCGGCATCAGACCTCGCGGCCGCCAGCGCCGACAAACGCGTGACGCTCGCGCTCGCTGAAGAAGGGATGCAGCGAAAGGCGTTGTTGTACGACAAATCAGGCGATGAACACTACAACGTCATCTCGGCGTTCATCAAGAGCATGCGTGGAAGCGACGTAGACGCATCGCTGTACTGGATGGCGCGCATGCTGGAGGCCGGCGAAGATCCGATGTTCATCGCCCGTCGAATGGTGATCTTCGCCAGCGAAGACGTCGGATTGGCCGACCCACAGGCGCTGCCGCTGACCATCTCGGTGAAAGACGCCGTACACTTCGTGGGTCTGCCGGAGGCACGCATCAGTCTGGCACACGGGGTCGCGTATTTGGCTCAGGCCGCGAAATCGAATGCGTCATACACGGCCGGTGCAGCGGCGACGGCCGAGGTGCGCGCGTCAGGTCCGCTGCCGGTCCCCGTTCATCTGCGCAACGCCCCGACCAAGCTGATGAAGAACCTCGGCTATGGCCGGGAATACGTCTACCCGCACGGCGCGGAGCAACAGGCAGAAGGCCAGCAATATCTGCCGGACGCGATCGCGCGCAAGCGATTCTACGAGAAAGACTAACTAGGCGCTGTCGGGATACTCGACGTGCATGAGGATCAATCCTTCGGGCGGCGCCGTGCGACCGGCGTCAACCCGTCGGCCGCCGGCCAGCAGTGATCGGAACGTTTCGAGGTCGAGCTTATCGAGCTGAATATCGACCATCGATCCGACCAAGATACGCACCATTTGTTTGAGGAACGCGTTGCCCGTGATGCGATAGCGATAGACGTGATCGTCGCGCGTCCACTCGCTCGCAAAGATATCGCGAACGGTCGATTCGGACATGCAATCGGCAGATCGGTACGCCGAGAAATCATGCGTCCCGATGAGACAAGCAGCCGCTTCGCCGAGCTGATCAAAGTCCAGATCGGGGTAGACGAACCAACTGCGATCGTCGAGCATCGGAGCCCGCGGGCGACCGGATACGATCGTGTACTCGTAGGTACGCGAGAGTGCGTCGCGCCGTGGATCGAAAGATTCGTCGACCGCTTCCATGTGCACGACCGACACGTCGTCATTGGTTAGGCCGTTGAGCGAAGCCCGAAGGCGGTAGAGATCGGTTCCGTCGGGCAGGTTAAACGCTGCGACCTGGCCGAGTGCATGCACGCCCGAGTCGGTGCGCCCCGCGGATTCGACGGCCACGCGATCGCCAATCACCGTCTCCAGCGCTTTCTCGATCGCCGACTGAACGGAAGGCTGATCGGGCTGCATCTGCCAACCCGCGTAAGCGGCCCCCATGTACTCGATTGTCGCTCGAACCCGCATCTCTCCGCTCGTTGTAGACAATTGAAAGCGGCGGGTGAAGCGGAGCCGGCTTTCGAAATCGCGACACCGCGCCACCCACAGCTCTTCAACTACGGCCCGACGATGTGCTCGTCACGCGCCCGTCCTTCGACACGGTAAACGTATCGATTGAGCGCATCCACCAACGCCATGGCGCTGGCCATGATGATATCGGTGTGTGAGCCGTGCCCGCGCACGCGAATCTCGCCCTCGCGAATCAGGCAGCTCACCTCGCCGAGCGCGTCTGTCCCGCCCGTGATGCCCTTTACCTGATAGCTCTCGAGCCGAGGATCGAACCCCGCGATGGTCTTGATCGCTCGGTAACAGGCATCAACGACGCCGGCTCCTTCGGCCACTTCGGTGCGCTTGTCGCCATCGACCAACATGGTGACCTCGGCGCGCGGACCGCCCTGCAACGAACTATTCACCTGCACGTCAACCAACTCGTAGCGCGCCGAGATGTCGGCACCTTCGGCCGCGATGGCGTACAGGTCTTCGTCGTAGATGTCCTTCTTCTTGTCGGCCAGTTCCTTGAATCGCTTAAACGCGGCACTGAAATCGATTCGCTCGAGATCGATGCCCAGTTCTCGGAACCGAGATGCAAGCGCATGGCGACCGGAATGCTTGCCCAGTACGAGCGCGTTGCTCGTGCGGCCGACGTCTTCCGGGCGCATGATCTCGTACGTCGCCTTGTTCTTGAGCACGCCGTCCTGGTGAATCCCTGCTTCATGCGCGAACGCGTTGTCACCCACGATCGGCTTCGTGGGCGCAACCGAGACGCCGATGATACGCGCCAGCAGTTTGCTCGCCGGGTAGATCTGCTCGGTCACGATGTGAGAGTCGATTTCGTAGTAGTGCTGGCGGGTTTTCAGCGCCATCACGACTTCTTCCATCGATGTGTTGCCGGCACGCTCACCGATGCCGTTGATCGTGCACTCGACCTGACGTGCGCCCCCCTCGACCGCAGCGAGCGAGTTCGCCACTGCCAGACCTAGATCGTTGTGGTTGTGGGCGCTCCAGATCACATCTTTGCCGCCAGGGGTATTCTCACGCAGGCCTACGAACAGTTCGCGCAATTGCTCAGGCACGGCGTAGCCCGTCGTGTCGGGCACGTTGCACACGGTCGCGCCGGCTTTGATGGCCTCGCCGAACACGCGGTAGAGGAACTCCGGTTCGCTTCGCGACGCGTCCTCGGCCGAGAACTCGATATGGTCCACATGCTGCTTCGCTCGTGTGATGGCCCAAACCGCGGCATCGACCACCTCGTCGGGGGACATGCCGAGCTTGTGCTCCATGTGCAGCTGCGATGTCGCAATGAACACGTGAATGCCGGGGTTTGCGGCGCCCGACACCGCCCTGAGTGCCTCGTCGATGTCGGCCTCACGCGTTCGGGAGAGACTGAGCACAACCGGCTTCTTTACCGCCGCCGCAATGCGACTGACGGCTTCGAAATCGCCCGGCGACGCGGCGGCGAAACCGGCTTCGATGACGTCCACTCCGAGGGCTTCGAGTTGCTCCGCGATGACGACTTTCTCTTCGACGTTCATCGTGCAGCCCGGCGATTGCTCACCGTCCCTCAGGGTCGTATCGAATATCCGAACCCAATCTCCGTTCACTTGCATCTTGCCATTCCTCCGTAGTGGCGGGTCCTTCCCGGGCGTCGGCCAAAACGAAAACGGCCGCGGGAAAAACCCGCGGCCGTCCTAAAAACTTGGTTGCGCAGGCTTCAATTCAAAACCGCCTGCGGCCGTACTTGCTAGTGCATCGTCAAAACTACACTACCGCGCGGACCTCAGACGGGCACATAAGTGCCAGGTCCAGTAGAAGCAGTGTGCTGTTCTTGTGAAAGCGCATCAGTACGTTCCGTTGCCATTATCCTACCGGCGACTTGGATTCCGTGTCAACCAGGACTTGGCGTCAGCCCGCAGGACTTGGCCTCAGGCCGCGCGGTCGTCGGATTCGGGTGGCTCGGTGACGTCGTGGCTCCAGCTTCTGGCACCCTCGGGTCGCACATCACGGCCCTGCACCCAGCGATAGATGGCGATTCCCGGGCCCGACGAGACGTAGACCACCGACATCGCGAACAGGACCAATTCGTACTGAGCGACGAGAAGCTGCAGGTAAACGATCACACCGATCAGCGCCCAAAACGGCTGCCGGCGATGGAGCTGAAGTTGTTTGAAACTCGGATACGGCAGCGAGCTGACCATCAATCCGGCCAGCGTGTAGGTCATCATCAACAACGCGATGTGCTTGTCGGGTAGCCCCCACTTGCCGAGAAAGTTGTACATCAGTACGAGACTCGCGAGTTGCGCGGACGCGACGGGCACAGGAAGGCCCTGGAAGTAGCCTTGGTCGACCTCGCCGATCATCGTGTTGAACCGTGCTAAGCGCATCGCAGCGCACGCAACGAAGGTGGCTGTGGCAAGCCAGCCAACGACGCCCCACGGTAGCAGCGCCCACTGATAGATGAGCAAGCTCGGCGCGATGCCGAACGATACGAGATCGCATAGCGAGTCGTACTCGATGCCGAAGCGACTGGTCGTATTGGTGAGGCGCGCGACGCGGCCGTCGATGCCGTCAAATACCTGCGCGGCGAATAGAGAAAGTGCGGCGGTGAAGTAGAACCCCTGCATCGTCTGCGCGATTGAGAAGACGCCGCAGAACAATCCGGCAGTGGTCAGTAGGTTGGGAAGGAGATACACACCGCGCGCCGCGCGCTCGCGTGCAGAAAGTCGTGAGATGTTCGCCGGTCCACCCATACTCCGCTCTTCGTTAGGAACCGCTTCGCTGTTCATCGGAACCGAAGCTGCGCTCCTGACCGATGACGCTGCGACCCGCAGCGACCCGGTCCCCCACTCGAGTGGTAATCGATACCGTTTCGGGCAGGTACACGTCAACTCGTGAGCCGAACATGATCAGACCGAAACGCTCGCCACGCTGCAAAGTCGCACCAGGCGCTACTTTGCAGACAATACGTCGCGCCAGCCAACCTGCAATCTGAATCACGACCAGGTCCAATCCGGACTGAGTCTTCACGAGCATCGCACTGGACTCGTTCACTTCGGCAGCCTTCTCGTTGAACGCCGCTTCGAACTTGCCCTTGTTGTAACGAATGTCCTGCACCGTACCGGCGGCAGGCATGCGATTGATGTGAACGTTGAGCGGAGACATGAAGATCGAAACGCGAAGGCCGCAGTCGGGCGCGAGTGGATCCCGTCGGTCGACGGGTCCCGCGTAAACGACCTTGCCGTCGGCAGGCGAGATGATCGCCCCCTCGCCGCCTTCAGGCGTTCGTTCGGGATCGCGGAAGAACAAAAGCGCGCCGATGGCGAGCACGATCAGTATCGCACCTGCGATCGGCGAGACGAAAGCCCACACGGCGATTCCAGCTACTGCCGGAATCGCCGCGGGGACGTATCCTTCTCGTGCGAATTTCATGTTGATGCGCCGACGTCGAAAACGCCGACGAACGAAACTAGTTGCGTGTCTTGTCTACCAAGCGGCCGTCCTTCAGCCACGGCATCAATCCACGAAGCTCGGCACCGACTGTCTCGATCTGATGGTTCTCGCCTTCTTTGCGAAGCTCGTTGAAGTGCGGCTTCCCGCATTTGTGCTCTTCGATCCACTCGTCGGCGAACTTGCCGCTCTGAATCTCGGAGAGCACTTCCTTCATTGCCTTGCGGGCTTCGTCGCCGATCACGCGTTTGCCGCGCGTCAGGTCGCCGTACTCAGCCGTGTTACTGATCGAGTAGCGCATGTTCGCGATTCCGCCCTCGTACATGAGATCGACAATGAGCTTCACCTCGTGCATGCACTCGAAGTACGCCATCTCGGGCGCGTAGCCGGCTTCAACCAGTGTCTCGAATCCGGCGCGAACAAGTTCGGTGAGTCCGCCGCAAAGCACGGCCTGCTCGCCGAACAGGTCGGTCTCGGTTTCCTCACGGAACGTCGTCTCAATCACCGCGGCGCGCGTGCCGCCGATGGCCTTGGCATAGGCGAGGCCCATATCGTGCGCACCGCCGTCGGGATCCTGAAGCACCGCCAACAAGCACGGCACCCCCATTCCCTTCGTGAACTCACTGCGAACCAGATGGCCGGGGCCTTTCGGTGCAACCATGAAGACGCCCGAGTCTTTCGGCGGCACGATTTTCTTGAAGTGGAAATTGAAACCATGAGCCACGGTAAGATAGGTGCCGGGGCGCAAGTTAGCTGCGATATCTGACTCGTAGAGTTCCGCCGCGAGTTCGTCGGGGACGAGCAGCATGACGATATCGCCGCGCTTGGCTGCCTCCGCGACCGGGAAAACTTCCAACCCTTCAGCCTCGGCTTTTGGCGCCGAGCTACTGCCTTCGCGCAGTCCGATGATAACCTTCACTCCGCTATCGCGCAGATTCAGTGCGTGGGCGTGCCCCTGACTGCCGTAGCCGATGATGGCGACGGTCTTGTCTTTTATGGGGTCGATGCTTGCGTCTTTGTCGGTATAGACCTTCATGCTGCCTGATCCTTTTTCTTACCTTTGCCCTTCCCTTTGTCGCCGGGCTGTAAGGCCACGGTCAGCAGCCGGTCGCCGCGAAACAAGGCGGCTTTACCGGTGCGAGCGATCTCTTTGACCCCGATCGGATGCAGGAGGCGAAGTAGTGCGTTGATTTTCTCGTCTTCACCGGTGATCTCGACTATGCACTCGTTCGCTGCGACGTCGACGATCTTCGCACGGAAGATGTTTGCGATGTTCATGACCTCGGCACGCGTGCGCGAGTCGGCGGTTACCTTTATGAGCGCGAGTTCACGTTGAACGTGTTCCGCTTCACTCATATCGACGACCTTGATTACCGAGATCAATTTTTCGAGTTGTTTGGTGATTTGATCGAGCACCGAGTCATCACCGGAGGTCTGAAGCGTAATACGCGATACGCTCGGATCGAGGGTTTTGTTCACCGAGAGATTCTCGATGTTGAAGCCGCGACCACTGAACATTCCGGCGATCCTCGAGAGGACGCCGAATTCGTTCTCGACCAAGATGGATATGGTGTGTCTCACGATGCTCTCTGTCCTCGTACGCCTTACCGGACGTACACCCGGACGTCGGCCTCACTCAGTAACACGTCGAGGGCGACACGCGCCCGTTCGGCTCTGAGCGGAGCCAGGCTTTGCCGCGCCGTGCCGGGCTCGTGCCCGGTACGGAGTCGGCGTCTTGATTGCGGGGAGTCCCCGCTATCGACCGAATCTAAGCCGAGGAATTGGCCTCTTCGACTCGGCGATACTCATCCAGAATGTGCTGGATCTTATCTTTCTCGGCCAGCTTTAACTTCTGAAAGTTCTTCTTTTCGACCTCTTCCGGCGCTGTGAGATGACCGCGCTGCTCAAAGCGTTCGATCTCTACTGCCAGCCGTCGATGCTCATCCCATGCCTCTTTGAGTTCGGGATTTTGCGGGAGAAGTGAAATTATCAACTCCTCGTCTCGCTGCTCCATTCGGACCTCCTTGTTCAGGTTGGATGATGGCGGAACACTACAACCCGTACCGTTCGCAGTCAAGTTTGCACCGTCGCAAAACTGCTGAGTTTACGGGAACTTACTTCACTACCGCATCGTTTCGTACGACACGGTTACGATTAGGGCGAGCACTGCTTCCTCCGACGTAGACCGGAAGCGCGGACTCCGCAGTTTGTGCGCCGCCATGAGTCAGACGCGCAATGGCTGCCTCCGCCGCAATCGACGCACGCGCAGCTTCTACGGTGGTCGGCTCGACGCCGATCGAATCACGAAACGCCGCAACATCGGCGTCTTCGATGCACACGGCCGCACCCGAAAATTCTGCTCTCGCGAGATAGGCAGCCAACGCGTCGGTTTCTATGAGTTGGGGCTCGGAAACCACGCAGGCCTCGTGCCCGGAGACGCGGTAGGCGGCGGCGTAGGCCTTTCCGCGGCCGGCGTCGAGCAGCGCGACCGTCGGCGCGGCTGTCCGTGGCGCGCAAGCCATCGCCATCAATTCGAGCGAGCCGAACGGGATCACAGCGAGACCGTCGACGAGCGCCAAACCGCGAGCAAGTGCCAGTCCGATCCTCAATCCAGTGTACGATCCCGGCCCGACCACGACGGCGATGCCGGCTAGGTCTTCGACGTCTGCAAAGCCGGCTTCAAGCAGGCCCTCGACCAGGGAACCGAGCGCCTCACCACGGCATTCCTTGGCGGCAAGCTGCGCACGGCCAAGTACGGTATCGGCAGTACATAGC
>JAJCZM010000011.1 GCA_029262375.1 Deltaproteobacteria bacterium
GCGGGTCTTTAAGATTGTCGAGAGATACTTGGCGTATCCCTTGGCGATGCCCTGGGCGCACTTTGCGTCGTCGCCGGACATGAGTCCGGGATCGGGAGCGCCGAGCAGGGTTGCATTCTTCGTGCTCACCACATCACCGGCCGTGCATGCCATGCACTGAGCTACTTCCGCGATACTTATCATCGGGTTGTTCAGTCCCAATGTCGTGTTGCAGGGCTCGGGGCAGGACGTGAACGGCGTAAGGACGTCTGCGTCGAGGCCGACGCATTTCTTGGCTGGTGTATCGATGAGCTTCTGTTGCGCCTTCGCGAACTTGCCCTTGCCGTCAGCAGCGCCGGGCGTGCCGGGCTCCGGCCCTAGCTCGTTACAATCGGTAGCGGGCAGCTCCTTTCCACTGTGGCGACCCTTGTGGCAGCCGGAGCTGGTCTTGTCGGCCGTGGAGAGAGCTTTTAGGAATCCCTTCGCCATGCCCTTGCGGCATTTGAGTTCGTCCTTGTCGAAAGAAGCGTCTGCAGAAACGCTACCAAACGCAAGAAGCGCGGCGGTAAGCAGTACGGCGATGGATTTGATGCGCATGTGTTCTCCCCTAAGTCGGCTACGACGACCCCACGTTGATTGCGGAGCCGATACGAAGCGCCAAGCGTTCTTCAAGAACGCACGATCCTGCGATCTGATGAGGGATAGCCCATCCCTCAACGGATAGAGCGTAGGAGGTTGGGGCCAGATCTGTCAAGGCCGAATCCTTCGTGGGCCGCGCGAGTGGGGGGGCGGTGCCGGGATGCCTCGAACGCTATGTTGCCAATGCGAAGCCCGCATCGGGTGTGAACCCGGCGCGAGCCTCGCGTGCAGCATTTGCGGCGTCGCAACGCCGACTTTTCGAGCCGCGAACCTAGTCGTAGGTGCGAACGACGTTCTGCTGAACGACGACGCGGCCAGGTCCAACCAGTCCGGATGCGGTGTTGATTGCGGAGTTGAGCGTCGGCGGAATACAGAACGTGCCCGCGAGCACCGGGTCACCGACGCTTGCGACGCCCTGCGTCTCGATCGGATCGAGGAAGCAGGACCGGTCCTGCGTCAACGTGCACGGTCCGCAATCGTCGCCGGGGCAAGGGAAGCTCGTGTTGATGCAGTCGGCATTGCTCAGACAACCGAGGAAGCCGCGGCCGTTGGCTTTGATCAGTCCTTCACACCACGAATCCGACTTGTCGCTGCACTCGCCTTTGCTATCGCCGATGTCGGCGCAGCTTCCGAAGTTGTTGCAGTCGTTCGGCTGACGTCCCGTTCCGCCTGTATTTGCGGTGCACGTGCCGGCGCCTATGCCGGAACATTCGGCGTCGTTACGACACGCAATCAAGGTGTCGCCGCTGCACTGACCGCAGAAGCAATCGAACGCTCCTAAGGGGGAGTCGCACGCTACTTCCGCACCGAGTGAGCTGGCACCCGTCGTCAGCTCGAACGAAATCTTGAGACCCGTGCCGCTGATGTTCTCGAGCGACGTCGGTACACAATCGAGACTGAGGCCGAGATTGTTGTTGAGGTTGGCGAACGTCGCGTCGTAGCCGTTCGTGTCGCACGGCTCGCCGTCGCGTGCGCCTTCATCGCATAGGCCGCCCTGGATGCCGTCGTTGGGCGTCGGGTCACCGACGCAGACCGGGCAGGGTTGCGTCAAGAAAGACGACCCGCCGGTGAAGACCTTTGTGGCGAAGTTTGTCTGCGCTGCTGCTTCGCCGGTCTCAACATTGCCGGTACCGGTCAGATCAGTTGCCAGGGCGTTGATGCTGCAGCTCGGATTGCCACCGGCCTGAACAGGTACCGGAGGTCCAAGGACGTAAGTGCAGAAGCTTCCGCCGCACTCTTCCAAATCGTTGGTGAAGAGGTCGTCGCACTTGATCGAGAAATCGTTCGTACAGCGCATGAACAACTGACTGTTCGCCGCTGTCGTGTCGATTCCCGTCGTCGTGCAGACGCCGCAGGGCGGTTCGGAGAGCGGGCAGTTGGCGGATACCACGACGCTGTACGCGTCGGGGACGTCGAAGTTGTGGCCCAGCCCCTTCCAACCGATATCGAGACGGCTGGCCGTCGTTCCGTTCAGGCCGACACCTGCCGATACCGTCGTAATGATACCCGTAGGGCATACGGTGGCATCGAGTTCGTAATGTGCCGGGAAGCCGTTGCTGTCGGCCAGGTCCACAGCCGCGGCCAGGCAGCTCTTCAGATCCGTCAGGTCCGTAATTGCACACGAACCTAGCGTGGCGAGCGCGGCCGACGGGCAGGCCTTGTCGACACCCGCCTCGGCTTTTGCCAGCGCCTTAGCGATCTTCCCCTTACCGTCCGGATCCGGGGAGGTCTGGCAGGCAGGGTCAAGTACTATTGCGCCGCTCTTGTCTTCGCGGTCTTGGCATTTGGTGCGCGTCTTCAGGATCGTCGAAAGGTATTTGCCGTAACCCTTTGCGATGTTCCCGCGACATTTGATGTCGTCGCCCGACAAGAGGCCCGGGTCGGGGGCGCCGAGGCTGGTCGTGTTCTTGACGGCGGCAACGTCGCCTGCGTAGCATGCCAGGCACTCGGCGGCTTCGTCGAGCGTGGACATGGGATTCGGTAACCCGAGGTCGGTACTGCACGGTTCGGGGCACGATACGAAGAGATCGGCGATGTCGCTGTCGAGGCCGACGCACTTCGAGGCGGGAGTATCGATGAGCTTCTGCTGCGCCTTGGCGAACTTTCCTTTTGCATCCGCCGCACCGAGGGATCCCGGTGTAGATCCGAGGTCGTTGCAGTCGGTTGCGATCTGGCCGGCGTCTTTGTCACGTCCTTTGTGACAGCCTTGGCTGGTTTTGTCGGCCGTGCTCACCGCCTTCAGGAAGCCCTTCGCAATAGCCTTGCGGCACTTGAGCTCGGACTTGTCGAAGGCCACCGCGTTGGCGGGGCCGGCAAGCCCGGCGAAACCGATCGCCAGTGCAGCGATCGTCGCCGTAATATGTCTATTGCGCATTCGTTCTCCCCTTTTGTCCGGTGGCGCGCCCGTCCCGAGGCGTTTGGCCGAACCGAAACAGGTCGAGCGTAGGGGGGCAGGCTGTGATCTGTCAAGGTACAATCGACAGTGCGACTGCCGGTTGCCCCCCAGCAGAGCGCGATTGTCTTTCAGGCCGAATAAACAAAGCCCCCGACACCGAATGGTGCCGGGGGCCTCGAGCGAGTCGCTGGCGCGGCTCGGATGTTCAGCCTCGCGGCCGATTAGTAGAGGAACTGACGATCTTGCGAGATCGCAACACGTCCCGGTCCCGGCGAACCCGTCGTTCCGTTGATGGAAAGCGAAGTCGTCGGCGCCAGGCAGAAGCTACCTACCATCGTCGGTGAGGCGGGATCGGCAACGCCGGTTCCTTCGATCGGATCAAGGAAACACGGACGCGGTTCGGAAGTGGTGCATGTCCCACAACCGCCGATCGATGCACAGGTGATATCGCAGTCCACGTCGGATCCGCAGGGTACGAAACCATTGCCGTTCGCTTTGCTGATACCGCTGCAGAACAAGAGGTTCGAGTCGCTGCACTCGCCCTTCTCGTCGCCTACGTCGACACAGTTCAGGAAACTACCGCACTGGTTCGGCTGACGGTTGGTGCCGTTGCCGCCCTTCGCGGTGCAGAGTCCGAGGCCGCCACCGGCGCATTCCGCGTCGTCGCGGCAGGCAACCGTCGTATCTCCGCTGCACATGCCGCAGAAGCAGTCGAGGAAGCCGAGCGGCGTGTCGCAGGCATTGTTAGCGCCGAGCGAGTGCGAGGCCGTCGTGAGCGGCAGATCAATGCCGAGGCCCGTGCCCGAGATGTTAGCCGCCGAAGGAGGCGCGCAATCCAGGCTCAGGCCTTCGTTGTTGCTGGCGGAAGCGAACGTCTCGTCGAAGCCCTGCACGTCGCAGGGATTGCCGTCGTTGGCGGAACCGCCGGCGCACAGACCGTTCTGAACGTCGTCGTTGGCGATGTCGTCACCGACGCAGACCGGGCAAGGCTGCAGCACCACGCCTGGGATGTAGACCTTCGTGGCCAGAGAGAGATTGAGCGAGGCATCGCCGCTTTCCACGATCACCGTTCCGCTGAGGTCGGCGGCGAGCGCGTTCACGCTGCAAGTGGGGTTGCCACCTGCCGAAAGAGGCAGTGGCGGACCGAGTACGTAGGTGCAGTCGCTGCCGCCGCACAGGGCGTCCGGGCCGAACGGCGTGTTGCACTGAATCGTGAAGTCGTTTGTGCAGCGTAGGAAGCGCGCGTAGTTGGGGCCCGAGGCGGTAACGCCGTCCACGGTGCAAGTTCCGCAAGGCGGTGCGCCGTTCGGACAGGTGATGTCGCCTTCGAAGCCATAGCCGCCGGGGATGTCGAAGTTGTGACCGTCACCGGTCCAACCGACGTCGAGGAAGCTATTGCTGCTGCTGCCGCCGGCACCGTTGCCTGCGAGAACAGTAGCGCTGATTCCGATCGGACAAATTGTCGGAGGCATCTCGTAGTGAAGCGGGAAGCCAACGACGTCTGCGGTGTCGCTGTCGAGTGCTGCGCAAGCCTTGAGCGACGGAATATCGACCGTCGAGCAGGCACCGACGTTGGCGAGCGTCGCCGTGGTGCATGCTTTGTCGATGCCGTCCTCGGCCTTCGCGAGTGCCTTGGCGATTTTGCCCTTGCCGTCAGGGTCGGGAGAAGTCTGGCAGGTGGCATCGAGCCCTTCTCCGCCGCCTTTCTCGAAGGTGTCCTGACACTTGGTGCGGGTCTTTAAGATTGTCGAGA
>JAJCZM010000012.1 GCA_029262375.1 Deltaproteobacteria bacterium
TCTCGACAATCTTAAAGACCCGCACCAAGTGTCAGGACACCTTCGAGAAAGGCGGCGGAGAAGGGCTCGATGCCACCTGCCAGACTTCTCCCGACCCTGACGGCAAGGGCAAAATCGCCAAGGCACTCGCGAAGGCCGAGGGCGGCATCGACAAAGCATGCACCACGGCGACGCTCGCCAACGTCGGTTCCTGCTCGGCCGTCGACATTGCGTCGCTCAAAGCCTGCGCAGCAACCGACAGCGACACCGCAGACGTCGTTGGCTTCCCGCTTCACTATGAGATGCCTGCGACGATTTGCCCGATCGCACTCGATTTGGAAGTCAAGTCCAGCGTGCGTGTCGATACCACCGTGACTGAGACAGATCTCGCGAGCGGTTGGAACGGACTCGGCCATAGCCAAGATGTCATCGACGGATACCTGCTGAGCACGGACCTTACCTGTCCGAGCAGCACACCGCCCTGCGGGAACTGCACGATCGACGGCGTGTCCCCCACCGGCGCGCAGTACGACGCGTTCTCGCGTTGCCGAGAAGACTCGACCATCTCGTGCTCGGTCCCGTTCGGTACCGATCCGATCTGCCCCGGTACGCAGGACTGCTCCTACTTCTCCGGCCCGCCGCTGCCCACATCCGCGAGCAATGTGCCTACCTGCGTTCTGGTTCGCTTACTCAACGATCTCAGCGGCACCGTGAACCCGGCCGATGGCTCTGCCGAGCAGAACCTCGACATCACCGCCGTGGTTCACCTCGGCGACACCCTGACCAGGCCGTGTCCGATCTGTGAAGGCGACACGACCGCGCAGGACGGCGTGAAAGACGGCGTCTGCAACGGCGGCAACCAACATGGCCTGTCCTGCGACGTACAGGGGTTCAGCCCGACGTTCGCCGTGGGTGAAGGTACGAGCCTAGACTGCCCACCGTCGATCGACAAGAACATCTCCGGTGCAGGTCTTATACTGAATGTCCCGCAGACTACCGGCGCGACAAGCATGCCGTTCGGCACGCAATGCGACTTCCCGCTAACCGGTTTAAATTGCGCGTGCGCGATGTGCAGCGGCGACACCACGGTGGCCTGCAACTCGAACACAGATTGCTCGATGATCGCAGCCGGCACTTGTACCAGCAAAGGATCCGGCGAGAGTCGCGCACCGAACGGTTGCTCGGATCTCAATTGCACGGCCGGCGAATGCCTAGCCGGCGAAAACGATGACAACGTGACCTATTGCAACCAAGAGCTCCGTGCCAACGGCAACGGCCTCATCACGTGCAATACGAACGCAGACTGTGATTCCGTCTCCGTCGAATGCGGAGATGGCTCACCGGGAGCTTGCGGCGACTGCACGCTCGTCGAGACCCGCAAGTGTTTCAACGATCCGATCTCGGCGACTGGAACAGCGGATCTGAACGACCCGGTCTACGCGGCGACGTTCTGCACTTCGCCGACCAATAACATCGGCGTGAACGGTGCAACGGGTCTGCCCGGCCCGTCACGCGTGAAGATCGAGTCGCACACGACGTTCCGATACTAAACGGTTGAAACGGTCGCAGGGCGATTGCGACGGCAAAACCCCCGAGCGCTCCGGCGATCCATCGATCCATCATCGATCCATGCGCCCGCCCGCCCTCACCGGGCGGGCGGGCTGCGTTCAGCGCAGCGCGGCATCTGAGGCGCGACGAAACTGCGACACCCCCGGAAGGGTCAGCTAGTCCTTCATCTCATCTTTCGACCTTGACAAGATTCGGTCTAGTCTCTTACGTTAACGATGGTGATTCGCGTTCGCGACCACCGCAGACAGTGCATGCTCGCTCACGCAGTTGGGGCTCGGCGAGTGTTGTTGATTAAGAACCATCGAACCTCCTACGCGTAGGAACGGTGGGGACACGTTTCGAGGAGGACAACATATGTTCCAGCGCAGAACTATAGCGCTTGCGACTTTCGCCATTGCGACCACATTGGCTTTCGGTTGGACAACGACCGCGAGTGCCGCTGTCGGTGCAATTGATAAGCAAGAAACCAAATGCAGTGGGCAACTCGGCAAGAACGGCGAGAAGCTCAACAAGACCTATTTGAAAGAGGTCGCCAAGTGTCGCAGTAGCGACATCAGCGGGAAGGCAATCGGCGCATGTCCATCGGCCGCCAACCTCACGAAGATCCAGAAGGCCAGCGATAAGCTCACCGCTGCGGTAGACAAGAACTGCACCAGCCTCTGCTCAGTTTCCGGCCTGCAGTGCATCGGCAACCAGCTCTGCGAACCGAACGTCGGCGGCGGTCAGAGTGCGCAGTGCACGGCCGGTGCAAAAGGCATCGACTTCGACCTGCGCGACCTCAACTTCCCCGGGCCGTTGTGCCCCCCGCTCGTGACTCCGGGCGATTGGTCAAGCTGCGTAGAGACAATCACGCTTGCGACTTCCTCTGAGGTTGTCGATGTGGTGTACGGCTCGATCGTAAACGCGAGCGGAATCAGCGGCGATGCGCAGAAGTGCCTGTCCGGACTGAGCAAGGCCACTCAGAAGCTCGTTTCCACGATCTACAAGGGCGTCTCGAAGTGCCGCACCGGTAACAATAAGTTGCTGGAAGACCCGCAGGCCAACTCGAGCTTACTCATCAATGCCAATGAATGCCGACAGGTTGACGCAAAACTTGCCTCCAAGATCACGAAAGCGGAAGACAAGCTCACGAAGGCAGCCGACAAGTGCGCCAGCGATGCGGTCGTCCAGGAACTCGATCTTTGCGGAAACGGTGTAGCCGGCACAGCCGATCGCGCGACGGCGGCGAGCTGCTTGATCGCGGCCGCGATCGAGCTGACGGACTCGCAGGACCTGCCTGCGAATCGTGTGTACGGCGCCGACAGTCTCGTGGAGGCTACGTTCCCGCCCGCGCGCGGTCGCTGCGGCGACGGCATCGTCAACCAGATCTCGAGCAACTTCGCGAAACTGGGAGAAGAGTGCGAACTGACACAAGATGCCGCCTGCCCAGGCAACTGCATCCCCCCCGGCGATCTCTGGGAGTGCACCTGCGCAACCGACATTACCGGGCTCATTCCTAAATACCGCCATCGCTATCTGGCCGACGGTTTCACGGCCGACCTCGACAGCGGTTACAGCGGCACGTCTCACAACTCGGGCGTCACCGACGAAGCGGGCTACATCCTCGAAGTGGATCCGCTGAGCTGTGACTGTACTGCGATGGACGACCTCGAATGTGTCGGTGCCTCGGCCGACAACATCTGCAACACGGTCGGCCAACAGATCCCGTTCTGTTCGTGGACCGGTCTCGATGGAACCAGTTGTGAGTCGCACGGCGGCGATGCCAACTTCACGAACGAGCATGCCGACTGCTACATCTGCGACGGCTTTGCCTCGAACACAGGAACGTTCTGCGCAGACGACACGGACTGCAGCGCGCAGTGCTACCCGCTCGCGGGCGGCGCAGCGACGGGTGCATGCACGACCCAGGCCGACTGCGGCGCCGGTGACATCTGTCGCGGCCAATGCGATCGCTCACAAACCTGCGAGATCGTAAACAACGGCGCGCCGTTGCCGATCTCCTCGGGCGGCACCGCAGTATGCGTCCTGTCGCAGTTCCGTTCGAATACGGCCGGTACGATGAACATCGTCACCGGTGAGCAAGAGACCAACTACCAGCTGTACTCCAAGGTTCACCTCGGTGTCACCAACGAGATTCCTTGCCCGGTTTGCGGTGGATTCTGCGAAGGCGGCCCGCGTGAAGGGTCGCGCTGCTCGGGGACCTGCTCGGTGGCGCTGACGGAATGTCGTTTCGACGACGACTGCCCGGTTAGCGAGACCTGCACGCCGGTCACGAACAAATGCCCAGATAGCCAGTGCAACCTGAGCTTGGTTTGCCGTGGCGGTGCGAACTCCGGCGCCGCGTGTCGAATTGAGGCGCCTACGACGATCTTCGGCTTGGTATCCGGCGACTGCCCCCCGGAAGCGGCGAAGAACATCTCGGGTCAAGGCCTGGCGATCGACTTCCTGCCGGCCACATCCGAGACGGTAGGCTTGCCGAACTCACTACCCTGCGAAGCGCCCGGCTTCGAGCTGTTCGACTGCCCCTGCCCCGGCACGGCCGGTCCGAACGGCGTTGCCAGCAAACCGAACCGCTGCGCGTTCGCATGTGACTCCGGTATTGAATTCGGCGTCGGCTGCGGCGTGAACGCTTCGGCGATCAACGGTGAGCCGACGACATGCCTTGGCGGTGTCAACATCTTTCGCGCTTGCGATGAAGACACGGACTGCCCCGGAAGCTCGTGCTCGGTCAACCCGACGCACTGTACGCTAGGCGACCCGGCCGACGAAGGTAAGACCTGTACCACGAACGGCGATTGCGGCGGCGGCGTCTGCGGCGACGCGTGCCCGTCGGGACGTTGTGTCCCGCTTTGCGCGGGCGGCCTCGACGGTGACCCGGAAGAAGGCTTCTGCACCGCAGGACCGCCCTTCTACCACTGCAGTGGAGCCGAGGACATCTTCCGCGTCTGCTCGGAAGCACAGGAAGGCGAAGGCTGTCTGGCAACCTGTCACACCACGTGCACCGGCGGCGTGGGTAGCGGTGGCTCCGGCGCACCGTGCACACCAACCTCGCCTTGCGGCGGCGGCGAAGTGTGCTGCGGCTCATGCGCAGAAGCAGCACTGTGCGAATCCGGCGTAGACGGACTTCTCGGCACGAGCGACGACATTCCGGATGCCGGCGTCTGCGTCACTGATGAGCGTAACTGCTACGAGACCATCGGTGGCCAGATGGCCAACGCGAAGGGCAAGGACAATCTCGACGATCCGGCGTTCGGTCCGAACAACATCCTCGCGGTGTCCGCATACTGCGTCGGTGCAACCAGCAACTCCGCAATCAACAACACCGCCGCCCTCGGCGGTCCGGGTCGGCTACGTCAGCCGGCCAGGAACGAGACCAACGGTTACACCTCGATCCCGTAACCGGTAGGTCCTCAACGCGGACATAAAAAAGCCCGCGGCCGCATTTGCGGTCGCGGGCTTTTCTTTTGGTAAACCTAGAGCCGCCGCAACTATGGAAGGTCGGGGGCGGTGTCCACGTCGTCGTCTTGCTCTTCGATAGCCGGTTTACGTCGCTCGAGTGCCTCGACGTCTTTGTCCGAATAGTCGTCGATTCGCGTCAGAGTGAACATCCCATTGAAGTCGATCGAGATGGGGAACGGCGCGCTCGCCAGTGTCGACTCCACATACGTTCCTACGATCTTGTTCGTGCTCACCTTGTGAACCCCGTAGATGCCGATGTTCTGGCCAACTTGTCCGGCCAAGGGATTGCCTTTGAGCTGCGAGATGATCGCGAAACTCGTACCGCGAAGCGCCTCGTCACGCTTGAGCGACTGGTCATAGTCGTCGGCCGCAACAACCCGATGCTCCCCCGACACGAAGGCCGACATATCGGGCGTTGGAAGCTCGAACCAGTTCTCACGAACCGAGTCGATCTGTTCGGCGGAAACTATATACGCCTTACGCTTGCGCCGGGCCTCGTCGATCTCGTCGAGAAAGGGCAACTCCTGGGGCAACACGCGAATCGCAATCGTCTCGTGCCCGATCGTCGAAACGCCGTCTTGCTCGACGACACTGGCTTCGTATTTGATCTTGACCAGACGCGCCTTGGTGGACTGAAGCGCCGGACGCCGAATCGACACCAGGAACCACTCCTTCACTTCTTTAAGCGCGGCGTTGTATCCCTCGACATCGTCGACGAGGATCGTATTGACCTTCGTAATAATGTCCCCCTCGAAAATGCCGTACTTACCGTTCACGCTGGGATCGGCCAGCTTGGTGATGGCGACGCCGCGAGGGATTTCCCCCATCAACGGCTTCATCTCGTCGCCCAGTGGACCGACCATCCAGGGCGCTTTGGTCTCCTCCACTGTATCGATACGCACACGGAAGGTCGGAGCCGTATGGTGTACAGCCACCCAAACCCCGCCGATGTCGTCGCCGATCGTCCCTTCGACCACCGTGGTCTGATAAAACGCGTTCGCCGCGGTCGGCAAGCAAGCGATCATCGCGGCAATCCCCAGTAAAATTAATGGATTTCTCGTACTCTGCGTCGTCATTGGTCCTCCGGAGCCAAGCTGGCTGCATGCAGGTGTTTTCCGACTCCTGAGCGTTTTGGACGGGGTGCACCGCCATCCAGTTCACGTAAGTTCGCGTCGGTAGTAACAGTTTTCAGCTATACACTCGGCCGGTCTCAGTTTCCAAGATACCATTTGCTCAAGGTCGCAATGGACGACAAGCGTAAGGCCCCGCCAGACCTGCGATTCTGGGCACCGGCCGAACTTGACAACCGATGGAAGCGCCAGCTAAAGGTACACGATCAATTAAGACCCGGGCTTCGATACGGCTGTCCATTTCCAGACCGGCCGGTCTATGCGGGTAGGCAAACAAAGCCTCACAGATTCATGAGAAGGGAAGGAGAATTCGGATGGTGAACTTCAGAGGGATGGTCGTAATGGCCTCAATTGCCGCACTGATGGCCTTCGGTTCGGTTGCCTGTAACGACGACGACCGAGGTGGCGGTGGCGGTGGCAGCACAACCACGATGTCGTCTGCATCGACAACCACGACGACCACTACCAGTACCAGCACCACGACGACGCTGGGCGTTACGACCACGACCACGACGACGCTGGGACCGACCGGTTTCACTTGCGACGTGACCTTCAGCGTAACGTCGAATGAGACGATCGGCGCACTGCAGTTCTCGGCCGACTACGACGGCACCGCGCAACCGGGCGACTTCACCGGTTCGGCCGACATGGTCGATTGCACGGCGAATGCAGGCCTCGGCGGCGTCATTGCGACGTTTAACGACGACGAGGCAGCGCCGCACGTGCTCAACGTTGCAGTCATCGCGCTCGGCGGCTTTACCGGCCCGATCGATATCGCGACCTGCGAGTACATCAAGAACGGCACAACGGAGCCTGTGGCAGGCGACTTCCCGCTCACCTTGGTGGATGCCTCCGATACCTCATTCGGAAACATCACCCCGACGTTGGCGGCGACGCTAGTCTGCGTACCGGGCGGCGGCACCGGGCCGACCACGACGACGTCCACAACGACTTCGACGACGACGACGTCCACCACGACGACCACCACCACGGGTGGCCCCACCGGCGGTGCGTTCGACGTCACGTTCGATGTGGTCGAGGCCCTCAACTACGGCGCGCTGCAGTTCGACGTGCTCTACGCGGGCGCTCCGGGCGGCTTCACCGGTGCAGCCGACATGGTTGACTGCACCGCGGACGCCGGCCTCGGCGGAGTCATCGCGACGTTCAACGACAACGAAGGGGCGAACACGCTCAGCGCGGCCGTCATCTCGCTGGCCGGCTTCGCCGGTCCGGCGGACGTGATGACCTGCACCTTCGACAGCACCGGTGCCACACCGGTAGCGGGTGATTTTACAATCACCGTGATCGATGCGTCGGACTCGACGCTGACCACGATCGCACCGCTGCCGACGGTGACGGTAGCAAACATCGTCGCCCAGTAGCGACACTCGGTAGCACTACTGAGAACCCTAGAAAGGGGGCCTTCGGGCCCCCTTTCTTTTTGGGCACTCACCTAGCCCCCAGCATCGCCTGTGCCACAAACCGCGAAGCGCAATCGCGGAAGCGA
>JAJCZM010000013.1 GCA_029262375.1 Deltaproteobacteria bacterium
TTGGGTGCCGCGCGCGATGTCGGCGATCTTTCCATCACGCAAGGTTACGATTCGATCGCCGTACGACGCGGCCTGCAAGTCATGCGTAACCAGGACGACTGCGCATCCGCGGTCTTCCGTGGTCCGTTTCAGCAGTTCGAGTACCGACTCGCCGCGCAGCGTATCTAGGTTACCGGTGGGTTCATCGGCCAAGATCAACTCGGCTTGTGTGGCCAGCGCGCGCGCGATTGCGACGCGCTGCATTTCGCCGCCCGAGAGTTGTTCGGCGTAGTGGCGGGCGCGATGCGACATGTCTACGGCAGCAAGCGCGTCGGCGACTCGCTCGTCGACCTCGGTGCGTGGCAGCCGGCGCGTGCGAAGAGGCATCGCGACGTTTTCCTCAGCCGTGAGCGTATCCAGTAGGTTGAAGAACTGGAAAATTACCGCGATGCGTTCTGCGCGCATGCGCGCCAGCTTCGCATTGCCAATCGAGGCAAGATCTTGACCGAAAGCGGAGACGACACCGGACGTCGCGAAGTCCAGGCCTGCGCCTAGGTTTAGTAGGGTGGATTTGCCGGATCCGCTCGGGCCCATGATCGAGACGAAGTCGCCTCGCCGGATCGTCAGATCGAGGTTGCGAAGTGCGCAGACCTTGTTGTCGCCGCGACCGTACTCCTTCGAGACACCTCTGTACTCAAGGAGCGCTGCAGTTTGATCGGCGTGACTCATGGTTGGGCAACCATCGCCTTGCGGGTTGTTAGCCAACCAGGAACTACGCCGGACAAGAGGCCTATCGCAAGTGTTCCCGCCGCTACCCATAGAGCGGTGCGCCAACCGATGAGAAGGTCGAATTCCCATCCGTTTACCATTGGTACTGCATGCAGGATGATTAGCGCGGACAACGCCACGCCGGCCACCATGCCTACTACCGACGCGACGGCGGAGATGATGCCCGCCTCGGCAATTACCGTGAGAGCAATAGCGGCCGGCGTCATTCCGGCCGCGTGCATGGTGCGATACTGTGGCATGCGGTCCAGCGCAACGCTGAGCAGGAAGTTCACGATACCGACCGCAGATACTACAAGCGAAACGAAGACCAGCGCGTAGGTGAGAGTGAAAGCTTGGTCGATAATTGTTTGGAACCCGGCCAGAATCGTCTCGAATGTTACCGCTCGTACGCCGCTCGTAGGGCCGAGGGTCGCGTTCATCTGCGCGAGAATCGACGTGGGGTCCGCGCCGTCGTCAATCCATACCCGCAGTTGGTCGACGACGTCGTCGTTCCAATGCAGCGCAAAACGTTCATCGCTGATGGCGACCGCACCGAGGTCGCCGCCATAGACGTCATGAATCACACCAAGGACCGGCAACGCGACCGTCCCCATAGGAGTTGGAAGCGGGAACGTGTCGTGCTCGCGCACACCCAACCGCCGTGCCAGGCTCCTGCCGACCAGAACACCCTCGCCGCGCCAAAACGAACGTTCCAATTTTTGCCCTGAGCCCTTATACAGAGGCAGTGCGATTCCTGCATCGCTGTATGAGACGAGTACCACGGGGTGCCCCTCATGATCGATTTCGAGGCGTCGTACGCTCTGAACCCGGGCGACGCCGTCGATCGCACGGATGCGTTCGGCAAACTCGCGAGGGAAGGCGTTGGCGTTGAGCACCTCGATGCCCGTCAGATTGCCGGTTACAACTAGGTCGCTTTGGTAGTGGTCAGTGTACCACCGGCTCCATGATCGCTTAAAACTCTCGGTGAGCGACGCGTTCGCCAGTGTCCACGCGAATGCCATGATGATGCCGGTCGTCACCGCGACTGCTGCCGCAGGGTGGCGAGCGACAGACCGTGCGGCGATCAGGAGTGTATAGCCACTGGCCTGCGATGCGGCTCTCTCAATTCCGCGTGCGATGAGGAAGGCCGGCCCGGGCGACATCAATCCGAAACCGGTCAGTAGTACGGCCGTTTCGAAGCTGACCAGTGCGACTAGGGGCGCGTACGGCAAGGTGGCCGGTGCAATCCACACGACAGCGGCGGTGATCGCGAAACAGACCATGCCACGCCGGATCGAACGCAGCGCGATTTCGTTTGGAGGATCCGGTGCGAGGACGCCGCGCCCCAGCAGCGCGGCCGTCGGTCGACGTAGTAAGCGGGCCGAAGCGCCGAAGGTGGCGAGAAGGCACGTCGCGGCACACAAGACACCTGCCAACGCCACGTCGCTCCCCGCGAGACGTAGAGTGGCCGCTTCGGTGCGTAGCCATGGTTGTGCCACGACTCCGAAAGTATCGAGTGATACTCGGGCGAGCGCGTATCCGGCAAGCGTGCCGACGGTTGTGGCGATTGCCGCCAATACCAGCGCTTCGGCCGACAGCCAGCCGAGGATGCGCCTGTGAGACGCACCTGTGGCGCTGAGAAGACCAATCGTGCGACGTCGCTCAGTCAATGAAATGTCGACGGTGTGCAGGATAATGAAGAACGCAACGACGACGGCGACCATGCCCGCAAGTGCAAAGAGTACTCGCACCGAGCGAAGTAGCCCTTTGGCGCGCGCGGCATATCGGTCGCTGGAGAGCACGCGTGCGCGTGTACCAACAGCAGCGTGGACCGATTCGAGACACTCGGCGAGTTGATGTGGGCGGCAGCTGACGTCGACGCGATCGACCGCTAGGTGCTTGCCGAGCACCAACTGGGCCGCGGGGATGTCCATGACCGCCAGCCCGTCGCGGAAGATCTTGAGCGGGCCGCTTTTGGGGAATACACCGCGTACGGTCAGTGTGTTGATCCCCGTAGGTGAGACGACCTTGATCGTCTTACCTATCGACACCTTGTAGTGCGAAGCAACGTCGGCACTCAGGGCGATCGAGTCCGAGTTGGCAATGAATTCGAGTGTATCGCGGATATCGGCGAATTCTTCGGCCTTTCCACCTAGCAGCGATTTGTCGGCGAGCAGGTCGATGCCGACAAGTGCGAAGGCCGTATCGGGGGTGTCCGGATCCGAAATGAACCCGGTTACCTTCGGGCTGGCGTTCTCGATTCCGATGGCGCGAGCGAGAGTCTCTGCAATGGATTGGTCCACACCCGCACCCAAGGGCACGACGTGGTAGTCGGCACCGCGCGCAGTCGAGCGGATCGTGTCTTCGAACGAGGAGAGGACAGAGCCCGTTACCGCGGACGTGGCCACGACCGCAGCGACCCCGGCAGCCACGCTCACCAACGTTAACAGCGCGCGCGGCTTGTGCCGGCGGACGTGGGCAAGGGAGAGGGTGGTGAAGGAGGATGTTGTGGCCATCGGTTTCGGTCTGGGGTCGTGGTGTGGCTAGGGGCTATCGGGTAGCTCGGGACGGTCCATCGACGTAGTGCCCGAGAGTATCCTGCCTGCCATAGTAGCGAGCGAACTGCCTACTCGCGTGGTGTCACCGGTGGCGAAGCGAAGCGCTGTCCCCATTGCACGCGAAAGCTCTGTGGCAAAGGGCCTATCTAGCACGAGCAGTCGGCGGATTGCCAACGTGTTGAGCTGGTCGATTAGGGTGAGTGCAATTCGGTCCGATCCTTTGGCATCGGTGGTCCGGTAGGGTCGCCTCGAGAGTTCGTGGTGCAGGTCGGCGATCAGTGCGAGCAGCGCTAGCGTGGCGATCGCGGTACGTCGATGCGCATGGAAGCTGACCTCCTCCGGAACAACAGTCAGCAGGCGGCCCAGCGCAGTTGTCGGATGTTCAGGTTCGACGAGGGCGCCTGTTATCGTATGGATGACCCATGGATCACCGATCTCGGGCCACCGTCGGATCTCCTCCAGAATCACGGCCCGCGATTTGGCGACGGCGTTCTCCGAGGCGTACGCGTGGGGTGGTGTATCCCAGACGATGCGCGATAAGGCCCTGCTTGCTGTTGTCGACTTCCCCCGCAACGCCGCCAGGAGTTCCTCAATTCGGTACAATGGCCCGAGTGTCGACGGCCAGCGCCGAAGGGAGTTTCCGCAGCGCGTAGCGAACTGAACGTCGAGGAGACGTTCGTAGTGTTCGGGGCTTGTGTGCATCGCCGAGAGAATGCAATCTGCGGCCAATCTTCCCGATTCGAGTGCGGCAGCGATACCTTCACCGCTTGTCGGGTTGGCTACTCCCGCCGCATCGCCGGCGACCAGGACCCTACTCGCTGACTGCCGCACCCGTGATATCGGTATCGGTGCCGTTTGCAGTTTCGGAATGCCCCCCTCGTTGTCTGCGGTCTGCAGCACAGCCCAGAGCCGAAGGAAGGATTCGCGTAGTATGCTCTGTACGCCGCGCGCGCCCAGGTTGGACAGCTCGGTTATTCCCACGCCGACGTTGAGGGACCGTCGACCCGATGGGAATGCCCATGCATAGCCGTGGAAACGATCACTGCCCGACGTGATGGGGAGCATCGTCAAAAGCTCGGCCTCCGTGTCCTCGGTGGTTCCGACATATGCACGGCCGGCGATGCCCCACCGCTGCACGCGGTGCCGGGATGCCGCTGGAAGTAGGTTGGCCGCCGCATGCCCGGCCGCAAGTACGACCGCGTCGGCCGTGAGCGCGTGCTCGCCGCTAGCGTCGCTAACGTAGACGGTCGCGTACTCGTTGGGTGTGCCAGGCCGAACATGCTTTACCGCAATGGACCGGAAACAGGCGCCGCGGGTGACCGCATGCTCGAGCAGTCGCATGTCCAGGCGCGATCGAGAGACGACGCGGGCACATTGGCTTGCGAAATTAGTCTTCCCGATCGGGAGCGTCGCCGTGATCTCGTTCGGCCCGATGATCCTGACACGATCTATCCGAACGCCGCTGGGGCAGTCCACGCCAAGTTCACCGAGGCTGTTCAGCGCGCGCGGTGAAAGGAGATCGCCGCATATTTTGTCACGTGGAAAGTCTTCGCGATCCAAGATGAGAGTGCGCTTGCCTGCGTCGGCGAGTTCTATCGCTGCTGCGGCGCCGGCAGGTCCTGCTCCCACTATGATTGCGTCCCAGAACGGCTCGATCATTGCTGGCACCGTGTAGGCAATCTTCGTGTCGGCAACAAGGCGCTGTCCGATACGGTGTGTGTGAGTTCAACTAGAGATCGATACACTGAGGGCGGGAATAGAGAGCAACCGAGTCGTAGAGTCGTGCGCGCGCTCTCCAGCCAGCCGTTCAACGCAGCGTATGAGCGGTCGAATCCACCCGCGTGATCCACCAGTGCTACGACAACCTGCAGATGCTGTGAGCTTCCCTTGTTGGACGCTGCGATGGTACCGAGGAGTTCGGACCGCACGAGGCTGTCCTTCTCAAGCGCAAACAATAGTGGGAGTGTGAATACGCCGGACCTGACATCCGAACCTGAGTCGCGCCGAAGTGCATCACAGTGGGTGCCGAAGTCCGCAAGGTCGTCGGCCAGCTGAAACGCCATCCCGAGGCGATACGAGTACCGATCGAGTAGTGCTCTAACGATCGGGGGGGTCGCAGCGGGGGCGCAGCCTAGCGCGGCTGAGAGTCGGAATAGTTTCGCAGTCTTTTCCGACATCACTTCGAGCCGCTCGCGAACCGATACATATGGGTTTCCGATCTGGGCTAGCTCTCGTAGCTGACCCCGGCATACGGTATCTGCGGCATCGCTAACAAGTACCCGCGCCTGCCCAGGAAGGTCGTGTGACAGTTGGACGGCACGGAACAGCAACTCTGTGCCGGCTATCGCCGCCATGCGTGCGCCGTTGGATCCGAACGGTGACGAGATGCCTCGACGATAGGCGTCATCGTCTACGATATCGTCGTGACAGAGCGTGCCTTCGTGAAACAGCTCCACTGCTGCGGCAGCGCGCACGGCTCGCTCACTTATCCGTCGCTCCGTGATTCGTGCCGCCAGCAACGCGAGTAGTGGTCGTAGTCGCTTGCTGCAAGGGGATAGAAGTTGGTCAGCGGCGATGGAGCTTGTGTCCTCGGAAAGCGCAACACGTGCGAGATGGCGCTCGACCCGCGGCAATGCTTCGCGGGATTCGCGATCAACGACCCAACGAGGTGCAGCCGCGGTGCTCGCGATCATGCTTTGCCGTCATCCCGCCGACGTGCCTCGCAGAGTTGTTCGAATCGGAGTCGGCAGTTCTCTAGCCATTTGACGTGAGCCTCGGCGTGAAGGCGCGCGGCATCGAGGCCTATCACGGCTCCAAGCGTTTCATCGTCATCTGCTGCTTCCATGTTTCGCTCCCGGGAGCGCAGAGCTGCTAGGTATCCTTTGTACAAACTCTCTTGAGATTCGATTCTCGCGATAGCCTCCTCTGGATCTCGGTCGGCGAGGAAGAGGAGCCGAACGAGCAGTTCGTCACGCATCGGTTTGGGTGCTGACGGTGTTCTGCGGAGCCATTTAGACAGCACAGCTTCGCCGGTGTGTGTCAGTTCGTAACGGATTGTGTCCCGTGCCCCAACCGGACCGCGCGGCGGTGTTTTACCGGTGGGCTCATCACATCGCCGGATTAGCTGTTTCGCCTCCAGTAGCGCGAGCGTTTGGTAGACCTGGCCGAGGTTGAGCCCCCACACGGCGCCGACGCGTTCGTCGAATCGCTGTTTGAGTCGATAGCCGTGATCAGGTTCTTCCGCGAGCAAACCAAGTACCGCGTGGCGTACGCTCATGACGTCCTCCTAATTGAACGTGGGCGAGTCTAGTCCCGAGATGCGAGTGTAACGAGTACCCGGAAAACTCGCGGCACGTCAACGCCCGCGTCCCGTTTGTCAGATGCGGATACATAGGAATAGGTGTCGTTCTGCGATCGTGACTCAATTGGGCATGCCATTTTTGCGCTAACGCTCCAGGAAGGAACACCCGGGCCCGCCATTCACCGTAGTGGGATCGAGGAGCGGCACGCTGCGGGCGAGCAGCGTAGGACGTGTATCGCTCGGAAGCAGGTGAAGATAGGGAGGCGGCGATCGGTCCAGCCGTGGACGCGTGCCCGCTGAGGGCAAGGGGCCATAGGGAGCGCGATCTGGTCGCAAACAGTTGGCGCGGGCCGTCCGTTAGAAACCGGACATGTTTTGTTCAACTCAGCCGACGACCTACAGTCCCCGCTCCCAATTCGGAGTACTACGAAATCGTCGTCGAACTCGGAGCTCGCGAATTTATTCCCGGCATCGACGAAGGCCGGCATGCGTCACTCTCTCATTCCGCCGAACTCCAGTCTTAGCCCGCAATGAACTGGCTACTTAGATACCTGAGCGTTCCGGATTTGCGCCGCGCACCTGGACGCTACGCGTTGAGCGTCGTAGGGATCGCCATCGGTGTGGCTACGATCGTGGCGACGCTGGGGGTCGCCGATTCCGTCGTCCATTCGTTCGAGCGATCGATGGCAACTGCGATGGGCAGCGCCACGTTGCGAGTCGGGAGCCACGGGGCAGGGGTTGATCTCGAGATAGCCGACGAGCTTCGCGCCCAAGACGGGGTACGCGGTGCCGCCGGCATCATTCATCGCAGCGTCGTCGTTACTGGCGACGAAGACGTACGGCTCACGTTGATTGGTGTTGACATGGTTGGCGATGCCGCGAAATTTTCGCAGGCGCTTCGAGAGTCGGTGTCTATTGCTGACGAGGTCGAATTTCTGGGAGCGCCGGATTCTGTCGTTGTGTCCGGTTCCTGGGCGGCCGATGAGATGCTCGCGTTGGCCGACACGCTGACCGTCATGGCTGTGGATGGTCCGCGTGAGTTGGTGGTGCGCGGCGTTACACGTGGTGCAGCGCTCGAGGCGGCGTTCGGTGGGCGATTCTTGCTGATGGATCTCCCGGCAGCACAGCTTCTCTTGGGGAATGGTTCGGCGGTCGATTACATCGACGTTTGGCTCGACGAAGATGCTGCGGTGGATGTCGTCCGCACCCGACTCGCCACCGTGTTGGAAGGTCGTGCGACCATTCTTGACAGCGGCGAGTTGGCGAGGCGGGCCGCATCGCTGATCTTCGCGGTCCGCGTTTTCTTGATGATGGCCGGGTTCGTCGCCGTCGTCGTCGGGTTTTTCATCCTCTACAATACCGTCAGTACCGTTCTGCGGCAGCGCCGAGACTCTATTCAGTTGCTGCACGCGTTGGGTACGTCGCGGCGAAGTATCTTGTCGTGGCTGCTCGTCGAATCGGTGCTCATCGCAACGCTGGGGTTCGCGGTGGGCGTCGCGCTCGGGCGCGCGTTTGCCTCCATCTCGATCGAAGGCTTTATCGCGACGTCAGGGGCGTTCCTCGATCAGCCGACAGCGCGGCTGGATGTTCAGTGGGTTACGTTCTTCATTGCGGCCGTGTCGGCGCTTAGCGTCGCAGCGCTTGCGACGATCATCGGCTGGAAGCGCATTCTTCCGACGCCGGAGCAGCAAGTGCGTGCAGCGATGGCGAGTGCCGACGCGCAGGGCGGGCCGAATCGCTGGGTCTACCGCAGCGCGATAGGTTGCTTTGCGGCAGTCGCAGCGTTGGTTGTACTGGCCCCGCGAACGCTTCCTTACTATCCACTGGTCTTCTATCTCCTTACGACGTTGGGCATCGTGCTGTTCGGGTTCGGCGTGTTGTCGCCGGTGATCGCCGAATGGGTGGGCCGGCGAGGGTTCGAATGGGCGGTGCGTCGGCCCGGATTTCCGGCCGTGCATGCCTTTGCGAACGTTGGGCGTGATCCCGGAGGTCTGGTGATTGCGGCCAGCGCGATCGTCATGGCAATTGCCTCGACACTCGCCGTGTTCTCGCTCACGACGAGCCTCGAGCGAACGGCTCTGGCCTGGATCGATCAGCATTTTACGAGCGATGCAATTGTTACAGTGAAGGGACAGTTTCTTCAGACGTTCACAGCGACGTCGATTTCGCCTGACGTATTGGCGCAGATCCGCGATCTCGACGACGTTCGGATCGCACAGGGGATTCGAAACGTAGAGATCGAATACGAAGGTGAGCCCGTTCTGCTGCGGGCGATCGATATGGTTCCAGCTGCGATGGAACTGAACGAGGTCGAGTGGTCGAGCACTGAGGATGCGTTCGGACGAGGGCGTGGCGTCTTCGTTTCGGAGAATCTTGCGCACTGGCGCGATATCTCGGTTGGCTCGACGATTTCATTGGACGCGCCGGCGGGCGCGAGAGAGTTTACCGTGCTCGGTACGTTCGCCGACTATCTCAATAGCGCTCCCGGGGTCATCGTGATCGCGCGCGACACGTATACCCGTGTATGGGGCGACTCGAGAATCAACCGCGTGCGTGTCTGGGGCCGGCCGGGAGCCGTCGCTCTAGGGGATGGGATGAGTGAAGTCGTTGAGCGCTACCACCTCGAAGTCACGCCCGTGTCGGTTGCGCGGGCGTCGTTTGCGGAGTTCATCCGGGGCGCGTTTTCGAGCGTCTATGCGATGGTGGGCATCGCGTTGATCGTCTCGTTCGCCGGTGTACTGAATTTTCTGCTGATCGCCGTAGCCGATCGAATCGATGAAATTTCGGTTCTGCGTGCGAACGGAGTGTCTGCATATCAGATCATGCTATCGACAATGGGTGAAGCCGGTATTGTTGGCGCGGTGGCGGCGGTGCTCGGTACCGTCGCGGGATTCGCGGCCTCAGTGATTATCATCACGGTAGGTGTTCCTATGGTCACCGGCTGGTTTTTCGATTTTCACTTTCCGCTGCTGCCTCCGCTGCAGGTGTTTGTCGGCGCCATGGTGTTCGCGTTCGCTGCGGGCCTGATTCCGGGCGTCCAAGCCGTTCGATTGTCGGCGGCGAGCAGGAGAGCGGGGTGACGGGTACAGCAGAGGGCATTGCTGAATTGCGCGACGTACACGTTACGTACCCTGGGCGCAGCGAACAGGTGCACGCGCTCAGAGGCTTGTCGCTGACCGTACGTCGCGGCGAGTTCATTACCGTGATGGGGCCGAGCGGGTCCGGCAAGACGACGATGCTCAATCTGATCGCCGGATTGGAACGCCCCACCTCGGGCAGTGTCTGCGTGAACGGCCAGAACATGGCGAAGCTCAATGACACGGCCGCGTCGGTCATTCGCCGCCGCGATATCTCGTATGTATTTCAGTTCTTCAATTTGCTCCCCCGTCTCCCCGTCGGTGAGAACGTCGCGATTCCGCTCCGAGCCGATGGCATCGGTGTCGCCGAGATCCGGCGACGTACGAGGGATGTCCTCGAGAAGGTAGGCCTAGCTGACCGAATCGATGGTTTCCCCGATGAACTGTCGGGCGGGGAGCGTCAGCGTGTTGCGATCGCACGAGCACTCGCAACGAACGCCGGACTCATTCTGGCCGATGAACCAACCGGAAACCTCGACACCCGCCGAGGCGAAGAGATCCTCAACATCTTCCGCGATCTCGTCGAAGGAGAGTCGCGTTCGATCGTGTTGGTAACGCACGATCATCGCGCTGCCGCGTATGGCGACCGAATGATCAGCTTGCGCGACGGCCAAATCGCCGATGAGGTTGCAGGCAAACATCGCGGGGCGGACGTGTCGGACTTTCCCGGCGCGGGGTAGTTATGGGTACGGCACGCCGCACGATATTTCTCGCGGTATTGGTGCCAGCGGTGGCCCGCGTCAGACTCGAGCGATGAGTGGTATGCCGCTACCGCAGAATCACATCGGCCGTTTGTTACACGTAAGGGATTGGACGGATTCCGATCTTGCCTCTCGAACGGGAATCGATCGCCCGCGTATAAATCGGATCAAGAATCGGCGGGTTGTTCCGTCGATGGGCGAGGCGCTGGTGATATCTGAGGCGCTTGGGGAGCCGTTGGGGCGCGTGTTTCTGGCCTAGGCTTGCGCAACGAGCAGCGGCGGGTTCGACGTTGATGGCAGGACTGGCTGATGCAGCCGTCCCACCACCGGCGCTCTAGCCACGCCTGCGCCGCCCCAGCTACACTGCCCACGTGACCGACCAAGACAATCTGTCCGCCAACAAAGCCCTAGTCCGTCGTCTCTTCGAAGAAGTCATCGACGGCGGTTGCCTCGACCTCGCTCCGAGTTTGCTGCGCGCCGACTACATTCAACACAACCCGTCCATAGGGCAGGGGGTCGAAGGCGTCGTTGCGTACTTCGAGCAGCTCGAGCGCACGAAGTCGCGGCTACGGATTCAATCCACACTCGAGATCCGACACATGATGGCCGAGGACGATCTCGTCTTCGTTCACAGCAATACGCGGATGGCCGGTGTCGTGACGCTCGACTTCGAGGCGATGGACTTGTTTCGCGTACAAGACGGCATGTTGGCAGAGCACTGGGATGTGATTCAGGGGCGTGGGGTGTTGGCGGAGTTGGCGTTGCTTACGGCGGGGTGAGCCGCCATACCAAACAGAATACGTAGGACTATCGATATCGCACGGCTTCGACGGGCGATAACGCGCGACAAGTGGTCATTCGCTCGAGTCGGGCAACACGTCAACTATTTGGGTGCCGCGCGCGATGTCGGCGATCTTTCCATCACGCAAGGTTACGATTCGATCGCCGTACGACGCGGCCTGCAAGTCATGCGTAACCAGGACGACTGCGCATCCGCGGTCTTCCGTGGTCCGTTTCAGCAGTTCG
>JAJCZM010000014.1 GCA_029262375.1 Deltaproteobacteria bacterium
TCAGCCGTCGATAACTATCGCCCCACCCCGCCGCCGCGTGCATCAAGCCGCAGGTTTACGTAACGAATAGTTATCGGCCGTTGTCGCGATAGTTCGCGGTGGGCCTTTGGAACGCCTAGCCGCAATGGCCGGTCGACGCGACAGATGTCAAACCGCGGCGCGCGGCACTACCGCTTGCGCGCATCCGAGTCATCAAGACGCGCCAACCGAACAGCGAACGTCTACAACGGAACAGGTAACGAAGTCCCGATGGTTAGTCCGACTTCGCCTTTATCTGCGTCGCGTCCTGTTTCGTGAACGGCGCCGTATAGGTCGCCTCGAAGCACAATCCTGTCTCAGTGTTCTGCATCTGCACGAGCACCGGTCCGGCCACGGCCGTTAGATCCGCAGGCATGATCACGTTCGTGCCCTTACCCTTGATCGAGATCTTGGCCTTGCCGGGATCGTCGGATCCCTTAGTACCAACCTTGGTCGTTCCGACTGGTGAGGCCGTCTTGTCCTTGAACTTGAAGCCGGTCTTCGTGGCCTTCCAGCAGGACCTCGGCTTGCCGGGTTTACCGCAGTCCTTGGCGGCTTCGGCGAAGCCGTTGGAGATTCGGCTGCTGCCGTCATAGACGCAGAGCAAATAGCTGTCGGTGCTGACCGGATCGCCGAAGTCGG
Organism: Deltaproteobacteria bacterium; assembly: GCA_029262375.1. Lineage (GTDB taxonomy): Bacteria > Desulfobacterota > Binatia > UBA1149 > SPBQ01 > JAJCZM01. Next base: position 661 of record JAJCZM010000014.1, read on the forward strand.
CGAGCGTCGTCAGCGGACCTTTGCTCCACTTCCACGAGAACTTCTTCTTCTCGGGATCGCCCTTGTCTTGGAACTGAAGGGCCGAACCACCGGTTGCCGGTACGCGACAGCCGACGAGCGGAACAGGGTTACACGAGTCGGCGTCGCAGGCGTCGCCCGCACCGTCGTTGTCGTCGTCACCCTGCAGCGGATTTGGAACTTCGGGGCAGTTGTCCCGGTCGTCGGGCACGCCGTCATCGTCGTGGTCAGCGGCCGTGACACCGACGACCACTGGTTGCGTCTCGCAGATCGAATCGACAGTGCAATCGTCGTTCGTCAGGCAAGCACCCGGTTGATTGAGCGTACAGTTCGTTGTGAGCGGGCTACATACGCTGCCTTCGGGGCAAGTATCTGCTTCCGGATCGCACACAATCGCGGGATCGATGCTGCAGCGGCCGCCCGGAGCGGTGAACGCCTGGGTACTCTCGACGATCTCGATCGGGTTCGACGGTGTTGCGGGATCCACAGCGCCGACGACGCTGACGATACCAGAGCAGGCGTTGTAGCTTTGCAGCACGAGGCCGCCGATGCTGCCGTTGCCATCCAAATCGGCATTCTGGTCGACTTCCAGCGTAAGAAATTTGACCGACGCACCGACGACTCGATACGGCGCGCTCGGATCGCAGATCTCGAGTCTGCAGGGAACAACGGCCTGGCCGACGTTCACGATGGTATCGGTTTCGATATCGTAGACCTGAAGAACGTCGTCGTCGGTATCGCCGTCGCCGTTGAGCGCTCCGGCGCCTTGTGCGGCTTCGTTCGTCCGGAACGCGACGAGATGGCGGGTGCCGCAAGCCGTTGCGACCGGTTCGCCGAGAACCAGTTCCTCGGCCGCTTGTTCGAGGTTGCGCATGCCGAATCCGTCGTGCTCGTACACGTGTACGACACGGTCATCGGCATCACCGTCGCCGTTGAGTACGGAAGCGTTCTGGTCGGCCTCCGGACTGAGGAACGCTACGACGTCGCCGCTAACCGAAAGCGCGTCGGCGGCTTGGTTGGTGTTCGTCCAGGCGCCGTCGCCGAGAGCACGCACGTGAAGCACGGTATCGTTGCTATCGAGGTCGCCGTTTAGATCCGTTGTGTCCTGCGCGTTCTCATCGGCGAGAGCGGCGACGACGCTGTTAGAAAGTTCGACGTCGGTAGCCGCAAGCGCGAGGTTCTGCGCCGCAGCCGCCGCGATGGAGAGATGCACGACGAGATCGTCTGTGTCGCCGTCGCCGTTGAGCGAGCCGCTCGGGCATTCGAGTGTTCCGGCCGTTGCCTCGGGCCGCAGGAATGCGGCGTTGCCGTCGGCGACCGATACGTCGTCGGCCTCGCACAGCGTGGTGATGGCTCCCGAAATCGGATCGACGACTTCGAGCACGATGTCGCCGAGCACCCCGTTTGCCAACACATCTGCACCTAGCGGGTCGGTTGGATCGAGGTCGCGGATGAAGATATCCGCCGTGCCGTTTGTGTCGACTCCAGGGCCTAGGAAGTCAGGTTTGGCTGACCAGAACACGGCGACGCGGCCGTCATGAGAAATGTCGCCCGCAAAGGTGGTGCCGAGAGGTGACGCGGGTACCGTACCGTCTGCGGCAGCGGTCAATCGCTCGGCCGTTCGCGTGACGCGGTCGAGCCGATAGACATCTTCGCCCGCATGTACGCGCGGGTCCACGCTGCCGGGCGCAGGGATAATATACGACAGAAGAACATAGCGACCTTGGTACGACATGGACCTGCTGGCAAACAAAGAAGTGTTGAAACCCTGAATGTTGCCGGAGTCCGAGCCGTTGTTGTCTATGCCGAGAAACTCTGTGTGGCCGGTGCTTAGGTTTTTGGCGTATGCGCCGAAACCCGTTACGACACCCGGCGCCAGCACGTTCGTGGAGCCCGTATAGAAGTACAGTATCGATCCGTCGCCTGACAGGGAGACCACTCTGCCATCCTCGAGCGGGGTACCGTCGTATGCAGCAACGGCGTAGGTGGTGGTACCGCTTGCGACGTCGTAGACGAAAGCGTCCTCCGAACCGACGCCATCGCCGGCGACGAAATTGCCGGCATTGCTGCTGAAAGCGATGGTGCTTCCATCTTCCGAGATCGCAAGATCGAATCCGGAGACGTGGTTGTCAGGCAGCACGCCCCCGGGCCCGACGTGCACGAAGGTGTACTCGTCGAGCACCCGATCCCACAAGTATAAATCCCGCAATCCATTGGCGGGCTCGCCGAGAATGAAGACGTCTTGCTCGTGTGCGAACACAACGTAGCGCCCGTCGCCCGACATCACCATGTTAGGGAGATCATTCTCGATGGGTTCGGAGCCGTCGTGTGCCTTCGTAATGCGTGTCGTCGTGCCGGCATTTATGTCGCGAAGATACGCGTGCTGATTGCCTCCCGCGGCCAAGTCGGCAGTCAGGTTGGTCGCGTACGACGAGAAGACTACGTAGTTACCGTCTGCAGAAACGGCGTGGGCGCTCGACCCCCCGTTGGGCTCGCCGCCGCCGTCGGGGACGCTCACGCGAACGATGTCTCCGGTCTCAATGTCGTAGCGATACACGTCGCTGGTTCCGTTGGTGTCGGCGCCCGGCGCAAGCATGTCTGGGCCGCCGAAGAATACGACGTAGCGCCCGTTGCCCGACAGATGCGACTCGAACGATACGCCGCCTGTCTGTTCGGCGCCCATGTGCGCCAAGACGCGTGACATACGTGGCTGGGCGGAGGCCGCTTCCGAAGTACGAACGAAGACAAGGCCGTTAGATACCGCCAACGGCTCGCCGTCGATTTTCGATGCTGCATCGGCGGCTCGTAATCCCGCGAGTGCGGTCTCGCCGACGCCCGTGACGAATACGCGCAAGATCGAGTCCACGAAATCGGTATCGCCGTTGATGTCGCAAGCGTTCTGACCCCATTCGCGTTCGAGGAAGGCCGTTACATCGCCTTCGACCGCAACGGCGGGATAGACGAACGGCGGACGGCTGACCTTCACGATCGCGCGGCTGTCGGGCGTTCCCGACAGACCGGCGCAGCCCGGTGTCGCATTCAGTGCTTGGTTCTGGCCGGTGACCCGGTCCGCGATGCTCATGACGAAATCCAGTGCATCGCCGTCGCCGTTGCGGTCTACGCCGTCGATCGCTTCGTTCGCGGTGAACGTTCGCGTGCTATCCGACGCGCGAAGGCCGTCGAGCGGCACCGGACTTTTCGCTTCGGCGGCATAGGCGACGCACGCGTTGCCCGCGCCGGTGCAGACACCGGGGTTGCCGGTGCAGTCCTGGTTTGGAGACAATTGACAGAACGCTTCGGTGAAGCGCTCGATGGCGAGCGGTCCGCCCGCCGCGACGTCGGGAACGGGCGAGAAGTCGAACAGCGCTGCGCATGAGCCCGTGGTGCACTCGGTACCGATCGGGCACAGCGTTGCAGGATCGTCGACGCAAGAGTCTTCACAGGTGCCGTTTCGGCAATCGAAGTCGCGCGCGCAACGGTCGCCGTTGTTCGCGCCGTTCACACAGGTCCCGTGACGGCGTGCGATTCGAATGGTTGTGTAAGGTGCGTCCACCGAACCGAACACGGTGACGACGTTCGGATCGAGCACCGTGGGGTCGAGTTGCGGCTCGAGGATCGGCGGCAGCGCACCGCCTTCGGGCGTAAACGACGTGATGAAAACTTCGTCGGGAATCTCAAAAGGCAGCGGCGCTTCCAACCGCGTACGCACGAGGCGAGGTACCGGAATTCCTTGGGCGCTGGTCAGCACGCCTTGCCATGCGACGGGCATCAACAGATTGCCGTCGGCATCAATGGCCGCGCGAACTTCCGTTGCACCGGCCGTGCACGGCGGCGCTTCGTCGAAACAGTCTTGTTGATAGTTGTTCGGGTGCGGAAGCGCCGTGAATTGGCCGAAAACGCTATCGGCTACCGTGGTCCCACATGCACCGTCATTCGCGTAGAACTCGTCGATGCACGCCAATAGTCCCGTTTGATCAGCGCAGGTTTCCGTCGCCAGCTCGCAGGGAAGGGCGTCTCCTTTGGGGGTTACGGCGATCGCGGCCCGTCCGCTCAAGGTGCGGCCGTCGGCCGCAGGAGCGAATTCGCTGTCGGTATTAGGGAAGCCGAAGACCAGGCGAAGATCGCCGGCCGTAACATCGGTTCGCGTCCTGAGCGTCGTCGAACTCTGACAGACAGCCGATGAAACGCCCGGTACCGTTCCACAGGTGGCGACGTCTGCGGCGATGGCGACACAATCGTCGGACAGAGCGACGACGTTGTTGGTCCCGTCAGGCGCTTTGAAAGTAATGGTGACGACGTGCTGGCCGCCGCTCGGCAAAAAACCCGTGGATTCGTCGTCGCAGTTTCGCAGACGGATCTCCAGATCTTCACCGGGCGCGGCGAAAGGCCGGTTCGTGGCGCCGAGCGCAGCGTCGAAGCTTTTCGCCGTTCCGGGGATCAGGTTGCAGGCCGCGTGAGCGGTGCTGCCAGTTCCCATCGAGGCCGCGATGAGTGCAAGTGTCAGAATCGATCGAGTCAGGTAGTTCGCTGGCATTGGCTCCCTCCCACGTCCCGCGCTGCGCTTCATCTGCCTACCCACTCGGGGGGGGCGCGCCGCCGGAATGCATATGCGCCCTAACATGAAGCAAAGCGTGTGCCGATAACAAGGCCAAAAAACTCGGAGATTTGGAGACTCAAGTGGGCCTGCTGATCGCGACTGCTAGCCACGCTTAGCACTTGGCGTTTTCGTCGAGGTGGAAGTGACAACTTTACTTAGCGGTGCGAGGGGGTTGTCAGCCTGAGCGGCACCTCGGCGGAGTAAGGCGATGATCGACCCTGCAAAGCGTATGACGCTGGTCTTCTTCCGGACGGACTCCGGCGCGGAGCCCGTTCGTGAATGGCTCTTGGAACTGCCCAAGGCCGACCGCCGCGTCGCGGGATCTGGCTTGAAGGATCTGGAGTTTGGATGGCCGGTCGACGTGCCGCTATGTCGCGCGATGGGCCCGGGTCTGTTCGAGCTTCGGGTCGCGCTGCCAAGTAGGCGCATCGCGCGGGTGCTTGTATGCGCCTACGACGGCGAGTTGTTCGCGCTTCACGCCTTCATCAAGAAGACGCAGAAGACTCCGGATGGCGAGCTGAAACTGGCCCGGAAGCGCAAGCGGCAATTGGAGAGAACGAAATGAAAAAAGGTGCTCGTGTGGCAGTTCTCGGAGGCAATGCGAGAGCAGAACGTAACGAAAGCCGCCCTCGCCAGGGCACAGCGCGGCTCAGCCGTCGATAACTATCACCCCACCCCGCCGCCGCATGCATCAAGCCGCCGGTTTACGTAACGAATCGTTATCGGGTGCGGCGCTTGCTCCTCATGAAATCCCGCCCGAAGTCCAGATCCGCCTGATACTGATTGTGGGCCCGGCAGCGCAGCGCGATGTTCTCCACCTCGTGGCAGCCGCCTTTCCCGTAGGGGATCTCGTGATGGTATTCGATACAACTCGTCGCGCGGCAACGCCTTCCCTGTTCGTCAACGAAAGTGCAACGACCGAGGTCGCGCTTCCATACCTCGCGACGGATCGCGGCGGGAATGGTGCGGATCCGTTTGGCGCTAGGCGGGGAGGAGAAGCGTACCTGCTCTGTGACCGCCGCCTTTTTCTTGAGTGTCTCGTCGAGGAGCAACTCGATCGCGCGGCTGACGATCAGTGCCGGGTCCGCGTTCCGGAACCGATGCTTTAGCAAATCCTGCAACGCGCGAAGCCGATCGTGAGTGCTCTGATCAACGGTGATCTCGATCTTGAATCGTCGAGGGGCGAGCGGGACGATTTGTTTGCCAGCTGCCATCGGTTTGAAGACATCGGGGACATGCTCTCCCGCCTCGACGTTGCTCGAACAAGACCTCGGACTGCACGGCTCGTCGGGGCTGCGAGCCTCGCGTGGGCTGGTCGGCCGCGCATCCGCACAAACGACGGCGCCCATCGATCTCGGCAAAGCCCGCACGCGTGAAGGTACATCCGGTCGCGGAGCCAGCTCGGCCACCAGCAGGTCAATCTCTCGTGAACTCTTGTGTTTGGCACGCTGGAGAATCGATCGATGATTGTCCTCGGTCAGATGTTTGCCGAGTTGGTTGATACCGCTCAGGTGCAGTTCGCCGCCGGTTACCATTGACAAAATCACCGGGAAGCGTCGCGCGGTACGCGCAGCCCAGATGCGCTTGGAGGTCATCGACTCCGACATGTGAAAGCGCTGCATGCAGAACGCGAACATCGACGGGCACGCGTGTTTGGCCCACAGTTTGCGTTCGTCGATCTCGGCGATGTACGCGAGCAACTGCGCGGTATTGGATCGATCGTCATCGACCAGAGCGGCGAAGCGCTCGAGAAGTTGTCGCTCGCAAAGATCTGCGAGACTGATGTTCGTCTTCATGGATCGAGACTAACACGGTTTTTTTCGCGACTGTCTCCGCATACGGCGCGACGCGAAGCAGATTCGCGCGGAGGACGACTACGCGCTGCGCTGTCGGGCGTTCGACGTCGTCCTCACGAAAACTTCGCGTCGATCAAAGAACGTCGCTCAGGCGCAAACTCTCGCGGTCAAAAAACCTGTCAACAGAAATCGCCATCACGTACGGTGCTTATTCCGATCGAGCATAGAAAGTTATCAACATGCCGCGCGGAATGTGAGCCCGAGCCGGCGAGGGCGAGAGAGGTCTTGTCTTGAATCGCAATACAACGAACCTCAGCCGGCCCCACGCATCAGCACTCCGAGCTAGCGAGGGCGAGAGAGGTCCATTCTCGAAGCGAAACAAAACGAACCCACGCCCGCACCCACGCATCAGCAGCCGATCGCTGCTCGTACCCCGGCCGCTTCGTCGCGCCCTACCCCATCGTCGCATCGACAAAGCGCGCGACGATAGCGGATCCGATCCAGCTTCCGATCGGCAGCAGGAGCAACAGCCCCGTGCGTCCGAGCGCGGCCGCATCGATCGGCGACGGCGATAGGCTCTCGACGCGGGCCTCCCATGCGAGCAGCCCCGGAAGCCGATCGTCTTCGCGCATGCGACGGGCTTCGCCGATCTGGCCGCGAACCGTTTCGAGTTCCGTCTGTTTTGCCGACCGCAGCACGCGATGTGCGCCGCGGCACGGAAGGAGGAGTAGGATTGCGGCGAAGCAGGCCAGCCCCAAGAGCAAGAGGGCTGCGGACCGCAGGAGTTCCTTGTCCATCCCTTCGGGCGCGAACAGTATGAGCGGCATACCGATGGCCTGAATGACGAGCCAGACGGCCGCCAAGCGGGTTCCGTGACGAGCGAGCGGTGCGAAAGGGCGAGGGTCGATCAGTTCCGGACTCGCGCGCTCCTCGGTGAGTCGAGAGAGGCGCAACGCCGCCCCCACGAACCATCCCAGAGGTGCGAACATCCCCACCTCAACCACGATTTCGCGCAGTGTACGGCCCAGGAAATGTCCGCAAAACGACTGACCCGACCGAATTCGGCGGCCGCGACCAGTAGCTAGCCCACCGCGACCGCTGCTCCGAGCCAGACGGCCGAGTGCCTAAAGCCAACGACCCACGCGAAGACGCGAGGAAGAGCCGAGTGGGGATCGTCGTGGGCTATCTCGTTGCCGGCTTATCGGTGGTTCTCTACGCTCACGGTTACTCTCCAGGATAGCTGGTGCGTCCGTCGTCAATAAAGAACGACCGGATTCCCCGGCGACCCCGTAGCGCCAACCATCTTGAGCGGTGCCCAAACAAACAGGAACTCGGAGACGCCATCTTTTAAGAGCGGTTCGAAGTCGAGATTCTCGATGTTCCAGATACCGCGCCGCGCCTGCATCTCCGTATGACAGGGGACGACTGCGCCCTCCACATCGGTAACCGGCTGCGCATCGTTGGCGGAGGTACGCCGCCGGTAAGAATGATTTTGCGAGAGGCCATGTACTCACAGGCGCTCAGGCCGAAACCCGGCTCACCAGCATTGAACCTGGCGACACGCTCGGCCTTCTGTTCGGCCGACAAGTTCTTCCATTCTGGGATGCCGCTCGTACGTCTCCTCGCGGTTTCGGCCATTGTAAAAGAAGTCGCCTTTCGGCGTGCGCACTCCTATGTGACCCGGGCCGTCGAACTGTGTGCCGACCTGACCGAGCTGCGCGGTGACCAACTCGTCGTGGAAGACCATATGATTTGTTCCCATCGGGCCGCCGGTCGGTGTGCCGGGGATGCTCAGCTCAAAGCCTCTCACGGCCAGCAGGGGAATGTCGCGAGCATAGAGCTTGCCCAGGGTCGCCGTCTTACCCTGCTTTACGAGCTTGACGGCTTTGAGCAAGATGTCGGGGGTCGTGCGGTTCGGCGCGCCTACTTTGTCGTCGGCACCCCACTCGGTCGGCCACCAATTCTCGTCGAACGGTTTGGTCGTTGATTCTTGCGCGCTTGCTGCGTCGCCGAATAGAAAACCACCAACCAGTAGTGTTGCCGTCAGTGCGCCAACAGCCAGGAACTTTATCGCATTCCGCTTCACTTTGAATTCCCCTTGGCCAGCCGCTCAACGTGTAACGGCGCACCCATTTCACCAAACAGTTGGCGGGCTCGTGAGAGCGCGGCCGCGGCTTGGGGCGCGTCACCGGTACGCTCGGCGATGCGGCCGCGCAACTCGTAGAGGTGCGGGACCATCGCACCGTAGCCGATTTCCGCCGCCCGTGATTCGGCACGGTCGAGCAGCTGCTGCGCCGTGGCAATCTCGGCGTCGCCTCCGTGCGCCACAGCAACGCTAGCGAGCGCGTGCAGCGACAGCACCTCGCCGCCATATGCCTCTCGCTGCTCGGCCAGGTCGAGCGCTCGCTCGGCCGCTGCTTGCGCTTCGCCGAGCGCTCCGACGTTGCAGTGTACGAGAGCAATGCAACTCAAGATGTTCGGACTCGTGTAACGCAGAACACGCTCCGCTATCGATAGGGCTCGCTCCAGCGTTTGTAACGCAGCGTCGGCGTCACCTTCGAGTGCCAGCGCGCGTCCGGTCGAATTGAGGGCCATGGCTTCGGAAATCGGACTTTCGATCCGCTCGGCGATCTCGAGAGCCTCCCGAGCGGTGGCGCCGGCCCGTGCGGCATCCCCGCGTTCGCACCACACCGTACTCTCCGTTTGGATTAACCACCCCAATGCTTCGACCGTGTTGCGTGTTCGTCCTAGATCGATGCCGCGGTGAAGGTGGAGCAGCGCGGTATCGAACTCCCCCGCCAGCGCGTGAGCCCATCCCCGCCAGCCGGCGATCGTCACAGGAACGTCATACCCGACGAGCGCTGAGGCGCGCTCCTGGTCGTCGTCCGAGCGACGTGCCAGTGCGTCCATCGCCTCGAACATGGCAGGCACGACGCCCATCGCGTTGGCAACGAAGAACAGCCGCAGTTCCAAAGCACAGGCCAATGCGCCATCGCCGGCCTCCTCGGCAAGACGCAGCCCCGTCGTGGATAGCTCGCGCGCGCGCCGTGCCTGATCCAGCGAGAACGTACATAGGATCGCGAATGCATTGTAGAGCGCAGCGAGCGCGTGTGGGTCGTCGTGGCGCCGGGCCCAGTCCTCGCCCTCTGCTACCAGTGCGTTTGCCTCGTCCGCGGACAGCCCGACGCGCCAGCCGTATTCGAGGATCATCACACGCGATTGTTGGCCGAGTTCGCGTACGAGTGCGGGATCGCTGAGCTTGTCCGCAAGTTCCCGCACCCGGGTCCAGTGTCGAAGCGCTTCGCGGGGATGGCCGCCGGCAATCCATGCGGCAGCGCGACGATGCCAAAGCGCCGCCTGCTCCGCGTCGCCGCCGAGATCCCAATGATGCGCCAACAGCGCGGCGTTCTCATCGGGCTTGTCGGCGTACAGTTCTTCGTGAGCGCGGGCCACGGCCAGGTGAACACGGCGACGATGCGGCGCGAGCTGAGAACGCTCGGCTACTTCGTGAGTCAGAGGATGACGAAAGGCGTATTCGATCTCCGGGTACAACGACTCTTCGTGAATGAATTCCGCAGCGCGCAATGCCGCCAGTGCGGCGTCCACATCGTCGGTTGAAAGCTCGCTGACTCGGCGCAACAGTCGGTCGGCAAAGCGCAAGCCGATGGCCGCAGCCGTTTGCAGCAGCGACTTTTCTCGCTCAGGCAGGCGATCGATTCGCGCGGCAAGGATGCCGTGCACCGTGGGCGGAATCTCGAGCCGATCGAGGCGCTGGTCGAGCCGATAGTCGCCCCGTTCGCCGACGAGCTTGCCGGATTCGGCCAGGGAGTAAATGATCTCTTCGATGAAAAACGGATTGCCGCCCGTGCGTTCGCGCATGAGCGCGGGCAGGTGGGCTATGGAGCTGTCCGAGCCCAGTAGATCCGTGACCAATGCATCGATGGCCGCGTCGCCGAGCGGATGCAACGGCAACTGCTGATACGAGGGCTGCCCCATCCACTCGGCGCTATACTCGGGACGAAAATTCAACAGCAACGTCGTGCGTGTTCCCGGCACGATGTCAGCGACCTGAGCCACGAACGCATCACTGCTCTCGTCTATCCAGTGGACATCGTCGAAGAAGAGCACGGCCGGCTCACGGGCACTGCGCGCTTGTATGAGCCGGCGGGTGAATGCGATCAGCTCACGCTGACGCACCGGCGCGGGCACGTCGGGCGTCGGATTGTCCGGGTCCGGCACACCCAGGAATTCAAAAGCCAGCGGCAGAAAAGGCTCGAGGTCGCGGTCGAGCAGGAGCATGCGCCCGGTGATCTTCTCGCGCGCAATCTGATCGCTGTCGTTTTGAACGATGCCGAAGAAGTCGCGAAACATTTCCAGAATCGGCAGCATCGGCACGACTTTGCCGTGCGACGGACAGTGCGCTTCGTAAACGGCGATACCGCGGGCGCGAGCACCTTCGACGAACTCGTTGCAGAGCCGGCTCTTGCCGACCCCGGCGTCGGCGACGACACCGACGACGCCGCCACGACCTTCGAGCGATCGAGTGAGGGCGGTCTCCAAGACGGCAAGCTCGTCGGCGCGGCCGACCAAGCGCGAGAAGCCGCGCGCGCGCGAGCGGTCGAGCCGACTGCGGATCGCGCCGACGCCTTGCAGCTCATACACGGTCAACGGCTCGCTCGCGCCCTTCAGATCGAAGGCGCCGAGATCGCGCAGCTCGAAGTAACCCGCAATCAACCGCTGGGTATGTTCGGTCAGATAGGCGCTGTCGGCCGCAGCGAGTTGCTCCATGCGCTGCGCCAGGCCGACGGTATGCCCCTGGGCCGTGTAGTCCATGCGCAGGTCGCCACCGGACTCGCCGGAGCTGCTGATCGTACCGACGACGACCTCACCGGAATTGATGCCGATACGAACGGAGAAGCTCAAACCAGTCGTACGCCGCAGTTCATCGGTGTAGCTGCGAAGCGTAGTGCGCAGATGCAGCGCCGCATAGCAGGCGCGCTGGGCATGATCTTCGTGCGCAATCGGCGCACCGAACAACGCCATGATGCCGTCGCCGGTGAACTTGTCCACGAAGCCTTCGAAGCGCTCGACGCCCTCCGACAGGATCGTGAAAAAGCGCTGCATGATCTCCGAGTAGGCTTCCGCGTCGAGCTGCTCGGCCAGTTCCATCGAGCCCTTGACGTCGGCGAACAGTACCGTGACCTGCTTGCGCTCGCCTTCGAGCGCAGACTTCGATTGCAGGATCTTATCGGCGAGATGTTTTGGCGTTACGTGACCGACCGGCGTCGGCGCGGCGGCGTCGCTTTCCCGCGCTGAAGTCACTCCAGCAAGTGGGGGCGTCGCGGCGGCCCAGACGAGAACCTCGCCATCTAAGACCGCAATCTTCTGTACGTTGACCAACTCATCGGCGAGATCGGCAAGCGTCTCGGCGTCGAGATCGAATTCTCGCCGCAAGGCGCGCAGCGAAACGCGGCGTTGATTCTCGAGGAACGCACGCGCGCGTTTGATAGTTTCGAGAAAACTCACGCTTTCTTCAGCCGACTTCTTCGGCCGGGTCGGCTCACCTTGGAAGCGGCCGCCTCGCGGCCTGGCGAAGACTAGACGTGAGAGCGGGGTGACGCGAGCGACGCGGGGCTCAAACCCCCACGACCGGGAACCCCAATGCGCGTGCCGCCTTGGCCTGCTTGAGATCGTAAGTAAGGATCGGCAACGCCGCGCCGCCGGCGCGCTGGGCGGCAGCCAAGTGCAACGCATCAAGTGTCCGCGTCCCGTGGGTGATGGCAATATCGGCGGCAATCTCGCAGGTCGTCACATCGAGTTCGATGACCGCAAATCGTCGCCAGTCTTCGCGGAACGCCGCCTCCGTGCGCAGCCGCTCCCGCCCATCGAGCAATCGCCCCAGATTGCGCAGCACTTCGACCCAGGTATGCCGAGCCGTGAGCCAATGGTCATCGGACATGGCGCGCGGGCGCATCCGGCAGCAACCTGAGCACAGCCGTGACATTGCGCTCGGTGAAGGTCGCGTGCGATCTCTTCGTCACAAGCTAATGGAAAAACGGGTTTTACTGGCGGAACTACTTAGTTATACTAATGGTATGAAGACTGCGATCTCCATCCCCGACGAACTGTTCATCCAGGCAGACAAGCTCGCGAGCCAGGCCAAAACCTCGCGCAGCGACATCTACGCGCGAGCTATCGCCGAGTACCTTGACCGCCACATGCCGGAGAACGTCACCGAGCAGATGAATCGCGCACTTGCTGAGGTCGAACAAGACGACTCCTTCGTCGCCCGCGCGGGGCGCAAGACGCTCGGCCGGTCGCAATGGTAGCAATCGGTCAGGGAGATGTTTGGTGGGCCGATCTCGCGGAGCCCGCCGGCTCAGAGCCGGGGTATCGGCGGCCCGTGGTCGTCGTCCAGGGCGACGCGCTCAACCGCAGTCGAATAGCGACAGTCGTGTGCGTGACACTGACGAGTAATCTCAAGTGGACGGATGCGCCTGGCAATGTAGCGCTCTCGGTCCGAGATACCGGCCTGGATCGGGAGTCGGTTGCCAATGTCTCGCAACTGGCAACCCTCGATAAGTCAGTGCTCGTCGAACGTGCGGGGGCACTGCCAAAACGGAAGATCAGCGCGGTGCTCGGCGGAATCGATGTCATGCTCGGGCGGTAGCAGCCCCGCGACGGCCTCGGAGCCTCTCGGACTATTGGTCGTCGTTGAGCGAACTGATCACGCCATCGATCAGGCCGACGCATTTCACATCGCCGCCACGCCCGAAGAAGCGGATGCCGGAGCCGGTGTAGTCGGCCGAGAACTGCAGCGAACCCAAGCGCCAAGGCCCACCTACAGAGAAGACGATCCAGCTGCCGCCGATCGCGCATTCGCTGCCGTCATCGCAATGCTCGCCGTCGTCGCAGGCTTCACCTGGGTCGACGGCGAGCATTGGCAGGGCACAGCACTGCTGAGCCATCGATACGCCAGGGATACGCCAGGGATACGCAACCGCCCCACCCCACCGGCACGTGCATCAAGCCGCCGGTTTACGTCACAAATAGTTATCGGCCGTTGTCGCGATCGTTCGCGGTGGGCCTTTGGAACGCATAGCCGCCGACTGGAGACGCACGGACTCGGGCAGGACCGCGCGGCCCTTGAATAACTCGGCGGTGCCCCGAGCGGCCCGACCACACCTCGCAAACTCCATGTCGGATGAGCCAACCGCCGAGTACGGCCCAACAAGAAGCTTGACAGGTCATGACTTGTCAGGCACCCTTCCAGGATGAGCACCATCAAGATCAGTTCCAAAGTCGAGTCCGCAGTTTGGGAGCAACTCAAAGAGCTGGCGCAGGAGTCGCACCAAAACGTCTCGGGCCTACTTACCGAGGCCATTAGCGACTACGTTCGCCGACGGCGGGTTCGGCCTGTCGTCTTGGATCACCTGGCCGACTCGTTGAACGAGAACGACGAGCTGGGAAAACTGCTTGCCAAGTAACTCGGTCCAGTTCCTCAGCGTCGATGAAGTACTAGAAATCCACAGCGCTGTGATTCATCGCTTCGGCGGTGCTGATGGGCTGCGCGACAAAGGACTTCTGGAAAGCGCCCTTTATCGACCGCAGTCCGGCTACTACGCGGACTTGGTCGAAATGGCAGCGGCCATGTTCGAGTCCCTTATGAACAACCACCCTTTCGTTGATGGCAACAAGCGTGTCGCTTTTTTCTCGACCGATGTCTTTCTGCGCCTCAATGGCTACAAGATCGTCGTCGATCCCAACACCGCGTACGACTTCCTCATGGGATTGTTCGCCTCCAATACATGCGATCTCGAGCACCTCGCGCCCTGGATGAGATCGATTACCACAAAATCCTGAGAAGCACGGCCAACGTTTCGTTTCCGCTGCCGATCGTTCCACCGCTATAGATAGTGCGAGCCGAGTAGGAGATACGGATCGATCGCACGAAGCGACTCGGAGACCGATTCCCACCGTTCTCCAGCATCGGGCCACTGAGCTTGTGTTGGAAGCTTTCAGTCTGCGCAAACGAGCACGTACATATATTCAGAAGAGCGGTACGAGGATGACGCGCACAGGACTTGGACTTGTCCAGCGCGGTGTAGCTGCAGGTCGAACATTTGTAATGGAATAGTAGGGCAAAGCACGACTCAGCCGTCGGTAACCATCACCCCACGCCGCCGACGCGCGCATCCAGCCACCGGTCTACACAACGAATAGTTATCGGCCATCGTCGCGACAGTTCGCGGTGGGCGTTTGGAACCCCTGGCCGCAGGCCGGGCTTCTCGAAATCGCCGACGTGTTCGTCGTCAACAAAGCCGATCGCGACGGCGCGCTGCGCATGAAGACCGAAATCATCTCCGGTCCCATCACTCTCGTAAGGTCACAGACAAAAACAACGACACGGTTATTGCGGAAGCCGCTCGCCGATGATCGTTACGCGTCCGTGTGCGCGCGCGACGATTTACCCTGCTGGGTGGTTGCCGCACCTGAGACATGTGACGTATACCACTCCCCTACAGTCGTAAGGCGATGGTTCGGTTCAACGCGCCTTATGACTGTAACAGGGGGATACATGCGATTTCTGGAAACGCGGCCCATCACGGGCGCAGTCCGAGTCCAACTTCGTTCACAGCAAACATCGCGAACCTCGACTGGATTCGCACAACGTCCTCTCTCCTGCGCGGCTCCAGCTCGCGTTGACCGATACGAACGAGAACACGTTCGACGACAGACCTCCCGCATTCTCCGCCACACGTGCGCCGTCGGCGGATAGACCCACAAACCTCGGCAATCAGGCGGCATGACGCTTCCCGGCCTCGGCTGGATGCGAGCATGCCTCGGTTTACACGTTGCGTGTCGCGCGAATGTCTCGCGACACAGGGGGAGATCTCACCATGAAACTGGCCAGAACTGTCTGCTTTCTTTCCGTTCTGATGACTATTCCGCATAGCGCGTCGGCGACTAAATCGTGCGGCGCGACGATTGCCCCAGGACAAGAATGTGCGTTCGGCGAGCCGCAGAGAATGTCGGCGAACGACTATCGCGAGCGCCACAGCGTACTCAATCCAGCTCACTATTCAGTTGCCTACGTAAACTCCACACCGGGCAGGCACCGCGCGTCGACGACTGCCGTCGGTCCGCTCCAGGACGAAACCATCGACCTCTTCGAAGACCACGACTTCGCAATCGAGGGAGAGTACTTCAACACACTCGTACCCGTGCGTATCAGTGGCCATGTCGACTTGGCGGGCATCCTCGCGTTGGTCGGAATGGCGGAGATCAACATGCAGATTGTTGCCGTCGTATCCGACCGCGGCACGCTGGCTGAACCTTTGCCACAGCCGAAAGTTCTCCACACCGAGGTGATAGCGGAGAACGAGCTCGCAACCGACTTTTCGCCCAGCGGCAGCTTCACCGGTTCTCTCACCGCCGGCAGTTTTACGGGCGTTCAAGCGGCCGGCACGATCTCACTGGGTGGGAACATTCCTATCTGCATCGACTCGTTCATCGAAAGTAACAACTTTGGTTTCGAAACGCTGCTTCGACGCGGGCACGAGTACACACTCAGCGTCGGTGGTCGGATCACCTCGAAGACGGGGTTGATCGCGGGGATTGCGGAAGTGCTATTGGTCGACGGCATCGCACCGCCCGATGTCCTCGCGCCCGAGTTCTGGCTCGATCCGTTGCTCGACGCAGTCGCCGGCTTGGACTCCGCCGACATTGCGCTGCCGGATCTGAGTCTGAACGACCTCGGATTTCCGGACAAGCTCTTCGAGATCGGACCGTACGACTTCCACATTCCCGGATTTTCGGTGGGAATCTGCCCGGCTTGCGCCAGTTTCGGCGCGACGAATATCAGCCTGATCCCCAAGATCAATATACCGAACCCGCTAGCGAGCTTTCCGAGCCTATACGATCTTCTCGACGACATGGGCTTGCCGACGAATCTGGACGACGCGATCACCGACGTCATGCCGGCCTTGGATTCGGTCGTGGACCTGGCTCTTCCGGACGGCGGAGTAGTCCTGTCCGGTCTCGAGATTCTGGTATCGAGCGACGCGAATGAAGAAGTCGCAGTCCGCGACGCAGAACACGCCCTCGCCGCCAAGAACGGCCCGGTCGCGTCCTACCAGATCCCACTCGCATTCGGCGGTCGTTTCGAGGTCGTACGTGGTGTTCTTATCGACGTTCTCGACAGGATGGCCAGCGCCGGCGTAGATACGGCGTCCTCGACGCGACAGATGGCCAGAGGCGACGACTATTGGGCGGACGGCGACTACAAAAGAGCGTTTCGGCGCTATCGCCAAGCATACCGAATCGTAACGCGTTCTTGAGATAACCGATCGTCGTCAACGCACTTCGTAGATACGGAGACCCTGAAATGACAAAGCTATATCCTTCACTCTTCACACCCCTCCTGGCGATGCTTCTCGCGAATCCGGCCGTAGCGGCAAGTCCGTGCGGATCGGTCGTGGCTCCGGGCGAAACCTGCTCATTCGAGATGGCCGACGACTACGCGCCCGCGGACAGCGATTCCGGAGCTGGGCACTACAACGAGGCCGCCGGCAGCAACAACATTCTCTTCGCGACGCAGGTAGCGACTCTCCCGCTAACGCGCGCCGAGATCAGCACCTACCAAGAAGACAGCTTTGAGATCGAGGGCGAATTTTTCGATTCGGTGGTCCCTGCAAGGATCACGGGCCACGTCGAAGCCAACGGATACTTTGCGCTTGTGGGCATGACGCAGGCGCGGTTCCAGGTCGAGGCACAGATCGTCGACTTCGGTCCTATTGGTGCTCCGATCGCTCAAGAGAAGATCGTGCACGCCGAGGGCATCTTCGACAAGAAAGAACTCGCCGAACTGGCACCATCCTTCGGCGCCGAGGCGTCCCTCGAAGGTGGAAGCGCGTCGGCAATTCAGGGCGGTGGCACCTTCGGGCTTGGCACCGTCATCCCGCTGCTTGTGAAGAGCGTGGACGCCTCGACGGACTTCGCCTTCGAGGTTCTTCTGCAGCGCGGTCATGTCTACGCCCTTCGAATCGAAACGACGGTAACGTCGAGGGTGGGAATGATCGGCGGTTGGTCACAGGTAACCTTCGCGCGGCCGGGTTCATTGACCAGTGGCGAGAGCTTTCCTGCCCTGCTGTCGCCCGAAGTTTGGTTGGATCCCTTGCTCGATGCCGTGATCGGCTCGGGTACGACCTCGGCCGATGTGGGAATCCCTGATATTTCTGTCGGAGATCTCGGCTTCGGGTCGACTCTATTCACGCTACCCGCACTCGCTTTCGACATGCCGCTGGCCGGCCACATCCACATCTCGAACTCGGTCGACGTTCCCAACCCGCTTGCATATCTTCCCAGCGCACACAGCCTGCTGGACACTGTGGGAGTGCCGACCGACCTCAAACAGGCGACCGATGAGTTCATGCCGCTCCTCGACTTCTTAAAGCTACCCGAGCCCAGTGACGGCGGCGTTATCATAAGCGCACTTGAGATCGACATCGCGGAAGACGTTCGCGAAACCAGCGCGCGAAGCGACATCGAGCGAATCCTTGCACGCAAGAGCGCTCCAATAGCCAGCTATCAACTACCGCGGCAGTACGGTGGACAGTTGGAAACGGTCGCAGAGATCGTCGCGGCTGCGGTAAACGATCTGGAAGCAGCTGGGATTCCCGTATCAGATCGTGCAAAAGTAGAGCTGGTCGCCGGCGACAACTTCTACGCACAAAGCGATTGGAAGGCTGCTTTCAAGGCTTACCAAACCGCCTATCGAATGGCATTGCGGATCTGACCACGCTCGTCGCTGCCAATGCACGCCACGGATCGGCCGTCGACCGTCTGACTGGTGATAACCGGAACACCGTCACGGGCGACGCTCCTTTCGAAACATCAGCCCGACGACTACAATCCCCGATGTGAACCGACTGAGACTCCGGCAATTCCCGTGAACTATCGCGGCAAGGAGTATACTGGTGCGTGGCCGCTCGCGGCCGCAATCGCGCTGTGTGCGGCCGCGTTCGCGGCCGATCTCGCGATTCCGCGAGCTGTCGCCGGCGGCGTCCTCTACTTGCTGCCGATACTTGTGACTCTATGGGTTCCCGGGATTGCGGCGACAGTGGCCTTTGGGACCGTCGCCTTGGCGCTTACCCTGCTCGGATATTTTATCCCTCCTCCCGGTGCTGAGTTGTGGCAGGTCGTCACGAACCGCGCGCTGGTGTTCGGCGCGATTATCGCCACTGCCGCGGTCGTCGCGTCACTGAAGTCGAGGCGGACCGTACGGACCGCGCAGTCGACGCCGCCAACCACGCTCGAATTACATCACGATTTCTACGGCGTTGCCGAATCGATGCCGGGGATCTGCTGGATCATGGACCCCGGATATCGCGTAGTTTATGTGAACGCCCAGGCTCGTGCCTTCGCCGGGATCGACGGTGAGCACGACCTCGGCGCGCGCTGGCACGAACTCATTCATCCCGACGACCGTGCGGCGATGTGGGCCGTCGTCGAAGATCATTTCCGATCCATCCGTCCCTTCGAGGTCGAGTTTCGTCTACAGCGATCGTCCGGCGGTTACGCCGAGATCCTCGCGCAAGGGCGCCCGTTCTTCGGAGAGCACGGCGAACTCACCGGCTACGTTGCAACCGGCATGGATGTCAGCGCCCAGAAGCGCACGGAAAGGGACCTCAGAGACAGTGAGGCGTTCTTGTCTCGTGCGCAGCATTTGGCATCCGTCGGAAACTGGATCTGGGACTCTAGTACGAATTCCATCCGCTGGTCCGAGCAGATGGATCGTATCTTCGGTATCAGCCAGGATTCCGCGAAGCCAACCATCGAAAGCGTGGCGACGGAAATCATACACCCCGACGATCGCGAAGTGTTCGCCGCCGATTGGAAAGAACTGCTGCGCACCAAAGTGCCGCGAGCGGGCAGCTATAGAATCATTAGACCGGACGGCGAGGTTCGATTGGTTCAAGCCGAGTTCGACGTCGACCTCGACGAGAGCGGTGTGATCGCGCGCATCCTGGGTACCACACAGGACATCACCGAGCGCATGCGCGCAGAGCAGGCGCTGCACGATAGCCGAGATCTTCTTGCTTGGTCGGAACGACTCGCGTTGGTCGGTAGCTGGATCTGGCGCGTCGGAGACAAGGCAGCACGTTGGTCAGACGGCTTGTATGCGCTAGCCGGCAGGCGAGCCGACACGTGGTCACCAACGATTGGAAACATCTACCGTGACCTCATTCTCGCGGAAGATATCGAACATTTCGAAAACGACTGGCGCCGAGTCCGGCGCGGTGAAGACGTTGTTTCTGAGTTTCGCATGCGGCGACTCGACGGGACCATTCGCTGGGTGCGCGAACTTCGGAGTCTGACGTTCGGTCCTACGGGAGAAGTTACGCAGATCGTCGGTGCGACACGCGACATAACGTTTGAGCGAGAGGCCGCACAAGCACTCTCCGATAGCCGCGAACGATTGGCGTATGCCGAAAGCGTCGCACGGCTCGGCCATTCCGACTGGGATGTACAGACCGGCAAAGAGGTATGGAGCGATGAGTTGTATCGCTTGCTCGGTACGCAACCAGGCGCGGTCGAGCCAAGCCTGTCGACTTTCCTCGATCTACTCGTCAACCAACAAGATCGTGAGCGTCTTCAGCGAGGCAGGGGGTTGGTTGCGAGTGGCGATGCGAGCCCGGGGGCACTGTACCATATCAGGGGGCTGGACGGCCGCGAGCGCGATCTCCAAGTCGGAGGTCAAGTAGAGTGCGATGACAAGGGCGCCGTCGTACGCGTATTTGCCACCGCTCAGGACGTCACCGATTTAAACGAGGCCCAACGCGCGCTGCAGTCCAGCGAGCGACGCTTCGATTTGGCGGCCCGCGGGACGAACGACGGGCTTTGGGACTGGCTGAACATCGATGAAGAGCCATTCTGGCTTTCCGAGCGCTACTATCAGCTGCTGGGGTACGAGGTCCATGCGTTCGGCGGCAGTGCAACGAAAGTAGGAGAGCTGATTCACCCCGATGATTTCGAAGCGGTGGCAATAGCGCTCGATGCTCATCTCAGAGGCGGACGCGAGTTCGACGTCGAGCACCGCCTACTGACGAGTTCCGGAGAGTACCGGTGGTTTCGATCTCGCGGGGCCGCCGCCGAAGGGGACGACGGAAAATCGACACGTCTGGCCGGTTCGTCGCAAGATGTTCATGCGCGTCATATGGCGGAGCTCGAGGTCGAGCACCACCAGGCTCAACTGCGGGGGCTCGCGGCGCGCGCCGCTTTGGCTGCCGAAAAGGAACGGCGTCGTATCGGTGCAGAGCTTCACGATAGAACCATTCAGAACCTCGGCATAACGAAGGTGAAACTGGGCGCGCTACGCGATTTGGCTACACAGACGGGAAACGAAGCAGCCTATGATGCGGTCGCGCAAGTTCTCGACGCCACGATCCAAGATGCCCGCTTGTTGCTTTCGGAAATCAGTCCGCCGGTGTTGACCGAACTGGGGTTCGAAGCTGCTGTCGATTGGTTGGCCGAGCGGGCCGAAGGGCAGTACGGAGTGCATTGTACCGTCAGCGACGACGGCCAGCCGCGCTTGCTGGACGAGGATGCCCAACTGGTCCTCTTCCAAGCGGTCCGTGAGTTGCTGGCGAACGTAGGCAAGCATGCGCGCGCCGGCTCGGCGCATGTTCTGATCTCGGGTGCAGAGTCACGAGTGGTCGTACAGGTCGTGGACGACGGCGTAGGGTTCGAAGCCGCCGCCGTCGAGCGAACGGCCATCGACGAGGGCGGCTACGGACTGTTCAGCATTCGAGAGAGACTACGAATGCTCGGTGGCGTTCTACAAATCGAGTCGCACCCGGACGCGGGCACGAGGGTTACCGTCACCGTGCCGATTCGACACTAAGGCACAACGATGCTGGCGCACACCGACACGGGCGATCGCTCAGTCGATCATCGCTCGCCCGCTAGCCTCCGACCAACTCGATTCCCTCACGCAAGAGCGCGAGGAATTCCTTCCCGACCCGAAGACAGCGGCCGTTCATGATCGTGCCTTCGACGATGCGGGGGTCGTCGGCCTGAAGCTCGGCCGCAAGCTTCCAGAAGAGATCTTCCGGCTTCATCGTTTCTTTCTTCCGCCGCCGAGTCGACGGATGGTCGTTCGGTCGAGGCCGACGAAGCTCACGCGCCCTCTCCGTATCGGTCCTTGAGCTTCACCCAGGCCATCGGTGCCGGCAGGTCGTCCTCGTCGCGCCCCTTCGGAACCCGATCGAGGATCGGGTAGACGAGACTCACGCCTTCGAGGCCGCGCGCGTAGCAGGAGTAGGTATGAAAGATCTCGCCCTCGGGATCGCGAAAGAACACGCTCAGGCCCGGCGATTCGGTGCCGTAGTGATGCCCCTTCCGGTAGTTGTAGAATGTCTCGCCGCGTTCGATCTCGGAGGGCGAATACGACACGAGGAAGTCACGGTTGAAGTCGGATCCGGCGGACGAGTACCAGTCGTGCTGCCAACCCATGCGCTTGCGGAACTTTGCGAGGCGCTCGTAGTCTGCCGTCGAGACGGCGGCGACGGTCACGTCGCGCTCGGCGAGATGGGGGAGCGCGCCCTGGAAATTGTCCGACCAGAGCGAACAGCTCGGACAACCGTCCTCCCAGTCCGCACCGAACATGAAGTGGTAGACGACGAGCTGACTTCGTCCGGCGAAGAGATCGCCGAGCGAGGCCGCTCCGCCGGCGCCGACGAACGCGTAGTCCTTGTCGATGCGGACCCAGGGCAACTCCCGGCGACGCCGATTGAAGGCATCGAGCGTTCGCGTCATCTCTTTTTCGGATTCGAGAAAATCGCCGTGCTCGCGGTACCACTCTCGCCGTGAAACGATTCGATTCATGTTCCCATCCTCCTAGACGCTTTGCGCGCTCGGTCGTGCAGAGGTCTGTGCAAACCAGCGCCGGATGTTCGGGAATTCGGGTCCGACCTCGTATACGGAGGGCGTGCCGAGATCGATCGCAATATAGGCCGTGATGTCGGCGACCGAGAACGCGTCGCCCGCGATGAAGGGATGATCCGAAAGCGCGCGGTCGATCATGCCGAACTGATTCAGGGCGTTGCTCTGGGCGCTCTTGGCGAAGGCCGGGATCTGCTCGACGCGGTCCTTGAAGAAGGGCGCCGTATGCCCGAAATAGTCGCCGGTATGCCGGAAGAGGCCGAGTTCGAGCCGGCGGTTCCACATCTCGACGCGCGCCTCTTCGAGGGGCGCGCGTCCGAAGAGCGCCGGCTCGGGATGCAGCCGCTCGAGATAGCGGCTGATCGCGATGCTCTCGCAGAGATAGGTTCCGTCGTCGAGTTCGAGGACGGGGTATTGGCCCGACAGACACGCTTCGTAGTAAGGGGCTTCGAGTCGCGACTGGTCGTCGAGATCGACGTCTTCGAACGCGATGTCGATGCCCTTCTCGGCTACGAAGAAGCGAAGTCGGCGCGGATTGGGTGCTCGGCTAAAGTCGATGATCTTCATTTTCCAGTGTCCTTTTCTGACAGGTATTCGTCGAGGCAATCGAGGGTGCTCGCCCAACCGCCGTCGTGGCGATCGCGTTCGGCGGCGTCGGCGAATCGTTCGTGTGTGAGTCGCAGGAGGGTTCCTTGGCCGACCGGCGCGAGCCGGATCGTGACGAGTGTCTCCTCGCCGGGAGGCGCCTCTTCATCGCGCACCCAGCGCCAAGTCATCTGGATCAGCCGGTCTTCGTCGAGCTGCTCGAATCGGCCGACGAGGACGATCTCGCTGCCGTCGGAATTCAGCATCTGGACCCGATAGGCCCCGCCGACCCGGGCGTCGACGCGGACCTCGCCGCACGCGACGCCCTTCGGACCGAACCAGCGCGCAAGATGTTCGGCCTGAGTGAAGTAGCGATAGATCTCGGCCGGCGTGGCCGCGAATCGTCTTTGGATCTGCAGGGTCTCGCCTTCGGTCGCGGGCGATCTGGCGGCTTCAGTCATGTTTGGTCTCCGAGTTCTGCTGGTCAGCGTAGTCGGCGAGCGCGTCGAGTCGGCCGGTCCAGAAGGTGCGATGTTCTTCGAGCCATGAGGTCGCCTCGCTCGCCGCGTCGGGGAGCAGATGACAACCGCGGAACTTGCCGTCGACGCTCCGGCCGATCAGCCCCGCCTTCTCGAGCACCTTGAGATGCCGGGAGATGGCGGGCAGCGACATCCCGTGTGGCGCCGCGAGTTCGCCGACGCTCGCTTCGCCCCTACGCAGCCGGGTCAGCAGAGCGCGTCGGGTCGAGTGCGCGAGGGCCCCGAATACGGCGTCGAGATGGGCTTCAATCCTCATTTAACGACTAGGTTAAATGATTGGCAGAGAGAACGCCAGCCCAAAGTGAAAGACGGACCACCATGCGCGGATGCGCGGATGCGCGCGTCTCGGCTAGATGTTCCCCGTTTAGCCAAAAGTATTCCCTATTCTGTTGAGTAGGGAATCCCTGCCCAAGCGGACAACGCTCAGTCGCTTTTTGCCTTGTACTGTTCCGGGTCGTTCTTCAGTGATGTCGAGAAAGTCGCGCTCCAGCACTCATGACGTACTCCCTCATCTACGTGCAGTTGCGCAGTGACCGCACCCGTCAACGGAAGCATCGGCAGCACGAGACCCGCGCCCTTACCTTTCACCTGCAGTTTTGCCTTTCCGGTGTCGCCCGCGCGCAGCTGCAGCTGTTGTACGCCTCCGGCCGAACCGGCCTTGTCCTTGTACTTGAAACCCTTGCCGGGCTGCTCCCTCCAACATGCCTTGCCGCTGCAGGTGCCGCCGGGGGGGACACCTGCGCGCAGAAGTGCATCACCGGCGCCCGATGAATCGTATACACAGACGGAGTAAACCGGGTCCGACACGAGCGGGTCTCCGATATCGGCGAGCGTGGTCATCGCACCCTTTCCCCACTTGAACTTGAGCGCACGCTTGTCGGCCGGTCCCTTGTCCTTGATATGCAGTTGCGCCTTGCTGGCGGCGGGCGCCTTACAACTGACCAGCGGAGATGCCGGACAGGCGGCCGGGCTTGGGTCGCAGGCCGTATCGCCGAGCCCGTCGGCATCAACGTCGGTCTGGGTTGCGTTCGTCTGTTCTACACAGCTATCGAAGTCATCGAAGATACCGTCTTCATCCGCGTCACCGGCGACCAGAACGACGACCTCGTCGTTCACGACACCGTCCTCGTTGATGTCGAGGCCGATCTCGCTCTCCTTGGCTTCCGCGAGAAGAAGCGTCCCTTCGAGAATCGTTTCTGGGAACGGCGGTAGTTTCGGCTCGACTGCCGACGGCATCGTGGCGTCGTCGACGGCGGTATCGACAACCTGATTGCTCGCACTCGGGAAGTTGAAGACCGTCAACACGATATCGATGCTGTCACCGTCACCGTTCAGGTCGGCGGCCTGCTCGACCTCGTCGGTGAGGAACGAAACTGTCTGACCGCGTACTTTGTAGGGGGTACCCAGTTCGCAGCCCGGCAACTCACACGGAATAGCCGCGCGGCCTGTGTTGATGAGCGTGTCGGAAGCAATGTCGTAGACGAACATCACGCTGTCTTGCGTATCTCCGTCGCCGTTGAGAACGATGCCGGCGCCGAACTCAGCCTCCGGCGAGCGAAACGCAACCAAGCTGCCGACGACCACGAACTCATCGGCCGCCCATCCGAGTTCCGTGATCACGCCCGACGGTTCGTCATAAACGCGAATGACGCGATCCTGAGCGTCCAGATCGCCGTTGAGGTCGCTGAAGCCGTCGTTCGCTTCGGGCGTGATCACGACCACCGCGTCACCGCTGACACCGATCTGATCGACGGCAATAGACGTGTTCGTCGGCGTTCCCGGCGCAGACGCATCGACGACCGCCAACACGTGATCCTTGACGTCGCCGTCGGCGTTTCGATCGAGGCCGGCTTCGTTCGCTTCCGGTACGGCAATGGCGATCAAATTCGCGCCCAGGTCGCCGCGGATTGCTGCGACGTTCAATGAAGTCAGTACATCGGCGCCGGTCGATACGTCGAGCAGTTGCGCGACGTCATCGAGATTGTCGCCGTCGAAGTTGAGATCCACCCCAGCCCCCGTCTCCGGCGTCAGAACCAGAGCGCGATCGGCCAAAGTCGCAACGGCATTGGTCGGCGGCTCGGTGGCTCGCAGTACGCCGGTGGCTGTTTCAATGGATTGCAGAACGGAGTCGGTACGAAGGGTTGCGATCTGTTGGAACATCGGCCCTACGACGGCCCCCGCCCCAACATACAGATGGCGATCATCATCGGTCGCCGCCGGTTGGGCCGTCGGCACGAACGCGGCCAAATCCGTTGGCCGATCGACGACCTCCAGCGGCACCAGGGCCCCGATCGTCGGCGTACGGCGGAATATCGCCACATGTTCGGTATCGACTACGTAGAAATATCGACCGTTGCGGCTGACGACCAACCGATTGCCCTCGGCGAATCGTGGGTCGTCGACCGCAGACGGTACGAACGCACCCCCTGCGTAGTTGATGACACCACTCCCGATGAGATACGTCACGCCGTCAGGCGCCATCAGGGCCGCGTCTATGCCTGTCGGAAATCCCGATCCCGAGCAGTTGATGCTGCCTCCCAAACTCGGGCCGGTAATGGCGGTTCCGCAGGTGCGTACATCTCCAGGCGTATCGGTCGCTGCAAACAACGTCGTTCCGGTTGTGTCGACGTAGATGTCCGTAGGGATTGCGCCGCCGGTAACGGACGTTGCGAACGGAAGACCCGCAAGGCTCGCATCGTACGAGAGAAAAGACGGAGTCGGCGAGGCCGGCAGCTCCGTGTAAGCACTGTCGAACAGGTAGACCCGCCCGCTCGCCGGGTTGATGCCGATCGCCGTTGCGCTAGTAACCCCAACTCCGTTGCTCACCGCGAACGCGAGCGCTCCGGTTACGGGATTGCGACTGTATTGCGTAACGATGAACGCTTGCAGCGCGTAGACGCTCAGCCCATCCGACGACAGCGCGATGTGCGACGCTTTACCGCCGCTCAAGAGGGGCCCGGCGGCCGAGAACGCCAGATCACCGGTGCTTGAATTGCGATCGTAAATATCGATGGCGCTGCTACTCGGGCCCGCCGTCCTCAGCGCATAGACGTGCGCACCGTCGGGACTTATCTCGAGATCGACGGCATCGCCTGCAACGCGGTTACCGATCGCACCAGGACTGCGCACGAACAGCGTGTTGTCGGAAGCGACCACGTTGGTCCCGTCAATGAGCGGCGCAGTCGACGCCGCGACGGTCGAGGTCAGGCCCAACTCGCCGCCGGTGCGGTCGAAGATGCGCACGATGCCGTCTTCGACGTCGCCGTCGAAGTTGAGGTCGGTGGAATTCTGATCGACCTCGGATTCTAGAAACGCGATTACGTC
Organism: Deltaproteobacteria bacterium; assembly: GCA_029262375.1. GTDB lineage: Bacteria > Desulfobacterota > Binatia > UBA1149 > SPBQ01 > JAJCZM01. Next base: position 27,465 of record JAJCZM010000014.1, read on the forward strand.
GTCGCTGGTGGCGAGCGCCGGCAACGCAAAACCCGATGGCGCTTGAACGCGCTTGACAGCCTTGTGCGTGCTGGTCGCGGTACCGTCGTCGGAACTGGCGACTTGCACCACGAAGTCGTCGAGATCGGCGTCGCCCGATCCGGCATTGAGGTTGGTCGTTTCGCGTAGCTCCTCGCGCACGTAGCCGACACTCGCGCTGGACGACCGCAAGCTTGTCAGCGGTACGGGATCGTTGGTGCCGGCGCTCAGTGCCGAAAGCAGGATCACGCCCTTTCCTGCCGTCAGCCGATCGGTGAAGTCGTGGATGTCGGTACCATCGTCGTCATCGATGCGCGCGACACGCAGCACCGATTCAACGGCGTCGGCGGTTCCGAACAATCCGCCTGTCGATGTCACGCGGAGAAGCGGCGGCAGAGGTCGACCATCGAGCGTGAACGACCGTACGAAACGCGAGGGGTCTGTCTTCGCGGCCAAGACGTCGGGCAACGTATTCGGATCGAGTGCGCCCAGCGCGGGGACATCGGCTTGGCCATCGAGAAAGATGGCTACCGGCGAACCGGGTGTTTCCGCCAGCACCGTTTTCACGCCGCCGCCCCAATAGTCGAACGGAACCAAAAGATTATTGCCGCCGTCTACTGTCGCAAAGATCTCGGTAAGCGTGCCGGTCACGACATCGGCAAACACATTGGCCGGCGGCAAAACAGTGAGCTTTTCGAACACTTGCTCCGCACGACGGTCGCAACCCGTCGTGGGCAGGAACAGCTCGGCGATCTCGGCGACGACCGCCGCGCCCGCATCTCGTACGAAAATACGCGCCGGACCGGCCAGTCCGTTCGGAGGAAGCAGCAGTGTCGTATCAGGAGTTTCGAAGCTGAGTTCGGCGCATCTGCCGCCTGGGAGCGAACAATCGCTTACGACTATCGTGCCGGGATCGATCGGTACGTCGGTTGCACCGGCCCCCGTCGGTGGTTCGAATCGTAACGTTACCGCGTTGAGCATCGGTGCGGCTTCGAAACCGGCGGAACCGTCACACACAGGATTGACGCGTAGCGAGGTCGATCGGCCCGCCACGGTGAGAGGATCGACGATACTTCCCATCACCGATGGGAAAGTCTTCTTGGCTACCGGAATGAGGTTGCACGCGCCGAAAACGTCGTCATGCACAAGCAGACCCAAAGCGAGTGCACACGGAAAAACCGACAACACGACAGGGTTTCGTAGAGTCATGACGTTCCCCCTTGCCAGGTGATGGAACCCCAGTGTTACCCTGGTTCAGATTTGTAAAACAAGGTCGGGAATTCCCTAGTGCGGATGAGCGGCGAGGCTAGGACTGCGGCGATCTTGTCCAGATGGGGGGCCAGCGAGGACCTGCGCTCGCGGATCTTTGTGCCGCGGCCTACGGGACCGACGGGTTTTCCAATGCAGGCAGGCTGCGATGTATTTCTGGATTGCGACCTTATCCGCTCCCGCGCTTCTCTAGAAAGCGCGGTGGTTGCCCGGCCTGAGACCTTTCTGATTCCTCCTAGACAAGCCTCCGTCCTGCGGATTACAAACTGAATGTCTCACATAATAGTGACTGCCACGCGCGGATACGCCGTACGTGGAGGTAGTGCTCAGTTCTGATCCGGCGGAGGGGGAGGGACAGACCATGTCCATAATCACGTTTGTTAAGTGTCGGTGTCTGATTGCGCCGACAGCAGCGATCGCTCTAGCGTTGTTCGCCGCACCGGCGTCGGCGCAAGTTCTCTGTGGCGATGTCATCACTGGTTTCGGAACGATGATGGCCGACATCGTCGGCTGCGCCATCAATCCGGCCGTAACCGTAGACGGCGGCACGCTGCATATGGACGGCTATTCCATCAGCAACTGTGCCGGCGTTGACGGCGTGCACTTGATCGGCAATACGGCTCGTATCGAAGAAGGCGTCGTTTCGGGCTGCCAGGACGGAGTTCTGGTCGCCGGAAACGGCAATCATCGAATCGAGTATGTTCGAGTCGAGGACAATATTGGCACCGGCTTTCGCGTTACGACGTCCGGCAATCGCTTCGAGTACGTGAGCACGAAGGGCAACCAAGCGGGTTGGAATATCGACATCGGTGCCGACAGCAACGACATCAAGTATTCGATTTCGTTCGAGGACCTGAGCCCGGCGTACGTCGGCGGTGACGCCAACGATTTTCGCGAAAGCATGCTCGCCGAGGGTCCAACAGGCCTTCAGATCGACGGGGACAACAACGAATTGCGAGATTGCGCTCTCGTCGACGCGCCCGCGATGATCGCCGGCGATTCCAACGATTTCAAGTGGGTGATGTCGATTGGTGACGGGACTGCGACCGGGTTCGACATTTCCGGCGCCACGAACGACCTCGAACGATCCCGCATGGTGAATCACGACAAGGCGATCGTCATGTCCGGCCTGTCGAACGACGTGGACCGGATGACTATAACCGACAGCAATACCACGGGCGTTCAGATCGACGGGAACAGCAACGAGGCGGACCGCAGCTTCATCGCCGCGGGCACAATCTCGCCCGGCGTGTTCGGAGTCGATGCGACCAGCGGCAGCATGTTCAACAGCGTAGAGTACAATACGATTATTGGTCACTCGGCGGCTGATCTGAGCGACGCCGATCCGACCTGCCTCAACAACACCTGGCAAAACAACGTCGAGGGCTCCAAGAGCCCTGCGTGCCTGAACTAGGGGGGCAGGGTCATGCAAGTACGAACTCTGGCAACTCGCAGTTTGGCAACAATACTTCTATCGGTGGTCTTCGTATCTTCGGCGCTCACGACTCGCGCGCACGCGCAGGTTAATTGCGGTGACATCATCGTCGCAGCCGCGACGATGCTTTCGAACCTCACCGCCTGCCCGGGAAATCCCGCCGTCACGGTTGACGGCGGCACACTGGACATGAACGGCTTCGCGATAATCGGCTGCGTCGCCGGTGACGGTATCCATGTGATAGGCAACAACGCCCGCGTCGACAACGGGCGAGTAGAAGGCTGCATCGACGGTATCTCGCTGGCCGGAGGCGGGGGCCATCGCATCGAGAATGTGCGCTCTGAGATAAACGCCGCTTCAGGCTTCCGGTTCGTTTCGTCGAACAATCGGATCGAGTACACAAGCTCGGCCGGGAACGCCATCGGTTGGAGACTGATGGTGGGTGCAAACAACAACGACGTGCGCTACTCGACGGCTTTCGGCAACACGATCGGCGCGGTGGTCGGCGGCAACCGCAGCGATTTCCGCGAATCAACGGCCGCCGATAACGCCGGCGGTATGCAGATCATGGGCAACCGGACCCAGCTACGCGACTTCACTCTGGCGCGAACGCCGGTCACCTCGCCGGGAGATCGAGGCAAGTACAAATACGTGTTCTCCGTGGGCAACGGCGTCGCGTCCAGCATCGGATTCGAGTTCATTGGGAATCGTAACCGTCTGGAACGCTCTCGTGTGGCTGGTCATGGTACGGCAGTAAAGATCGGCGGTAACGACAATAGAGTAAGGCTATCGACGATCGTCGATAGCCTGGTCACAGGTGTGTCCATCGGAGGCATGAACAACCGGGTCGACCGCAACATGGTAGCGGGCGACGGAAGCGGTACGAGCGGAGCGGTCGGGATCGAGGCGATCGTGGGCTCGATGATGAACCGGATCGATCGCAACGCCGTGCTCAACCATACGGTCAACGATCTGCAAGACGCCGATCCGATCTGCGCCAACAACCTGTGGCAGAACAACATCGAGAAGCTCAAGACACCGACCTGCCTCAACTGATACTTCCGCGCGGCATTGTCACGTTGCCACCAAGAGGGTAACGCAAGCCACGAGATGTGGTGGGAATCGATGCCGCCGAGCACTGCGCGTAGCGGTCATTCGAGGCGCGAGTTCGTTGACGCAGTGAAATGGTCCGCCAGGGCACCGCACGGCTCAGCCGTCGATACGCAACCGCCCCACCCCGTCGGCACGCGCATCAAGCCGCCGGGGGGCGTCGCGGCGGCCTAAATCGCTCGCGCGCTTTCTCGATCGAGGCGCGCGCGAAGCAGCCGGGTAGATGGTCGTTGACGAGACCCATCGCCTGCATGAAGGCGTAGGCGGTGGTGGGCCCAACGAAACTCCACCCGCGCCGTTTGAGTTCCTTGCTCAGCGCAGTCGATTCGTCGGTTTTTGCCGGGACACCGTCGTACACACGTGGCGGCTCGTATTCCCAGAAGAATGCGGCGAGGCTGCCGTACTCCTCGGTGAGTTCGATGGCGCGGCGCGCATTGTTGATCGTCGATTCGATCTTGCCGCGATGGCGGACGATACCGGCGTCGCCCAACAGCCGCTCCACGCTGCGCGTGTTGAAGCGAGCGACCTTCTCGATATCGAACTGCGAGAAGGCGCGGCGGAAGTTTTCGCGCTTGCGCAGGATCGTGATCCAGCTGAGTCCCGCCTGAAATCCTTCTAAACAGATTTTCTCGAAGAGCCGCACATCGTCGGCCATCGGCAATGCCCATTCGACATCGTGGTACGCCACGTAGTCGTCGGCGTCACCGCACCACCAACAACGCGTGACATCGTTTTCGTCAGTGATCAGTCGGGGTCCGGACATCGCGTCGCAGGAATAGCCAAAACGGCGCAGCAATGCACCGAGCGCGGCACCGAGCGCGCATGGAAACACCGGCGATCGTCGCGTAGAGTCTGCTTATGTCAACGCCCGTTGATTTCGCGCTCGATCCGCTCGTGGGCGCGCGCCTGCACGAAGCGTTGGCCGCACTGCGTCGCGAGGGCGAAATCGTGCCGGCACGCTATCTCGAAATGGATGCGTGGGTGATCACCACCTACGACGCGCTCGACGCGGCCTTTCGCGATACCGAAAGCTTTCCGCCGCATCTCATGTACCAACAAGCCATCGAGCCGGTGTTCGGCGTCACCTTTCTGTCGATGGACGAGCCCGATCATCTGACCTATCGCCGGCTGGCAATGCCCGCGTTCCGGTCGCGCGCGATTGAAAGATTTTCGACCCAAGGACTCGCCGCGCTCGCGCACGAGTTGATCGACGCAATCGACCCGGCACAGCCGTTCGATTTGATTTCGGGTTTCGCCGAACGATTCCCGTACTTGGTCATCTCGCGAATGCTCGGCGTCCCTCGTGACATGGAAGATAAATTTCACCGATGGTCTACCGAGATCCTCGCGTTCAGCCACGACCACGCACGGGCGCGCACGAGTGCCGCAGCGCTTAGCGAGTATCTGCAACCGGTGATTGCCGAGCGACGCGCGCATCCGTGCGACGACATCATCAGCGAGCTGGTCGCGGCCGAAGTCGATGGACGACGTTTGACCGACGAAGAAGTCCTCTCGCACATCCGCATGCTCTTTCCGACGGGCGGCGAAACAACACACAGCTCGATCGGCAACACGCTCTACGCACTACTTTCCGACCCGCAGCGCTGGGACCGGATCGTCGCAGAGCCCGAGCGCATCGGCGCAACCGTCGATGAGGGCTTTCGCTGGGAAACGCCCGTCGCCGTGTTACCTCGCCTGTCGGCCCACCACGCGACGACCTTCAGGGGCGTGCGGTTGCCCGCCGATTCATGGGTGCTCTTCGCTGCAGCCGCAGCCAACCACGACCCGGATGTCTACGCCGATCCCGATACGTTCGACATGGCGCGCTTCGCGACTCCGATTGGTGCGCGACCGGCTGACGGGGCACCACCACGACCGATCGAGCCGCTTAGCTTCGGTCGAGGCCCGAAGAGCTGCCCCGGCATACATCTCGCGCGTAAGAACATGTGTGTAGCATTCGAAGCGCTCGCACAGAGATTTCCACAATTGCAGTTGCTCGACGCCACCGCACCAACCGGCACGGCTCCGCGGAGCGTCGCCTCACTCGTGGTCCGAGCGATATGAAAGCCGTGAGCTGGACGCGCTCCCTGCGCGTTGTTGTGACGGCTGCGTTTCTTGTCGCAGCGTCAACCTCTGAAGGGGGCGCGCAAAATCGGCAAGACGGAGAAAGCGGGCTGAACGGACAAGCCGGCCCCGGCGCGCCCGCGCCCGCCGTTGCGCCGCTGCGCCTGGTCGTGCAAATCACCGTCGATCAACTGCGCGCCGATCTACTCGATCGGTACGCGACGCGCTTCGGTGAGGGCGGCTTCCGACGACTACTCACCGACGGTGTCTCATACACCCAAGCCTACTACTCGCACGCAAACACCGAGACGATCGTGGGGCACGCGACACTCGCCACCGGCGCACCTCCGCGCGTGCACGGAATGGTCGGCAACCTTTGGTATGATCGCGATGCCGGCCGTGTCGTCTACAACATCGAAGACGCGCGCTACAATAGGATCGGCGACGTCGCGCGACAGACCACCAGCATCTTTGGACCGGAAGAAGTCGCACGCAGCAGCGGTCGCTCGCCGTTGGCAATCATCGGCTCGACATTCAGTGACGAACTCGCCAAAGCCACGCAGGGACGTGCGCGCATCTATTCAGTCGCACTGAAAGACCGTGCGGCCGTACCCATGGCCGGTCGCTCGGGAAAGGCACTGTGGTATGCGAAAGCGAGCGGCCGTTTCGTGTCGTCGTCGTACTACTTCGACAGCCCTCCCGTTTGGCTCGTGCAGTTCAACAAGGCGGGGCCCGCAAATCGCTACGCAGGCACAACGTGGGACCTGCTCGCCCCGCGCACTTCCTATCGTTTCGGCCGCGCGGACGATCGCGCGTTCGAATCGATGATGGGCCTGTTCGGCCGTGTGTTCCCGCATGCGTACGGTGAGAAACACGACCCGCTGCTACCCGCCCGCGTCGCGAGCAGTCCGGCCGGCGACGAACTGCTGGGCGAACTCGCGAAGACCATCGTCGAGAGCGAGCAACTCGGACAGCGCGACGTCGTCGACTATCTGGCTGTCGGATTTTCGGCAACCGACTATGTAGGCCATACGTTCGGGCCGGACAGTCTCGAAGCGGAAGACAATCTACTGCGTCTCGACCGCACGCTCGCAAGACTACTCGCATCCATCGACGCACAGGTCGGCGCAGAACGCGTGTTGATCGTACTGTCAGCCGATCACGGCATATCGGAAGCACCGGAGGCAAGGCGTGCCTCCGGGTTCGATGCCGGCCGCCTCTCGGCCGATGCTCTGCAAAGCTCGAGTTTACGCGCGCGCGTTGCCCAGCGCTTCGACAGCGTCGACCTGATCGTCGGCTTCACGCACCCCTATGTACATCTCGATCGAGAACGCATCGCAGACGCCGGTCTGGCGCTCCACGACGTACAGCGTTTCGTCGCGAACGAACTTGCGCTGGTAGCAGGCGTCGAGCGGGCGGTCGCTGCGGCGGATCTCGGCGAGTCGTCGATTCTCTCGGAGCCACTGCGACAAGTCGCTGCCAACCATCACGCCAAGCGCTCCGGCGACGTGTACGTCGTACCGCGCCCGCACTGGCTGCCGTACACGGGCCTAGGAATGCGACCCCTCACGGCGACGCATGGATCTCCGTGGCGTTTCGACCGACACGTACCGATCATCTTCGCACGTGCGGGATTGAAGGCGGCTCGTGTAGCGCGGCCCGTCGATGCCACCGACGTTGCGCCGACCCTGTCGGCCTATGTCGGCGTTTCCGCGCCGTCACACGCGACCGGATCCGTTCTCGGCGAAATCGTACACATGCGCTAAGCCGCCGAGTCGGCCGACAGCGATCACACGGTGTACGTACTGACGTGGAAGGGAGATAGCGTGTCGATCGCCTCGAGCGGCTCGGTGTCGATGTCCCAACGGAAATGCTGGATGGTAACCGTCGTCGGATCGAAATCGATGATGTGAAAGCCGTTGACCTCGTCCGTCGGAACGACAGTCTGAGCGGTAATGTCGGTCGGCGGCCCGGCCAACGTACCGCGCACGACCGATGGCCAACCGAAACGTCCGGTTGCAGGCGTCCCGCTCACCAACGACACGACGGGGTTCGTGGAGAAATCCGCCGCACCGTTCGCAACGATCAGCTGCTCGGCAATGCTATGCACGTCTCCTGAGACAACGAGCGGCACGCCGCCACGATCGAACGTCGCTTGCAGGATACGGTCGTGCTGCGCTTGCCATCCTTGCTGCCAGCCCGTCTTCGGCTGACTCGTGCTGAGCTGTCCGGCGATGACAACGTCCGGGTACCATTCGGCATACTTCCCGACCGAATAACCTATTGGATTGGAAGGTACGTTCACGACGTGCGTGGCGGCGCTATTCGCCAGGCGATCGAGGATCCAGCTTTCCGTATCTGCCGGTGTGAGCAGGCCGGTGGCGCCGTCGAGCGTAACGAAACCCTTGCAGTCGTACATGACGGCTTCGAGCAGTTGCCCGTAGCGCAGCGATCCGAATACTTCGCTCACGCCCGTCGGACGATCGGGCGCGTTGCTTGCCGCCAGCGTCAGCGGCCGCGCCGCGTCGGGGAGAAACTCCGGGAAGTAAAGATTTTGCGTGGAACGCGCAAGGTCGAATTGGAAAGGATCGGCAGGAAAGGTAACCACCGGCCCATCCGCACGATCGTCCTCGAAATAGTCGTGATCGTCGCGCATGAAGAAGACGGGCACGGATCGAAACGCCGTGCCGTACAGGCGCGCGATCTGATAGTCGGCTGCTTTCTTCAGAACCGTCTCGTTGGCGCTTCCGAGTACCGGAGCCAGGCGATCGAACTCTCCGGCGAAGCCCTTCGCAGTCGAGGAATTACCGAGAAACAACGAACCGGGCAGTGAGCGGAGATCCCAATAGATGTGATCGCCGACGCACAGTGCAGCATCGGGACCAAACGACAACGCACGTTCGAGCATTCGTTGGCGCACGGGCATGGGAACGTACAAGTCGAAGATGTCGTGACCACCGGCGCAGGTGAAAACGAGAAGGCGGAAATTCGTCGGGCTCGATGCCGGATCGGGGAACGTGCGTAGTTGCCAAGGCTCGAAGACCGGGCACGAGGCCTTCTCCAACTGCAGCGAATAGGTCGTGTCGGCGCTGAGACCGGTCACGTCGAACCGCCAGAAAAGGCCGTCGCTATCGGTTTGCACACCGGCGACGGGAACAGCTCCTACCTTCAATACGGGGGCCGTCGTTTGCGGTTCGAAATAGGAAACCTTGATGAGCATCCGGTCATGACTCACCGTCGGCAAAATATGCGACACCTCGTCGTTGGTGATCAGGTCGAAACCACCACCGGGTGAAGTCAGAGCGTGCTGCGGTAGCAGACCGCCGGCAGCGGTAAGACCCGCAAGCTTGAGAAACTCTCTACGCTTCATGGTGCCTACTGCCCTCCCTCGACACCCGCGATGCCAACCAAGTCACTGCCGGATCCCGGGCGACTCAGATACAGCTGCACGCGCTTGCCGCACAGCGCGAGGGAATCCCCCGAGAGCGATGCGGTCGGTGGAAGCGTTTCGTCTCCCCTGAACTTGCGACTGCCGTGCACGATGGCACCGCCAACCACCCCGAGGCGCGGCGAGAGTATGTCGAAGCAGCTACCGCCATTGGCAGCGACCGAAACGACCAAACGCGCATCGGCCGACGTCACCGGCGCTGCGCTCTTGCGAATATCGCTAGCGGCGAGACGCATACGCAGCCCATCGTCGCCCGCTTTCGAGGAACTGCGGATTCTCAGCGATGCAGAAGACAGGAAATCGGCGGCACAGTCAGCGCCGATCGTCACCGCCGGGTCGCAGTCGGGGTTCAGCTTGATGGTCGATCGCAGTTCGGACTTCGGCTTCTTGCCGCCACGAACGACCCCGTCGCCCGCAACGATCTCGTCGCCGCCGCCGCCGGGCGCCGAGATCTTCAGCCGGTCACCGCACAACTCGACCGTAGCCCCTGCGGTTGACGAAATAGGAGGCAACGTAGAAGCGCCGTCGAAACGCAGGCTGCTCTTCAGGCGCCCCTTTACGAGATCGAAGGTCGGCGATTCGTAGAGCGTGCAGTCGCCGCCATCGAGCGAGAGCAACAAGTGTGCGCGTAGACCAGAGAGCGTCACGCGCGCACCGGCCAACGAGGCGCGTTTGAGAGCAAGCCGCATCTCGACGCCGCTCGGTGTCGCTTCAATCTGGAATCGCCCGGCACCAAGCGCATCGATCACACAGGTCGCGCCCGGTGAGATCGCCGGATCGCAGGCGGGAGCGACGACTACGCTGGTGCGAAACTTGTCGTTCGCGGCCGATGCGTCGGTGGATGTTAGCGGTAAGGTGAGTGTCGCGGCTACGACGAAGACCATCGCGCCGCCGAGGACGGAGAATCGCGTTGAAAGCTGGCAGGTCCGGTTCGTCATCTGTGCTAGCTCGGTCTTGTCTCGGTGTTCGCTTTCGCTTGGCGCCGCCTCGGTCCGGACTCGTCGAACCGCCACTCGCCAGGCTCTCGAAACTAGCACAGCGACCAACGTCGAGTGAATCCCCTAAAGCAGGGGTTCCGTCGCGTTGTGCGCCTCAGTCGGGGGGCGCGCTCACGCGCAGGACGAGCTTGCCCATCACGTCGCCACGACCAAGCAGCGCCAACGCCGCGGGGAGTTCCTCGAACGGCCGCGACTCGGATACCTCGACGCGCAGTTGGGCATCGCTCCACAGCTCCAACAAGCGCCGCTGCGCATCGGTGCGGAACTCGCGTGAGTAGCCGCTCGGGATCACACCAACGACGGAGTAGTTGTGCGTCGCCATGTGCTGCGGCCGGGGGGTCCCCCAACGCCCACTCGCAAAGCCGATGAGCAAGACGCGCCCCTCCGACGCGACCGCACGCGTAGCAGCATCGAACGCGTCGCCACCCACGGCGTCCCAGACGACATCGACTCCGTTGCCATCAGTTAACGCGCGCGCGGCTTCGGCGATGTCGTCGCGTTGATGGTCGATGACATCGTCTGCGCCCAGCTTGCGACAAAACGCGCACTTCTCTTCGCCGCCCGCTACCGCGATGACGCGCGCGCCGAGCGCTTTGCCCAACTGCACGGCCGCCTGACCGATTCCACCGGACGCTCCGAGCACGAGTAACGATTCATCGGCCGCGAGCTTCGCGCGCTGCGCCAGTGCCACGAAGGCCGTGTGATAGGGAATCGCGAATGCGGCCGCTTCGACATCGCTCATCGCGTCGGGGACCGAAAGCGCGAAGTCGTCGAGCATCAGACACTCATCGGCAAAGCCGCCATGACCGACGAAGAAACCCGTCACCCCCATGACGCGTTCCCCGACGCGCCGATGCGCGCCTTCGCCAACCGCAGTCACCCGACCGACGACCTCTTGGCCCGCGGTGAACGGACGCTGCGGCGTCAACGCATACGCATCGCGACACATCAGAAGGTCGGGCAGACCGATCCCGGCCGCGGCCACGCGAACACGAACGAAACCAGGGCCGGGCACGGGTAACGCCGCGTCCTCAACCAGTCGCAGTACTTCGGCGGGCTCCCCCACACTCTCTATTCGCCATGCACGCAATGCTTTTAGTCTCCCATCCGAAGCTCGAGCTAGCCGCGGTCCGCCGAAAGCTTGGGGACCGCGCGTTCGGGCAACTTCCCGATTGTCACCAGCCAGCGGTACATGTCGGCGAGCGTGTCGGATGCAGGCCGCAATCCGGGCCCGATGCTCGAAACTTCAGCCGAGTTCTCGGTACGTGGGAGCAGCGTCGCGATCGTCATTCCTTCACGCGAGAACTGTGAACTCGTACCGCGCAAACCGTTTGCGACGTCGGCGACACGCCCCATCGTGCGCAGCAAGGGCGCGGGCAGCTTGATGCGCTTGGGAACCGCACCCGTGACTTCCTCGATGACACGTCCCAGTTCGATCCAAGAGAGATAGTGCCCCGGCGCAAGCACTCGCCCAACGTGACCGCTCGCGGCCAACGCCGCCAGGAGGCCGGCGAGATCGCGCACATCGATCTGCGAAACTCCGCCGCTCGTCGCCAGCAGTTGACGGGTGAAGCCTCGATACGAATATACCGACTCGCTCATGCCCGGGTCGTCCGGCCCGATCACACCACCGGGATAAACGATCGCGAGCCTGGCGCCGCCGTGCAAGAGATCCTGAACGATGTGCTCGCAAGCGGCCTTCGAGCGCCCGTAGGGCGACCGGCTCTCGGCGATGGGCGACTCCAGAGTGATGGTGGGACGTCGTGCATCGAAGAGCGCCGTCATGCTCGACACATACACGACCGATTCAATGCCGCGCTCGACGGCGCCGCCGACCACGAGTTGCGTGCCGCGCACATTGCCGCGCAGCATCTCGCCGGGGTCTCCGCTGCCGATCCCCACCATTGCCGCCGTGTGGATCACGCCGTCGCAGGCATCGAGCGCCTGCGCAACCGCCGCTGCGTCGGTCATGTCGCCCACGACGAGATTGCGCCGCTTCAATCCGACGGGCTCGAGAATGCGCAGGGCTTTGTCCAAGTCACGCACGAGCGCGATGACTTCGTGCCCTAGGTCGCGAACACAACGCAACGTATGATATCCGATGAACCCGGTCGCGCCCGTGATCAACACCTTCATGGAGCATGGGTTAGCCGGAACATCCCGGCACTACCACCAAGACGACGACCTGATAGAACAGTCGGCAATCAATATGGAAACACTAGACCCAACTTGGAAACGCGCCTTCGCCGAGGTCGAACGCATGCTCGGCGGCAAGATCATGAGTGCCGAGCGCCAGAAACGTTGGCGCCCCGCATGGTATCTCGAGGTGGAATGCGATGAGGACGTCGCATCGGTCTACTTCCGCGGGGACCGAGGCCTCGGCCAAGACGGTGTGTACAACCTCGAGCACGAATGCGCTGTACTACGTGTGCTCGAAACCCAAGGGATCCCTGTCCCTCACGTATACGGATTTTGCGAGGATCCGCGCGGGATCGTAATGGAGCGCGTGCCGGGGAGAGCGAATCTCGCCACGGCCGAGTCCGACGAGGAACGCCGATCCGTACTCGATCACTACATCGAAATTCTCGAAGAGATGCATCGTCTCGATGTAACGCCGTTCGAGCAGGCCGGCTTACATCGCCCAAAAGACGCACGGGCAATCGGCCGCGCGGATCTGCCTGTGTGGGAAGCGGGCTATCGCAAAAACAAGAAACGGCCGGAACCACTCATCGAATTCGTACTGCGATGGTTGGACGCGAACACCCCCACCGATCGCGACCGCGTGTCGATCGTAACCGGCGATTGCGGACAGTTCGTCTTCGACAACGGACGCGTTACCGGGATTCTGGATCTCGAACTGGCGAACCTCGGCGATCCGCTTGCCGACCTGGCGGCGATGCGTTGCCGCGATACGTCGGAACCGCTCGGAGACCTCTCGCGCGCTTACGGTCGCTATCAAGAGCTGAGCGGTAAACCGATCGACCGGCGCGCGCTCGACTACCACACGATTCGCTTCGCACTGAATACGCCGCTGGCCGTCGCGTATCTATGCGCACGCCCGTTCGCCGGACTCGACCTCGTCCAATATCTCAGCTGGTACTTGGTATTCGGTAGGATCGCGATCGAACTGATTGCCGAACGAGAGCAGGTCGAACTCGTCGCGCCGACACCGCGCGAAGCGCATCCGACACGCCAGTCGCGCGAGCACGATGTGCTGGTCGCATCACTGGCCGCGGCCGCCCAACAGGACTACGAACTCGACGGCGCATATCGCGTCTCGCAATATCTACGCGAGGCCGATCAACACGGCGCAGATGGCGAAACCGAGGATCTGGAAGAACTCGCCTCGCTACTCGACCAGCCGGCCTCTGCATTCAAGGAAGCGGAAGCCGCCGATCTCGCACTCGAAGCGTTCGTATTGGAGGCGGGACCGCCGCGCACGGCGGACATACTACAATATCTCTATCGACGAACACTGCGCCGCGAGGCTTTGCTGGCTCCCGCAATGCGAGAACTGGAAAACACAAAGCTTCAGAAGATTACAATCTAGGCAGATTCAAAAGACGTCTTTCGTATCGCCGACATCGTCACCGAACGTGAAGTCCATTTCGAGCGGGACTGCCGTCTGCGTTCCGCGCGCGACCACTTCGTCGTCTTCGTTGCGCATCTCGGCCTCGGCGAAGATGATGCGACGGCCTTTGCGCGTAATGACGCCCGACACGCGTAGCTTCGGGCCCGTCACGGGCCGCATGATGTCCACGTTGAGTGACGCGGTCGAGAGCGCACCCTTCGCGGCGAAGGCCATCGTCTGATCAAGCATTGCCGCGACGATGCCGCCTTGAACGACGTTCCCGGGAATCGTAAATTCCGGCTGCACTACGTAGTGCAGTTCGGCGCGCCCATCCTTCATATGGACGACCTCCGGCTGGAGCAGGTCAACGATAGACTTAGACATTTCCTGTTGTGACTCTTCCATGCGGCCCGCAGCCGCCGGCTGGCTCAGCGCGGCCCGCAGCCGCCGGCTGGCTCAGCCCGTATGGCCGGGCTTCTGCGATACCGTAGTGTACGCACCCTCACGGACAGCGCGAATGCGCGCGCGCGCATCGCTGTCCTCATCATTGACGAAACCCGGCTGCCGGAAACTCGTGTACATCACGCGCCGCTCGGTCCTGCGCGGTGGCTGCGCCATGTGCATCGTACAACTCAAATGCAACGTAACGTCGCCGCGGCCGGTCGGCAGATCTACTTCCGGCAATCCGTGCCGCTCTCGTGTGGCCAGGGCGGGCCAAATCAGCGCGCGATGAGATCCGGCTACCACTCGCAACTGACCCGAGTCTGCGTCGGCGCCTGTCACCGAGATGCCGGCCGTGAGGCTGCAGCATTCGTAGCTGTGACGACCAAGGCTGCAGTCTTTGTGCCACGGGACATCCGAGATTCCTTCGACCACGGCCACCGGCTTGATCAGGGCCTCGATACGATTGCCTTCGAGCCCCATATGTTGATGCCCATCGCCGGCAGTCTCTGCCAGCCCGAGAAAGCGCGGATCTTCGAGAAGACTTGCGGTCATCGCCGACTTCTCATCGAAGCCCTGCATGCGGACCAAGCAGCGCGTTCCATCGGCGGTCGTCGCCCACCAACTGCGACCATCGCCATCGGTGTAATCACCAACGTGATCGTCCATGTCGCGCGCGATCTCGGCCATTTCGGCGTCACTGAAGACGCCGCACAGATGTAAAAATCCGGCTTGATGCAGAAAGTGTGACCGCTCTTCCAAGGGATCGTCCAGTGTGAACGCGCGACCGAGATCGAGCGGCGACCCGTCGCGCGCGTGCAGTTCGACCGAGCCCTCCACGTACAACGGCCTGTCGTCGAGGGCTGCGCGCAGGACCGTCCACCAATCGAGGAAGTCCGCCAGCCCGCCAGCCGGCATCTCGAGCGCGCCGCCGGTAACGAGTGTCATGGGCGTGATCTGATCGTTGACCAGGTCGGAGAGTTCTTCCGCGCTCAATACGACGCACGCGCCGGCGCGGTCGCAGCCGGCGCGCACTTCGATTCGATCGTGATGGGGGATCAGCGTCCAGTCGCCGCTATCGCTTCGAACCGCAAACGGGCGCAGCGATAGGCGTGCAAGACCGGGGGCAATCGACGCCTGGTTCTTCTCGAATGCCTCGGGGAGGTGTTCGCAGAAAAGTGTAGACGCGTCGACCGACTGCGCATCTTCGTCTCGCCGGGTGCGCAGATCGACGGGCAATTTGAACTCCCTATGTGACGGACCCGACCTCAGTCGGCTACGTCGTCGTTCGCGCTACTCGCGCCGTGGTCCTCGCGACCGCTCTTGCGCACGATCAACGCGCAGGTTGCGGCCGTTGAGTTCCTGGCCGTCTGCGCTCTGGATCACTTCATCGACATTGTCACTTTCCATTTCTACGAAACCGAAACCACGTGAACGACCCGTCTCACGATCCGTGACGATTGTCGCGGACTGAACCGCGCCGAATGTAGAAAAGAAATTTTCGAGATCTTCCTCTGAACAGGTCCAGGGAAGGTTGCCAACATATAACTTGCTCAAGTCGTCCTCGCTTACAGTAATTACTCTGTGAAGTGCCCTTGCGGGCTGATTCTCTACGCCGCTCAAGCGACGGCGTAGATACAGAATCATACCGACCTGGATAGGCTTGATAAAGGCTCGCCGCGTCAGAAATATCCGCCCAGTAATGGCCCGCCCCATGAAGGTGGCCGCTCGGGTAGTCACGGTCCGCAAAAGCCTGCAAAGTTGCGGATGTGCGGTCGCCACGGGCACCGTAGCGCTGGATGAAGGCACCGGCATGACACCGGTCGCGCCGGGGCTGCAAGACGACTAGAGCGACGGCCTGAGCAAGACTTTCACATCGGTGCGCGCCGTGCGCAGCGAGTCGAAAACGTCTTGGATCTTCACCATCGGCTCGACGCGCGAAATCATCCCGTCCACGTTGAGCTTGCGGGAACCGACGAGGTCAACCGTCTCGGCAAACTCCGCCTCCGTGTAGACAAAGCAGATCTGGATGCGCGGCTCTTTGACCAGCCAGCCTGCGGGAAAGACCGGGTCCACTTCCATGCAGACACCGACGATTTGTACGCGCCCGCCGGGGCGTACGTGACGCACCCCTTCTTCGATCATGCCGGGAACACCGACAGCGTCGAACACGACGTCGGCGCCTCCGTTGGTGAGCGCCTGCACACGCTCGGCAATGTCGGAAATGCCATGGCGGCCCGCGACCAGCGCGTGATCGGCACCGAAGCCTGCGGCCTGCTCGGCGCGTGCAGCGCTGTGCTCGGTGACGATGATCGTCCCCGCCCCCTCGAGACGCGCGCAAGCGACGAGCGCAACACCGATGGGGCCTGCGCCCATGATGACGACCGACGCGCCCTTCTCCAGTCCGCTGGTACGAACGGCATGCAGCGCCACCGCCATCGGTTCGACCAACGCGACGTCTTCCAACCCGATATCATCGGGCACTCGGTGAAGCGTATCCAACGGCACGTTGATTCGCGGCGACATGCCACCGTCGATCCAGGTGGCGGCAAGCCCCTGCGCCGTGCCGATAGCCAGCGCGTTGCTACAATAGATTCCTCGCGCACTCGTGCACTGCGCGCAGCTTCCGCACGCCAAAAACGGTCGAACACAGACACGTGTTCCTGCGGCGAAGCGATCGGCCCCTGGACCGGAACTGCGCACGATGGCGCTGAATTCGTGGCCCATGACCGTGTTCGGCTCCACCAACTGATGCTGGACCTGATGGAGGTCGCTCCCGCAGACCCCGCAAAAGGCGACGTCGACTTGAACCTCCCCTTCGCCCGGCGAACGGGGCTCGTCGATGTCGATGACGCCCATGGTGGCGTCTCCGATGTACGCTCCTGCTTGCATGCAATCTCTCCCTTTACTGTTCTACGAGTACCGTTGCGCTTGCCCGCTCGTAGGGCCTAGCCGTCTACGCCCTTACCGACGATCACGTTGGGATCCGAATGACCGGCTTCGGCACACAGGGCACGGTAGACCTCGAGAACACCACCGGCATCGATGACGGTAGTGATGTTGTCATCGTCGTCCAGATTGAGATTTGCGCCGTAGATCGCGAACCATACGTCGGTCATCTCGTCCTGGTCGGCCGGAACGGTCAGCGTGTGAATCGATCCAGCCGGTTCATAGAGATAGGACCCGGCGACATTGACTTCCGGGTACTCAATATACTTCCAGGCTCCCGCGAACGTCACGGCAAACACCGGACCGGTGTGCTTGTGACGCGGGATCGTTACGCCCGGCTCGAACTTCGTGCGCACCACCCAGAGACCGGCATCGACATCGATCTGCAGTACCTGGATGTGGGTTCCGTCTCCCAATGCAACGAAAGGAAGATCATCGCTCCCTCGGTGAATCGCACGCGGAATGTTGGGTGGCATTTCGGTCATGGCTGCTGACTCCTCGTCGCCGGATGCAACGGCGATCTCTTCTCAATTCCGTGTTTCGCTGTTTCAATGTTACCGAACGCTCAGCCGAGCCGGCGCTAGCCGAAGGTCTCGAAGATCTCCTCAACGGCCTTGGTTTGATTGCCGGCTACGGACGACGGCACGATGATCGGATCGCGCAGCCCTGCGTCGTACCACGCTTCCAGCTGATCGCGCACTTGGGTGGCCGTCCCGAACATGGTGCAATCCGCAAGCCATTTGTCCGTCATGGAAGCGGTGATCGCTTCCTTGTCGCCCGCTGCGACGGCGGCCTCGGCCGATTCCATCTCTTCGACGTAGCCGGCCTTCTTCCAATACTCACGGTAGTTCGGAAGCGTGAGGTAGAATTCCATCGTTTTTCGATTGCGCGCGGCGGCGGAGGCGACGTCGTCGCTCACACACGTAGGAATCATGTTGCCGAAGAAGAAATCGGCGCTGTCGCGCTTGTCGTCGGGCAACACCGATTTGCTGTGCGGCAGATACGACCGCGACGCGTTCGCAAACACGCAGCCCTCGGCAATCTCACCGGCGAGCTTCACCATGGGATCTCGAAGCGCAGCCAAAACGACGGGGGCAAGCACCGCTCTACCGGCGCCCTTTCGTAGTTCCTCGACGAATCGCCGCATGTCTGCGAGCGGCATTCCCGTGCTGACTCCGAGATAAGAGTTGATCGAGTCGTGGCTCACGCCGACACCAAAATCGAAACGTCCGTCGGCCAGCTCGTGAACGAGCGCAACGGATTGGGCCCAGTCACGCGGATGCCGCGTATAGATATTGACGATCGAGGTACCGAAGCGCATGCGCTCGGTCGTCAACGCGAGGGCCTCGCAGAACCCGAACGCGTCGGCCATGCTCGGAACGTAGACTCCCGCGTAGCCGCGACGCTCGGCATCTTGTGCGACCTCGATCATTTTCTTGGCGCGTCCGGGCATCGCGATCAGGGAAAGCGCGGGTAAGGAACGGTCTGAGTTGGGCACGGTCATGCTTGTTTTCTACGGCGGGCAACCGGTTACTGCCAACGGGATCCGGACAGGCCGTTTCGACATGTTGGCATCCTGGCGGCGCTCAAGTAGCGTGTCACTGAACTACCGACTCAGGAGGTCGCAATGTCCGAGGGTTTTTGGAGACGCTGCAGCAGCTGCAAAAAAGAGATCGCCTTCAGTGTTCCCTACTGGATTTGCAGCGTGAGTTCCTGCAATCGCAAAGGGAGTTCCTATGTCTTCTGCACCGTAGGCTGTTGGGACGCCCATCTCCCGACGATGCGACATAGAGAGGCCTGGGCGGAGGAGCAGCGTGCACCGGCAACGGCTCCAGCCGCGGCGGAATCGACGCAGGGAGCCGGCAAGCGGACCGTGATCCGGCGAACGCCGTCTCCGGGCGCCGCCCCGAAGCCGAGCACGCCGGCCCCGCCGGGAGGACGCAACGACGCACCCCGAGAAATGCTCATCGTCGCATCAAAACTGAAGGCCTACGTTCGCGCTCGATCCGGCATGAACACATCGGATGGTGTCATGGAGGAACTTTCCGAACGCGTGCGCGCACTGTGCGACGACGCGATCGACCGCGCCCGCGAAGAGGGCCGCAAGACGGTCATGGATCGCGACTTCTGACGCCGGGAATTGAGCCATGTCAGCAAGCGACAATCGTCTGGTCCCACAAAGCCCGGACGACTGGTCCGAGCACACGAAAGGCTTGCTCGGCTCCGGGGGGGACGGTGCCAAGCCGCTCAATATTCTCAATACGATCGCCCATCACCCGAGCTTGCTGGAACCATTTCTAGGGTTCGCAGCGACCCTGGCGGTCATGGGCACGCTGTCGCGCCGCGACTCGGAGCTGCTCGCGCTTCGCACGGCATACAACTGCCGATCTGATTTCGAATGGGGGCACCACGTCGAATACGCGCGCGACGCAGGGTTGAGCGACGCCGAGATTGCGCGCGTCGCTGTCGGCGCCGCGGCCGACGGCTGGAACGCAGACGACCGAACGCTACTCACTGCAGCCGACGAACTGCACGCGCGCCACGACGTGTCGGCCGAGACGTGGCAGGCGTTGCGCGCCCGTTTCTCCGACGCGCAGCTCGTCGAGATCCCCTTCGTCGTCGGCAACTACACGATGTTGTCAATGGTCGCTAACGCGACCGGCGTACCGCTGGAAGAAGGCATCCTGACGATTCCGCAGACCGACTAGACGGCTTACTCACGACGGCTCGGGCGACTTGACCTTGTAGCGGAAGTCGCAAAACGCGGCCCCCTTCATGATCGTCTGCGTACGCTCGAACTCGACGTCGCCATCGGCCAGTTCGGCGAGATGATGATCGCTGTCGCAGAGCAGCACGGTTCCCAGTTCGGGCTCACCGAGCTGGCGAAAGAAGTCCGCGTAGCGACAACCGGTGATGTTGAACTCCATCTTCTCGTCGCTCTGCCCCAGCCACTCGACATCGATGTCATCGCCGATGCGGCCCATGGCGGCGAGCGTCAATTTCTCGAACTTCTCACGAGGCGTTCCATCGGTCGCCTGCCCCAAGCGCTGGTAAACATCGCGCGACCATTCTCGCAGCGATCTCGAGACGAGCGCGTCGGCGCGATCGCGACCGAGTTCGCTGCGCAACGCCTTCATGATCGGCACCAAAACCTGGGCCTGGAGTTTGACCTCGGTCAGAAGCGATACGTCCTTGTTCAGATCGTCACTGGTGGCCATGTGAAACTCCTTTGCCGGCGTACCGGTCTAATTGGACCGCGCCATCGCTACCGCGACTCGCGCGTCTCTTGGCACGACACGCAAAGCAGTGCTTCCGGTCGCGCTTTCAGTCGCGCATAGCCGATACCGTCCTCGCATTCGAGACAGAGTCCGTACTCGTCCGTCTCCATGCGCCGAAGTGCCGTCTCAGCCAGCTTCGTGCGCATCGCGGCAGCCTGCCGCGTTGCCTGCGCCATGCTTTGTTGCTGAAGCGCATCCATCCGAGAAAGACGGCCGATCGGTGCATCGAGCTCAACCGGGCGCGTTCCTTCCAGCGAACTGTCGAGATCGCGGGCAAGTTCCCGGCGCAGCGCGACCAATTCTTTGCGGAGTTCTTCGACCTGATCGGGAGTCAATGCGTCCATCTACGGCTCATCTTTACAGCGTAGCGTCGCTATCGAAAGAACGTACGCTCATCGCCGCAGCCGCGAACATCACGACATGTGCGACGTTCGGTGCTGCCGGTGCCAAATAGGCACGCCCCCAGGGCGACAGTAACCCAACCGCGACCAACACGACGGTCACTACGATGGGATTCGCCACTGCGAGCGCCCTTGGTGTCGCAGAAGACGCCGACAGAGCCGATGCAATGAGCGCCGACGACGCCACGACCGTCGCCGTCGCCGCCGCCAGCCAACATGCGATCAATACACGACTCGATGCCGTCGCGCCTTCCAGCATCGCGGTCGGCGCGTCCGAAACGACGCCGCTCTCGATCGCAGCGTAGATCGCGTAGGCGGTCAGCCCGTGGATGAACGCGCCGATCAGCCCAATGAGAACGCCGCACCAACGTACGATCGAGCGCGCCGATCCGAAACCGGGTAGATCAGCGAGCGCTCGATAGCCGATCGCGTACACAGGGATCGTCAACACCCCGAATACCGCACCGATCGTGAGTTTCGTGCGCACTATGCCCGGATCCGCCCCGCTGCCATCGACCACCGACAACAGCAGGAAATCGCCCGCCGTCGCGAGTAATGCAGCCGCCGCAGACAACGCGATTAACGATCTATAACTCATTGGATTGATAGTAGCGCTTCATTGAATCGAGCAAAGAGCGAACGTCTTGCGTGCTCTCGTCGTCGAGTGCCTCAATCCATACCGCGGGTCGTTTGACGCGGAAACGATCGAGCGGGTACGCGTCCGTCTCGAAGTGATCCGAATCCAGATACTCGCGCAAGTCTTTGTCGAGTGCCACGGCCGTCTTCCCGTAGACTCGTAGCATCGCGGGTCGCGGCGCGGCGCCGGCAGCCACCTCCTCCACGTAGCGATCGAGCAGCTGTCGCCCATCCGGCACACCGTGGCGAAAAAAGTGAATCAACGCCCATGCACTCAGGTGAAAATTCCCGGCCTCCTGCGTATCGAGATAACGTGAATCCGATTGTTTGGTCGAGATCAGCAGCGGGACCGGCATGAGCGCAGACTCGCGCAGCAGGTCGATGCCGAACGAACTGACGGCGCCGATCGTGACGCCGCTCTCATCTACCGTCACGGCCTCCGCGTACTCCGCAACCCCCTCTTCGTACCATAGCGGTACCGGTGGGCCTTGACGGGCATCGAAGTAGTAGTGCGCATACTCATGCATGAGCGTTGCAACGACGAGGTCCGGCGGCTGCGAGGCATCTACCAAGACGATCGAGGTCCCGTCGATACTGCGATGCACTCCGACCGATTCTCGTTTCGGAAAATACTCGAGGTACTCGTCGCGCTCCGCAATGAGCAGATAGACGATCGGTCGCTCGAGCCCCTGCATCGGACCGACGATTTCTTCAAGGACGGGCCGAAACCAACTCACCCTCCCCGCCCAGCTCTCGGTGTGCTTCGTGTTCTCCTGCACCAGGAACTGCGCAGCGGGCGTCTGCAACGAAGTCCATTCGGGCTTCGGTCCGAGCACGGAACAACCGCCGGCCAAAAGCGCCACATACAGCGCAACGGCAACGCGCGAGCTGCGCCGCCACCATGTTCTCGTATCGCTGCTGTCGCTACTATCGCTGCTATCGCGCATGACGATCACGCGCTCCGCTACGAGGTCGTGCGCGCCGTCAGACGTGCGAGTATTTCCGCCCCGTCGTCCCAGGCACCGAGGTTGGATTCGCCGTTGATATGACCGGCGCCGTCGAGCATGACCAACTCGCTTCCCCAGGCGGCCGCGAACAGTTCGGCGCGCTTTTCGAGAATGTACAGGTCGTCGTTACTGGCGACTACGGTCGAAGGAAACGGGAGCGGCGCCAACGGCATCGGCGCGAAGCTGGCGAGTTCCTCATAGAACTCGCAGATCTCATCGACGTCGGCCGGAGACACCAGCAGCGCGGCAGCGACGGCATCGGGGTGGCTCGCGGCAAAATGGGCGACCAGCGAACACGCCAGACTATGCGCGACGAGGACGGGTCGGGCGCCGCAAGCGTCTACGCTGCGCGCCAACGAATCCATCCACTCAACGAGGTCCGGGGTGTCCCAGTCACGCTGTTCGACACGCACATATGAGGGATTACGTTGCTCCCATATGCTCTGCCAATGATCGGGCCCGGAGCCGCCGAACCCCGGGAGAATCAGCACGGGATGCTCGTCGGAAACGGTCGAAGTACTGCGGGAATTCTCGCTCATCGTCTGCTGCAGGCGCCTGCGCCCTACTGCACTATCGACGTACCGCTAGACATTGGCGAGAGCGGGACCGACGGCTTCGACGACTTGCGCGTGGAATCTTCCGCTCGTGGCGATGATGCCGCGGTTGTCTTCCAACGTTCGCCCGCGAGAAAAATCGAGCGGCTTTCCGAACACGTCGGTGACGACTCCACCGGCTTCCTCCACGACGATCGCCCCCGCAGCGTGGTCCCAGATCTTCTCGCGGTAGTCTTTGCGTGTAGGCAGGCGCAGATAGATGGACGCGTCGCCACGCGCGACGGCGGCGTACTTACATTGACTGTCGATACGATACGGCTCCTGGGTGATTCCCAGCGTCGCCGCGATCTGAGCCGAAGCCCCTTGATCGGAGTGCCCCGATTCTACTGATTCACAAAAGCGTGCGTCGGCCGTTGCCGCGACATCGCTGACGCTAATGGCGCGCGCCGTCGACGCGGCCGCGTCCAGCTTCACGAGATGCGAGCCGCCCCCGCGCTCCGCGGTCATGAGTACACCTTGCTCGCTGCTACCGTCTTCGATCGGAAGGTTCGGGCAGCCGAGAACACCGAGTACGACGCGGCCGTTCTCGATCAGGCCGAGCGCGATCGCGTATTGTTCGCCGCGCAAGAAACCCTTCGTGCCGTCAATGGGATCGAGCGTCCAATACCGCTCGGTCTTGCCGTCGGGAGTCCAGCCGCCCTGATCGATCCAACCGAGAACGTCTTTCTCGCCGGCTTCGCCGTCGATGACCAATCCCACGTGTTGTGCGATCGAGGCACGTAGCCCAGCCGACGCGTCGTCGCGCAGCTCCTTGCTGTCTTCCTCACCGACCACCGGTATGTCCGGGAACGCGGCGGAGAGTGCGCGACAGATCACGGCCTGCGACGCGAAGTCCGCAACCGTAACGGGACTCTTGTCCTTCTTCTCCAGGGTAGCGGCGCTAACCAGGTTGGCCTGCACCTTACGGCACACGATCGCTGCCGTGCGAACCGCCTCGACGGCGATCTCCAATTCCTTACTCATTCCACGTTTTTAACGAGAACCGTCGCCGTTGTCATGCGGCGCGGTGTCAGGTCACCTGTCGCAAGAATTCCGAGAGACCGTATCCGATCCGATCACCCCACCGCCACTGCGTCATGCCTTCACCGATGTGGGTCGTCAGGCCGTTGCGGCGATTGCGCAACGGTATGAAGGCGCGCACAGTGCCTTCGATCTCGTGCTTCTCACCAGACTCGGTCGTGATGCGTGCACGCACTTTCGAGTGGAACAGTCCATTCTCTTCATAGTCGGCTTCGATCTCCGCGTCGCGGATCGCCTCGAGTTCTTCTCCACGCACGACAACCCCGTGCACGCGAGTGCTGTCGGGATCTGTACGCGGGCCCGTACGAATCACGCTCACCATCGCACCGAGATCGTCGCCGAAATTCATCGTGAGCCACTCGTAGCTGTCGATGGCCTGCCAGTGACGCGGCCCCCAGCTATGGTCACGTAGTCCGTATCCATCGATCTCGTGGCGCTCCCCCTCGATCTCGACCGTCCCTTTGACGCGCATGTGCTGTTCGTAGTGCGCCTTGGCGAACTGATCTTCGGCGTCGCGCTCACTTTCGGCTTTGTTCTTCGAACTGCCGTAGAGCGGCCCGACGGCGTCGTGTGTGAGATCGATGGAAACCTTGCGGAAAGGATTGTTCGCAAACGCGTCGCGCGGATTCGTCATCTCGCGCGGCTCGGCCAATTCGCAGACACTCCCGTCGTAAGTAGTCCGCAGTGTCTGGGCCGGCTCGATGACCTCGAACTTGGTACCGCCCGCATCGAAGGCATCGTTGTCGTCTATGTGTGCGCGTTTGAAGTTGAAGAGAACCCGGCCGTCGGGAAGGAACAGCGTGACGGTCGTTTCCGCGTAGCCTTCGTTCGCGCGATTACCGATCCGCAAGAATCCACCGATCGAACGTTCGCGATCGAAGAAATTGAAATACATCGACTCATTGAAGTTCGGTTCGGGGCCGAGCTCGTGCGTGAAGTCGTCTCGAGGAACGAGGTTTCCTATGATTTTCGCCACGATGTCTCCAGACAATGCCGTACGACCCGTCGGCCGTCAAAAACGGCGCCGCGTGCGTCTATACTCAGACGCGACTCGGAAGGCGTATCTCTTCGACCATCGCCTGCACTTCGGGCGGCGGCGGCGGCGTGACGCGACTGACGGCCAGCATGACCGCGAAATTCATGAGCATGCCCAACGTCCCGATGCCTTCCGGACTGATCCCGAACCACCATTGTTCCGGGCCGCCGTATTTGAAGATTTTGAAGTAGGAAATGTACGCGGCGGTGAACGTTATTCCCGTCACCATCCCGGCAATCGCGCCTTCCTTCGTGACGCGCTTGCTAAACACGCCGAGTACCAGCACCGGGAAGAAGCTCGCGGCGGCAAGCCCGAACGCAAACGCGACCACCGCCGCCACGTAGTCGGGCGGGTGAATACCGAAGTAGCCGGCGACGAGGACTGCGCCGCCGGCGGATATGCGGGCAGCGAGAAGCTCGCGTCGGTCGGTCATGTCGGGGATCAGGATGGATTTGAGTAGGTCGTGCGAAATCGACGAAGAGATCACGAGCAACAGCCCCGCCGCCGTAGATAGCGCCGCAGCCAAACCACCGGCCGCTACCAACGCGACGACCCAAGCGGGCAACTCGGCGATCTCGGGATTGGCTAACACCATGATATCGCGGTCGATGTACAACTCGCGCGTCTCAGGATCTTCGCTGTATTGAATGAGTCCGTCGCCGTTCTTGTCTTCGAAACGAATGAGACCGGTGGTTTCCCAGTTCGTGAACCACTCGGGCGCCTGATCGTAGGGACGCTCGTGTAGCGTTTGGATCAGATTCACGCGCGCGAACGCGGCGACGGCGGGTGCGGTCGTGTACAGCAACGCGATGAAGATCAGCGCCCACATGACACTCCAACGCGCCATGCGAGCCGTCTTGACCGTATAGAAACGAATGAGCACGTGCGGAAGCCCAGCCGTACCGACCATCAGGGCCATCGTGATCGCAAAGATGTCGGTCATCGACTTCTTTCCCGCAACGAAAGCCCCCGTGTACTCGGGAAGACCGAGATCGCGGTGAATTCCGTCGATGGCCTCGAGAAGGAACACGCCGGCATTCGGCCCTTCGACGACCATCGAGCCGAAACCGAGCTGCGGAATAGGCTGACCGGTCATCTTCTGAGAAATCGCCACGGCGGGAATGAGGTAAGCAACGATCAGAACGCAGTACTGTGCGACCTGTGTGTAGGTGATGCCGCGCATTCCACCGAGCGTGGCGTACAGGAACACCATGCAGACGCCGATGTAGACACCCGTGTAGATCTCGAATTCCAGAGAGCGCGAGAACACGACACCGACGCCGCGCATCTGACCTGCGACGTAGGTGAACGAAATGAAGATCGCGCACACAACCGCCACCACGCGCGCGGCCTGCGAATAGTATCGATCGCCAACGAACTCCGGAACCGTAAACTTTCCGTACTTACGCAGGTACGGCGCGAGCAGGAGCGCGAGTAAGACATAACCACCCGTCCATCCCATCAAGTAGATGGAACCGTCGTAGCCCATGAACGAAATCAGCCCGGCCATCGAGATGAACGAAGCCGCGCTCATCCAGTCGGCACCCGTGGCCATTCCGTTCGCGAGCGCCGGAACGCCCTGCCCCGCTACGTAAAATCCGGCGGTAGTGCCGACGCGCGCCCAGATCGCAATACCGATGTACAGTGCGAAGGTCGCGCCGACGATTGCGTAAGTCCATTCCTGTATGCCCCACTCCATCGCTCAGAGTTCCTCGTCGTCTTGTTCGATGCGGTCCATGCGGCGCGCATAGACGAAAACCAGTACGACGAAAACCAAGATCGCGCCCTGTTGCGCAAACCAGAACCCCAGCGGGAAGCCGCCGATGTGGATCGTGTTCAGCGGCTCGACCAACAGAATCCCCAGTCCGAACGACGCGATGAACCATACGGCCAGCGACACACCGACCAGGCGAAGATTGCGACGCCAGTAGGCGACGTCGTGCTGCGTCTTACTGCTGCTGTTCTTGCTCATGACGTCTTCTTTGTCTCCGCAAACCAGTGGCTTTAGAACTCAGTGGCGCACAGCTGCGACGCTGCGCGTAATATTTTGGTTCGGACCGGGGAGATCGACAGTATGGCACGCATCGAAGGAATCGCGGAACGCAACGCCGGAGTGATCGGCCGCTATCTCATAAACGCCGTGCGGCGTCGGACCGGAAAACTACCAGCCACCTGGCTCATCGTCGCCCGCGTACCGGCCGTGCATCGCGCATGGGCGATGAAAGAGTACTTCCTCGACAAGTCGCGCCTCGTCGACGCCCGCACCAAACGACTGGCTTCACTCAAGACGTCGTTACTGATCGGGTGCCCCAGTTGAATAGACATCCACTCTGCCGGTGGCAGAGCCGAGGGCATCAGCGAAGCGCAGCTTCACGACATCGGTGCTTACGAAAACAGCGCCGCGTTCGATGACCGCGATAAGGCGGTGCTGGACTTCGCGGTCGCGATGACGCGAACCCCCGTCGACGTGAGCGACGAATTGTACACGCGCGTGCTCAGTCATTTCGCTGAGGAACAACTGATTGAGCTAACCGCCACCATCGCGCAGGAGAACTTCCGAGCGCGCTTCAATCGACCGTTCAAGGTCGAGGCGATGGGATTCTCCGAAGGCGCGTTTTGCCCGATGCCGGAGCGCTGACAGATGAAGGCCCACTTCGAACACGTCGCGTTCGCCATCCACGGTGAAGACATCGCCGCCTGGGATCGATTGCTGCGCGCAACGCTCGGTGGCGCCTGCGGGCTCGGCGGCGACGCCGAAGGACTGGGCTTTCGCGGCGGCCAGGTTCTGTATCCGAACGATGGCATGCTCGAAGTCATCAGCTGGCAGATCCCGGGTGACGAACGCAATCCGATCAAGCGTTACGTCGAGCGACACGGACCGCGCGCAGCCCTACATCACCTGACGTTTACCGTAGACGACTTCGACGCCGCGCACGCTCGCGCGCAAGAACTCGGCTACGACGTGATGCCCGGCCGCTACACACCCAACTGGAAGGAACTGTATCTACGCGCGCCGTTTCTGGAGCCGTCGAAGATGCTGATCCAGTTACTACAGACGGACAAGGACGCACTGAAGAGCGCCGATGGTTGGGATTTCAACTGGGACGCATTCGATCCGGACGTTAAACCGATCGGCCCGACCGCGACGATCGTCGGCGCCCGACTGGCCGTGTCCGACATTGCAGCCGCGCATCACATGTTCTGCGATCTGCTTGGTGCCACTCGCGAGAACGACGGCACGATCCGTTGGGCGGACAGTTCGATGACCGTCGGGCTCCTACCCAATGGCAACGCCACGGACAGTCACGTCGTCGTCGAGAATTGCGACGCGGCGTTGCTCGCAGAGTCATCGCCGGCCGGCACGCTGATCAGAGCGCGCGCCTAAGCCCAGAACTTATCGACTGCGTAGAGATCCCAAACGAACTCGTTGATCTCTACCGCCTGCCGGTCGACGATACGGATCTTCAGAACCGTAGGGTTGTCGAGCGTGCGACCGTCGTCGCGTGCTCCGTGCCCGCGAAACAACGCCACGGCGTGGTCGTCGTTTGCGAGCACGTCTTCCAGATCGAGCGCGAAGGTACCGCCGGTCAGCTCGCCGACGCGCAGCAGGAAGCTGAATATCCCATCGTGTCCACGATGTTCGCCGGCGAGTTGCCCACTCTCGCCGGGAAATCGCCACACCGCATCATCGGCGATGGCGGCGCGAATCGCATCCACGTCTTGTTGGTGGAAGGCCTCAAATAGGCCGCGAACGAGCACGGCGTTGGGATGTTCTTGCATGGCGGTCGTCCTAGTCGGTGTGGTCCTAATCGAAAAACGCGATCGACTTCGCCTCGGTGTAGCAGTCGATGCCTTCCGGCCCGAATTCGCGACCGATCCCCGATGACTTGTAGCCACCGAACGGCGAACCGAAATCGATGATGAAGCCGTTGACGTTGTAAGTGCCGGTACGCACCTGGGTGGCGACTTGGTAGCCGCGATCCAAGTCTTTCGTCCAGACCGACCCGGACAGGCCGTACTCCGACGCGTTCGCGATCGAGATCGCATCATCTGCGCCGCGGCTATCGTCGTAAGGAATCGCCACGAGTACGGGCCCAAAGATTTCCTCGCGCGCGATCTTCATCTCGTTGTTGACGTCGGCGAACAGCGTCGGTTCCACGTACCAGCCCTTGGCCAGCGACGCCGGGCGCCCGCCGCCTACGACCAAGCGTGCACCCTCGCTCTTGCCGGCCGCGATGTAGCCTTCGACGCGATCGCGCTGACGCTCAGCCACCAGAGGGCCCACCAGCGTAGCCGCGTCCATGGGATCACCGGTAGGCATGGTCGCAATGAACTCGCCCAACGCATCGACGTATTCGGCGTAGCGCGAACGCGGAATCAGCAAGCGCGTCTGCGCTCCGCAGGCCTGCCCGGCATTGATGATGCCGTTCGGAACCAGACCTGGAACGACGGTCGCGGGATCGGCGTCGTCGAGAACGATCGCCGCCGATTTGCCGCCGAGTTCCAACGTACAGCGCTTGAGTTGCTCGCCGCAGATCGACGCGATACGCCGCCCGACGACACTGTTTCCGGTGAACGAAATCTTGTTGACGTCGGGGTGGCGCACGAGATGTTCGCTTTCATCGCGGTCGGCGGGAACGATATTGATGACGCCCTTCGGAAATCCGATCTCGTCGCAGATCTCGCCGAGCAACAACGCATCCAGCGGCGTCTCGGGAGCCGGCTTGATCACGTTGGTGCAGCCCGCGGCCAATGCCGCACCTAGCTTGAACATGATGATCGACATAGGGAAGTTCCACGGCACGATCAGGCCGCAAACGCCGGTCGGTTCTTTGCGAACGATGACTTTGCCGAGTAGCCCCGCGCGCTCCTCTTCGAAAGGATAACTGCCGGCGACCTCGGCATATTTGTCGAGCACCATGCTCGCGGGTAATGCCTGCGTCATCTGCGACATGACGAAGGGACAACCCATCGACTCTGTGATCGCGAGCGCGACGTCGTCCAAGTGCGTAGCCATCGCTTGCGAGAGCCTGGTGATCCATTCGATGCGCTCGACCGGCGACATGCGCGGCCACGGGCCGTTGTCGAAGGCATCGCGGGCAGCGGCAACCGCGCGATCGATGTCATCGGGTTTGCCGGCCGGAACGGTCGCGCAGGCTTCTTCAGTAGCCGGATTGACTACCGTGATCTTGTCGTTGGAACTCGGAGACGTCCATTCTCCGCCGATGTAAAACTGCTCGTAACTTTTGGCCATGGCGGCAGTTTATAGACGCTGCCGCCCGACCGCGCTAGCGCGCCTTGCGCGTGAACGGGTACAGCAGTTGCCCCCTCAAGGTGGCAGGCACCGATTCTCCAATCACGCCGTACCCGTCGGGCCAGCGCGCGCTCGGAAACCGGAACGTCCCGAACATCATGTCGATGACCGGCAAGTGCACCGCGAAATTTGTATCAGCAGCTGCGGGATCGTTGCTGTGGTGCCAGTGATGATACTGCGGCGTTACCAGAACGTAGCTCAGCGGACCGAGCCCTATCCCGAAGTTCGCGTGTGCGAACACAGCCTGTAGTCCGACCAACGCCACGTATGAAGCGATGGCCTGATCGGAGAACCCGAGCAGAAAGATCGGGCAGAACACGACCGAGCGTGTGATGAAGATCTCGAGCAGATGTTGGCGCGATCCGGCGAGCCAGTCGAGCACCGGCGCCGAGTGATGCACGGCGTGCAAGCCCCAAAACCAGGCGTTGCCATGGTAAAACCGATGGAGCCAGTACTGCGTCAAGTCGGCAACGAAAACAGCCATTACGAACTGAACGAACAATGGCTGGGACAAAACGGTTGCTTGGATCGGTTCGAGCCAAGCCGCGTCGAACAGCGTAGGTGCCAGGTTCAGCGTGACCAGCAGAATGTATGAAACCAGTAAATGACTCAGCGCGAAGTACTCGAGATCGGTGCGCCACTGGCGCCGCAGAATCGGCTGGTCCGGGTCTCTCGGGAAAAGCTTCTCGATCGGGATGAAGACCAACGCAGATACAAGCAACGCGAGAATGAAATAGTCGAGCCCGAACGAGAGTCGGCCTGCCTCGGCGCCGCTGGTTTCGACATAGGGGCCGCCAAACAGCGTCGCCGCAAACGCGGAGCCGACTCCGACGAACGCCTGCCTGCGCCCGCCATGAAACAGAAAGTTCGCGACGCCGAGAATGACGGCAGCGAGAATCCCTAGATAGATGCCCGTGCGCAGGATCGTCGGATCGTAAACGTCGCGCAGGTCACCGGTGGTGAGCAACGATGGGTACGCGAAGCACAACACCCCCCCGAGTGATGACAGTCCGAGCACCATCGAGGCGTACCCGCTCAGGCGCCCCTCGCCGAATCGAAGACGGATTTCTGCCGTTTCACGCCCGCCGGCGCTATCGGAACTCGCGGACACGCCGTCCATTCTAACACTACGCCCGCCTCGACCGGGTGTACCTTGACCGGACTCCGGACGCGGTGGTACGTTTCGCGGAGGCGTCCCCTTTATATAGAGGTGCACGCGGCCTGCCGGGGGCGCGTATCGCGTATATTGTGGCTCTCCTCCAAAGCGGAGCCAGGGCCACTCAACTGAAGGAAACAGGCATATGCACCAGCGTGCACTGGCACTTTTTGTAGCATTTCTGTTCGCGTCGATGGCCCTCGCCGGATCCGCCAACGCTCTCACGATCACCGAGTTCATGGCCGTCAACGACGCCACGCTCGCGGACGAAGACGGCGACTTCTCCGATTGGGTCGAGATCTACAACGAAGGCGTGTCGGCGGTCGATCTCGATGGCTGGTTTCTGACCGACAACGCCGGCGATCTGATGAAATGGCAGTTCCCGGTCACCGTGCTCGCGCCCGGGG
The DNA here is from genome assembly GCA_029262375.1 of Deltaproteobacteria bacterium. GTDB lineage: Bacteria > Desulfobacterota > Binatia > UBA1149 > SPBQ01 > JAJCZM01. The sequence goes on from JAJCZM010000014.1 coordinate 59,637, forward strand.
CGTACGTCATCGTATTCGCCAGCGACAAGAACCGAGCCGTTTCCGGCCAAGAACTACATACGACATTCAAGCTATCGAGCAGCGGGGAGCACTTGGCACTCGTACAAGCGGACGGCAGCACCGTAGAACACGCCTATAGCCCCACGTACCCAGTCCAATCGCCCGACGTTTCCTACGGCGTTGCGAGCGACCTGACCACCGAGCGATGCTTTCTTGTTCCGACCCCCGGCGCTGCGAACGACGAAGCTCTCGGCTGCGGCGCGATCGAACCGATCGTATTTTCAGAAGAGCGCGGGTTCTACACGGCCCCGATCAACGTAACACTCTCGACCATCACACCCGGTGCCACGATTCGCTACACGACCGATGGCTCTACACCGACCTCTACAACCGGCACGGTCTATGGCGGCGCGGTTGCCGTGACGACTACGACGGCGCTCCGCGCCTTTGCGTACGGCCCCGGTCTCGCCTCACCGCCCGTGATGACGCACACCTATCTGTATTTGGACGACGTCATCCAGCAGAGCGAGGCCGATCTCATCCCGACGTATCCCGACAAGTGGACGGGCGGCACACACGCGGACTACGATATGGACCCCGAGGTCGTCAACGACCCTGCGTACGCAGGACAGGTCGTATCGTCGTTACAATCGATCCCTACCCTGTCGGTCGTCACCGACATCGCGAACCTCTTCGATCCGACGATCGGCATCTACATGCACGTGCAGGCGCACGGCGTGGCGTGGGAACGCCCGGTCTCGATGGAACTGATTTACGGCGACGGCCGCGAAGGGACGCAAGAGAATGCGGGCTTCAGAATTCAGGGTGAGTTCAGTCGATCGACCAACAACAAGAAGCACTCGTTCCGTATGTCGTTCAAGAACATATACGGCGTGAATCTTCTGGATTGGCCTCTCTTCCCAACGTCCGAGATCGACACGGTCGATCAGGTCATTCTCACCGGCGGGCATGGCAATTCGTGGCACACCGGCTGGTCTAGCGCACAATACATTCGCGACACATTCGCGAAAGACACGCAGCTGGACATGGGACAGCTCGCTCCGCACAGCGCGTACGTGCATCTGTACCTGAACGGAATCTACTGGGGCATGTATCGCGCCACCGAACGTCCGAACGGCGGCTTCCTGTCGGAGCACTTGGGCGGCGCGAAAGACGACTACGACGCGCTCAACGCGGGCAAGGCCATCGACGGCAATCGCGATGCGTGGGACGTCGCGCAGTTGCTCGCCAATTCCGGTCTCGCGTCGCAGGCAGCATACGACGGACTGAAAAACTACGTAGACATGTCGAGCATGATCGACTTCTTCCTGGTCAATCAGTACGGCAACAACACCGATTGGGACTTCAAGAACTGGTACGCCGGTCGTGAGCGCATCCCCGGCGCGGGATTCCAGTTCTTCAGCTGGGATGCCGAGCAAACGATGGCCAGTCCGAACGGAAGTCGGATCGGTATGAATAGCAACGACTCGCCGTCGAGCATCTACAGCGACCTCAAGAAAGAGAACGCGGAATTTCGCCTTCTGTATGGCGACCATGTGCATCGTGCTTTCTTCAACGACGGCGCGCTCACGCCCGCATCGGTGATCGAACGCTGGAACCGTCGGCGCGATGAGATTTTCAGCGCCCTGGTCGCCGAGTCGGCACGCTGGGGCGACAAAGGCCGTACTGAGCCGTTTACGCGCGACGTCGAATGGCAAGTCGAATACAACCGGCTCGTCTATAGCTATTTCTCGAAGCGCCACGTCATTGCGATCGGTCAATACCGCAAGGCAGATCTGTACCCCGACGTCGACGCCCCTTCGTTCAACCAGCACGGCGGCGACATAGATGCCGGCTTCGAACTGACGATGAGCGCACCGGCCGGCACCGTGTACTACACGCTCGACGGCAACGATCCTCGCCAAGTCGGCGGCGCCGTTTCGCCGTTTGCGCTGACGTACGCGTCGCCCGTCACGCTCACCGGTACCACCACCGCCAAAGCGCGCGCGCAAGTCGGCGGTGAATGGAGCGCTCTGAACGAAGCCAATTTCATGCTCGAGTCGCCGATCCGCATCACCGAGATCCACTACAACGCGCCGGGCGAGGACGACCACGAATTCGTCGAGGTCGCCAACACAGGCACCTCAGCAGTCGACGTCACAGGCTATACGTTCTCGAGCGGAATCGACTTCACCTTCCCCGCGACCGTGCTCGCGCCCGGTGAGCACGTCGTCGTCACGCGCGACCTCGCCGCATTCACGCTCGAGTACGGCGGCGGCATCAACGTCGCCGGAGAATTCCCGCTCAACAAACTCAGCAATGCCGGCGAGCGGATTCGCCTTGCCGACGCGGCAGGCAACGTGATCCACGACTTCGTGTTCAACGATCAGTGGTACTACCAAACCGACAGCAACGGTCCTTCGCTTGTCGTGCGTGATGAAGCGCAACCTCGTTCGGCGTGGCGCAGCGCTGCCGGATGGCGCGCCAGCACCTTCGCCGGCGGATCCCCCGGTGCCGCCGAGCTGCCGGCCTGTAGCGACGGGGTAGACAATGACGGCGATGGCGACACGGATCTCGCCGACGCCGGCTGCGGCGTCGGTACGGACGACAACGAAGCGCCGCAATGCAACAACAATTTGGACGAAGACAAAGACGAGCTGGTTGACCTGGCCGATCCCGATTGCACATCGGCTGCCGACGATGTCGAAAGCCCCGCCCCTACGAACGCCTTCG
>JAJCZM010000015.1 GCA_029262375.1 Deltaproteobacteria bacterium
TACACAGAGTGTTTCTCATGGTCTCGGGTGGAGATGTGTTTCGGCCCAACTGGCACCACGAGGCGATGGCCTGGAAGCTAAGTCAGGTTGCCTCCGGCGACGTCAGGCGGTCGCTCATGACGCTTCCACCGAGGCAGCTAAAGTCGATCGCCGTGTCCGTGGCCTTTGTCGCGTGGATGCTGGGTCGCGACCCGACGATGAAGGTCATCGGGCTAAGCTACTCGGCCGACCTAGCGCTCAAGCATTCTCGGGATTGCCGACGCGTCATGGAGAGTGCGTGGTACCGCGAGGTCTTCCCCTATACGCGGTTGTCGCGCGAGAAGAACGCCGAGGGGGAGTTCGAGACGACGCTCGGTGGCGGACGTTATGCGACCTCCTTCGGGGGAACGCTAACCGGTCGTGGTGGTCAGTTGATCATCGTCGACGATCCGATGAATCCGGAGATGGCGTTGTCGGATGTTCAGCGTAAGCGCACGCGGGAGTGGTTCGACGCGACGGTCTACTCTCGCCTCAACGACAAGGCTGTGGATGTGATCATCGTGGTCATGCAGCGACTCCACCTCGATGACCTGGCAGGCCACCTACTCTCCAAAGAAGAGTACTGGGACCATCTAAACATCCCAGCCATCTCCGCCGGGGAGCAGGTCTACCGGACGGGGCCGAGCTCGGTGTACACGCGCAAGGCCGACGAGGTGCTCCACGCCGAGCGCGAGTCGCGTGAGGTGCTTGAGCAGCTGCGTTCCGAACTCGGATCCTACTCGTTCTCAGCACAATACCTGCAGGAGCCCGTTCCCGTTGATGGCGAGCTGATCAAGTGGGGCTGGTTCGACCTGTACGAGCAAGCGCCAGAGAGGGTGCCGGGGCTCAAGGTCGTGCAGAGTTGGGATACCGCGTTGACGGATAAACCTAGCAGCTGTTTCTCCGTGTGTACGACCTGGCTCATCGACGATGACCACTACTACCTGCTCGGTCTGCTTCGCGAACGCATGCGCTACCCGGACCTCAAACGCGCGGTGATCGAGCAGGCCCACAACTGGAACGCCACCTACGTGCTCATCGAGAACTGCAGCACAGGCGCTCCGCTGATCCAGGAGCTCGACGGCGCTCGGGAGATGGGCGAGCACTACATTGAGGTGTACGAGCCGATGTTCAACAAGGCCACGCGACTGCATGCGCAATCGGCGGTGATCGAGTCCGGACGTGTGCACCTGCCCGGGGATGCGGAGTGGCTGGAGACGCTGCGAGCAGAGATCGTGCAGTTCCCCAACGGCCGCTTCGATGATCAGGTGGACAGCATCACGCAGTTCCTGGACTGGGCTGAGGAGCGGCGCACGAGCACCGACGGCATGATGGGCTCCTTGGACCCGCGCACCGGTAGGATCACATGGAAAAAGATGTGGTGACCGTGCGACTGGACTTGTGGCGGCACACGAGCGGTACTGTCCACAACGAGCGTACGGCTATGGCCCTCCGGGAATCGGCCCGGAGGGCTTCGGTGGTAGCGGCCCGCGACTGGCGCGGGCCATAGCCGAAGGAGATGCCCTATGCCTCGAAAGACGAAGACGACCGATGCACCGCCGCCAGTGGCGGCAACCACGAAACCCAAGCGTTCTCACGACAAAGCGAAGAAACCGCGAACAACCAAGAAACAGGCCTGCCTGCGCCTGCTACGGCGCGAGAAGGGGGTCAGTGTGGCCGATCTGCAGCGCGCGACGGGTTGGCAGGCACACTCGGTGCGCGGCTTCCTTTCAGGCACGATCCGCAAGCTCGATGGCGTTGAACTGGAGGCGCTGACTCCGGATCGCGGCCCACGTCGCTACCGAATTACCGAGACGACGGTTGGGTCGTAGCCATGCCCGAACGGCCGGCAGAACCGGCGCTTGAGCGGGAGGTTGCCGAACTGGGCGGCCTCCCGCGCGCCGAGTTGGTAGTGCGCTGGGAGCGCGTGGTGGGTGCGGCACTACGCGCCAACATGAGCACACCGCTGCTGCGCCGGGCGCTTGCCCATGAGATCCAGCGGCGCCGATGGGTCAAGGCGGATCGAACGGTGGCCCGTCGATTACGTACGACTGCGAGCGACAGCCCCGGGGCGCATGCGAGCGCGAAGGTTCCGCGATTGGGCGATCGTCTCATCAGAGAGTGGAATGGGCGGACCTACGTGGTGGATGTGGTCGATGGCGGCTTCGTGCTCGACGATGCTGCTTACTCGTCACTGTCTGCGGTTGCGCGCGCGATCACGGGTGCCCGCTGGTCGGGACCGAGGTTTTTCGGGTTGGACAGGTGAGCTGTTGCGATGAGTAGAACCCGTCGGCGATGCGCGATCTACACGCGCAAATCTCACGAGGAGGGGCTGGATCAGGACTTCAACAGCCTCGATGCGCAGCGTGAGGCATGCGAGGCCTACATTCGCAGCCAGCGGCATGAGGGCTGGGTTGTAGGGCGGCAGCGCTATGATGATGGCGGGTTCTCCGGCGGCACGATGGAGCGCCCGGCGCTGCAGGCCCTCCTACGCGACGTGCGCGCATCGCGCATCGATACGATCGTCGTCTACAAGGTGGATCGCCTATCTCGATCTCTGTCGGACTTTGCGAAGATCGTCGACGCGCTCGACGAGCACGAAGTCTCGTTCGTATCGGTCACGCAGCAGTTCAACACGACGACATCCATGGGGCGCCTCACCCTCAACATCCTACTGTCGTTCGCGCAGTTCGAGCGCGAGGTCACCGCCGAACGCATCCGGGACAAGATCGCGGCATCGAAGAAGAAGGGGATGTGGATGGGAGGTGTCGTCCCGCTTGGGTACGACACGAAAGACAAGCGGCTGCTGCCGAATCAGGAGGAAGCCGGTACGGTTCGCAAGCTTTTCACGCTCTACCTTGAGACGGGGAGCGTACGCTTGCTCAAGGCCGAGGCCGATCGGCTTGGACTTCGGACGAAAGCGCGGGCGAAAAAGGACGGAGGCATCGAAACTGGCCGTCCGTTTGCGCGCGGGCATCTCTACAGGCTGCTCGCGAATCCGATCTACATCGGCGAGGTCGTCCACAAAGATTCGCGCTTCCCCGGTGAGCACGAAGCGATCGTGGACAGGGAAACCTGGGATGCGGTTCAGCTGAAACTGCGCAGCAATAGGGTAGGGGAACGCAAGGCCAACGATGCCGGGCGCAGCAGCTTGCTATCCGGTCTCCTCTACGACGGACAGGGCCGTCGCTTGGTACCTTCTCATGCCAACAGTCACGGTAAGCGATACCGCTACTACATATCGCAAGAGGATAATCGCGATGGCCGCGCGACGGGACAGTTAACGCGGCTGCCAGCCGAGGCGTTCGAACAAGCGATCGTCAACCGGCTCACCGAGTTGCTGCGAGACAGGCTTGTGCTTGGTCGGCATCTGGAATCCGCAGGTGCGAGTGCGACCATTGTGTCACGCGTGGCTCATGGCGACCTTGCCGCGGTGGCCGACCAACTGGAGACCGCGACGCCGGGATCGAAACGCGAACTGCTCCGCGCGATCGTGGATCGAATCGACGTTGCTGCGGACACCGTCAAGGTTTTGATTCATGCCGTCGGCCTTGTCGCTCAAGCGGGAGATCCGAGTGGTAGCACGGGCGGCAAGGGTAGTGATGCCAACGATATCCAGTCGTTCACGCTGGAGTTTCCATACCAGATCCAGCGATCGGGCGTAGCGCGGAAGGTTCTCGTAGCGGAGCAAGGGCGGCCGGACCCAGAGGTAGATCCGAAGCTGGTCGCGCTCGTGCGTCAGGCGCGAGATTGGTACGAGCAGTTGCGCGATGGAAGCGCGCCTACTCTCAAGGAGCTGGCTGCAAAGGTCGGTCGCGACAGAGCCGACGTGGGCCGCCGACTCCAAATGGCGTTTCTTGCACCCGATATCGTTGAGGCCATCCTCGACGGTCACCAGCCTGCGCAACTGTCAGTAACTTCCCTGACACGCTTGGAAAATCTGCCACTTTCGTGGGCAGAACAACGCCGAGTTCTCGGCTTCGATTCATAGCAGATTCGCGCCAAGTAGATCGCGAAGAGTGGAGACGGGGGACTTTCTCTACCCCCTACAGAGACACTCTCGCCAAACCGCACGCGAAGGCGCTTCACTCGCGTCTCTACTACGCAAGTCGCGTCTACATGACGCGCTAACCCACCGTACTGTCGTAGAAAGAGTTCGGCGGAACCGGGACACCCGATTCCGCCGAGACTGAATGGTGGAGCAGAAGAGAATCGAACTCTCGACCCCCACGTTGCGAACGTGGTGCTCTCCCAACTGAGCTACTGCCCCAAAATCTTAACGAAGCGACCGCCAGGGAAGCGGTCTTGTTGCCTACGCGTGGTTCGGTTTGTTCTCTTGCGCTTCCTGCTCTTCTTTGCAAGCGATGCACATGGTCGTAACCGGGCGCGCGCGTAGTCGGCCGATGCCGATGAGCTCGCCGCATTCGTTACATTCGCCGAACGTACCTTCGAGAATCCGGCTGAGTGCTTCGTCGATCTTCTCGATCAGTTTTCGCTCGCGGTCGCGTATGCGCAGGTCGCGCGTGGACTCGCTTTCCCAACTGGCGCGGTCGCCCGGATCGGCGAACGATTCGTCCTGGTCGGTCAGTTCGTCGACCTTGCGGCCGGCGTCTTCGATGAGCGCGCGTCGCTGGCCCTGCAGCAGACGTTCGAACATCTTGAGTTGATCTTCGGTGTAGAAGGCTTGAGTCGCGGTTGCCACGGCATGCCGGTCGGGCGGGGGGATTGACGGCCTCTATAAGGAGCCATCTGGGTTCGCCCAATGGGAAATGCTAGCATCGCCCCTCGTACCAGTAAAGGATCCGTCGGCTCGATCGGGGCGGCGGGTATTCCAATAAACGTATGAAAATCGTGTACTTCGATACGGGCTCAGGCATAAGCGGCGACATGACGGTCGGCGCATTGCTCGACGGCGGGCGCAATAGGGGACTTTCGGTCGATCGTCTCGCCGATGCGCTCGGTCTGCTCGACGTCAGCGGCTATCGGATCGAGGACGGCCCCACCGACGTAGGCCAGATTCGCGCGAATTCCTTCAAAGTTCTGATCGACAAGGCGCCGCATCTGCATCGCGATTGGGGAACGATTCGCCGCTTGATTGAAGACGCCGGCGGTCGCGGTCTCTCGGACGGCACGGTCTCGCGCTCGCTACGCGTCTTCGAAGTGCTCGCGCTGGCCGAAGCGAAGGTCCACGGGGTCGAGCCCGACAAGGTTCACTTCCACGAGGTCGGCGCCATCGATTCGGTCGTCGACATCGTTGGTGCGGCCTGGTGCCTGGACACGCTCGCCATAGACGCCTGCTTTGTAGGACCGCTGCCGAGCGGTAGCGGTTACGTGATGACTGAACATGGGCGCCTGCCGGTGCCGGCTCCCGCGACCGCTCTTTTAATGGAAGGATTCGAGATCCTCGCCGGCGACGGCAAGGGCGAACTCGTTACGCCGACCGGCATGGCGATTCTTGCCGGGCTCGCGAAGCCGGTGCGACCGGGCTTCGCTGTCGAAGCGGTAGGCGTCGGTGCGGGAACCATGCGGCTTGACGATCGGCCGAACGTGTTGCGCGTCATGATCGGTGAGTGCGACGCGACCGATGATACGCAGGTCGTCGAGATGGTCGCCGACATCGACGACATGACTCCCGAAGCGTTGGCGCACGTAGCAGAACGCCTACGTGCGGACGGCGCGCGCGACGTGACCGTTACGCCGCTTCACATGAAGAAAGGGCGAACGGGGATGCGCTTGACCGTCCTGTGCGATGTCGAGCACTTGTCGGCGTTGGCCGACCGTACCCTCAACGAGTCGAGCAGTATCGGTGTGCGTTACCGTATGCTCGGTCGGGTCGTGCTGCCTCGACGCATTGAGCAGGTACAGACCGAGTACGGCACGATCAATGTGAAAGTCGTCACGCGCCCCGACGGTCGTGAAACCGCCGAGCCGGAGTTCGACGACGTCGCCCGCATCGCCCTCGAACGCGATCTGCCGTTCGCAACGGTCCGAGACGCTGCGACCCGCGCGCGTTCTCACTAGGCGTGGACCTGTTCTCTGCTGCCCGTCGAATATTACAGACAATGCTTGTTTCTGAGTTGTTGTAGGGCGATCTTCGATAGCGATGGCAATGGTCACATATCGAATCGACGACAAGCTCAACGCCGCGCTCGATCAATTTTGCGATAAGCGCGGACTGGAGCAAGACGCAGTTGTTTGCGAAGCACTCGCGACTTGGCTCGAAAACGCGGAAGATCTCACAGAGATCGAAGAACGCCGTGGCGGGCCTTGGGTCGAGTGGTCCGACGTCCGCAAGCCGCTCTGAGCGCACTAGGGTCGTAGTACACCGCGACCTCCCACACGCTAAACGAGAAGATCGAGCTTGATACTCGCTTCGGCGTGGCGCCCACCTGCAGGAGGGTCGTCGCGTTCCGCGTCGCTCAGAAACGGCAGCGTGCCCAGTTCGGCAACCGGGCTGAAGCGGCTGATCGTTTCGCGATTCGAATCCGCTTCGGCGCGTGCGCCATCACCCGCAGTCAGAGTGTTCGTCACGAAGCCTAAGGTGCGCAGCGCACGAAAGCGCAGACTCTCGAATGTAAGCAGTGCGTGGTTTATGCAGCCGAGCCGCGATCCGACGACGACCAGCACGGGAACGTCGAGCCAGACCGCGAGGTCGGCGTAGGTAAAGCCTTCAGCGATCGGAACCAGTAGGCCGCCGGCTCCTTCGATGATCGTCAGTTCGTGTTCGTTGGTGACACGGTGGCAATCGTCGATGATGACGCCCGGTTCGATGGTCGTGGACTGCGCCTGCGCAGCGACCAGCGGCGCGGCAGGCATACGAAGCAAGTAGCTGGCGACTTTCGCAGGATCCTGTTTTCCGCCGGCCGCGCGCGCCAGGCGAACGCAATCTTCGCCGACTAACTCGCCCGTGTCCGAATTGTTACCCACCTCACAACCGGTCTCTGCGGGTTTGTAGACACCGACGTCGATACCTCGTGCGCACAGTGCGGCGGCGATGGCGCACGACACTTCGGTTTTACCGATGCTCGTGTCGGTGCCGGTAACAAAGATGCTTTTGCCTTTGGATGACATGCGTTCGCGAGACTCTCGCATCTCGCGCGGGCCTTCACAAATCGCTCAATCGCTGGTGGTCGCCAGTGGTGGCCGCATGGATCGCACGCGCGGTGGCGGCCACTACACGTTCGAGTAGATCGGGCGGCATCGTGAGCGGCGGCATGAGCACCATCGTGTCAGCCAGGGGTCGAATGATGACGCCTTCCTCTCGTGCGGCCATGACGGCTCGATGCGCGCGACGTTCGTCGGTTGGAAAGCGCCGGCCGGTTTCGGGGTCGGCCAAAATATCGAAACCGACCATCAAGCCTTTTTGCCGAACCGCGCCGGTATGCGTGAGCGGTTCGATGTGGCGCGAGAGTGCGTCGCCGAATGCGTCGGCGTTGCGACGTGCCTGCCCGAGCGTGTCTTCGTCCTCGAATACGTCGAGGTTTGCGATTGCTGCAGCGCAGCCGACGGGATTGCCGCCGTACGTATGCCCATGGAACAACGTCTTGTAGTCGGAGTAAGTACCGCGAAACGCATCGAAGAGTTTCTCGGTCGCAAGCGTCGCAGCGACCGGTAGGTAGCCGGCCGTCAGGCCTTTCGCGACGCACATGATGTCGGGGGTGATGCCGGCCTGCTCGACAGCGAACATCGTACCGGTTCGCCCAAAGCCCGTTGCGACTTCGTCGCAAACGAGCAGCACGTCGTAGCGATCACAGAGTTCGCGTACGCCGCGTACGTAGCCCGGCGTCTGCGGCCAGATGCCTGCGGCGCCTTGCACGAGCGGCTCGATGAACACGGCAGCGATCTCGTGCCCTTTGTCTTCGAACAGCGCTTCGAGCTCAGTGAGGCTCGCACGACCTGCGGTTTCCAGTGCCTCGTCGGTGCACGCGCCGAGTCCGTTGAGCGGCTCGCAGAGGAACGGTGGACGAAACTTCAGCGCCTCGAACGTGATGGGTTCGTACCCGATGTGAAACGGTTCCGAGAATCCTAGACTTACAGAGCCGAGCGTATCGCCGTGGTATCCATCCACTAAGGATACGAAGCGCGTACGCTCGGGTTTTCCGACTTGGCGCCAATACTGAAACGCCATGCGGATCGCGACTTCGACGGCCGTCGACCCCGCGTCGGTGAAGAAGACGCGCGTGAGTCCTTCGGGCGCGATGGCTATGAGCCGGTCGGCCAATTCGATCGCCGGTACATGCGTGAGGCCGAGCATGGTCGTGTGGGCGACGCGGTCGATCTGTTCTTTCATCGCTTCGACGATGCGGGGATGCCCGTGACCGTGCACGTTGCACCAAATCGAAGACACGCCGTCGAGGTACTGCTTTCCGTTCGAATCGACGAGATAGAATCCCTCGGCGCGCTCGATGACGAGGGGTTCGTACGACATCCATTCGTCCATCTGTGTGAACGGGTGCCAAAGGTGGTCGTGGTCGCGGGCGGTGAGTTGAGTCATGAACTAGGAAGTCCGAGCCGCGGCGGCCGCGACGGCACGGGCGATCGCGTCGGCCGCTCGATCGACCTGGGCATCCGTATGCGTGGCCATCAAACTCACCCGCAGACGAGAAGTCCCGCGCGGCACCGTGGGCGGTCTGATTGCAGCTACGTAGATGCCCTCGTCGAGTAGGTCCTGCATGACTCGCACCGTCGTGTCGGCATCGCCGATGATGATCGGAAGAATCTGCGAGTCGATGTTCGGAACGTCGAGCCCTGATTCGCGAAGGCGCGTGCCAAGCCGGTGTGCGCGAGCGAGCAACCCGGCGGAACGCTCGCGATCTCGCTCAGCAATGTCGATCGCGGCGTACGCCGCGGCGACCGCGGCCGGCGGCAGCCCGGTCGTGAAAATGAACGAGCGCGCGCGATTTATCAGCAAGTCGACGAGGGCTTGCGAGCCGGCTACGTAGGCGCCGAAACTAGCCAGCGCTTTGCCGAGCGTGCCGACGATGATGTCGACACCGCCTTGAAGGCCGAGTTCGGAGACGAGACCTGCGCCTTTGGGACCGAAGATTCCGGCGGCGTGCGCTTCGTCTACCATGAGCCAGGCACCGTGTTCGCGGCACGCGGCAGAGATCTCGGCGAGCGGAGCCTTGTCGCCATCCATCGAGAAAACCGATTCGGTGATGACGAGTACGCGCTTCGCATCGGCGTGCTCGTCGAGCAGCGCCCGTAGTTGGGTCACGTCGTTGTGGCGATAGACGGCTGTTTGCGCGCGGCTGAGTCGGCATCCGTCGATGATGCTTGCGTGGTTGAGTTCGTCGCTCAGTACGACGTCGCCCGGGCGTACCAACGACGTAATGGTGCCGACGTTTGCTTGGTAGCCTGTCGAAAACACGAGTGCGCCTGGCGTGCCTTTCCACTCGGCCAAGCGTGTCTCGAGTTCTTCGTGCGCGCGCATGTGGCCTGAGATGAGACGCGACGATACGGCCGAGGTTCCATAGCGGCCTATCGCTTCTGCGGCGGCGCGGCGCACGTCTGGATGGCTGGCGAGCCCGAGGTAGTTGTTCGAGCACAGGAGCAGGAATCTGCGGCCGTCGATTGTGACTTCGGGGTCTTGGTAGCCGTCGATCCGGCGCAGTCGGCGGCGCAGTCCGACCGAGTCGATCTCGTCGAGTGCGGCGCGCGCGGTTTCATCGAGCGTCGGGCGCAAGCGCGGCAAACTCAGAAAACTAGGCTTTATTAAAGGATCCGTCATTGCGGCTGATCTCGGGGCTCCAGTACCTAGAGGGCAGAGCTGTGCTAGTCAACTAGTCAACCAATGCCGATCGCCGGGTTGACTAGTGCCAATCGCGCTCGAAAAGCCCACTGGCCGGGCGTTTTTTCCTCGCTTTGCAGGCAGGCTGGGAATAAGTGATCCGGCGCATGCGGCGTGCGGATCCGGTCCGTGGTCGCCGCACTGTGACTTTATGGCTGCCAAGCGAACCTCTTACAGCTGCCAACAGTGCGGGCATCCAAGCCCGGGCTGGATGGGGAAGTGTCCGTCGTGCAACGCGTGGAACTCGTTCGTCGAAGAGGCGGCCGAGCCCTCGAAAGCATCACGCAAGCGCAGTCCGTCAAAGGTGGCGCGTACGGAATCGGCGGCGGTCGCGCTCGTCGATATCGATTCGGGCGGCGATGCGGCGCGCATTGCGACCGGTCAACGCGAACTCGATCGGGTGCTCGGCGGCGGCCTCGTCCCTGGTTCGACGGTACTGATCGGCGGCGACCCGGGGATCGGCAAATCGACCATCGCCTTGCAGCTCGCGGCCGGTGTCGCTTCGGTCGAGCGTCCCGTTCTTTACGTCGCCGGCGAAGAAGCGGCTGCGCAGATTCGATTGCGCGCCGAGCGACTGGAAGTCGCAGCCGACCAGATCTTCGTGCTCGGTGCGACCGATACCGGTGCGATCATCGCGGCGGTCGCGAAACATCGGCCCGCTGTCGTCATCGTCGATTCGATTCAGACCGTGCATACCGACCGCGTGGAGTCCGCGCCCGGCTCGGTCGCTCAGCTGCGCGAAGCCGGTGCCGAACTCGTCATGGCAGGACGCGAATATTCGGCCGCCATGGTCATGATCGGCCACGTAACCAAAGAAGGTTATCTCGCCGGACCGCGCGTCCTCGAGCACATGGTCGATACGGTGCTCTATTTCGAGGGCGACAAGAACTACGTATTCCGAATCCTTCGCGCCGTGAAGAACCGCTTCGGGCCGGCCGGCGAGATCGGCATCTTCGAGATGCGATCGACGGGATTGGCCGAGGTAGACAATCCTTCTGAAGCATTTACCGGTGCCGAGCGCTCGACGGCGCCGGGCTCGGTCGTAACCGCCGCCATCGAAGGAAGTCGGGCGTTACTGGTCGAGGTACAGGCGCTCGCGGCGCCCAGTCATCCCGGAAACGCTCGCCGGACTACCCTCGGTGTGGACCATGGTCGTGTCGCCATGTTGGCCGCGGTCATGGAACGCCGGCTCGGGCTCTCGATGGTGAGTCACGACCTGTTCGTCAATACGGTGGGCGGCGTGCGGGTGGACGACCCAGGTGTCGATCTTGCGGTGATTGCCGCGTTGGCGTCGAGCTTCGTCGACAAACCGCTGCCATCGGATCTCGTCGTGATCGGAGAGGTGGGACTGACGGGAGAAGTACGCTCGATCAGTCAGCCGCAAGCGCGCATTCAAGAGGCCGTGCGTCTAGGCTTCACGCATCTCGTCGTCCCCAAGGCCATCGAGGATCAGGCGAAGGCGGCCGGCGCGAAAACCGTGTCGGGCGTGGCGACGATCGAAGAGGCTTGGCAGGCGCTCTAGCTTGCGGCGCACCGCGACCTTGGTAAAACCAGGTCATGTCGAAGTTCAGCCGTCTCAATTCGTTTGTAGATTTCGTTTCCGTCGTATCCGCCGTGACCGTTACAGCGGTTGCCGCAACGCTTGCGCTCGCTGCTCCGGCGTCGGCGGACAACCACGGCGAGGCCAAAACCGAGTCCGCGAAGCCTGCCGCCGAGCCGGCTGCCAAGCCCGCCGCGAAGCCCGTCGCCAAAGCCGCCGGGGATCCAGTCGCGCAGGTCGAGGCGTTCATCGCAACGCAGAAGATCGACAAAGCCAACAGCCGCTGGCGCACGACGCTCAAGCAGCCGCCGGTCGCCGACTTCTCGGCGGGTAAATCCTACGCATGGGTTCTCGAGACCACACAAGGCACGATCACGATCGATCTCATGCCGAAGGTCGCACCGATGCACGTGACCAGCACGATCTATCTGACGAAGCTCGGTTTCTACGACGGCCTGAGCTTTCACCGCGTCATCCCCGGTTTCATGGCGCAGGGCGGTTGCCCGCTCGGAAACGGCATGGGTGGACCGGGCTATAAGTACCAGGGCGAGTTCGACTCGAGTGCCAGGCACGACAAGCAGGGCACCTTGAGCATGGCGAACGCCGGGCCGGGTACCGACGGCAGCCAATTCTTCCTCACGTTCGGGCCGACCCCGCATCTGAACGACCGGCACACGGTGTTCGGTGCCGTGTCGCAGGGACACGCGGCTCTCAAGGCGTTGGAAGCGTTGGGTACGCCTCGTGGCGGTACGAAAGAAAAACTGCTGATCAACAAGGCGACGATCGTCGTCAAGTAGCGCGCTGGTTTGGCTGGTCAGTTTGCTTGGCCGATAGGCCCGCCCGTCTTCGGGCGGTAGACGCCGTCGAACGGTCCGTCGAATAGCTCGCAGACCTGCGGGTGTCGGCAAGGCTCGCCGGTTTCGTCGGGCAAGCAGTTCTGCTCCGATACATACGCGACGTAGACGGTCTGCTCGTTCTCAGCGAGCACGTGATAGTACGGCTGGTCTTTCGCAGGGCGCATCTCTTCAGGGATGGACAGCCACCATTGCTCGGTGTTGTCGAATGTCGGATCGACATCGAACACGACGCCGCGAAAAGGAAAGAATCGATGCTGGATGATCTGGCCGATTCCGTAGCGCGCGCTGCGTGTTGTCATGCCCCAAGCTCCGTCGTCAGCCGCCGCAACTACCGAGGCCGTTCAAGCTATCGACCACTTTCGAAACGTCACCGACATCGACGAAGTCCACAGTGACGAAGTTCGGCAGTTGTCCGCCTTCCGTTTCGCACTGTACGGCGCGGTCGCCGAGCAGTGGATTGTAGTTTACTTGCTCAGCAAACGACTTCAGTCCGATCGGGTTCGTTATGAAATGATTGAAGATGAACAAGTCATTGCCCGGCGTTCCGCGATTGCCGGCGCAGCTGAAGTCTTCCGGCGCGAGATAACTGTAGTGTGTTTCCCACGCGAAGTCGGTCCACAAGTAGTGATGCCACGAGAGTGCGGCCGATGAGTCATCGGTCAGTACGATAAGTCTCGTGTCGGCGTCGATCAGTTGTTGCAGGGTCGGCCACGGTTGACCGGCCGTCTGAGAGTGAAGATAGGGATCTAGTCCGGCTGCGGTGAATTCCGTCGCGGTATCGGCTTCGCTGATGTAGCTCTCGAAGATGATGCTGACGACCTCGTTCGGTCGCGCGTCGAGGAACTCTCGAATTCGTACCAGCCCATCGACGAGCGGTTCGCGCCAGTTCTGCAGCATGTTGAGGTTGCAGCTGGCGTGGCACAGATGCGGGGATCCCATGAAGTAGTGGGTGTCGAGCATCAACGATCTCACACCGCGTTCCAGTTGATTGGAGATTCCCCAAGTCTGTAGCGGTGCGCCCCAGTTTTCGTCTTTGTTCGACATGGCGTTGTGCGCCGTCGCGTAGGAGACGGCGTCGAACGTGCGATCGCAGAGATCGCCGGATCCATTGCATCGGCCGTCGTCGATCGTGCAGCTGCCGTTGGCCGTGGTGTCGTCGAACACATCGCAATCGCGCGTGAGACCGTAGTACGCGTTGATCAATTGGCAGGATCGACACCGCGTCTGCGCGCCGAAGCAGGCGGGCGCGTCGATCGCCCCGACGCAGGGGCCGGGGAAAGCGACGTCCAGATCTATGCCGTTGCAAGATTTGGCCACGGTATCGTCGAGCTTCGTTTCGGCCTTCATGACCTTGCCTTTCGCGTCGGCGACAACGGTGTCGAAGCAGGCCTCGAGTGTTGCGGTCGAATCGATCGAAGAGTCTTTCAATCCGTTCTTGGTGCAGCCTGCGAATTCTTTGAGGACCGTCGCTGCGAGTTTGGAAGCAGACTTCTGTACTTTGCCTTGGCACTTCGCGCCGTTCTTGTCGGTGGCGGCGCGAATCGTTGCGTCGTCGAGCAGCGGGCCGAACAGATAGCCTGAAGGTGCCGGGTTCACGAGGCCGAGCACGGGGCGCAAATCGGTGTCGCCGCTGAACCAAGTGGGGTGTTGCAGGCCGTAGGCGCATCCAGGCCCGGCGGCGTCGGCGACCGACACGGCAGCCTTTGCGACTTTTCCTTTCAGGTCGCCGAGCACACAGGCATCGGCATCGCTACACTGCGTGAGTTTCTCTTTCGACACGTTCTTTACGCAGCTGCCTACTTCTTTCTCATAGGCTTTGACGAGTTTCTGCGTCGTCTTCGCCAACCCGTTGATGCAGTCCTGCTGTTGCCCCGTGGCGGGCTGACCCCAAGCAGGGGCTGCGGCGAGTAGCAGCGTCAGAAGAATGGCGGAGGTTCGAGTGCGTGTGTGCATGACGGATAGCTCTCCAAAGAGGCTTATCTCATAGCACTGTTTCGCCGGTCAACACAGATGATTGACCGCGTCCGCCCCCCACATGGATGTGAGAGGGCGGATAGTCGCGAGATTAACCGGCTACTGCGGCTACTGAACGTAGGCCTGAACGAGTTCCTGGTTGTAGGTGATGTCGATCGAGCCCTTGAGCGACTGAACGAATGCGTCCATCGCCCCCTGCTCTTTGCGGCGGCGGACCGCGTCGAGTCGATCCTTCTTCACGAGATCGAAATCCTCGCGTAGTGCCGGTTCGAAGCTTTTTCGCGCCAGTACGTATGCATCGCCGCGTAGCGTGTATGCTCGCGGAAGTAATTCACCGTCCTGCGTGGCGGCGAACGCGGCCTCTTTGGCTGCGGGTAGGTTGCCGATGCCCGGAATGAATCCGCCCTGCTTGGGGAAGCCGTCGGTTTCACCGAGTTCCAAGCCATCGACGTCGGCGTAGTCGTCGAGCGACTTACCGTCCTTGAGGTCGTTGAGAATGGAATCAGCCTTCTCGCGTGCTGCATCTTCTGCGCGTGTTTTGCGAAACTCTTTCTCAACCACTTCTCGCGCGTCGGCGAGCTCCGGAAGGTGCGAAGCAACACGCTCGCGCAGCACGATGATGTAGTAGGCGTCGCCAACGTGTACCGCTTCGCTGACTTCGCCGATTTCACCGAGAGCGAGTGCGGCCTGAATGAACGACGCCGACGGAGTGATGTCTTCGAGTGTGGCGCCTTGGCGAATCACATCTGTCTCGGTGATGTCCACCCCTCGCTCTTCAACAATCGTGTCTATGGAGACGCCGTCTTGAATGGCGAGTGCGTCGTCAGCCGCGGCGTCGAACACGAGATCTTTTGCGGCGTCGTTTGCGAGCGTCTGTGCGATGTCCGCACGGACGTCTTCCAGCGATTTCACACCACCCGCGTCGTAGGAGTACTTCTTGATGATGTGGTAGCCGAAGCGCGACTCGACGACATCGCTGGTTTCGTCGATTGCGAGGGCGAACGCCGCCTCTTCGAAAGGCTTGACCATTGCGCCACGCCCGAACTTCCCGAGATCGCCGCCCGATGCCGCGGAACCGTCTTCGGACTCTTCCTTAGCGACTTCGGCGAAGTCTTCGCCGGCCTTGAGGCGATCTGCGACTTTGTCGATCGCTGCGCGCGCCTCGGCCTTCGCCGCGTCGTCGTCGCCCTTGAACTTCTTCAAGATGTGGCGTGCGCCGGCCTGCTCCTTGGTCGTGAACTCGCTGTCCTTGTTCAGGTTGTAGTAGGACTCGATCTCTTCGTCGCTGATTGCGTCGGGCTCGGCGAAGCCGGACTCGGTGTACTTGATGTAACCGACCTTCACGCCGTCGCCGATCCGGTACTCTTCTTTGTTTTCTTCAAAGTAGGCGGCGAGGTCTGCGTCGTCGATCTTGATCGAATCGCGCAAGTCGGTACCGCTTACTTTGATGTAGTCGAGCACTATCTTGTCGGCGCTCTGGCGGTACTCCTCGAATGCTTCGTCTTCGCTCACGTGCACGCCCGCTCGCACGATGTCTACGAGTTGCTCGATGAGCATTTGCTGGCGAACGTTCTCTTCGAAGCGTTTCGCGCTCAAGCCCTGCCGTTGCAGCGCAGCGTTGTACGCATCGATTGAGAACCGACCTTCGGGGCGGAACGCATCGATCTCACGAATCTCGTAACGCAGCGACTCGTCGGGGACCAACAAACCAAGTCGCGTCGCTTCGGCTTCGAGCACTGCGCCGTCTACGAGTTGGTTGAGCGTGGTGCTGCCGACGTCGAGCGCTTGCAGGAGTTGCGGAGTCAGTCGCTGGCCGTACTGCTCGCGGTAGTACTGCTCGTTTCGACGACGGGCGTCCTGGTACTCCGTGAGCGAGATGGCCTGGTCACCGACTTGTGCGACCGTGGTCTGGGCGCCGATGAGGCCGCCTGCGCCACCCATGAAGAAGATGAAAACGATCGCGATCAGGCCGAGAACGATCTGGACTGGAAGCGACGACTTATTGTTACGTAGATAATCGAGCACGACATGGAAGGCTAAAACAGCTTGGCCCGGAGTGCAATTTGTTAGGGGGGCCTAGGGAGCTGATTTTTCAACTTAAAATGACAAAAGCCGCCCTCCGGTACTGGAGAGCGGCTTTTAAGCCCGTCGGCCGGACGGGATTCGGTCAGGGCCGCGGCCTAAGCGATGGCATCGTCGATGGCCTCGGTCAGCTTGGTCTTCGGCACTGCGCCCACGATCTGTTGGGCGACCTGGCCGCCTTTGAAGACGATCAGGTTCGGGATGCTGCGAACGCCGTACGTTGCGGCCGTATTCTGGTGGTCATCGACGTTCATTTTCACGATTTTCGCTTTGCCGTCGTACTCACCGGCTAGCTCTTCGAGCACCGGAGCGATGGCTCGGCAAGGGCCGCACCAGGGGGCCCAGAAGTCCACGAGTACGGGGACATCGGCGTCGAGGACCTCGGTTTGGAAGTTCGTATCTGTGATCTCGGTGATGTCTGCCATCTGATTGACTCCTCTGCGCGGCGCCTTGTTCTAGGTATCTAGTCTCATACCGCCGCAAACCGTCGCAAATCGCCGCTAGCCGGCCTTGGTCAAGGTTTGCGGCATTGGTGCCGGAGGTCGGACTCGAACCGACACGGAGTAATCTCCACCGGATTTTGAGTCCGGCGTGTCTGCCAATTTCACCACTCCGGCTGAAGGCGCGCATTCTAGCCAGGCAGAGCGCCCAGAGCGAGTTACTTCCGCGGCGGTGCCGGCGGACGCAGGATTTTCTCGAGCTCTATAATGGTCGGTTGTTGATTGTGGACCTCGGCGGCCCGGCGCTCGATCTTACCCAGCGCATCGCTGGCGATGCGGGCGACCTGTTGATCGCCGTCCGTCGCCTTCGCATATTGTTCAACTAGCGGCGTTGCTGCTGGATGACCGACCTCGCCCAGCGCGTGTAACGCGGCGCAGCGTAGCTTAACGTCCTCGGTCTTCTGTGTGAACAGTGTTAACGCCGAGACTGACCGGGGGTCGCGGATACGCCCAAGCGCAACCAGAATGCGGTGCTTTGAAGGCGTGTCTACGTCGTTCAAGAACAAGTACTGCGACAGTAGGGGCGTCGCCTCGCGATTCCCGATCATTCCCAGATAGTCGATGGCTTTGGCGCGCACGCGCGGGTCGGGGTCGGACGTCGCATCGAGCAACGGCTTTACGGCTTCTTCGCCGCCGGCATCGCCGAGCGATTCCACGGCCTCGAGGCGGGTCTTGACGTCGTCGTCGAAGATTCGCTTGTGCCATTCGTCTACATTGGAGCCCTTCGCAATGCGGTTGTAGCGCTTCACAGCGGCATGCGTATCTACTTGCGCTGCTGCGGGGTGGGAGAGTGCAAACGCACCGAGAACGGCGAGTAATGCTATGATTGATCGTTGGAGCATCGTGGGCTGTTTCATTAGGACTTCCGGCGGAACTAGAAAAAGTTCGCCCTTTTCGCGTCGCAGTGCAAGCGCTCGCCCGTCATTTCGCGGGCGCGCCGGGCTGCAAGTATCGATCGTAGCGGCATTTTGTTTGCTCTTCAGCGGATCGAGCCCGGCGAAGATAACCCCTGACGCTGTAGAAATCGATGTTCCCGTCTATCAGGTCGGCAGCCAAGATTTTCGCCCCGTCGATGAGATCTGGAATTTCAGGTTCGCGTGGTCGGGATTCCCCGTCGGGACGATCCGTATCGCCGGCAAAGGCGCCGGCGAAGAAGAAAGCGACGATCTCAAGCTCGGCGTCGAGATCGACGGCGCCACCAACGCGTTCATCGATCTGCTTTGGCGCTACCGTCTGACGGCTCGCGGCTCGATCCAGCTGGACCCGTTTGCGCCCAATGAGTTCGTCATCACCGAGAACGAGCGCCGGCGCGAGAAGGTCACGAAAATCGAGTTCGCAGACGGCAGGGTGCATTCGACGAAGCTCAAAGAGGGGAACACCGAAGAATTCCGCTTCGATGCCCCGAATACCTACGACATCATTTCAGCGGTCTTCCTGATGATGCACCTCGAATACGACGTTGGACGGCAGTACCACATCGACGCTTTGACCGGCACGAGCAGATATTTAGTGAGTGTGGACGTCGAGGCGCGCGAATCGATCGAGGTCATGGATCGCTGGGTCGAGGCCTATCGGCTGCTCATCAAGACGAACGATCTCACCGACCCCGATGACGATCACAAGCACGCCGGTACATATATGTGGGTATCGACGGCGCCGCCTCGTCGTATGCTCAAGGCCCAGGCGAAGACCAAATGGGGCTCGATTTACGGTGAACTCGTATCGATATTCGACTCGCGTGCTCCGCGTGACGCACCGGTCGAATTGTTCCCCTTTGAACCGGTTCCCGGTGCTCCTCGCGACTTCGAGACCAACGTCGTGGAGGAGAGAGCGGCGCCCCGTCCGGGGTCGCCGTGGCGCAGCAAACCGAGCGCTCGATAACGCGAACTAATACGCGGTATGCTCGAACCTTCACACCTACCTTGACATCCGGCGCGATTTCTTAGAAATCCTTCTATTCGACGGGGGTCGCTTCCTCACTTTAGTGACAGTTTATTTGGGACCGCTGACGGACCCACTTCGTCAGGAGTAACTGCATCCATGGCGGACGCTCATCACGATCACGAACTACCGTTCTGGCAGAAGTACATCTTCTCCACCGATCACAAGTGGATCGGTATCCAGTACGGAGTAACCGCACTCGTATTTTTATTCTTCGGATTCAGCCTGATGATGCTCATGCGTTATCAGCTCGCCTTCCCGGGGGAAGTCATTCCTCTGATTGGCGGACTGTTTGGTGACGCGCGCGCACCGGGCGGAATCATGTTGCCCGAGTTCTACAATGAACTCGGCGCCATGCACGGCACCATCATGGTGTTCTTGGGCGTCGTACCGCTAGCGGTCGGCGGCTTCGGGAACTACGTGATGCCGTTGCAGATCGGCGCGCCCGATATGGCGTTCCCGAAGCTCAACATGGCGAGCTATTGGGTGTTCTTCATCGGCGGCTGCATCATGATCGGCAGCTTCTTCGTCGAGGGCGGCGCGGCACAGTCGGGTTGGACGTCCTATCCGCCACTGGCGAACGTCGCACCTCCCGGGCAGACGTACTGGGGAATCGGGATGCTCTTCCTGATCGCCTCATCGCTACTCGGTTCGGTGAACTTCATCGTGACGATCCTGCACCTGCGGGCGCCGGGCCTTTCGATGTTCCGGTTGCCGTTCTTCGTCTGGGCACAGTTCGTGACGTCGTTCTTGCTGCTGCTGGCGTTCCCGCCGCTTCAGGCCGCCGGAATCATGCAGGTCATGGACCGGGTTGCCGGGTCGAGCTTCTTCATGCCGACCGGGCTCATCGTGGGCGGTGAGGCGGCAGCAATCAGCGGCGGTGGTAACCCACTGCTCTGGCAGCACCTATTCTGGTTCCTTGCACATCCCGAAGTGTACGTCCTCATTCTGCCGGCGCTCGGCATCGTGGGGGAGGTGATCGCGAACAACACGCGTAAGCCGCTTTGGGGCTACAAGTCGATGGTCTACTCGATCATCTTCCTGGGCTTCATGTCGTTCGTCGTATGGGCACACCACATGTTCATGACCGGCATGGGTACGGTGATGAGCACGTTCTTCCAGACGACGACGATGATCATCTCGATTCCGTCGGTCATCATTTTAACCGCACTGATCATCTCTCTTTGGGGCGGTGCGATTCGGTTCACGACGCCGATGCTCTTCGCGGTGGCCTTCCTACCGATGTTCGGAATCGGCGGACTCACCGGATTGCCTCTCGGCTTGGCGGCGCCGGACATTCACTTGCACGACACGTACTACGTCATCGGTCACTTCCACTACGTGGTGGCACCGGGAACGATCTTCGCGCTCTTTGCGGGCATCTATTACTGGTATCCAAAAGCCACAGGTCGGATGATGAACGAGGCGCTGGGGAAACTGCACTTCTGGTTCTCGTTCCTGTTCATCAACGGCGTGTTCATGCCGATGTTCTGGCAGGGGATGGCGGGAACTTCTCGCCGTCTCTACGACCAAACCTTCTACACCCACGGTGCGGCCGTACAGGACCTGACGATACTCTCATCGTTCTCGGCCTGGGGGCTGGGCCTGGCTCAGATCTTCTTCATCGTGAACTTCTGGATGAGTCTGAAGACGGGCAAGAAGGTCAAGAACGACAATCCATGGGATGCGACTACGCTGGAGTGGGCGACGCCGACGCCTCCGCCGCACGGCAATTTTGCGGTGGCACCGAACGTCTATCGCGGTCCGTATGAGTACAGCGTCCCGGGCGCGGCTACCGATTTCTCGCCGCAGAACGAGGCCTAGGAGCAGTCATGGAAATCGCACATATCACCAAGCCGCATCCCGAAACGGGATTGGTAAATGCGAAGCTCGGACTCTGGTTGTTCCTCGCTTCGGAAGTGATGCTCTTCGGCGCGCTGTTCTCGACCTACATCATTCTGCGCGTCGGGGCGTCGTCCTGGCCCGAAGGATCCTCGATCCTCAACGTGCCGATGGCGACGATCAACACGTTCGCGCTCATCTCGTCGTCGATCACGATTTTGATGTCCTGGGCGTCGCTCAAGCTGAACGACTTCGGCAAGTTCAGAATGTACATGGGCCTCACGATCGCCCTGTCATTCGTCTTCCTGGTCATCAAGTATTTCGAGTATTCGGCCAAGTTTGAGCACGGGCTTTCGCCGGCGACGAGTACCTTCTTGGCGATCTATTTCACGACGACCGGCTTGCACGCGATTCACGTGATTGGCGGCATCGTCGTCAACGCATACTTACTCGGTCCCGGTTCGAAGCTTTGGAGCGAGAACCCCGAGATGTTTACCAACAGGGTCGAGTGCGCGGGTCTGTACTGGCACTTCGTTGACCTCGTCTGGATCTTCCTGTTCCCGACGCTGTACCTGCTCTAGGAGAAGACATGGCACACGGAGAAGAAGAAGTTCGGGCCTTCATGCGCAAATGCGTTTTCGTGTTTGTCGCGTTGATGGCGTTGACGATCATCACGGTCGCCGTTTCGTATCTCGATTTGGATACCCCCACCGGCATCGCGGTCGGTCTTGCGGTTGCGCTGCTGAAGGGCTCGCTCGTTGCGCTATTCTTCATGCACCTGATCGATGAGAAGAAGATCATCTATTACACGATGGCACTCACGTTCTCGTTCTTCGCACTCGTCATGTACCTGCCGAACGGCTGGGACGCCGACTTGGTTGAAGTGGATTCAGTCTGGTCGGTGCTGCCTGAAGAGGGTTCGGCCGGCGACCACGGGGCCGGCCACGGCGACGACAATGGTGGCGACCACGGTCATGATCACGGCGAAGACGACGGCCACGGCCACTAAGAGTTCGAGATGAACCTCAAAGCCTTTCATATTTTTTTCGTGACTTGCTCGGCATTGATGTGTTTCATCGCCGCCGGGATATACGGATCTGATTGGCAATCCGGTGCCGATTCTTCGGCGATTGTGCCGGCCGTCGCATGGCTCACGGGCGGAGTCTTGCTCGTGTACTACGGCGGCTACTTCCTTCGTAAGTTCAAGGATTGGGGCTACCTGTGACGTCGATGCGAAACACAGGTGGCAAGTTTGCAGCGCTGGCATTGCCGGTGCTGACGCTGGTGCTGCTTCTGGCCGCATCGGACGCTTCGGCGTGTTCTGTTTGTTACGGCAATCCCGAATCGCCGCTGACGAAAGGTATGGCTGCAGGTATCTGGGTTCTGCTCGGATGCATCTTCACTTTGTTGGCCGGCTTCGCAAGCCTCTTCCTTTACTGGATGTCGCGCAGCCGGCGCTTGAGCGCTCTCGAGTTCGCCAACGAAGCGCAACACATTTGATGGGCGGAAACTAGGTAATGGATAAATTCGAATACGGTTGGTGGTTGCCTGCAGATATCTCGACGCACGGCGCGCAGATCGACTACATCATCGCGCTGCTGCATTGGTTCATGCTCGCGCTGTTCATCGGTTGGGGCGCTTTCCTGCTCTTCACCCTCATTAAGTTCCGCGCGCGGCCGGGCCACACGGCTGATTACCACGGCCTTCGTACGCATGCTTCGAGTTATGTCGAAGCCGGTATTGCGGTCGTTGAAGTCGTCATCCTCGTCTTCCTGTCGATTCCGGTTTGGAATGTAGTGAAGTCGAATCCGCCTACGCCGCAAGAGGCAGACGTCGTAGTTCGCGTCGTTGGTGAGCAGTTTGCGTGGAACGTCCACTATCCAGGACCCGACAAGAAATTCGGCAAGACCGACATCAGCCTGGTCAACGGCAATAACCCGTTGGGTATCGATTCGAGCGACCCCGCTGCGAAAGATGACGTTGCTACGATCAACCAGTTCCACTTTCCGGTAGGGAAGACGGTTCTCCTGCACCTCACCTCGAAGGACGTGATTCATTCGTTCTGGATGCCCATCATGCGTGTGAAGCAGGATGCGATTCCAGGGATGACCGTTCCGCTGTGGTTCGAAGCGAAAGAGACCGGGCAGGGCGAAATCGCGTGTGCCCAGCTCTGCGGCTTGGGCCACTACCGAATGAAAGGATACTTCAGCGTCGATACCGACGAGGAATTCGACGCCTGGATGACCGAACAGGCACAATCGTCCAGCTTCGAGGACGACTACTACTAGAGCAGCCTCCGTATGGGGGGCACGGTCTCCCGTCCGATGTTTGCTGTAATGTAACTCATTAATTATCCTGGGTTTTGTGGCTGGACGCGAGACCCAGGAGCGGCTGATCGATACGGCGGAGCGCCTGTTCGCCGAGCACGGCTTCGACGGCGTCACCTTCAAGCAGATCACCACCGAGGCCGGCCAGCGCAACGCCTCGGCACTCCAGTACCATTTCGGAACCAAGCAAGCCCTCGTGCAGGCGATCGTCATGCGGCGCATGCCTACACTCAACGATCGCCGCCACGCCTTGCTTGACGCCATCGAGGCGTCCGATCGCGATCAGGATCTCCGTGAGATCGTAGGGGCCATGGTCTACCCGCTCGCCGAGCAACTAGACGACGGGAGTGGGCCGGATCGGCGCTTCTATATCCGCTTTTTGTCTCAGGTATTGAGCAATCCGCGCAGCCGGCTTCAGCGCTTCGTGCCGCGAGAACAGAACAGCGGCGTGATTCGTGCCGGTACGATGGTGGCTCTGCTGATGAGCAATTTGCCACCGGAGATCATCCGTCAGCGCCTCGCGGTACTGCCGGGATTCGTGGTCGGAGCCTTGGCTGACTATGAGCGCGGCCTGCTCGGCGACGCTGGTATCAGACCGAACCCCCAACTGTTCGCGAGCAACCTCGTCGACGCGGTTGTCGGAATGCTCGAGCAACCGGTGTCCGCCGAAACCAGCGTGGCGCTCGAGGAAGATGAGAAGCCCAAGCCCGGCGAGTCCGGCGCTGCCGATACGGACCCCGCACTTGGGTAGGTCACGCTGCGCCGCAGTCGGGTGGGCGCGGCTTATGGTGTTGACAACACCCCGGCCGACATCTTAACCCTATACATACCTGGCCCTTCCCGTGGCTACGTGTTGCTGAAGCCTCAAATAATGACTTGCATTAAAGCGCTTGGGCTCGTAGCGTACGAGGGATAGTACTGACTGATGTCACCGCCCGGCATTGGTGACTGGGGAATTTCATGACGAACGCGAGAACCGCCCTTACTCTACTTACACTCGTCGCCGCGACTCTTTTGGTCAGTCCGGCTATCGTTAGTGCGCAATGCCCACCGAGTTGTCCGATCAGCGGTGGCGGCGACGGTGCTACCGACTGTTACGCCGAGATGGCCTCACCGGCGATGCACCTGAATTCTCCTTTCTTCAACCCTGCGAAAATCAAACCTGCGAAAGAACATCGCTGCTTCGACGGCGACCCAGGTTGCGACCTCGACGGCGAAGTAGACGGCAAGTGCGAGTTCGATATCGATCTTTGCCTGTACAACGCGGATCCGAATCTTCCGTCGTGCACGCCCAGCGACGTGACCGCGGTCAGCATCAAGGGCTCGACCACGAAGTTCCCCGCGTTCGCAACGTTGCAGTCCGCGGTAGACGCGTTGCTGCCCGCCACATCCAGCGTTTGCACTTCCGGAGTGAGCGTCACGTTGCCGCTCAAGGTTACCGGCAGTGGCGCTCAGAAGGTCTCCAAGATGAGCTTCAAGGCGATCACGACGACGGCATCGGGCATCGATAAAGACAAGACCAAGTTGAGCTGCGTCCCGCACCGTTGGCCGTCCGTCAACTACAATCACAAGAATCACAACGGCAACTCGGCGGAATCGGCGATCACGCCGGCGAACGTACTTTCATTGTCGTTTAAGTGGGACTTCCAGCCGTCGCTCGGAACATCCTTGAAAGGCGTGACCGGCTCACCGACGGTTGGTCGCAAGCTCGTTTACATCGCGTCTTGGGACGGTGTCGTCTACGCAGTCGACAAGAAGAAGGGGAAGCTCAAGTGGAGCTACGACACCGGCGCGTCGCTGCAGTCGTCGGCGACACTAACCGCCGAAGGTCGCCTTCTGGTCGTCGACAGTCTGGCCGTAGTCCACGCGCTCGATGCCAAGAAGGGCGGATTGTTGTGGACCGCGAGCATCGGCGACCCTGATCTCGAGGCAGCGCACGGATGGGGTTCGCCCAGAGTAGCGAACGGTCGAGTCTTCGTCGGCCGGTCATCCCACGGCGATCAACCGTGCACCCAGGGCCACATGTACGCCTTCGATCTCGATGACGGCACCGAACTGTGGCGTGTTGCCACCGTGCCCGATTTCATCTGCGACGACGACACGACCGTCGAATGCACGACCAACGCCGACTGCGGCGGCACCTGTGTTCCCGGCATCGGCGGCGGCGTGACGACCACGCCTTCAACAAGCAGCGATGGTGAGACCGTCTACTTCGTGAGTGTCGGCTGTTTTACGAGCCCATCGATTGGCAACTCCGACGCGTTCTTCTCGGTCGACGCTGCATCCGGCGCGGTCAACTGGATCCACCGCACGCAATTCGTCGAGCAGTATGCTGACGGCCCTCCGTACAACGACTACGGATTCCTCAACGGTCCGATGCTCGTCACGGTCGATGACGGTATGGCGGGAACGCAAGACCTACTCGTGGCCGGCAGCAAAGACGGATCGCTGTATGCGGTTGACCCCGATACCGGCGCACCGGTTTGGACCGAGGTCGTGCAGCCCGCTGCGGACTTTGCGGGCTTCGGTTTGTTCAACGGTGCGATCGGATTTGAAGACGGAGACATCTTTGCGGCGCTCTATCAGCAGATCAATGAGATCGGCGGTCCGCTCGATAGGCTGTGGAGTTTTAGCGGCACCGACGGTTTGTCGAATTGGTCGGCGCGTGAAGACGAGTTCACCTGGGCGCACGTAGCTCTTGCCAACGGTGTCTTGTTCGTCGGAGCTACCGCCAATGTCTTAGAGGTTTATGATGCGGCGACCGGCACACTTCTCAACACGCTGGGCGGGTTCTCGGCCCGGGTAGTGGGAGGCGCCAGCATCAGCGACGGTACCTTGTATGTGCCGTACGGTGTCACGGGTAATACGGGCGGAGTGATGGCATTCGCGTTGCCGTAGCGAACAACTATTTAGCAGGATCCAGTTAGTCCAGTTAGTTAAGGACCAGGAAATACGAGGACATTCGGAATGTTTCAACGATCAGCAACGACCACGATTCTCGCTCTCGCGGCCTTCGCACTCACGAGTGTCGGCGTTCACGAAGCCGCCGCGCACAGCGGTTCCGATTTCGCCATCTCGAGTGACAAGCTCAAGATGCAGTGGGATCAAGTCATCAAGAAGAAGAGCAAGTTCCAGTACAAAACGAAGGATCAGGTGCAGATCAACGATCTGTCTATCGATCCCTCGACGGTCGTGACGTCGGTCACGGTCAAAGGTACCGGCGTGGGCGACGGTGATACGGGCGTGATTATTCTCGACCCGGCCGGCTGGTCCGCAATCGGCAACAAGGGCTGGAAGTACGCAGGCGACACCGACAGCCCGACGGGCGGCGGTATCAAGCAGATCAAGATTCAGACCCACCCGACCAAGGGCGGTCGCCTCCAGATCAAGGCCAAAGGGCAGTACTGGGACTACGCGTTGTTCCAGCCGCAGACGTCGATCGAGATCATGATCAACCTCGGTGAGCAGATCTACTGCGCGCAGTACGGATCAGATCCCGCAGAATTCACGCGTAACGAAGGCGCTGCCGCCAAGGGGAAAGTGCAGGGCAAAGAGTCCGTCGCGATTGCAGGCGGCGAGTGTCCGTCGGCTTGTGGCAACGGTCAGCTCGAACTCGGCGAAGAATGCGACGACGGCAACGGAATCGATACCGACAACTGTAACAATAGCTGCGAAGGGTGCGATCCGCTGGACGTCGAGTTCGATTCGACGTTCGAAGGCATCCAGGCATTGATCTTCGACAGCGGCGTTTACAACTGCTCGAACGATCTCTGCCACGGTAGCGCGCAACTCGGCAGTCTGGATCTTCGCGATGGTGCTTCGTACGCCGCCCTATTGGGCCCGAGCGGAAACGGCTTAGAAAGCCCGAACTGGCCAGGCTTCAAGCGCGTCTTCCCCGGCAACGAGTACGAAGACAGCGTGCTCTACAGCAATTTGCATCTCGGTGTGAACGGTACGCGTACCGGTTTCTTGGTGGGCCCTCCGGAGATCGGAACTTTGATGCCGGCCGGCGCCAATCCTCCGCTAACCGACGAGCATCTCGAGGCGATCGAGCTGTGGATTCGCGGTGGCGCATCGGAAACCGGCATCGTCGCCGGTACGTCTGAATTGCTTGGCGCGTGTCTGCCGGACCCGACCCCGAACAAGATTCCGCAGCCGAACGTGCCGGATCCCGCAGAGGGGGTTCAGCACCCGATGCCGGGCTATGACCTGAACTCCCAGAGCGAGCGTGAGCTTTGCATTTCGAGCTACTACGACGTGTCGGCTACGGTTCCGGCACAGTTCGTCGTCCCATGTCCGGCTGGCTTCAACAACAATACACTCAATCCGAGTAACGACTGCTTCGCGTGGAACGCGCAGGAACTAGCGCAGGATCCGCAGTCGCATCACTCGATCATCCACATGTACACGGGCACCGCCGATACGACCGATTCGGGTTGGGGAACCTGGACTTGCTACGGCGGAGACGACGATGGCCTGGTTTGTGATCCGCTCAATCTGAGCGCCTGTCCGAACGGCGGCGTCTGCGGCGGTGTCGATGAAGAAGGTGTTGCGTGCATCGGTTACGGCCCCGATGACTATGGCAATGCCGGCGGCACGGCCCCGACCTTTGGTGGTGCGCAGGAATCGACTTCTGTGTCGCACTACCCGGTCGGTGTGTATGGCATCCTACCGGTCAAGGGCATCATCGTGTGGAACTCTCACGCGTTTAACCTGACGAACTTCGACATGCAGATGGAAGCATGGCTGAACATGACGTACACGGACACGTTGACGTATCCGGCCAACGGCCTGTTCGACACCAAGAACATCTTCTTACAGAACGTGCCTCCGTTCGAGACGAGAGAGTACTGCGACACGCATACCTTCTCCGGAACCGAGACGATCAACCTGTTCGACTTGTCGTCGCACACCCACCGTCACGGTAAGCGCTGGCGTTACTACCAGGCTCCGCAGACGCCTTGCGCGAGCTACGTGGGTTGTCCGGTGGGCAATCCGGCCGACCTCTTCTACGAGAGCTTCGAGTACAGTGATGCGCTGCGACTGCTCTTCGATCCGCCATTGACGTATCCAAACACGGGTGACCCGGCAGATCGGACGCTCAAGTACTGCGCGCTCTACGACAACGGCGCAACGGATCCGACCGAAGTGAAACGTCGGTCGCAGACACCGTGTCCGCCGATCGGACCGTGCAATGGCGAGCCTCCGTTTGGCGGTCCGTGCACGGACGGAACGGTGAAGTGTATAGGCGGTATCAACAACGGCCTGCCTTGTGGCGGTGACGATTTGAATTGCCCGAACGGTATATGCGATGCGTGCGATGCGAAGGGTGGTGTAACGACAGAGGATGAGATGTTCATCCCGCTCGGTACCTACTTCCGCACGCCGTAAGACCGGCGATAGAAAAAGACGGGCGGCGTCCATATCGAGCTGACGTCCCGATGAGTCAGCGCGTTAGCTAGTTAACTAGTTGGCTAGCTAACTAGCTAAGTTGGCCGTCCTGACCGACAAAGAGAGCTCGCAGCTTCGGCTGCGGGCTCTCGGCGTTTATACAATGAGGACGGATTCGTTGATGGGGAACTTCAGCTTGGATCGTATTTCAGCACCAGCCTTCGTGACGGCCGCCGTCGCAGCACTTCTTCTCGTTACGAACGCCGGCCCCGCCGCCGCCCACGACGCTGACCATCACCGCGTCTCTAGTCAGAAGATCAAGCTGTCGTGGGACTTCCTCAACGGGAAGAAAAACAAATTTCAGTACAAGACGAAGGGCCAGCTGGCGATCAACGATCTGTCAGCGAACTTCAACGCTGTCGCGACGAACCTGATCGTGCGCGGCACCGGCCCAGGCGACGGGACCACCAGTGTGATCCGACTCGATCCGGCCGGCTGGTCCACGATCGGTACGAAGGGATGGCGCTACAAAGCCGATACCCGCGTATCGACTTCCAAGGGCGTGAAACAGATCAAGTTGCTCACGCGCACGTCCGGCGGCTCGATGCAGATCAAGGGGAAGGGCCAGTTCTGGGATTATCCACTTTTCCAACAACAGTCCGGAGTCGAAGTGCTGCTCACCGTCGATTCTGATGTCTTCTGCGCCCAGTACGACGACTCGACGGGCGAACTGACCAAGAACGAAGGTTCCGCTGCGTCGGGCAAACTCCAGGGGAAGGATTCCGTTCCCCCAAGCGACTGCTTCGCCGTGTGCGGCAACGGCGTTCTCGAACTCGGTGAAGAGTGCGACGACGGCAACGATGACGACGACGATACCTGCAGCAATGGCTGCCTGGGCTGTGACGTCTCGGAAGTCGAGTTCAACAGTACGTTCGAAGGCATCCAGTCGTTGATCTTCGATAGCCCGGTTTTCAATTGCAGCGATGACCTTTGCCACGGCGCGAACTTCGCGAGCAACGGCAATCTCGACCTGCGCGACGGTGCTTCGTACGCGCAACTCGTCAACGTGCCGAGCCCAAACTGGGCGGGGAACCCTTACCGTGTGCAGCCCGGTGATGAAGAGTTCAGCCTGCTATACAGCAAACTCGCCCACGCCACGCTCGGTACGCCGACGCTGCCGAGCACCGGTCAATCGATGCCTCAAGGCGGCAATCCGGCGCTCACGCAGGAACTCCTCGACGCCGTTGATCTGTGGATTCGCGGCGGTGCACCGGAAGGCACGGTCGTGGAAGGCACCGCCGAATTGTTGGGCGCTTGTCTGCCTGCGCCTTCGCCGAAGAAGATCCCACAGCCGCCCGCGCCCGCTGCCGGTACCGGTGTGCAGTTCACGCTGCCGAGTTGGCCGCTCGACTCGCAGGCGGAAGACGAGATCTGCGTGCCCTTCTACTACGACATCAGCGATCCGGCGATCACACCGCTTCAGTACCGCGTTCCGTGTCCGGTTGCCTATCCCGACAACGACACGGGCGAGTGCTTCGCGCTCAACCGCTACTTCGTTGCACAGGACCCGCAGTCTCACCACGTGATCATGCGCATCTATCAGGGCGCTTCGCAGTGGAGCGATCCCGACTGGGGTACGTGGACTTGCCACGAAGGCACGAACGATGGCAACGCCTGCAATCCCACCACGCCCAGCGTGTGTCCGGGCGGGGTGTGCGCCGGCGATACGAAATCTGGAGTCGCCTGTTTGTCGCTCACCGATCCGTTCGGCCCGGCGGACTGGGGATTCCTCGGCGGAGTCGCTCCGCAGTACTTGGTTGCGCAAGAAGCAACACGCGTCGTCGACTTCCCGACATCCAGCTACGTGTTACTCCCGCTTAAGGGCGTGATGGTGTGGAACTCGCATGCCTTCAACCTGACCACTGAAGACATGACGATGGAAGGTTGGCTCAACATCGACTTCCAAAGCGATCAGCAGCACGAAGTCGAAGAGCTGTTCCAAGACGATTACATCTTCACGCAGCAGGTCCCCGCGTTCGGTCAGGAAGAGTACTGTGCCACGCACACGTTCGCGCAGGACACGAACCTCTTCCAGCTGACCTCGCATACGCACCGGCACGGCAAGCGCTTCCGTGTGTACGCGCCGCCGCAGACGCCTTGTCCTGCCGGACCTCCCGGGCCTTCCGGCTTGTTCAACTACACGGACCCTAATTGCCTGGCGGGTAACCCGGCGGATCTGATGTACGAGACGTTCGACTACAGCGATCCGCTCGAGCTGCGTTGGGTGGATTCGCCGCTCGTGTACAGCAGCGCAAGCGCCAACGATAGAACGTTCAAGTTCTGCGCGCTCTACGACAACGGCGCGACCGATCCTGCCGAGGTGAAGCTACAGTCGAATTCACCGCCGCCGCCGAACCCGCTCACACCGGGTGGGCCGTGCAGCAACAGCGAAGTGAAATGTCTCGGCGGACCGAACCAAGGCATCCAGTGCTTCGCCGACGACAACGCATGCCCCAACGGCGTGTGCGATGCTTGCGATCTGACCGGCGGTGTCCGAACCGAAGACGAAATGATGATCCTGATGGGATTCTACTACGTAGACTGACGACCTCAGCCGCCGCGCTCTCTCGGGCTGGGCGCGATCGTGGAACCTGTATGACGACGGAGGAACGACCTCATGAAGCGATCTGAAACCATGCCCTTTCTTCTGGCACTTGCCACGACGTTCGTGCTCGGTGCCGTGAGCGGCGCGCTCGCGCACGGCGATCCCGAGACCGATGGTCTGATCGATGGCGGCGGAAACCCGGGCAAAGATTGTCAGGCGAAATTTCAAACCGGCATCGAACTCAACTACCCGGCTCCGCCGAAGAAGAAACAGAAAGAGTTGGCTTGCGTCGATGGCGATGTGTCGTGCGATACCGATGGCGCCGTGAACGGCTCGTGCACGATCAACGTCGGATTGTGTTTGGCCGACGACGGTGACGCCGGCTGTGTGCCCGGCGGCGTTCCCACGGGCGGCGTCGAAATCAAACAGAAGTCCAGCGCACCGAATCCCGACTTCACCGCGCTACAGGCCGAGGTCGATGCACTCATCGGTGCCGGTCTGCCGTGCGCGAGCCCGGGCTCGCCTCCCGGCAATTGTTTCCAGTGCACCGCTCAGCAGGTGCCGATCACGCTGGCGATTGCCGACAAGAAGGGGCGCAAGAAGCTCAAAGTGAAGACCACGAGCGAGCCGATCCCGCCGAAGAACAAACCGCTCAAGGATAGTGACAAACTCAAGATGCGTTGCATCGAGTGTGAGTCCGACAGCGCATTCGAACACATCAACAAGATCGTCTTCCAGCCGAGCTGCGCGTTTTCTGCCGCTTGTCACACGGGCGCGTCACCGGCCGGCGGCATGAACCTGAACTCCGACGAAGTCGGCCTACAAGCGGTGCATGACGCGCTCGTCATCGACGATCCGATCGCGTCGGGCGCGCTGGCCCTCGGCATGCGCCGGGTACTGCCGAGCGACCCCGATCTCGAATCTCTGTCGTCGAGCTTGCTCGTCGAGAAGCTGCGCAACACGCAGAGTGAACTCGACCTGATTTGCACGAACGGCGGCGAGGCTGCGAATTGCTTGGGTCAGGAAATGCCTCCCGGCGTCGACACGTTCTCGACCGGTAAAGTCGAGTTGCTCAAAGCATGGATCGCCGACGGCGCTCTCATGACAGGCTGGCCTGCGGGTGCGACCTGCGGTGAGCCGGAAGATATTTGGACTCCCGCCACGCCGCTTGACCCGCCGGCGGCCGGCACCGGTTTCCAGGTACACTGGACACCGCCCCCGGGTTTCGAGGTGGCGCCGGGTACGGAATTCGAAGGCTGCCAGTGGATCGAGATCCCGGCATCGGTGACCGCGACGACGTACGTGACGTCGTTCGAAATTCGCGCGAACCCCGGCACGCACCACATCATCGCGTATGACGACATTCCCGATGGCGGACCACCGGCGGTACCAACCACCTTCGATCCGAACGACGCGCTTTGCAACGATCAGTTCGGCCTGAAGAGCTTCCAGGTCGCTTCGCAAGATGCGCAGTTCGTCTTCACGCTACCGCCGAACGTCAGCTGGACGGTTGAGCCGGGCAAGGTGTATGGCATCAACATGCACTACACGAACCCGTACAACATCCCGATCGTTCCCGAGGTATGGATCAACTTCTACGGAACGACCGCGCCGACGACGAAGAGTGCCGGCCTGGCCTTCCCGGGCGACGTGCTGTTCAACCTGCCGCCGTTTACGGCGGGCGAGGGACAGCTGGTAGGATTTAACGCCGGTGGTGGTGGCGGCAACGGCCGGTGCTACTGGGATGTCTCAGCGCACCAGCATCGCCGCGGTACCGAAGTGAAAGGTTGGCTCGACGCGCCGGCTCATTGGAACGATCACACCGATCTTTTCTATTTCAGCAACGACTGGGACCACCCGCTGCTGCTCTCGCCGAACCCACGTATCTACCGTGCGCCGGGTGAGCAGATCTACTTCCAATGTCAGTGGGACAACGGCGTACTGAATGACGTCACGCGACGATGTCAGCCGACATCGGGACCGAGCTGTGATCTCAACAGCCAAGACATCTGCTTCACGAATGCCGATTGCGGAGCGGGAACCACGGGGCTTTGCGAACCATGCCCGCTGGACTTCGGCTTCCTGTCGGAAGACGAGATGTGCTTCTTCCCGTCGTTCTACTACAACGCCGACGCGGGGCCGACGCCGTGTCCGTACTAGTCGGACGCTAGTTAGCGCCGGCGCTAGCTAGTGCGAACAAAAAAGGGGGCGTCTGCGTTTGCAGGCGCCCCCTTTTTGTTGAGGTCGTTGTTCTTGTGTCCGAGTAGGAGCGCTTAGTTCTTCTGCGCTCCGTCTAGGATCCAACGCTCTACGATCTCGAGTTGCTCGGGAGTGTAGGGCGTTCCGGCCAGCGGCATCTGTACGCCGCAATCCAGCGAACCGTTGAGCTTGGCCATCAGGAAGCTGTTGTTCGGGTCGCCCGCGACGACGCGGCTGAGGAACGTGCTGCCCGCGCAGTCTACCGCTTCGAGCAGTAGTTCGTCGTGGCCGAGATCGAAGTCATCGAGGTCACCCAAGTTGCCACCGCCCGGCGAGTTGCCGTGGCAGAAGCCCGAGGCGCAGCCGGTAGCAGCGAAGAGATCCTGAACTGCCGTCCAGGTCGGCTCGCCGAATCCGTACATGGCTTCGAACACCGAGAGGCCGCGTGCGTCTGAGTCGTCGAACACGCAGGTGTTGAGCGATGCGGTATCAACCGTTGAGCACGAGTTCACCGCTACGAGGTCTGTCGGCGGAGCGCACGAACTGGTGAGCTTTGCTTCGCCCTTCGTGCGAGCGCCGTCGATCTTGAGAATCGATCCCTGGCAAGCAGCATCGACAGATGTCGCGCCGGCCGACTCCGCTGCGTTCTGGCACTTCGGTCGCTCCTTGAGCGCGGTGTCGAAATGTTTCGTCAGGTTCTTGCCGATTGCGCCGTGGCACTTGGACTCGTCTTTGCCGAGCGGCGGGGTGGGCGAGTCTTGCGCCGCCGCGACCATCGTCTCGACTTCGTTTTCGGTGAGGCAGATCAAGCAGGCCGCCACGTCGGACGCATCGCCGATGGTGGGTACCGGAATGTCGCAGGGAGCGGGGCACTGATGGTAACCCATGAACCCGACCGCCAGAGGCGTGCACTTGCCTTTGACCGGATCGGCGATCTTGTCGGTCATCTTGTTCTTGGTCTTCGTGACCTTGCCCTTCAGGTCGGTCTCGGGCGCGTCTACATCGTTGCAATCGTTACCCGCCGCGACCTTGCCCTTCTGACGATTTTTGTGACAGCTGATGAGTGTCTTGCCGATCGTCTTGCCCAACTTCGCCGTCTCTTTGGCAATGGTTTGGCGGCATTTGAGCTGATCGTTGCTGAACTGAGCGGACGCCGGCGCGGCGATGGCCAGCATCGTGGTGGCCGCTGCGACGACGGTAACCACACGGGCGAGATTCTCGATCCGGATCTTCAAAATGTTGTCCTCCTCCAGAGGTGAAAAGGGGGCGCACGACCACGTCCCCCGACCCTCCCAAGTTAGCCTGCTACACCGGCAATGGGCAAGGGTGAAAACGCGCCATCGAGCCCGCAAAGCCCCCCTACCGGGGAAGACATTCGGCATGTGATTTCATGTGCTTGACGGGCGTGGCCGAGTCTCTGGTCGGCACGTGACGCAGCGCCCGCTCGCGGCGTCGACAGACCACTGGCCCCGCCGCACCGACTCGACTTTTCAGGATAGACTGGCTACCTACACGCCTCGTGCTGATGTAGCTCAGATGGTAGAGCAGCTGATTCGTAATCAGCAGGTCAGCGGTTCAATTCCGCTCATCAGCTCCAGTTTTCTCCCATCTTATTTGATGGCTTACGCCGCCCTTCGGGGCGGCGTTTTGCGTTCTGTCGCACCGATACCGGGATAGGTTTCACGCGCGCGATCCGGCTACCCCGCCTTCCCCGCCTCCACCACAATCGCCCGAAGCGGCATCTCCGCCCCAAGCTGTTTCTCGATCGCCGCTGCAAGGGCCACATGAACCGCCTTCGGATCGCCCCCCTTCGAAACGATCTCGTCGTGCAGCGGGTTCCCGAAAATCAATCCGGTCGCGAAATCGCTCGCCGACGTGATACGCGACGTCAACGCGACATGCTCGATGGCGATACTGTGGAAGCCGGCGCGTTGTACCGTCGATTCGATCTCGTCGGTGTCATGGTAGCTGAACGGTACGCGGTAGAAGCCCGGCGGATCGTCGGGAAAGAACTCCGCGACGACTTCGTGCGCGATTCGGGCGAAGGGGTTGGCGTCCCAAGAATCCCAGACGTTGAACACATAGGTCCCGCCGGGCCTCAGTACTCGATGCACCTCCGCGAAGGCGCGGTCCTTGTCGGGGAAGAACATCACCCCGAACTGACACACGACCACGTCGAACGCCGCGTCGGGTTGACTTACGTTGGTGGCGTCGATGGTTTCGAAACGCACCGACTCGTCGGCCCCGAACTTCGACCGGGCGACTTCGAGCATCGGGGGGTTGAGATCAGATGCGACCAATTCGCAGTCGGCCGGTAGCGCGTCGCGCAGTTTGCGCGTGACGATGCCGGTGCCGGCCGCCAACTCGAGTACGGCGCGAGGCTCGAGCGCCGCCGTGCGGCGACTTAAATCGTCCGCGTAGCCGACGAAGATGTACGGGCCGAGCCCGTTGTCATAGTTCTCGGGAATCGAGCCGACGAATCGTGAGGCCCCATCGCTCATGTTGATCTCTCCTCGACCGCGTAGAGCACTCTTGAGCAGATGATGCGCACCGGCGAAAGCGCGTGGATTGCGGACCGCTCTTGGCTATCAGGTGCCGAGCAGATCCAGGATGTCCTGCAGGATCTGTTCGGACGCGCCGCCTTTCTGCATGAGTGCATCTACGTTGGCGGCCAATTCTTCATCGTATCCAGAGCCGCTCAGGATAATCAATTTGGCATCGGGCAAGCCTTGTCGCACGTGATCGATGAGGTCCAACGCCGTTCCGTCTCCCAAGTTGTAATCAAGAATGACGGCGGCGTAGTCGGAGTTGGATTGAAGCGCCGAGAGGGCGCTGGCGAAGGAGTCGGCCGTATCGACCTCGAATCCGTCCATCTCCAAGAGCGCGGCCAAAGTGACACGATTACTTTCGTCGTCGTCTGCAAGGAAGATCTTCGGTGTGTTCTGCTCGGTCGAGGTCGCCGGATTCGTCGGATGTGCCGGCTGAGGCGGCTCCTCGCAGTTGGCTTTCGCGATGGACGCCAACAGCACAGGGAGTCGCGTTTCCAGTAGTTCGTCCGCCTGGTCCAGCGCGTTGTCGATCAGGCCGAAAATACCTTCGATGCGCGGATCGCTGGTCCACAGGTCTGATTTCGCGACTCTACGCTTCAAATCGAACGCGGCGTGGTGAATCGCCGAGAACTTGTTGCGGATGTCGTGGCTCAGCGACGCGCCGAGCGCTTCGGAATCCATCGGTTCGTCCGAATCGGTCGTGTCCGACTGGGGTTCGTTGGTTTCTTTCGATTGCATCAGTCGTGATTCCTGGACGGTCCTTCGCCGCCTGCTAGCGCCATCGCGCGGAGCCGGTCCGAGCCGAGCCGGTTTGCGCGGAGCCGGTTTGCGCGGAGCCGGTTTGATGGTTCCTGAGATTCGTCCACGCAGGGGTATGCACGTGCTGAGGTCGCCTGCTGCACGAGTTGAGATATCTCGTGGCCGGAGAACGCAACGACCGCGATTGTCGGATCCAACGTGCGTATTGCCTCGACTAGCTCGAACCCATTTCCGTCGGGTATGGTCACGTCCACCACGCAGACATCGACGTCGCTCGTTGAAACCAAGCGGGTGGCTTCGTCTCCATCGAGGCTCGCGCGCGCTCGCAATCCTGATTCTTGCAACACGGCCGCAATCTTCACCGCCGCGCCTTGCGCTTCATCGACGATGAGGACGAGCGGCCGGCCCAGTGCCCGGCGCAAGACGTGCATACCGATCTCCAGGTCGAAAGGTTTGGATACGATCGAAATAGTATCGTCCGTCGCGCCGTCTTTGAGTTCGCTCCCGTTCGTAGAAGGCGTCATCAACATAGTCGGGAGCTCGGGCCATATGTTCTTGATTCTGTCGAAGAGCTCGATGCCGTCCATTACAGGCAAGCGAACGTCGGAGAGGACGAGGTCTACGTGTTCTCGTGCGATCAGATCGAGCGCGTGTAGGCCGTGTTCAGCCTCGAGCACGTCGAATCCCTCCGCCGCGATATTGGCCGCCAACGTCGCGCGCACGGAGTCGTCTTCCTCTACTATCAAAATGCATTCGTGAGTCATCGATCAAGTTCCGTTTGGCGGGATTTCCGTCACGAAGGCCGCACCCTCGCCGGGATTGCTTTGCACCACCAACGTACCGCCATGTTTCTCGACGATCCCGGCGACGACGGCCAGTCCGAGACCCGTTCCCTTGGTCTTGGTGCTGAATAGAGGTTGGAAGATCTTGGCGGCGACTTCCGGCGGCATTCCCGGGCCGTTGTCGCGGACCGTAATGCGCCAAGGGCTCGAATCGCCCCCCTCGGCGCTGATGACCACCTTGCTACCCTCTAGGCCCGACATGGCTTCGACCGCGTTCTGGATCAGATTCACGAACACCTGACGGCACTGGTCCTTGTCGAGATGGGGAATCGGCAGCTGCTCCGAAATCTCGTTGATGATTTGCACGTGCTCTGCGTTCGGAACGAGATCGATGGATTCTTGCATCAGCGGATGTAGCGGGCACGGGTCCTTCGCAGGCTGACGCATCCGCGAGAAATCGAGAAGGTTGGTGATGATGCCTGCGCTGGCGTCGAGTTCGCGTCGCATGATGCCGAGAAACTGTTTCACTTTCTCGTCGTCCTGTAGCGGCTGCCCGTTCGCTTTGGCCATACGCTTGGTGATGTAGGTATGCGCGTTGCCGATCGCGGCCAAAGGGTTGCGTAGCTCGTGGCCGACACTCGCTGC
Source organism: Deltaproteobacteria bacterium (assembly GCA_029262375.1). Taxonomy (GTDB): domain Bacteria; phylum Desulfobacterota; class Binatia; order UBA1149; family SPBQ01; genus JAJCZM01. The sequence goes on from JAJCZM010000015.1 coordinate 37,802, forward strand.
AAGCTGCCCCACCGCTGCGAGTTTTTCGATTCGCATGAGCTTGTCGTGAGATTCTTCGAGTTGGGCCTGTTGTCGGCTGAGATCCGATAGTTCTCTGCGGCCACGCAGGCAGTTGAGCAGCAGGAAGATGTCGATGAACACCACCCAGCCGGCGTGCTCGAGAAAGCGCCACCACTCCGGGTTGGCTACGCCGTATATGGATTCAGGCCAATACAGACCGCGAATGAAGTGATCGAGGGACACGACGATGGTGGCGGGGATGAGAAGTCTCGCGTCGCAGTAGAACGCGATGAACGCGAGAGAACCGAATATGTGGAAATGGGTTTCTATTCGGCCTCCCGACAGATGGATCAGCAGTGCGGACCATAGCATTTGCGCGCAGGCGATCACGCAGCGTGTCGACAGTCGGCCGGGCTGCAGGTAGGCCAGTGCGATCGGCAGGCTACTGATCGCGCCGCCGACGAGAACGGCGGCGAACACGTGCGAATGGATGACGCTTTCTCTACCGGCCCATGCGAACGGTGAAATCCAGTACGACAATGCGATTGCGGCGACCCATTCGCACAGTATCAACATCGCGAACATGCGATCGATCTGTACGGCACTCGTCTTGAAGCGCACGTTGAACAGTTCTCGGGCACGCTGCGTGATCGCCTGATCGATCGCCTCCTCGCCGGGCGTACGATTCGTTTGTTGTGTTTCCGTAGGCTGCATCGTCAGTTCCGATATCCGCCGATGCTACGTAGCCATGCGAGATTGAAATCCTTCAATTGACTTTCGTCGAGTGCGCAGCCGAATACCGCACTCTCGCCGCGATCGCTGCCGCCTTGGGTCACCAAGGATATGATCCTTTGTTGACCTACACTGTCGCCTTGATGCGCGCGGGTTGGCGTGATGCCGCCGTGGAACAGTAGACGTCCTTGTTCGCTGTACAGGTAGACCTGGCCGGAGGTCTGGGCTCCGAAACGCGCCGCCTCTACACCGTGGTCGTCGCTGATCAATTGCACGCCTTCGATAATCGAAGCGCTGCGCCAAAGGTCGGTTTTCTCCCAGTCGACCGGAGAGTCGTCGGGGCGTACGAAAACGACGTGCGCCGAGAGCTGTCCGCTCAAGCGCGTCATGAGTCTCGAAAGCTCCGCGACGCTGGCACGGGTGCAGGCACAGTGCGGGTGAGCCACCATGACCAGCGTGGGATGAGTTCGATCGAGTTCGATCGCGCTTTCGCGCGGCCAGAGCGGTTGCGCGTCGCCCTCCAGACCAGCGGCGAACGAGTATTGATAGAGCATGGCGTTGCCGACGCCGACGGCGGTGAGCCACAGAGCACCGGCCACAACCAGAGCTCTGCGCCGCATACGCCCGTCCGTCTCCGTCGTGTGGCGCGACGGGTGCTCGGCGAGCGGCGCGCTTGCATCTTCATGTAGTGCGACCCGCGTCGCATGCTCGATGGCATGCGGACTTCCCCCTGGTTCATCATTCACGGTTTCGTCCTTGTCGAACGTGTGTAGGATCGCAGTGTAGTCCGACAGGACAAACGGCATTGCAACGCTCGTGCCACGAGCGATGCTTGGCGAATACACGTTGTGTTTCGTAGCAAAAGTCGGCCGACCGACCACATATGTCCCGCGTATCTGGGGATCGGCAGATTCGTCACATCGGGGATTGCCCTAGGTGATTTGCGCAACGAAAGAACTGTAACGAACTTCAGCGGATACGCCCTGAGTATGCGCCGGTCATTCAGTGAGACGCGGCTGCACGCGTCGCAGGTGAACGACGAAATCGCGCGCACGTCGAGATGCTTTTCGACCCCATAAGCGCACCGCATGTTCTGCTTCATGCAGCAACGTCGCGTGATCAAAAGTCTGTTACGGCAAAGGTCAAACAGGTGCTCGCGCATTGGAGTATGCGCCGTCATGAATGCGCGTGACGACCGTCTGATTGTCGGCACCTCGAACGCGTATCGTGCGAGGTTTCGGAAGCTCGTTGTTCTGCCAGCGCCGCGTTTCGGCGCTGGCCACGCGATTGCAATGAGGTCGCGCCGCCGACCCGTCGAGCCTACACAGGCCGTCGAATGTGTGGCGTCGCAACCGTGTCGGTTGCGACCTGATCTGCAAGGGGGGAACGATGAACATATTCAAGCAGGCGATTCGGTTCGCACTGATCTGCGCAATTGCGAGCGTGTCGGCGAGCGAAGTTCGCGCAGCGACATGCGGTGACTTCGACAACAGCGGCGTGGTCTCGGCAACCGATTCACTCGGTGTACTCAGCACGGCGGTCGGCGCTAGCAGTTGCACACTCGAAGCATGCGACGTTGACGGCAACGGTCTCATTGCGGCGACCGATGCATTGGCTGTACTCGACTACGCCGTCGGGGGACCGACGGTGTTTCGTTGTCCGGGGGTCGCGTTGACGACATTGGATAGACTTCCGCGGGCTACCAGTCCCGTAGTAGCCGACGGTGCGGAATCTTCGTTTCTGTTCGGAGGAGAGTTGGGCAGCGCGGTTTCGCCGGGAATCCTACTCGGAGAGATGGACGATTCGACCTTCGACGAGAACAGCAGCATGGCGGCTTGTCAGATCGCATCGATGACGCGTACGACTCTGCGTGCAGCCGCCGAAGCTGACAAGGTGCTCTGTTACATCCAGAACGCGTTTGCGGATCTGGAACTTGACGGCATCGATATCTACGACGGCGATTATCACACGTTCCAACTGAACTTGACCGACGCGATGCCGATGTACAACGAATACTTCAACGCGCCGGCGGTGGTGAGAATGCGATTCGATCGCAGCGGCGACTCGATCAAGGAAGTCGAACTATTCACGTGCAACTACGCGTCCAGTGGACTTCGGCAAAACGAGTACATTCGCCAAACCATCGATGGATCGGGATTCGTGATGGTAGCTAAGGGCGTGTCGGAAGACGATTGGGGGGGCGGTCGGTTCGCGCACCAAATCCGAGTCGGTGCCGACCTCAACGCTCTGGGGCAACTCGTGGGCACGAAAACGATCGCGACCAGTCACGGAAGCGAGTGGCTCGATGGTGCCAACTACGGTCAGACGACCGTTGCCCAAAGTGCGGTATTGGGTAGCGCCATCGATTCCCTTGCCGTCGACGGATACGACGGTGGTCGTTACAGCGACGGGCAAAACAGTTGGGAATACACCAACCGGGTGACGGCGGTGGCCGAAACGTTGGACCTCAACGTCGCGGGTGAGGACTACGACGTCGAACGAATCGCCTTGGGAGACGGAGCGGCGAAACTCGGTATGAGCAACGCCACTGACTACACCTGGTCGTCGTATACCGAAGTGCAGGCGTGGGACGGTGACTCCACCGAGCTGGATTTCGAAGGGTCGAGCCAGTTCGTCGACGCTGTCATTGGTGCCGACCTCACCGAGATGTCCGGTGTCCCGGAGATCTTCTTCAGCGCCAGTGAATCCTATGACTGCGACATTCGCCCCGAGGCCGTGATCGACGTCAACATGATGGATCTCAACGGTGCTTGTTCCCAGTTCGACGTGAGCCACGAATGGTTCGACTGCAACAACGCGATATACGGGGGCGGCGGCGATTGGGAACCCGAGCCGTGCGAAGGCCCGGATTGTACTTGTTGGGCAGCCGAATCATGCGGCGGACAAGCGCCGGCCGGTTGTTACTGTGACTGGGAGTGCGCGTGGTACGGTGACTGCTGCTACGACGCCTGCGACATGTGTGGATCGTGCGACGATTCACCCTGTGTGGGCGACGAGTGCAACGCCGACGGAGTCGATCCAACGACGGCTGACAACGATCCAGCATCCTCCGACGACACGGATGGCTATGGGTGCCTTGACCCGGCCTGTGCATGCGCTGCGACCGACAGCACGTGCATTGAAGAGTGTCGGACCGACGACTGCGACAACCAGTGATCTAATCGACGCATCAGTGCTGAATCGGGTTTGCTCGGGCCGCGAACAGGCGGCTCGAAACCCGGCAGCTCATCTGGTGCTCAGACGAATCTGCACGTCATGGCTGGCCGTTTCCCGGGCCGATCGTTTCCTAATCGTAGGAAGGGATCGGCTCTGGGAGGCGGGCTCCGTCACGCAAGCATCCGAACGTAAGAAAGTGTTGCCCGACTGACTCTGTCGCTCTTGGTTCCGTATTGCCGATGTCGTAAGACTCAACCAAGAGTGTTGTGACTGTATCCGATCGCACGCCCGCGATCGCGCACACGGGAGTCAGTATGTCGAGCAAGCGCCATCCGGCCAGTCGCATGGCCGCTACCGATGCCATGTTTTGGTACGCCGAATCGGCGATGCCGATCTTTCGCCCGATCATCGCCGGGCTGTATCTCCTCGACGGGCCCCTGACTCCTCGCGAACTCGATCATTGTGTACAACGCGCCATCGGCGCAGTTCCCCGCTTGCAGCAGCGCGTGCTCGAAATGCCGATGCACATCGGTCTTCCCGAGTGGGTTCACGACGAACATTTCGACGTCGCCTACCACGTACGACACGTGTCGCTTCCGAGCGGCGGTCGGAAGCGCGATCTCTTGGACCTTACTGCGGCGCTTTTCGCGACGCCGCTCGACCGTGAACGCCCGCTTTGGGAAGCCTACGGTATCGAAGGTCTCGAAGGTGGACGCACTGCGCTGTTCTGGAAGATGCACCACTCGATGGTAGACGGAGTCGGTTCGTTGGCCATCCTCAATGCGCTGTCGCAGCCGAAACCGGAGGTGGTACAAAGGCGAAACAACGTAGGGCCGAAATCGCGAACACACACGGTTCAACCGAGTGCGGCCGCACGACTCGCGCGGTTGGCCTCTCACAACGCTCGTGAATCTGCGAAGCTCGTGGTGCGCGCGGCGACGACTCCCTGGCAACTCATGCGACATCCCGTCGAGAGCGCGCAAGAGGCCACGCGCGCGATCCGTGGACTGGGCGGGGCGTTGTCGGATTTGGCTGCGCCGGTGATCGACGATCCGATTGCGAGCAATAGTTGCGGGCTATCGCGACGCTTCGACATCTTCGATGTTCCCACTGCGCGACTGAAGGCGATCAAGGCGCCGCTGGGTGTCACGATCAACGACGTGGTACTCACCGCGTTGGCAGGCACGCTTGGCCGCTATCACCGGCATCGTCGAATTCATCTCGAGTCGTTGAACTGCATGGTGCCGATCAATCTACGCAGTGCGAAAGACGCAGGCGCGTTGGGAAACCAGGTCGGCACGCTCACGATTTCGTTGCCGGTTGCTGAGAAGAATGCGCGCAAGCGCCTCGAACGCATTATCGAACAGACCCGCGCCGCAAAGGCCGACCATCGCGGCGAGAACTACCCGTTGCTTGCAGAAACGGCGGCGATGGTTCCGGGCTTCCTGCTGCGGTGGGTGGCGAAACAGAGCCTCGGCAAGATCAATGTCGCTTGTACGAACGTGCCCGGCATGACCGAAACGCGCTACATGGCAGGTGCGCGGGTAGACGCGATCCATCCGTTCGCGAGCGTTGTAGAAGGCACGCCCTTGGTCATGGCGCTGCTTTCGTACGACGGGACATTTCACATCGGGATCGATACCGACCCGGAAGCGATTCCGGATCCGCATCGGATTGCAGAGTTGTTTGAAGATAGCCTCGACGAACTCGAAGGACTCAGTCGCCGGCCTGTTCGTCGACGTACCGACACGCCTTCACCAACGCAGGAACGAAACGCCCCGCCGAACTAACACAGGCCAAGTGATCGCCCGGCACCTTGAAGATCTTTGCGTTGGGGATGGACTCCGCGAGCTGTAGTTGTCGCTTCGGCGACACCAGCTGATCCTTGGTCGTGATGACGACGCCCGTTGGGATGTCGATATTGGTCGCCCAATCTCGCGACGAAAACCGAATCGTGGCCCTCGCGGCCTGCATCAACGTCGCCGGGTCGGAACCTGCCATTTCGGCGATTGCACGGTCACGCCGCTCGCCCTCCGGAAGGCCGCGCGTCATGCCGTCGGTAATCCGGTTCAAAAAGAACTTCGGTGCAAGCCGAGCGGTGACGACGATGCCGGGCCATACCGCGGTGGCAAGACCGCGTGCTTCCGGCCGTACGAAGTGGTTCGCCGTCGCGCACAAGACCAGGCCGCGCACACGATCTGGATGCCTGCTCCAACACAGTTTCGCGATCGGGCCGCCCATCGAGTAGCCGACGGCGATCATCGACTCGACATCGAGATGGTCGGCAATCGCGACCGCATCGTCGGCGCAGTCCGCCAGTCGAAAATGATGTGTTCGAATACCGCGACCGTGACCGCGATGATCGACGACGATGACGCGAAAATACTTGGCCAACGCGCCGAGCGATGTGAACCAGTTCAGACGTCCGGTCGCAGCCAAGCCGTGCAGCAGGACCAACGTCGGAGCATCTTCGGTCGGGCCCTCGACCTCGCGAACGGAGGTGCGGCCGCGACCCGGTAGATCGACCTCTAGATCCCGCCACGCAACGGGAGGATTGCCGGCCAACGCCATCCAATAGTCGGGCTCGACCGTGGCTGTTTCAGCAATCGAGATGGATTCCCTCGCCGTATGCATCTGTCTCCAATGTCTCTACCCGTGTTTTAAGCACGCTTCGTGCCATTTGGACGAGGACTTCAGCGTAGCAAAAACACCGAGAAAATGAGCATGGGCGGCGATAGCCGTTCGCAGAAATGGGAATAATCGTGACGTGAAATCCCGAAGTCGGTTTGCCGTTGCGACCGTCCTACGGATCGCTTTTGTCTTTGAACTGCGCGCTGTCGTTCTTAATGAACTCGGCGGAGTAACTCGCGCCGAAGCATGCGCCCGAAGCGGCGTGCAGTTGGACGGTGATGGTCGCCGATTCGAGGAAGCCCAGGTTCGCGACCCCGAGGTTCGACCCTTTCCCTTTGACCAGCACTTTGGCTTTGCCTTCGGCGCCCGGGCGAAGTTTGAGCGATGTCAGTCCGTCGGGTGCGCCGCTGGAGTTCTTGTACTTGAATCCCTTCGCGCCGAGATTGGTCCAGTCGGTTGCCCCCGCGGGGACGAGTCGACTCATCACGATTGATGTCGTCGCGCCGTTCGTGTCGTAGACACACAGCCGATAGTCGTCGGCGACGGTAGGCACACCGAAGGCGCTGACCAGCACTTCCGGGCCGCCTCTCCATTTCCAGCTCAGCGAATCCGACGCACCGTTGTCCTTCAAGCGCACGGAAGACTTGCGCTCGACCAACGGTGTGAGGCAGCTGGGATCAGGATCAACGATGCCGACGCATGTTCCGGCGCCGTCGCATTCGTCGATCGCGCTGCACGATTCGTCATCGTCGCAGGTCGATCCGGTAGCCTCGTATTGGCATGCAGCGTCGCAGCAATCGCCGACGGCGACGTTTCCGTCGTCGCACTGTTCACCGGCCGTTACGACGGCGTTCCCGCAAGCCGTGTTTGTGCAGTTGGTGTCGCAACCATCGCCGTCGATTGCGTTCCCATCGTCGCATTCTTCACCGGGACCGACGCTCGCGTCGCCGCAGATCGTTGCGCTCGGCGGCCACCAATTTCCGGACATCGTCATCATCGCGAGCAGCTTGAGCGTGTTCTCGTAGTAGCCCTCGGCGGCGAGCGGCGTGGCGTCGATGAGGTCCCAGAGGTCATTGAGCCAAGTTTGGTTCGTCGCGTCGACCGTTGCGCCGGCACCGAGCGGTGCAACGAAGGCCATCGAGAGATAGTTGGAACCGGAAACCGGCGACCCCGCTAGCGTGTATCCCGCGCGGATGTCCGATGGCGAGTCCGCAGTCTCGGCGCGAATCCATGCGTTGATCGCGTCGACCGCCGTTTTTGCGCGGGCGTCGCCCGAGACGAGATAGTCGGTCGTGATGCGCCAAGGGTCGCGGCAGGCGTTGTACGAATAGCGACCGTCGTTGGGGCCTTCCAGGAATCCGGGGTCGGCGGGTGCCGGTGAAGTGAGGGGGTTCTTCACGAAATCGGGAAGTAGTCCGGTCGCCGCGCTGTAGTTGGTCTGGATCGCGTCGATGATGTCATAGCTTTCGTCGAGCAGGCCGTTCCAGTCGCTATCGCCGCTCGCGGCCTCGAAGCTACGATAGTGATCCATCATGAAGTCGGACGTTCGGGTAGCCGTGTAGAACGATCCGCTCGCCGGCGTGACCCAATCGCCGAGTGTGACGTAGCGCGAGGTCGTATCGAGTTCGCCGTCCTTTATATCCGTGATCATTGACAGCGCCTCGGCCATGTAGTCGATCGTTCCCGCGCTACCCCATTGCCGGTCCGCGAGCAGGAGCGCGAACGCGATATCGAGATCGCCGTCCGATGCGCTGTCGTTTCCCTGCGCGTCGTTGCACGACGTGTTCTGGTACCACGACATCAGGTTGCTGTGAGTAGCGGTGGGGTGATCACGAAAGTACGCGTGCATGCCGTCGAAGATAGTCTGAGCCGCTGGATCGTGCCCGGCCATGATGGCAGTGATGATCATACCGTAGCCGTGAGCTTCCGAGACGGTCAGGTTACCCGCCTGGGTATTGCTCAGGACGAGGTAACGACCCGAACCGCATTGTTGCGATAGATAGGCGGCCTTCCATTCGTCGTAGAAATCGCGCACCGCTTGATCCAATACGGCCTGGCCGACGTGGTTCGGGAGGATCGTTCCAGCGGGGTACGCAAACGAATGCGAACCGAACGGGACGTTGGCCGTGCGTGCCGACGAAGGCGCGAGGGCGACGAAGGCAAACGCTGCCACGGCGATGGCGAGACGCATTAGAGGTCGGTTCATGTAGGTGGCGCTCCCGCCAGCGAACGTGCGCGAACGGCGGCCCAGACGCAAGAAGGCGGCAGTAGCTTTGCCTTACCTCTCTTCGTTACCATTCGATCGATGTGGCGCCGGGTCGCAGTTGGGCGTCGCCAGAAAAAGCCACGCCGCGAGCCGTTCGCGAAAACGGGACTGGTCGTGGCGTGAAATCCCGAACTCGGTTCCGCCTGCGCTAGGGGCGAGGTCTTTACGGGCAGCCTGCGCAGTCCAGCGTTACGCTGAGCCCAACTGCTGCGCTGAGCACGAGTAGTGCATCGGACGCGGCCGTCGAGCCGGAGCCGTCGACGTCGCACGAGCATGCCGGTGTGCAGACATCCAACCCCACCGCGGCTCGCAGGACGAACAAGGCATCCGATGCAGTGGGCCCGCCGGTGTTGCCGCTAACCGGTGTGCCGCAGGTGGGTGTTTCGGAGAGGTCGATGGCTACGATCTCTCCGCGGTTCATGATCGTCCTCCCTGTCTGCTCCACATCATCGACATAGAAGACGATCTGGTCGCCGACACGTGCGGTCCCGGACGTTCGAGCTGCTTGCGGCGCAACCGGACGTTCGAGTTTGGCGCGCAATACGAACGTGTCGCCTTGCGCCGCTAGGACGTCCTGATCGAGCACTTCAGTATCACGTCGCAGTTCGACGACGAACGGGCCCGATCCGGCGTCCGGCGCAATCGTTCCGTGATACACGGCGTCGGGCTCGGGTAGCGGCGTGCTCTCGGCAGCTGTTGCGACCAACGTGCCCGCGCACGCGAGTAGGCCGGCGGCGATCGCGCGCGCGCCGCTGCCGCGAGAACGTACTCGGGTGCGCCTGATCATTCTTCAGGCCCCATGAGCTCGTACGTCCATTCGACGCGGCATTCGAAGTTACTGCTGTGATCGAATGCGGCTGTGATTCGACGGATGGTTCCAATGGGTTCGTCGAGTTCGTCGAGAAAACCATCTGCGCTACCCATGTCGGTTTTCGGTCGGTCTTCGCCGCCGAATTGGCAGGGTGGGCTTACGTTGCGATGTGCACAGGTGTGCAGTGCGATGATGTCACCGCGGAACGAGTCGTTGCGCCGGTAGCCGGATGTAACGGAGGTGCTCCCTACGCTTCCCGAATCGAATCCCTCTGACGCTACGCTGAAGTCGAGCGTCAAGTCGTCGGCGGCTGGAACAGAGTCCGGTGGGATTTCGAACACACCTTCGAAACGTACGTTTCGCGTCACTACTGGAGTGAACTCGAGCTGAACCCGCTTCTCGAAGATCATCAGATCGTCGTCGATTCTCGGCGGTACGCATTCGACCACTTGGCGAGAGAAGGGCGAGACGGTCTCCAGGACTAACGGCAAGCCATCGGGGTTAAACTGCGTGTGGATCTTCACCCACGTCCGTTGCGTCAGCGGTGTGATGACGACCGCGTCGACGAGAATTGTCGCGGAACTGCTCTGTCCATCCGCTGAGACAGAAACGGTTAGCTCATGCTCGCCGGCTTCTTCCAGTGTGAACGGGATCGCGACCGTTCGCTCCTCGGTGATGAATCCGCCCGGTGCTGCGGTTGGGGTGTCGAATACGAACGACTCCGTTACTTCCTCGCGATTCGATGCGAGCGTTACGTCGAAGGGAGGCTCCCCGCCCTCGATGGAAACGGTGACCATGCCATCTTCGCCAACCTCGAGCAGCGATGGTGCGCTAGTGAAGTTCGCCTCGAGCCCCGATACGCG